>CALUJY010000001.1 GCA_944321085.1 uncultured Barnesiella sp.
AAGAACGGAATTGTCCCCATCATGGGACGGGTTACAATCAACGGGACTATCGCACAGTTCAGTTGCAAACAGAGTATTTCAAAGGAACTTTGGGATGCCAAGGGTAACCGTGCGAAAGGCAAGAGCCGTGAGGCGGTGGCGGTCAATTATGCCCTTGACAACATCAAGGCGCAGATAACGAAACACTACCAGCGGCTTTCCGACCGTGAGGCGTTCGTAACGGCTGAAATGGTACGCAACGCCTATCAGGGTTTCGGCACGGAGTATGAGACATTGTTGCGTGCCTTTGACAAGGAGAACGAGGCGTTCGCCAAACGGGTGGGCAAAGACCGCTCCAAACGCACATACCTAAAACATGTCATTGTCAGGAGATATGTTGCGGAGTTTATCAAGAAGAAATACAAACGGACGGACATGGGCATGAATGAACTGACCGAGGACTTCATCCGTGACTACTGCCTGTACCTGCGCAACGAGGTCGGGCTGGAACAATCATCCGTGTGTGTATATTCCATACCGTTGAAACACATTGTCACCGCAGCCCACTATAACGGGAAGATAGCGAGAAACCCGTTTGCGATGTACCACCTTGACCCCGACCACAAGGAGCGAGGTTTTCTGACGGAAGATGAAATTCAGGCGTTGAGTACTATCAAGCTGGACAATCCCAACTTTGCATTGGCAAGGGATTTGTTCCTGTTCGGGTGTTGGACGGGCATCTCGTTCACGGACATCAAGAACCTGACCACCGAAAACATCGTTGAGATGAACGGCGCATCGTGGGTTGTGTCGAAACGCCAGAAGACGGGCGTACCGTTCCAAATCAAGCTGATGGACATCCCCATGCAGATTATCAAGCGGCATGAGGCGTTCAGGACTGACAAACGGCTGTTCAATATAGGCTCACTTGACATGGTAAACAGGCGCATCAAGAAAATAGCCAAAAGATGCGGCATTGAAAAGCCAATCTCATTCCACTGCTTTAGGCATCACCTTTTATCCTATTCTCTGAAAATAAGCAGTTTATACGAATCGCTTTATTAAGCAGGTAACGATTTAGAAACGAGCAGAATTCCCTTATCTGTCCTATTTTGCATTATCGAAAAAGAACGCTCTTATTCCAAGAACAAAGATAGGATTTTTTTAGTTATTGCGTTATCCCATCTTTAAAATAATTGTAAATGTAGATTTCAAAAGACTCTAACTTTGAACAAGAAATTATATCCTCATCATTTAGTGTATTAAATTTTGATATGGCAGCACTCAAAGTTAACCCTTTATCTTCAAAATCAATCAACCCAGAATTCTGAATCTTTTTTGCTATCATTCTAGGAAGACCATATTCTTCCAATTGATAAACAACTGTTGGTAGAAATACGGATGACAGTTTGGAAATAAATGGAGATAAATCAAAATCAGATTTTAGAATTGCTTTTTGAAGTATATTTACATCGCTAATTAATGAAGATAATTTAAAAGACACATTACGCTCTAATCTAAAAAAAGTATCTAGACCAATACCTATATCATCTAAATCTTGTAATAATTCAGGAATAGTTTTCTCCCAATTTCCCGACAATATTTTAACAAATTCAACAAACGTACCATATTTAGCATCCCAAGCGCCTGGCTGTAGGTTTAATATTTTATAAAGAGCAGCATCCCAGTAATCTGGATTTGAATAATTTAAATATTTCAAACATTCCCAAGCTTCTGGATTGCTGGACAATTTATGAGCAATGGTTTTGAGTAAATTAGAATCTTGAGCTTGCAGTATAGAATCATTTTTGTACTCTTTATATGCGTTTCCAACAAGGTTTAGCATTTCCTTATCATGTTCGTCTATTTTAGCAACTTGTTCGCGAGTTAATATTTTCTCATATTTCTCTTTATCTAAATCTCCTAATATTTCTTCTGGAAAAGGTATTGCAAGCTGAGTTTCTGTATCATTAGGTCTTTTAGCCAAAACATAAATATTCCCTATAAAATGTTTAAACATTCGCCCTGCTCTTCCAATAAGATTTTTATATGCAAAATTACTAAATTGCAAACCTCTTCCAGAGGTCATCCATACAATAACATTTTCTGCAGATGTGTTAACACCTTCGATTATTGAGGATGTTGATATTAGACGATTCAAACCTTCATTTTCCTCAAACAATTTAATCTGAATTTGACTTAATGAACGATGTAATGAACCATTATGCACACCGACTCCTCGTTTAGCTAATAAAGTAAGATTCCAATTATAATCGTAATTCTTTCCCAACCAATCAGAAAAGTCATTTAACAATACTGAATCAATTTTAGGAGAGGTTTCTAGTATTAAATTTGATAAAGATGTTATATTAGAGAAAGATCCAGCATATATTAAAGTCTTACCTTTCAATGTTCTATTTAGATTTAAGAAATATTCTCCTTTTTTTTGAGTATCAGTACCTATTTGAGGATAATAATCTGTAACTTTAAGAAAAACAGTATTAAAGTCCATTTTCATGAACTCCATATCTTTAGTAAACTGATTATCCTCTATTTTAGTTATATTAGGAGCTAAATAATATTTTTGCTTTGCAATTTGACCTAGCTTTATAATGGCCTTTATCAATGATGCAGATCTTTCTTTTTCAAAATCTTTACTTGATTTGTAAAATTCATCAACAATCAATATGTCTAACGAATCAATCTTATTTACATAGCATAGTGCTCGTTCTTGTGGAAATATAAAAATATTTCTTTCTGCTAATGGAATATCGGTTGTAGTTATTATATTATATTCATTTGCAAATTTCTTATATATTCGTCTACGCGTTTCATCAGTTAATGCTATTGTTGGGACAATTATTGCTACATTTCTAGGCTTCCGCAATTTAATAAAAGCATCAATAACAAAACTTTTACCAAAGCTAGTAGGTGCACTTACAGCAATATTCTTACCTGCTAACAAAGAACTTAAAAGTCTAAACTGTTCTCTATGCAAAACTTTTTCTTCGTTCAAACCGATGTCTGCCTTAAATAGATTGTAAACAAATGCATCTTCCCATTCAGAAGAATTAACATCCATATAAGGATACAATCCAACTTCTCTAATTAGAGAATTCAACAGAGGGAAGTATTGAATATTATTTCTACCAACATAATCTAATAGTTGAATTAACAAATCTCTTGCCTTAGGCTCATCTCCATCTATTAGATAATCATTTATTTCTGAACACTTATAAAACAAATCTTCATTCATAACTATTATTAAAGTCTAAAAATATTAGCACGATTCGTAAACATCTCAACAATTTTAGATTTCTTTGGAACAGGAAAAATCATTAAATGAAATTTGATTTCAGAATACATATACACATCTGTAGCGCATTTTTCAATTTGTTTCTTAAAATAAGAATTAACCCGATCAATATAAAAATCCCGCATAGATTTTATATAGCTTTCTTCGAGTCGTGTTGCCTTTGATGTAATGTTGCATTCATGTAATATAAGAATAGGTATATGTAATAAAGGCTTTATTTTGTCAATGGAAATATCTTTATTTAAAAGTTTCTTTATGTCTAAAATTATATTATCGGGTATATCTAATGTAGATAATTCATTAATGCCAATAATAATAGAATTTTCTTTTTTTATTTTGTCAGTAGACAAAGTATTATAAACAGAAGTAACAATTGATGTCAAGCGTGTATCGTCTATAGAATCATAAAATTTTGCTTCTCCTAACCACAATGAAAATTTATCGCCTGGCTCCAATACAATATGGACACTATCTGCGCCCTTTGCATAATCATTCACATTCTGCTTATAGTAAATTTTGGGCACAACAGGAAGCGCGTTATAATAATTACGCATTATAGCATACAACAAAATTTCTGCTATTTCTCCACCGGCGATGTCATTGTCTGTAATTCTAAGATTCTTTGCAGCCCGAACTAACATAGAAGAAGGACGGCTACCTAATGCCATTCGTTCTGCTTGGTTTAGTGCAGTTTGAGCAACATTATCCCAAATATAGTCTAGAAAATCATTAATTCTCCATGCACCATCTTCGAAATCCTGCACCATACATAAGGTATCCTTATTCTCAATCGGAGAGATAGACGTATCTGATAATATATCTGCAAATGGGCAAGATAGCACAATGTGAAACGGCCTATACATACGTACACTATTTTATATATTTATGATTTTGAATATAAAGGTACGGATTATTCCTCATATGTTTTTACTATCAAGACATAAAATAGTATCTTTGCTTAAAAATATTCACAATGATAATCACTATCGTATCTCTTATTGATCAATTTTTAAATATTAATATACCAACATACAAAGATTATCAGTTTTTCTCTTACTTATTTGAATCTAATACTAAAGGAGATATTTTGAGAGTCCAAGTGGCAAGCAAAAAATTCAAGTCTCGTTTGAAAATATTTGACGAGCTAAGCAGGGCTAATAGAAAGTATTTAGCAATAAAAGCTGTATTTGACAGGATACCTGAGGATAGCAAATTTATTGTTGTACCTGGAAAAATTGATGATACTATTTTACTATATCATTTAAGAAATGAAGTAGATAAATTAAATGGCATAGAAGATACGACCTCTAATTTGGATAAAACAATTAGTCAAATAGCATCTTTGTACTACACTCAAAGTTTTAATGGCAATGCTAAACGAAGACAATATATAGGTGAAACAGATAAATCTAATCGAATATGTAGATTTTGTGGTCAACAAGTTCCAATAGTTTCATTTAATAATACAGCTCATGCTATTAGTGAATCCCTTGGGAACAAAAGTATCATCTGTAGAGAAGAATGCGATAATTGTAATGAACGATTCAGTAGAACAATAGAGCCGGACATTGCAAATATGCTTTCATCTCTTTTAACTATTTATTCTATTCACGGGAAAAATGGAATTAGAACAACCGCTGGTAAAAATTTCAAACTATCATTAAATGAAGCAACTAAAAGCGACACTAATGTAGGGACCATAACAATACAACTGCAACAAAAATTTCCTGAGAATATAGAAGATTTTTTTAAAGAGCAGTTATCACTAGATGCTAGCACCCTAAAATACATTCCTCAAAATGTATATAAATGCTTATGTAAATATGTAGTAAGTGTTGTTAATAAACGATACTTAGCAGATTTTAGGAAAACTATTGATTGGATAAATTCGACAACAAGGTATTGTAAGTTGCCAATAGTTGCTATTGGGGATGCCCAGATAAAAATGGAAGCCCCGTATTTGATTGTATCAATACGCAAAACAAACAATTACAATTATCCATATTGTTTTGCCTTATTTGCGATAGCCAACACCATATTTGCATTTATTATACCCTTTACATCAAAGGATAAATATCATTTCACCACACCGAAGAAATACAAAATCTTTCAAGAAATGATTCAATCTTGGTATAATAGGATCAAATGGTCTTTCAATAAATTATCATCATCTCAAAGGACATACACACGAGTAGATTTTACGCTACAAATTCCTCCAGAATGTAAATTAGGGAAAGATTACTTTGTACTTAATAAGAAAAATAATCTTTAGCCGGAATTCCCTAATTATTAGATTAATTAATTTTTGTAATTATTCCAGTTTCAGGAATCCCATTAAAAAAGCATCAGGAAAAATAAACTTCTTTTCTCCTAATGTAAATCTGACATAGATAAACTTCTCATTCTTATTGATTTTTACAACCGTTCCTTTGCCAAACTTCTTATGAACTACAGTACTGTCAACCGCTAATTTCTCAAGTTGTTTTTTGAGATTACCATCCTCTTTCGTTGATTGCACAGATGGTGACTTCGCAGTAGTGAGCTCATTTACAGGGCGAGATTGTACAACTGGTACAGAATGAGGTTGTGAGGTCTTTGTTGTTCCTTGTTCAGTTTGTTTTTTATTGACTGTTTCAGTACCTTTTGAATAGGAATCAGAATCTACCTTTGTCATTGAGGATTGCTGATTGTAGAAGAGTTTTTCATACTGCTCCTTGCGGATGGTAGTATCCCAGCCACCTACTTCGTCTGCTATATGCCTATTGATACCAGTATATGTCAGACTAGCATCTTCATAGCGTTTGAATTTGAAGATAGCGTCGTTCATCAGCGGTGCATTAAATACACCGAGTGAACAGAGCATATTAAAGTACTCGACACTTAAACCTGTAACTTTCTTGAACAGACCTGGCTCCAACTGTGTAATGACATCCTTCAGGCATCTTTCACGGTAGTCAGTCAAATACATAAATACAGGAATACGAGTAGCAAACTTTATCAGTTTCTCTTGAATCTGTTTGCGTTTACTCTTCATTTCCTTTTCCTCGTCAGAAATTTCCTTTTTCTCCTTTGGGGTTGGATTGGGATTTTCTTTCTTTGCCTTTTTAACGGCCTCGGATTTATTGATGATGGTAGTAAGGTCATTGTTCAGGTTACGGAACCCTTCTATATTCATCAAGGCTTTCATGGCTTCAGGACTCGCAAGCAAACGTTTCAGTGTATCATTGTCTACATTTACAAGCAGGGCTGATTCCCACCGTTTTGCCAATAACGTAGCCGAAGTTCCTGCCAAAGCGATATCCAAGATGTCTTGTGCATCAACTTCTTTCATGCTGCTGCCATCATAAGCCAGCACAGGAAGAAATTTTATGAACTCACCGACTTTCGCCTCTGGGTTGGATTCATTGATATCCAGTCTACAACTGTAATCGGATATTTGCCGTAACGCTCTGTCAAGGGCAAAGTCAAAGACATAGCATTCATTTTTCATTATGACACGTCTTCCATCCTCATCCTTTACTTCCCATGGACTCTGAACTCTAAATGCTGCCTGAAAATATGTTTCCGGACTTTTCAAATTCCGTAGCATGAATATCCCAGTCCAAGGTTTCACGGTAACACCTGTTGTCAGTTTGCCACAAGTCAGTGTTATTGTCTTTGTCCTAAGAGGATCTCCCATATTCGCCTGAACCGGATACAAAGCATCCAGACCGATTCCGGCTGCAGTTCCAGCACATACTATCACTTTGTAATCGTGGTAAAATTTGTTTTGCCGTTGAGCAAGCAGATTTGCCATAGCAAAACAAGATGCGATATTAGGCAGAAACCAAATTGTGTGTGAAAGTACATTGAGCAATCGAGTATCACTGAATGGCATTGGAGGACGTTTATCCTGTCCTAATTTCATGTCATCTACACTAGCTGGAAGGTATGAACCACGAATAAGATTCAGCCATTTCTGTACCTCGTTCTCATATTTGAATCTGGCATTTGCACCTTTGCCTTCTGCTGCGAAAAACACATTCAGGTCAAACTCATCAAACTCACCTTGCTTTGCTACTTCCTGTATTTCATCGGGCATACGGTAAGTAAGCATTACCATTCGTGGCAGAGCTATATAAGGATTACCGTTACCTTTCCATTCCGTTTTAGCTCGCTGCTCATCAGAATAAGTCCAGTTAAAGATCTGCTCCTCTATAAATTCTCCGGTATTGATGGCTCTAAATGGTGTTCCTGAGAGAAACAGATAATATCGTGTTGAAATAGGAAGCCATGTTTCATTAATGGCATTGCTTGCTTCATCTTTCTGATATTTTTCCACATCAAAATCTACCTCATTTTCTTCATCCTCCTTTTCAAACAATTCCTTCGCTCTCTCTTTCCAAGCTCCGAAGTGATATTCGTCAAATATTACCAAATCCCAATTTGTCGAATGGATAAACTCATTTTTTGTCTTTATTCCTCCACTTTCGTTTGTGCCAAGCAAATCCTGAAACGAACCAAAAACGACAATGGGCCTTGATTTATCCGTACGATTAAACTCCTGGTCAATATTCAAATTATTGTTGCGTGCATCTTTATTGGATATGTACTGCCATCCTTCAAAGTCGATATGGGATATAAGATCTTCTCTCCAGGCTGATTCTACAGCAGGTTTGAATGTAAGGATTAAAATCCGCGACAACCCCATTTTCTTTGCCAGCTGATAACTGGCAAATGTTTTCCCGAAACGCATTTTTGCATTCCACAAGAACTTTGGTGTGTGACCAGGCTCTTCCTTGAGTGCCTGATCAAAATATTTTTTAGTCTGTTCTACGGCACGAAACTGTTCAGGACGCATCGTGAAATTCTGTGTTCTGTTCTCAACATTGTCTGACCCTGTACGAAGGGATAATATAGCAGCTTCAACATCAGATACTGAACACTTGAACCACTCATCGGTTTTGTCAAGAGGATTCAGTCGATGACATCCTTTGCTTTCAAGAATCTTGTGTATGTCCTTATCTGTAAAACAAGATCCGTCATTAGCCATTGCAGACTTGACTAATACAATCTCATACTTGATTTTGCTTGTGTGGAGCTGCTCTTCAATACGTTCCTGGGCAGTACGGTTGGTATACCCGATTTTCAAATATCCTTTGTGTGACTCTACTCCAGGCAATCTGTAGGCATATATTGTAGGAGTAACAGCAGGTCGTTGGGGAAAGAAGTTATGTTCCATAATATTACTCCATTGGTCGTATCATTGATTTAATAAACGCAATCTCTTCTTCAGTCAGTCCATACTTAGCATATAATTCTTCATCAGTCCAGGATTTAGAATAATCTTGAACTGGAACAAATGCAAAAACGCCTTTAGATATATTTTGAGTATTCTTTATCAGAGACATCATAAATCTAAAGAACCTCGTGGTCATATATGAAATTAGGTTTTGACCTTCGACCTTGTTATTAACAAAATCTACAATCAAATACGTTTCTGTGCAGACTGTATTTACATCTGCATATAATGGAGTAGAAATAATGCTGTGGGGATATTCATCGCCACCAGGACTAGCTTTGGAAACCAACACTTTCTTTTTATCTTTCCAAGCAATATTTTTAGTTATATATCGTGATTCTATAAACACTTGTTTCTGAGAAGATTTACTTCTATCGCTTCGAAATAGAGTTATATTTGCTTTGCTTGATTTTGTCAATTCATAATTCTCAAAATTCGAAGGTATTCCAAACGGTAACCTTGATTGCACTCGATTATCCATTGTTTCTTCTTTAAAACTGCGTACTTTATTTAAGATAGAGATAGCTTCATTGTACCTTATAAAAGTTGTTGAATTACCTTCAAGTAAAGGTCTTTCTAAAAAAGATGTAACAATGTTACCTTTATGGTTGTAAATTAGACAATCCCCTTTTTGATTCCTATCCCATAAGAAATAACATACTCCGCCACGAATGTTAATTCCTGGGAAGCAATCAGATGTTTCTGGAAAATCATGAATTATGCGTAGATGTCTATCATTCAGCATTTCATCTCTAAAACTATCAAGTCCTTTACCACCTGAGTACCATCTTGCGGGAATAATCATCGTTAGATACCGAGGATTAAGCTTTATGGCGTTTTTAACAAACTTATCATATATAGGAGTGGCACTACTGCCTTCTCCTCCTCCATCATTCATTTGATAAGGTGGATTGCCTATAATCACATCAAATTTCATATTGAATACTTTGTGTACATCTAAGTTGTGGATAAATTGATAAGCGTGGGTTTCAAGTTCCGTTCCACGATCATATTCATTTTTCGAAGCCCCGCAATAGATACATTTACCATCTTTCCAAGTATGTCTAATACGTTGGAAGATTATATTTCCTTGAGGCTTTTCTTCCGAAAACTGATATACTGAAAACTCCCCACTCGGATATTTACTACAATAAACACTTCGACGGGAAAGTAAACTCGTGAGTTCTGTAATAGCAATACCAAAGAGTTGCTTTGAAAATATGTGCTCTATACGTTTTTCAAGATCAGGAATTTGTTTTTCAAGCCCTTTTATCAGTCTTTTGGCTATTTCCCGTAAAAACACACCGCTTTTGCAGCAAGGATCAAGGAATGTCGTATCGGGATTCTCAAACAACTCTTGCGGCAACATATCAATAATCTTGTTAGCCAATTCCGGTGGGGTAAACACCTCATCATTACTAAGATTTGCAATACAAGACAGCACATCAGGATTATATACATTTTGAAACAAACTATTCTCCATAATCCTGAACCTTTTTATAGTGAGTAATATATCTTCTCAGGAATATTCCACCTTCTTCCTTTTGCTCTTCAGTGAGTGCGAATAGATTGCCCTCACTACTATCATTGTAGAGAAGGAGGTCTGTCATTGTGTAGTCAGAGCGTTGCATCTGAGTGCTACCGATTAGTGTCCATTCTGAAAAGACTATAGGAGCTGTGGTATCGTTGCCATCAGTATCGACACACATCAGTGTTAGCGCATTTCCGTTGATGATATTTCGGCTTATAATAAACTTAGCCGCTTGACGAGCTTCGTCCGAAGCCTCGGCTTTACAATGGTCGGTGTATTCTTCATTCCAAATAGAGAATAAGCGTTCACGACAAGCATATACATTGTCGTTCATTATATCTACACCGTACAAACTGCCTATGGCTACGATCGCTTGCTTTTCGTAGTCACGGGGGCTCTTCTTATATTTTCTTCTTAATTCTGCGAGTTTACGTCTGAGTATGGCAGAAAGGAAGTTCCCGTCACCACAAGCTGGTTCCAGAAATCGGGAATCCGGTCTCAAACACTCATTTTTTACAAGGTCCAACATTGCGTTTACCTCACGCTCTGCTGTAAATACTTCACCTCGTTGTGCAACTCTTTCTTTAGACTTTATCTGACTCATATTCCATCTTGCTGAGTCTCTCTATATAAGAGGTAGTATGACAGATGGAATATCCTGGTTATCAACTGTTGTTTAAGTCTCAAAACTAGAATCTGATAAACAATTCTATGTTTTTGAACATTACAATATGCTTTTATTGGCTCTTAAATAATAATAGTTGCTATATTTTACGTAATTTCGCAACATATTATGTCTCTCTTATATAGAATGTAGTCGTTTTACTAAACACTTAATTGAGCCCTACAAATCCATTAATATCTGTGCGTTAGCTTTGTCTACTACGGAGTTATCCAATGAGGCCAGATAAATTTGTGTGGTAGCCTCGGAATCATGTCCCATTCCTTCACTGATGACAGAAATAGGAATGTTCTTGCCTTTGGCTGCGCTTGCCCATGAATGACGGGCACAGTACATGCTTAGAGGAACGGATATATCGGCCAATCTGGCTATTTCTTTCAGGTTCCGGTTTATTCCGGACATGACACTCTTGTAATGCTTGTGCGTATCCTTAAAAGGATATTTCAATACCGGCAAAATATAAGGACTGAGGCTGTCTTCCGGGTATTTGCCGACAATCTCCTGCATACATTTTTCCCACCTGACAACCAGCTGCTGCCCGGTCTTTCGTCTGCGATACGATAAGAAGCCGTTCTGAAGATCTTTCTTTTTTAGGTGAGCCATATCTATGAACGACATGCCACGGGTATAGAAGCTGAACAGGAACATGTCCCTTGCAAATTCCAGATTAGGCTGTAAGGACAGATCCAGATTCTTCATACGCTTGATGGCGGATAAGGGAACGGCACGCTTGACGGTCTTGTCCACTCCCGTATAGACATGCCTGAAAGGATTGCGCTGTTCCATCAGTTCCTTTTCCAAGGCACGGTTATATACCGCCCGAAGGATACGCATGTAGAATGAACTGGTATTCCGTACGACACCTTTCCCATGAAGATAGGCTTCATAAAGCTGCATCAAGTCCGAATCAATTTCGGACAGCAGGACATCCCTGTCCCTTCTGAACTGCATGAAACTTTTCAGAGTACAGGAATAATTTTCAGCAGTGCGTATCTTGCCCATCTGTTTGAGACGGGCTATGACGCCTTGCATGAAGTTGCAAAGCGACTGTCCCTCTGTGTTGCTTTGAAAAGAAGCGACAATATCATCTGCCGTATATCCAGCTTTCCGGTTATCCAGTTGGCGGATAATCATGTCCAGCCGTTTCAGGTCCCATTCCATGCGTTTCTGCAAGGAAAGAAGCAAATTGTTTCGTTCTGCCTTACCGACAATGATGCAGTTTTCAGTCTCGTTCCATTCGTTAGTAAATATCCGGTAATCCGTCTTTAGCTGACGGATTACACGGTTCTGGATAATCTGATAATAGATGGTACCTTCCTTTCCCTCTATGGTGGAAGGTCTGAATTTCACTTTGACACTGGCCATGGGCTTACTTTTTAGGTTCGTCCGTAATAGACTTGTCCTTGATGGACTTCGCCTTGCTGTCCTGTTCTCTCGCGGCCTGTTCTTTCAGCCGTGCCTGCTCGGTCAGGGTGGCCCTTCTCCGTACCGCTTCTTCGTAGGCTTCCACGTCCTCACGCATCTGTCCGATCCGTTCGTTATCCCGGTTCGGTCCAAAGAGGTTCTCAAGTTCCACAAGTTGCTCAGGAGTAGCCTCTCCTTTCATCTTGACATAACGGTACTTCAGATTATTATCGGCATGTTCGTTATCTGTTCTTGCCGAAAAATAGAGAGCTACGGACAGGGCCACGATTGCCGCGAACATCACGGAAAAACTCCCAAGGATGTACGGGGATTCCAAGCTCAGGCTGAAATGATGGTTGATGTTGCTTGTCTTGACGGCATTCTTCCTGATTGTGTCATTGGTCTCACAAAACAGGGTCTCCACTTTCTCCTGGTTCTGCCGCTGTTCATTACGCATTTCCGACAAGACCTGTCCAAGTCTTTCCTGTGACGAGTTTTTCCTGTCCATGGAAACCATATCGTTCTTGATGGCGGCAAGGCCTTCGTACACGCGAGCCAACAATTTGCGAAATGTCTCATGACCATTCCGGACTTCATTCAGCACGGACTCATCCTGTGTATTATTAACTGACGGGCTGTTGCCTTCCGGCAAGGGGACGGACAACCCGTTGATTTTGTTCTCGATTCTTTCCAGGCATCCGAAGATGCTCTCGATATATTCTTCCATTTTCATATTCCTACAGTTTTAATGTTCATGAATAATTTGAATGGTAAAGGACGGACTATAGTCCGAATCCTTTCCTCTTTTGTCTCTTCTTCCTGCGTCTGCGCAAGAGTTCTTCCTGAGGTAACGGCTCTTCGGGAGCGGTACCGTTTGTAGGACTGAACAGTCCAGGTCCCGTACTTTCGAGGAGATGGCCTCCGTCCGGTATACTTTGCAGCACTTTACGTTCGGATTCCTGTTGGGATTCCGAAGGCTTCCAGCCCAGCCGGGCATTCAGTCTGGCAAAGCTGAACTCCCGGCTGATCTGTGAAGCCTTGAAGGTCTGCCCGTCCTTGGTGAACCGGATTCCCTGTATGTCCTCCGGCTTTTTTATCTCCCTGGTACGCTTTACAAATTCCAGCCTGATGCCCCGGCGAAGCAGGTAATCATTGAACTCTTTCCATGTTTCGGAGTGCTTCAAAGCTGCCTTGACGGCATTGAAGATTTCGTATTTCACACGCTCCGAAGCATGGAGTTTCTCCACATTAGTCTTGCCCTTGTCCTCGGCATATGTCAGCCTGTACTTGTTCTTAAGCAGTTTTGTGGCGATTTCATTACGCTTGTAATCGCCTTGGGAAGAGATTACCTTGCCGTCATATCCTATGCGGTTGTAAACCAGGTGACAGTGCGGATTGTCTGTGTTATGGTGTCTTACCAGAATAAACTGAGTGTTTTTTATCCCCATCAGTTCCATGTATTCCCGGGCTATTTTAGCCATAAATTCATCCGTAAGTAAGGCCTTATCCTCAGGCTTGAAGCTCAATGCAATGTGTCCGACAGGCTGTTTTATCTTCGGATTAAGTTCACGCTGGTAGTTGAAACTGGCCGTTATTTCCCGGATATTTTCCAGCAGTACGCCGTCGGAGTCGATGATTTCCGCGCTGTCCTTGCCCATCACGTAACGGATACAGCCGCCGAAGGATTTCCCTTTCTTGATCTTGCCAATCATGACGGTCTCCTTTCTCCGTTCCTGTACCGGACTATAATCTCCTTGAGCTTCTGCAGGAGTTCTGTCACCGTCCTTTGGGTACGGTGGAACCCGGCCTGATGGGACAGACGGGTCAGCTGGTTCAGGTTGTTCGCCATACCCGTAAGGCTGCGTATGACGGCAGTTTCCTCGGCAGAGTGCCTGGCCGTTATCGTCGTCTCAAAGGCTGATACGCGGATAAATTCCGCCAACGTGAGGTTAGCCTGTCTGCTGCGTCGGCATAGCCGCTCGTAGTCTATCTTGGAAAATTTCACTGTAACGGCTTTGCTAAGTTTGCACACTCCGCTTACTCTGGGGCGTCCCCTCGGTCTGTTTTTCTTTCTGTCATTCATATTTTCTTTGTTTGATTTCTGATTATTCTTTTTCTCACAATCTGCGACCACCGGGAGCGGATTGCCTCCACTCTACGGGAGTGGAGCGAGGTTTTCGGGATGCCCGAAAGATAACCTCGCTAACTCCCAAAACTGAAGTTTTGTCCGTTACTCCGCCAAGGCGGCTGCTGACTGTCTGAATGCTATAATACTTGAAGTCAGTAAGTCTGTCATTCAGGAAAATATCACAGTTTTCTCCACTGCTCGAAGTCTTCCGAGTAGATTTCAATATGCTGCCGGGCGATGTTCTCAAGCAGTCCGGAAACGCTCATTTTACGTCCTCCCAACCTGCGGACAAACTCGTCCAGCCTGTCACGTACCTCGCCGCTAACAAACACGGGCTTGCGGTCTTCGATTCTCGGAACCTGAAGAAAGGCTTTCCGGTATTCGTCCAGGGAAAGTTTTCTCTGCTTACTGCTTATACGACGCTGAGAAGGAGGAATACCTTCCTCTCTTCCTATTGGCGGTTGCCGTTTCTCCGATGTGGTATCGGTCTGTTCTACCGTTCCTTCTGAATTCTCTTGTCCGGTATCATTCAAGGATGATTCCCGTGCAGTTTCAATACTGCCATCTGACGGGAGTATGAGTGACATGTCCGTACCTGTCATGGCCTCCCATTCTTCTTTGGTCAATTTCTTTTTTGTTACCATACATTTTTGATTTTAATCGGTTTACTCACTGGTCTCGGTGCGCACCTTGACTCATTGTCGTGAGCAAAGGAAATGTGTATAGTGAACAGAATCAAGCAAATGGAGATACCGTGGCAATTATGTTACCCTATGCACAATATCGATTGGGCGGGCGGTGCTGCCTGCCGTGATTTGCCGGAGTGATTATTCCATACCGGATTGTTCAAGCGGATTCCGTTTATGAAGAAGGCTCATTGTATGCGGTTGATATGTAACATGATGTCATTCCGGGCAACGCATCGTCACCGGTCTGAAAATCCATTGCAGTGTGATTTCTACTGCTTTTATTTGCAGTGGAAACAGGATAAAACGGTCACATTTCCATCCGAAAATGGACGATGAGACATGATGGTATATCGGCTGTAAAAGAACTGTTCTGTTCCAGATTTTTGAATATATGTTTAACTGAAAATAAAGAAGACAATGGAAATCATCAGCTTTGAAAAAAGGACTTTCGAGGAGATTGCCGCCAAGCTGGATCGTTTCGTGCAGCGGGTGGAAAGTCTGTGCCGTGAACATGGCGGAAAGGAAACAAGTGAATGGATGGACAACCACGAGGTCTGCCACAGGTTACGTATCAGTCCGAGAACCCTGCAGACCTTGAGGGATAACGGGACGCTGGCCTTTACAAAAATCGGAAACCGGACTTACTACCGTCCCGATGATGTGGAGCGTGTGGTCGGAAATGTGGAGGAGAAACGTAAGGAAGCCCGCTGGAAAGGAAAGACTATTTGAACGAGTTTCAAGAATAATGTATAACCCAATATCAAGAGCATATGAGTAATGAAATCAGAGAAAAGGACCACGAGTGGGTAAAGGCGTTCCACTCGAATTTCGACAGGCTGCTGGCCTTGCTCGAAAAGTTGTTGGAAAAACGGCAACCGTCTGCTTATGGCGATGAACTGCTGACGGACAAGGAAGTGGCATACATGCTGAAAGTGAGCCGGAGAACATTGCAGGACTACCGCAACAACGGCGTTCTGCCTTACACACAGATAGGCGGCAAGATTCTCTACCGGGCTTCCGACATAGAAAAGACACTGATGAAAAGGTACAAGGAGGCGTACAGATACAAAAGGAGCTAACATCCCAAGAGTCCCCGCAAAGGACACGCAAGGATTTTGATTTTTCTGGAGGGAGCGCAGTTGACCGCCTGCCCATTTTATTTGTATTTCTAAAAAATAGCCTTTCCAAAATGATAAAAAACAGCATATAGTATTAGGCCCTATTTGAACCAATCTATATGCTGTTTTGCCTTTTTCTTCTGACTTTTCCGTCAGTCGCTTGTTTCCGCTGCCGTCGGCGTCCATTGTACAGACGTGAAAGGGAAAAGGTTTTCGGGCTGAATACGCTCTGAAAGAGGAAGATTCTGCCCGAAACGGCATGGCCGCCAGACCTTTTCGCTTTCAATAGAGTCTGTACTAACTTCTATGGACGGCGAGGAAATGGGCGACATATAGTGTTTTACAATATTTCTACTTTTGTTGCGAAATAAAGAATCTCGTTATTTTCCTTTTTAGAATCAAGTAAAAAGCGAACTTTTTTCCCTGGTACAAGGTTTCTTTCTGGCCCTTTATAACCTCTTTTATCAAAATAAACATTCTCATCGCATTCACTCGTTTTGATAAATGCGAACCATCTTCCTTTAAAAATTGTTGATAAAATTTCTCCTTCAAGCCATTGTTGCTTATTAATTTCAATATCAGCTGTATCTAACTGACTCGTTTTATTTACAAAAACCTCTCTTGCATTTTTTGTTATTAGATCTGTAAATTCTTTACTATCTTTAATTGCAAATTTACTTTTACCAGATTTAACCCATTCTGTTATTGATTTCTTAAAAATACTTATCACTTTCTTTAATGTTTCACCGAAATCATCAGATAAAAGATTTTTTTCCAATTTTGAACAAAACTTTTCTATTGCTTGAGTTGTACAAGATGAATTTAACGGATACTGTCCTGTAGTAAAAGTGAATATATAATATAAATGTGCCATATATGGTCGTATTTTTTTCTTTTCATCAATCGTATTATTTCGAAATGCCATCTCAAATACATACCACGCCAGTGCTGCTATATAATACATATATGGACTATGATTTGAATTATATATTAATCTATTCCTCTCATCTTTAGGGGCATATTTTTGTAATAGAATAGCTTCATGACGATGAGCTTCATATGGCTTTTGTAAAAACATAGCCACAAAAGATTGAGTCAAAACACGCAAATTTACTATTTGGTATCTTGTAATCGTCGGTATAGATGTATATTGTTTATTACGCCTTTCGTAATGCAATTTTATCGCATCACATTTGGCCTCAAAATAATCTTCAATTTTCTGATGAAAAGGTTTGGTCGTTTCAAAAGATTCTTCTAATACTTGGTTCTGCTTATTTGTTCCCCTTACTATTTTTGTTGTAATGGAATTATCGTCAGTACAAATTAATTTTACCAAGACTTGTACATTCTGTAAAGAATCATTATTACGCTGTAAAAATATTGTTGAACAAGTTTGGCATCCATTTACAATTTGAGGATTGTCTATTGACACAATTTTATCCTTAATTTGGATAAAATCTGAACAAACTATTGTGATACCATTATTGCACATTAGAAACATTTCAGGCTCGGTTGCGATTGTATGTCCTATTTCACTATTTACACTACCGGCATTTCCTAAATAATCGCGTACATTGCTATTAAAAAGTGAACGACGCAAACTTCCATCTTCACTTTTAGTCAAAAGCTTCAATAATTCCATAGCCTCACAAGTAAAGGCATATGCCTTTTTAATTCGGACATTATTTTGGACCGTTAAAGGTATTATATCCTTAATATTTAATTCAACAGTAAAATCATTTTCCAAAGATTTACATCTTTCAATAATAGATTTGCCATCTATAATATCCATTGATATTTCTCCAAGACAATCAGGACAACTCTTAAGTCCTCTGATTAAGAGCTCCTTAACTGCTTTTGTATGCTCATCATTAGGCGTTTCTCCACAAAACACATAAAATATTCTTACGGATGGATTTTCTGAGAGTTTTCTATAGACTTTTTCTTCTGAGAAAATATAATCTTTTAATTCTCTGATAGTTTTTATTTTATCATTTTCTGGGAACAATGGTTCTGAAAAGAAATTCTTAACTCCTATTCCAAAGGTATTAACAGCAGAACTATCAAAATCTGTTCTTTCCTTTGATTGTATCAAGAAAAATTCTACATGAATTTTTTTACTCCTTTCTACTATTTGATCAATATCATCAATACTACCAACTAATTGATCGTTTATTTTTATACCTATTCCATCCATTTTTGCATCATCACCGCCTCCTGTAGAACAAAATTCTAACAGTTCTGGATGCCCAACAAATGTATCTAAATCATCTTGGCTAAGAATCACATAATTTGCAAACATTTCAAATTTTGTTGCTTCAGGTATATCACCTTTCTCTTTCAGTTGCCATGCTTCTAAAAAATCAGCAAAACATTTTTTTAATATTAAATCTTTAATCATATCTATTCTATTTTAAAATGCAACCATATATCCATATATAGCATGGGATAAACACAAAATTACTATTTTTTATAATAGTAGATCCATTTTGATACACTTTTTATAAACTGTAACACTTTAATAAATATTAAGAATGTTACAGTTTCATTAGTGTCCGGTAAAAAATCATAAAAGTTCTTTGAAAATATTGAGAGTTAGGTATTTGTAGGAATTTTTCGAGTCAACCGATTTGAACTTATCTTTGCCAGACTAACGTAGAATGGCATATGCATAAAGGAAAATATGTGTTCTCTCAGCTTTTAGACTTCCTCGATCGCAATGATTTCAACTATCTCGCAAGGAAATATGGCGGTGACAAATATGTCAAACAGTTTACCTGCTACAACCAGCTTTGTGTACTGATGTTCGGCCAGCTTTCCAATCGCGAAAGTCTCCAAGATGTTATCCTGGCAACTCAGGCACACGCATCAAAGGCGTATCACCTTGGATTTGGCAAGTATGCTGCCAAGAGTACTCTTGCTGATGCTAACACCAAGCGCGATTACCGCATCTTCGAGGAGTTTGCCTACAAGGTCATTGCAGAAGCTCACCGGTGCAGGGTATTCGATATCTTCAAGCTTAACGGGAATGTCTATGCCTTTGATTCTACAACAGTTGACCTATGTTTAAGTACCTTTGAGTGGGCTTTGTTCAGAAAGAAGAAGGGAGGCATCAAGATGCATACATTGTATAATCTGGAAACACAGATTCCCACACTCTTTCACATAACACCGGCAAAGGTTCATGATACAAAAGCGATGGATGAAATACCGTATGAGGAGAACTCGTTCTACATCTTCGACCGTGCTACAATGACTTCGGGAGGCTATTCACCATTAACGGCGTGGGTGCATACTTCGTGGTCAGGGGCAAGAAGAACAACGACTTCAAGCCCATGAGATGGAAGCGCAGGCTGCCTGCCGGTATCATGTCCGATGCAATAGGATATATGGGCGGCCAGCTAACAATGGAGAAGTATCCTGATAAGCTCCGCAGAGTCATATACCTGGACAAGGACAGCAAGAAGAAGTTCATATTCTTCACGAATGCGATGACAATCAGCCCGGTAATGGTTGCAGAACTCTATCATAACAGATGGCAGATCGAGCTTTTCTTCAAATGGATCAAGCAGCATCTGAAGATAAAAAAGTTCTGGGGTACGTCAGAAAACGCAGTCCGTATTCAGATATACTCCGCAATTATAGCCTATTGCATGATGGCCATTGTGCAGAAAAAGATGAATGTTGAACGTTCTATCTATGAGATGCTACAGATTGTAAGTATCTCACTCACAGACGCAACTCCACTTAAAGACCTCTTTGCAAAACCTAACTACAATATTGTCAATGAACTTGATGATTCAACCGAACCAAGTTTGTTTTAATTCCTTAAATTTTATAATAATCGCCCGGATCTTTTACCGGACAGCAGTGTTACAGTTTGTAAAAACTATACTATAAAAGTTTTCATTTATATCTTTTAAAGAATAATTTATCCATATCCTCTGAAATCTTGTCATCTGTAACTTTTG
Organism: uncultured Barnesiella sp.; assembly: GCA_944321085.1. Lineage (GTDB taxonomy): Bacteria > Bacteroidota > Bacteroidia > Bacteroidales > Barnesiellaceae_A > Barnesiella_A. Next base: position 20,100 of record CALUJY010000001.1, read on the forward strand.
CGTATCCTTGTGTCGTTCTGATATTTGTATGTCCCATCATTTTGGATATGCTTTCTATGGGAACTCCGGCAGAAACCATCAAGGTACCGAAAGTATGACGGCTTTGATGGTATGACAAGTTATGCTTGAACTGAAGCGAAAATCCCAATTCATGTATCTCAAACCAAATCATACTCCGTATGGGTAACGGGAAAATGGGCTGACTGTCATCTGTCGTATTATACAAGGAAATTATCTGCTCCGCTACCGGGTGCAATGGTATAAATGACTCAACACTTGTTTTCTTGCGGTATGTTCTGATATATTTCCGTCCTTCCGCAGTTGTACCTATATGATGCGGATAGAGATTGCGTACATCAACGTAAGCCAAACCGCAAAAACATGAAAATATAAAGGTTCTTCTTGCAAGTTCCTGTAGTGGATCCGGTTTTGGATGGCTCATTATCTCCTGAAGCTGGTTCTTGCTTATATACATGAGCTTTGTAGGTGCCTTCTTTTCATATTTTATATCATCCAAAGGATTATATCTCAAAATTCCGTTATCCACGGCAAGATAAACCAGACGTTTCAGCCAGCAAAGACAATGGTTACGGTATGATGGCTTATGAGGGTAATTTGTTTTCAGATACAAAATGAAATTGATACCAAACTCTTCGGTAATATCTGTAAAAAGCATGTCCTCCTTGCCTAGAGAACGGATGTATTCCCCCAGATAGTAATGATACATTTTTGATTGCCTGTAACTGGAGGTTGAATCTATTTGAATGGAACGGATTTTCAGATTTTCCCGTTCCACCTCTCCTGCCTGTAATATGTATTTCGGGATGTCGACTGCTCCGGTCATGGCTGTTTTCAGCAGATCTGCACTGATGACACCGTTTACTTTCAACAGTTCAGCATAAGTTTCATCTATTCGTTTTTTATACTCGCAAAGCATCCCGTTCAGTCTGTTGTTCTTGACTTCCCCTTTTTTGCTGTTCCACTCTTCCGGTTGGCAATACAACCCGGTCGATAATACAACAGCATTTCCGTCTATTGTAATACGACACATGATTGATGTAGTCCCGTCTGACTTGACTTTACTGCGGTTTATATAATACAGTTGCTTATATGTACTTCTCATGATTCTTTCATTCTTGATTTATAATACCAGTTTCATATCACTCGTCGCCTCAATGAATTTGTCCATATCCTCGAAAAGTTTTTTAGGAGTTACCCTTGCATAAAGCTGGGTAGTCGTCAGATTGGTATGACCCAGCATTTTGCTGATTGTTTCAATAGGAACGCCAGCCTCAAGGGTTATCAGACTTCCGAAGGTATGTCTTCCCATATGATAGACCAAATCACAGCTTATGCCAGCCAGGTCCCGCAAACCTTTCATGTGGCGTCTCATATTGGGATGGTGTATCATAGGGAAAAGCTCTTTCCTATCATCCGAACGATATTTTTCTATAAGAGAGATAGCCTCCGGCAGCAATTTGACGCGGGCCAGATATTCATTCTTCTTTCTCAGGTACTTTAACCATAAGTCGCCTTTATCGTCCTTGTATATATTATCTCTAGTGATTGAAACTGCATCCGCATACGGAACTCCAGTATAACAGGCAAAGAGAAACAAATCTCTGGCTATATTATGAGTGATTCTTTCCGGTGGTATCACAACATCACGAATCTTTTCAAAATCCTCACGACTCAAAGCCCGTGGTGGTTTCCGGTTCTCTTGGGGTAGTTTGAAATTCACAAAATAACGCTTCTCCGCATGTCCTTCCTTGAATGCCATCCGGCAGATTTTCTTCAGGATTGCCAGATAATGTCTTGCCGTATCTACCGCAAGTCCTTTGTCCTTCAGTATATAATCCTGAAACTCCCATGGGATGTGTTCATTCAACTGTCCAAAAGCAACATCACTTGTCTTGAATCGTTTTTGAATAAATTCGCCAAGATACCTGCGGGTGTAAATGTATGTTGACATGGAGCTTTTAGCTACATCAATACCGATTCTTGAGCGCATATCCTCGATATGCATATCAAGCCGTTTCAAAAGAGTAATCTGGGTTTCTACACTTCCCTGCAAAAGCTCTTTGACAGCAGTTGCGTCAAAATCAATCTTACGTTCAACAAGTGAATCAAATGCAGAATTGACCGAAAGCAAGAGCCGGTCAATTTTTGCATTAACATCAACGGCTTCTTTACTCTTTCCATTCAGTCGGCTCTCTCTTGGATTCCATAACTCCGGAGTACATGACAGCTTACAACTGAATTGCGCCATCGTGTTGTTTACCGTTATTCGCCCCATTATCGGAGCCTTCCCGAATTTGTCTAGACCGCTCTTTTTCAGGTAGAGCAGCACCTTAAATTTTTCTACTTTCATACGCTTATTTTTTAATGGCAAAATTACCTATTTTATAAGCGTTCTTTGATATGCAAAATGCTGACATACAGTGAATAATATCATCTGTGACAGATTCTGTGTTGTTCAATCTGTTACCTATTCGGTTCAGGTAACTGGAGAGCTAACATTCTGGTAACTGAACACCTGCAATATCCTGTCCATTTTTGCTTTCCCTTATCTCAGCAAAAAACGGAATTACTGCTCATATTCAACCGATTACGTTTTTCTTTCTCATTCCTTCATCTACTTGCTTCCTATATTCTGTTCCACTGCTTCCGTCATTCATTCGCTGTTTTGGCATTGAATTACGGTATGCCGATAGAGAGCGTAAGCAAGATTTTAGGGCATACGAACATCACCACCACGCAAATTTATGCAAAGGTGACGAACAAGAAACTTGAAAATGACATATCCGCTTTCGAGAGCAAGGTAAGCGGACGTTTCGCCATATAAACGCACAGAATATGAAACGGACAACAATCACGATGGACGAGTACGGCAAGGTTGTCGTACCGTCCGATGCCGCTAACGTATGGATAAGTGAAATGGAATTGGTGGAACTTTTCGATATAATCTTCCTACACTTCGTGCCACTATACGAGCCGTGTACAAGAGCGGAGTGTTAAAGCCTTATGAGGTAGAAAGGCGTATAAAACTGACCAACGGTTATAATTCTGAAACATATTCCCTGCCTATGGTCGTGGCACTTGCTTTCCGTATCAATACTTCAAATGCGGTAATGGTACGTAAGGCTTTATTGGAAAGGCTGTGCTTGCGAAAAGAAAGGCAAATGCTATGTGATTTTTATTCTCCTGAGTTTAACCGAAAGTTCCGTGATGGAAATGCGGCTTTCTCGTTCGAAGAGGACAAGAACAGGAAAGGGCACTACCAAATATATGTAAATGACATTCCGCTTGTGCAATGGTTTAGGGAGAAAGCGAATGAATGGAGAAACGGTTTTGGAATTACACGTACAAAGTAAGATAAGGGGCTGAAAATATAGGATGTACTCAAAAATCCATTCCAAAAGCAAAAAAAGGCATTAAAAGATAGGGGATTATCACAAAAATGCCCTATCTTTGTAATTGGATTGGGGCAACTCTTTCCAAGACATATTGAAAATAAGAGGCGTTATGTCTTCTTCTTGTGTGATTAAAGCCTAGGAAACTGAACATCACGAATGCAAGAGATGGCGTAATGGTCTCCACGCATGTGCGTGGGGCTGTTATTCCCACATCTTCATTCAAGGTTTTCCTAGCACCTAATCACAGAGACGTGGCATACAGTTCCACGCTTCATAATTTTTATAAAGTCCTTGTTGGAATTGAAAGGACCTTAAATTCTATAATTATGAGACAATTTGTTTTATTTATTATGCTATTAAGTGCAGTAACAGTGAGTGCGCAGTATGTAGATGAAGAAGCTGATGTGCAGAAATCTTACACTGTGCAGCAATTGGCTGACACGATGAATACTCTTAGCATGAGAAACATTATTGAAATGGATAATGAAATAGACCAAGGAAGAGCCTCTTGGTCTCATGAAAATCTTTATGCAGCCTTGAAGCAATTAGATCTAAAATGGACAGGAAGATACGACACTGTTTACAAAAAAGAAGTGGTTATGAGTGGATATAAACTAGATGACCCTGATACTATAGATGTAGGCTATGGGTATACACTAAGATATGAAGCAGAGTATGATGCAAGCATATTTAGGAAAAGCACATTCAGAATATCTGATTTGAATTTGAATTATGATTCGTCAAAGCCATATCGTTTATCCAAACTGGATAAAAGCAATGTTCCTTCTTACTTATTTGCTGGAAAAAAAGAACCAACGTTCACTGTTACAGATGAAGAAGGCAAAAAATACGGATTTGATTTGAAATATCTAACATGCTTTAATCCGAGCAGCTATATTACTCTGTCTGAAAAGCAAAAAGAAGATTTCTTAAAAGGAGTAAAGCCCGCAGAAGAATATACGCTATGGGATTGTAAATCTGATTTTGGTGAGTGGTATATGAGCATTTATAATAATGAATCTCTAAGACCCAAACTTAAAGAGATGCAATTTATATCTTTAATGACAGGTGAAACTGTCGATGGTCTGCAAGTAGAATTTGAGGATATAAGTAAAACTATTGGAGGTAAAAAAGTAATAGCAAAAAATGCAGCATTCAAGGCTGTTGTTTTTCCGAGCAATCAGACTAACGGCTCTCTTTATAGAATAAATGAAGAATGGATTCCATCTGTAGAAATTGATTTCTTAAACAATCAGTTTGTTGGCAGAGAGGTTATAAAGCCGACCCCGCAAACTATTACAAAAATTAAAAGATTCATAGTGACCGATAAAATACCTGAGAAGAAAAGCAATTCGATTAAGTTTTATTTATCCGCAGAAATGGAGAGCGGAGATAAAGTTGTCGTAGAAGCTTTGTCAATCAAGGAAATTCAAGATATAGAGTTGGCTAATCGCCTTGTACATACTGACAATACGGATTATTGGTATGATTACAAGATTTATAATGAAACGGTTTTGATTCCTGCCCAAAAACGTGCTGCAGAGTGGAAAAAGCAAGAAGCGGTACGAGCTAAACAGCGTGCAGCAAATTTGCAGAAGTACACACAAAAGTATGGCGCAAAGATGGCAAAAGCTATTGTTGATGGTAGAGTAATACCCGGAATGACAGTGAATATGATTACCGAAGAGATGGGACTTTCATACGAAATGATAAATTCTTCAACTATAATTGTTGGTCCAGCCATTGGAGGTGTTATGGTGTTTAAATTGTACAAATGTGCAGTCGCAAATGGTAAGATTACACTGGTGGAAAATATTTTCATGAAAGAATAGAATTTATCAGTAACCTCGACACTTAAATTATTGTGGAATCTAAAATGAACACAAACGACAGATTATATCAAGTGTATGTATCCAAATGGGGTGCTTTGTGCCAAAAGTTGGACGAGCATAACCTGTGTGGCTACGAATGCAGCCCACTACTGCTAAGCGTGGACAATTCCAAAGACTTCGATACAGCCGACATTAAAGTCATGCTCTTTGGCCAGGATATGTCGGGTGAAGACTGGTATCGGTACGAGCGTCACACTCAACCTTTGGAGGAATGTATGCGGGCAATCAGAACATTTGACAATGTGACAGGCTCGATTGGGTTGAATGGAGTTAGGCAAAGAAAAGGTATGGGCGGTGGCATGAACAAGTTTATCGATACGCTCAACGCCCGTTTCCCGGACAAAAAAATCCGTTATGTATGGAATGACATAGTCAAGTTAGGACGTAATGTAAAGAATGGGAATCAGCATAGAGCCATTTTATCGGAAATTGAACGGGAGTATTTCAATGTGATAAAAGACGAAATAAATGCCATAAGCCCGCAGGTGTTGGTGTTTTTCACAGGACCGGATCCTTTTTGGGAGAGCAAGTTGCAACAGAGCTTAGGCATTACTCCTTTTTGTTACCAACCTTTGCCCAAGTGGAACGGCAACATACGCCAATTGGCTTTGCTGACTTTAGACAAAGATACCTTACCTTCAGTTCAATATGCCTTCAGGACTTACCATCCTTGCGCACGCGAATCGAAAATTCAGGTAAAACATGCAGAACTTTACCAAGCCATAGTAATGCATATACAAGTGCTTTAAGACATATGAGTATGATAAAACGTCAATGATGAAGCCTCTGCAAGAATCAGAACTTCCTGTTGTATATTAAAAATACGTAATAAAAGGCTGACATTCGCAGAGGCCTTAGGAAGATTTTAGTAAAAGAATAAGTGTGGTAAATGAGATTTAAGCAATATATAAACCGGTCGAATCATCGATAATGATATTTGCAGTGCAGTAACATTGCTTTTAGAAAGCACGGTTACTGCATTTTTGTATATACCAATAAAACGTGTACCTTTGCCAAAGAGTTGTCTGACAGAAGAATATCGCAAATTACAGAGTTTGAGACTGTTGCCAAGTCATTACCTCGTTTCCTGAGAAAAGCTCATAAGTAACTTATTTCTAATATATTCCTATTATAATATCGTTTTTTATGACAGAAACAGGGCTGTTGCCGGGGTAGTAGCTTTCTGTCTTGGCATAGCAGCCTTCATAAGAGGAGATACTCTTTCAGGCACTTTACATATTCGTTGAGTGCTTCATGCCCTTTCTCGGTAAGCGAGCAGGTAGTGCGAGGTTTCTTTCCTACGATTTCTTTCCGTACGGCAATGTAGCCGGCCTCGGCGAGTTTCTCTATCTGTACGCTCAGATTGCCCGATGTGGCTTCTGTCTTTTCTTTCAGAAAAGCGAAGTCGGCCTCTTTGACCGACAACAGTATCGATACGATTGCCAGCCGCAGTTGTGAGTGCAACAATGGGTCTAACTCTTTCATGATTTGCTTATTTTATGGCGAACGATGTGAGCCGGAATGACCATAAAGATAAGAAAAGATAGGCCGAAAAGCAAATTCCACAGATTATCGGTGTGCGCACCCGTATGAGGTGCCACCAACATGTATGTTGCTGCGACAAGGCCTGCAAGGGGAGTCCATATAAACCATTTTTCTTTGATGATAAGTCCGGTGATGGAGGTGCCTATGCCTGCGTAGATGATAGAGAGAGGCATCATGATAGAGAAATCTATGATACCTATGCCGAGCCCTATGCAAGTTATCGCAACGATTGTTAGTCCGAACATAGAGCCGATGACGCGCCACACATTTTGCAGCATGTCGTCGATATAGGTCACTATATCAGGCTTTTTGCGTCTGAACAAGGATACAAAATAGGGGATGAATAAGACAAACCATAAAAGAAACCATAAGGGATTGTCGGTAATTTTTATTAGGATATAGTCTGCTATCGAAATAGCTGTTACCGTATAGCCCCATACCAAGAATGGATTGAAATCGCTTTGCGAAACGCGGTTCTTCGTTGTCTGAATCATTTGCGCGATGAGTTCTATGCTCTCGCTTTCGGTAAGAACTTTTTTCTCCATGATAAAAATGTGTTTTATACCCCGATTTGGCAATTTGCTGTGGGTACATGTTAATACTCTGTTTACCTCGGTCGGATGACTGTTTGAGGCCGAATTATATGTATAGCAGGTTGCGCGCATATCTCTGCTATTTCATATATTCATGCTGCAAATATAAAGTAATTTATTTTATAAACCAAATTATTCTACAAATAATTTGCTAAAAAGTGAGGGGTAATCATAATGTTGTACGAGGAAGTGTGAGCTGCGAGCCGTAGAGCGGCGGCGGTTGCTGACGAAAACAGGAATATAGCGGGTGATGTGTCGTATTGTTGTAATGGGAGTTGTTTTGAGGAAGGTGTCATCCTGCCCATCCGGCACGGTCGAGGTTGCGATAGTTGATAGCTTCGCTGATATGTTTTACTGTAATCTCGTCGCTATTGTCGAGGTCGGCTATCGTGCGGGCAACTTTTAGTATCCTGTCGTAAGCGCGAGCCGAAAGGTTAAATCGGGTCATGGCGGTTTTAAGTCGTTGCAATCCCTCTTTGTCGGGCACAGCGTAGAGATTGAGCAGGCGTGTGTTCATCTGGGCATTGCAGTACACACCCGGGACGTCGGCAAAGCGTTTCTCTTGACGTTCGCGGGCCTTGATGACTCGTGCTCTGATGTCGCGGCTCGGTTCGGAAGGGACGGTCGATGAAATTTTCTCGAATGGTACAGGCACAATCTCTATTTGTATGTCTATGCGGTCGAGCAGCGGTCCCGATATTCTATTCAGGTAGCGTTGCACGGCACCTGGTGAGCAGATGCACTCGCGGGTGGGATGGTTGTAGTAGCCGCAGGGACAAGGGTTCATAGAAGCCACCAGCATGACGCCGGCCGGGTATTCTATGGTATATTTGGCGCGCGATACGGTGATTTTGCGGTCTTCGAGCGGTTGTCGCATCACTTCGAGAACCTGCCGGTTAAATTCGGGCAGTTCGTCGAGAAAGAGTACGCCGTTATGAGCCAGCGATATTTCGCCCGGTTGCGGGAAGGTGCCGCCGCCAACCAACGCAACACTCGATATGGTGTGATGCGGGGCGCGGAACGGGCGTCGAGAGATGAGCGATTCGCCTGTGCCCAACTTGCCGGCTACGCTGTGTACCTTGGTGGTTTCGAGAGCTTCGTGCAGGGTGAGCGGGGGCAGAATAGAAGGCAATCGCTTGGCCATCATGGATTTGCCTGCTCCCGGAGGACCTATGAGAATGATGTTGTGCCCGCCGGCTGCTGCTACCTCAAAAGCCCGTTTGACGTTTTCCTGTCCTTTTACATCGCAAAAATCGAGGTCGGTGTTGTCGTAGCTTTTATAAAATTCGGCGCGCGTGTCTATGACCGTAGGGGAGAGCGTGGCTTTTCCGTCGAAGAAGTCAATCACTTCGGCAATATGTTTTACGCCGTAGACGTCGAGTTTGTTTACAACGGCGGCTTCGCGAACGTTGGCTTCGGGAACGATGAGCCCTTTGAAGCCCATCTCGCGGGCTTTGATGGCCATGGGCAATGCCCCTTTGATGGGAAGTATGCCGCCATCGAGCGAGAGCTCGCCCATGAGCATATATTCCGGCAACTTGTCGGCTGCAATCTGTTCGTCGGCAGCCAATATTCCTATGGCCAGCGGCAGGTCGTAGGCGGCACCCTCTTTGCGGATGTCGGCGGGCGACATGTTGATGATGACCTGCTTACGCGGGAATTTGTATTGGTTGTGGCTCAATGCCGAGTAGATGCGTTCGTGGCTCTCTTTGACAGCCGTGTCGGGCAGTCCTACCATGAGGAAGCGAATACCCTTCGAGCAGTTTACCTCGATGGTTACCGGCAGGGCATCGATACCTTGCATGGCTGCGCCGAAAACTTTTACTAACATGGCGGTTACGGTTTGACGATGGGTTGTTCTATCTTATAAGCCGCTATGTTGACCAGCGAATCGGTTTGCGCCTCTATGTCGGGGTCGGGCAGCGAAGAGGCGCGCACGACTATCATGCCCAGCGAGTCGCCCAGCATGACGACAGGCAGGCGGTCTATGTGGTGGCGTTTGAGTATACGGTTGTTGTAAGCCCCTTCGCACCAAAGATGTTTCACCGGCAGAGAGTCGTTCTCTACCTGTTTGTGCCACAGAGCTGTGTCGCGGTCTATCGAGAGGGCTACGACTTGAATGTTTTTCTTGCCGAATTGTTGCAGATAGTCGTGCAAGAAGTGCCGCATCGAGGCCGATTTAGGGTCTTCGGCCGCCCAAATGTATAGCAATGTGGCCTTCGAGTCGCGCGGGTTGACGAACGAGATGGTATCGTTGAGGTCGAGAAAGCGCAGATGGGGCAGTCGTTTGTTTTCGTCGTCGATGCGGTAACGTTGCATGAGCTCGTTCATATTGCGGGTCAAGTAAGGCAATGCGGCGTTGTGGTCTAATGTATTCCACAAGGAGTCGCAAAGCGCGTAGTTGTCGCTACGCAACAGGTAGTCGGCAAGGAGTATCGAGCCTAATTGCGACCCTCGGTTCTTCTCTATGCCGGCTATCAGCAGCGAGTCGGCACGCCTCTCGGCTTCGATGAGCGATGGTGTCTTTTGCCATCGTCCTGCCGATTTGAGTTGTTCTGTTTCGAGGGTGGCGAAAATGTCGTAGTGGTCATGTATGAGTCTCCACAGGTCGCTGTTCAGCCCGTTGCCTTTCATTCTTATCTCTTCGGGCTTCTTCGCATCGCCTTTTATCTCTATGCGGTCGCCATTTTGCAGGTAGAAACGCATGACAGGTCGCATCTGCGAGTCGTAGAGTTGTACGGGTATGCGTTCTTCGGCATAGCCTTCCATAGCAATCCGTCCGTCGTCGGGGCGCAGCGTATCGGTGACGATACGGTCGCTTGTGGGATAGATGGCATATAGCGGTCGGCCTCCTAAGTTGTTGAGAGTACCTTCTATGACAAAAGCATCTTTTTTCTCCCCGCATGAGGCAAGTATCAGCAGGGTAAGCAGGCAGAATGATAGGTAGCGTTTCATGTATATAACAATGTGACGTTACAAAGATAACCTTATTTGCCGGACTTTGTGCACCGAGGCAGATGAAAGATGCAAATAGCGTTTTTCTTTGAACCGATAAGGAATAGAGCGACGTATATAAGATACGTCGCAGATAGTGAGTATAAGGAGCTACTGCCTTAGAAAGTGACTGCCAATCCGCCCATTACCTGTATGTGGGGAGCTGCCAGTCCGTAGTAGAAATCGTATTTGCGATTGAGCAGGTTATTGCCTTGTACAAAAATCGACAAGATGTCTATGGGGCGGTATGTGACCGATGCTTGCAGGTTGTGTATGTCGGCAAGGCTGCCCAAGCTGCCATAGTTGCGGCCGAGTTGCATGTTGTAGCCGGCTTCTATATCGAATCGCTTGTGCGGTTGTACTTTGATGCGGGCATTTGCTTCCCATCGCGGACGGTCGAACGAGATTTCTTCCGTACCTTGCCGCCACAACCGATAGGTGCCGTCGGCGATGAAAGAGACAATACGTCCTATATTCAGGTCGATGCGTGCGCCCGCCTTTACGCAGGTAGCGTCGAGAGCCTGCCAATTAATGGCTTGCGATGACTGACCGACCGATTGGAAGAGAGCCGCTTCGGCGATTTCGTAGCCGCCGTATGCCGAGAAGGAGAATTCGGGTATGATATTAAATCGTATTCCACCCGTGGCATCCAAGGGCGAGTAGGTCGACGGAATACGTTGCGAGGGGTCGAAGTAGATGCAGTATTGCGACACATCGTTCCATGTGTGGAGACGTTTGCCGCCGCCTATGTTGGCGTAAATGAAATAGTTATCGACAAATTCCCAATTAAAGTGCACGTCGGGCGCGAAGCGGAAAATCGTGCCGTCGTTGACCGATATATATGCCCTCAGACCGGCGCGGAAGTGCACGCGGCTGCCGTTCCAGTCGATGTGCGGCAACAGCTCTGTCATGAAAACCGATTGCATGGAGGTCGCTGCCAACTCGGGGTTGTGGATTACCTCGTCGGCCGGGGTTCCGGCAGGATATACGCCACTGTATTGCAGGAAGTCGATATTGGCCTCGGCTCCCGCGCTCCACCCGCTGCCTATATCGCCGCAAAACGAGGCTTGCAGGTAGGCGTGTTGCTCACGGCTTGGGTCGGGTACGTAGGCACCCCATCGGTTGCTATACAGGCTGTATCCGCCGGTGACGCTCCATTGGTTGTAGTCGTAGGCCACGGCCGCACTGTTGTCGGCCTTTATCTCGGCGAAGAAGTTGTGCGCCCATTGGAAAGGATGCGAGCTGCGGTTACCCGGCAAGTTGCCGCAAGAGCCGTAGTAATTGAAGTTGAGGAAGCGGTATGCGGCATTGATGGCGAACGTCACATCCGACTCGAAGCGGTGGTCGTAGTGCAGTCCGGTGCGGGTGTCGTAGAAAGTTTGTCGCGTGGCACTCTCTTGTTCAGCTCCTTGTACGAAAGAGCTGTTTACGGGAATGTCCCAGTTGAGCGAGGTAAATTGCACACCTATGTCGAGGCGGTCGGTTGCATTATCGAGGATGTGATAACCGGCATTGCCTGCCATGCTCATATATGTACCCATCCCGAAGTCGATATACCCTTTGCGGTATTTGTCGCCGGTAGCGACAGGGCTTATACGGGGTACTGCCATATCGCTTGTCGTGATGCTTATTTCGGCCGGCGTAGCATCGTAACGGTATGCAACAGGTTTGCGCTCGAAGGCGGGAGTGCTTACCGGCGGGAGGCTGTTTATCTTCGATGCCTCTTTGACAATGGGAGTATAGTCTTTGACGATGGTCACTTCGCGTCGCAACGAGTCGTTGCTTTGTGCGGCGGCAACCTGCGACAGTAGCACGAGCAACAAGACGGTTATATAATGAGGTTTCATATCGTGTGCGGTATTACAGGGTTATGTTATTTTTTTTCTAATCGTTGGGCTATTTTTTCGGCAATATCGTCGTCACTTCCCGGATAGTTGGTTTTCAGGCTCGTCAGGTACTGTTTGGCCTTGAATTTCTCACCTTTGGCGGCATATACATCCGATAGCAGGATGATGTTACGCGCCAGCCAATAGGCATGCGGCGAGCCGGTGTCGATAAATTTGTTGGCGGCAGTCTCGGCCTTGTCATACGCTTTGCTATCGTAGTAGAACTGTGCTACGCGGTAAGCGCTCTCTGCACCGTACTCGCTGCGCGTGTCGTTGGCGAGGACGAGGTAGTCATCGGCCGCTTTGCCGCTGTTGCCGCTCAGTCGGTAGGCTGTGGCGCGGCAGTAGAGAGCCTCTTGTTTCAGTTCGGGCGAGAGTTTGCCGTCGGCCAGCAGTTTGTCGGCAGCCTCGATGACCGTTTCATGGCGGTCGAGTATGTTTCCTGTACGCAACAAGCCCAAGCGTGCAGCCATGCGGTTCTCGGGAGTGGTGGCACGCTGTTCGAGGGCGGCAAAGACCGGCAGAGCCTCGTCGTAGGCTTTACGCATATACAATATTTCGCTGCGGCGGGCAAGAGCCTCCTCGGCAAAATCGGCATCGGGGCTCAGTTGCAGAGCCGTTGTGTAATTTTCGAGGGCTTTGTCGTAGTTTTTCGCTGTAAAAGCCTCTTTGGCAATATAGTAGCAAGCCTGAGCCGTAAAGTTTCCCGACGGGAAGCGGGCTGCATACTGTTCGAGAGCTTCGGTATTTTGGCTGCGCATGTAGTTGCGTTCGGCAGCAAGGTAGTTGAGCGAGTCTATCTCGGCCGTTTCGTAGCGTTTGCCCTGCGATTGCATGAAAGCGGTGAGCTCGTCGACTTTGTTTTCCTCGATATATATCGATTTGAGGTCTTCGGCGGCAATTCGGGCTTCTTTGCTCGATGGGAATTGAGTGATAAGGCCTTTGTATGCCGCTATCGATTGCGGGGTTTGTCCGCCGTTGTAGTATAGTATGCCTAATTGCAATGCGGCCTTGCGAGCCGATGCGCTTTGCGGGAATGCTACGATAAGTTGCTTGTATGTTGTGATGGCATCGTTGGGTCGGTTCAGCTCTATATAGGTCTGTCCCATTTCGTTATAAGCCGTTTCGAGGTATTCTGATTGCGGATAGTCGGTCACCAGCGAGCCCAGAAGCCTGCTCTTTTCGTTATTTTTCTTGTTGAGGCCGGCCATTATCGCTTGTTGCAACAAGGCGTAGTCGCTGCCGCTGTCGTGCATGGCTGCGGCGCGGGCGTAAGCCTTCTCGGCATTGACATAGCGGCGGCCATAGTAGTAGCAGTCGCCTATGCGGTTGAAGGCATCGACGCGCAGCAGTTGCTCGGTGCCTTTGCGTCTCACGAATCGTTCGAAAGAAGCCAAAGCCTCTTGATATGCCTTCTGTTCGAAGTGGCAATAGGCTATATTGTAGTATGCCAACGACACGGTGGTGGCGTCGGTCATGATGTTCGATTTGAGAAAGTTGTTATAGCATTGCAAAGCCTCGGGATATGCCCCTTGGCGGTAGCAGCATTCGCCCAACCAATAGAGCGAGCGGGTACGGTATTCGGGTGCGAAGTTGCCCGCTTTCACCGCCTTCGAGAACCAGTCGCCGGCTTCGGGGATGCGATTGTCGGCAAAAGCCTCCGTACCAAGAAGGTATAGTATCTGTTGCCGGGCTTCTAATAAGTCGCGCGAGGGGCGTTTGATGCGTTCTATCGAGCTGAGGGCAGTACGGTAGTTGCGCGAGTTGACATAAAGGTCGGCAAGGCGCGAGTTGATGTCGTCGGTGTATGCCGACGTGGGGTAATCATTGAGAAACTGTTCGAAGACCGATATGGTGCGGTCGAACATCGAGAAGTTGCACTCGTAAGAGCACAGTGCGTAGTTGTAGAGAGCCGTTTCGCGTATGTTCTCGTCGTAGTGTGTTGCCGATGCTTTCTCGAAAGCCAGCATAGCGCTGCGGTTGTCGCGTGTTTGCAGATAGCAGAGCCCTATGTGCAGATAGGCATTTTGGCTCATGGCATCGTCGGGTTCTACGGCGCGGCTCAGAGATGCGATGGCATTCTCGTAGTCGTTTTCCCGGTAAGCCAACAGTCCGATCATATACAAGGTATTGCGTTCGGGAGCAGGAGTGTCGTCGATGTATTTTTGCAGGTGTTCGCGGGCTTGCAGGTTGTTGCCGAGCATGAAGTGGCTTTCGCCCACGATGCGATGCAGTTCGGTGATATGCTCGGTGTTGTTGCAGTTATCCAAGAGCCTCTCGCCCAGCGCCACGGTGCGAGCATATTTTTTTTCGCCGAACTCTATCTCTGCGAGCAGGAAGAGGGCGTCATTGCCATATTCCGATGTCGATTGTACCTGTGTAAGGCTGCGTCGTGCCTCGTTGTAACGCTTCATGCCGAAGAAGATATAGCCTTCGCAGTAACGGGCTTCGTTGGCATAGCGTGTCGAGTTTTGTGCAAGGGCGGTGAATAGCGGTAAGGCTCGTTCCTGTTCGCCGGTTTGCAAGTACGACGAGGCAAGGCGGTAGCACCAATCGTCGCGCATGTAGGGTTGCAGCGTGCCCAAGTCTATGACGCTGTATATCTTCACGGCCTTGTCATACTCGCCTTTGTAGTAATAGTAGTCGGCTTGTGCCATGCGCACTTCGGCACGTCGGGGCGACATGGGGTATTTCTCCATGTAGGCGGCCAGCTCGGCGGGAACGCGGTCGTTGCCGCTCTTGACGCACGACATGACTATGTAATACTCTATCTCCTCTTGCAATGCGGTGGCATCGGGGCGGCGCAACAAGGCGCGCATCACGTCGGCGCATCCGGCGTAGTTGCCGGTCTGATACATGGCTTTACCGCGTTGCAAGTCGGTTGCGGCATCGGTCATGTAGGGAGCTTGTGCCGTTGTCAGGCAGGGCAAGACGACAGCGATGGCAAGTATAAGGCGTGTGAGTTTCTGTTTCATCGGGAGTGTGGTTTGGGAGTGTGGTTGTCGAGGGGGCTTTTACGACTTTTGCGGTGGTTGGCTCTCTTCGCCGCGTGTTGTGTCGACCCATTTGTAAAGTTTGTCTGAGGGGCGTATCTTGCGTTCTGTCTTTATCGAGAAGTGCTCGCCTTTGACGGTTCGGGGTACCGATTTCATATCTACCCGTATCTCTTCTACGGTGGCAAAGAGTGCGCCGGTGGTGGGGCCTGTGATGAGAATCTCGTCGCCTACGGCAAGCGAGCCGCTCTCCATGAGAAACTCGGCGACGCCAAGGTTGGAGAAGTATTTTACGCCTTTCCCTATATATTCTTTTCGTTTGGTGGCCGACGAACCGTACTTGCCCGACCATTCTCCCAGCCGTTGCCCCAAATAATAACCGTCCCAGAAGCCGCGGTTGAATACCGTAGCGAGGCGTTTATCCCATTCGGCAACACGCTCGGCCGTGAAGGTGCCCTCTATACATGCTTGCAGTGCCTCGTTGTAACATGCTACGACGGTGCTTACATATTCCGGGCCGCGGGCACGGCCCTCTATCTTGAATACGCGTACGCCCGCATCTATCATCCGGTCGAGGAAGTGTATGGTTTTCAGGTCTTTGGGCGACATGATATAGGAGTTCTCTACGGTGAGCTCGTCCCCTGTTTCGCGGTCGGTCACAAGGTACGACCGGCGGCATATCTGCATGCAGGAGCCCCGGTTTGCCGAGTGATTCATTTCGTGTAGGCTCAGGTAGCATTTTCCCGAAACGGCCATGCACAGTGCTCCGTGGCAGAACATCTCTATCCTTACGGGCTTGCCCGATGGTCCTGCGATGTGCTGCTCCTCTATGGCGCGGTGTATTTGCGACACTTGTTCCAGATTGAGTTCCCGTGCGAGTACCGCCACATCGGCAAATTGGGAGTAGAAACGCAGTGCCTCGGTGTTCGATATGTTGAGTTGGGTCGAGAGGTGTACCTCTACTCCGACGCTGCGGGCATAGGTCATGGCGGCAACATCGCTTGCGATAATGGCCGATATGCCTGCCTGACGGGCGGCATCGATGATGAGGCGCATTGTCGCCATATCATTGTCGTAAATGATGGTATTTACCGTGAGGTAGCTTTTCAGTCCTTTTTCGCGGCAGAGAGAGGCGATGTGGTGCAGGTCGTCGATGTTGAAATTGGCCGACGAGCGTGCGCGCATGTTCAGTCCCTCTATGCCGAAATAGACGGCATCGGCACCTGCATCTATGGCAGCTTGCAGAGATTCGTAGCTCCCTACGGGAGCCATTATTTCAAACTCTTTTCTTTCCATTTCATTAGTCGCGGCTGTTGCCGAAGAAGCGCAGCAGATAGAGGAACATGTTGATAAAGTCGAGGTAGAGCGACAGCGCTCCTATTACAGCAAGTTTGCCGACACCCGATGGCTCTACGGCGTATGCCGACTCTTTTATCTTTTGCGTATCCCAGGCCGTGAGTCCCATAAAGATACCTACGCCTATGAAACTTACAATCCATTCTAATGTAGAGCTATGCACAAACAGGTTGACTACCGTAGCGATGATAATGCCGAAGAGCCCCATCACGCAATAGCTACCGAAGGTGTTGAGGTCTTTTTTCGTTACAAAGCCATAGATGCTCATGGCAAGGAAGACTCCGGCCGTGATGAAGAATGTGAAGGCGATGGAGCCTAACTGATAGGCGAAGAAGATAGATGAGAGCGTGGCGCCATTGAGTATGGCGTAGAGCAGAAACATCACATTGGCTGTGGTCGTGCTCATTTTGTGTAATGCCGCCGAGAGCCCTATTACCAACCCGAACTCTGCGATAATCAGTATCCAGAATACTACCTGGCTGCCAAATATAAATTGTGTGACAGCGGGCGTTACAGCTACATAATATGCCGTAATGGCAGTAACCAGCAACGCAAGGAACATGCGCAGATATACCTGGCGCATTACCAACGATAACATATCGGTTTGAGCCTTTACAAAGGTGCTTTTTTCATTTTCCATATTTGTAATATTTGTAGGTTTCTTTATAGTTGTTTCTGTAAAATCGTGCAGCACGGTGGTGTTCAGGGGCCGAAGGCCGGGGTCGGGGCGGATATGCCGTGGCAATCGCGGCAGGCAGCTTGTTCCTCTATTATGCCGTACTCCCGGCCCGTATGTTTATAACAAACCATAAGGCTTGTAGATAGGACAAAGGTAGTGATAAAAAACGAAAAACCATATTTTATACCTCGTTACCTGACTAATCTTGGCTTTTGTGAGGTTATAATCTATATTTTCACTTCTGTTGCATTTCTGCGTGTTTCCTTGCGTATATAAAACGGAAGCGGCAACTCCCGTGGGGTGAGTTGCCGCTTCTGGCCGGAAAGAGTCTATGTGCTGTAAACTCTTTTATTCTCTTGTAAGATAGCTTATCGGCGTATCTTCAATATTTCGTTGCCACAACGTACGATGTAGATACCTTTGGCAAGTCGGCTCAGGTCGGCATTGCCCTTTTGGCTCATTACCATTACACCGGCGATGTTATATACTTCTACGCGGTTTTCCGTGGGGTTCACCACTTCGCGGCCGTTATAGAAAATCGTCTTGCCGTTGTTGAGCTCCTCTATACCAGTGGGGAAGTCGTTGGTATTGGCATCGACAAACGTTACATTGTCTACATAAGCTGTATTGGCACCTTCGATAGAGAGATAGATGCGGTCGGTTGCAGCAAATGCGGGGAACCAATATCCGGCTACTGCACTGGCAGCCCTTACGTTTTCGAGCCAAGTGTCGGCAGGCAGGTCGATCGACTCTACGTCGGAGCCTTCCTCGGGAACCGACTCTTCGAGGTGATCGTTGTAAGTCCAGTTAGCATCGGTAGCTATCAGCGGTATAAGCTCGCCTTCGGCCGTGTAGAGACTAACTTTGGGTGTTGTAGCCCCGTTGGTGGTGGGTACATACATATCGAAGAGGATGTATTTGTATCCTTCGGTTTGCGATTGTGCGCCGGGATAATCGGCGGGTGTATCGAATCCTACTTTCATGGCATTGTTTGCGCCTGATACTTCAAGTATATATGAACCGTTCTTTTCGGTGAAGGGAACACTGGTCGATGCCTGAGTTATTACACCTACCGAAGTAGTGTACTCGGCGGGATATACGTTCGAGGGGAAGAGGCGTGCATCGGCAGTGAGTGCATTCTCGAAGTCGTAGTTGAACTCCTGGTCTTGTACCGTGTGGATGATGTAGAGCGGAGCTGCATACGATACAGGGTTGGTATATTTGCCGCCTATCGTCTCTTTGTTCAGCACAAATGTGGCATCGGACGACCACAACTCATACGTTGTGTTGCCTTCCAGGGGAACTTGCGACTCTATCACGACTGTCATGGTGGTGTAGCCCTCGGCATCTGGCCCTGATTGACTTTCACTGATGACGTTTACCGAATATTGGTCTTCCAAAGGAACATTAGCTCCTTGTGCATTAGCCATTACGTCAACGTTTGAAGCTGTCATGTCGGCATCGCTTGTGAGCTGACCTATCTTGCGGAAGTTCAGCTTCGACTGACGGTATGTTACGAAAGCATTGCCTAATTTCGTTTTTACCGTTACGGTGATGCGGTTTGCCGTCGAGGCCAATACACGGGTGGCTTCTCCCACTTTTACGGTGTTCATATCTACCTTTACATTGAAATCTGCTTCTTCGAAAGGATTGAATTCCTTACCCGGAGCTGCTTCCAGGAAGATATATTGTACGTTACCGCCGTCGGTATCGTCGTTTGTGCCCGAGTCGTAGCCGTACATGTCTATTGTGGTCGATGCGCTGTTACGGAATGACCACCATGCTGCGCTACCGCGCGGGAGCAGACGCTCTTGCGATGCGCTACCGCTGTTACCACGCATTTGGAATTTGCTCTCACGTGTGTTAGAGCCGTTGCAAACGAGCATCGTGATAACCTCGGCGCCCGAACCTAATTCACCGCCTTGTGTTGCATTCAGCTTCAAGTAGCGGTGTTGGGGATTTGCTTGGTCATCAACAGGACCACCCATCTTCAACGATTTCGAGAAGGGGCCGTAACCGTCCAAGGTAAATGTGTTGGAGGGGTCGTTTATGTCGAACCATGTTACACGTACCGGAGTTTTGGGGGTGCCGGCCGAACCGTAGATGGTAACACCGCGGAAAACGATGCTGTTGTCTCCATTGGGAATGTACATCTCGGCAGGAATCTCTTCTACCGTCCATACGCGCCATTCGCCTACTCCGGGTGTCCAGTTGAGGAGGTATAAGACTTTGACATCCATACCTTCGTAGGTGAAGGTAATTTCGCCTTCGCTATAAGAATAACCACTCAGAAAATATTTATTCTTTAAATTGCCTACATGGATGTTCTCGGCGGGAATTGTAACAGTTTCTGAACCATTGACATATACGAAGTCGCCTGTAAATGTAGGAGTTTGTTGCATAATAGTTTCGTCGGCAACATCGGCTACCAATGTCATGGCATACGTTTCGTTACCGTCTTCCATGGGTTGTGTAGGCATCAGGTAGAGGGCGTAAGCAGTGCTATCACCCAATTTCAGTTCGCCGCTTGTCATGAATGCAGCACGTTGCATGCGCAAGTGGTAGGTGGTGCCATCGACAACGAGGTCATATAAAGTATTGAATACGTCGTCGGTCATTGTGAGGGTACCTACATTGTATCCATAGCTTTCTATGCTGGCGCGTACGCTCTCGATGTCTTGGTAGTTGACGGTGCTATAATAAGGTACTACTACTTCTATTGTCGTGGAAGCATCGGCGGGCAGAGTGATTTCGTCGCCTGCAATGCGGAGGTATTTCTCCTCAGCAGGAACCGAAGTCATGAATGACCACTCTTTGCCGATTACGTTCTCACCGCCGGCAACAGCGGTGGTGGCGCTTACGACAACATTATATGTAGTGTTTACTTCTGTGGTTACACCTGCCACTGTGAAGGTGAGGTTGTCGCTTGTGGTAACTGTTACAGGCTCTCCGTTCACTGTGATGGTAGGCATATTTACCTCGCTGTTGTAAGTTACGGTGATGTCGCTACCTGCATCGACGGTGGTGCCATTAGCGGGGCTTACCGATGTAATGTAATATGGTTCTAAGCTCCAAGTAACGCTTTGGAAGTCTATTTGGCCTCTCTTGCAGAATATGTAAACAAGTGTTTGAGCATCGGCGTCGCTGCTGATTTCTGCTGTAAGGGTCGAGCCGGTGGGGGTGGGTTGTCCCATCATTGTAGCTTGCCCGCTACCTTGAATATTGCTCAATTCGTTGGCGGTAAGTATCGTGGTATTGGTCGTGGTGTAGTAGTACACGTCACGGGTCTTGCTCATTGCATTGATGATAAGGCGGCCTTGTGCTCCGGCGGGTAACAAGAAATACATGTAGCCCGGTTTGTCATTGCCGTCTTGGTCGATACGTTTCAAAGAGAAGTATGTATCGGTAACGGCATAGCAATCGACAATAGCCAGCGTATTATCTATGATAGACGACCCTGTTTGTGTAGGCAACGGCCATGTGGTGGTTACTGTGGTGGGGTCGATATTCAGGTGCACGGGCTCGTCGATAGTGGTGTATGATTGGGTAGCGGTAACTGTCTCGCCATTGACCATACCCGATACCGTCACTTCGTAGGTAGTGCTGTA
Organism: uncultured Barnesiella sp.; assembly: GCA_944321085.1. Taxonomy (GTDB): domain Bacteria; phylum Bacteroidota; class Bacteroidia; order Bacteroidales; family Barnesiellaceae_A; genus Barnesiella_A. The sequence goes on from CALUJY010000001.1 coordinate 41,062, forward strand.
TGTCTTGTCGAAATTGAGCGTGTAGGTTGTCCCGCTGCCTTCAACAACGATGTCGCTACTTACCCCCCCGCTTGTATATGAGGCAGTTACGTCTGTGGCTTCGCCGCTGAACGTAGCTGTAATGGCTGCGTCTAAGGCGATGCGACCATCGCTTGTCGGGGCAGAGAGTACTACGTTGGGGCCTTGTGCGTTGGGAACCCATTGCATGGCGTAGAAGTTGATTGCGTGACTTGTTGTGAGAGATATTGTTCCTGGACTATTTATGCTTTGAGAGAACCATTGCGGAGTAGTTGTGGTTGCTTGGGCAGTCCCTACAGGTTCATTATTGAGAGAAATTTGTATAGTACGGACATTATTGTCTCCTCCTGCTACAGCGAGCCATTTTATAGTTCCTGCACTTGAAACATTGATACTCATGGTACGATTGTTTCCGGCAGATTGTAATCGAAGATCATAAGTGATGCCATCTACCGTTTTTCTCCCTGATGTAACTTTCCAATATTTATTGGTTCCAACGGTGCCATCAAACGTAATATCGTCTGTAGTTGTCCCTTCATAGAAAGCCCCTTCAACCCATGGGTCATTGGAGAAATTCCACAATTTCTCTCCCGAAATTGTGGTCTGAGCCGCACCCCAAAGGGCAACCGCTGAGAGGGCGGCGGTAAAGAATAATTTTTTTAACATAAGAATTTGTTTTATAGTTTGTTCGTTAATTTATTTTTTCATGGTTCGGATATGTATTGGACATTACGTCAGCCACAGTATGCCACTGCCACCATAGCAATAGAGCAATACAGTTATGTGCTCAGTAATCAGTTGCTTATGTGTCAATACAAGCAGTCGCTTACTAAGCAATAGCAAAGGTAACGATAAAATTTATCATTACAAAACGACTTTTTATTATATATCAAAAAATCTACCTGAAAAATTAATTTTTACCCCTGAATATACTCCATAATATGCCTTTATGGCTTTTGTATCAGGGCAGTCGCTTGTGTGAGAAAAGAAAGTTTCGACCTAATAAAATAGGATGTCGTATAGTCCGTTTACTAATATTTCTTTTTTGATTCGTCGTATTTTATGTGTAGCTTTCTGAAAAATTGCAGCGGGAATCTTGCCTCGCTCGGCAAGAATTCCCGTTGCCAACAAACACTACTTAATTAAATTAAATAACCATAAAAACATTAGATAAATAGACTCTCTTCACAGAGAATATGTCAACGCCTTGCAACGCGTTTTATTACAGCCGTAGAGCCGTCGGTATATATTATGCGGGCTATATATATGCCATCTGTGGGCTCCGACAGCAGGCGGAAGCCTTGTATAGAGTAAAATTCTGTATGCGATACCACTTTGTCGATGAGGATTGTGCCGACAGCTTCGGGCGTGTTGAAGCTCTGTTTTGCTGCATTGTAAACGTTGCAGTCGTTGCGGTCGTCGGGGTTGTAATTCGACACGAATACTACTGCCGTCATACGGGTCTCGTCCCAATCTTCGGGTATTGTCACCGTATAGTTTACAGTGGCTTCATTGCCGTTCCACGGGATAATATCGCCCCAGACGTCGTCCGATGCCACGTCGCGTACTACATTGGCATGCTTGAAGCTGCTCGATGAGATGCCGGCCTGAGCAATGGCTTTCACGCTGTCTTCTACAAGGAAGAGTGTGAGACGCGATTGGGGGCATTGCACGTCGAAGGCATCTATTTTGCTGCATGTCACGGTAATTTTTGCTTCGCGCGTGCTTTCATCGTAGTTTACCACAGGTTTTGCCTCTACGAGGGCGGGATTGGGGAGTACGGTCTCTATGGCCGAAATGACGTCTTCGGCATTGGCAATGCTCTCTACGGGATATTCTTCCGAGAGGCGGCGGCGGTCGAGCATTTTGGCCGGGGCATACGAGCCGTCAGGGCCGTATAGCCATACGTAGGTGTCGCTGTCGTCAATGGTGAGCCAGTCGTCTTTGTAACCCGAGTGGTGAGATACGTGTACTACCTTGTCGCCGTATATCTGCATGGCATCGTCGATGGCGAAGATGCCGCGCGGACAGTTGGGGCACTCTTCCGAGGTGAATTGCTCCAAGAGTACTATGTGGTTGAAGGTTTCGTCGTAGGTAGCGAACGGGGTCGCCATGCTGTTGTTGTCGGTGTCATCGTCGGTAACATTGCCTTTTATGGCGACCGAAGTGCTCAGCGACGATACGCCGAGAGGCGCTGCGTCGGCGGGTATCTCTATGCGCAGGGTGTCGCGCTGACGATATTGCAACGTCTTGTCGGTGGTGAGTTGCAACTCATCTCCGTCGTTTATCCGATAGGTGAGGTTGTAGCCCTCAATCGGTGTAGAGGCTGCGTTGCGTATTACGCATGTAGCATTGAATGATGTGCCTGCGGGTTGCACATTGTTGTCGAAGTAGCAAGACTCTATCTTCAAATCGGTTGCGGGCAGGTTGTCGCCTTCGATATACATCTCTATACTCACCACTCCTTCGCTTTCAAGGCCTTTATCTTGCCACTCGTTGTCTTTGGCTAAGTAGTAGCCATATTGCGAGGGCTTGCCTACCAAGGAGATACATTTCGCTTGCTTCAATTGCTGGGTGAATGAGAAGCCGAGGTAGAGGTCGTTGTTGCCGTCGATGAGGTAGGGGGTGTCGAAGTCGGTTTCGTTCCACCCTGCTGTTTGTGAAGCAAATGAGCCCGAGGCAGCATTGCTGCCTGTGAGGTCGGTGCGTACCCAACCTACGAGTTCGGTCATGTTTTCGGTTGTTGTCAGTCCCACTCTGATACCTGTGATATGTGTGCCGGCATATTGCGCAAGCATCTCCTGCGGGAAGCATACGGCAACCGAGATAGTACCCATGCCCGATTTGCCTACGCCTTTCTCTGCCACCTCGCCGTCGCAGTAACCTACTATCAGCGATGCGGCTTGTGTCGTGTGTCCCGACAGAACCGAAAGGCATAAGATGATAAATGTGTAAAGTATATTTCGTGTCATACCCATAGCCGTGTTATAGATGAGAAACGGGCGACTGTCTCGTGCCGTTTTCGGCGCAGAACAGTCGCCCGGGAATAACTATTTATCTAACAACCTTCGCTGCTTGATTGCCAACGCGTACAATGTAGACACCCTTCTGTGTGAGGCGCGATGTCACTACTGCACTACCTGTGACGTCGGCTTTTATAAGGGCACCGCCTATAGTGTAGATATATACGGGCTCGCCAGCGGGATTCTCAATGCGCAACTCGTCGCCTGCGAAATAGGCTTTTGCTGCTTTGTCGGCATCGATTGCTTTCACTGCGTCGGGTGCATTGACATATACTTCGTTCGATTCCTCGCCGTATAAGATTTCGTCGCCATATACGGGGTCGATGGTTATGGGGAAGTAACCGTTAACGGTGTAGCTGTAAAAGTCGCCTGCTGCCGACCCCGGAGTCTCTACTATGGCTTGCAGTACGCTCGACTCTTCTGATGCTACTTTGCGGTAGGGGAATCTGATATATTCGTCTTTATTAAGAGTTTGCGTCACTTTCAGGTCGTCGAGATAGATGACGTCGCCGCCTTCTGTGGCATCATATACCATGATGTAGATTTCGCAACCGTTTACGCCGCCTTCGAGTTCATAAGAGAAATCTTGCCATGTGGTGCCGACCGGTACGCCTACATAGCCCGGGAAGGGAACACCCTCTTCGTAATTAACTAACGAGAGGACGAGAACAGCATCGTCGAGGAAGCTTTTGGCTTTGAATTCGACTTTTACTTTGCCGCCGCCGTTAGAGAGGTCGAAGGTGGGAGAGAGCAGGAAGCCCGGAATGCCCCAGTCTGCCATCATGTTGGTAATACCAAGGATGCCGCTATCATCGGATGTGAAACCGGTGAGACCTAAGTCAACCATCCATCCGGGTTGCTGCATGTATTTGTCCATATAGTTTAATTGGACAAGAGTTTGAGGGCCTTCTGCTGTGCCGCCGGGCATGAGGTCGAAGTTTTCATCGGAGAGTACTACAACATCTCCATCGGCTTGTGCAATATGATGTTTTGTTACGTTTACTTCATAACAGTATGCAAATGATGCAGCGTTCCAGTTGGCGGTAAAGCTCTCGTCTGTTACATCGGTAGCAGGAAGAGCCTCAGGTGTACCAACGGCGTCGGGTGTCAGATATCCGAAAAGTGTACCGGCGGGCGATAGATGTTCGCCATCGGTGGCTTTCACTTCCAAACGGTAGTAGGTACTGGCAACGATGGGGAAGTCTATCACACAGGTTGTGTCGGCCGATTGTATGTCGTATTCGGGCAGGGCATATACTCCGTTATCTACGTCGTAGAGAGCTACATGATAAGAGGTTGCATTCTCGACTTTTGTCCAACGGGCAGAGATTTGGTCTAAGCTCAGCAATGCCATATCTTCTACGACGGGCTTGCCTATACCGTAATCGTAAGCAATCACTTCAAAATCGTCGAAATATACCATACCTTGCATGCCATGTAACAATATCATAGAACGGTTACCGCCACCGGTAAAGTCCATTTCACACTCTGTCCACTCAGATGTTATGTCGTATCCGCGAGCGTTTATAATACTGCCGGTAGCGTTATCGAGAGTCCAAGTTTGTAATGCTTGTGTCTCTTGCATGGGGTTGGCACTGCGGGCACGGAATTTCAGTTTGTAAGCACCCCCGGTTGCGGCCAAATTCAGTTCCGGTGTAAGTAAGGTGCCGGGGCCGTCATCGCCAACTTCGTCAAGACCCAGGTAGGCTACACCGCCGGCTTGGTAGGCAAGAAATCCGTTCCATCCGGGTGTCTGCATGTAAGTTTGCATGGTGGTACTGTCGGCTGCAATGTCTGTTGCATCGGGATTGCCTTCACTACCGGCAGTCCATTTGGAGAAATCCTCAGAAAGTACAACTATTTCTTCGGGTGTAAAATCGGCGTTTTCTATAGTAGGAGCTTTTTGTATTTGGGAAGTGGGTTCGTTTCTCAAAAATTTAACAAAGTCACTGGCTTTGTATTTTGAGCCTGCATCACTTTTTAAGAAACTTCTTAGCGGCGCCGGAAGTTCCGACAGAGCCTTTGCCTCTCGTATTTGGTCGAGGTTAGCTACTTCGATGGGGTTACTTGTGTCGGCATACCCCCATGGCGCAAGACATAAAGAGCAAGTTGCTAATACAAGGAATAGTTTTGTTTTCATAATCTGAGATTTTAGGATGAATAACTAAAATAATGCAGAAAAACTCGTTCTCTCTCGACAAATTTATAAGGGCAAAAATCTATTTCAAAAGAAAAATCGAGTATAAAACGACCTACAAGACCTGTAAAACCTCTGTTTTTATATCTACAATAAGTCTGTAAAGCACTGATTAATAGATATATTTATTATATACGCCTATAAAGTTGAACCTTGCTTGGCGAAAAATGAGACGATTAATAAATCTTGTCGGGACGCAGTAGAAAGCAAAATATTTCTATATTTCTCGTAAGAAATCGACTAAATCTTCATCGGATGAAAGTCGTAAAGTCTTGCGCAAGCGGTAGCGTCCCATGTTGATAGACTTTAATTGGTTGCCTGTTAAAAACGAAATTTCATGTGTGGAGAAATTCATTCGTAGGAATACAGCTAGCTTCTTGTCGTTTTCGGTAATTTCGGGGAATCGTTTTTCCAGTCTCTCTACAAACGCCGCGTTCTCGTTATTTAATCGTTCGGAGTAGGGATTCTCCTTTGCCGGGAGCATGTTTTGGGTAATGAAACTGTTTACATTGCGTAGTTGCGCTTGCTGGTCGGCATCGGCATGCTTGTAGGATTGTCGTACCATAGCTCTTATTTTGGCAAGCAATCCGTTGAAACTGCAATAGAAGCGGTAGAAGTAATCAACTTGTGCCTCTAAATTCTTCATGTTGTTTTCGAGGGCGGTTATCTGCTCGCGTGCCTCGTCGGTTGTCGGGTACGGTATGGGTTCTGTGCCGTCGTTGCTGTCGGTTGCATGGTGGATGTTGCGGTGCCGGTAATATGCTGTGCCTCCGAGTGCTGCGGCAGTTATAAGCGCCAAGATAATGCTTATCCACATCCACACCTTGTAATCGTGCCAAAAGGTGTTGTCGGGTATGGTTTCTGTCGGATTGTCGTGTAGTGTGGCAACATGTGCGCGGCACCATCCGAGCAGTGAGTATATATACTGTTGGTGTGCGAATATCGATTGCATTTGTTGTCCCACGTACTTCGATTGCAGATTCTCGCGTTGTGCGGCGCAGCTATATGCCATGGGATAGTCTTTTTGAGCCGAATATATCTCGCCTTTTAGCTGGTAGCAGTCTATGAGAACGTTTTGTTGCCCGTATAGCTCGGCATAAGATATCGACTTGTTGACCGCTTCGAGGGCTTGCGGATAATGTCTTGTACCGAAGTAGTAGCGTGAGAGAGCGAGGTGGTTGGAGGCATAGAGGATGGTAAATTCTTTTTCAAAAGAGAGTTTGATGCCTCTGTTGAGTAACTCGTATTTCACAGCGTCGTTTTTTTCAACGGCTTCCATGGATATGAGTATGATGCAATATAGCATATCGAGATGATGTGCTTCGGCGATGGACAGGGCTTCGCTGTAATATGATGATGCTTTGACACTGTTACCTTCGCGCTTGTGCAGGGTACCCAAGTTGCAGCATACTTTGGCGAATTCTTCGTAGTATTCGCTTTGTTTGTAGAAAGTGTAGGCGTTGAGAAAGAGCTTGCGCGACTTCTCGTTTTCTTTGCTGTAAAGGTATATGGCCGCTAATCCCGATTGTATGCTGTAAAATAGCGTTTCTTTATCGTCGGGGCAGTAGGCAGCAGCTTGCTCGAAGAGTCCGAGGCTGATGCTCCACTCGTCATTTTGAATGAGGAACCAACCGTATTGTGAAAGAGCCTCGGCGCAACAGTTTGCCATATCGGGTTCGCCATTGGTATAAAGTCGTTGCAATATGTCTAATAGTTGATGAGCTGATTGTTCGTTACGCAACTCTTTCACGTTGAACAATGAATCGCGGAGGGTTGGCGTGACAGACTCGCCTTTGCATATTGTGGTGCAAAGGGAAAGGAGAAGCCCCAAAATTAATTTTATAGCAGCACAATTTCTCAAAATCGTGAATGTTTTTTATGGCTGTTAGCAAGTAGCATGATTCATAGGGACTGTGGATACAAACGTACCGCACTGCCGCTCATATAGAAATAGTAGATGTTTTCCTATCGGAAACCACGCCGGATATTTCCATTGCAAAGTTACTAAACTTTCGGTGCAATGTCAAGTTTCTTATTTCGGGGAGCCTGTTCTTCGTCTGGGCGATTTCTTTATAACCATTTCGCAATGCGCACAGTCGAAAAGGAGCATAAGGCGCGTGTTTCCGTTCGACAAGTAGAGGGGGCCTTGCAAGTGTTTCCCCTGCGGTGTACGAAGACATGCACCCAAGTATCGTCGTATGCAATGCCGGGTGCGCATGAGCTCGGCATCGTCGATTTGCGCTATCTCGAACGCGGGTTCTATGTGAGAGGCACCATGTTCGGTATAAAAATCGCGGGCAGAGGCATTGGCTATGTTGGCACGATAGTCTAATGTCGGCGACAGTACACGCAGGCCGGCGCGTGCCGTATGCCGTTGAGGCGGCCGGTATGCCAACCGCCGGGCTCTCTGCAACCAAGCTATTGCCTCACGCCGCCACTCGGATAACTGTGATACCGGGATGAAATAGTCGCGCGAGGTCTCTATTATGACTTGTTCGGCTGTGAACGGAGTATTGCCCAACTTGGAAAGCTCTGCCTTGATGCGTTCGCGTTGCGGTGCGCGTGCCTCGATTTTTGCCGCATCGCAGCGGTGTGTAACAACCCTGTTGCCATCGCTTATGTCTATGGCAAAACCTGTGGCAATTTCGTAAAAACGGAGGGTGACAGCGATAGAGCGCCGTGCAGAGGGGTGGGCAAGTTCGGCCTCGAAGCCGGTATCGCTGTTGCGGAACAGTTGTATTCCCGGGGTGAGCTTTTGCGGTGTGGCGGCATAGAGCTGCTTGCCATCGACGCGATTGAGTCTGAATCCGCTGAAATTACCGGCGTTGTCGATGTAGCAAAGCCCGTCGCCGTTATGCAGGGCGACAGTGCCGTCGTAGCGGAAGGTTCGTGCGTCTGTGACGGAGGTTATCTTACCCACCGGTTCGCCCAAGGATTTGGGTGTGGCAGCTTGTATGATGGGTTCATCGGGTTGGCGATGGAAGAAATAGGTGGTAAAGCCGCGGTTGAAGCTCTTGCGGGGGTCGGGTGTAAACGCTATTTCGGAAAAACCTTCTGAGGCGCGCCGGTAATCGTCGGGACGACGCTCTAAGATGGCATCTATTTTGGCACGGTAGTATGCCGTGACGTTTTTTACGTATGCAGCCTCTTTGAGCCGACCCTCTATCTTGAATGAGGAGATGCCGGCATCGAGAAGTTGTTCTATCGAGTTGCTCAAATTCAGGTCTTTGAGCGAGAGAAGGTGGCGGTCACGAGCCACTACCCGGCCGGTAGCATCGGTCAGGGTATAGGGCAGGCGGCAGCATTGGGCGCACTCGCCCCGGTTGGCACTTCGTCCCGCAATGGCTGCGCTCAGATAACACTGCCCGCTGTAACTAACGCACAGTGCGCCATGAATAAAGGCTTCGAGGGTTACATCGGTAGCGGCTGCTATGGCACGTATCTCGTCGAGAGAGAGTTCCCGCGCCAAAACCACTTGCGAGAAGCCTGCATCGGCAAGAAACTGTACCTTCTCGGGCGTGCGATTGTCGCATTGTGTGCTGGCATGGAGGGCTATGGGAGGCAGGTTGAGCCGTAGCAACGACATGTCTTGCACAATGAGAGCGTCCACCTGCGCCCGATAGAGTTGCCATGCTATTTGCTCGGCTTCGGCCAGCTCTTTGTCGTAAAGGATAGTGTTGAGAGCGGCATAAACGCGGGCGTTATATTGGTGGGCAAAGTCGCAGAGGCGGGCTATCTCGTCGACAGAGCAGCCTGCGGCAGCCCGTGCTCCGAAGCGTGGCGCGCCTATATACACGGCATCGGCTCCGTGCAGAATGGCTTCGCGTCCTATTGCGGCATCTTTTGCCGGCGACAACAACTCTATGGCTCGCGGCTTGTTGTTCATTCCACAGCGAGATTGGGGTTGCACACGAAAGCGTGCAGCCAGTTGGTGAAAAAGAGGTTGCCATGTGCCCGCCAACGTACAGTGGGAGGATTGTCGGGATTATCGTCGCGATAGTAATGGCATGGTATTGCGATGGGCAGGTTGCGCGACAGATCGCGTCGATATTCGGCATCGAGCGTGTCGGGCGCATATTCTGAGTGCCCCATTACGAAAAATTGAGCTCCGTTGCGAGCTTCTATGGCATGCAGGCCGCTTTCGTGCGAGGCTGATAGAATCGTGAGGTCACGCACTTGTTCCACATCCTCCCGTCGCACCTCGCAATGGCGGCTTTGTGGTACGTAAAATATGGAGTCGAAGCCGCGGAAGAGCTTATGCGTGGGGTCGAGTACCTCGTGGGGAAAGACACCGAAGCATTTTTGCCGCAACATAGATTTGGGAACACCGTAGTAATAGTAAAGCCCTGCCACAGCGCCCCAGCAAAGGTATAGCGTAGAGGTGACATGCGTGGGTATCCAATCGAATATTTCGGTAAGTTCGCTCCAATAGTCGACCTCTTCGAAGGGGAGATGCTCTATCGGAGCCCCGGTAATAATCATGCCGTCGTAATGCGACGATTTGACATTGGGGAAATGCTTGTAGAATTTTTCGATGTGTTCTGCCGAGGTGTTTTTAGATATATGTCCTTGTGGTACTATCCAGTCGATTTCTATCGACAGGGGCGAGTAAGAGAGTACGCGTAGCAGGTTGATTTCGGTGTCGATTTTCAGCGGCATGAGGTTGAGCACCAAAAGGCGTACGGTTTTTGTCGCAGACAGAAACTCCGATGGTGCGTCTGTGAGGCTGATGTTTTCGCGTTGTAATGCTGCCGCAGCAGGGAACGACGAAGGTACTTTTACCGGCATGGTAAATCTTGTTACTTGCGTTTATTCGTTTTTGAGGGTTGCGACGGGCGGCTCGCCTTCGGTCTTTTTGCATTGGAGACGTGTGAAGCCGATTGCGCCGTGCGGTGGGTCGGTCGGGCTGCCTGACCTGTTGTGCGACCGCTTGCCGTGTGTCGTCGTGCTTCGCCTCGGTTGCCCGACCGATTTACGGAAGTTGTCGTCTCCTCGGTGTTTGTCGTTGCTCCTTTGGGCGGCCCCCAGCGGTGTTTCTTGGGACGGTTTTCGAGGGGTACGAAGTAGAGCGGTTCGCCGTCGATTCGTACTTTATCGTTGTCGCCGACGCGGTCGCCGGGCGTAGCAGTCACGTTGTTGATAGTGACACGACCGTCGGCAATGAGGCGGTCGGCTTCGCGACGCGAGCAAAAGCCGTGGTCGCTGATAAACTTATTGATGCGGATGCCTTGGTCTTTATTGTTGTCCATAAGAGATGACGTTATAAAAAATTTAACCCAGTTCTATTTGTTCGGCTACGATGTCGTCGTGTAAGAAGAGTGTCGCAGTCTCCATAAACTTGGCCGGCGACTCGGTTGTGAGGTAGGTGCAACGTCCGTGGCGCGAACATACCGACTCTATCTCGGGATGGCGACGCAGATAGTCTTGCAGGCTTGCCGCTACCACATGTCCTTGCGATAGGAGGGCGATGTGCTTGGGCAGGCAGGCACGTATCTTGTCGAAAATAAGCGGGTAGTGCGTACAGCCGAGAATAACGGTATCGATAGAGTCGTTTTGAGCCAAAAGCGCGTCGATATATTTTGTTATAAAGAAATCGCATCCGGCATTGTGTGTCTCGTTGTTCTCTATGAGGGGCACCCACATGGGACAGGGTTGCCCGTAGAGATGATATTCGGGGAATAATTTGGCAATCTCGGCCGTATATGAGCCGGAGAGTACGGTGCCCGGAGTTGCCAGCAAACCTATGTTGCCGCTGCGTGTCATGCTACCGATGGCTTCTACCGTGGGGCGGATAACGCCCAGTACGCGCCGTGATGAGTCGATGTGCGGCAGGTCGCACTGTTGTATGGTGCGTAATGCCTTGGCCGATGCCGTGTTGCATGCCAATATTACGAGCCGGCATCCTCGGTCGAAAAGGTATTGTACGGCTTCTAAGGTGAAGCGATATACAATTTCGAACGACCGTGTACCGTAAGGGGCACGCGCGTTGTCGCCTACATATATGTAGTCGTAGTCGGGTAAAAGACGGCGAATCTCAGAGAGAATGGTCAGTCCGCCGTATCCGGAGTCGAAGACGCCTATCGGCGCAGGTGTAACGTGCGTTGACATGGAAGCTGTTGTACAAAAAACTGCGTCGGGGACTTTTCTCCCCGACACAGCTCTATTCTTTGACAAGTCTCGAAAGACACTCTTATTGTATGCCCAATTTGGCTTTTACAAGCGGCGTAATATCTTCGCTGCCAGTGCCTTGATAAAGCACTACGGGGTAGGTGAGGTCGAAGATATAAGTGTATTTACCCTCTTCGCCTACGGCCTTGATGGCATCCATCAATTTTTGTTGTATCGGGATGAAGAGCTCTTCTTGTTTCTTGGCTATGTCTTCTTGCGCCATAGTACGGAAGCTCTCTATGCGTTGTTGCGATTCTTGTACTTCTTGCAAGCGGCGCATTTTGATTGTTTCGGGGACGGTGTCGCCCAAAGCCTGCAATTCTTTATACTTGTTCTGAAATTCTTCTTGAACTTTGACGAACTCGTCTTCGTATTTCTTAGAGAGGTCTTGTAATTGTTGCTCGGCAGCTGCACGCTCGGGCATGGCAGCGATGACTTCGGCAGAATTGACAGTACCAAATTTGAAAGAAGTCTGTGCCATTAAGCTCATGGGCAGACAGCACAAAACGGCAATGATTAATTTTTTGAACATGATATTTATTTTATTTGTTTATTTCATCTTTTATGCAGGCAGTTGCCTGTGTGCGAAGCAGGTGCAAAGATAGATATTTATTTGGAATATCCCAACTTTGCAAGTACCTCGTTGCTGATATCTGCCTTGGGCGAGGCAAAAATGATGTTACCCGAGGAGGCTCGGTCGATAATCATCATGTAATTGCGCTCCTCGGCAATTTTCTTCACGGCGTTGTATATTTCGTCTTGAATGGGTTTCATGAGGCTTTCACGTTTTTTATACAGCTCGCCCTCCGGTCCAAAGTAACGACGGCGCAACTCTGCCACTTCTTGCTCTTTGGCTTGTACCTCGTCGGCGCGTTGGGTTTTCATTTCGTCGGTGAGGAATACCAAGTCCGATTGGTAGTTTTTATACAGTGTCTCGGCCTCGGCAGCGAGGTCTTCGCACTCTTTCTGCCAACGTTTGGCTACTTGGTTAAGCTGTTCGTTGGCCATCTCATAGGCAGGTATATTTTTCAAGATGTATTCCATATCTATGAGTGCGTATTTTTGTGCCGAAGCGCCAGCTGCGTATATAGCCCATAGGCATGCTATTACAATAAGTCTTTTCATAATCTCCTTGTTAAAGGGTTTTACAATCATACAAATTTCTCACTGAGAGTGCACGTAAAGATAATTACTTGCCGCTCAATATAGTGCAAGAGGAGCTATGTTTTTATAGCATTTAACATAACCCGTTCTCTTTTTTACACATTAAAATTCTTGTCCGAGGATAAAGTGGAAGTGGCTGCCACCGCGTTGTCCGAATACCTTGTCGAAGCCATACGCCCAGTCGATACCCAACAATCCTATCATGGGCAGGAATACGCGTACACCCACACCGGCCGACCGTTTCATGGAGAAGGGGTTAAAGTCGCGTATGTCAGTCCACGCATTACCTGCCTCGGCAAAGGCAAGTCCGTATATGGTTGTAGAGGGTTGCAGCAAGAACGGGAAGTGCAGCTCTAATGTAAAGCGCGTGTAAGCATAGCCTTCGTATCCCCACGGCGTGAATGCACCGTTGTCATATCCACGCATACCGATTGTCTCGGTAGCGTAGGTATAAGAGCCGGTCATACCGTCGCCACCCACGTAGAAGGTCTCGAAGGGCGACTTCTTGTAGGGGTTATAGCTGCCGAGCAAACCGAAGTCGGCGCGTGTCATGAGCACGAGCGTATATTGGTTCTCGGGCGATGTAATCGGCGTGTAGGTACGGCTCTTGAATTTTATTTTGTAGTACTCTATCCAACGATACATCTCTTGGCGTGAGGCCTCGGTGTTTTGTTGCGACAGTGTTTTATAGTCTTTCCCGTCGAAGAGCGAGTAAGGCGGGGTAACCGTTGCCGAGAGAGAGAATTGCGAGCCTCGGCGTGTATAGATGGGGTTGTCTATCGAAGTACGTGCCAGCGTAGCTCCCAAAGTGATACTGTGCGACACACCGTTGTTCATGTAGTAGAGGTAGTCCCAATCTTGGAGGATGTATGCCTGGTAACCGAGGTCGAGCATGAATGTGAAATAGTCATCAGGCCACGAAAGTCGTTTTCCGAAAGAGAAGTTGATACCTGCCATTTGTAATGACTTGGAGGGGTCTATTGCATTCTCTAATTGAGCCTGATAATACGATTGGTCGTAGTAACCGCTGTAACCGCCATAATAGCCGCCATAAATGTAGGGATTGTAGTAGTTGCTGTTGTAGAATGAGCTTTCTATACCCGTCTGACGACTGTAATATGCTGATACAGAGAATGAGTTGGGGCGTTTCCCTCCAAACCACGGATCGAAGAACGAGATACTGTATGCCTGATAGTATCGAGCGTTGGTCTGTGCGCTGATGGTAAACGTTTGTCCGTCTCCCTGCGGGATGATTCCTTTGTAACTCTTGGGGTTGAAGAGGTTGCGCATGGAGAAGTTGGTAAACTTCAAGCTCAGTTTACCGATGATACCGGTTTGTCCCCATCCGGCCGAGAACTCTACTTGGTCGTTCGATTTGCTGGTAAGGTTCAGTTCTATATCTACTGTTCCGTTTTCGGGGTTCGGTTTGGGCTGAATGTCCATCGATTCAGGGTCGAAGTGTCCGGTTTGTGCTATTTCACGCGCCGAACGGATAAGGGCGCTCTTGTCGAAGAGTTCGCCCGGTTTGGTGCGGAGCTCACGACGTATCACATGCTCGTAGAGACGGTCGTTACCGTTGATGATAACTTTGTTGATGCGCGCTTGCGGGCCTTCGGTAATCATCATTTCGAGGTCGATAGAGTCGTTGGCGATATTGGTTTCGAGCGGGACGAGGTTGAAGAAGAGGTAGCCACGGTCCATATAGAGGTTCGATACGGCATCTTCATCTTCGTTGATACGTTTATTAAGGAGTTTTTGGTTATAAACATCGCCCGCTTTCATACCGAGGTATGCCGAGAGGACGTCGTTGGTATATATGGTGTTACCAATCCATCGAATGTCGCGGATGTGATACTGGTCGCCTTCTTCGATAGAGATATAAATGTCTACTTTGTTTTTGTCATAAGGTACAATACTATCGCACACTACGTAGGCATCGCGGTAACCTTTCTCGTTGTATTTCTCGGTAAGAACTTGCAGGTCGCTCTCGAAGTCGCTTTCGACAAATTTTTTCTGTTTGAAGATGGTGAAAATGTTATCGCGCTCGCTGGTTTTCTTCATCGCCCATTTGAGCTTGAAGTCGGAGAAAACGTTGTTGCCGTTGAAATATATGTGGTGTACCTTGATTTTTTCGTTTTTGTCGACGTTAATGTCGAGTATTACCTCGTTTTTGTGTGCAAGGTCTTCATGTTGCACAAGTTGTACATCGGCATTTTTGAAACCTTTCTCGTCGAAATATTTTTTGATAATCATCTCGGCTCGGTTAACGATGTTAGGGGTTATTTGTTGCCCTTTTGCCAAACCGAGACGTGCTTCCAAATCCTCCCGTTCGCCTTTTTTAACGCCGTTGTAGTTGATTTGCGAGATGCGGGGTTGAGGGGTAAGTCTTATTTCGAGCCATGCTTTGTCACCGTAGGCTTTGGTCCATACGATGGCCACATCTGAGAACAATCCTTGTCGCCAGAATCGCTTTATGGCGTTGGTAATGTCGTCGCCGGGAATTTCTACGCGTTGTCCCTTTGAAAGTCCCGAATAACCGATAATGATATAATCCTCGTAATTGTCGGCGCCTACGACCGTAATATCGGCAATTTCGTAGATTTGAGGCGTCTGTGAGTAGACGACCGTGGGATTGTATATCGTGTCGGTTTCGACGGTTTGTGCGGCGCTATACTGCGCGTAACAAATCGAGACAAAAATTGCGGCAACCAATATTCTTATTTTCTGTGACATGGATTTACTGTACATCTAAACGTTGTCGTTAT
Organism: uncultured Barnesiella sp.; assembly: GCA_944321085.1. Lineage (GTDB taxonomy): Bacteria > Bacteroidota > Bacteroidia > Bacteroidales > Barnesiellaceae_A > Barnesiella_A. The sequence goes on from CALUJY010000001.1 coordinate 56,397, forward strand.
GTTGTATCTGTTCGCTTGTTTTTCCGAAACGGCGTTCTCGCTTTTGGTAGTCGATGATGGCGCGATAAAGGCTTTCGTCGGTGAAGTCAGGCCAATATTCGTCGGTAAAATAAAATTCGGCATAAGCGAGTTGCCACAGCAGGAAGTTGCTGATACGCAATTCTCCTCCGGTGCGAATGAGCAAATCGGGTTCGGGAAGCGATGCTGTGGTGAGGTATGAGGCGAAAAGTTTTTCGTCGATGTTGTGTGGATTTACGGAGCCGTTTATGGCATCTTGTGCAATGTGTTGTGCGGCAGTCGTAATTTCCCATCGCGAGGAGTAACTCAATGCTAAATTTAAGATAATGCGTTTGCCGGCAGCCGTATCATCGATACATTTTTGCAACCGCTTCTGCACCTCGGCAGGCATGCGGGATATGTCGCCTATCACACCTAATTTCACGCCGTTGGCTATCATACCGGGTGTTTCGCGTTCGATGCCGAAGACGACGAGCGACATCAAGGCATCGACTTCTTCTTGCGGACGGTTCCAGTTTTCGGTTGAGAAAGCATATAAAGTAAGACATTCCACTCCTATATCGGCGGCGGCGTTGGTTATCTCGTGCACTACGTCGAGACCCTTGCGATGGCCTTGGGAGCGGTCGAGGTTCCTTTGTTTTGCCCACCGACCGTTGCCGTCCATGATGATTGCTACATGGCGCGGTACGGCAGTCTTATCTATTTTTTCTACAAGTGACATCTTGTGTTTTATATATCGGTATTTATTTTTTCTTTTTGGGGTTGGGACAACCATTGCAGGGCAACGTCTTGAACCCGAAATCGTAGCTTATCGTGAATACGAGTGTCGAGAACCAATCGGTATTCTTGATGAGTGAGCTCGGTATCAGGTAGGGGTCGTCGAGTTGTTTCAAGTCAACTCTGTCGCCCAACACCTTGTGCATGGCAAATTCAAGTCCTATGTTCCACCGCTCGGCGAGTTTGTATTTGATGCCCACGCCGAAGGGGATATTCACCGCAAAAAAGTTGTTACCCTCGGGGAAACCGCAGCAAAACGCTAAACCGGCTGTCAGATAGGGCGATATGCGGCTGGTATTGAGATAGGATTTTCCCATGCCGTAATTAAAAAAATTGAATTCGGCACGACATCCTGCATCGAAGAGTGTCGTGTTGAATTTGTATGTCTCCCCGCCGGGAAACACATTGCTATGGTCGGCGCTGTTGCCCGACAGCATGGCTGTCGACAAATTGGCTCTGATAGCCCATCGGTAGTTTATCACGTAACGGAACAAAAAGCCGCCCGTAAATCCCGGCCGATAAATCACCGATGCTTCGTTGGCGTCGCCCCAATAGCTACTTATACCGGCTTCGGCTCCTATTTCGTATTTATAATCTTGCGCTACTGCATACTGTGTCGTGCAGAGCAGGCAGCACATCAAAGCCCATGCCGGAAAACATCTTATATACAAATATTTTATCTTATCGCTCATCGCTCTTCTATTTTATGTAGAAACGCGAGAAAAACGCGAAAAGTATTTCGAGTCGCATATTTTAAGGTATCGGGTCAAAACGCAACCTGTTTATTACGCCTCGCCATATTTGGTTATAGGCATAGCCTTCGTGGTTGATGCCTCCAAACATATATATATAAGGTATAAGATGTTCTGACGAAGCGGTGCGCATCGGTAATGCACGGTATCCTTCCGGCAGGGAAGGTTCGTCCATACGGTACCAATCGGCGAGGGTGGTATTGGCGGCTTCCTCGCATACGATTACCGAAGCGTATGCACGAGGCGAAATGTAGCCGGGCATTTGCATCAAATCGTCGGCTTTGTTCCATGTCACGCCGTAATTGGTCGTAAGCCATACGTCGTCGAGTGTCGATTGGTCGTTCTCGCCTCCTATAACAAACCATGCGGTTTGTTCGGTGGTCACCCAGTTGTCGTCTACGATGAATGTGACGTAGGGGAAGAGCATTGCTCCCTCGCGTGGCGGCATGTCGTTGCTCAGCAGTGCCCAAGTCGTGCCGTCGTAACCCCACATTGCACCGGTAAGTGAGCCGTCAGCAAGGCGGCCTCCCACTATCATACCTTGTGGGGCGGTCATCCATGACGATGAGTAGATAAGCATTTCGCTCATGCCGCTTACCGGGAAAGATGCCGGTACGGGTGAAAGGGTGAAGCCTTCGGGACGCGGATATTTGTCGTGGTAATAGGTCTCTCCCTCTTTGCTTATCAGCAACATGCAGCCGTTCCATTCGCCCAATATGGCTGCGTAGTTGCCGCCTATGGCCGTCCATGTCAAGGCGTCGACCGATGAATAGAGCGTGCCCGAGGTATCGAGCATGTAGAGGGCGTCGTCGGCTGCCTGTATCGAGAGCAGGTCGGGTGTAAAGTCGAAAGTCAATTCGTTTATTGTCCACGTATCGCCGGGCGTGAGGGCTGTCGCTACTTGATATGCTCCGTCACGTTGCATGAAGCAGTAGAGCAATCCGTTGTATTCTATCGTTTTCTGGTGTTGCAGCGTACCGCTTCCCGGCAGGCTGCCGTAGCTCATGCCGCCCCACGAAAGCAGGTCGGCCTCGACGGTGTGTACATTGACCGTGATGGTATATTTTTTAGAGTTGTTGCCGCTTTGCGAGATGACTTCCATCTCTACGGGCGATGTGAAGTCGATTTTCGTATCGTCCGACTGTACATAGTCGAATGTCGACCCGTCGGCTTGCGTCACGATGGCCGATGATGCGCCTTCGAAAGTGATGGTAGCTCCGAGGCTCGATACATCGGTACCGCGGGGCAGTGAATCGGCGTTGAATATCAGCCCGTTTTCGAGGTCTATGGTAAAAAATACATTGTTCAGATTATCCAATACCGCAGTATCGGCTGCCAAAGAAAATGCTGACACACGTACGCTGTCCGAGTAGACAGTCGGTTCTGTTTCTTCCTCTTTGCACGCCGAGAAAAGGATGATTGCGGCAAGAAAAAAAAGGATATGTTCTATTTTCCCTTTCATTCTGTGACACTTTTGATGCTTATATTCGTAACAAACGACAAAGGTAGTAACTTTTTTGGCTTAGCTCTATTTATGGTCTCACAATTATAATAATTTAGAGATAGTAATGGTTGCAAACAGCCTAAAAAGATGCTGTTTTATAGCTTAGGAGCGCGTTATATGGCGGCGGACGACGATTTTTGTCATATCAATCTGCGGTTTTTACCGACGAGTCAGAATAGTGGTATATCTGCCCGGGGAATGAACATTTATTTGCATTTTGCAACCTTCGATATGGGGGGCTGCGATGCCGTCGCGGAGCAACAACGGAGCGGTCTCGATGCGGGCTTCATCCCATAGTTCGGCATGGATAAATGATTGTAACAGGCGTGCGCCGCCTTCCACCAACAGGCTTTGTATTTTGCGGCGTGCCAGCTCGGGTATCAAGGTCTCTATGGCATCGCCTCCGGGCGGTAAGGGTAGCACATCGACAGCGGGCGAGGTGCAGTGTCCTACGATAAGCGTGGGTGTTGTGCCATCCAAAAGATGCGCTTGTGCCGGCAGGATACCATTCCGGTCTATGGCTATGCGAAGTGGGTTTTTGCCGCTCCAATAACGCGTGGTGAGTGACGGGTTGTCGGCGATGGCTGTGCGAGTGCCTACTAAGATGGCGTCGCATGTCGCCCGCAGGCGATGCGCCCATAATCGGGTGACAGCATCGGAGAGCCGGGTTGGCGGGTCGCTGTCGGGTCGTTGTCGGTCTATAAATCCGTCGGCGCTTTGTGCCCATTTGAGGATGATATAAGGACGGCCTTTTTCTTGGAAGGTCATGAAAAAGCGGTTCAGGGCATGGCATTCTTCTTCGAGCACACCTGTTATGACCTCGATGCCTTGTTCGCGCAGTCGTCCGATACCTCGTCCCGATACTTGTGGAAAAGGGTCGGCACAGCCTATCACAACGCGAGGTATGCGACATGAAATAATCAGCTCGCAGCAAGGCGGCGTTTTGCCGTAATGAGAACAGGGTTCGAGCGAGACGTAAAGCGTCGATTTTGTTAACAGGCTTTTGTCGCGTACCGAGTTTATTGCGTTGACTTCGGCATGAGCTTCTCCGCAGCAGCGGTGGTAACCCTCGCCGATGATGCGTCCGTCGTATACGACTACGGCGCCCACCATAGGGTTGGGCGACGTATGCCCCTGTGCCAATGCCGCCAGTTGCAAGCAGCGTCGCATATAGAACTCGTGGCTGCCCGGGAGTACGGTTTCCCGGTCGTTTCCTGCCAATGCCGATGGCAAGTCAAAAGATATATCCATATAATTTTTCTACTTTCTGTATTTCTATTATCTTTGCAGGCAGCTTGCGCGACCGTGCAATGCTTACCCCAAAAGAATGATTACCTTTCACGGGCATATTGCAGCATAAAGTTATGCAGTACTCTCTCGACTTGATACGCACAACGCTTCGCGGTTTGTATCCTCCGGGCGAGATAAGTTATTTTACCCGTATGATATTGGAGGAGTTGTGCGGATTTACTACCGTCGATATCGTTCTGCACAAAGATACGATTCTTAGGGATGAGATACACAAAAAAATCGCGTCAATCGTAGAAAGATTGTCGCATTACGAGCCTATACAATATATTTTGGGTTCTGCTTTTTTCTGTGGTCGGCGTTTCGCGGTGGGCAAGGGCGTACTGATACCGCGTCCCGAAACGGAGGAGTTGGTAGATTGCATCATTCGGCACAACCGAGACGTGAAACCCTCGTATATAGCCGACTATTGCACGGGAAGTGGTTGCATTGCCATTACGTTGGCAAAGAGTTTCGATGATGCAAAGGTCGAGGGATGGGATATATCGGAAGCGGCGTTGGCTTTTGCCTGTCGCAATGCCCGCGATAATGAAGCTACGGTAGAGTGGGGCATACGCGATGTGTTGGCTTACGAACCTCGGGGTAATTGCTACTATGATATTATCGTGAGCAACCCTCCCTATGTACTCGAAAGCGAAAAAGCGACTATGGAACGAAATGTCATAGACTATGAGCCGCACAACGCCCTTTTTGTTCCCGACGAAAATCCGTTGCTGTTTTACGATGCCATAGCCCGGATAGCCCGGAGCGAGTTGCGTCCGGGCGGGAAACTCTACTTCGAGATAAACAGCCGCATGGGCGATGCTTGCTGCAAGCTGCTGCAAAACAAAGGATGGAAAGAAATTGTAATATATAAAGACTCTTCGGGGCTCGACCGTATTATCGAAGCCGAAAAAGAGATTTGTTGAATACTAATTTAGACTGAACATGCCTGATACAATTACTCGCGATGAGGCTTACCGCAAACTTGCTGCACGTTGCTCGGCAAAAGAGTGTTGTGTGGCGGAAGTGCGTGAGAAATTGCATAACTGGAACATTCCCCGCAAAGAGGAAGAGAGTATCATAGAACAGTTGGTGAAAGAGAATTACATCGATGAAGCCCGCTATTGCAGGGCTTATGCGCAAGACCAGTTCCGCTTTTCGGGCTGGGGGCGTATCAAGATAGGATATACTCTGCGGCAAAAGCAGATAGACCCTCTCACCGTGTCGCAATCGATGAAGGTTATTGACGAAGAGGAATATATCGAGGTATTGCGACGTATCTTGAAAAGCAAATACCGTGGGCTCAAAGCCATAGACCCTTCACAACAAGGCGAAAAGCTGATGCGCTTTGCCGTGTCGCGAGGATTTGAGGCGGAGCTTATCAGAAAATGCCTCAAAGAGCTGTCAGTGGAATGTACGGTTGGCTCAGAGATATAGGCGATTTTTTCTTCCCGCGTTGCTGTTTGGTGTGCGGGCGGGTCTTGTTGCACGACGAGGACTTTTTGTGCTGCCATTGTCTGCTCAATCTTCCGCGTACAGGTTATGGCAATGTGCCGGACAATCCTATGGAGCAGCTTTTCTATGGCAAATTGCCCGTAGAACGTTGCAATGCTTATTTTTTATTTACCGAGGGCGGCGATTACCGACGGTTGATACACCGCATCAAATATAACGGGGAGAAAGAGTGCGGGGCTTATCTTGGCAACCTCTTTGCCCGCGAAAATGCCGCAACAGGATTTTTCGATTCGATTGATTATCTGGTACCAGTCCCGTTACATCGTCGCAAGTTGCGTCAGCGAGGTTATAACCAAAGCGAATGGATAGCACAGGGTATAGCCGATGTGACGGGCATACCTCTTTGCACCGATTTGCTTGAATGTGTCACAGACAGGCCGTCGCAAACCCGTAAAGGAATATACGACCGATGGCTTTCGACTCGCGAGGCTTTCAAGGCGAATCCCGGTATTGTACCGGCTGATAGTCATGTGCTTCTTGTTGATGATGTCGTGACGACGGGCGCAACTCTGTTGGCTTGCGGAAAGGCACTCGGTGATTTGGGAATAAGCCGTATCAGCATTTGCGCGCTATCGTTGGCGAAATAGATGTTGCCGTTTCGATAACTCTATGATAAAAAACGAAATAGAAATGTAATAGCCTGTATAGGTTTATTCTTTTACTTTTTGTACCTTTGCGGGACAAATCAAAAAAATCTCCCTAAAATGAAAAGCGTAGAAAAATTGTTAGCTGAGAAATTACTCAGCATTTGTGCCATAAAGTTACAACCCGCGAATCCGTTTGTATGGGCTTCGGGATGGAACTCCCCTATTTATACCGATAACCGTCGTACTCTATCGTATCCCGAAGTGCGTAGCTTTATTAAAGTGGAATTATGTCGTCTTATTCTTGAAAACTTCCCCGAAGTACAGGCCATAGCCGGCGTAGCTACGGGCGCTATTGCACAAGGCGCATTGGTTGCCGATACGCTGGGACTTCCGTATGTATATGTACGTTCGGCACCCAAAGACCACGGATTGGAGAATCTTATAGAGGGTGCTTTGAAACCCGGACAGAAAGTGGTTGTTATAGAAGACCTCGTTTCAACGGGCAGCAGCAGTATCAAAGTTGTTGAGAGCATCCGTAATGCCGGCTGTGAAGTGATAGGTATGGCAGCCATATTCACCTACGGTTTTCCTGAGGCCACACGCCGTTTCAAAGCCGCCAATGTAGAGCTTGTGACGTTGGGTAATTATAATGCCATGCTCGAAGTAGCTCTCGAAACCAATTATATCGCAGCCGAAGAGTTGGGAACCTTGCAAGAGTGGCGTAAAGACCCTGCCAATTGGGGGCTTAACGATAAAGACGCAAAAATCTGATAACGATAGAAATGAGTACCGAAACGTTCGAGAGTATCATAACGCATATACCGGCTCCAATAGAGACGGTATATGCTACCTTGTCAGACTTGAACAACATAAGTCGTTTGCGTGATTCCATATCGGATGAGCGTGCGCAGCAGATAAAAGAGATGCGATTCGATACCGATTCTTGTACTATATCGATTGAACCGGTCGGAGAGCTCACATTTCGTGTCGTTATGCGTGAGCCGCATAAGACCATTAAGTTTGCGGCCGAAAACTCGCCCATTCCATTATTTTTGTGGATACAGTTGGTGGCAGTCGATGAGCAAAATACCAAAACTCGGATTACGGTAAAAACCGATGTGAATCCTTTCTTGAAACCGATGATAGCCAAGCCGATGAAGGAGGGAATAGACCGTATGGCACAGGCTCTTGCCATAATACCTTATAACAAGATGTAGATATAAACCCGTCTCTCTTCCGACCCGTTCCCTTCAAATGTCGATACTGTCGTGTCGGTCGGTGTGACGGTCAGGTCGGAGGTTTCCTATGTGAGCGGGAAAAGCTGAATATAACCCCTAAAATATCTGTAACTATGCGGAAAATAATGATTGCCTTATCTGTTTTCGTCGCTGCAATTCTTTTTGCAGGGTGCGAAAAGACGCAATACGACCGCATCCCGGCGGCGTCAGTAAGGATAGAGTTTGGTAATGCTGCGATATGGAGTGTCTATGGCGTTTCGGCTTACCCCGACCACAAGGAGTTTATCAAAAGCGAGAACCTGCCCCGAGGCTTTACTTATGTGGCAAATTCGGCTACGGGTTATGGCGGTGTCATGCTGTTGTGTGACCAGGTCAATACTATAAAGGCTTATGACCTTTCGTGCCCCGTAGAGCGCAGTTCGACAGTCCGCATAGAATACGACGAGGAGGCGTTTGTGTTGCGTTGCGATAATTGCGGTTCTACATACGACATTGCAACGGGTTCGCCCCTCTCGGGTACCGCTCATACCAATCGTTATTTTTTACAGCAATACACGGTGTTCCTTAATGCCATCTCGGGAGGATGCCTCGTCACCCGTTAAATGGTTGTGTAATTTCGAGGCAGCATAATTGTGTGTATCACACGTATAGTTGAGTATATAAATATAATAAAAAGATAAGCATCATGGATAATCTAAACGACACAGCAGCTTGCGAGCAGGGGGGGTGCGACCTGCGATTTCTTTCGTTGCTGTCGAAAAGATTCCCTACCATAGCCGACGCATGTACCGAGATAATCAATTTGGAGGCTATTCTCGACTTGCCCAAAGGTACCGAACACTTTCTTACCGATATTCACGGCGAGTATGAGGCTTTCCAGCATGTACTGAAAAATGCATCGGGTTCGGTACGCCGAAAAGTGGATGAAATTTTCGGGCAAACCCTGCGCGAGGGTGAGAAAAAAGAGTTATGTACGCTCATATACTATCCCGCTGAGAAGTTGGAGTTGGTAAAATCGACAGAGAACGATTTAGATGACTGGTATTATATTACGTTGCACCAGCTTATCAAGGTGTGCCGTAATGTGTCATCGAAGTACACCCGCTCGAAGGTGCAAAAGGCGCTGCCTCCCAAGTTCGCATATATCTTGCAAGAGTTGTTGCACGAGTCTCTTTCCGAACCTAAGCAGGGATATGTGAACGTAATTATATCGACTATCATAGAGGTGGGTCGTGCCGACGATTTCATCATTGCTATGTGTGAGCTTATTCAACGCCTCATCATCGATTCGCTTCATATCGTTGGCGATATTTTCGACCGTGGTCCCGGTGCGCATATCATCATGGATACGCTTTGCAACTATCACCACGTAGATATACAGTGGGGTAACCACGATATTTTGTGGATGGGTGCAGCCTCGGGGAATAAAGCCTGTCTTGCCAACGTCATACGTATCGCTTTGCGGTATGGCAATCTCGCAACCATCGAGGACGGTTATGGCATCAACATCCTGCCCCTTGCCACCTTTGCCATGGAGCAGTATGGCGATGACGATTGCAATGTATTCATGCCCACTGCGACGGCACAGATACACAATGCCAAAACCAACCGCCTTATTGCCAAGATGCAGAAGGCGATTGCTGTCATACAGTTCAAATTGGAGGGGCAGATTATTCACCGTAATCCCGAATATGGGATGAACGACCGTCTCTTGCTCGATAAGATAGACTTCGACACCAAGAGCATTGTCATTGACGGCAAATCATATCCGCTGCGTGACGCTTATTTCCCCACCATCGACCCTCATACGCCTTATACTCTTACCGATGAGGAGGCCGATGTAATGAAGAAGCTCGACCACTCGTTCCGTAACAGCGAGAAACTACGCAAGCACATGCGTTGCCTGTACAGTAACGGCGGCCTCTACTTGGTGCGGAATTCAAACCTGATGTTTCATGCCTCAATGCCTCTCAATGCCGACGGCTCTTTCATGCAGGTAAGCATACGGGGTAAGAAGTATGCCGGTAAGGCTCTCTTCGATAAGGTAGAGCAAATTATTCGCGAGGCTTATTTCGGCGATGCTTCCAATCCCGAACATAGCTTCGATGTCGATTATATGTGGTATCTCTGGTGCGGGCCTCAATCGCCGTCGTACGACAAGGATAAGATGACGACTTTCGAGCGTTACTTTATTGCCGACAAAGAGGTGGCAAAAGAGGTCAAAGGCAACTATTACACCTTGCGTAACGAAGAGGCGGTATGCGACCGTATTCTGCACGAGTTTGGCATCAGTGGCCCTCATGCCCACATCATCAACGGTCATATTCCCGTCAAGGTGGCCAAGGGCGAGCAGCCGGTTAAGGCCGGCGGAAAGCTGTTGGTTATCGACGGCGGCTTCTCAAAGGCATACCAGTCGGAAACAGGTATTGCGGGATATACGCTCATATACCACTCTCGCGGCTTGCAGTTGGTACAACACGAGCCTTTCCAATCGACGCAAAAGGCTATCGAAGAGGGTGTGGATATTATATCGAACCACTTCATTCTCGAATTTAGCAGTCAGCGTATGCAAGTGAGAGATACCGATATAGGTACCGAGCTGATAGAGCAGATTGGCGACTTGAAAAAATTGCTCTATGCCTATCGTTCGGGTCTTATCAAAGAAAGAGAGTAGTCTGCGTTTTTATATAATAGAAGAGGTCGTGTCGAAGCAATGTCACGACCTTTTTTCATGATATGTCCCTTTGATAATAGTGTCGATAGAGAGATAATAAAAGAGCCGCTCCTGTCGGAGAGGATGTAGCTCTTTTATTTGCCTTTCGGAAGGGTTGGAGAGAACTTTCGTATGGGGTATAGCCGTATGTTATTTTACTGTACGTTAAATCCCAAACGGCGCAATGTATCGGCATCGTCTCCTTTTGCTCCCGTTATGGTATAAGCAGGGAACTCACGGCGCAATCCATACGAATTGCGCATCGCTTCGAAGTTTTCGGGATGCAATTTCAGTTCGGCCGTTTCGGTAAGCGGATTGTAACTCGATAACACCGCCGTCGATAAGGCATTGACAAGACCCTCTACGCCGATTGTTGCAACCGGTGGTGCAGGCGGTATAATTGTTGCGGTGTCTATTGTTACGCCTATTTCGCGGGCAATGGCTTCTACTGTCATGCGCGTGGCGTTCGATTTCCCGTCGGCCGAGTATCCCGCTATGTGGGGCGTGGCAATGAATGCTGCGGCGAGCAACCGGGCATCTATTTGCGGTTCACTCTCCCAGCAATCCATTATGACATCGCTTATCACCCCTTTCGACAGGGCACTCAATAATGCTTTGTTGTCGACGACAGCCCCGCGAGAACTGTTTATAATCAACGGTTTGCACTTGGCAGTTGCAAAGAACTCCGCCGACCCCAGATGATATGTGGCGTCTGTTCCATCGGTCGTGAGAGGGGTGTGGAAAGTAACAATATCGGCCTCGGCAGCTATCGTATCGAGCGATACGAACTCCTTTGCGCCTTCGGCTCGCGCACGAGGAGGGTCGTTGAGCAATACCCTCATCCCTATGGCACGACAGTGCTGCGCTACCACTTTGCCTACATGCCCTACGCCCACGATGCCTATCGTCAGGTCGGTCAAGTGCCGTTGTCGGGCATTAGCCCACGCCAGCAGCGAAGCCAGCACGTATTGTCCCACCGATGAGGCGTTGCAGCCCGGGGCATTGACCCAGCGGATACCGTGGGCAGCGCAGTATGACGTGTCTATGTGGTCGTATCCGATGGTAGCCGTAGCGATGAAGCGGCAGGGCGAGCCTTGCAGCAGGTGCTTGTCGATGTGCGTGCGGGTGCGGATGATAAGCATATCGGCCTCTCGCGCCACGCGATTGTCTATCTCGGAAGGCGCATGATACGACATGTGCGCAAAGGGTTCTAATACGCCGCGCAAGTAAGGAATCTTGCTATCGGCAACGATACGAGGTTTATTTGTCATTTCCATTTTGTTGTTGTTTCTACTTCGGTGCAGGTTGTCGGGCGGTGTTGCCCGGTGTTGCTTATGGCTTTTCGTTTGGGTTGCTTGCCCGGTTCTTTTGTAAGATAGTCCCTCGCCGGGCTATGTAGTGCAGTAATTGCGCATAGACAGGCGACGTTTCGAGCAGGGCTTTGTATCCTACTATTACGATTTGTTCCCGCGCTCTTGTCACGGCGACATTGAGTTTGCGGTCTATCCACACCCCCTCTTCTTCGTTGCTTTGCGATAGGAAAGCGAGTTGTTCTTTCGTCGTTACGGCACAGGAGAAGATAATGACATCGTTTTGAGAGCCTTGGAATCGTTCGACGGTATCGATGCGTATTGCGTCGCAGCCCGGCAGTTGCAGCCACTCTAATTGTTGTCTGATAGCGGCTATTTGGTTGCGATACGGGGTGATGATGCCTATTGCCTTTTCCGGCAGAAACTCCCGTCCGTTTCGGGCATTGAGTTTGTAATATGCTTCTACCACCCGGGCTACGGCAAGCGCTTCGTCGACGTTGGCGGTGCCGGCTGTTTCGGGCGTCGGCGAGACGGGCGGTTCTATGTCGATAAATGCCAAGCGTGATGTGGCGAGCATCTGTTCTTCGCGGCTCATCCCTTCATAAGGGCTGTAAGGTAGTGCCGACGCCTGATGCCGAGCGCCGCCGGCTTTCAGCCTTCCGCCGTAAAAAGCTGTTGAGGCAAAGTCGGCAATATCGGGGTGCATGCGCCACTGTCGCGACAACATGCCTGTCAGTTGGGGAAAAGCACAGTAACGACGGTATAACCGTTCGAAGAGCGACATGCGGCAGTCGGTAAGGCCGCATTCTGTAAGGCAGTCGTCGTTTATGCGTGACTCTTCGGCCTCTTGCAGTACAATGGCAGGCAGTTGCTTGTGGTCGCCTATGAGTACAAACCGGTTTATGGCCGGATGCCCTTGGCCGTCGGTTGCTGCCAACAATCCCAACAGTTGGGTTTCGAGCAGTTGCGAGGCTTCGTCGACGATGGCTGTATCGAATTGTTTCAACTCGAATAGTTCCGGTTTGGCAAGCAGCGAGACCAGCGATGCCACATAGAGCCGACAAGAAGTGAGGTTTTGTATCACCTCATCGCGGCGGCTGCAACTTGCAAGCCGGTTGGCGATGAGTCTGTAGCGGTATGCTGTGGCGCAAGAGTTCTCCATGCCGATGCGTATATAATCGAGCTCCGGTTCCTGTTCCAAGTGAGAGCAAATCTCGTCGACAGCCCGGTTGGTATAGGCTACCAACAAGAGGTTGCGGTGTGGCGAAGCCATGATTTCGCGCACCATACCCATCAGAGCAACAGATGTTTTGCCGGTTCCGGGAGGCCCCATCAGCAGGTATAGTTCGCTGTCGCCGGCAGCAGTGGTAACTATTTTTTCCACTTCTTCCGAGTCGTAGTGGAAAGCTGGTTGCACAGGAGTGCCCATGCGGGGACGGTAATCGCCTTGTCCCAGCAACAAGCGGCGGCGCGGCGCGGGCATTTGCAAGAAGGCGAAGAGTCCGGCAAATTGCATTTTGAAAGCCATATCGGAGTAGTCGGCTTCCAACACATAACTGTCTCCGCAGACAAAGAGCGAATGGCATTGCTGACGGTCGCGTAAACGTACCAATACTTCGCTCGATGTTACATTTGTTATTACGCCGCGAAACAAAATGTTGTCGGAGGCGCGGCTCGTTTCATCGCGATAGCGGTATAGCAGTACGATGTCGCCATCGCGAAACTTGGGTATGGGCGCTTCCTGCGTTTGTCGGTATGAAAAGCGTAGTAACGGGGTTTCTGCGTCGGCATGGCTTTCTTGCAGGCAGAGCGGTGCCATGATGCAGCCCATAGCGCGTTTCTCGGCAATAGAGGCCTGCCACAAGACTGTTGCGCCGACGTGTTCGGCAGTGCTGCGCGACACCTTCGACAGGTATTGTTCCCGTGACAGGAATCGGTAAAAACGGTCGAAATAGTGCGCCGATACCTCATCGGTGCCGATTTTGTGCAAGGCCGACGCCATTGAGTGCAGGTCGTTGTCGATATACCGTACCAAGGAATGTGCCGGCTGTTCGTATGTAGGATGTGCGAGGGCTTTTGTCAGTGTGCGCAACGGGTGGCAGTCGGTCGTATAGCGAAACTCTTCCAAAACAATTCTGTTGCGCACTCCTATGGCTTGTTGCATGAGCGAAAGCGACAGGTGATTCCTGATCAAGCAATCTTGTGCATAGCGCGAATAGAGCGCATAAAAGTCGGGATGCTCTATGCCTAACGAGTAGTGAAGCATGAGCTGGTAGAGGGAGAGTTGTATGCGATGGGTGTCGACGATGTAACCGCCCGACTTTTTACCCGATTTCAACTCGATGCCTGCCGCCTGTTTACCGTCGGTCTGCAAGAAGTCGAGTCGTCCGCGTAAGCCCAATGCCGGAGATATGAAGGTAGGCTCTACCATCCCTTCGCTGCAAGAGAGTCCCGCTTTGGCAAACTCTTGTTTCACGGTTTGCAGCAGATGCTCATGATGTGTGGCAAGGTCGGCAAAGAATGTGGCGTCGATGTCGGGGCATACGGCATACTCCAAGGGCGACGAAGTAAAGATTTTCTTTATCGTATCGGCGAGTTTTACGGTGGAGGGGTCGTCGGCATTGACCATCTCGTCGAAAATAAGGTTGGCGGCATTTCCCAACAAGATATGGCGGTTGAGATGGCGAGGTTGCATACGGCTGGCAAAATAGAGCTGCCATAGATGCCCGAAAGAGCGGCAGCATTCGGCCAAGAGGCTGACGTCGACCAGAAAATCGGGTTCGGCTACAATAAAGCGTGGTTGCAAGGTCGTCCCATCATCGATGACATCGAGCAGGTGCAGGTTGTTGCCCGGTTGCAACAGCGAGAGGTAGCCTCCCGTTGCGATGTCGCCACCCATAAACGATATACGACGCTCCGTCAGGTCGGAGCGTCGTACTCTTATTCCGTCACTCTCCACAGCTTGCACTACGGCATAAATGCACGAGGTGTCGGGTTGCTGCGGGGTATGCACATCCATATCGTTGTTGTGAGTAAACTATTTTTTGAGTTTTCCGCCTTTCGTGCCGCCTTTTACTCCGCCGCCGAGGGCGAAGATGTTTTGCGAGTAGCTTACGGTTTTATTGGCTTGTTCGCGTTTCCGTTTCAAAGCGAGCGATACCATTTTGTCCATCAATTCGTCGAAAGGTACGCCGGTAGCTTCCCACAGATAGAAAGAGAACGAGCCCGGTATGGCATTGATTTCGTTGACATATATATCGCCCGAGTTGTCGTCTATCATCACATCGACACGTGCTACGCCATGGCACGAAAGTACTCTGAACGTCTCTCCGGCAAGGAACCGTATGCGTTGGGTCTGTTCTTCCGACAAATCGGCAGGGATGCGTTTCTCGCTGGCTTGCATACCGCTCTCGCCTTTGCTGCTGCCCATGTATTTGTCTTCATACGAGAGAATCTTTCCGCTTTTGATGGGTTCCTCGCATACTGAGGTGGCGTAGTCGTCGCAATCGCCCAAGACCGAGCAGTTAATCTCTTTGAGGTTCTCTACCAAGTCTTCCACGATGAGGCGTGTAGAATAACGGCTGGCCTCTTCGACTTTGGTAATCAGCTCTTGACGGTTGTCGGCACGCGAGATACCTACGCTCGATCCCAAGTTGGCCGGTTTTACGATGACAGGATAGCCTATCTTGTGTTCTATCTCCTCGACCCACTTGTCGCGCGTCTTGACCCACTGTTTGTCGGTAAACCATACGTAGTCTACCACCGGAATGCCGCTATGTTCGAGTACCATTTTCATGACAATCTTGTCCATACCTATGGCTGCCGAGAGGGTGTCGCAACCGGCAAAGGGGATGCCGATGGTCTCTAATAGGCCTTGAAATACGCCGTCCTCGCCGTTGGTGCCGTGCAGTGCCGGGATGACTACGTCGAGGGTGGCTACAACGGGGGAGCCGAAGAGCGATTTCTTGCGGCGGTAGAGGTTGTAATCGCCATATTCGGGATTCATGTACACCTCTTCGCAACGGCTTTTCAGAGCCGTCATGTCTTTATAGTTTGCTACCGACAGGAGGGGTTCGCCGCTATACCAACGTCCCTCTTTCGATATATATACCGGTATGATGTTGTAGCGTGAAGCATCTATCGCATACATGGCTTGCAGAGCCGTCAGCACCGAAATCTCGTGCTCGACCGACCTGCCGCCGAAGAATACGCCTATTGTCGTTTTCATTTTTTATATGATTTTGATGTTCTTGTTTTTATAGCCTATTTGAATGTGTCTGGCAGGTCGTTTTCGTACAACACCACATCGCCGGTACGGGCTATCTGTACCAATCGGGCTTGTGCCGTGGCGAAACTGTCGGCCAAGAAAACAGCCTCATCTTTCATGCCTCCCGCTTGCAATCCTTCGAGAATAGCATCTCTGTTGTATGTGCCTACGACCATTACATAGTCGGCAACGGCAGCCATTTGCTCGCCGAAACGGCGGTTATATGCAGCTTGTTTGTCGCCCAGCTCTATCATACCCGGGGTAATGACAATGCGGCGAGTTGCCCGCACGCGGTGCAATACGTCGAGAGCTATGCGTGCGCCGTCGGGATTGGAGTTGAAGGCATCGTCGATGATGGAGAGCCCTCCGGGGGCACGCTTGATGTTGAGACGGTGTTCTACCTGCTCTATGCGGCTCACAGCGTAGCGTATGGCATCTTCGGGCACGTTCAGGTGCAGGGCTACGATGACGGCCGCCATGAGGTTCGAGAGGTTGCAATCGCCTACCAACTGGGTAGATAATGACAACTTGTGTCCGCCGCCCACGATGGTAAAACGGGTCTCTATATCGTCATAAACAATATCTTCGACATGGTAGTCGGCCTTCTTGTCTTGGAGTGCATAACGCAATACAGGCACGTTGTCGACAGGTCGCGAGGCGACAAAGGGGAAATCGTTATTGAGTACGCCCAGTCCGTCGGAGGGAAGGGCGTCGATGAGCTCGAACTTGGTGCGTTGTACGTTTTCTATCGTCTTGAACGACTCTAAATGTTGCTCTCCTACGGCTGTGATTATGCCTATCGACGGAGCTACGAGGTCGCATATCTCTTTGATGTCGCCTATTTGTTTGGCGCCCATCTCTACGATGAAAACATCGTAGTAGGGTTTCATCATTTCGCGTACGGTACGTATCACTCCCATAGGGGTGTTGTAGCTGCCCGGTGTCATGATGACGTTGTATTTTTCGCTGAGAATACGGTACAGATAGTGCTTGGTGCTGGTCTTGCCATAGCTGCCGGTAATGCCTATGATGGTGAGACGCGGCATGTCGGCGAGTATTTTTTTCGCTTCATTATAGAAGCCGCGGTTTATCAGTTTTTCGATAGGCATCATGAGCGTATTGGCGCACAGCATGATTATCCACGGGAAAGCGATGATGGCTATCAGTGCAAGGGCAGTCGTATATTGCTGTGCGGCGGTTGTACAGAGCGCGGCTATTGCGAGGGCTATTATCGTCGCTACTACCCATGCTGCCGTATAGAGCCTTATAGCCCGGTGCGTGAATACTACGGGCTTTTTATAGCGTGTGCGTAATTCTCTGACGGCAAAGATAAAGAGCGTTACGGCTATAATGGCTTCGATAATCGTCGTGACAAAAGGTGCGAAGCTCGAACAGTAAAGCAGTAGTAGAAAATAGAGCGTGAGGCTTCGCGGCGACGAGAGGATGCCGCTGCTGCGCACCCATCGAAAGTATCGGTTGTTGCGATAAGAGTTCTGTTGCAACATTTGTAACTCGTAGCGCAATGCCACAAAAAGGTAGAACAGAAGTGCAATAGTGAATATTACATGTACAATGTTGTGAATCAATAGCATGATGATTTACTTATTATATATGTCGTCTTTGAGAAATGCCATGACTATGGCTCTGAAACGGAATGGGTTGTCGAGAAACGAATAGTGCCCGGCATCGTCGATGACGGCCAAGTCGGCATGAGGAATGAGCCGCAACATTACATGCGCTTCGCGCAGTGGTGTGGCGGTATCTTTGGCACCCCATATCAGTTGCACGGGGCATTCGATAAGGGGCATTACTGCTTCGAGGTACTCGTTGACTACTTTTACGAAGATGCGGCGCATCATGCCGTCGACGGCATTGTAGTCGGCCGAGCCTGCCGAGCGGCGCATTTTTTCCAAACGTTGTTCGGCTTTCTCTTTCCCTAAGGCAAGGCGGAGCAGCTGTTTGCCGAGTTTGTATGTATAGACTTTGTAATAATACTTCAACGACCGGCGGGGTTTGGCTCCTGCGGCATCGACCAATATCACTTTGTGGGTGTGGTTACGCGATGCGTAGAGGATAGATACCCGTCCGCCGAAAGAGTGCCCTATCAGGATGGGCGAGTCTATGCCGAGTGCCGCAACGAAGGCTTCGAGCATGCGGGTGTACTCTTCCACGCCCCACACTGCGGAGGGCGTTTCGCTTCCGCCAAAACCGGGAAAATCGAGGGTATATACCGTGAAATGCGGCGATAGCATGGTCTCTATCGAAGCCACGGTCGTCATGTTGCACCCCCATCCGTGCAGCAGTATCACTGCACGTCCCGAGCCGCACACCTTATATTGTACATCCGTGTCGCAGAGTTTTATCCGGGTTATCTTTACGCCTTGCATTCTTTTGCGTTTTGGAGCTACAAAAGTACATTATTCTACCGATAAATGGCGCACCCGCGCGCGAGTTTTTCCATGATGCGGTCTATTCGCCTGTATCCTCGGCAACATCCAGCACCTTTTGAGCTATGCTTTCGGGCTCGATTTGTCGCAGGCAGGCATAGTCGCCTCTGTAACAAGGCTTGTCGCCGAAGACCGAGCAGGGACGACATGCCAAGTCGGCCTGCACGATATGAGCGGGCGAAGCGGTGTATCCCAAGAATCCGGCATAGGGGTGGGTAGCGCCCCATACCGATACGACCGGTACGCCGGCAAGTGCTGCAAGGTGCATATTGGCAGAGTCCATCGACAGCATTACATCGAGGTAGCTCATCAGCGATAGTTCCACTTTGAAACCGTGGCGTTGCGAAGCCAATGAAATGACGCGGGGATAACGTTCCTGCCATTTCGCGAGAAGTGCAGCCTCGCTACCTGCTCCGAAAAGGAAGATGTGCAGTCGTTCGTGTCGGCTCAACAGTTCTACGACGCGTTCCATCTCTTCGGCAGGGTATATTTTCCCTTCGTGTTTGGCAAAGGGTGCGATTCCTATCCACAATTTCCCCGACTCCTTCGGCGGCGTAATGTGGGAGAAGAGCCCGGCATCGCCTTTCCCATCGGGGTAGAGAGTGGTAAACCGGGGGGTATAGGGCATCGACAGGGCTGCGAATACGTCGGCATAACGTTCGGCCATAGGTTTTAAGGGATGTAACTTTTTGTGGTGGCGGTGGGTAAGCCGTTTTTTTGCTGCACGTCCTTTGTCGATGACGCACACCGGTTTCCCGGCAAGGCGGAAAAGGTGTCGGAGCGCTTTGGTGCGCAAAACGTCATGCAGGTCGGCGACAGCCTCTATGCCTAATGCCGACAGTTCTTTGTATAACAGCCATAGCCCTGTCAACCCTTTGTGGCGGGCTTTGACGTCGGCAATATAGATTTGCAAGTTGGTGGGTGCATACATAAACAGTGACGATGCTACCCGTTGCGTCAGCATCACAAATGTGGTCTCGGGATAGGCTCGACATACCGAGTATATTTGCGGTATGGTCATGGCCACGTCGCCTAATGCCGAGAGGCGCATGACAAGCACTTTTTTATATGTTGTCACAAGACTGCTATTTATCGCTTATACCCCTGTCGGTTACTTTTTCCCGTATAGTATGGGATTGAGTGCGGGGTCGTTATACATTTTCATTTGCTTATATACCTTCATGTACTTGCGTCCGGCAGCAATATCGGCAATTAGTTGGTCTATTGCCGTTGACAGGTCTTCGCGTTGTTGCAGCAATACGGCAAGTTTGGCGCGGCATTTCTCTATGTGTTCTGCCGAGGCGTCGTTCCGTTCCACTTCTTGTTGCATGTGGTATATCTTCAATGCCAAGATAGACAAGCGGTCTATTGCCCATGCCGGGCTTTCGGTATTGATGGTAGCGTTCGGCAGAGGGATAATCTCTTTGTATTGGTCTAAGAAGTAACTGTCTATCAGCTCTACGAGGTCGGTGCGGTCTTGGTTGGAGCGGTCGATACGCCGTTTTATAGCCAAAGCCTCTACCGGGTCGATTTCGGGATTGCGGATAATATCCTCTAAATGCCATTGTACGGCATCTATCCAGTTTTTGGTAAATAGCAGGTTTTTTATCGTGCGCTCGGGGTAGGGATTTTCTACTCGGGCATCTACGTCGTCGTGCTTGTGATATAACAGTGTCGTAGCTTCGAATATGCGGTTACATGTTTCGCTGATGCTCATAGCCTTATTTTTTAGTGATGATGTTTTTGTTTTTCATAGGAGGGCGAGGCAAGAGAGTCGCTGTTGCATCGCCGATAGGCAAATATAGTGTAAGCATTTGTATTTGCCAAATATATTGCTGTTTTGTTGCGATGCTATTCTGCCATGAATTTTACGGGCAGAGTCAAACGTTTGATAATCGGATTTGTATGATAAATTTTTCGCTTCCGGTCAGGCAATGCCCGTGCGACTCCTTTTTGTCGTGGCTGTTTTGCCGTATATGCTCCGTCGAACTATAACTTATAAGTGATATAATGTATTGAAAATCAGATTGATAAAAATATTTGATAAGCCGATGGTATTTTTCCGGCGATAAATTTTGACAATCACAGAAAATAGGTAACTTTGTAGCAGCAGGAATGTGTTACGACACAACGGTTCTTCAAGATGCCGGAAGCCTCTGCAAGCACTTCCGCGCGTTAACCTTTACGATTCTGTAAAACGTTACAGAGTAGGATAAGCTAAATGAGTAAAAAAAGATTTTTTTGAATGACTATGGAAAAAACAATGCAATTTAAGCCGGGTTTGTGGGAAAGCGAAATCAATGTAGGCGACTTCGTGCGTAAAAATATCACTCCGTACGAAGGCGATGCGTCTTTTCTTTCCGGTCCTACCGAACGCACACTCAAAGTATGGGAGAAATGCAAAGAAGCTCTTGCGGAGGAGCGTGAAAATGGCGGCGTACGAGCCATTGACAATCATACCATATCGACCATTACGTCGCATAAAGCCGGATATATCGACCGCGAAAATGAGCTGATTGTAGGATTACAGACCGATATGTTGCTCAAACGCGCCATCAAGCCCTTTGGCGGTATCAAAGTGGTGGAGAAAGCATGTCATGAGCATGGTTTGGAGCTGGATGAGCATGTCAAAGAGATATTTACACACTATCGTAAGACGCACAACGACGGCGTTTTCGATGCATATACCGAGGAGATACGTACATACCGTTCTTTGGGCTTCCTCACAGGTCTGCCCGACAACTATGCTCGTGGCCGCATCATCGGCGACTACCGTCGTTTGGCTCTGTATGGCATAGACCGTCTTATAGAGGTGAAGCGTGCCGATTTGCGCGGACTTACAGGTCCCATGACCGAGGCTCGCGTACGTTTGCGCGAGGAGGTGGCCGAGCAAATACATGCTCTCGAAGCGATGAAAGTAATGGGCAGCTACTATGGTTTAGACCTCGGGCGTCCCGCTGCAACGGCACAAGAGGCCGTGCAATGGGTGTATATGGCATACTTGGCCGCTGTCAAGGAGCAAGACGGAGCTGCCATGTCGTTGGGTAACGTATCGTCGTTCCTTGATATTTACATAGAGTATGACCTCGCTCATGGCAATATAGATGAGTGTTTTGCCCAAGAACTTATAGACCAATTCGTTATCAAGTTGCGCATGGTACGTCACCTGCGTATGGATAGCTATAACGAGATTTTCGCTGGCGATGCTACATGGGTTACCGAGTCGATAGGCGGCCGCCTCAATGATGGCCGCACGAAGGTTACCAAAACTTCGTTCCGTTTCTTGCAGACACTCTATAACTTAGGCCCTGCACCCGAGCCCAATATGACCATTTTGTGGAGTCTCGAGCTGCCCGAAGGTTTCAAACGTTTCTGCACACAAGTATCTATCGATACGTCGGCCATACAGTACGAAAACGACGACCTTATGCGTGAGGTGCGCAAGACCGACGACTACGGTATTGCCTGCTGTGTGTCGTTCCAAGAGATAGGACGCAGCATACAGTTCTTCGGCGCACGAGCCAATCTTGCCAAGGCGTTGTTGCTGGCTATCAACGGCGGCCGTTGCGAGAATACGGGCACGGTGATGGTGAAAGATATACCGGTACTCAAAAGCGACGAGCTCGACTTTGACGAGGTAATGGAAAACTATAAGAAAGTACTTGCTCAGATTGCCCGCGTATATAACGAGGCAATGAATATCATACACTACATGCACGACAAGTACTACTACGAGAAGGCTCAGATGGCGTTGATAGATACCGACCCGCATATAAACCTCGCTTATGGTGTGGCAGGTCTCTCTATTGCCGCCGATTCGCTCTCGGCTATCAAGTATGCTCACGTAAAAGCACGCCGCAACGAGATAGGGCTTACCGAAGGTTTCGATATAGAGGGCGAATTCCCCTGCTATGGTAACGATGACGACCGTGCCGACAGCATAGCCGTATGGTTGACCCACTATTTCAGCAACGAGTTGAAGAAATATCCCGTATATCGCAATGCCGTGCCCACGATGTCGATACTTACTATTACGTCGAATGTCATGTACGGCAAGAAGACCGGCGCTACTCCCGACGGACGCGAACGTGGCGTAGCCTTCGCCCCCGGAGCCAATCCCATGCACGGACGCGATAACCACGGAGCCATTGCATCTTTGTCGTCTGTTGCCAAACTCAACTATGAGGATGCGCTCGATGGCATAAGCAATACGTTCTCTATCATACCCAAGTCGTTGGGTGCTACGCGTGAAGACCGCGTCGATAATCTTATTACGCTCATCGATGGTTACTTCAAGAAAAAAGCGCATCACCTCAACGTCAATGTACTCAATCGCGAGATGCTCGAAGATGCTATGGAGCACCCCGAAAATTATCCTCAGCTTACTATCCGCGTGTCGGGTTATGCCGTTAATTTCGTACGGCTGAGTCGGGCACACCAGTTAGAGGTTATCTCGCGTAGTTTCCATGACCATTTCTGATGTCGCAGAAATACATCGGATTTTATATAACTTTGCCGGAGAGATTTTTCCTCTCCGGCAAAGTTTGCCTTTTAGAAGGGGCATAAATGCACTCTGCTGTCTCCTATAATGTATTACCGTTATGACCGAAACTACCGCCATACCCACCGTATCAGCCAACGTACCATTGTTGCGTGTGCATTCCTATGAATCGTTAGGTACATACGACGGGCCGGGTATCCGTCTTGTCGTTTTCTTGCAGGGATGCAATTTCCGTTGTCTCTATTGTGCCAACCCCGATACCATAACATTGCAAGGCGGAACGCTTACACCCATAGACGAAATTGTGCAAAAGGCTCTCAACGAGCAACCTTTCTTCGGGCGCAAAGGCGGGGTGACTTTTAGCGGTGGCGAACCTACGTTGCAGGCCGAAGCGCTTATCCCGCTCGTCGATGCGTTGCACAAGCGCGGGATAAATGTTTGCATCGATACCAACGGTAGCATTATCACCGATGCCGCCCGCGAGCTGTATCGCCGTACCGACCTTGTGTTGCTCGATGTGAAGCAATTCAATCCCCTTCGTCATCGCACCCTTACCGAACGCGACAATACGAATACCCTTGCCACAGCTGCTTTTTTGGCCGAGGTAGGTACGCCATTTTGGTTGCGTTACGTTTTGGTGCCCGGTTATAGTGACGACGTAGCCGATATAGAAGCCCTTTGCCGTCACCTGCAAGGCAATACGGCTCTGCAACGGGTGGAGATTCTCCCTTATCACACTCTCGGGATGCACAAATACGAGCCTCTCGGCATGGAGTATAAGCTCAAAGATGTGCCATATAATACCCCGCAGCAGTTAGATGCTGCTCGCGAGCTTTTTGCCCGATACTTTGCCGATGTGCGGGTCAATTAGCATTCTCCTCTTTGGCTCAATAGTATAAAAACGGTGTGCATCGAATTATGACATGCACACCGTTTTTTAGTGAAAAATAGGGGTTGTGGTTTCCCTGCTGCCGACTCTTTCGAGGGTAGGAGGGTTTGCCGACGCCACATTCCGACAATGTGTGTCCGACGTCGGGCAAAGGAAAGCCGGTCTAATCCTCCTCGCTATACCAGCGAGAATACATCAAATAGTTGTGGGCTATTTTTTGGTTTATCTCTTTCGATTGTTGCGGGTCGACCATCTTGATAAACTTGGCGGGAGCGCCGCCCCAAAGCTCGCCCGGCTTGATGACTGTTTTGCTCAGTACCACTGCGCCGGCAGCCACTATTGCCCCTTCGCCTACTACGGCATGGTCGAGTATAACCGACCCCATGCCTACGAGTGCGCCGTCTTTGATGGTAGCACCATGTATCGTGACGTTGTGTCCTATCGAAACATCGTCGCCTATCTCTATTGTCGACTTTTCGTAGAGCGTATGCAGCACGCTGCCGTCTTGTATGTTGACGCGGTTGCCTATGCGTATGGAGTTGACGTCGCCGCGCAATACCGTGCCGAACCAAATGCTGCATTCGTCGCCCATTATCACATCGCCTATGACAACGGCGTTGTCGGCGAGGAAGCAATCCTTGCCGATTTGCGGAGTAAAGCCGCGTACTTTTTTGATAAGTGCCATATATTTATAAGGTTTAGATTGTGTCTGTATTCTTTTTGCGGTTTTCTCAGAGAGCCGAGGTCGCTTCGAGCAGCCATTTGCATTCGTCCGATGTAAGAGAACTTTTCAGTTTGTCATACACCAAGCGGTGATAATCGTTGAGCCAAGCTATCTCGTGCGGCAGTAAAATGGAGATGTCGAGGGCGCGTTTGTCGAACGGAAAGAGTGTGAGCGGTTCAAAACGGTAAAACTTGCCGAACTCCGTCTCTTTGTCTTCTACTGTCAATAGCAGGTTTTCGTGTCGGATGCCATATTCGCCCGTGCGGTACAGACCCGGTTCGCATGAGGTAATCATTCCCGGAGCCAATTCTACGGGGTTCTCTTGCAGCCTGATGCTTTGAGGCCCCTCGTGTACGTTCAGAAAATGGCCTACGCCGTGTCCGGTGCCGTGCAGGTAGGAAAGTCTCTCGCTCCACAGCGGTTCGCGGGCGATGGCATCGAGTTGGGCTCCGCGGGTTCCTTGCGGGAAGCGGCACATGGTGAGGGCGATATGCCCTTTCAGTACCAAAGTAAAATCGCGTTTCTGTTTGGGTGTGAGCGATCCTACGACAAATGTGCGTGTAATGTCGGTTGTGCCATCGAGGTATTGAGCCCCCGAGTCGACCAGCAGAAAACCTTTGCGCGTTATTTTGGCGTCGCTTTCGGGTGTTGCCGTGTAGTGTACGATAGCGCCATGTTCGTTGAAACCTGCGATGGTGTCGAAACTTTCGTCGACGAACAGTTCCTGTTCGGCTCTGAATGCCCGTAATTGTTGCGCAGCACTCATCTCGGTGACGTTACCTGTATCGATATTGTTATCGAGCCAACGGAAGAAACGTATCAAGGCGACGCCGTCGCGTACCATGGCATGGCGCACCCCTTTTATCTGTGTTTCGTTTTTTATCGCTTTCAAGGCGGCAACGGGCGAGGCGGCACGTATGACGCCCGTATTAAGTGCGCTGGCAAGAGCATAATTGGTCTTTGAGGGGTCAATCAGCACGTTCTTATGTATGTGTGCGGCAAAGTCGAAGACAGCGGAGTAGGGCATGTATTCGATACCCTCTTCGTGTAAATAAGCCTTTCCGGCAGCATCGACCTTGCGTTCGTCTATAAAGAGAATACGTCGTTCGGCGTCGATGTAGGCGTATGCTATTGCTACCGGGTTGCAGTGAACATCGCTGCCGCGTATGTTGAACAGCCATGCAATCTCATCGAGGGCTGCCAGCAACAGAGCCTCGGCTCCGGCGTTACGGGTCAGTTCGAGAGTGCGCGCTACTTTTGAGGCTGTCTCTTCGCCGCTATATTTCAATTCATGTACGAAAAACGGGTGTAGCGGTATCTCGGGACGTTGTGCCCATATACGGTCGAAGGGGGTAAAGTTGCAATCGAGTTGTAGCTCTTGGGCTGCAAAAGTTTTCTGCATGGCTTCTACGGTGGTTACAGGGAAAAGTGTACCGTCGATTGCCACGGTAGAGTGCGGAGGCAGGACTGTGGAGAGCCATTCGATGTATGAAGGAGTGTCGGGGAGACCCTCCTTAAAAAGTTTTATTCCTGAGCCGGCCAGTTGTTCTTCTGCTTGCAGAAAGTAGCGTGAGTCTG
This sequence comes from uncultured Barnesiella sp., assembly GCA_944321085.1. GTDB lineage: Bacteria > Bacteroidota > Bacteroidia > Bacteroidales > Barnesiellaceae_A > Barnesiella_A. The sequence goes on from CALUJY010000001.1 coordinate 82,507, forward strand.
TCCATAACCCGGCATCTTGCATGGTGACGACGACCGTGCCGGCCGAGCCGTCAAAGCCGCTTATCCATGTGCGGAAATCCCAGTGTGCTGCATAATATTCGCTTTGATGAGGGTCGGTGCCCGGAATGATATATGCGTCTATTTGGCGCGATGCCATTTCGGCACGGAGTGCTGCAAGACGCGATAAAGTTTCTTTCTCCATAGAAGGTTATATATAAATGTACGCAAAGTTACGCTTTTTGCCCGATAAAGAAAATAACTTTGCCGATTCTGTAAGTCGTAATGCCGAAAAATAAGGTTAAAAAAGTTCTCTACAATAAGGTGGTGCGGCTTGTTTAGGCAAAATACACCCTTTGACAGGTATGGTGTGTGGCCTTATAGGAAATATTTGTTGACGTCGCGATTTACCTCTGTGAGAAAAACTTTGCATTTTCTGCTTCGATATATTTTGTTATTAGAGAAACTATGCGTAATTTTGCCGCACTTTTCGTGGAGTGAAAGAATTAAAAATAATATATAAACAGCTATGATTGTAGTACCTGTAAAAGAAGGCGAGAACATTGAGAAAGCCTTGAAAAAATTTAAAAGAAAATTTGAGAAAACCGGCGTAGTGAAAGAGTTGCGTAACCGTCAGGCTTTTGAAAAGCCCTCGGTGACAAATCGTAAGAAAATGATGCACGCTATTTACGTACAGCAATTGCGTCGTAACGAGGAGTAAAAAAGACTCGAAAAATTTGTTTTCTCCGAAACTTGTTCCTATATTCGTAGCGTCGGAAAGTTTATAAAGCTATGAATTTAGGGCTGTTTCTTCAATATTTACGGTATGAGAAGAATTTTTCTTCTTATACCGTTTTGTGTTATAAAAACGACCTGACACAGTTTGATGACTTTCGTTGCCGCGAACGTAGCGATGCAGAAGAGATGCCCGTAGAGCCTGACGATATACGTAATTGGATAGTCTCTCTTAGCGAGAAAGGTCTTTCGGCACGGACAATAGGGCGTAAAATTTCAGCATTGCGCTCTTATTTTGAGTTCGCTCTCGTTCGGGGTCTCTCGGATACCAACCCCGCTGCCGACATCCGTCTGCCCAAAGTGCGGAAAACACTCCCGTCGTTCGTGCGTCCCGAAGAGATGCAACGTTTGCTCGAAGATGGTTTCGACGAGACGAAAAGCGATTTTATAGCATTGCGAGACCGTCTGATTGTAGAGATGCTCTACCAAACGGGAATACGTCGTGCTGAGTTGGTATCGCTTACCGATGCTGCGGTGGATAACCGGATTTGCGAAATAAAGGTGCGAGGGAAACGTGACAAAGAACGTATTGTGCCGTATGGTGCCATGTTGGGCGATATGATTGCTGCTTATCGTCGTTTGCGTGATGGCGAGGTGGGTAAAACCGATGCTTTTTTTGTACGCGAGAACGGCGAGCCTCTCTATCCCGGCTTAGTCTATCGGGTAGTGAGGCGTGCTCTCGATGGAGAAGTGACCTTGCGCAAGCGTAGTCCGCATGTGTTGCGTCACAGTTTTGCCTCAGCGATGCTCAATAATGGCGCGGGGATTAATAGTGTCAAGGAGCTTTTAGGGCACAGTTCGCTGGCATCGACCGAAGTATATACGCATATTACATTTGCAGAACTCAAACAATATTACAAACAAGCCCATCCCCGGGCGTTAAAAAAAGGAGGACATTATGGAAGTTAGAATTCAGGCGATACATTTTGACGCCACTGCACAGCTAGAATCTTTTATCCAGAAAAAAGTGACAAAACTCAATCGTTTTCATGACGGCATTATGGGCGCTGAGGTGACACTTAAAGTTGTCAAGCCCGAAACATCGATGAACAAAGAGGCCGGTGTGAAGCTCTCTGTGGCAGGTAGCGAATCGATGTTCTCGTGTAAAACAGCCGATACTTTCGAAGAGGCGGTTGACTTAGCCCTCGAAGCCTTAGAGCGTCAGCTTGAGAAAAACAAGAAAAAAGTAGCGGGGAAATAAAAAAATAACCCAAATATTTTTGTGGATAAAAAATAATATCTAACTTTGCACCCGCTTGACAGCCAAAATGTCGGGCGAGTGCATTTCTGCCGATATAGCTCAGTTGGCCAGAGCACGTGATTTGTAATCTCGGGGTCGTGGGTTCGAATCCCTCTATCGGCTCCCCCAAAAGACGAGAAAGCGGAAGTGCAATCAAGCATCGGGCGAATACCAGAGTGGCCAAATGGGGCAGACTGTAAATCTGCTGGTTTATACCTTCGGTGGTTCGAATCCATCTTCGCCCACGATGCGGAAGTAGCTCAGTCGATAGAGCATCAGCCTTCCAAGCTGAGGGTCGCGGGTTTGAGCCCCGTCTTCCGCTCAAAAAAACAAGAAATAATGCCAATGTAGCTCAGCGGTAGAGCACTTCCTTGGTAAGGAAGAGGTCCCGGGTTCAAGTCCCGGCATCGGCTCTAAGAAGTACAACATTTATTTTAAAGAATTAGACTATGGCAAAAGAAACATTCCAACGGACCAAACCGCATGTTAACATCGGTACCATTGGTCACGTAGACCACGGTAAAACAACGTTGACCGCTGCTATCACCAGCGTTCTCGCATCCAAAGGTCTTTCTGAGGTGAAGTCGTTCGACCAAATCGATAACGCTCCCGAAGAGAAAGAAAGAGGTATTACTATAAATACTGCACACGTTGAGTACGAAACAGAAAACCGTCACTATGCTCACGTAGACTGCCCGGGACACGCCGACTACGTTAAGAACATGGTTACCGGTGCTGCTCAAATGGACGGCGCTATCATCGTAGTTGCTGCTACTGATGGTCCTATGCCCCAAACTCGTGAGCACATCCTCTTGGCTCGTCAGGTGAATGTTCCTCGTTTGGTTGTTTTCTTGAACAAATGCGACCAAGTAGACGACGAGGAGATGCTCGAGCTCGTAGAAATGGAAATGCGCGAACTTCTCGACAAATATGACTATGATGGTGATAACACACCTATCATCCGCGGTTCTGCTCTCGGTGCATTGAATGGCGAACCCCAATGGGTTGAGAAAGTGATGGAGCTTATGAATGCTGTTGATACATGGATTCCTCTGCCTCCTCGCGATGTTGATAAACCTTTCTTGATGCCTGTTGAGGACGTGTTCTCGATTACGGGTCGTGGTACTGTTGCTACCGGTCGTATCGAAACAGGTGTTGTAAAAGTAGGTGATGAGGTACAAATCACAGGCTTGGGAGCTGACAAGAAATCGGTTGTTACCGGTGTCGAGATGTTCCGTAAGATTCTTGACCAAGGTCAAGCTGGTGATAATGTAGGTCTCTTGCTCCGCGGTATCGATAAGAACGAAGTAAAACGCGGTATGGTTATCTGCCACCCGGGGCAAGTTCATCCTCACTCGGAGTTCAAGGCTTCTGTATATATCTTGAAGAAAGAAGAGGGTGGCCGTCACACTCCGTTCCACAACCACTATCGTCCCCAATTCTACATCCGTACGCTCGACGTTACCGGCGAAATTACTTTGCCTGAGGGTGTAGAGATGGTAATGCCCGGCGATAACGTAGAGATTACCGTGAAACTTATAAATCCGGTAGCTTGCGATAAGGGTCTTCGCTTCGCTATCCGCGAGGGCGGTCGTACGGTAGGTTCGGGTCAAATCACCGACATTCTCGACTAATTGTAAGAATAACATTTATTCATAAAGAATCGCTCTTCCCTTATCGGGAGAGCGATTTTATACGGGTTTAGCTCAGTTGGTAGAGCATTGGTCTCCAAAACCAAGTGTCGGGAGTTCGAGTCTCTCAACCCGTGCTGATAAAATATATAATATGAAGAAATTGAAAATACTTGCTGATATACAAGATTCTTATAATGAACTTGTTCATAAAGTATCTTGGCCTACAAGCAAAGAGCTCGCAAATAGCGCAGTGGTGGTAATGTTTGCTTCCCTTGTCATCGCCCTCGTTATATTTGTGATGGATCAATGCATCGACACAATCATGCACTTTATTTACGGCTTAATTTAATTTCCGGGAGGTCAATCAATGTCTGAAGAGAAAAAAGGATGGTACGTATTGCGTGCCATTAGCGGAAAAGAGGCCAAGGTCAAAGAGATTCTCGATGCCGAAATCAAGAATACCGATTTGGGCCAATACGTGTTTCAGGTCTTGATTCCTACTGAAAAAATTTATGTCGTTCGTAACGGAAAGAGAATCGCCAAAGAGCGCAATCTCTATTCCGGCTATGTTTTTGTCGAGGCCATACTGACGGGTGAAGTTATTCACATTCTGCGAAACACTACGAATGTCATCGATTTCTTGGGAGGTAAGTCCAACAAGCCCGAGCCTCTGCGTCAAAGCGAGGTGAACAAAATGTTGGGAGCTGCCGACGAAATGCAGGAAAGCGATGAGAATTTTATCGACTACAATGTGGGCGAAGTGGTAAAAGTTTGCTACGGGCCTTTTAGCGGTTTTACGGGTGTAATCGAAGAGGTGAACAACGAAAAGAAGAAACTCAAAGTAATGGTCAAAATCTTTGGTCGTAAGACGCCTTTGGAGTTGGAAAATTCGCAAGTAGAGAGAGAATAGGTGATGTTACGCATCGAAGCTCTCTGATTTTTAACAAATCAAAAAATAAAAGAAATGGCTAAAGAAATTGCTGGACAGATCAAATTGCAGATCAAGGGTGGCGCAGCCAATCCCTCTCCCCCTGTAGGGCCCGCACTCGGTTCTAAGGGTATCAACATCATGGAGTTTTGCAAGCAATTCAATGCCCGTACCCAAGACAAGGCAGGTAAGGTATTGCCTGTTATCATTACTTACTATTCTGATAAATCTTTCGATTTCGTTGTTAAGACCCCGCCCGTAGCTATCCAACTCTTGGAAGCTACTAAGGTTAAGAAAGGCTCGTCTGAACCCAACCGTAAGAAAGTAAGCGAGATTACTTGGGAGCAGGTAAAAGCAATTGCTGCCGATAAAATGGTAGATTTGAACTGTTTTACTTTAGACTCTGCCATGCGTATGGTTGCCGGTACTGCAAGAAGTATGGGTATAACCGTCAAAGGGGAATTCCCGGTAGAATAATTTTTAAACTTCAATTGAAATGGGAAAACTGACAAAAAATCAAAAGTTGGCTTTAGAAAAGATTGAAGCAGGGAAGGCCTATTCGCTCAAAGAAGCAGCTTCTTTGGTTAAGGAAATTACTTATACCAAATTCGATGCTTCGCTCGATATCGATGTTCGTCTGGGTGTTGACCCCCGTAAGGCCAATCAAATGGTACGCGGTGTTGTTTCGCTCCCTCATGGTACAGGTAAGCAAGTGCGCGTGCTTGTGCTTTGTACTTCCGATCAGGCCGAGGCTGCTACGGCTGCCGGTGCCGACTACGTAGGTTTGGACGATTATATCGAGAAAATCAAAGGCGGTTGGACGGATGTTGATGTAATCATCACCATGCCTGCTGTCATGGGTAAAATCGGTGCTCTCGGTCGTATATTAGGTCCCCGTGGCTTGATGCCGAACCCCAAGAGCGGCACTGTTACTCCTGATGTTGCCAAAGCTGTAAAAGAAGTAAAACAAGGAAAAATCGACTTTAAGGTTGATAAAAACGGTATAGTACACGCCTCTATAGGTAAGGTTTCTTTCAATCCTGACCAAATCCGCGAGAATGCACGTGAGTTTGTCGCTACATTGGTTAAGTTGAAGCCTGCAACGGCAAAGGGTACTTATCTTAAGAGTATTTATCTTTCGAGTACCATGAGTCCGGGTATCAAAGTTGACCCGAAAACGGTAGATGAAAATTAATAAAAAAGCTACGTATTATGAGAAAGGAAGATAAAAAGACTATCATAGACCAAATAGCAGCTACTGTAAACGAGTATTCTTGTTTCTATCTGGCCGAGACAGCATCGCTCAACGCTGAGCTTACAAGCAGCTTGCGTCGCGCCTGCTTCAAGGAAGGAATCAAGATGATGGTAGTGAAGAATTCTCTTTTGCGCGAAGCTCTTCGTCAATGCGGCGATTTTTCGCAGCTCGAAGGAAGCATGAAAGGTTCTACTACCGTATTGTTCTCTAACGTAGGCAATGCTCCTGCCAAACTCATCAAAGAGTTTACCAAGAAAGCTCCCCTGCCTGCACTCAAAGCTGCATATGTTGAAGAGAGCTTCTATATCGGAGCTGACCAACTCGATGCCCTCGTAGCCATCAAGAGCAAGAACGAACTTATTGCCGATGTTATTGCTTTGCTGCAATCGCCCGCCAAGAACGTCGTTTCTGCTTTGCAATCGGCAGGTGGTACTATCCATGGTGTTTTGCAAACACTTGCAGAACGTTAAGTTTATACTAAAATCAAGATTAATAAACCATTAAAATCATAAAAAGAAAATGGCAGATTTGAAAGCTTTTGCTGAACAATTAGTAAATTTGACCGTTAAAGAAGTTAACGAACTCGCTCAAATTTTGAAAGACGAGTATGGTATTGAACCCGCCGCTGCTGCCGTAGCTGTTGCTGCTCCCGCTGCTGCCGGTGCTGCTCCCGCCGAAGAGAAGACAGAGTTTGACGTTGTTCTCAAGGCTGCTGGTTCAAACAAACTCAATGTAGTAAAGAAAGTTAAAGAATTGACCGGTCTCGGTTTGAAAGAGGCTAAAGACCTCGTTGACGGAGCTCCCAGTGTAATCAAAGAAGCTCTTCCCAAAGCTGAGGCTGAGAACCTCAAGAAAGAACTTGAGGAGGCTGGTGCTGAAGTTGAACTTAAATAATAGCCTGCCTGTCAGGTATTAGGTTAAGAATCATCCCGAAGGTGATTCTTAACCTTTTTGTGTATATATTTTCAATTAAGTTCACCTAATTATTCTTTTTTAATGTCTTCTACAACTGCTAAAGCGCGTATAAACTTCGCTTCAATAAAGAATCCGTTGCCCTATCCCGATTTCTTGGAAGTACAGTTAAAGTCTTTCAAAGACTTCTTGCAGTTAGATACACCCCAAGAAAAACGCAAAAACGAGGGCTTGTATAAGGTATTTTCCGAAAATTTCCCCATTGCTGATACACGGAACAGTTTTGTTCTTGAATTCTTAGATTATTATATCGACCCGCCTCGCTATACCATAGACGAGTGCCTTGAGCGTGGCCTTACATATAGTGTGCCTCTTAAAGCTAAACTCAAACTCTATTGTACCGACCCCGACCACGAAGACTTTGCGCCTGTTATTCAAGACGTTTACTTAGGCCCTATCCCCTATATGACGGAGAAGGCAACGTTCGTCATCAACGGTGCCGAACGTGTCGTCGTTTCGCAGTTGCACCGTTCGCCCGGCGTATTTTTCGGTCAAAGCACACACGCCAATGGTACGAAACTCTATTCGGCGCGTATTATTCCCTTCAAAGGTTCGTGGATTGAATTTGCTACTGACATCAACAATGTCATGTATGCCTATATCGACCGGAAGAAAAAATTGCCCGTAACCACGTTGTTACGTGCCATCGGTTTCGAGAGCGACCGCGACATTCTTGAAATCTTCGGTTTGGCAGAAGAGATGAAGGTGACCAAGACCAATCTTAAAAAGGCCGTAGGTCGTCGCATGGCAGCACGTGTACTGCGTACATGGGTAGAAGATTTCGTAGACGAAGATACGGGTGAGATATCGTCTATCACTCGTAACGACGTAGTGATAGAGCGTGAAACTGTCCTTGAAGAGTCGCATATCCAACTCATTCTCGACAGCGGTGTGCAAAGCATCCTTCTCCACAAGGAAGATGCCAATACCTCCGATTACGCCATCATCTTCAATACTCTCCAAAAAGACTCCAGCAACTCTGAAAAAGAGGCTGTCGAATATATATACCACCAACTTCGCAACGCCGACCCCGCTGACGAGGCCAGCGCACGCGAGGTTATTACCAACCTTTTCTTCTCGGAAAAGAGATACGATTTGGGAGAAGTAGGACGTTACCGTATCAACAAAAAACTCAACCTTTCTATCGACCCCAACATCAAGGTTCTCACGAAAGAAGACATCATTGAAATTATCAAATACCTCATCGAGCTCATCAACTCCAAGACCGATGTCGACGATATCGACCACCTGAGCAACCGTCGTGTTCGTACCGTAGGCGAGCAACTCTATAACCAATTCGGTGTAGGTTTGGCGCGTATGGCACGTACTATCCGCGAGCGTATGAATGTGCGCGATAACGAGGTATTTACACCTATCGACCTTATCAATGCAAAGACTGTTTCGTCGGTTATCAACAGCTTCTTCGGCACCAATGCCCTGTCGCAGTTTATGGACCAGACGAACCCTCTTGCCGAGATGACACACAAACGTCGTATGTCGGCGTTAGGCCCCGGCGGTCTTTCGCGCGAACGTGCCGGTTTTGAGGTGCGCGACGTTCACTATACCCACTATGGCCGTCTCTGTCCTATCGAGACACCTGAGGGTCCTAACATCGGTCTTATCTCGTCGCTTTGCGTATATGCCAAAATCAACGATCTCGGCTTTATAGAGACTCCCTATCGTGAGGTAAAAGATGGTAAAGTAAACCTCAATAACAACGAAGTAGTTTACCTTACTGCCGAAGTGGAAGAGGGTAAAGTCATTGCACAAGGTAATGCCCCCCTTAACGATGACGGAACATTTGTCAATAACCGCATCAAGGCTCGTCTCGATGCCGATTTCCCATTGGCAACCCCCGACCAAGTACAACTTATGGATGTGTCGCCGACGCAGATTGCATCTATCGCAGCTTCGCTGATTCCTTTCTTGGAGCACGACGACGCCAACCGTGCATTGATGGGTTCGAACATGATGCGCCAAGCCGTTCCCCTGTTGCGCAGCGAGTCGCCTATTGTAGGTACAGGTCTCGAAAGCCAGCTTATCCGCGACTCTCGTACGCAAATTACGGCCGAAGGCGACGGTGTCATCGAGTATGTCGATGCCACTACCATCCGCATTCGTTATGACCGCACCCCCGACGAAGAGTTCGTTTCTTTCGAGGATGCTGTCAAAGAGTATCATATTCCCAAGTTCCGCAAAACGAACCAAAGCACAACCATCGACTTGCGTCCTATTTGCCACAAAGGACAGCGTGTTACTCCTGGCGAAATCCTTACGGAAGGTTACTCTACGGAAAACGGCGAGTTGGCACTCGGTCGCAACCTGAAAGTAGCATTCATGCCGTGGAAGGGTTACAACTACGAGGATGCCATTGTTCTCAACGAACGCATGGTGTGGGAAGATATTCTCACCTCGGTACACGTCGATGAATATATTCTCGAAGTCCGTGAAACGAAGCGCGGTCTCGAAGAGCTTACTTCCGATATTCCTAACGTAAGTGAGGACGCTACCAAAGACCTCGACGAGAATGGTGTAATCCGTGTGGGTGCTCGTGTCAACCCCGGTGACATCATGATAGGTAAGATTACGCCCAAAGGTGAGTCTGACCCCTCACCCGAAGAGAAATTGCTCCGCGCTATCTTCGGCGACAAAGCCGGTGACGTAAAAGATGCTTCGCTCAAAGCTACTCCTTCGCTCAAAGGTGTTGTCATTGGCACCAATATCTTCTCCAAAGCAATGAAGAAGAAAAAATCGCGCCTCAGCGATAAAGCCAAATTGCAACAGCTCGAAGATGAGTTTGAAGTGAAGATGAACAAGCTCAAAGACATCCTTGTCGATAAGCTTATGACTCTTACTTCGGGCAAGACTTCGCAAGGCGTAAAAGACTTTTTGGGCGACGACGTGGTACCCAAAGGAGCCAAGTTTACGCAAGCAACACTCGCCAAGATAGATTATACTTGTGTGCAAGTGAGCAAGTGGACTTCCGATGCCGCCAAGAACGACCTCATCCGTGCTACCATCATCAACTATCTGCGCAAGTATAAGGAGCTCGATGCCGAGTTGCGCCGTCGCAAATTCGACGAGTCGGTAGGCGATGAGCTGCCCCAAGGTATAGTCCAACTTGCCAAAGTATATATCGCCAAGAAACGCAAAATCAGCGTCGGCGACAAGATGGCAGGTCGTCACGGTAACAAAGGTATCGTTTCGCGTATTGTACGTCAGGAAGATATGCCTTTCCTCGCCGATGGTACTCCGGTCGATATCGTGCTTAACCCTCTGGGTGTGCCTTCGCGTATGAACCTCGGACAGATTTTCGAGACCGTTCTCGGATGGGCTGGTCAGGTACTCGGCGAGAAGTTCGCTACGCCTATTTTCGACGGTGCTTCGCTCGACGACCTGAACGAGTGGACTGATAAGGCCAATCTGCCCCGATATGGTAAAACTTATCTCTATGACGGCGGTACGGGCGAGCGTTTCGACCAACCTGCTACCGTGGGTGTCATATACATGCTCAAACTCGGTCACATGGTAGAAGACAAGATGCACGCACGTTCTATCGGTCCGTATTCACTCATCACGCAACAACCTCTCGGTGGTAAGGCTCAATTCGGTGGCCAGCGTTTCGGTGAGATGGAGGTATGGGCACTCGAAGCATTCGGCGCTTCACACGTGCTGCAAGAGATACTTACCATTAAGAGTGATGATGTCGTAGGTCGCTCGAAGGCTTATGAGTCGATAGTAAAAGGCGAACCTATGCCTACGCCCGGAATTCCCGAGTCGCTCAATGTGCTTCTCCACGAATTGCGAGGCCTCGGACTGAGCATATCATTGGATTAATACGAAATATACTTCTCCGGCTCTGCCCGGCAGGGCGGGAGAAGTTTCATTAACCACAACAACTCTTTATACACAAAGATAAATATGGCTTTCAGAAGAGATAACAAAATAAAGAGTAACTTCTCGAAAATATCGATAGGGTTGGCTTCTCCCGAAGAGATTCTCGAAAATTCGAGCGGTGAAGTATTGAAACCCGAAACAATCAACTATCGTACCTACAAACCCGAACGTGACGGTTTGTTCTGCGAGCGCATTTTCGGTCCTGTCAAAGACTACGAGTGCCATTGCGGTAAATACAAACGTATCCGTTACAAAGGTATCGTATGCGACCGTTGTGGTGTGGAAGTTACCGAGAAGAAAGTTCGTCGCGAGCGTATGGGTCACATACAACTCGTTGTGCCTGTGGCGCACATTTGGTATTTCCGTTCGTTGCCCAACAAAATAGGATACCTCTTGGGTATGCCCAGCAAGAAGCTCGATGCCGTTATATATTACGAACGTTACGTCGTAATACAACCCGGTATCCAGACCGATTTGGCTACCTATGACCTCCTTTCGGAAGAAGAGTATCTCGACATCATGGATAAACTCCCCCGCGAGAACCAGATGCTCGAAGACAGCGACCCCAACAAATTCATCGCAAAAATGGGAGCCGAGGCTATTTATGACCTTTTGTCTCGCCTCGACCTCGATTCTCTCTCATACGAATTGCGTCACCGTGCCAATACCGACGGCTCGCAACAACGCAAAACCGAAGCCCTCAAACGTTTGCAGGTTGTAGAGGCTTTCCGTTCTTCGAAAGATTGCAACCGTCCCGAGTGGATGATTTTGAAGGTTATCCCCGTCATACCGCCCGAGTTGCGTCCTTTGGTACCCCTCGATGGCGGACGTTTTGCCACCTCCGACCTCAACGACCTCTATCGTCGTGTCATCATCCGTAACAATCGTTTGAAACGTCTGTTGGAGATAAAGGCTCCCGAGGTTATCCTTCGCAACGAGAAGCGTATGCTGCAAGAGGCTGTCGATTCGTTGCTCGATAACTCTCGTAAGTCGAGTGCTGTCAAGACCGAGGCAAACCGCCCGTTGAAATCACTCTCGGACAGCCTCAAAGGTAAACAAGGACGTTTCCGTCAGAACCTTCTCGGTAAACGTGTCGACTACTCGGCGCGTTCGGTTATCGTCGTAGGTCCTGAGTTGAAGATGCACGAGTGCGGTCTCCCCAAAGATATGGCTGCCGAGCTTTACAAACCGTTTATCATTCGCAAACTTATAGAGCGCGGTATTGTCAAGACTGTGAAGTCGGCCAAGAAAATCGTTGACCGCAAAGGTCCCGAAGTTTGGGATATCCTCGAACATGTTATGCGCGGCCATCCTGTGCTCCTCAACCGTGCTCCTACACTGCACCGTTTGGGTATTCAGGCATTCCAGCCCAAGATGATAGAGGGCAAAGCCATACAGTTGCACCCGCTGGCTTGTACTGCATTCAACGCCGACTTCGATGGTGACCAAATGGCTGTGCACTTGCCTCTCGGCAATGAAGCCATCTTGGAGGCTCAACTTCTCATGTTGGGTTCGCACAATATCCTTAATCCCGCCAATGGCGCACCTATCACCGTGCCTTCGCAAGACATGGTGCTCGGTCTCTACTATATTACCAAACTGCGTCCCGGCACAAAGGGCGAGGGCTTGAAATTCTATGGTCCCGAAGAGGCTGAAATAGCCTATAACGAAGGAAAAGTAGACTTGCACGCTCCCGTATCGGTTATTGTGAAAGATATCGATGCCGACGGCAATCCTATCGAGCACATGGTCGAAAATACCTCGGTAGGTCGTGTGTTGGTAAATCAATATGTTCCCGATGAGATAGGTTATGTCAACGAAATACTTTCGAAAAAATCGTTGCGTAACATCATCAGCAAGGTTATCAAGGTTTGCGGTGTGACCCGTTCTGCCCAATTCCTCGATGACATTAAGAACTTGGGTTACTATATGGCATTCAAGGGCGGCTTGTCGTTCAACTTGGGCGACGTTATCATCCCGCCGGAGAAAGAGATGCTCGTTAAGGAGGGCTATGCTGAGGTTGAGCAGATTATGGCTAATTACAGCATGGGTTTCATTACCAACAATGAGCGTTACAACCAGATTATCGATACATGGACTCACGTAAACTCCAACCTGTCGAATATCCTCATGAAGCAGCTCTCGGAAGACAATCAAGGCTTCAACTCTGTATTCATGATGCTCGACTCGGGAGCTCGTGGTTCGAAAGACCAAATCCGTCAGCTCTCCGGTATGCGCGGTCTGATGGCCAAGCCTCAGAAAGCCGGTGCCGAAGGCGGTCAAATCATCGAGAACCCTATCTTGGCGAACTTCAAGGAGGGCTTGTCGGTGCTCGAATACTTCATCTCTACTCACGGTGCCCGTAAGGGTCTTGCCGATACCGCTTTGAAGACTGCCGACGCCGGTTATCTTACCCGTCGTTTGGTCGACGTAGCCCACGATGTGATTATCACCGAAGAGGATTGCGGTACGTTGCGCGGTTTGGTTTGCACCGAGATAAAAGACAACGAGAATGTAGTAGCAACTCTTAGCGAACGTATCTTGGGACGTGTTTCGGTTCACGATGTACAGCACCCCATCACAGGTGAAATTTTGGTACATGCCGGTGAAGAGATTACCGAGGCGATAGCTCAAAAGATTGAAGAATCGCCCATTGAGCGCGTAGAGATTCGTTCGGTGCTCACCTGCGAGTCGAAGAAAGGTGTGTGTGCCAAGTGCTATGGCCGCAACCTTGCCAACAACCGCATGGTACAGAAAGGCGAGGCCGTCGGTGTTATCGCAGCCCAGTCTATCGGTGAGCCCGGTACACAGCTTACGTTGCGTACGTTCCACGTCGGTGGTGTCGCATCCAATATCGCCGCTGTATCTAACGTTACCTCGCGTTACGATGGTATTCTCGAAATCGAAGAGCTTCGTACGGTCGACTTTGTAGGCGATGATGGCAGCAAGCAAATGATTGTTGTAGGCCGTTTGGCAGAAATGCGTATTGTCGACCCCAATACTAAGATGGTTCTTACCTCGGCTAACATACCTTACGGTTCGAAACTTTTCTTTAATAACGGCGCTGCCGTGAAGAAAGGCGACGTAATATGCGAATGGGACCCCTTCAATGCAGTTATCATATCGGAGGTTACCGGTAAAGTTGCCTTCGAGAATGTCGAGGAAGGCGTTACTTACCGCGTAGAGAGCGACGAGACGACCGGTCTGCGTGAGAAGATTATCATCGAGTCGAAAGACCGCACTCGTGTACCCGCTGCTATTGTCTTGGACGAAAATGGTGAGGCTTTGCGTACCTATTCGCTCCCTGTGGGCGCACACTTGATGATAGAAGAGGGCTACAAGCTCCGTGCCGGTGAAGTATTTGTCAAGATACCTCGTGCACAAGGTAAGGCCGGTGATATCACCGGTGGTCTGCCCCGTGTTACCGAGCTCTTCGAGGCACGTAATCCCTCTAACCCCGCTATCGTTTCGGAAATTGATGGTGAGATACACTTCGGTAAGATAAAACGCGGTAATCGCGAAATATCGGTAGAGTCGAAGACCGGCGAAGTGAAGAAATATCTCGTACCCCTTTCCAAGCAGATATTGGTACAAGAAAACGACTATGTGCGTGCCGGAACACCTCTCTCCGATGGTGCCATCACTCCTGCCGATATTTTGGCTATCAAAGGTCCTACGGCTGTGCAAGAATATATTGTTAACGAAGTACAGGATGTGTACCGCATGCAAGGTGTGAAAATCAATGACAAGCACTTCGAGGTTATCGTGCGTCAGATGATGCGCAAGGTGAATATCCTTGACCCGGGCGATACTCGTTTCCTCGAACAGCAAGTTGTAGATAAACGCGAATTTATGGATGAGAATGACCGTATTTGGGGCAAGAAAGTCGTTACCGACCCGGGCGATTCGCAGAACCTCAAAGCCGGACAGATTGTGACGGCTCGCCGTCTCCGCGACGAGAACTCGTCGTTGAAACGCCGCGACCTCAAACCCGTAGAAGTGCGTGATGCTATTCCTGCAACCTCCGAACAGATTCTGCAAGGTATTACCCGTGCGGCTCTGCAAACGTCGAGCTTCATGTCGGCAGCATCTTTCCAAGAGACAACTAAGGTGCTCAACGAAGCTGCTATTCTCGGCAAGACCGATTATCTCGAAGGTATGAAAGAGAATGTCATCTGCGGTCACCTTATCCCCGCAGGTACCGGTTTGCGCGAGTACGACAGGCTTATCGTAGGCTCGAAAGAAGACTTCGAGCGTAGCATGGCCAACCGTAAGACTGTGACAGACTTCTGATGCGGTAGCACGACATTGCCCATTAGCAAGCATCGATAATTATCGGCCTCCTGCCTTTTGGACAGGAGGCCGATTTTTTTGTGACCGAGAGAAAACAAAGCTGTCGCGCTTTGGAAATCGCTTCTTGCAAAGGAGCAACGACTCCGCTCCTGACCGAGGGTGAAGAGATTATAATTCAAGACTTGCCGGTTGCACGCCTTGTCGTGTGAAGATTTTTGCGTGGAATATTTTCTCGTTTTATACAACTGTTACGGCTTCATAAAATTCTGTCGTGCAAATGATGCGGGCATCTTTGCACGGCTTTTATTTTTCACTATCTTTGCCATATAAAAAAGATTGTTTGTAACCTTAATAAATCAATGCTGTTATGGCAACAAAACCGTTTAAGTATCAACCCCCTTTTCCGATGGTAACACCCGATGATACAGAGTATTACCTTCTGACGAAAGATTATGTCTCCGTAACCGAGTGCAACGGGAAGGAGATGCTTGTTGTTGAACCCGAAGCGTTGACGCGTTTGGCTAATGCCGCCATGCGCGACGTCTCTTTTCTGTTGCGCCGCAAGCACAACGAGATGGTAGCGAAAATCCTGCACGACCCCGAGGCCAGCGAGAATGACAAGTTCGTAGCGCTTACGATGCTGCGCAATGCCGAGGTGGCAAGTAAAGGCGTATTGCCTTTCTGTCAAGATACAGGTACGGCTATTGTCATGGGTAAAAAAGGTCAACAAGTATGGACCGGTGGCGGTGACGAAGAGGCTCTTTCTTTGGGTGTTTACAAAACATATACCGAGGAGAACCTCCGTTATTCGCAAAATGCACCGCTCGATATGTATCGTGAGGTGAATACCGGTTGTAATCTTCCGGCGCAAATCGATTTGTTTGCCGTCGATGGCATGGAGTATAATTTCCTTTTCATGGCAAAGGGTGGCGGTTCTGCCAACAAGACATATCTTTACCAAGAAACCAAGGCGCTCATTAATCCCAAAACGCTTGTACCTTTCCTTGTTGAGAAGATGAAGACTTTGGGTACGGCTGCATGTCCTCCGTACCATATCGCATTTGTCATTGGCGGTACATCGGCCGAGATGAACCTGAAAACCGTTAAGTTGGCTTCTGCCAAATATTACGACCGCCTACCTACCGAAGGAAACGAGTGGGGACAGGCATTCCGTGATGTAGAGCTCGAAAAAGAGGTTTTGGCAGCTGCACAGGCTTCGGGTTTCGGCGCACAATTCGGTGGTAAATATTTTGCTCATGATATTCGCATCATTCGCTTGCCGCGTCATGGCGCATCTTGCCCCGTAGGTATGGGCGTTTCCTGCTCGGCCGACCGTAATATCAAGGCTAAAATCAATAAAGACGGCCTTTGGATAGAGCGTCTCGACGACCAACCCGGAACTCTCATTCCCGAAGAGCTTCGTCAGGCAGGAGAGGGTAATGCGGTGAAGATTGACCTGAACCGTCCCATGCCGGAGATACTTGCCGAGCTTACGAAATATCCGGTGGCTACACGTCTCTCGCTCGATGGTACGATTATCGTAGGTCGCGATATTGCCCATGCCAAGATAAAAGAGCGTCTCGATGCTGGCGAACCGATGCCCGAATATCTCAAAAACCATCCTATTTATTACGCCGGTCCGGCCAAGACTCCTGCCGGAATGCCTTCTGGCTCGTTCGGTCCTACAACGGCCGGGCGTATGGATCCCTATGTCGATTTGTTCCAGTCGCAAGGCGGTTCTATGGTGATGATTGCCAAAGGCAACCGCAGTCAGCAAGTTACCGATGCTTGCAAGAAACACGGCGGTTTCTATTTGGGTAGTATAGGCGGTCCTGCTGCTATCTTGGCGCAAAACAGCATCAAGAAGGTAGAGTGCCTTGAATATCCCGAATTGGGTATGGAGGCTATTTGGAAAATCGAGGTAAAAGATTTTCCCGCCTTTATTTTGGTCGACGACAAGGGTAACGATTTCTTCAAGCAACTCAAACCCGTCTGCCCGCTAAACAACCCATCGAAATAATCGGTTAGCGATTAGAAAGTCGCCATTTTATTTCGGAAAATCCTTTCGTATCTCATCTGTTTGAGATGTTCGAGTAGGTTATTACTATTTTGCAGAGCCGCGATATTTCGCGGCTCTGCTATGTTAAGGGTGCGGGATTAAAAAAGAAGATTTTTGAGACTTTTAAGCACTTTGTCGGTTTGACGGTTGTTCTCGCTTGTGTACGATGCGAGTTCCTTGCGTGAAGTCTGTTTAGGTGAGCCCTCTTGCTTTGCTGTTTCTCTTCTTGATGCTATTCGTCTCTGCAACAGGTATTATTTTTTATTCCCTATCTTATTGTTATCGTACAGATATTGTTTTTGATGAATGTATGGGTAAGAAATAGATATTTTCCGTAAGTTTGTTGTACATTTGCATACTAAAAAACCTTATAAAGTGGAAGAGTCAAGAATAAGAGTGAAGGTCTTAGGCATTGCATATAGTCACATTCAGCAAGGTGCATATATGTTGGTGCTTGCGCAGGAAGGCACGACGCGGCGTATTCCTGTTGTCATAGGCACTGCCGAGGCTCAGTCTATCGCCATCAGGATAGAGAATCTTGTTCCGCCTCGTCCTATGACCCATGACCTTTTTGTCAGCTTTTTCCAAGCATTCGGTGTGCGTTTGGTTGAGGTTTTCATATACCGCTTTGCTGAGGGGATTTTCTACTCCGAGTTGCTTTTCAGTGATGGAGAGCATGAGGTGCGCATCGATTCCCGCACATCCGATGCTATTGCCATCGCTATGCGTACGCAGGCCCCTATTTATACCACGGCCGAGATATTGGAGCAAGCTGGATTTAATGCTTCGGAGATAGAGGCCGGTGAAGAGATGGCCGATACCCCTACGCGTAATTTGGAAGATCTCGATACCGACGAGTTGCAAGAACGTCTCGAAAAAGCGGTTGCTGATGAGGCTTATGAAGATGCTGCCCTTATTCAGCGAATACTCAATGGCAGAAAAGAAGATGAAAAACAATGAAAAACATACAATATGAAAAGCATTAAAGTACGTCTTATCGTAATGAATTTCCTCCAATTCTTTATTTGGGGGTCGTGGTTGTGTACGTTAGGTCTTTATATGACAACTTCTGTCGAAGAAGGAGGCTTGAATTTCGACGGGCAGTTGGTTGGTAGTGTTTTTGCCCTTTCGGGTATTGCATCTCTTGTGATGCCGGGGCTTATGGGCATTCTATCGGATAAGAAGATAAATGCCGAACGGCTTATGGGTATTTTGCACCTTTTAGGCGCGTGTGCTCTTCTGTTCGCCGCATTTGTTACGGATTATGATTCTTTCAAGATTGCTATGCTTGTCAATATGTTGGCCTACATGCCAACATTGTCGCTGTCTTATACGGTGGCATATAATGCTATTGATAAAGCCGGGCTCGACCGAGTCAAAGACTATCCTCCTGTGCGTGTATGGGGTACGGTAGGTTTTATTGTGGCAATGTGGATTGATAATTTCACCGGGTTCAGTTCTAATAACGGGCAACTTATTATGGCTGCCGTTGCGGCTGTCATTATGGGTATATATTGCTTTACCCTTCCTCCTTGTCCGCCGGCCAATGCTATGAAGAACAGAGGCGTTCTTTCTATGTTAGGATTAGATGCTTTGGTACTCTTTAAGAATTACCGTACAGCAGTTTTCCTGATTTTCTCTTTCTTGTTGGGTGCCGCATTGCAAGTCACCAATATGTACGGTGTGCCATTCCTCGACAGCTTCAAGGCTACTCATCCCCAAGCATGGGCTGTGAAGTATTCGGTAATATTATCGTCTCTCTCTCAGGTGTCTGAGACGCTCTTTATTTTGGCTATTCCCTTCTTTTTAGGACGATATGGCATCAAGAAAGTGATGCTCATCAGCTTTGCTGCATGGGTGTTGCGTTTCGGATTCTTTTCCATAGGCTCACCCGAAGGTTTCTCTGCCGTATTCCTTGTACTCTCGATGGTAGTTTATGGTATGGCTTTTGATTTCTTCAACATTTCTGGTTCGCTTTTCATTGCCGAAGAGGCACCCCAAGACATCAAAGCGAGTGCACAAGGTATCTTCATGATGATGACTAACGGATTGGGCTCTATTGCCGGCGGTTATGGAGCAGGTTGGGTAATCAATAAATTTAGTGTCGATGGTGTCGTGTCGGATTGGTCGGCATGTTGGGCTATCTTCTCATTATATGCGTTGGTAATAGGAATCCTCTTTGCCATCACATTCCGTTATAAGTATCAACCGAAAGCATAATGTTTTCATACAAATCAGCCATGCACCTCTTTTATACTCCCGATATTGCCGAGACCTTGACTTTGCCAGAGACCGAAAGTGGGCATTGCATCAGGGTATTACGGCTTGTCGAGGGGGATGAAATAGGATTAGTCGACGGTAAAGGTAATTTCTATACGGCTGTTATCACGCTGGCGCATCCCAAACGTTGCGGTGTGCGGTTGGCCGAGACACGCTTGCTACTTCCCGCATGGGCTGGTAATATAGAGATTGCGGTTGCTCCTACCAAAAACTTAGACCGCATGGAATGGTTTGCCGAGAAAACGACAGAAATGGGTATAGATGCCATTGTCCCTCTCTTATGCCGTTTTTCGGAGCGTAAGGAACTCAAAAACGAGCGTATCGAGAAAATACTCGTTTCGGCAATGAAGCAGAGCCTTAAAGCTGTGTTGCCGAGGCTGTCGGAGATGACTCCTTTTGCTCAATATGTGAGTGAACCATTTGAAGGCCAAAAGTTTATAGCTCATTGTTATCCGGGTGGTGAGAAACGCTTGCTTTCCCGCTGTTATCAGGCCGGTATGCCGGTGCGTGTATTAATAGGCCCCGAGGGAGATTTTTCGCCCGAGGAAGTGCAACTTGCCTTAGATAAAGGTTACATTCCCGTTTCGTTGGGTGCATCGCGCTTGCGAACCGAGACGGCGGGTGTGGTAGCTTGCCATACCATTCACATTGTCAACGAGATAGCCGGTCTCGAATAACCGCTTTCTTAGTTTGGCTGATGCAGATAGTAAGAAATATGAATGCGAAATCTTTTCAATCATCGGAGATGTGGACGTGAGTAGTTTTTTCCACTCTCCCCGATACTGAAAAAAGGGTCGATATGGAATAAATGTCTGAAAATAAATGACAAAAACAAGATGATAGAGATAACGAAACTGAAATATACCCATTCGGGTAACTTCTTTCTCATGGCGGGGCCATGTGTCATCGAGAGTGAAGAAATGGCTATGCAGATAGCAAGTCACATTGTCGGACTGACCGACCGTCTGCACATTCCCTATATCTTCAAAGGCTCATATCGTAAGGCCAATCGTTCTCGCGTCGATTCTTTTACCGGCATAGGTGATGAGAAGGCTCTCGGTATTCTGCGTAAGGTCGGAGACCGTTTCGGAATACCTGTCGTTACCGATATTCATACACCTGAGGAGGCGGCCAAGGCAGCTCCCTATGTCGATGTGTTACAGATACCGGCATTCCTATGTCGGCAGACCGATTTGTTGGTTGCAGCCGCTCGCACCGGCAAGGTCGTGAACATTAAGAAAGGGCAGTTTCTCTCTCCCGAAGCCATGCAGTTTGCCGTGCAAAAGGTGGTAGATACGGGAAATAACAGAGTGATGCTGACTGAACGAGGCACGACTTTCGGCTATCAAGATCTTGTGGTTGATTTTCGGGCAATTCCCATCATGCAACAGACTGGTTGTCCTGTTATTATCGATGCTACACATAGTTTGCAGAAGCCCAATCAGAGTGCAGGAGTTACAGGCGGAATGCCGCACCTTATAGAGACCATTGCACGTGCCGGTATTGCCGTAGGCGCCGATGGCCTTTTTATAGAGACGCATCCCGAGCCCCTTAAAGCAATGTCCGATGGAGCCAATATGTTGCGTCTCGATTTGCTTGAAGGTTTGCTCGTACGCCTTTTGGCGATACGTCAAGCTATTAACTCACAGGAAGAAGCATATAAATAATTATTCTATAAAAAGACGTATGAAAATGTCAATCAGAAAATTTTTGTTGGTGTTGTTGATTATTCCGGCCTCTTTGTCGGCGCAGAGTTATATGGACAATCCTATGGTACGTATTGCGATGGATGCCTATGCTGCGCAAATAAGGGAGAATCCTGACGATTACATGCCCTATTATAACCGTGCCAAAGATTACTTTAAGTATGGTGAGAAAGAACTCGCTCTTGCCGACTTGAATAAGGCGATAGAAATTTTCCCGCGTAAAGAAACTGCCGATTTATCTCAGGCATATACGTTGAGGGCGCTTATATATCAAGAGAAAGGTAATTTTATCGCTGCTCTCAATGACTTTAACGAGGCTCTTAAACTTGACCCTCAGTCGCGTTTTTCGCTTATTGGCCGAGCCGATTTGTTGTACGAAAATGCCGATTACGAGAACGCTCGTCGTGACTATGAGATTTTGCTGCGGCAAGATGTGCGTTGTCAAGAGGCATATTTGGGACTTGCACGCATTGCCTATCATGAGAATAACATGGGGCTTTGTAACGATTATCTTGAAAAAGCCCAAAACGCTAATCCTACCAATCCCGATTTTTATGTTCAGCGAGGATTGTTTTATGAATCCATCGGGGACTTGCAACATGCGGCCGAAGACTATGTGCATGTTTTGATATTCGATGAAGGCAACAACCAAGTTCTTGTTTTACTCAATGATTTGGCCGTGAAAGCCTACGAACAGGTAGTAGATGCTATCACGATGGGTATCGACAGGGTGCAAGACAAAGGGTTCCTCTATTTCCTGCGGGCTCTTATTCACAAGAATAATTGGCATTATACCGCCTCTATCAATGACTGGAATACAATTCTTTCTGAAAAATATTTTTATACCCATTCTATTTTCTATAATCGTGCTTATTGTTACATGCACTTGGGACGTTTCGAGTATGCTCTCGATGATATAAATATGGCTCTTTCGTTAAACGGCGAGAGCTTGCCGTATCATGTGTTGCGAGCTCGTTTATACCGTATCGCCGGGGAGTATGCTCCTGCCGAAGAGGAGTTGTCTATGGCTGCGACGTTCAATCCTGTCGATGTCGACGTGCTGCAACAATCGGGCATCCTTGCTGCCGAGCAGGGCGACTATGAGAAAGCATTGCGATACTATAACGAAACTATTCTCAATAATGCCGATGTTCCGTATTCCTATCTTCTCCGTGCCGACGCCTACGAGAAAAGCGGCGATAAAGAGGCTGCCACCAATAATTATGAGTTGATAGCAGCGACACCCGAGGCTGTGCCTTCGGTATATTCTTTGCGTGGTTTTGCGTTGGCGAAGTTGGGGCGTACGGCCGAAGCTGAAACGTGGATACAAAATGCCTTGCCTGCCTCTATGCGGGCTGTTACCGGTGAAGAATATTATTACGCAGCCTGCCTCTATGCGTTGATGGGGCAGAAGCAGCAAGCGTTGCATTACCTTGAAGAGGCTTTTAAACAAGGATATGGCGACTATTACAACGTATATTTCGAGAACGACTCGCCTGTTTCGTTGGAACCGTTGCGTAGCGACCCCGACTTCCGGATGTTGGTGCAACAATATAGCTCTATATTCTGATGATATAAACCTGCCCGTTGGCAGGTTGCGTTTTGCGGGGCTGTCGAGAATAGGAATTTTCTCGCAGCCCCGTTGCTTTTTCTCTGTTAATCCTTTGTAGTTTTGGCGAAACCGACGCGTCGTGATATTTTTTCGATGTGTTTGTGGTCGTTTTATTATGTCACGCTGTATCGAAGTTTTTATAGGATGTAGTATGTAGAATAGTTGCAAAATTTAAAAGCGAGCTGTTTGCCAAGAACATATTTGTGTGGTGAAATTTGTTTTTTGTATATAAATAGTTTACTTTTGTTCTCAACGCCTTGTCGAAGTATCCTCTTTGTGGTAGGTAGTTGCTCTAAATGTAACTGACATGAAAAAAATAAGTCTGTGCTGTTTCTGCTTGTTTCTTCCATGCTTGTGTTTGGCGGCTCTTTCGGGTGCGCCTGAGCTCTATTTTTCCAATGTGACAGGAATAAATACTATCTCGCAGAATAATGTAAAGGCCATTTGTCAAGATAGTTATGGCTTCATGTGGTTCGGTACGAAAAACGGACTCAATCGTTACGATGGTTACCGTTTCAGAGTTTTCGAGGTGCAAGATAATGCGAGAAATTGCGGTAACAACAACGTAAGTGCGTTGTATGAAGATGACGATAAAAAATTGTGGGTAGGTACCGATAAAGGCGTTTATCGTTTCGACCCTGTCAAAGAACAATTTGCTTTTATAGATATGCTTGCACAGGATTCTGTGTGCATGAGTGACTGGGTCTCGGCCATCGAGAGCGACAATAACGGGCAGATATGGATTGTGATACCCAATCAAGGCGTGTTTCGGTATGATGAACATGCAAAACGTTTATATCACTATCCTTTTCGTGATATGAATAAAAAGCCCGAACGAGATGAGAGTACGCCGCAAAGCCTCTGTATCCGTTCCAACGGTGAGGTTTGGATTGGGTCGAACCGCATGGGGCTTTTCCGATACGATTCGGAGAATGATTGTTTCGGGCAGTGGCTTGTCGATGCTTACGGTAACACGGTGCAAGGCGAGAATATATATACTTTGTGCGAGTATGGCGATGTTCTTGTTATGGGAGTACATGAGGGAAAACTCAAAAAATGGGATTTGAAGGCGAACAAGATAAGTGATTTCGATACACCGCAAATCCATTATAAGATAATACGTTGTGTAAAGAGTTACGACCGTCACAATCTGTTGGTGGCAACCCAAGACGGACTCTATATCGTTAATGAGCGCGAGGGCGAAGTATATCATTATTACGAGGACGACCTCAATCCGTATGGCCTTTCCGATAACAATATCTTTACTATCTATAAAGATGGCGAGGGCGGCGTTTGGTTGGGCTCTATGTTTGGAGGGGTAGACTACTTGCCTAAACGTGCATATACTTTCCGCAAATATGTTCCTGTAAATTCCCAAGGTTCTATCGAGGGTAAGCGCATCCGTGAGATGTGCGAAGATAGTAATGGGAATATATGGATCGGCACCGAAGACAAGGGCGTGAATATCTTTTACCCTAAGGAACACGTTTTTAAGCACATCGATGATGCGCAGAGTTCTTCACGAACCAATCTTGCTCTTATGGCCGATGGCGACAAAGTCTTTGTGGGCATTTTCAAGTCAGGGATGGAGTCATACTCTATAAACACCTACAAGCCTCGGTTCTATTCGGGACGAGAGCTTAATCTGCTGGATGAGGCAAGCGTATGTGCTCTCTTCAAAGACTCGGATGGCGGTTATTGGTTAGGCAATTCGTGGGGTGTGTATTATGCCCCGGGTGCGAAATTCGCATTTGAACGCATCGACGAGTTTGGTGACGCTTACATATACGATATAGCACAAGATAAAAATCGCAATATATGGGTCGCTACTATGGGTAACGGTGTGATGCGATATGACCTTGATACAAAACAGATACAATCTTATATTGCGAATCCCGGCGATACGCTTTCTCTCAGTTCGAATTCGGTGAGTAGCATTACCGTCGGGCGTAAGGGAGAGGTATGGTTTTCGACCGATAGAGGCGGAATATGCCGCTATAATCGTGCGACCGACGATTTTACGACTTTTTCTGTCAAGGACGGCTTCCCCGATGATGTGTGTTATAAAATATTGGAGGATTGGCATCACAACCTGTGGTTCGGTACAAACAAAGGATTGGTTTGCTTCAACCCTGAGACGCGGATGGTCAGGGTTTTTACTGAGCGTGACGGCTTGTTGTCAGACCAATTTAATTATAAATCGGCTCTCGAAAGTCGTGACGGCACATTCTATTTCGGGACAATAAAAGGGCTGATAGCTTTCAATCCTTATAAAATGGGTGTTAATAACCATCTTCCGCCGGTTTATATTACGGGGATGCAAGTGCATAATAAGACTGTCTATGTAGGTAGTCCCGATTCATTGCTTACGCGCGCTTTACAATTTACTCCCAAGGTGACGTTGCGTTATGACCAAGAGAACATTTCATTCGATTTTGTTGCTCTCGATTATGTTTCGCCCTCTTCCAATAAATTCCGCTATCGTCTCAAAGGTGTCGATAACGACTGGGTGCTGCCGCTGCGACAGAGTGCATCTTATTCGCAACTGAGCCCGGGTGAATATGTATTCGAGGTGCAGGCCTCCAATAACGATGGCGTGTGGAATTATGAGGGAGCTACACTCATTGTAGTGGTATTGCCTCCGTGGTGGCGTACCATATATGCCTATATCGCCTATGTGTTGCTGGTGATATTGTGCGTATATGGATTTTTCCGCTGGTATAAGCATCGTAAGGAGATGCAGTCGCAACGAGCCGTCAATCTTTTGGAGATAAGGAAAGAAAAGGAATTGTATAGTGCCAAGGTCGATTTTTTCACCTCTATTGCTCACGAAATAAAAACACCTCTCTCCTTGATAAAAGGGCCGCTCGAAGCCGTCCTTGCCTTAGACCTGCCGTCCGATGCGCAAAAGTGGCTCAAAGTCATAGACAAGAATACCGAACGCCTGCTTACGCTCATCAACCAACTGCTCGATTTCAGGAAAATAGAGGGCAACCGCATGAGCCTTAGTTATACGATGCAGGATATTGTGGCGTTGCTCAAAGAGACGTTGGCATGCTTCGAGCCCTCGATAAGCCATGCAGGCAAGCGGTTGTCGGTTTCTTATAGTGTCGATTCCTGTATCGTACCTATCGATAAGGAAGAGGTTACCAAGGTTTTGAGCAATTTGCTTAACAATGCTCTTAAATATGCAGCCGAAGAGATAAAAGTAGATTTCACTTGCGAAGAGAATGATTTTTCCATTTCTGTGGCTTCCGACGGCAATATTATTCCTTATGAGAAACAACGGCGCATTTTCGAGCCATTTTATCAGATAGAAGATTCTTCATCGGGTGTAGGATTGGGGCTATCGCTGGCACGTTCCATCGTGGAGTTGCATAATGGCTATCTCGACCTTTCTGTTTCGTCCGATGGCAAGTATAATGTTTTTACCTTGACTTTGCCTCGCGAGCAAGATGGTGTCATCGTCTGGAACAATAAATTTGCCCATCACGAAGAGCCGGTTGCAGGCGACGAGATGCTCGACCGCGACTCGTTCCCTACCGATATGTCGGGTAGTTCGGTACTTGTTGTCGATGACAACCCCGAGGTGCTGGAATTTTTGGTTGACCGGTTTAGTGACCGTTTTGTCGTCTTCACGGCAACTAACGGTAAGGAGGCTCTCGATGTATTGCAGCGTGAAACTATACATATTGTCGTATGCGACGTTATGATGCCCGTCATGGATGGCTTTGAGCTGTGTCGCACGGTGAAAAATACGCCCGAATATGCACATATACCTGTCATATTGCTTTCTGCCAAGTCCGATTTGTCCAGTAAGTTGCAGGGCATGGAACTCGGTGCCGATGCCTTTATGGAGAAACCTTTCTCATTTACCTATCTCATTGCAAAGGTCAACAATCTGCTGCTCAATCGTCAGAAAGAGGTTGAGGCGATAGTGCGTCGTCCGTTGGTGCATAAGATAAAGCAACGTACCAAAGCCGAAGAAGAACTAATGGAACGTATAGCAGAGGTCATACGGCAGAATATGTCCGACGAGAGTTTCAATGTCGAGCGGCTTGCTGCCACGCTTTGCATGAGCCGGTCGGCTTTGCATCGCAAGACAAAAGAGTTGTTCGATTTGCCTCCCGTAGAGTATATCAGGCTTGTCCGTTTGCAGCAAGCTGCTACGTTGCTGGCCGAAGGGAAGTATTCTATTTCAGAGGTAGGGGCAATGGTAGGTATAGGTTCTCCCTCTTATTTCAGCCGCTTGTTCCAAAAGCAATTCGGCGTTACTCCAAAAGTTTTCGTTATGCAACAGCGAGAGCGTCATTCATAGTCCGATGGTCATATTATTACGATGAATATAACAAATGTGTCGATAAATATAACAAATGTATTATCAGCGTTTGGTACGGCTGTTTTTGCGACATAAGTGCAATTCTTTGCTTCGGTTGTTCTATTGATTATAGTATAGTGGGGTTTACATTTGCAATGTCATCACATTTTTACGAGACATTTTGCGTTTAATCTCTTAACTGTACTATGAAGATGAAACACACAACCCTTCTCCTTGCAGCAATTCTTTCCGGTGCTACACTGGCATCTTGCTCTCAACAAGAACCCGCTACCGATTGGAGGCTTTGGTATGAACAACCTGCCGATGAGTGGATGAAAGCACTGCCTGTTGGTAATGGCAGGTTGGGAGCTATGGTGTATGGTGGCGCTCCTGATGAAACAATCGCTCTCAACGAAATAACTTTTTGGACAGGTTATTATGATGCGCAACAAGACCCCGTAGGCGGAGCCGAGCATCAAGAAGAGATGCGTAAGCTCTTCTTCGCCGGTGATTATGACCGCTTGCATGAGGTAGCTGCTAAGTATATGACCGGTAAGGCTGCCAAGTTTGGCAGTCATATACCTGTGGGCGATATGAAACTCGCCTTTATCCATTCCGATTCTGTTACCGATTTCTGTCGCGACCTCGACCTTGCTGACGCTCTTGCCTCGGTAACTTATCGTGTGAACGATACGCTATACAAAAGAGAGCTTTTCTGTTCCAATCCGGCCGATGTGATGGTTATGCGTATAACCTCCGATAAGCGCGCTGCGATTGGTTTCGACCTCTCTTTCGATTTCAATAAAAGTGCAAAAATAGAGGTAGAAGGTAATAAGATTGTTTTTAGCGGTAACACCGATACTCGGTCTGATGAAAAAAGCGGCGTAGCATTCTGCGGCATGGCTCGTGTGGAGCTTACGGGAGGAAGCTGCGCTGCTAACGGCGATGGGCTTGCCGTGCGTGATGCCGACGAAGTGGTGATTTACTACGACCTCAATACCGATTTCTGCAACGATGAGCCGGCAACTGTTACGCAGCAGCACATCGATGCGGCGGTATCTGTGCCTTACGAGGAGTTGCGTTCTGCTCACATGGCCGATTTTAGTAACCTCTTTTCGCGAGTATCATTGACGTTGGGTGTTGACTCTTTGTCGTCATTGCCTACCGATGTGCGTCAGAAACGACTTGCCGATGGGTATGATGACCCTGGTCTTGCGGCTCTTTTTATGCAGTATGGCAGATATATTCTTATCTCTGGCTCGCGTCAGAATTCGCCTCTCCCTCTCAACCTGCAAGGAAACTGGAACGACAATCTTGCATGTAATATGGGTTGGAACTGCGATTATCATTTAGATATCAATACGCAACAAAATTATTGGAATGCCAATGTTTGCAACCTTGCCGAGTGTAATGCCCCGCTTTTCAAATACATAGAAATGCTTGTCCCTTATGGACGTGAAACAGTACGCACTGTCTATGGAACACGCGGATGGACGGCACATACAACGGCCAACTGTTGGGGACATACATCTCCGAGCGGTTCGATATACTGGGGGGCTTTCCCTACCGGCGGCACATGGCTGGCGTTACAGATGGCAGAATACTTCGATTTTACATGCGATACCACGTTCTTGCGCGACGTAGCCTATCCCGTATTGAAAGAAAATGCCCTTTTCTTGCTCGATTATTTGACCGAAGACCCCAATACGGGATATTTGCTCACGGGACCTTCTATTTCACCCGAGAACGGATTCGGGTATGATGGCAAGGGCTATTGCCTTTCCATGATGCCTACGGTCGATAGGATTCTTACTTGCGAGCTCTTTACTAACCTCATAAATTATTGTGAGATACTACAAATAGATGCAGATTTTTGCGATTCCTTACAGGCCGCTGTCGATAAGTTGCCGCCTCTCAAAATAGGCGCGAAAGGGCAGTTGCAAGAGTGGTATTACGATTATGACGAGATATATCCCAATCATCGCCATACGTCGCATCTTTTGGGATTGTATCCTTACAATCAGGTGAATACACCCGAGTTGGAGGCTGCTTGCCGTGTGACGATAGCCAATCGTTTGAACGCTCCCTGTTGGGAAGATGTGGAGTGGAGCAGGGCTAACAGCATTTGCTACTATGCCCGTCTGGGCGATGCCGCCGAGGCATACCATTGCCTGAAAACGCTTATCACCGACTTGTCGCGCGAGAATCTCTTTACCATGTCGCCCAAAGGTATAGCCGGTGCTCCGTGGGACATCTTCGCAGTAGATGGCAATACTGCCGGTTCGGCAGCCGTGGCCGAGATGTTGGTACAAAGTCACAAAGGATATATAGAGTTCTTGCCGGCTCTGCCTGCCGAGTGGGGCGATGGTTCGTTCTCGGGGCTTTGCGTCCGCGGTGGCGGCGAGGTTGCTGCGCAATGGAAACAAGGTCAGTTGCAAAAAGCTCGTCTGACGGCAACGGTACCTAATGTATTCAGCATAAAAATGCCCGATGGCGTGCGTAACTTCTCCTTCTATGTAAACGGGGCGAAACAAGAGCTTCTGCCCGATAATGATGGCCTTGTTACCGTAGCGTTGCAGAACGGCGATATGTTTGAAATGAAGTAAAATATGTTGATAAAAATTTATATGTTACTTAATAGACCTATAATATAATAATATGTAGGGAAAAAGATAACAAAGTAAGATTGTCCATGCGAATAGTTAATTTCTCTATTTTTATTACTGTCGCCTCTGGTTTACTTTGCATTGTCTAATACTGCGCTTGGGAATTAACAACTAAATTAACTAATACTATGGCACGAAAAAGTACTATATTATCATGCCTTATTGCATTAACCGCATCTCAGGCTTTTGCTATCGGTGAAACGATAACGATTTCAACAGAAGATGTACAGCTTGTTTATAAAGTCGATGACCAAAACAAATTGCGTCAATGTTATTTTGGGGCTTCGCTTCACGACGATGCTGCCAATGTGCAAATGACCAAAAACGATGCTTTCCCCTCTTTTGGTACTTCGTATGTGAATGAACCCGCTTTGCGTGCCGTTCATGCCGATGGAAATACCTCTACCGAACTGGCATACGTATCGCATACTACGGCCGAAGAGGCCGATGGCGTGCAACATACCGAGATTACGTTGCGCGACACCTATTTCCCCTTCGATGTGGTACTTTGTTTCAATGCCTATCAAAAAGAAAATGTTATAGAGGCATGGACTGTGATTTCGCACAATGAGAAGAAACCGGTCATGCTCTACAATTATGCTTCGTCGCACCTCTTCTTTTCTGAGCCGACCTACTATCTCACCCAATTTTATGGAGAGTGGGCTGATGAAATGAAGATGGAAGAGATGCAGCTTACCCGTGGTAAGAAAGTCTTGGAATCGAAACTCGGTGTTCGTTCCAACCAACATGCCCACGCTTGTTTTTTGCTCGGTCTCGATGCTCCGGCGCAAGAAGATGCCGGTAGGGTATTGGGCGGTACATTAGCTTGGCCCGGAAGCTGGAACTTGACTTTCGATGTCGATAATTTGGAGAACCTCCATGTTATATGCGGTATCAATTCTTTTGCTGGCCAATATTCGCTGGCCAAAGGCGAGAAGTTCGAGACTCCGCGTATGCTTTATTCTTATTCCGAAGAGGGAACGGGTACCATTACCCGCAATTTCCACCGTTGGGCTAAGAAATACGGTATATGGCGTGGCGACCGCACCCGTACTACGTTGCTCAACAACTGGGAGGCTACCTATTTCAATTTTAACGAAGAGGTGCTCTCGGGAATCATCAAAGATGCTTCCGACATGGGATTTGAGCTCTTCTTGCTCGACGATGGTTGGTTCGGTACGAAACATCCCCGCAACTCGGATAATGCAGGCTTGGGCGATTGGCAAGTGAATAAGGCCAAATTGCCTCACGGGCTGGGTTTCTTGGTAGAAGAGGCTGCCAAAAACGGTATCAAGTTTGGCATTTGGCTCGAACCCGAGATGGTAAATCCTGCCAGCGAACTGTATGAAAAGCATCCCGACTGGGTAATTACGCAACCCAATCGTCCGCTCGACCTCAGTCGCAACCAGCTTATTCTCGACCTCTCGAATCCCAAAGTACAAGACTTTGTCTATTCGGTTGTAGATAATACCATGACCGAAAATCCCGGTATCGCTTATATCAAGTGGGATTGCAACCGCTTTGTGACCAACTCGGGCTCTTTCTACTTGCCGGCCGAAAAGCAATCGCACCTTTGGATAGAGTATGTGCGCGGTTTGCTCAGCGTCTTCGAGCGTGTACGTGCCAAATATCCCGACGTATGTATCATGCTTTGTTCGGGTGGCGGCGGCCGCATCGACTATGCTTCGCTGCGTTACTTCGACGAGTTCTGGATTAGCGATAATACCGATGCCTACAATCGTATATTCATTCAGTGGGGGGCAACCTATTTCTTCCCCTCGATGGCTTTGGCAAGCCACGTATCGGTAGTGCCCAACCATATTACAGGCCGCACGGTACCTCTCAAATTCCGCTTCGATGTTGCCATGTCAGCCAAACTCGGTATGGACCTCCAACCCAAAGATATGTCTCCCGAAGAGAAAGAGTTCTCTAAAAATGCCATTCAAGAGTACTACGGTATTCGCGAGATAGTACAACATGGCGATTTGTATCGTCTCCTCTCGCCCTATGAGAGTGTACGCACCGCAATGATGTACGTAAGTGAAGATAAGAAAGATGCCGTGGTATTTACCTACCTGTTGGATAAGGTTATTAATGGCGGAAACAATCAGGTGCTTTATCTTAAAGGACTCGACCCCGAGAAACGTTACCGTCTCAACGAGCTTAATAAAGCTCCTAACACATACTCATGGTTTACCCCGCTCGAAGGAAAGAGCTATACCGGAGCTTATCTCATGGAGTATGGATTGCGCTTCCCCATGTATAACCAATATGAGAGCAAAATCATTCGCCTCACAGAAGAATAATTATTACTATGGAAAATTCTTTTAAGTTGTTGATATCTATGCTCTTGGTGGCAGCGTGTACATGCGGCTCGGCTGTCGCACAAGAGGATTACGTGGTTGCATCGCCCGACGGAAACATCCAGCTCAGTGTTTCCGCCGGAGAGCAACTTGCGGTTTCACTCCTTGTTGATGGTGAGCAACTTGCCTCTACTCCGGTGGGTCTGGATATCAGACAATATGGAGTTGTGGGTAACAACCCTGTTGTGGGTTCTGTGGATAGAAATCATGTTGAAGGTGAAATAAAGGTTGTTATAGGAGAAAATCCGTCGGTTTACGAGAATTACAACGAAATGACGCTCGATTTGGGCGACTATTCGCTCGTGTGTCGCGCCTATGATGAGGGTGTGGCATGGCGTTTGGTAACGCGTATCGACGGGGACATAATCATTACCGACGAGGTTGTCGACTTTACTTTTGCCGGCAACCCCGCGGTATGGTTCTCAGAGGCTCCCGAGAGTATGTCGCAGTGGGAGCTTTCGTACGAAAAGTACGAGTCGGCGGCCGCTATTCCCGACGGGTTGTTTAGCGTCAACCCCATGATGATAAAGTACGAAGATACAGGCCTGGGTCTTACCATTATAGAATCTGATATAGATGATTATCCCGGCATGTTCTTGCGTAGTACGGCCGATGGTCACCTGCATGGTAAGTGGGCACAGTATCCCAATACCATACAAAATTCGAGTATCTACGATTCGCAGGCCGTATTGTCGCGATACGATTATATAGCCCGCACGGTGGGTACGCGTGAGTATCCGTGGCGCGGTATTATTGTTTCGCGCAGCGATGTAGAGTTGCTCAATAACGACTTCATTTATAAGCTCGCCAAGCCTCAGAAACTGGCCGATACTTCGTGGATAAAAGCTGGTAAAACAGGTTTCGACTGGTTGGTCGACGGTGTTCTCGAAGGAGTAGACATCCCCAACGGTCCCGATGAGCCGCGTACCCTCGAACTTTATAAATATTGGGTAGATTTCTGTGCCGAGTACGGATTGGAATATATGACTTGCGATGCCGGCTGGGATGAGAGCTACATGACAGAGTTGTGCCAATATGCTGCCGAACGCGGTGTGCGCATCTTTGTGTGGGACTTCTTCAATATGATGCTCAATGACGAGTCGCGTCTCGACCGCTTCAAACGTTACGGTATTGCCGGTATTAAGGTCGATTTCATTGCTCGGGACGACCAAATAGCTATCGGTTGGTTAACCCGTATGGCCGAGCTTACTGCCAAACGGCAGATGCTTCTGCTCATGCATGGTTGCCCCAAACCCACAGGTTTGCACCGCACATATCCCAACATCATCAGTTACGAAGCTGTACACGGGCTCGAAAACAACAAGTGGGACTATTCCTGCAATCCTACCTATATGGTGCAATTCCCCTTCTTGCGTATGTTGGGTGGTCCGGCCGATGCTACTCCCGGTATGCTGAGTAATTGTACTTATCGTCGTTTCAGAATTAAACCTACCGGTCGTCCCGATATGTGGGGCACACGTGCCAATGCTATGGCGATGTATGTCGTATTCCATCAGACACTCGGATTCGTTAGCGACTCTCCCGTAGAGTATCGCAAGGTGCCCGAGATTATGGAGTGGCTCAAACGAGTACCCACCGTATGGGATGAGACTCTGCCTCTGCAAGGCGAGATGGGCGAGTATATTGTCATGGCTCGTCGCACGGGCAGCGAATGGTATGTAGGAGCCATGAACAACGCGTCGCGTGAGGAGAGCAATTACAGCCGTACGGTAGAGATAGACTTCTCTTTCCTTACCCCCGGCGAAGAGTATGAGGCATACGTCATAAAGGATACCGATATGTCGAACCGCGAAGCCACCGATTGTGCCATAGAGACAATAGAACTCAATAGTGAAAGCAAGATTTCCTATTACCTTGCCAACGGTGGTGGAATGGCCATGCGCATCTATCCCAAGGGGCAGGGCGGAATAGAGAACACCGTGGCCGGTGGCGACGATGCCATAAAAATCTCCTATCGTCCGGCAGGAGAGGCTGTCAGTGTCGAGAGCGCCTCGCCCGTCACGGCAGTCTATATGGCCGATATGCTGGGACGTGTCGTACCGGTTAATGCGACTTTGCCCGCATCGCATTTTTCGGTTTCGTTAGAGGGCGTCGACAAAGGAGTGTATTGCTTTGTCGTCGTTACTGCCGATATGAAGAAAACGTTACAATTCATCAAATACTAATACCAATTTATCATGAAAAATTACTCATTTAGGACACTTTTAGTGTTGTTGATGACGCTTCCCGCGGTTGCATCTGCACAGGTGCGAGGAGTGGTTTACGACAAAAGCTCGGGCGATCCCATGGTGGGAGTCAGTATTGTCGTAAAGGGAAACAGTAGTGTAGGAACGATGACCGATTTGGACGGTAAGTTCTCCATCAAAGCTAAGGATGGCGAAGTACTTCAATTCACCTATATCGGTTATAATGAACTTGACATGAAGGCTACTTCTAAGGAAGAAATGAGAATTTATCTTGTTGAAAATGCAGTTGAGATGGATGAGGTTGTTGTTGTCGGTGTCGCCATGAAGAAGAGCGACCTTACCGGTTCGGTGCAACACCTCTCAGCCGATAACATCAAGAATGTTCCTACCGCCGATATTAACCAAGCTCTGCAAGGACGGGTTCCCGGTGTGTATGTAAAGAGCAGCCCTCGTCCCGGTGAAACAGCATCTATCAAAGTACGTGGTAACAACTCTATCTCTTACGGAACCAACCCTATCTACGTAGTCGATGGTTTGGTAATGGATAGCGGTTTCGATGCCCTTAACCCTAACGATATCGAGTCTATCGATGTTTTGAAGGATGCTTCGGCAACGGCCATCTATGGTGCCCGCGGTGCAAACGGTGTTATCATTATCACCACTAAGAAAGGTAAGAGTAAAGAAGGACGCCTCACGTATGACGGTTGGGTAGGTTTCCAAGACTTTACGAAAACAATCCCCTTCCTGAACGGCGAGCAACTCTTCGACCTCCGTGCCGAATCGTATGTCAACTCAGAGTTGCGTTACAAACACCCCACATGGACCGAAGAGCAAATCCAACGTCAGGCAGAGCGTATCTACTACACCCGTGAGCCCGGACGTAACCAGGCCTTCTCGGAGCGCGAGCTGAATGCCCTCAACAACGGCATGAGCTACAACTGGCTCGATATGGTTACACAACCCGGTTTGGAACAGAACCACTCGCTCAGCTTCCAAAAGGCTACCGACAAGGGTAATATCTATATCTCTTTCGGCTACAACCAACAGAAAGGTCAGGTTATAGAGACCGGTTACGAGCGTTTCACAGGTAAAGTCAATGTAGAGCAAGAGATAAAATCGTGGTTGAAGGTAGGTACCAATAACTCATTCTCCTACTCCGAGCAACTTCCCAGCAAGGGCGATATTTTTTATAGCGCACTTACTGCATGTCCGCTCTTGGAACCCAGCGAAGACTATACTTACATGCTTACCGGTTTGGTAGAAAACCAATCGGCCACCAACCCCTTGCTTACCAAGTATATCGACCGCAATCTCATCTCCTCGCGTTTGCTCAGTACTTCGTATGTCAATATCAATCCTATAAAGGGTCTTGATATCCGTTCTACTTTCTCTCTCAATTACCAGAACTACGAAGACTACTCTTACTATGGAACCAAGTCGGCCGACAGTATCAACAACGGTCGCGACGGACAATCGGTTCAGAAAAAAGGTCGCAATGTAGAGTGGGCATGGGATAACTCTGTGCAATACAGCAATACTTTCAATGACGTACATCGCGTATCGGCTCTCTTCTCTATGAGCTACTCGCGTTTGGCAGGTAATTACAACCAAATAAACGCACAAGGTTATGGCAATGACCTTTTCAGCTATAAAAACATGAGCGGTGCTGCCGATAAGGAGAATGTATATTATGCTTCCGATTTCTGGGCTTCGACTCTTGCTTCCTATATGTTGCGTGCCAACTACTCTTACGATGCACGTTACTACATTACCCTTACGGGTCGTTTCGATGGTTCTTCGAAGTTCGGTCCCAACCACAAGTGGGGCTTCTTCCCCTCGGTGGCTGCTTCGTGGAATATCGCCAACGAGAAATTCATGGAGTCGGTTCGCGATATCAACAACCTCCGTCTTCGCGTAGGTTATGGTGTTGCCGGTAACCAGAATATCGACCGTTACAAATACTACACTATCTTCTCGCCCTCTACCAGCCTCGAAAGCGTTATCTTCACCAATGGCGGTGAATTTGGTAACCCCGACCTCCGCTGGGAAGAGCAAAAACAAGTGAACGTAGGTTTGGACTTCGGTGCATGGAACGACCGTCTTAACTTCTCGATAGACTACTTCCATATCGATAACGACAACTTGTTGATGATGCGTAGTATGGCTGCTTCGTCGGGTTATCTTAGAAAAATGGATAACGTGGGTTGTATGACCAACCAAGGTGTTGAGTTTGCTATCAATGCAACTCCCATACAAACCAAAGACTGGACATGGACCGTAGGTTTCAACATCGCACACGACCGTAACAAAGTTACCAAGCTCTATGATGATGTTACTTACATCTACAACCTTGGCGGATATAGCAACAACGAAATCCAGACAACCGGTAACCTTTTCATCGGCGAGTCTATCAATAACTTCTATATCTACGAGTTCGACCGTATTATACAAAACACACCCGAGGACTTGGCTCTCGCCAAGAAATATTCCGAGGCTACCGGTCGCATTATCGAAGCCGGTGACGTGCTTCCCAAAGACCGCAACAACGACGGTACTATCGATGATAAAGACCGTTATATTGCCGGTAGCAGCGACCCCTTGTTCTATGGTGGTCTCTCTACGACACTCTCTTGGAAAGGTCTTTCGCTTGATATATTCTGCAACTTCTCTTATGGAGCCAAGGCTGTCAGCTCTCTGTATGAGACGCTCCTGAATACTTCGGGTATGCCCGTGGCTACGGCACATGCCGACATGCTCAACCGTTGGACACCCGATAACCCAAGTACAACCATCCCGCGTGCATTCTTTGCCAGCGGCCGCTATTCGCGTAGTGAAACCGATATATCGTTGCAAGATGCTTCGTTCTTCCGTCTCGCCAACGTGACATTGTCTTATACCTTCCCCGCCGAGCTTACGAGAAAAGCATACATCGAGAACTTGCGTCTCTATGTTACAGGAAACAACCTGCTCACGGCTACCAAGTATAAAGGTTATGACCCCGAAATGGGCGACTGGTATCCTGCTACTCGCATGATTGTTTGCGGTTTGAATATTACTTTCTAATCCTTAAATACTATACCATTATGAAATCGGTTATTAAGAAATTAAATATTTTCGCTTTGGCAGTAGGCTTGGCTGCTATGCCTGCTTGCAGCGATTTCCTGATTGAAGAGCCGCAAACGTCGCTCTCCATAGAGCAAGTCCTTTCGGATATGGACAACATTCAGCCCTATCTTAACGGATTGTACTCCAACTTGCGCAAGTGCCGCATGTCGCGCGAAGGTTTGCGCGTAAATCACGGTACCGATGAGCTGAAAATAGGTGAAGCCCAACACAATGACCTTACGAAAGGCGCATTCGACGACTTCTCGCCCCTTTATAACAGCGAGAACCCCTATTTTGCCGAGCTCTGGAACTTGCGTTTCCCCGTGGCTGTACAAGCCGCTCAAGCTCTCCATTATCTCGAACCGCAACTCAGCACCGTTGAAGAGTCGCGTCAAACCGAGTTGAAGTCATACATAGGACAAGCTGCTTTCTATGAGGCAACGGCTTACTTTGAGCTTACATTCTACTGGGGAGAAATTCCTTTGACAACGATTGCCGAAGATGGTTCGGTGCAACTCTCGGGCAGAAAATCGCTCAATGAGGTATATAAGAAAATGGTAGATCTCTATACGAAAGCCATGACTTATTTGCCCGATACACGTCAAAGCGACGGCCGTATCCCCACCACGTGGACGGCAAAAGCTATGCTTGCCAAAGTATATATGGCAGCCGAACCGACTTCTGAATATCGTCGTTACGACCTGGCTCTCGAACTTTTGCAAGATATAGTCAATAATGGCGGTTTCTCACTGATGACTAATTATAGCGACTTGTGGGATCCCAATGTTTCTTGTGACCAAGAGTCGTTGTGGACATTCTACTTCAACAACACTACCGACCTCAACTACCTGCAATGGTACTGCGGTACGCGTGCCGCTTCGGGTTGGAACCAACGCTGCCCCTTTGGCGGTTACGACGAGGCCGTTCCTACACAATATGCTTACAGCACCGTTGCCAATGGCGGTGTGTGGGAAGATGGCGATACCCGTAAAGATGCCAGCTTGCGCTATGAGTTTACCTGGAACGGACAGGCCTCTTCGGCAACTCCCGGTTTCGGTGACGACCAGTTAGACCCGCATATCAAGAAATATGAGGATGAGCGTATCGTAGAGCTCGACCAAACTTTCTGGAACTGTGGTAAGAATACCTATTACTTGCGTTATGCCGATGTGCTTCTGCTCTATGCCGAGGCGCTCAACGAGACAGGCAACACTTCGGAGGCTGTCAATGTAGTAAACAATCAGGTGCGTGCTCGTGCCTGGAACTGGAACCTGCCGGCCGAAATGGCTTGGAATCCCGGTATGGGAGCCGATGAGTTCCGCACAAAGATTCTCGACGAGCGTATGCGCGAGTTGATGGGCGAGATGTGGCGCCGTTACGACCTGCTCCGCACCGGCAAATATGTGGAGTACACAACATTGCGTAACCCGTGGGCTGCCGAGTCGGGCAACATGACCGATGCTCACAAGCGTTTCCCCATTCCATACACTGAAATTACGCAAAACGAATTTATTACCGAGGCCGACCAAAATCCCGGCTTGAAGTAATAACTTCTTCTCTGTATCGCCATGCGGGTCTCTCCGTGATTGACCCGCATGGATTTCTCAGATAATTTGTTTAACATTTTAATTCTATTCATTATGAAAAAAAGACAATTACTCGCTTCTTTGGCAGTAGGAACTGCCATGGTAGCTATGGCGGCTCCGGTAGCACCCTCTTTCGAGGTGAAAACTGATGTTGCTTTTGCTTCTGAAATGACGGCTGCCGGTACGTTGGCATGGGCCGACTATAACAACGACGGTCTGATGGACTATTTTATCGTAGCCGGTCAGGGAGAAGGCCCGCACGTAGGTTTGTATCGTCAGGAAACAGACGGCACTTTCACGAATGTTACAGAAGAAACCGACTTGATTTTTGCTCAGCTTTCGGTAGGAGCTGCCGCTTGGATTGATTATGACAATGATGGTTGTCTCGACCTGATTGTTGCCGGTAGAACGAATGGCAACGAGGCTTCTACCTCAATGACTTATTTCTTCCACAACGAAGGTCCTTCGGGCAATTATAATTTGGTAGAAAATTTTGATATCGAAGATTTGCTTCCGCAACTCTCTCCCGACGGACAAGATTGCAAGGGTATCCTCTTCGCCGCTGCCGATTTCGACAATGACGGTTGGACCGACTTGCTCGTAAGCGGTTATGCTCCTTTCGAGACCCCTATGCGTTATATCGGTTTGTTCCGCAATACGCAAAATGGTTCTTTCGAGCTGATGTCTAATCCCGAGTTCATCCCCATGAGCGGTACGACCGTTTATGCAGCCGACTTCAACAACGATGGTTTGATGGACTTCGTTATCGGCGGTTACAACGATGATATGGGTGATGCCGGTACGCCTACCGTTTACCTCAACGACGGCGACATGACCTTTACAGCTGTAACAGGTTTCGGCTTCGGTTCGCACCAAGGTACACTCTTCCCCATCGATGTCAACAACGACGGTAAGATGGATATTATAGAGACAGGCCGCAATGCTAGTACACTGAGCTGGGATCATGTAGCCCGCGTTTATATCAACAATGGCGACGGCACATCATTTACTTCTCTCGATGAGACAGTTACCGGCTTGGCTGGTTCTAACAGCTCGGTAGGTTTCGGCGATATCAACAACGACGGTTGGATGGACTATATGTCTATCGGCTGGTGCAGCGGAAGCCCCGTTAAACTTTTCCTCAACAACGGCGACAACTCATTTACAGATGCCACAGAGGTATATCCCGATGCAGCCCGTGCCCGTGACGGTGACATCACTTTCGTCGATTACAACAACGATGGCAAGCTCGATATTTCACTCTTCGGTTATCGCGACGGTGGCGGTGATACGCCCGAGAATCCTACTTGGCCCAACTATCTGGTTGTAAATACCGGTACTTTCGCTGCTAATGCAGCACCTACTGCACCGCAGGTAACCAGCGTTAAACAAGAGGGTGCCGATGTTGTTCTTACATGGCAAGCTGCTACCGATGATACGACTCCTTCCGAGGCTCTTCGTTACAACGTTTATGCCAAAGGCAACGACGGTAAGATTTTCTGCTTGTCACCTGCCGACATTAACACCGGTTTCCTCAAAGTAAACCGTACGAATGCTTTGCTCAACACTCTCTCGTATCGTTTCAAAGGTATGAACATCAACGATTATACGTTTGGTGTACAAGCTGTCGACAACTCTTTCTGCGGTAGCACCTTTACCAATGCAACAGCCGGTGTGAATGCTGTAGAGAGCGAGAGCGTTAAGACGTTTGTGGCTAATGGCGAAATCAACATCGTTAATGGTAGCGATGCCGTTGTTTCGTATGCAGTTTACAGCGTGAATGGTGCACAAGTTGCTGCCGGTAACTGCGCAGCCAACGGTGTTGCCGAGGTTGCTTTGCAAGGTGGCGTTTATGTAGTGAAAGTAAATGCTGCTGACGGTGTAGCTGTTGACAAAGTAGTTCTCTGATAACCTTCTTGAACCCCATTCCGGTCTCCTCCCTTTTAGTGTTTATATCGGTTTAGAGACCGAGTGTGGGTTCTTCTCATATTAATCCACGCGGCGTGTCCGCGCCGCGTGGATTTCATATTACATCATGGGAGACATCCTCTTTTCTATATCTTTATCTGTTTTCGCTATGAGAAACTTTTGGTTATTATCTTTTTGTTTACTCTTTTTATTGTCGATGCCGGCCTTTGCACAAAAAGAGGTTACGGCAGGTGATTGGACGCTTTCGGTCGATGAGGGCGGCAAAGCAACTCTCACACATGCAGGGCGTGTGATACTCTCTTCAAACGAAGCTGTTTGGGGGCTTAACGACCAAACACTCTCTTATTCTTCCCTTGTTGACATAACAATGGAAAGCACTCCGTTAAGCGACGAAACCGGAACAGGTGAACAACTTGTTATAAAAGGGCACACAACGGCTCAACCTATAACCGAGATTACGCATTCATATTATATATATGAGGATAAAGATTTTATCCTTACCCAATTTACCGTTACTTCCGACGATGATTTGACCATTAACTATATGGCTCCTGTACATGCGGGTGCCGCTTCGCAGATATTGAATGAGGGAACGAATTATGCCCTTTTTGTACCTTTCGACAATGACATGTGGGTGCGTTATAAGACCACTCCTTTTGGCAGTTCTCATCCGTTGAGTTTCAATGTCTCGGCTCTTTTTAATGCCGATTCACGCCAAGGTTTAGTGACAGGTGCCGTAGAGCATGATGTATGGAAAACGGGTATTGCTGCCGTCACGTCAGGGAATACTGATTTGCAGTCGTTGACAGTTTACGGAGGAGCCGTTTCGTATGAAGTTACTCACGATGTATTGCCGCACGGCGCGGTTGTGGGCAAGAGTGTCAAGTCGCCTATGGTGATGGTCGGATATTTCGATGATTGGCGCGTCGGCATGGAGACCTATGCCGACCTTTGCGCCGCCATAGCTCCGCGTCTTGCGTGCAAGTTCGCCAAACCATTCGGTTGGAACAGTTGGGGCGCGATACAAGATGATATCAACTACGACAAGGCATGTGCCGTTTCCGAATTTTTTGCCAATGAATTGCAGCCTGCGGGATTCCTCAATGCCGACAGTACTGTTTTTATAGGACTTGATTCTTATTGGG
This sequence comes from uncultured Barnesiella sp., assembly GCA_944321085.1. Classification (GTDB taxonomy): domain Bacteria; phylum Bacteroidota; class Bacteroidia; order Bacteroidales; family Barnesiellaceae_A; genus Barnesiella_A. Next base: position 124,494 of record CALUJY010000001.1, read on the forward strand.
ATTACGGGTTCTCTATCCGCAATCACATGTCGTTTGTACGTCGTTGCGGTGAGGCCGGACAGAAAGCCGGTATCTATTGGACGCCTTTTACCGAGTGGGGTAAAAATCCCGATGTGTATGTTCCCGGAACCAATAACCAATATAAATATGGCGATTGTTACCTTTATGACAACAATGGCAAGGTGCAGGAGATAGATGGCGGTTATGCCCTCGACCCCACGCATCCCGCTACGCAAGCCCGCATGGCATATCAGTTCGGGTTGTTCCTCGAATGGGGGTATGAGTATGTCAAAATCGACTTTATGTCGCACGGTGCCTTAGAGGGCAAGCACTACGACCCGGAGGTATTTACCGGCATCCAAGCCTATTCAAAAGGTATGCAATACCTCAATGAGCTGGTGGGCGACCGCATGTTCATCAACCTCTCTATTGCGCCCCTTTTCCCGGCCAACTATGCGCATAGCCGTCGTATAGGCTGCGACTCTTATCGCAGTATCTCGGAGACCGAATATACTCTCAATTCGCTTACCTATGGCTGGTGGCTCGACCATGTGTATTCATATAATGATGCCGACCACGTGGTACTCAACGGTGCAACGTATATGGAGAACAGGGCAAGGGTTACATCGTCGGTTATAACCGGTATTTTTATTTCGGGTGATGATTTCAGCAACGAAGGTTCTGAAACAGCCAAAGACCGTGCACGTACGTTCCTCACCAATCGCGATGTCAATGAAGTGGCTCGTGTAACGAAGGCTTTCAAGCCTGTCGAGGCCGTTGCCGGCGATGCGGCTGCCGATATGTTTATGTATAATGTGGGAGATACGCTTTATGTGGCCGCTTTTAACTACACGATGCAAAACCGTGATTGTGTTTTCGACTTCGGCCGTTTGGGGCTTACTCCCGGTGTGAAGTATATGTTCCACGAATTATGGACAGGCGATAAGGATGTTTGTGATGATACATGGACGGTCATTGTGCGTCGTTACGATGCTCATCTCTACAAGATATATCCTTATGACGATAGCCGCGTGGCTGCAATAAGCAGCAATGCAACAGCGTGTTATTATGATGCGGGTTCCAAGATGTTGCGATTTGCAGGCAATGTTTCGGTCGTCGATAGCATGGTATATGATGTAGCAGGTATCTGTCAGTTGCAGGTGCATGGCCTTCACAACGAAGTCGATGTGGCTGCGCTGGGCAAAGGCGTTTATCTCTATCGCGGTATGGATGCCGATGGTAGCAGTATTGCGTATAAATTCATCAAATAAATTTGAGCTCTCTTTTTCCTCTATCCCGGCATGGTTCTGCCGGGTGAGGGATAGAGCGAAAGCGTATAGGAGCGTATGGTATTGAGTTATAAAGAATGGGGCGAGTATGCAGGTGAAATGCTTTGGCTGTTTCGCCTGACAGCTGCCGACGGTGCGTATGTAGAGCTGACAAACCTTGGTGCAACGTGGGTGTCGGCTTATATGCCCGATGCCCGTGGAGAGCTTGCCGATGTGTTGTTAGGGTATCCTTCGGCGCAAGGCTACATAGACGATACCTGTTATATAGGTGCTACGGTGGGGCGGTATGCCAACCGCATAGCGCGGGCACGTCTTTCGATAGAGGGTGTAGAGTATAAGCTCGAAACCAATGATGGAGACAATACCAACCACGGCGGATTTCACGGATGGAACCGCCGGGTGTGGGGTTGGCAATTACTGCCGCAAGGAGTCCGTTTTACATTGGTTTCGCCTCACTTAGAGGGCGGTTTCCCGGGAGAAGTGCAGGTCGAGGTCGATTATTGTTTCGACGATAATCATTGTCTTACGCTTTGCCACCGAGCTGTGACAGACCGTACTACATGTGTCAATATGACCAATCATGCTTATTTTAACCTCTCGGGCAGTGCAAAGCCTATCGACGACCATTTGTTGCGCATCTGTTCCGGTACAATGCTCGATACCGATGCTTCGTTTATCCCTACCGGTCGGCTTTGCTCTGTCGAGGGTACACCGTTCGATTTTATTCATGCCCATGCCATAGGCGACGGCTTGCACATGACGCACCGGCAATTGGAGTGGAATCGCGGTTATAACCATTGTTACGTTTTGGGAGAGCCCGGTACGATGCGTAGGGCTGCTGTACTGTCGCATCCGGCCAGCGGGCGCAAGTTGGTTGTCGATACGTCGTTGCCCGCGGTTTTGTTTTATTCGGCAGGTTTCCTGCCCGGCATCGAGGGCAAACAAGGTATGCCGCTTTTGCCTGCTACGGGTGCTTGCCTCGAAACACAATTCTATCCCGATGCTCCTTCGCATCCTGCTTTCCCTTCGACGCTCTTGCGTTGCGGTGAAACATATTCGTATATGACTAAATATAAATTCGATATATTGTAACTTATGAAAAACAATAGATGTTTCATGGGAGCTTTATTGCTCTTTGCTCCTCTTGCTGCAATGGCGCAGGATGTGACAGAATTTGTGGTGACGCAACCCGGTACGCTCTCGGAGCTCGTTTCGCAAGATGTTTATACTACGTTGAGCGATATGAAAATCACCGGTACTGTCGATGCACGCGACTTCTTTTTTATTCGTGACAACCTCACGCGTATCTCTTCTATCGACATGACCGAAGCTACCATTGCGGCTTGCGAAGTAGAGGGTACGTCGTATGATGCCGATGCTATTCCTGCCGAAGCTTTCTCATTGCCGCAAGAATCGACGGCTATGACCCGCATGACGACTTTTGAGGCTCCGCTTTCGACGCGCAGTATAGGTGATAATGCTTTTTATCTGTGCAACGTTTTACGCGAAACCAATATAGAGTCGTTGCAAGAGTTGCAATATATAGGCAACGGCGCTTTTTCGCGTTGCAATCGTCTGCGCGGCTTCGTTTTGCCCGCTTCGGTTGTCGAGGTAGGTGATGCCGCTTTTGCTTATGATGTTGCAATGTCGACTTTTGAGGTTGCTGCCGGCTCTTCGTTGGAGACTTTGGGTAGCAACGTATTCCGTGGCAATACACAATTGCGTACGCTCGATTTTTCGGCCGTAACTCGCCTTTCTACCATAGGAGATTATGCCTTTGCATCTTGTACCAGTCTGTCGACAATCGGGTTGCCGCAATCGGTTGGCCGCATAGGTGAGGGCGCCTTTATGTACACGGCTGTTGAAACGGCCGATTGGTCGCACCTTTGGTCGCTGGATACTATCGAGGGCAGTATGTTCTATGGGACGACATCGTTGCAGCAAGTGAAGTTGCCGCAAAGCGTACAAGAGGTGCGCACCTCGGCTTTCTCGGGTTGCACCTCGTTGCAAGAGGTAGCATTGTCGTACAACCTCGTGTTTGTGGGCGACTGGGCTTTCTCGGGCTGTACAGCACTCGATTCTATTTTCTGTCCTGCCCAGACGTTGCCGTTGGTAGGGTATGAGGCATTCGAAGGTGTTGCCGTAGAGAATGTGACGTTGGCGGTCGATGCCACGAAATTGCCGTTGTATGAGGCCGACATGGATTGGAGCGCATTCCATCTTGTAGGCATAGATGTGTCGGGCGTAGGTTTGACAAAGGTATCTGCTGCCAAGGTTGTGCGCGGTTCGCAATCGCTCTTGTTGACGACGCAAAAGGAGATGGCACAAGTGGCAGTATATGACTTCGGTGGCAACTTGCTTTCGCAGGTTGCGGTGAGCGGTTGCGATACAGTTGTCGCTCTGCCCGGTTTGGGAGCACGTTATATCGTTCGTATCGCCTATGCCGATGGAACGACCGAGGTTGTAAAACGATGAACTTTATTGTGATACCGTAATATTTGTAGGATATGTTGAGAAAAAGTATGCTTGTTTGTGTAGTGATGTGTCTTGCCCTTTCGGCTGTCGCATCTCCGGTGTATCTGCATAGTGATGAGGATGTTTTGTGGAAAGTGGCTCCACAGGACGATGTTGCCGAACCGACAGCTGTCATGGCGCTTGGGTTCGATGCCTCGTCGTGGGTCGATGCTACGGTCCCGGGCACGGTATTCGCGTCGTATGTTGCCGCCGGTTTGGAAGAAGACCCCAATTTCGGCGACAATATTGCACGGGTAGACCGCTCGAAGTATGACCGCAGTTTCTGGTATCGTACAGAGTTTGCTGTGCCGCAAGATTTCGATAAGGAGCTGGTGTGGCTCAATTTCAATGGAGTAAACCGCAAAGCCGATATTTACCTCAATGGTAAACTGCTGGGTACGCTCGACGGTTTTATGCACCGGGGGCGTTTCAATGTTACCGATGTGGTAACCCGCGATGGTATGAACGTACTTGCCGTATTGGTACATATTCCACAAACGCCGTTGGCCAATTATGGCAGTCCTACCTATTTGTGCAGCGGCGGTTGGGACTGGATGCCCTATGTCCCCGGCCTCAACAGCGGTATTACCGACAAAGTATATCTTTCCAATACGGGAGCAGTGACGCTGGTTGACCCGTGGATTCGCACCTCGCTCCCTTCGCGGGCGCGTGCCGAGCTCTCCGTTGCGCTCGATGTGCGCAACAACTCGCCCGAGAAGGTTCGTGCGGTTGTTTCGGGTACAATCACTCCCGGGAATGTCGTTTTTTCGCAGGAGGTAGAGCTCGACGGCAATGCCATGCGCACGCTCAGGTTCGACAAGCGTTATTTCCCGCAACTTTGCATCAACAATCCCCGCCTGTGGTGGCCGAACGGATATGGCGAGCCCAATCTGTATAGTTGCCGTTTCGAGGTGAAGGTCGATGATGCCGTTTCGCAGTCGCAAGAAGTTACCTTCGGTATTCGCGAATACTCATACGACAAGAACGATAATACGTTCCATATCTATATCAATGGCGTGCCCGTGTTTGTGAAAGGTGCCAACTGGGGTATGCCCGAATATATGTTGCGTTGTCGTGGTGAGGAGTATGATTTGAAGGTCGATTTGCACCGTCGTATGAACTTCAATATGATACGCAACTGGTTGGGCGTTACGACCGATGAGGAGTTCTACGAGGCTTGCGATAAGTACGGTATCATGGTGTGGGACGATTTCTGGATAAACTCCAATCCAAACCTTCCTTACGATATACATACATTCAACTTCAATGTCATTGAAAAGATAAAACGTCTGCGCAACCATCCCTGCATAGCAGTGTGGTGCGGCGATAACGAATCTAACCCCCAACCGCCTCTCGAAGGTTGGATGGCCGAGAATATACGTACGTTCGATGGAGGAGACCGCTATTTCCAAGCCAATTCGCATGCCGACGGGCTTACCGGTAGCGGAATGTGGAAAGCTTTTGACCCCCGTTATTATTTCCTTGAATATCCCGACGGACTCGAAGGCGACCCGGCTCGCGGATGGGGTTTCCGTACCGAAATAGGTACGGCGGTAATGCCCAACTACGACAGCTTTGTCAAATTTATGCCTCGCGAAAACTGGTGGCCTCGCGACGAGATGTGGAACTTCCACTACTTCGGTCCTTCGGCAGCCAATGCCGACCATGTGCAATACGATGCCTTACTTACCAAAGGTTTCGGTGCGCCCGATGGCATAGAAGAGTATTGCCGCAAAGCGCAGTTGCTGAATATACAGACCAACAAAGCTATGTATGAAGGCTGGCTCGACCACATGTGGAACGATGCCTCGGGTATCATGATATGGATGGGACAGTCGTCATATCCTTCGATGGTATGGCAAACCTACGATTACTACTACGACCTTACGGGTGCATATTGGGGCGCAAAAAATGCTTGCGAGCCGTTGCACATCTTTTGGAATCCCGTCACCGATGCCGTGAAGGTGGCCAACACTACCGCCCGCGATTTCTCCGGATTGCAGGCCGAGGTGAAAGTATATAATCTCGACGGGAAAGAGGTGCCGGCTTACACGCGGCGTGTCGCTCTCGACGCTCCCTCCAATACGGCTGTGGAGTGTATGACCATTCCGTTTGCCCGTGAGCGGGAGATTATCTCTTTGGGCAAGCCCACGTATGCCTCTTCGTCAGAGTACAGTTCGCCGGCCGATGCCACCGATGGGAAGAGCGACACGCGCTGGTCGTCGCGTGTGGCCGATAACGAATGGCTCTATGTAGACTTGGGTAGCAAGCAGCCGGTGGGCGGCGTGCGGCTCAACTGGGAAGCATCGTATGGTAAAGCATATAAAATACAGGTGTCGGACGATGCCCGCACATGGAACGAAGTCTATAAGACCTATGAGGGGCGCGAAGGGGTCAAGGAGATACTTTTCCCCGAGGTAGATGCCCGTTATGTGCGCATGTTCGGCATAGAACGCGGATGGTGGTATGGCTATTCGTTATGGAACTTCGACGTCTTGGGCGGAAGTCCGGTCGCCGAGGAGCTCTCCGATACGCATTTCATCCGCTTGCGACTGACTGATGGCGATGGAAATATACTTTCGGAGAATTTCTATTGGCGGGGCAATCGCGACCGCCGCGACTTCACGGCACTCAACTCGTTGCCGCAGGCGCAGGTGAAGGTCTCTTCGAAACTTGTCGAGGAGAAGGGTCGTGCCACGATTACGGCTGTCGTCTCTAATCCGAAGAGTGCCCCGGTGGCTTTTGCCGTGCACGTAAAACCTGTGCGCACTTCCGATGGCGAGCGTATCCTGCCGGTGCTCATGAATGACAACTACTTCACGCTTATGCCTGGCGAGAAACGCACGGTCACCATGGAGTTCGATGCCGCATTGCTCGATGGCGGTTCGTATCGATTGGTTGTAGAGCCATATAACAGGTAGCATGTAAGTGATGTCGAAACGATTTATCATATCTCTAATGCTTGTATGTCTGGGGGTATGCCGGGGATTCGCCCAAGAACCCGGCAATGCCCCCGTGGCATATTTGGTGGGTGGCGCACACCTCGATTCGCAATGGAATTGGGATGTCGTCGCAACCATCGACGAGTATTTGCCCAATACAGCGCGGCAGAATTTGTTTTTGTTGGAACGTTACCCTTCTTATATATTCAATTTCGAGGGAGGCGTGAAATATGCGTGGATGAAAGAGTATTATCCCGATTTATATCGTCGCGTCAAACAACAGATTGCTGCCGGCCGATGGCATGTGGCCGGGGCTTCATGGGAAGCCAGCGAGGTGGTGGTGTCGTCGTCCGAGTCGTTGATACGCAACATCCTGCTGGGGCAGACGTTTTATCGCCGTGAGTTTGGCCTCTCGTCGTCCGATATATATCTCCCCGACTGTTTCGGGTTCCCGTACAATCTGCCTACGATTGCCGTACATTGCAACCTGATAGGTTTTTCTACGCAGAAACTGCAATGGCGGGGGTCGGCGCTGACGGCAAACGGGCAGTATCCGTTTACCTTCGGAGTGTGGGAGGGTGTCGATGGCAGTCGTATAGCGGCTGCTGCCAATGCTTTCGATTACAGCCGTGTGTGGGCTCCCGGAGAGGATTTGTCAGACAGCCGTGAGCTCTACGATAAGGCGATGCTCTCGCCGGTGCAGGCAGTCTATCACTACTATGGCACGGGCGATATAGGCGGTTCGCCTACGATTGCATCGGTCGAGGCCGTAGAGAATGCCGTAGGAAAAGAGGGTAGGGTGCATGTGGTGTCGGCAACAAGCGATGCAATGTATCGCGATTTTTGGCCGTTGGAATCACATCCCGAACTGCCTGTATACAAAGGCGAGATGTTGATGGATGTCCATGGGAATGCCTGTTATACCTCGCAAGCGGCTATGAAGTTGTATAACCGCGAGAATGAACTCTTGGCAGCAGCTGCCGAACGTGCTGCTGTTGTAGCCGACTGGCTGTTGCCCGGCAGTTACCCGGCTGCGACCCTCGATGCGGCGTGGAAACGTTTTATCTGGCATCAGTTTCACGACGATTTGACCGGGACGTCTATCCCTTGCGCTTATACCTATTCGTGGAACGATGAGCTGTTGTCCTTGCGGCAGTTTGGAGACATTCTTGAAACTTCGCTTGCCACGCTGAGCCGTAGGTTGGATACGCGGGTGAAGGGTATGCCGTTGCTTATATACAATCCGTCGTCCCATGCCGTTACCGATGTGGTAGAGGTAAGTGTACCTTCCCGGAAAGGCCGCAAGTATTATGCGGTCTATGATGAGAACGGTTGCAAAGTGCCATCGCAGGTGCTGGGGTATGCAGCCGACAGTGTGAAACTTCTTTTGCAAGCGTCTATATCTCCTATGGGTGTAGCCGTTTACGATGTGCGGCCGGCCGGTCGGTCGCTTGAAGCGAGTGATGTGGCGGCTACCGATAGTACTCTCGAAAACAGCAATTATCGTATCGTCCTCGACAGCGACGGCAATATGGTGTCGTGGTACGACAAGCGTTACCATCGGGAGTGGATAGCTCCCGGAGAGAGTATCGCCCCGCAACTGTTTACCCGTAACGATTCGTTTCAATGGCCGGCGTGGGAAATCAAGTGGCAAGTGATACAGAGCATTCCCGACGGACAGTTCGATACTTGTCGTGTGTCGCTGGCGGAGTGCGGAGCTTTGCGCGCTACCCTCTGTGTGGAGCGCAAGTATGGCGATACCCGTTGGTTGCAATATATCAGTTTGCTATCGGGTAGTGACCGGGTAGAGGTGCGTAACGAGTTGGACTGGCATACCGGACGAGCCTTGTTGAAGATGGCATTTCCCTTTGCGGTTGCAAACGATACGGCGCGTTACGACATCGGAATCGGTTCGGTAGGACGGCCTGCCAATCGGCCGTCGGCGTATGAGACTTATGCTCATCGCTGGGTATCGTTGGCCGATACGTCTGACGGTTATGGCATCTCTATATTGAGCGATGCCAAATATGGTTGGGACAAGCCCGATGACCATACCATGCGCCTTACCCTGCTGCACACGCCGGCTGCCGAGAGTGCTTTCTTATATCAGAATCGGCAAGATATGGGGCATCACACGTTCGGGTATGCCATGATAGCCCACAAGGGCAATGAAACGGATGCCGGAATACCGCGTCGTGCCGAGGCTTACGATAGCGGACTGAAAGCGTTTGCGGTTTCGCGTCACAGCGGAGAGTGGGGGCGAGCCTGTTCGTGGCTCTCGATAGATAATCCCGGCGTGGAAGTGATGGCGTTGAAAAAGGCCGAAGACGGTAACGGTTACATTGTACGCTTGTGTGAGAAGCAGGGGCAGGCAACGCAAGCCGAGCTCTCTTTTGTGGCTCCGTTGCAAGCCGTGTTTAGATGTGATGGAACCGAGATAGTGCAAGATACGCTTCCTTTCACCGATAATGCTTTTACGGTGGCACTTCCGGCATACGGTGTACGTACCTATCGGATTGTTCCGCAGCCTTGTCGCAGCCCGTTGCAGCCTATCGTGTCGCGTCCGTTGCAACTTCCCTACAATCTGCGTTGCGTTTCGTATAACGAGTTTCGTAATACGGCCGATTTCGACGGAGCCGGGCACTCTTTTGCCGCAGAGCTTTTCCCCGATACGCTATATAGCGGCGGTGTCATGTTTGTGATGGGCGACGAGAATGCTGCCAATGGCGTGAAGTGTCTCGGCGACACCATCCGTTTGCCGCAAGACGGGGCTTACAATCGGCTCTATTTGCTGGCGGCTTCTACGCTCGACGATTATGCCGCTACGTTTTATATCGATGGCAAACCGTATAATATAGAGGTTCCCTATTATAGCGGATTTATAGGGCAGTGGGGACACGAAGGCGAAACAGAGGCCTATTTGAAGCAGCCGATGCCGGCTTTTGTAGGTACGCATCGGCATGACCTGAATGGGAATAGAGATTGCGCATACGAGTACACCTATATCTTCCGCTTTGCCATAGACCTGCCCTCCAAGGCTCGCGAGCTGGTATTGCCTTGTAATTCGCGCGTCGTCCTTTTTGCGGCTACGCTTACCGAAGAAACTGCTTTTTTGCAACCGGCTGCCCCTCTTTTCCGTACGGCAATGAGAGAGGCCGATGTCGTGTATAAAAATTTTGAGACCCGTAACCTCTTATTGGGCAAGGAGATTGTATCTTGTTCGGGTGCAACATCGCAAAACGAGGCGGCACGTTTTGCCATAGATGGCGATGAGCACACCAAATGGGCTGATTTTCATACCGGGAAACCCAATTATATAGAGGTCGATTTAGGCGAGGTGTTGCCGGTGAAAGGGTGGCGCGTCATGCACGCCGGGGAAGAAACGCCGGCTTTCATAACCAAAGATTATGAGCTGCAAGTGCGCCTTACACCCCAAGATGCTTGGCAAACGGTAGATAAAATAGTGGGTAATACCAAGAATGTGACCGACCGCAACCTCGATACGCAAGCAGAGGCACGTTATGTAAGGCTGCATATTACCAAACCGGTGCGTGATGGTGGCGATATAGCCCGCATATACGAATGGGAGGTTTATTGATTTCTATCCTTTCTTGTGGGCTCGGTATTCCGAGGGTGATATACCCATGATTTTGGTAAACAAGCGGGAAAAATAGAAGGTGTCGTCTATTCCTATCAATGGACTTATCTGATTGATTTTCATATTGGAGAAGTCGAGATAATGGCAGGCTTTTCGGATGCGCAGCATGTTCAGGTACTGCAAGGGAGAAAAGCCTGTTTTTTTCAGGAACAGGTTGGAGAAGTACGAGACCGACAGGTTTACCTTCTCGGCTATTTCGGCAAGGGTAAGTTTGCGGTTGATATTTTCCTGCATGAAAGCAATGGCGAGGTCGGTGGCATCGACATGCCTTTTTTCGTTTTTGTCCTCTATATATTCTCCCACATATTTCATGAGCCCCAAAAAGTGGAAAAGGCTTGTAGTGGCATACATGATGTTGTTGTTACCGAACCCGTTGTCGAGCGTATTGTATATCTCTTCGAAGAGGCGCAATTGAGTCTCCATCGGTTTGTTGCCCGGAGTCGATACGTGCGTGGGTACGTCGAACCCTTTGCGGAAAAATGCAGCCATGTCGCCTTTGAAGTGCAACCAATAGATACTCCACGGGTCGTCTTCGAGGCTTCCATAGGCATGGGCTTCGTGTTCGGGAAGGATGAAAAATTGGTTTTGGGTTACGTGATACCGTTTCTCTCCCAAATCATACCAGCCTTTTCCCCTGACACAGTAAATAAGTACATTTTCTGTCGCCTCGTCGGCAGTGCGTTCACGATAGTGATAAGACGCCGTGGGGTAGAACCCGATGTCGGTGATGTAAAGCATTTTTCCCAATGGGTTCTGCTTTATTTTTTCTATTATGAACGAGGGTATTATAATCGTTCGTTGACCCTTGAATCCTTCGCGTATTTTGGGCATGATAGGAGAAGTTTGGTGAGGTTTTTACAAAGGTAAACATGAATTTTGCAAAAAACAAGGTAAAAAAGTAAGATTGTCCATTCCTATAAAAATTTTTTCTATTTTACATGCCGTTACGATTGCTTTCCTTTGCTTCATGAATAATTAAAAATACCGAGCTATGAAAACACATTCCAATGCTTATCTTTTTGGCATAGCTATTATTTCTGCTATGGGTGGTTTGCTTTTCGGTTACGACTGGGTTGTGATAGGAGGAGCCAAACCGTTTTACGAACAATTTTTCGGCATTGCCAATAATCCCGTAATGCAAGGATGGGCAATGAGTAGTGCACTTATAGGTTGTCTTGTGGGCGCACTTACAGCAGGCCGTTTCAGCGACAAGTTCGGGCGTAAGCCTATCCTTATCTTGGCGGCCGGCATGTTCATTTGCACAGCGTGGGGTACGGGCTTTGCCGGCACATTCCTTACGTTTATCATTTTCCGCCTTATAGGAGGTTTTGCTATCGGAGTGGCGTCGAGCCTTTCGCCTATGTATATTGCCGAGATAGCTCCTACCCACATGCGCGGCCGTTTTGTTGCCATCAACCAACTGACGGTAGTGTTGGGTATATTGTCGGCACAGATAGTTAACTGGCTTATTGCCGAGCCTGTTCCCGAAGGTGCTACGGCCGAGATGATTCTCTATTCTTGGAACGGACAGATGGGCTGGCGATGGATGTTCTGGGCGATGATGGTACCGTCGATACTGTTTTTCGTTTTGGCATTTTTCCTGCCCGAGAGTCCCCGGTGGCTGGCTTCGGTGGGACAGACCGATAAAGCCTTACGGATTTTCACCCGCATTGCCGGTCAGGACGTGGCTCATAAAGAGATGGAGTCTATCAAGGTTTCGCTTGCATCGGAAAAGGGGCAGGGCGGATTCCGTCAGCTTTTCCATCCCTCTATGCGCAAAGTGCTGCTCATAGGAGTGGTTATGGCCGTTTTGCAGCAATGGTGCGGCATCAATGTCATATTCAACTATGCCCAAGAGATTTTTATGTCGGCAGGTTATGGCATTTCCGATGTCTTGATGAATATTGTGGTTACCGGTATTACCAACGTTGTCTTTACCGTGGTTGCCATGTTTGTTGTCGACCGTTGGGGCCGAAAGAAACTTGCTCTGATAGGAGCTTTCGGTTTGGCTGCGATTTATGCGCTGATGGGTATGTTCTACTTCCTGCATTTTACCGGCGTGTTGTTGTTGATAATAGTTGTGCTTGCTATCGCATGTTATGCCATGACGTTGGCGACGGTTATGTGGGTAATTATTTCTGAAATATTCCCCAATCGCATTCGTGGTATAGCTATGTCGGTATGTACCTTTGCATTGTGGGCAGCATGTTTCGTACTTACTTATACCTTCCCCATACTCAATAGCGGTTTGGGAGCAGCTTGGACATTCTGGCTCTATGGCATTATCTGCTTGGTAGGTGGCGTCTTTATCGTGCGGATGCTTCCCGAAACGAAGGGAAAGAGTCTCGAAGAATTGGAAAAAGAATTAATCAAATAATCACACATATCACTCATTATGGAAAAGATAACAGAATATTTAATCAAAAGTACGGTGAATACTCCCGGTGAGGTGCGTGCTTGGCAGGAGGAAATCGTATTGCCTACCTACGAAATAGGTGCAGAGGAGAAGAATCCTATTTTCCTCGAAAAGCGTGTTTATCAAGGCAGCTGCGGTTCGGTATATCCTTATCCTGTTATAGAGAAAATCTACGATGAAAAGAAGGAGAAGGCCTATAATGCTTATTTCCTCGAAAACGAATATATCAAGGTGATGATTTTGCCTGAGCTCGGCGGACGTATCCACATGGCATACGATAAGGTGAAACAACGCCATTTCGTTTATTATAACCAAGTCGTGAAGCCTGCATTGGTAGGACTTACCGGTCCGTGGATTTCGGGCGGAATTGAGTTTAACTGGCCTCAGCACCACCGCCCGTCGACTTATCTGCCCACCGACTACTCTATCGAGAATAACCCCGATGGCAGTGTCACGGTATGGTGTAGCGAGGTAGAGCGTATGTTCCGTACCAAAGGTATGCAGGGATTTACGCTGTATCCCGACAAGGCTTACATAGAGATAAAGGTGAGAATCTACAACCGTACTCCCTTCCCGCAAACCTTCCTGTGGTGGGCAAACCCCGCTGTCGTTGTAAACGACCACTACCACTCGGTGTTCCCACCGGATGTCAATGCTGTATTCGACCACGGCAAACGAGATGTATCGTCGTTCCCCATAGCTACCGGCGTATATTACAAGCAAGACTATTCGGCCGGCGTCGATATATCGAAGTACAAGAATATTCCCGTCCCCACATCGTACATGGCCATAGAGTCGCGCTTCGACTTCGTGGGCGGATATGAGGAGCATGTGAAAGGCGGTTTGTTGCACGTGGCCAATCACCATGTATCGCCCGGTAAGAAACAGTGGACTTGGGGCTGCGGCGACTTCGGACAGGCTTGGGACCGTAACCTTACCGACGAAGACGGGCCGTATATAGAGCTTATGACCGGTGTCTATACCGATAATCAACCCGACTTCTCGTGGCTGCAACCCTATGAAGAGAAATCGTGGGTACAATATTTCATGCCTTACAGCGAGGTAGGATATGTGAAGAATGCTTCGAAAGATGCCATTCTCAATGTAGAAGTCGACGCCGAGGGTGCCGGTAAAATCATCCTTTATACCACCGGTGTGGAGAAAGATTTGCATGTCGTTGTAGCCGATGCTTCCGGTAAGACTTATATCGACAAGACTATCGAATGCTCGCCCCGCAAGCCTTATCTCGACGATTTCTCGGCTCCCGGCATCACGCCCGATAACCTCATCACTCGTGTATATCGTCCCGATGGCAAACTTTTGTTGGAATATCGCGCCGACAAGCCCGAGATAAAACCCATCCCCGACCCGGCCAAAGCTGCCAAAGACCCCGCAGAAATTGCATCTATCGAGCAGCTCTTCCTCACCGGATTGCATCTCGAACAGTATCGCCATGCCACCTATAATCCGATGGACTATTATGGCGAGGCCCTACGACGCGAGCCCGGCGATGTGCGTTGCAACAATGCCATGGGGCTGTTATATATGCGTAAAGGTTGCTTTGCTATTGCCGAACCTTATTTCCGTACGGCGATTGCCACGCTCACCGAGCGCAACCCCAATCCGTACGATGGCGAGCCTTATTACAACTTGGGCTGGTGCTGCCTCATGCAACGCAAGTACGACGAGGCCTACGATGCCTTCTTCAAGGCTACGTGGAATGCCGCTTGGCAAGATGCCGCATACTATGGTATCGCTCAGATAGATACTCTTCGCGGTAACTATGTCGATGCCCTCGAATGGGTAGAGCGTTCTCTTATACGCAACTGGCACAACCACAAGGCACGTCAACTGAAAACCTCTTTGTTGCGCAAGTTGGGACGTACCGACGAGGCTTTGCGTCTTATCGACGACTCTTTGGCAATAGACCGTTTCAATATGGGATGCCGCTACGAGAAATATCTCATTACCGGCAATGCTGCCGACATGGACGAGTTGCGTGCCATGATGCGCGGATGGGCTCACGGATATATAGAGTATGCCCTCGATTTTGCTTCGGCAGGATGCTATGATGAGGCGATAGAGCTGTTGCGTGATTATATGCAGCACACCGCCGATGTTTATCCCATAGTCGCTTATGCAGTAGGTTACTTTTATTCGCTTAAAGGCGACGAAGCACAAGCATTGCAATACTATCGTCAGGGCGAGGCTTGCGACCATCGCTATTGCTTCCCCAACCGTATCGAAGAGGTCAATATCTTGCAAGATGCCATCCGCCTCAATACCGGGCACTGCTCAAAAGCTGCCTATGCACTGGGTAACTTTTGGTACGCCGCTCGTCGTTACGACGAAGCCGTTGAGTGCTGGGAGCTCTCGGCAGGCATCGACGATACCTTCCCTACGGTATGGCGTAACTTAGCTTTGGCCTATTACAACAAACGCAATGACAAGGAGCGTGCCCGCATTTTGCTCGAAAAGGCTTATGCTCTCGACACGACAGATGCACGCATCCTCATGGAGCTCGACCAACTCTATAAGAAACTCGGCTATTCATACGAAAGCCGTCTCGCTTTCCTTGAAAAGCATTCGGAGCAAGTCGAGGAGCGCGACGATTTGTCTATCGAACGTATCACGTTATATAATCAGTTGGGTCGCTATGAGGAAGCCCGCCGCATGATTGCTGGCCGCAAATTCCACCCGTGGGAAGGCGGTGAAGGTAAAATCACAGGTCAGTATGTATTGTGTCATGTAGAACTTGCCAAACAAGCTATTGCCGAGAAACGCTATGAGGAGGCCTTGCAGCTGTTGCAGGCTACCGACGCTTATCCTTATAACCTCGGCGAAGGCAAGTTGAAAAATGCCGAAGAGAATGATATATGGTATTACAAAGGATTGGCATACAAAGGACTGGGTAATGTCGATGAGGCCAACCGTTGCTTTACCATTGCTACCATAGGTTCCGACGAACCCCAACAGGCGTTCTTCTATAATGACCAGCAACCCGACAAGATTTTCTTCCAAGGTCTTGCTTGGCGCGAACTCGGCGACGAGGCGAAAGCAAGAAGTCGTTTCAATAAGCTAATCAAGCATGGCGAAAAGCATCTTTTCGATAAATGCCGCATCGACTATTTTGCCGTATCTCTGCCCGATTTGGCTATTTGGGATGACGACCTCAATAAGCGTAATCGCATCCATTGCTATTATGTGATGGGTCTCGGTTACCGAGGATTGGGTGAGACGGAGAAGGCTCATTATTTCCTTTCGGAAGTACTCTCGCTTGATGTAAACCATCAGGGAGCCCAAGTAAATATGATTTAATTTCTCATATTCTTAATTGCACACACTATGAAAAATATGTTGTTTATAACAACTCTCGCAGCTGCCATGGTTGCCGGTTCTTTATCCGGCATCCATGCGGCTGAGTACGAGCTGTTATCGCCCGACGGTCGTTTGCAAATGAATGTTTCTACCTCACCGTCGCTTTCGTATGCTATCAGTTATGATGGCAATGCTGTGGTCAATTCGTCTCCCATCGCTCTTTCGCTGCAAAGTGGCGAGGTATGGAACGGCACATCGCGCCTTCTATCGGTTGATAAGAAAGAACATAACGGGAAAGTATATCCGCTCTTTGGTAAAAATAAAGAGATTGCCGATTGCTATAATGAGCTGACGCTCTCTTTCAAAGATGGTTATGCAGTATGTTTTCGTCTTTACAACGAGGGCGCTGCGTATCGTTTCCTCGGCGAGCGTGCCCCGGCCGATTCTTTGGTGGTTGTCGATGAGACTGCGGTATTTGATTTTGCCGATGACCCCGGCGTGATTCTACCCGAGACGAACAACTATACGTCGTGGGAACTGAGCCACAAACTCTATGAAGGAGTATCTGACATAAAAGATGGCGTGTATGGTATTACACCCATGATGTTCGATAACAAAATACGTCGTTGCAAAGTAGTAGTGGCCGAAGCCGACTTGAACAATTATCCCGGTCTCTACCTGAGAAAAAGCGACGGTAAGATGCAAGGCCACTGGGCGGCTTATCCCAAACGCATCGAGATGGGCAGTTGGGGTAATTTCATCACCGTCGTCAAGGAGCGTGAGCCTTACATTGCCCGCACGGCAGGCAACCATGCTTTCCCGTGGCGTATAGTCATTGTCACCGATGACGACCGTACGCTGTTGAACAACGAGATTATATACCTTTTGGCAAAACCGCAACAAATCGCCGATACCGATTGGATTCGTCCCGGTAAAGCTGCATGGGAGTGGTGGCACTGCCATATTCTCGAAGACGCTCCCTTCGATGACTCGCAGCTCTCTACCGAGTTGTATAAATATTACATCGACTTCGCCGCCGAGAATGGTATAGAATATCTGCTGGTCGATGCCGGTTGGAGCAATGTGTTTAATCATGCCGACCTCAATAAGAATATCGACATCAAAGAGGTGATACGTTATGGCAAGGAAAAGAATGTAGGCGTATGGCTTTGGACGGTTGCCGCCACACTCTTCCACAACAAGCATGTATATCTCGACTCTATTGCCGCATGGGGAGCTGTGGGTGTGAAGATTGATTTCTTCGACCGCGACGACGCCAATGTAATACCCGAATATGAAGATTTGGCGCGAGCATGTGCCGAGCGGCATCTGATGGTCGACTTCCACGGATGCAGCAAGCCTACGGGGTTGCATCGTGCTTATCCTAACATACTTACTTACGAGGCAATGCGTGGCGCCGAGTGTGCCAAATGGGACACTACCAGCAATCCCGTATATCAGTTGCAGTTTATTTTCACACGTATGCTGGGCGGCGGAATCGATTATACACCCGGTTCTATGCGCAATGTGACACGTGAGAAGTTCAAACCTGTCGACCCCGGACTGCCCTCGACGTTGGGTACACGTTGCCACGAACTTGCACTTTATTTGTTGATAGATTCACCTTTTGCCATGTTGGCCGATTCTCCCGATGCTTACCGTAAATATCCCGATGTATTGAAGTATCTGGCTGCTGTTCCTACTGTATGGGACAAGACGGTGCCGTTGTTGGCGAAGGTTGGCGAATATGCTGTCGTAGCTCGTCAATCGGGCGACAAATGGTATGTGGGTGGCATCAATA
Source organism: uncultured Barnesiella sp. (assembly GCA_944321085.1). Taxonomy (GTDB): domain Bacteria; phylum Bacteroidota; class Bacteroidia; order Bacteroidales; family Barnesiellaceae_A; genus Barnesiella_A. The sequence goes on from CALUJY010000001.1 coordinate 142,432, forward strand.
ATTGGACGCGCCGTAATGTAGTGTTCGACTTGTCGTTCTTGCCGCAAGGCGTACAATATGAAGTGGAGATATTCAAGGATGTGAAGAAGAGCGATACCGATGCTTCACGTTATAAACGCGAAGTGAAGAAGTATGACGCCAACGAGACGCTCTCGGTCGAAATGGCTCAGGGTGGCGGTTTTGTGATGGTTTTCACACCGATAAAGTAATGTATAAGCATTAAATAAGCATTTGATGAGATTTGCTAAGTATGCACTGCTATTAGCAGTTGTAATTAGGTTTTCAGTAGGATGTTTGGCAGGCAGCGTCACCGGGCATGGTGACGTTGCCTCGCGCCTTTCTATACCCGGCAGACACGATTTTGTTTTTGAGGGGCGCGAAGCGATTGTCGTTACGCCCGACAGTGTGGCGACAGGTTCGCCGTGGATATGGAGGCCTGCGTTTTTCGGTGCATTCGATACGGTCGACAAAGCCTTGCTCAAAAAGGGATTTCATGTCGTATATTATGACCTTACACATGGTTATGGTGCCCTTTCGACACTCTGTGCCGGCGACCGGTTTTATCGCTTTGCGGTAGATTCCATAGGCTTATCGCCGAAAGTGACGCTCGAAGGGTTGAGCCGTGGCGGCTTCTTTGTTCTTCAATGGGCGGCACGTAATCCGTCGGCCGTGGCTTGTGTTTATGTCGATGCTCCGGTGTGCAATTTGTTGAGTTGGCCCGGCCGGCAGCGCCCCGATATGTGGAACGACGCTTTGCGGCTGTGGGGTATCGACGATGCTGATGCGGCGGACGAGCGTTTGGCTGCTTTCCGCCCAGACCTTTTGCAGCCGTTGGTGGCGGCGCGTGTGCCTGTTATGGCGGTGTGCGGCGATAGCGATACCGTGGTACCTTATGAAGAGAATATGAAGGTGTGGCGCGACCGTTACAGTGACTTGGGCGCTCCCGTTGAGCTTATTCTCAAACCCGGTGTGGGGCATCATCCTCACAGTCTCGAAAATCCCGAACCGATAGTCGATTTTATACTTCGTCACCAGCCGGGTGAGAAAGAGAAGCATTACATCCGTTACCGCGGTTCGTTGAGTAACTCTTTTCGTAAGATGCAGTATCGCCGCAAGGCGCGGGTTGCTTTCTTGGGTGGTTCCATCACCGAAATGGAAGGTTGGCACAACCTTGTCATGCAGCAGTTGAGGCAACGTTTCCCCTATACGGAGTTCGATTTTGTTTGTGCGGGCATCCCCTCTACCGGTACAACTCCCGGCGCTTTTCGTATAGAGAATGATGTTTTGTCGAAAGGCGAGATAGATTTGCTTTTTGTAGAGGCGGCTGTCAATGACGATACCAACCACTTCAACTATATAGAGCAGGTGCGGGGTATGGAGGGCGAGGTACGTCACGCTCGCGAACGGTATCCCGAGGTCGATATTGTGATGTTGCATTTCATTTACGACCCCTTTATAGAAGATTATGCCGAAGGCCGGATACCCGATGTCATTCTCAATCACGAACGGGTGGCCAACCACTATGCTATCCCCTCTATCGATTTGGCGCATGAGATAGCCGACCGTATGGCTGCCGGAGAATTTACTTGGGACGAGTTCGGCGGTACGCATCCCCACATGATGGGGCATAAGTATTATGCTGCGGCCATAGCTTCGCTTTTCGACGAGATGTGGCGTAACGCTCCCGGCGATACTGTGAAGGCGCATACTCTGCCGGCCGACAAACTTGACGATTACAGTTATTGCAACGGCCGTTTTGTAGATATACGCCAAGCCTCTTATCGCAGCGGTTGGAGCTATGTCGATGCTTGGCAACCCGATAGTGCTGTGCAGACACGTCCCGGGTTCGTAGATGTGCCCATGTTGGTCGCTGATAAGCCCGGTAAAACCCTTACATTTGATTTTACCGGTACGGCGGTAGGCATTTTCTGCGTGGCAGGGCCTCATGCTGCCCGTCTCGAATACAGTGTCGACGGGGCTCCCTATAAAATGATAGATACCTATACCGAGTGGAGCAGTTGGCTCTACCTGCCGTGGGTATATATGTTTGAGACCGAGTTGGACGACAAACCTCATCGCCTGCGCTTGCGGGTTGCCAAAGGTTATGCCGACCGTACGGAGTGTATCATACGCAATTTTGTTGTAAATACGTTTGAATAAATTATGGCTGTTAGAAACTAAAATTCGTGGCTTAATCCGTTTGGATACAAGGGTAGAAATGCCGTACCGAGAAGTAATGAAGGGGCATTTTCTACCCTTATTGATTTGTCGATACCCCATACACCGGCCGCTATGGGAAGTCGGACAGGCCGTTTGCAATTTGTTTTTGTCCCTAATTTTTGCCCGATATTGGGCAGCCGTTACTTTATGGGCTTTTCTGCAGTTATGAGTGTCGCCATATCGGAAACGGTGGCGTTGCGAGCCAATACGGTGTGACGAGCGTCTAAAAGATAGGTGGCGGGTAATTGTCGAACGTCGTACAAGTCCGAGACATCCTCGGCATATCCTTTTATCCACAGTGCGGGATAGTGTAGCATCTGCTCTTCCCATTCAGGGGTGGGCAAGTCGGGATATATGGCTACTACTTGCAACCGTTTTTCTGCCATGGCCGTTGCAATGGTGGGGTCGGTCATAATGGCCTCGCGTAACATGGCGCACTCCTCGCATTCGGGGTCGTTGAATATCAGTAACGTGTAGTCGGCGCGAATGTGCGAAAGTTGCCCGTTCTCCCCTCCCATGTCGGTATAGGTAAAGTCTTCGGCCGGTTCGCCTTCGTTGTTGCGAGTGAGCATGTCATATTGGTATCGGTATCGCAATAAAGCCATCTCATCGCCGCCGTTTTGCAATAATTGTCTCACTATGGCGCGATATGCAGCACGTTGCAGGCTGTTGCAGGCAGGGGTATATAGAATCCTCTCGGCCACTTCGACGTAGCGGGGCAGTTCATCGGCATCTATGGAGGCCGCCTGTCGGGCGGCAGCCTTCTCGCAGGCTTGCGGAGTGTCGCCGGCATGAAGCGCCATGAACGTGTCGATGGCTTGTGCTATCTCGTCGGTGCTTTTTTGTGCCATGCTACCTTGTGGCAGAAAGGCGGCGAGGAATAATATGAAAGAGGTAATAAGTTTGCAACGGGTAGGCATGGTCGGTAAAAACAAGTTAGGGGTTGATAAATGGGCGGAGCAACTCACTCCACAGCAAGTACCCTTGTGCGGTGAGGTGCAGGCCGTCGTTGGTATATTGCGGGTCGAGACGTTGGCTGCCCGGGATGATAAAGTGGCTGTATAACTCTATGTAATGGTATCCGTGTGCATCGGCTTGTGATTGCAGCAACTCGTTGAGGCGGCATATCACAGCCTCTTTCCCTTGTAAACGTTTGTACCCCATGTCGGTGTTTACGGGCAGCAGGCTTTGCACGTAAATGCGGGTCGCGGGCGACTCGTGGCGTATCTGTGCCACAATATCCCATATCATGTCGCTTATACAGTCGGCACTCAGGTCGTGCGATATGTCGTTGATACCTGCCATGATGAAAATTTGTGCCGGCTTTCCTTTCATTATGGCCGGTAGTCGGTCTTTCATACCTGCAACCACGTCGGCTGTGATACCCCGGTTTTTTATGCGGTTGTCTTGCAGCAATTCGTGCCATTCGCATCCGTCGGTCAAGCTGTTGCCGAGCATGATGATGTCGGTCGTGTCAGTAGGCAGGGTCTCGAAAAGAGCAGCTCGACGGTAGTAGTAGCTGTCGTAGGTATATGCCTCTTGCTCTTTACACGTAAAAGCCGTGCATAAGGCTATTGTTATGGTTGCAGCGAGAAATAATTCTTTCCACATATTTTATTTATCAGTTCGGAGTATGAGTACTATCGTTCGTCAGATATTTGTCCCGATGGCCGGTTCGGGGGCATGTGTTCCCGAGCTTGAATATTGCCGGGCGGCGGTATCGGCAGAGCGTTGCATGGCAAATATAGTCATTGTATTGTATTGCACGATATACATCGGCCGAAAAATAATGAACTCTGCGGTTTATATCTTATCGGGTTATACAAAAATAGGAATGCAATACTTGTATATATCGATAGAAAATAGTACTTTTGCCGCGCATTTCGTAATCTCTGGCAGAATAGGTTGTCTGCGTATATTGCGATTATATAACATTTTAATAGCTATAAAAATGGATTTTATCAAGATTGTGGAAGAAGCTATGGCTCCTTCTGAAAAAAAGCAACATCCCGCCTTTAAGAGCGGTGACAACATCACGGTTGCATACCGTATTCGTGAAGGAAACAAAGAGCGTGTGCAAGATTTCCGTGGTGATGTAATTCGCATCTCGGGTCATGGCGACAAAAAACGTTTCACGGTTCGCAAAATGTCTGGTAACGTGGGTGTTGAGCGTATTTTCCCGTTGGATTCTCCTTTCATCGACTCCATCACGGTGAATCGTCGCGGTAAAGTGCGTCGTGCCAAACTTTACTATTTGCGTAAACTCACAGGTAAAAAAGCCCGTATCCGCGAAAAACGTTGATATGCTACATTTGCTTTTAGGGAAAAACGCGTTGCTTTTGCGGCGCGTTTTTTGTATCCTTACACCGCAGAAAGATGTTGTTTTCCGCTCTGTTTTGATAGGCAGTTCTCAGAGTTTGTTTTGCAGATAGATTGTTGTGGCATACGATTGCTTTTACAGGAGCAGTACGGAAGCAAAATTTTCAAAATATTTTATGTTTTCGTGTTATTATATCGAGATAGAATGTTTTATTTTTGCATTATAATGACTGTCGGTTGCGCCTTTTGCCGTTGTGCGAGCATCTCGGGCGCATTATGACGGCCAATCGTTCTTCAAAACAGATGTCGGTATGAAAAAATCGGTAAAAAAAGCATTGAAGATTACGGCCATCTCTTTGGCATCGGTACTCGCTGTATTGTTGCTTGCCGTTGCAGTTGCCATATATTTTGTGTTTACTCCCCAAAAGATAACGCCTGTTGTGCTCAATGCTGCCAACAACAACCTGCAGGCGCATCTCGATATGGAAAGTGTCGAACTTACGTTCTTCTCTACCTTTCCCCGTTTCGGACTTAAACTGACCGATGGAACGCTGGTTTCTAAGGCGATACGCGATTCGGCTTGGCAACGTACTGATACGTTGGTTACTTTCAAAAAGGCCGTTGTGGTAGTAAATCCGTTTGACTATCTTGCCCAAAATAAAATAAACATTTACCGCATTGCTCTCGATAGCGCCAATTTGTACGCATTCAAAGGCAAAGACGGAGTAGCCAACTGGGATATTATGTTGCCCGATACGGTTGCTGTCGATACGGCCGCTACCGATTCGCTTACTCTTTTCGATGAGTTTGCGATACGCCGTGTAGTTCTGCGTCATGCTACTGTTACTTTTGATGACCGTGATACACGGGTTTTTGCCAATCTTTGGGATGCAAATCTGCGCCTGACGGCCAATCTTAAAAAGGAACATTCGATGCTGGCTCTCGACTTCAAGAACAAGAATATTCTCTTTTGGCAAGATGGACAGCTCCTGCTCAACCGCATGGCAATGCATCTCAAAACCAATGTCGAGCTTGACCGCGACTCGGGTTTGTTCACTTTGAAAGATGCTCTTGTCGATATCAACGGCGTGAAACTCGGTGTAAACGGTACTTTGCGGCGCGATACGGTGGAGCATGCTCTCGATGTAGATATGGCATACGGGCTACATGCGCCTTCGCTCGAAACCGTTTTGAAGATGATTCCTCGCAGCATTCTCAAAGAGAACAAAGTGTCGGCACAAGGCGAGGTAAAAGTCAAAGGTACGCTCAAAGGTCTTTATGGGAAAGGTAAAATGCCTATTGTAGCCCTCGATGTAAAAGTAAAAGATGCTTCGGCACAATATGCCGGTATGCCTTATGGTATAGACGAACTGGAGGCCGACTTTTCGGGGCAGGTCGATTTTATGCGGCAGAGTCCATCATACTTCGACCTTCGGATATTCCGTTTCAAGGGAGCCCATACCGATATTCTTGCCGATGCCCGGGTCGAAGACCTATTGGGAGACCCCGATATTACGTTTAATACCCATTCTACGGTTGACCTCACCGCTTTGGCAAAAACGTTCCCACTTCAAGAAGGAATCCTTCTCGAAGGCAAGTTAGATGCCGATATCAAGTTGCGTTGTCGGCTCTCATCCATTAAGAAAAAAGACTTTGGACGTGTCAAGATTGGCGGTAAAGTAGAAATGGAACGGATTACAATCCGCGATACTTTGCGACATTTCGATTTTTCGAGTAACGCCTCGTTTGCCTTTATCGGCAACGATTGGCTGGCCGCCCGGGTTGTGGTGAGGAATGCTTCGCTCAATGCTCCGCGCATTGTGGCGGCTGTCGATAGCTTGAAAGCAAGCGTCAAGACGACCAATCCGCAAGACACTACACGTATTGCCCATGTGGTTTTAGACCTTAATGCCAGTCGGCTCAAAGGTGCCATGGGCGACTCGCTCCGCCTTTTTTGCAGCAAGACCGAAGCGACGGTCAAACTGCATCCTTCTAAACGCAACCCGCAGAAACCTCAAATCGACCTCTCTCTCAAAGCCGATTCTATATTTAGCCGCATAGGCGATATGAAATTGGGTATGGATAAGGCGGGTATCGCGGTCAATGCCACGCAATTACGCGATTCGGCGTGGATTCCCGAGGGAATTGTGGGATTCAACCGTCTGACACTTCGCACGCCGGAGTGTGCCCTGCCTATCAGGATGAAGAAGACGTCCGTTACCGTGGGGAATCGTACCATCAAGCTGCGCAATGCCACCATGCGTATAGGCCGCTCCGATATTACGGCAAGCGGTGCTATATATGACCTGTATGAGGCTATGCGTTTTCATAAAACGCTGCGTGCCGAGCTGAACCTCTCTTCGCGCAACCTCAATTGCAACCAACTTATACGTTCCATTTCGTTCCCGACCGATTCTGCAAGCGCCGAGGTCGATACCACGTCGTCCGATTTGTCGCTCTTTGTTGTTCCTCGCAATATCGATTTCGAATTGAATACCGATTTTAACCGCGTGCGTTATGGCAAAATGGTATTCAATGAGATACACGGTGCAGTTGATGTGCGTGACCAAACAATACACCTCAAAGAATTGAGCATGAAAGCCTTAGGGGCTACTATGCGCACAACGGTCGTATATCAGGCCAAGGAGCCGTCTGATGGATATGCCGGTTTCGATTTCAGGTTGCACGATGTCAATATTGCCAAACTCGTCAACTTTTTGCCGTCGTTAGACTCTATCATGCCTATGCTGCGGTCGTTCCAAGGTATGGTCGATTTCAACATCTCGGCCGAAACACATCTCGATTCGACTCTCAGGATAAAGATTCCTACCTTACGTTCGGCGATACATATCGAGGGCGACAGCCTTGTTTTGCTCGATGGTGAGACTTTTGCCGAAATATCCAAGAGGTTCCTTTTCAAGAACAAAGAGCGTAACCTCATAGACAGTATTGCCGTTAATGTGAGCGTGCAAAATGGAAATGTTACTGTCTATCCCTTTGTCGTAGAGATGGACCGTTATAAAGCTGCGGTGGGAGGTTCGCAAGACCTCGATATGAATTTCGACTATCACATATCCATTCTTAAATCACCAATTCCCTTCAAGTTGGGACTGAATATCTCGGGTAACCTCGACAAGATGAAGTTTGGTTTGGGAAAGGCCAAGTACAAGGATGCTGTTACTCCGGTGGAAATGCACCGTGTAGATAGTACTATCGTCGATATGGGTCGTCAAATAGTACGTGATTTCCGTAAAATGTTAGCTCCGCAAAGTCGTCGCAGTGTTACAGACATGGTAGGTTCTTTTCCAGCACCCGATACGGCGGCGCTTTCGTCGCAAACCGGCCTGTCTCTTGTCGAAGATAGCGCTACTGCGGCATTCATAGGAGAGATATTTTCTGTTCCCGATAGTCGTCCTGCCGCTTCGCATAATATGTCGCGGCGTACTTCACCCGATGCAGAAGCCGATGACAATGACGTAAAGCAATAATCCGAAAGCAAGCTGCTTGCGGTGAAGTTTTCTGACAAGAGATTTGTGTAGCCCTTTGAGGCTGATTTATGGAAAAATATAAATGATATAGCAACTCCTCTTATGGCCGATAATTTTTTGGAAAAACAATATGATGAGTATGACCGCCGCAAAGCGGCGCGGGAGGCTGCCCGCAAAAAACAGTGGCAGCGTCGATTGCGAGCCTATCAAGAACGGCTTGCCGGCGAAAAGGCTACTATACCGTCCGCTTCTCCCGCCTCAGAAGATACCGCAGAACCTAAGCCTGAGGTTGAGGCGTGAAGGTATCCCGATTGAGTTGCGTAAGTTGTCGGTAGCCGGTCATATTCTGTAAATTTGTTGGGCTCTCCCCGGTAGATAATTGTATCAGCCGGCGGAGAGCCCGATTTGTTTGGAGAAATCCCGTATGAGGATTATGTGCGAATTGTGGTCGTGAAAGATGATGTCACTGCCCGATGCGGTGGCGTCAGGCATAAGTCTATTCTGTAAATTTCAGCAGGGTGGTTTGTCCGTTGCTGTCGGTGAGCCTTAGCAGGTAAATGCCGGGTAGGAGGTTGCCGACCCGAATGGCGGCGTGTGGCGATGAAGCCTGCATGGAGCACGGAAGTTCACACCCGCCGGTATTGTAGAGGCTTGCCGATACCATGTCGTTACCCGGGGTGGTAACATATATGATGTCGTCCTCTTTATGCCACGACAAACGGTCGCTGGAGGGGGCTTCGATGGCCGAGAGGCTCCATTCGTCGGGCAATTTGGCGACCGCCTGCGGTGAGAGAGCTGCGTCGTAGACCCTTATTTCGTCCATAATGCCCAACAGCGAATATTCGGTGTCGTCGGTAGATTTTGCCCCGTAACAAAGGTTGTGGCTTGTGGTGTTGATGCTGCCGTTTTGTGGTGCGAAGTTAGAGAATGCTCCATTGATGTAGAGTTCCGATGAATAGCCGGTATATATGGCGGTGACGTGGTAGAATTGGCCTGCGTTGATGGTCTCTTTGCTATCTACGTCGACTGTCCCACCGGTAGAATTGACAGTCCAGCGAAGTTTCATTTCGGGTGTGAGCGAAAGTTTGTAGCGTTCTTCCCAACTGCCGTGCGATATGATAAACTGTTCGCGCGACAGTTTACTGTCGGCAAGAAACCAGCAGGATAGAGTGATAGCGTCGGTAAAGTCGATTTCGGGAATCGATGGGGTGTAGAGCTTGTCGTTGACAGAGGAGAAACAGAATGCTTCGTTTGCCCTGCCGCGGCTATCGGCTACGAACGTACCGCCCTCGTTGACGGCGTTGAGTTGCGACGAAGCGGCATTGAGCGTATTGCCATTCAGCGGGTAGTATATGAGCGGCATTGTGGCAGGGCTGTCGCTCCTTGCAAGAACTTGTAGCGAGCGCGTGTCGCTGCCGAATCGGTTTTGTGCCGTACAAGTAATGCTATAAACTCCCTCCTCATCGGGAAGCAGCCATACAGCTTGGTTCGCATCGGTCTGGGTGAGTATGCCGCCATTGACATCCCATGCGATGGCAAGGTCGTCGCGCCACTCAGAGATTTGTGCCGTCACGTTTATTTCCGAAGCTACGCCTACGGGCATTTCGGCGGTCGTAGATAGTTCGGTGATGGTTGGTGCATCGTATTTCTCGGGCACCACCTCTACGACGACCGAGTCCTCGACACTCTCGCCGTGAGCATAAGCCTTGACGGCTATGGTATATATTCCGGGTTGGTCGGCAGCACTCCATTGTACGGTGGGCGCCGAGTTCGTACCGGAGAGAGTTTCTCCGTTGATGCTCCAATCGCATACGACCGAAGCTCCGGTAGGAATATTACGCACATGCAGGCGGGCTGTTACCGTTTCGCCGGGTGTTACGATGCTTTTGTCGGTTACAAGAGCGTTTATCTGCATGGTTTTGTCGTAGTTGTATAGGTAGTTGTAGTCGATGACCTTTCCGCCGGCATATAGCTTGTTGCCGTCGGCCACCGGTTCTGTTCCGGCTGGGATAAGGGCTATCAATACAGCTTCGTCGGCCGGTATCTCGATGCTGGCCGAACCGTTGACATGGCGGGCTATGTAGTTATCGGTAAGAGTATTGTAGAGGTCGTAGCTCCCTTCGGGCAGCGGGCATGTGACGGTACAGGTCGTGTTGAACGGGTTGAAGTAGAGGTACTCTTCGATAGGGTCGGCGGTGAAGAAGTCGGTGGCGTTTACATCGATGCGGAAAATGCCGTTGACATCGGTTTTCCCGGCAACAGCAGCCAAATACCCTACACTCGAACCGCTATAAAGCGAAATGTTGGTGGCAGCCCATCCTCCGTTGACGGCATCGCCCATCGCATAGGGCGTCTGGCCGTTGTAACGTTCTTTCATCGACTCGAAGGGGAGGCAGGCTTGTGTATCGTATTCGGCAAGCCAACCGGCGCTGGTTGCTTCCTGATTTTCGGTGGGTAGCCCGTTTTTGTAGAACAGGCGGCTCGATTGTGCCAGCAAGGTAATCCATTTGCCTATGGCACGGGCAAATCGTTTGTCGTATTTGGCGACAGGGGCGAGGGCAGCCGCCTGCTGGAATCCGTTCATCACGAAAGCATAGTCGTTGCCTCCGTCGTTGGCCTCGCCGATAAGTCCCGAGACGTCATATCCGCCCCATTCGCCTACGATGCTGCCCCATCCGCGCAGCGGTCCGCGGTCGAAACACCAGTTGAGTAGCCGTTCGATGTAAAAGTCGCACTCTTCGCGGGCATTCATGGCGGCGGCAACCTGTACGCTGTAGGCTAATTGCAGCTCATACGAGGGGTTCGAAGGGTAGGCGCAGAGAGCTTCGAGGCACAGTTGCGCCCCCTGCATGTAGTGCAGTACACCCGTTTCGAGATATGCTTTGTAGAGCAGCCAAGCCATGCTGCCTGCTGCCTCGGGTTCGGGAACGCCGGTTTGCAAAGGTTGTCCCGTAGCCAAGTTGAAGGCTCTGTATTTGATAGTCGGAGTGTGCCATGTGTAGATGTCGGCGCCAAGCAAGGTGACAGCGTTATACCATTGGTCGGCTACCGACAGGAATTGTTCAGGCCATTGCGGGTAGGCGTCGGGTGTATAGAGTGTGTAGAGTTGGTAAAAGTAGACGTTCGGCATCAGGTCGTACCACCAATCGCCGCCCGAAGCGGCTGAGTAGCCGTTGAGATATACCATTTGTCCGTTACGACGATTGAAGAAGTTGCGCGACATACCTACCCAGTCGATGCCGCGGTCGTTGCTTTTGTCTATGCCTGCCAGCGTAGCACCTACGAGAGAGGGCAGAATATTGATGGCTTCGGCTTGTTTGCCGGCACTGAAAGAGCCGACGTATGTGTCGAGATAGTATTGGGGAATATCGGAGTAATTGGTGCCGTTGTCGCCTATGTGGACGAGCGGCAGGTATCGGCCTTGCAGGTCGAGGTTATAGATAAATTGGTCGTAATCGCGAGCAACCTGTGTCCAATCGCGGCTCTCGACGGGGGTTGCAGGGGCAGACATCTGTTCTATGCGGGGAATATCTATCTGTTGAGCCGAAGCGCAGAGCGTGAGACCCGCACAAAGAGAGGTAAAGAGGAAGCTATGCACAGTCATGACGTATGGTAATAGGACTTTTTGTGGATGAGAGAAAAGTACGGCATGCGAGCCGTTGCGGATGAAGAAAAGAGAAATGCCTCGCCGTGTGGCTTGTGTGCCATACAGGAGGCATTTCGTTGCTGATTGACAAGTCATAGGCCGAGAAGGGAAGTTTTGTATTCCCTTCCCGGCGAGAGATTATTGTTTTTCGGCGTTGTAGAGTTTCGATATCTGACCGGCTGTGAGGGCAATGTTGTAGACTTTGAGTTCATCGATGCTACCAACATAGTTATCCCATCCAGAGGGTTGTATAGGCAGTGTTACCCAATCCCAAGAAGCAGCCTCTTCGTAAGTAGTGGCGCAGCCGATGAGCATAGGCAGCTTTTGACCCGAAGCGGGAACATAAGCAGGAGCCAAGGCGCTTGCAGCCAAAGCCGGTTTGCCGGAAGCATCCCAAGTCTTGGTAAGGTTACCGTTTACGTAGAACGAAAGGGTGTGGTTTTTAAGGCTCAAAGTAACAACGAGGTGTGTCCATTTTCCGGCAGGAGCAGACTCTACGGTCTCGTTATCGGCATCGATAACACCGTCGGCAGTAGCAACTGTGAAGAAGGGTTTGCTTTCGTTTTGCAAGTTGAATTTCCAGTTGTTCCAGTAGTTCAAAGAGATGATGTAGTTACCGGCGCGAACTTCTTCGGGATTTACCCAAACCGAGATAGAGAGTTCTTGGGGCAAGAAGGTTGACTCGGTGTAATTGTCGATGGCAAAGTAAGCACCGTTGTTGAGGTAAGCGGCGGTACCTTTTACACCCTCAATGAATTGGGGAGCTTGTGCGGCAGAACCGAATACTTCGGCAGGACCGGCCATAGCTGTGGCAACCAATTTCTGAGTACCCGTAGAGGTTTGAGTAGTACCGGCCTCGTCGAAAGTATATTCGAGCAAGAGAGCGTCGGTGGGAATAGCATCATAAGCACTTTGTTCGAAAGTAGCTTTGGCCTCTTTCAATTGTACAAGAAGGTTGTTGATGACAGTTTGAGTTACGTTACCGGCGTTGGCAGCGGTCTTTACAGCTTCTATGGTCGATTTGAAAGTAGCTATTGCCTCGGCAGGATAGTCGTCGGTAGTAGCGGCGTTAACCAATTCTTCGCACTCGGCGATAAGGGCTGTGAGTTCGGTCTTGTCAACGTTTGCACTTTGGTCGTTGTTGTCTTCTTCTTTGCAAGAAGTGAATGTGATGGCAGGAATGAGAGCCATCAATGCAACTACGAAAATAGAATTAAATAATCTTTTCATTTTTGCTTTGGTTTTAAGTTGTGATTAAAAATTATTATTGGTTGTTTGTCATTATATAGCTTGGTTGGCATCTATCTCGGCTTGCGGGATGGGATAGTAGTAGCGGGTTTCTCCCCACGGCAGCGAGGGTAGGGCAGCCTGAGCGGCTTCGCGGCCATATCGCATCAGGTCGAAGAAGCGGTGGAACTCAAATCCGAGCTCTTTGCGGCGTTCCAGACGGATGGCATCGCGCATCGCAGACTCGCTGGTAGCTGTTGTCTCGGCAAGTCCTACGCGTGAACGTACGCTGTCGAGCGGAGCCTTTGCCAAAACGGGTTGGTGCAGCTCATTGTAAGCCTCGGCTTTCATGAGTAATATATCGGCGTATCTCAGATAGATATAGGGCAGGCCTCCATCTCCTTTTCTTCCGGCGGGTACTTCATCGAGCGGTTGGTTATGTTTCTTTACCAAATAACCTGTCGCAGGCGACCATGAGGCTTGGAAAAGATTGTCGTTGAGCCACGGCATACCGTCGCGACCTATCGAAGCGTCCAAGCGCGGGTCGGTTTCGCCATCTTCGGTGAGTTCCGTGAAGCAGTTAACCCAGTTTTGCGTGGGAGCGTCGAAGTAGTAACCCATCTCTTCGAGCGGAGCCAAATATTGGTTGAGGAGATTGCCGAGACCCGGGTTTTGTCCGCTGAGGAAACGGATGGCAAAAACTACTTCTTTACTGTTTTCGCTGCCGAGTTTGAAAAGGTCGGCATAGTTCGGTTCCAAATCGTAGATGTTGAGACTTTCTACTTGCGATATGGCATTGAGAGCATCACTGTATTTTTTTTGATAGAGATATACTTTGGCAAGTAATCCGTAGGCTGCACCGCGGGTAACACGACCTTGTTCTACCGGATTTATCTCTAACGAAGGAGCAGCATCGGTGAGGTCTTTCTCAATTTGGGCGTAGATGCTTTCTACCGAGCTGAGCGGTACGTTGATGGTCTCGGGCGAGTTTTGCGGCAAGAGTTTCAAGGGTACTTCGCCATAGATGTTCACTAATGTGAAGTAGGCAAGTGCGCGGAAAAATTTGGCTTGTGCCACGAAGTTGTCCTTTTGCGTTTGCGATGCGCTTGCCATGCCCGGTACGTTACCTATCACGTTATTGGCACAGCTTACTACTTCGTAGGTGTTTTGCCAAAACTCAGAGAGAACGCCGTTGTCGGCCGAAGCGGTGAAGTCGATAATATAGTTGAGGTCGCTCATATCGCCTTCGTTTCCGCCTTTTACTGCATCGTCAGAGGCCACGTCGCCAAATCTCCAAAGGTTGATGAAGTAGGTCGAGGCGTTGTATATGCCGTTGACGGCGAGTTGGGCTTCTTCGGGAGAAGAGTATATCGATTCTGTGTTGAGGTTGCCCTTCATGGGCTCGTCGAGGAAATCGTTGCAAGCCGTCAGGGAAACGACCAGCAGAGCCATACAGGCTGAAATTATCTTTTTCATGTTCATGTGTCGTTAGAAAGTAAGATTTATGCCAAATGTATAAGTGATGGCGGTAGGATATGTACCCCAGTCGATGCCCGAAGCGCGGTCGCCTTCGCTGGTTGAGTTAGCGCTGACGGTCATTTCAGGGTCGAATCCGCTATATCCCGTAATAGTCCAGAGGTTGGTGGCAGCGACATAGAGTCTCAGCATCTCGATACCCCATTTCTTCGTGTTGAAAGTATATCCGAGTTGGACGTTTTTCAGACGGAGGTAAGAACCGTCTTCGAGGAAGCGCGACGATACGCGGGCGTTGTTGCTCTTTGATTTCCACGAAGCGCGGGGGAACTCATTGGTAGAGCCTTCGCCTGTCCAGTGGTTTTCGTAATAGCGTTCCGTAACGTTGAAACCGCGATAGAAACCTTCGCTATCGGTGAGGATTTGGTTATATATTTTCTGACCGAAAGCACCTTGGAAGAAGAGACTCAAATCCCATCCTTTGTATGTTCCGCCGATGTTCAAACCGAGAGTAGCAACAGGAATGGCACTGCCTAAGTGTACGCGGTCTTCGTCGTTGATGATACCGTCGCCGTTTTGGTCTACGAATTTCACGTCACCCGGTTCGATGTCGGCACCTTGGTATGCCGAGGTGAGAATTTCGGCTTCATTTTGGAAGATGCCCTCCATCTCATACATGTAGAACGAACCGATAGGATAACCTACCTCGGTCTTGGTAGCATAGATACCGTTGTCGACACGACCGCTGAGGATAGGAGCTTCCAATTTGAGTACTTCGTTATGCAACCAACCGGCGTTGAGCGAAACGTTGAAGCTGGCATCGTTCCATTGTTTACGATAGTATATTTCGAGGTCGACACCTTCGTTCAATACCGAACCGCTGTTTATCCAGTTGGGCTCGGCATTTCCTAACGAGGGAGGATATGAGGCTTCTACGAGCATGTCGTCGGTGATTTTGTTGTAGTAGTCGATGCTCATACCCAACTCGCCGCGGAGTACCTCAAAGTCGATACCGGCATTGAATTGGCGGCTGGTTTCCCATTTCAGGTCGGGGTTGCCGAGCTTGGTTTGAACATATCCGTAGTACGAAGTGCCCGAGAAGGGGTAGTTATAGTTGGAGCTGTAATAATCGGAATAAGCATAGTTGCCTACGTTTTGGTTACCTATGGCACCATATCCTACGCGCAGTTTCAGTTTGTTGAGCCAGTTTACGTCGCGGAGGAATGCCTCTTGGTCGAGGTTCCAACCTGCCGAAGCCGAGTAGAAGAGACCCCAGCGGTTGTTGCCGACGAAACGTGACGAACCATCGTAGCGTAACGTACCCGATACGTAGTAGCGCGACTTATAGTCGTAAGAAACTTGTGCGAAGAAAGACGCCAGCGTAGAGGTATATTCCGACTCGGTAGCTGTCTTTTCACCCAAACCGTTGCCTACGTAGAGCAGGTCTTTGTCCCAAACGGGGAAGTTTTGGTCTGATTCGTTGGTGAAATATTCGTTGTTGCGGATGGCCTCGAAACCTAACAATGCTGCAAGGTTGTGGTCTTCACCGAAACTTTGACGGTAGTCGATGACCGAGTTGAATGTCCAGTTGAGGTAACGGCCTTGTTCTACGGAGATACCGTTGGGGTTGTTGATGCGGTTATCGTCGCCCCACGAGCGATTGAATACCTTATAATCTGTGCCTTTGTAGTCGACACCGAAGTTGTTGGTCCATTTTATGTTGTACGGCAACTTGAATGTGAGGTTTACTTTTCCGAAGAAGAGCATGTCGCGACGGTTGCGGTCGGTATTGTCGGCAAGTGCAACAGGGTTGTAGCTGTCGCCGAAGAACGTATCGTAGATGGAATTGCCGAAATAGACGCTGGGCAGGTCTACGAAGTTGCCATTGGCATCGCGGATAGGAATGTTGGGGTTGCGGAACATGGCGTAACGTACCACGCTACCGCCCTCGCTGTTGCCATAGCCGTCGCCCGAGCTGGATACATATTGTGTGTTGGCTTGTGCGGCGCTGAGGTTAAGTCCTACGCTCAACCAATCTTTTACGTCGGCCGTTATGTTGGAGCGTACCGAGATGCGGTCGTAACCGCTGTTATTGATGATACCGTCTTGTCCGTAGTAAGAACCCGATAAGAGGTAATTTACTTTTTCGCTACCGCCGCTTACAGAAAGTTCTTGCACGAAGATAGGTGCTGTGTGGAAGATGGCGTCGAGATAATTGACGTCGGCGAGGTCGTGCATATATTCTTCGGTAAGCGGGGTACGTTGTATGCCGCCCATAGCGTTGTCGTTGGCGACAGATTCGTTATATATATCGCGGTATTGGGCTGCATTTGCCATAGGAATGAGGCGTCCGTGAGTTTGGAATCCGAACTGTCCGTTGTATGAGATGCGAGCTTTGCCTTTGCTGCCGCTTTTGGTGGTGATGAGTACGACACCGTTGTTGGCACGCGAACCGTATACGGCGGCCGATGAGGCGTCCTTCAATACCGTGATGTTTTCTATATCATTGGGCGAGATGAGGTTCATGGCATCTTCGATAGGAATACCGTCGACAATGTAGAGCGGTTCGTTGTCGGAGCTGATAGAGCCTACACCACGTACACGTACCGAAACACCTGCACCCGGAGCACCGGTGGCGTTAGATACCGAGACACCGGCGATACGGCCTTGCATGGCTTGTGCTGCCGACGAGACGGGAAGTGCTGTGATGGCATCGCCTTCGAGTTTCGATACGGCGCCTAATACGTCGCGTTTCTTCATCGAGGTATAACCTACAACGACAACCTCTTCCATAAGCTCGGCTTGTACATTCATTTTTACGTCTATGGTGCTACGGTTGTCTATATTCAGACGCACAGGTTCATAGCCCATGTAGGAGAATATGAGCGTAGCGTTGCCCGGTGCCGATATGGAGTAGTTACCGTCTATATCGGACGAGGTACCTGTCGAAGTCCCGTCGACACGAATGCTTACACCTATAAGCGGTTCGCCCGAAGCTGCGTCGCTGACGTTGCCCGTGACGGGAGCTTTCTGTTGGGCTGCTGCCATGCCTATTGTCATGAGACATAGCAGAGGAAGAAAAATCTTTTTATACATGGTATTAATTATTTATGATTATTTGTAGCTTACCGTTTGGCCGTCGGCAGTGGTGACCTTGGTGCCGTCGGTGGTTAATTCTGTACCGGCAGGCAGCTCTACGATGATGCGTGAGTGTTTGGCGGGCAGTTGTATGGTGGTATTTTTCTCAACATTGCGTGCTACATATTGTTTGCTTACGATGTCAAACAAGTCGGCATTTCCGCTTGCATCGTAGGTGATGGTTTGCTCCTTGTCGTAGGGGTTGTAATAGAGGTATGTGGGGAATGTGCGGTCGGCATAGAAGTCGGTGACATTGCAATCGATGCGGATGATACCCTCGACATCGGTGGTATCTACCATTGCTCCCAGAATACCTACGGGCGAGGTGCTGTATAAGCTGAACATGCTCTCGGGCGGGTTGTTGGGGTTCCAGTTGGGTCCGTCGCCCAATGCGACAGGTACTACGCCCTGCAATGACTCCTTGCCATAGCAGTCGGTTTTGCGCAATCCCTCGTATGCAACATTGTTGTGGGTGAGCTCTTTCATCTCGGGCAGCCACTGGTGCTTGTCGTCGATTTCGCCCGGGTAGAAGAGGCGGCAGGCGTTGGCAAGGTTGAGCATCCATTTTCCTATTGCGTCGGCATATTGGGGCTCATATTTTACCATGGGGACAAGCGGCCATGCGAGTTTGACACTGTTCATGAAGAATGCGTAGCCGCCGCCGTCGTATATGCTGCCTTGCAGGCCGTGTACGTCATAGTCTCCCCAACGTTCGGCGATTACGCCCCAGCCATACCGGCCTTTGGGGTCTTGGCAGCCGTCGAAAGTCCAATCGAGTATTTTTTGCACGTCGTAGTTGCAGCCTTCTTCGGCGTTGAGCCGTGCTGCCACGATGGCCGACATGGGTAACAATATCTCATAGAAACGGCTCTCTTTTTGTGCCATGAGGGCGTCGAGGGCGCTCTTGGCGTGTTGCAGATAGCGGGGGTCGCCGAATTTCTGGTAGGCGGCATAGAGTACCCATGCGTGACCGCCGGCGGCGTCTTGTTGCAGGGGTATGTGGTTAATCATACCTTGCATGCGGGCATAGTCGAAGTATGAGTAGTCGTAATTGCCGTTCAACACAGAGTCGGCCTTGCAGAATTGTTCGGCGATGGTGTGCATGATTTCGTCACTCCCCTCGACATCGGGGAATACGTCGCTGACGGCATAGTAAAGGACATTGGGGAATACATCGTACCACCAGTCGCGGCCATATCCGCCGCCGAGCAGGGCGACATCGGGGTTGGTATTGTTCATGATGATGTTCCAGCCGTTGTCGCTATTGAAATAGTTTTGCACCATTTTCACATAGTTATACCCGTCTTGGTTGGTTTTGTCGATGCCTATCAAGCCGGCGCCGAGCAGGGCGGCCAGCGAGTTGAGGCTCTCGTGAAATTCGCCGTTATTGTGGTTCGGGCCTTGGCGGCAGTCATTGATGGCGGTGTAGAGGCCAAAGGTCGTTTGGTCTATGTTGCGACGCGAGTTATCTAACCAAATAATGGGGTTGCCGTTGACTTTGGTGTCGAAGTTGAAAGCGTAACGGTCGAAATCTTCGGCTTTCTTGCGCCAGTCGAGCATTTTATAAGGTTGAGGCATGTCGGGCATGCTGTCTATACGAGCTACCGAAACTTGTTGCACGGGAGTGCCTATCGTCTCTTTTTGCGAGCAGGCTACGAGGCTGCCGGCTGCCGCTATGGCGAGAAGGGAATATACAATGTTTTTCATGCGTCTAAACGATTACATTCTTTGGTAATATGTTTGCTGAGGGGGAGCGATAGCATCTGTATGAGTGCTACGATGATAAGAGCATATTTGAGTGCGAAATCTTCCGACACCCAGAATGCGAGAACTATAAACAGTATCAATCCCGATGCACGGCCTATGAACAACCCGAATTCGTGGCTCAGGATGTAAGCATATTCGTTGCGTTTCTCTATTTTGGAAACGACATCGATAACGCGCATCATGATGGGGAAGTATGCCAAGTCGTGCAACGGTTGGAAGATGACTTTGCAGAGAACGAATATGACAACGCCCATAGCCGAGAACATGATGCCGTTGACTACCGAACCGATGAGGAAGATGGTGAGACCTGCCCCGAAGACGATAGTGCGGTGTTTGGGTTTCGTCACACGTCCCAGTACGTACACAAGGATGGCAGTGATAGCGCCGCTTACGCCTTGTATGACGCCGAGCGAGCCTTCGTTACCTACCAATTTGAGGATAAGGATGGCGGGTGCTGTCACCAAGAAACCTTGTACAAGACCTTTGAGGCCTGCCAAAGAGAGCATCTTATACCAGAGAGAGTGGAATTTGAGATAGAAGAACCCTTTTTGGTGGGGATTCTCGAATTTGCCGAACGAAAGTACGTAGCAGGCAATGATGGCGATGCACAAGGTGATAATGGTTACTACGCGGTAAGACAGGTTGACATCGAACTCGATACCCAATATCTTGTGCCCCGAGAGTCCTGCAATGAGAGCGCCTACGCCCAGAGGTACCACGATGTTGGCAATGGTGAAAGCGAACGACTCCAATCCGAAATAGTAGTTGCGATTATCATCTTCGGTAACATTGAGCGACAGCAGGTAACGGTTTGTCCAAAAGAAGCCCGAAGCGGCTCCCATGGCGCATCCTGCGATGCAAAGCTGTACCAAATCGAGCGACGAGAGCGACATCATTATTACCATCGATATGGCGCTGAGTAAGATACCCGTGGTATAGAGAACATTTACTTTGACAAACTTCAACAACACGCCGTTGCATACCGACGTGATTATGATGCCCACATACATGGCGAGCTGGTAGAGCGCAACCATGGCGGGGTCGTTGGTGTTACGCATGATGTATGCCCCCACAAATACCTCGACAACAGGCAGCACAAGGGCGTAAAGCATGTTGACGCCCAAGAGCACTTGCATGTTGTGGGGTTGTGAGCGGAATACGCGAAACTCGTTGGTCAGCTTTTCTATCATGATGCGTAACGATTATAGAGTAGCTAAAATTTCGCTGATGGAGAGGGTTGCTTTGCAAATCACCTCGTCGCTGGCTCCGTAATACATGTGAATGGTATCGCCCTCGATGTAGTGGCCGTTGGTGAAAACGACGTTGCCGAAGAAGCCTGTTTGTTCGTACGGAGCGATGGGTTCCATGATAGGTTCGTCGCTGCGTGCTATGACTTTCGAGGGATCGTTGAGGTCGAGCAGCAATGCTCCCAAGCAATAACGGTTTTCGCGGGTTGCTCCGTGATATATCTCTAACCAACCGCGCGGTGTTTTGATAGGTGATGCGCCGGCTCCTACGCGGGCAGAGTCCCATTTGCCTTCGCGTGTCGTGGCAACGCAGCGGTGGTTGCCCCAGTGCAGACGGTCGGGCGACTCGGCTAACCAAATGTAGTTGCCGCCGAGTTCGGGGCTGCTGGGACGGTGGAAAGCATAAAAGTATTGGCCTATTTTCTCTTCGAAGAGAGCGCAATCTTTATTGTGGGGCGGGAATATCATGCCGTGACGGTCGAAGTGCTTGAAGTCGGTGGTGTGCATCAATCCTACGCCTACGGCTACGGGCGACACTTCGGTGTAAGTGAGGTAAAATCCGTCGTCGGTGGTGGCAACACGACAATCTTCGATACCGAATGATTCCAATTGGCCTTTCCCGAATATGGGGGGATAGGCGGGGTCTTCATAGAAATGGATTCCGTCGTCGCTGCATACCAAACGCAAGTATGAGAGAGTTGTGAGGTAGTTTTGTCCGCGGTATCCTATGACACGAGGGTCTGATGCGTCGAGCTCGGGGTCGTCTTTGTCGAACGAGATAACTTTTATATCACCCTCGGGGGTATATACGGGGAAACTGATGCGTCCCTCTACTTGTTTGGGTCGCTCGGCAACGCGCAGCAAAAGCCAGATGCGACCATCATAGCGGAATACACCGGGGTTTAACAGACATACAATCTCCATCCCATCAATCATAGGTTTGAGTTGCGATGGTTTCAGTAATGGGTTGGGGGCAATTCTTTTTGCGTAATCCATAGTTTTATGTTTTTGTTGTTTTTATTGTCGGTATTAATTATGCTTATGCCCAAAGCAAAGGTTAATGTTATTCGCAAAGGCTAACGTTGCAAAAGTAACGGCCTCTTTTATCTATAACGGTACCGAGCTGTTTCAAAAGAGTCCACAAATCTTGCAAAATGCCCAAAAGTAAATATTATATACTTTTTTGTTCATGTAATATACCTTTTGTGCCTCTTTGTATGGGGCATATATATATGTATCAACAACAGAAAAAAGCCGTAAAAGTTTGTCTCTCCATCTATTTTGTTGTACTTTTGATGTTCAACATGAAAACACGTCTTGTTATGTATAAATCGATTATTACGTATATAATATATGTTCTATTGTTTTTGTCTATCCCATGTGTGGCACAAATATCCGAAAAAGGAAATCTTATCAGACTTACCAATAACGATGGGCTAAGTAGTAGTTCGGTCAATTCTCTTTATCAGGATTCTCGCGGATTGTTGTGGATAGGTACATGGGACGGACTAAATTGTTATGACGGTGCCAATGTGCGTGTGTTCCGTCCCGATTTTGCAGCTCGTTCGGGATTGTCCAATCCTGTCGTGCGTCGTATCTTTGAGGACGAAGAGGGTATGATGTGGATTGCGACGGATTATGGTATCAACAGGTATAATGTTTACGACGGTACTTTCGATAACTATTATTTGGCGTATAAAGACAAGTTGATATTTCGTGAGAATGCTTTCGATGTGTGCCGTAACTCGTCGAATGCAATCATTGCTACGGCATACAATTCGGGCATCTATCACTTTGTCGAGGCTGAGAACGATTTTGTAAAATTTACGCTGCCGAGCGAATTACCCGACGTGGGCGTGTTGCAGATTTTTTTCGATCGCAATGACTGTCTATGGATTGTATATGATAAGCACATGGCGTGTTGCCGGGTTATTCAGGAGGGCGACAGCGTGAGCCTTGCTATTGCCGATGTAGTGTATTTTGCGACAGAGCAACGCATGGTGGTATACGATAAATGCAACCGGATATGGATACAGGGGCGTGACGGTTTGTTGAGTTATGTGGAGATAAATACTCCCTCGGTGGTGAAGATGGCAGAGCGTGTGGCGGCACAAGTCAACGATGTGTTGCATAACGATGGCAAATACTATTTCGGGACAAACGACGGTCTGTATATCTATGGAAACAGCCGTCCGGCCGAGCATCGCTTTGATGGAATGTCGATACTTTCGTTGGCCGTGAGTACCCAAGGCATATTGTGGATAGGCACCGATGCCCGGGGGTTGTATGGCATGATTCCGCAAGAGAAGTTTTTCGAGTCGTACACGCCGACAACATTGCCGGGATTGGGTATGTATGCCGTGCGGGCATTCCTTGCCGATGGCGACCACGAGCTGTGGATAGGAACGAAGGGTAGCGGTCTGCTGCATGTGTCGCGGCAGGCATCGGGTCGCTGGGGCGATGCACGTAGTTATACCACCCGAGAGGGTTTGCCCGATAACTCTGTGTTTGCTATTTGTAGTGCTTCGGGTGGCGATTTTTGGGTTGGTTGCGACGGGCGCGGACTTAGTTATTATTCGCATCGCGACAAGATGTTGCATCGTCCCGAATATGTAGGGACGGGTTCGGCTCCCGATATATACTCGGTATATGCTCTGTCGCAGCGTGGCGACTCGGTTTTATGGGTAGGTACCAGCGGCAATGGTCTCTTCAAATTGTATATAGAGCGTGTCGAGGATAAGTATAGGATACTTTCGTATAAACATTATTCATTTGATAAACAGGAAAATTGTCTGAGCAGTAATATTATCTATTCTTTGGCATGGCAGTCCGATACGGCATTGTGGATAGCAACCCGAGGCGGAGGGCTCAATCTGCTTCATCCCGAAGACGGACGTGTGAAGGTCTTCAAGAATGATCCCAATGATAAATACAGCCTCAGTTGCAATGATGTGATATGTGTTTTTGTAGACAGTCGGGGGTTCCTTTGGGCTGGTACAACCAACGGTTTGAATCGTTTGGCATATAATGCCGATAAATCGGCCTTCTTCCGCATGGGTGTGGGCAATGGTCTGCCCAACAATTATGTGCATGGTATTCTCGAAGATAATAACGGAGAGTTGTGGGTAAGTACCAACCGAGGTATTGCGCGTATTAATGTCGATAAACGTTCTACGGCATACTATTATGACAAGGACGGGTTGCAAGGAAATGAATTTTCTGACGGAGCGTCTTTGGCAACAGGAAATGGTACCGAGCTTTATTTTGGCGGCAGTAACGGCTTCACGGCATTTCGTCCTCGCGAAATTGCCATCAGTGCGTATAAACCGGCACTCTATTTGGCAGCATATAATGTAAACAACGAACCCCGGCCGTTGCAGCCGAGTTACGATAAACCGGTGAAACTCAACTATACCGAAAATTCACTTGACTTCCATTTCTCAATCATAGATTTTGTATCGAATAGCAAATGCCTGCTTTCATATCGCCTGTTGCGTGACAACAATAAAGCTGTGAGCCGTGTCCCGATAGGAGATACGCGTGAGATTATTTTGTCGAATTTGGTGCCGGGTTCTTATGAGTTGGAGGTTTCCTATACCAATGCCGACAATACGCTCTATGAGGCAGCGTTTACATTCCCGTTTGTGATAACCCCGCCGTGGTGGGCTTCGGCATACGCTTTTGTCGTATATGTTGTGGTGATATTGCTCATAATAGGAGTGATATTTTGGATGCAGCGGCACAAAATTATGCTCAAACACAGTCGCGAAATCGCTGCCATGGAGCGGGCGAAAGAGGAAGAGATACATGAAGCCAAGTTGCGTTTCTTCACCAATATAGCGCATGAGTTCTCTAATTGCATCACCCTTATATACGGGCCGTGCGAACGTATGATGAGAGATGTTGCATTGAACGAGGTTTCGTGTAACTATCTGAAAACCATCCGACGCAATGCCGAGCGTATGCAGCGGCTCATACAGCAGCTCATGGAGTTCCGAAAGGCCGAGACGGGGCATCTTGCCTTGTGCTTCGAAGAGACCGATGTGGCCGAAATCGTGAAATATACCCTCGACTATTTTACCGAAATAGCCGATAACAAGAAGATGAATGTCCGCTTTGAGGTGGCCACTACACCTACAATGTGGGTGGTGGACCGCGACGCGATGGAGAAGATAATATTCAATCTTCTTTCTAATGCCTTCAAATATGCCCCGGACGAGGGAGTGGTGGAGTTGCGACTTGTTACGGAAGGCGATGCCCTATATTTTAGTTGTATGAATACCGGTTCGACGATACGCCCCGATGACCAAAAGGCGATTTTCAACCGCTTTAAGGTATTGGACAATTTCGAGACGAAGTTGTCGCAAGGCATTTTTACGCGTAACGGTATAGGTCTTGCCATGTGTAAAGACCTTACAGCCTTGATGAATGGTTCTATTTCGGTGGAGAGCAACGATAAGGGAGAGACCACATTTACGGTAGTCATCGGTAGGAACAAGCCTACGGAGTCGGCTTTGCCCGCTGCTGCGGCCTCGATGCCAATTGCTTATGCTTCAAATCCTACGGGGCTGAGTGTTTTGGTAGTCGATGACCAGCCTGAGATACGCAGTTTCATAGCCGAAGTTCTATCGCCCAAATATACAGTAGTGGAGGCTGCCGACGGGGCTGAGGCGCTGCAAGTATTGCAATCGCGTATGCTCGATATTGTGATTTGCGACGTGGTGATGCCTGTCATGGATGGTTTCGCCTTCCTGAAAGCTGTCAAGAGTGATGATAAGACCAAGCATATACCCGTTATCTTGTTGACCTCTCGTTCGGCTGTCGAGAGCTATATCGAGGGTCTCGAAGATGGTGCCGATATGTATATAAGCAAACCATTCCATCCGGCCTATCTTATGGCGGCCGTAGATCGTGTATTGGGTAACAAGGATGTGATGAAAGAGTATATGCAGTCGCCTATGGCTTATACCGAGCAGTATAAAGGCCGTATTATAGACCGTCTCGACAAAGAGTTTATAGACAAGCTGATGGGTGTATTGCAACAAAATATCGCCAATGAAGAGTTTTCGCTCGAAATGCTTGCCAACGAGTTGGCCGTAAGTAGGGTGCAATTATATAGGAAAATCAAGCAACTGACCCAGCAAACGCCGTCGGAGTTTATTCGCAACTACCGTCTGCAAGAGGCCGAAAAACTCTTGCGCACAACTTCTTATACGGTATCGGAGATAATGGTGAAGAGCGGTTTCCAAAACAAATCGTATTTCTATCGCGAGTTTGCCAAGGTTTACGATGCTACACCTAAGGAATATCGCAAACGTCAGGTCGAGGAGGAGTAGAGATGTGGCGATAATAGAATTTGTGATGCAAAATTTTGTATATATTATTTAATAAATATGTTTTTCTGCGGCAAGTTGTATGGTAAAATATTTGTGAAAAATCTTTTGCCATACAGCCTGTCAACCGTATGATTTTTCTATCTTTACACCGCAAAATATAAGTTGCGGCATTATGATAGATAACGTTGTACAACCATCTGTGTATCACATACCTGCGCTGCTCGGCGAATCGATGAACGGACTCGCCGTGAAGTCGTGCGGCGTTTATGTCGATGTGACTTTCGGCGGCGGCGGGCATTCGCGCGAGATTTTACGGCTGTTGGGCAAAGAGGGACACCTCTACTCTTTTGACCAAGACGAGGATGCCGAACGCAATATTGTCGATGATGCACGCTTCACTTTTGTGCGCAGCAACTTCAAATATTTGAAAAATTTCTTGCGGTACTACGGTGTCGATAAGGTCGATGGTATTTTGGCTGATTTGGGCGTTTCATTCCATCACTTCGATACATCGGAGCGCGGGTTCTCGTTTCGTTTCGATGCCCCGTTGGATATGCGCATGAACCGCAGCGCTATGGCTACGGCGGCCGATATTGTCGCTACTTACGACGTTGAACAGTTGAGCCGTCTCTTTACGGTGTACGGCGAGTTGCGTACTGCCCGCAAGATAGCCTCGGCCATTGTGGCAGCACGTGGCGTGTCGCGAGTCGATACGAGCGGTAAACTCATAGAGATAGTAAAACCCTACATCAATTACAAGCAGGAGAAGAAAGAGTTGGCGCAACTCTTCCAAGCGTTGCGCATAGAGGTGAACAACGAAATGGACAGCTTGTGCCGTATGTTGCAGCAGGCTGCCGAGGTGTTGCGTCCCGGTGGTAGGTTGGCGGTGATAACCTATCATTCGCTCGAAGACCGTATGGTAAAGAACTTTATCAAGACCGGCCATGTGGATGGCACGATTGAGAAAGATTTCTTTGGCCGGGTGGAGACCCCTTTGCGGGCTGTCAACAATAAGGTGATAGTACCTACCGAAGAGGAAGTAGCCCGTAATCCGCGGGCTCGCAGCGCTAAATTACGTGTGGCAGAAAAATTGTAACAATCATGGAAACGGAAGAGCAAAAACAAGAACAAAACATACGTTGGCAGGGGTTGCGCAAGGTACTCCGAAAAATACGCTCGGGGAAATTCTTTCCTCGTCGTTTCTTTATAAATAACTGGGGACTGTTGCTCACACTCAGTGTTTTGTTTTTGGCCTCTATTGCTCATCGTAACATGTACCTGATACAACTCAATAAAATAGAGAAGTTGGTGGAGGAGTTCGCTAATCGACGTACCGACCGCATGTTGTTGCAAGAGGAGTACGAACGGCAGATACGTCCCGAGAAGATAGCAGAGGATGTCGCTAAGTTCGACTTGCCTTTGCACCCGGCGACGGAAGCACAAGAAGAGATTGTCTTACAAAAATAAGTGGTTATGAAGAAGGATGCGAAAAATACAAAACTTGGAAATCGCTATAAGGCGATACTCGCTTTTGTGATATTGGTGGCATTGGGTATTGTGTGGTTTGCCGTAAAAACCAGCATTGTATATCATGCAGAGTGGGATAAGAAGGCCGATAATCGTTTGAAGCTCGACTCGGTCTACGTTGCGTTGCCTATGCGGGGCAGTATTTTGGCTGTTGATGGGCAACCGTTGGCGCAAACCATCGCACTCTATTCGGTGTTTGTCGATTTTAAAACAGAGGCTTTGGATAGTCTGTTGTATATGAATGTAGACTCATTCGGTTCTTATTGCTTGGATACATTATGCACTTATTTGGCAGAAAACCATCCCGTGACTACCAAGAAGGGGTATTTTAATTACATAACCGAAAAAAGAGACAATCATAAACGCGATTGCTATTTGATGCGCAATATTACCGAGGAGCAGTTCTATGACTTCTATAATATGCCCATGCTGAGTGGGCGGCGAAAAGCTCACCGCGGTAAAAACCAAGGTATCGGCAAGGAACGAAGCTACGAACGCAGTTATCCGCATGGAAATCTTGCGTCGGTCGTTTTGGGTAAGGCTACCAAGGTGACCGAGGAGATGTTGGAAAGGAATCCGCAGGCGTATGTAAGCCGTCAAGAATGGCATGGAACATCGGGAATAGAAAAGCAACTCGACAGCCTTCTTTTCGGCTCGTTCGGCAAATCGCGCAATCAGCAAAGGTCTTTCGGTTTCAGAAGGTGGGTTGAAGACCCACCGGTCGACGGGTATGATGTGCGTACCACTCTCGATATAACATTGCAAGAGATTGCCGAGCATAACCTTAAAGAGAAAGTGATAGAGCAGCATGCCGAGTATGGTACGGCGATAATTATGGAGGTCTCTACGGGTGCTATACGCGCCATGGCAAACATAGAGCGTACCGAGGATGGGAAATATACCTTCAATACGAAGCGCAATTATGCTATCACGCGTATCGAACCCGGTTCGGTTATCAAGACTCTTTCGTTGCTTATGGCTATGGAGCATGGCAATATAGATGTCAACAAAAAATTCGATTCGGCGGGAGCTATCCCCGAAACAGCCG
This sequence comes from uncultured Barnesiella sp., assembly GCA_944321085.1. GTDB lineage: Bacteria > Bacteroidota > Bacteroidia > Bacteroidales > Barnesiellaceae_A > Barnesiella_A. The sequence goes on from CALUJY010000001.1 coordinate 170,868, forward strand.
GATACAAATCTATCGAGGCGCATAAAAATCCGCTCTCGGCACGCGATGTGATTGTTTACTCCGATAACCGAGGTATCTGCAAGATTATTTCCGACACTTATGCCGGTCGGTATAACGACCTCTTCAAGGATATACGCAATTCGGGTCTGATGGAGACAATGGATTTGCCTTTGCCCGGAGTGTTGCCCCCCTCGGTGGAACCTATAGACTTCGAAAAACAGTGGAATTATTACGCATTTGCGCAATCGGTCTTTGGGTATTATAATGAATTGTCGCCTTTGACGACGTTGTCGGTTTACAATGCCATTGCCAATGACGGAAAGCTGATGCGCCCGCAACTGGTTGCAGCGCTGGAACGTGACGGCGTTGCAGATACGGTATTTGCTCCGGTTTGCCTCAACGAACACTTCTGTACGCCTCGCAATGCAGCCTTGTTGCGCGAGATGTTGCATGGCGTAGTGCAGGAGGGTACGGCTCGTGCTATCAAAGGTGGGCGCGTTGACATTGCCGGGAAGACCGGTACGGTAGATGCACAGCGCGAATATTTGGCCAAAGATAAGTCCGGCAAAATGCGTCATGTGACGGAGTATGTGAAAGATAAACGGCGCTTGGCTTTCGCCGGATTTTTCCCGTATGACAATCCGCAATATTCGTGTATTGTGGTGATAGATAAGCCCGACCTGCATAGTGCGGGACGTGTATCGGGTGCGGTGTTCAGAGCCATTGCCGAAGAGATGTACAACCGCAATATGCTCGAAGAGTGTGCCGAGTATAAGAGTGATAAAGGAAAGAAAAACCCGCCGCTGGCTGTGGGCGACACGGTATTGCGCGATGAGGTATATGCCTATTTAGGCCAATATCCGCTTCCCGATACGACAAAGGTTGTATCGCATGTCGATACGGCAGCTGTTGCCAAAGTAAATGATGCTTCTGTTGTCCCGTCAGTCATAGGGCTGTCGGCCAAAGATGCATTATATAAATTAGAAAGTCAAGGTCTCTTTGTGAGCCTCTCGGGAAAAGGACGGGTGGTGAGCCAGTCTTTGCAACCCGGCGAGGCATATCGTAAGGGAGAAAATATTGCTCTCTTGTTAAATTGATTATATAAACAAGATGGATACATTACAACTATTATCGGCCGTAAAGCCTTTGTCGCAGCAAGGAAAGTTGCCTGCCGAAGTATCTGGCATAGAGGCCGATTCGAGAAAAGTAGAGCCGGGCTGTTTGTTCGTTGCCGTGCGCGGTTCGCAAGTCGATGGGCATGAATTTATATCGGCTGCCATATCGAAAGGTGCTACGCTTATCGTGTGTGAGGAATTGCCTGCCGAACGACACGACGGGGTGGCTTATGTGCAAGTTGCCGATAGCGCAGCTGCTTTGGGCTGTTTGGCATCGAGGTGGTATGGCGACCCTTCGCGCAGCCTTACGTTGGTGGGAGTTACCGGTACAAACGGCAAGACTACGACAGCGACGTTGCTGTATGAGATGTTCCGGCTTTTTGGCGAGAAAGTGGGTTTGCTCTCTACGGTGTGCAACTATATCGACGGGGTGAGCGAGCCTGCCACGCATACCACGCCCGACCCGCTAACCCTTAACTGCTTATTGCGTCGTATGGTCGATGCCGATTGTACTTACGCTTTTATGGAGGTGAGTTCCCACTCGGCACATCAGCGTCGCATAGCCGGGTTGAAGTTCGCAGGAGGTATTTTTACCAATCTCACGCGCGACCACATGGATTATCATAAAACTGTGGAGGCTTACCTGAAAGCGAAAAAGATGTTTTTCGACGCTTTGCCGGCCGATGCTTTCGCCCTGACCAATCTCGACGATAAGTCGGGTGAGGTGATGTTGCAAAATACCCGTGCGCGAAAGTATACCTATTCATTGCGTACGCTTGCCGACTTCAAGGCGCGTATCGTGGAGAGCCGCATCGATGGTACTACGGTGGCTTTCGACGGTCGCGATGTAGAGACCCGTTTCACAGGTCGGTTTAATGTATATAATCTGCTTGCCGTTTATGCGGCAACGTGTCTGTTGGGTCGCGACAAAGAACAGGTACTTGTCAATATGAGTCTTTTGGTGCCTGTTGCCGGACGTTTCCAAACATTGCATTCGGTGAAAGGCTACTCGGCTATTGTCGATTATGCGCATACCCCCGATGCGCTTGCCAACGTGCTGACCACTATACATGATGTGTTGGCAGGGAAAGGACGTATTATTACCGTTGTGGGTGCCGGTGGAAACAGAGATAAGGGGAAACGTCCCATGATGGCCAAAGAGGCGGTGCGTTGGAGCGACGAGTTGATATTGACTTCCGATAATCCGCGCTTTGAAGAGCCTGACGATATTATAAACGATATGATGGCGGGATTGAGCGACGACGATATGGCGCATACTCTTGCCATAGCTGACCGTAGGCAGGCCATAAAGGCAGCTGCGCGTATGGCTCAGGCCGGCGACGTTATACTTATTGCCGGAAAGGGGCACGAAGATTATCAAGAAATAAAAGGCGTGAAGCATCACTTCGATGACAAAGAGGAGGTAGAAAAAATCTTTGCCGATGAACGGAATGCTGAAAATAAAAAATAAATAGGTTATGTTGTATCATTTTTTTGAACTGTTCGATTTTCAGTTGCCCGGCGGCAGGTTGTGGACTTATATCTCTTTCAGAGCAGGCATGGCAATGATTTTGTCGCTGTTCCTTTCTACTATCATAGGTAAGCGCATCATCGATTCCTTGCGCCGTCATCAAATAGGAGAGACGGTTCGTCATTTGGGATTGGAGGGTGAGGATGCCAAGAAAGGGACACCTACAATGGGTGGAATCATTATTATCCTCTCTATTTTGTTGCCTTGTTTGTTGGTAGGCCGCCTCGACAGTGTGTATATGATATTGATGTTGGTCACTACCGTATGGTTGGGTGCCCTCGGTTTTGCCGACGATTATATCAAGGTTTTCAAAAAGAACAAAGAGGGAATGCATGGTAAGTTCAAGATAATAGGACAAGTAGGCTTGGGGCTTATCGTGGGACTGACGCTCTATTATAGTCCCGATGTTGTCATCCGAGAGAATGTCGAGGTGACTTCGTCGCAGGGTATGGAGATAGAATATAAGAGCGAGAATATCAAGTCGACGCAGACGACTATACCCTTTGTCAAGAACAACAACTTCGATTATGCCGACCTGTTGCCTTTCATGGGCGAGCACAAGCAGACAGCGGCATGGGTATTGTTTGTCTTTGTAACCATCTTTATCGTCACGGCCGTTTCGAACAGTGCCAACCTTACCGACGGCTTGGATGGCCTTGCTACCGGCACTTCGGCAATTATAGGCGTGGCCTTGGGTATTTTGGCCTACTTCTCGGGACACATCGACTATGCCTCATATTTCAACATCATGTACATCCCGGGAAGTGGTGAGCTGGTGGTTTTCATGGCTGCGTTTATAGGGGCAACGATAGGTTTCTTGTGGTATAATTCCAGTCCGGCGCAAGTATTTATGGGTGATACGGGCAGCCTTACGTTAGGAGGTATTATCGCCGTGTATGCGTTGCTTATACACAAGGAGCTGCTTTTGCCTATTTTGTGCGGCGTTTTCTTCGTAGAGGCATTATCGGTATTGATGCAGACGAGTTTTTTCAAGTTGACCAAACATCGTACGGGTGTGGGACGTCGTATTTTTAAGATGGCGCCGTTGCATCATCATTTCCAGAAGCCCGGCAATGCGGGATTTGAAGCCCTGATACAACGTCCGTTGAATATCGTGCCTGAGTCGAAACTTGTGGTGCGCTTTTGGATAGTGGGTATTATACTTGCCGTTATTACGGTAGTGACATTAAAGATACGATAAATAAAGACCTGTCATGGAGCAGAAAAAGATTGTAGTATTGGGAGCCGGTGAGAGCGGTGCAGGTGCTGCCGTGCTGGCCAAAGTAAAAGGATTCGACGTATTTGTGTCGGATAGTTCGGCCATCAAAGAGAAATATAAACAACTCCTTGACAGCTACGATATTCGCTGGGAAGAAGGACAGCATACCGAGGCGGAAATTCTCTCGGCACATGAGGTGATAAAAAGCCCGGGTATCCCTTGCGACGCACCGCTCATAAAGGCATTGCGTGAGCGTGGTATCCCCGTTATATCGGAGATAGAGTTTGCCGGACGTTATACGAAAGCACGTATGATTTGTATTACCGGTAGCAACGGCAAAACGACAACGACATTGCTCACGTATCACATTTTGAAAAGTGCCGGCCTCAACGTGGGCTTGGCAGGGAACGTGGGGCAAAGTCTCGCATTGCAGGTGGCAACGTGCGACTATGACTATTATGTGGTGGAGCTGAGCAGCTTTCAACTGGATAACATGTACGATTTCAAGGCCGATATTGCCGTTCTGCTCAACATAACCCCCGACCATTTAGACCGTTACGACCATAAGATGGAGAATTATGTCGATGCCAAATTCCGTATTACCCGTAATCAGACGGGCGACGATGCTTTTATTTATTGGAACGACGACCCCATCATCAACCAAAAGCTGCAAACCATGCACTTGCAGGCGCATTTGTATCCTTTCTCCGAACTGTCTGAACCGGATTCGGCTGCTTACACGAAAGACAATCAGGTGGTTATCAATACGCCCGGTGATACCTTTACGATGAGTGAAGAGAGCCTTGCCTTGCACGGACGGCACAATCTGTATAACTCGTTGGCGGCGGGTATATCGGCCAATTTGCTGCATATCAAGAAAGAAGATATACGTCGCGCATTGAGCGACTTCAATGCCGTGGAACACCGACTTGAACCGGTTGCAACGGTCAAGGGCGTGCGGTTTATCAATGACTCGAAAGCAACCAATGTCAATTCGTGTTGGTATGCCCTCGAATCGATGGACCGTCCCGTGGTGCTTATCCTCGGCGGGAAAGACAAAGGCAACGATTACAGGGAGATAGAGCCGCTCGTACGCGAGAAAGTGAAAGCGATAGTATGCCTTGGTGTCGATAATAAGAAATTGCACGATTTCTTCGACGGAATGGTACCTTATATAGCCGATGCTCACTCGATGCAAAAGGCTGTTGACCTGTCGTATGCTGCGGCACAGCAAGGCGACGTGGTATTGCTGTCGCCTTGTTGCGCCAGCTTCGACCTATTCAAGAGTTATGAAGACCGGGGACGACAGTTCAAGGAGTGTGTCCGCCGGTTGTAATATTAATCTTTAAGACGATGTAGCGATATGGACAATGTAAAAGGGAATGTTATGGAAAAAAAGAAGGTGAAATATACTTCTGATTGGACTCTCTGGGCTTGTTACATCATTTTGTGTGTGGTATCTGTCATAGAGGTGTTTAGTGCAAGTAGTTTGGAACTCAAAAACGGGAATGTTTATTCGCCTATCGCGTCGCATGTCAAGTTCCTGTTGTTGGGACTGGTGGCGATATTGGTATTGGAACGTATTCATTATAAGTATTTCAAGGGATTGATGCTGTTGGCTGCTCCGCTCTCTGTTGTGCTGGCTGTTGTCGTGGCATTGTTTGGCAAGTCGGTAGGTGGTGCGTCGCGTGCCATAGAGATAGGAGGCCTGTCGCTACAAGCAGCCGAGCCATGTAAATTTACGGTGGTTTTGCTGTTGGCATATATATTTGCCCGTTTTCAGAAGAAAGAGGGCGGACTCTCTACAAAAGGCATTGTGCTCGGTTTTGGAGTGATGCTCCTGTTTGTGGGTTTGCTCATTACACAAGGAGGTTCGAATGCCTTCCTTATCATGCTTGTAAGTTGCCTGATGATGATTATTGCCGGACTTCCCACGCGACTGCTTGTCTTAGGCTGGACGTGTGTGGCGCTCGCCGTGGGGTCGGTTCTGTGGCTGCATTTCTCGGGGAAAAATGATGCTGCCGGTACTGCCGGCGAAACGGTTGCGGCGCAGACGGTTGAGAAGAAAAAAAGTGATTCCGGCATATTGCTGAAACGATTGCCTGTTTGGAAATCGAGAATAGACGATTGGTTGGGTACGGGAGTGCCCGAGTATAAGAAACCAACTGTCTATGAACACGATGGCAACTCACAACGCCACCATGCCTCGATGGCGATAGCCAACGGCAAAGGAATAGGAGTCGGTCCCGGTAATAGTCGCGAGTGTTCGCGCCTGCAACTTGCTTTCTCGGACTTTATATATGCCATTATCCTCGAAGAGTTGGGATTGATTGGCGGTATTGTCGTGCTGTTGTGCTATATAGGTATTGTCATACGGGCGGGCATGATAGGCACGCAGTGTAAGAATGCCTATCCCACACTGCTTATTATGGGTATGGCATTGATGATTTCGATGCAGGCACTATACCACATGGGTATTTCGGTAGGCTTGTTGCCGGTATCGGGACAACCGCTTCCGTTTATCAGCAAGGGAGGAACCTCTATATTGATTATGAGTATGGCTATGGGTGTTATGCTCAGTGTGAGCCGTTATGCCGTGGAGCGTACTCCCGAAGGATTGCGAGGTATAGAAGATGATGACGAGTTACCGCAAGATTTGCGAGCCAGCAACCCGTCGGGAGTGATGTAAAAGGTATGCGATTATGGAAAAGAGAGAAATAAGAGTTATCGTAAGCGGCGGCGGAACAGGGGGGCATATCTTCCCTGCCATTGCCATTGCCAATGAGATAATGGCACGTTTCCCCGATGCACACATCCTTTTTGTGGGAGCCGAGGGACGTATGGAGATGGAGAAAGTGCCTGCCGCAGGGTATAAGATTATAGGTTTGCCCGTATCGGGTTTCGACCGTCATAACCTATTGCGCAACGTCAAAGTATTGTGGCGGTTGTATCGCAGCTTGGCGCAGGCACGCAAGATAGTGAAAGAGTTCCGTCCCGATATTGTCGTAGGCGTAGGCGGTTATGCCAGCGGTCCTACGCTGTGGGCGGCTACGGCGCAAGGCATTCCGGCTCTTATACAGGAGCAGAATGGGTTTGCCGGCGTGACAAACAAGATGCTTGCGCGGCGTGTCGAGGCTGTATGTGTCGCATACGAGGGGATGGAACGTTTTTTTCCGGCCGACAAGATTGTCATGACAGGCAATCCCGTCAGACAGGATTTGTGTAATAGTGAGGTGACTCGCGAAGAGGCTCTTCGCTTTTTTGATTTAGACCCGGCCAAAAAGACGCTGTTGGTCATAGGCGGAAGTCTCGGGGCGCGTACCATCAACCGCAGTATCGCGGCAGGTGTGGAAGAGTTGGCGGCTCACGATATACAGTTGATTTGGCAGACGGGCAAAGTTTACGATGCCGAAGCCAAGGCTTTCCTTGCAGGGAGAGATGATGTGGCCGGGGTACGGCAGATGCCTTTTATATCGCGTATGGATATGGCATATAAGGCAGCCGACCTTGTGGTGTCGCGTGCCGGGGCAAGCTCTATTTCGGAACTGTGCCTGCTGGAAAAACCAGCCATTTTTGTGCCCTCACCCAATGTGGCCGAAGACCATCAGACCAAAAATGCGCAGGCTCTCGCATCGCGAGGTGCTGCGTTGCTTGTGCCCGATGCCGATGCTCCGGCAGAGCTTATAAAACAGGCCATTGAAATGATAGACTCTCCCGAACAACTCTCACGTATGGCACAGGCAGCCGGTAGCATGGCACAGCGCGACTCTGCTGCCCGGATTGTAGATGTATTGTGCCGGATTCTTAATATTTCAAGTAAATGAAGCAAGTCAGCGATTATAAATCGGTCTTTTTTGTAGGTGCAGGAGGAATAGGCATGAGTGCATTGGTGCGCTACTGCCTGTCGAAACAACTGTTTGTTGCCGGTTACGACCGTACACCGTCGGATTTGACGCGTCACTTGCAAAACGAAGGCGCGAAGCTGTTTTTCGAAGATAATGTAGAACTTATCCCCGAGGAGTGCCGATGCCCGGCAACGACATTGGTGGTGCGTACTCCGGCCGTGCCCGAGACAAACCACGTACTCGGCTATTTTGTCGATAACGGTTTCGAGATTGTAAAACGAGCCTATTTGCTGGGATTGATAACCCATTCGTTGCAGGCTCTCTGTTTTGCCGGGACGCATGGCAAGACCACGACATCGAGTATGGCAGCGCATATCTTTACCGTATCGGGTGTAGGGTGCAATGCCTTTTTGGGCGGTATCTTGCGCAATTACGACAGCAATTTGCTCCTTTCGCCCCGCAGTCCTTATGCTGTGGTAGAGGCCGACGAATACGACCGTTCGTTCCATTGTCTCTCGCCTTACATTGCCGTAGTGACAGCCACCGACCCCGACCACCTCGATATATACGGTACAGAAGATGCTTACATAGAGAGCTTCTCGCATTTCACGTCGCTTATCCGTCCCGGCGGCGCATTGGTTATGAAAGAGGGTATCAAGATGCAACCTCGCTTGCAGCAAGGAGTACGACTCTATACCTACTCGAAAGAGTCGGGCGACTTTCATGCTGCTAATATACGTGCCGGCGCAGGACGTATCGTTTTCGACTTTGTTACTCCCGATGCTTGCATACCCGATGTGGAGCTGGGCGTCCCCACCGATGTGAACATAGAGAATGCCGTTGCAGCAATGGCTGTGGCGTGGCTGTGCGATATTCCGGGCGAGGCCATGCGCGAGGCCATGCAGACGTTTATGGGAGCCAAGAGGCGCTTCGAGTATTGGGTGCGAGAACCGCATTGTGTGATGATTGATGACTATGCACACCATCCCGACGAGATACGGGCGACTATCCGTTCGGCACGTCTGTTGTATCCCGACCGTCGGTTGAGTGTGATTTTCCAGCCACACCTCTATTCGCGTACACGTGATTTTGCCGACGCTTTTGCCGACGCCCTGTCGCTTGCCGATGAGGTGATATTGCTTGATATATATCCCGCCCGGGAAGAGCCTATCCCCGGGGTAACGTCGCAGATTATATACGACAAGATTTTATCGCCTCATAAAGAACTTTGTGCGCGCGAAAAGTTGGTGGAACGGATAAAAAAACATAACTTTGAAGTCTTATTGACAATGGGGGCAGGCGATATAGAACGCCTGTTGCCGGATATTCGCGAAGCGTTGACATCGAAATGAAGTTGTTCCTGAAAATATCGGCAGTAGTGTTGCTCGTGGGGTATCTCGCGGTATCGCTTTATTTCGTAAGCGATATAGACCGAGACCAGCCGTGCGAGCTGTTTGAAATAACGGTTGCCGATAGTTCGGAATGTGACTTGCTGACGCGCGACGATGTGCGGGCATATCTTGCCGATGCCGATTTGCTGCCCGAGGGCAAGCCGATGAAGCAGGTAGATACAGAACTGATAGAGCAATGCGTGCGCGAGATAGACCTCTTGTGCGACGTGAAGTGCTATCACAAACGACATGGCGATGTATATCTTTCGGTAAGGCAGCGCCGTCCTGTTGTCAGGGTGATAAGCGATGAAGGCGATAATTATTATCTCGATGCCGATGGCGAGCGTATTGCCGTCGACGCGATGTATCTCGATTATCTGCCGCTCGTTTTAGGCTGCGATGACGACACTTTGTCGGCGCGCGACCTTTTGCCTATGATAGGCTATATCTCTGCCCATCCTTTTTGGAATGCACAGGTAGAGCATATATATATATCGCCCTCGCACGAAGTGTCGCTCATTCCCCGGGTAGGAGACCACACAATCTTGTTGGGTTCGCCCTGCGATTACGAGGGTAAGCTGGCGCGAGTGCTTGCCCTTTATGAGCAGGTGATGCCTCGCATGGGGTGGGCTGCCTACGACACGATTTCTGTGAAGTTCGACGGGCAGGTAGTATGTACAAGAAGAAACAAAAAATATAAGCATGACTCGTGGTCAAAAATATAGAATCATGAAAGAATATACAATAGCAATAGAGTTGGGTAGTTCCAAGATTGTAGCCATTGCCGGTTCTCGCGATGACAAAGGAACGCTTACCGTAGAGGCAATAGAAGAAGAAAGTGTCACCAACATTATCAAACGAGGTTGCGTACAAAATATAGAGGACGTCTATTCGTATGTAAAGAGGTTGAAAACCAAACTCGAAAACCGTTTGTCGCCGGCTAAAATCACGGCTACTTATGTAGGTATAGGTGGAGTTTCGGTTTTTGCCGAGGATAAAACTACTTCCAAAACCTTTCACGAAGATAGTATTATCACTCAGGCACATGTTGACAAACTGAAAGAAGAGTGTCGGGCTTTGGTTTCGTCGGCAACCGATGTGTTGGATATTGTACCTGTCAAATATATTATTGATGGCAGTGCCGTAGAAAACCCCATAGGTGCAACGGGAACGAATATCGAAGTCCATTATAAGGTACTTACTGCCAAACCTGTATTGCGCCGCAATATATACCGTAGCTTCGTGGAACGGTTGCATCTGAATATTGCAGGCCATCTACCCACGGCATTGACGACAGCCAATGTGGTACTCACGGATGATGAACGTGCGTTGGGCTGTGTCCTTGTTGACTTTGGAGCAGAGACGACAACCGTGTCTATCTATAAGAACAATGCCCTTGTTTGGCTTGAAACCCTCCCGATGGGCGGTAGAAACATCACTCGCGATATTGCCAGCCTCAATCTCATAGATAATGAAGCCGAGCATCTGAAAATAGCTTCGGGCATGGCCAAAGGTTTTAAGAGCGAAAATAACGTTCGCCTCAAATTCGAGGGAGACGGTATGGTGGAGATAGACCTTGCTAAACTTTCGTCGGTTGTCGAAGCTCGTTCCGAGGAGATTATGGCAAACGTCGAGGAGCAGATAAAACGTGCCGGACTTTCGCGCAAAGACCTTACGGCCGGAGTTATTGTTGTAGGCGGTGCTGCCAAGCTGCGCGGTTGGATGGACCTCTTGGAAGAACGCGTAGGCATGAAAGCCCGTTTCGCCACATTGCGCAAGGATATACAGGTAGTGGAAAAAGAACGCTCGCGTGTCAACGACTATTTACAAGCAGTGGGATTGCTGTATGCCGCACAAGAGGTTTGTACCAAAGCTGTTGCTCCTATATTCTCCGAAGACAGTGAAGATACAGAGGAAGTGAAGGAGCCCGAAACCCCCAAAACCGAAACAGATTTACCTCCGAAAACAGGACTGCTGCAAAAGATACGTAAAAAGTTCAATAATTTTATCAACGAGGGTGAGACTGAGGAAGAAAAGAATGAAGATTAAATAACCCAAGAGAGGCAATAATAAAGATATGGATATGACAATCGAAGATAATGATATAAAGGCTTTGGCTCCCTTTGACAGCATAGTAGGCGACGCTTCGAGATCGAATGCCGAAGAGAGTGAGCGCACCGAAATGATGATTATAGGCGTTGGCGGCGGTGGCGGCAATGCCGTGAAGTATATGTATAACAAGGGCAGCATAGATTGTGTGCGTTATGTAGTGTGCAATACCGATGCTCAGGCTCTCGAAAAATCGGGTGTCCCTATCAGATTGCTTTTGGGTCCCACTGTTACAAAAGGCGGTGGCGCAGGCAATGTCCCTGAGGTGGCTAAGGCTGCCGCCGAGGAAAGCATTGAAGATATCAAGGCGCTTTTCCAAACCACGCCGCAACCCAATATGGTCTTTATTACGGCCGGTATGGGCGGCGGTACAGGAACGGGTGCTACTCCTGTCATAGCTCGTGTAGCCAAAGAGATGGGCATTCTTACGGTAGGTATTGTCACGGTGCCTTTCCTCTTTGAGGGTTTGCCCAAGATAAAGAAGGCACTGTCGTATATCGAGGAGATGCGCAAATACGTAGATGCCCTTTTGGTCATCAACAACGAAAGGTTGCGAGAGATATATCCTACTCTTACCTTTATGAATGCTTTCTCTAAGGCCGATGATGTGTTGGCAACGGCGGCCGGCAGTATCATAGAGATTATCGTGAAAGAGGGGTATGTCAATTGCGATTTTAAGGATGTGCGTACTACGCTCCTCGATGGCGGAACGGCTATTATCAGTACCGGTCATGGCGAAGGTGCAACACGTGTTACCAGCGCCATAGACGATGCCATCCGTTCGCCTCTGTTGCGTAATGCCGATATATACACTTCGCGCAAACTTCTGATAGTACTTTATCTTTCGCCTGACGATGAAGACCAGATGACGTTGGTGGAGAGTGATGAGTTGAAAGCATTTACCTCTAAATTTGTCAATGCCCCCGATGTGATTATGGGTGTCTATCTCGAAGAGGGCTTGGGTAAGAAGATGAAAATATCGATTCTTGCTTCGGGGTTCGATGCTACCGATGTCTTGGATGTGAAGGGCTCGACGAAGAAAACCTCCGACCGCGAGAAACCCAGTAAGCCGTCGGAAGTAGACGGTTCGGATATAGAGGCGGTGTATGGCTCGGATGCTGTGCGCGACATGGAACGCAAGCGTTTGCAGATCGTACTGTTGACGCGTGAACAGATGGACAACGACGCTCAACTCGAAATGTTCGATAAAGAGCCTACTTATAACCGTTCGACCGATTTCAAACAGCGTTTTATCAAAGCCGGTGAGAAACCCGTTGCCGGACAGCAGCAAGGTAACGCTAAAAACGATACAATAAATTTTGGTGAATAAAGATTGTTAATTTCATAACTATGAGTTTGTTCGATACTATCAGCAATGACATAAAAAGTGCCATGCTGGCCAAAGACAAAGTAAGGCTCGAAGCCTTGCGGGGTATTAAGAAAGAGTTTCTCGAAGCTAAAACCGCAAAAGGTTCCGATGGTGAGTTGCATGACGATGCAGCCCTGAAAATCCTTGCTAAGATGGTGAAACAGCGTAAGGAGAGTGCCGAGATTTATGCCGGGCAAAATCGTCCTGACTTGGCTCAAAGCGAGTTGGATGAAGCGGCTATCATAGAGGAATATTTGCCTAAACAACTCTCCGATGCCGAGCTCGAAGCCGAGTTGCGCAAAATTATCGCAGAAGTAGGCGCCTCTTCGCCCCAAGAGATGGGCAAAGTGATGGGTGTCGCTTCGAAACGCCTCGCCGGACGTGCCGAAGGGCGTGCCATATCGGCCAAAGTAAAGGAATTGCTTGCTTAATTGGATGTATTATAGGAGAAAAGAAAAATGCTTACACTCGCTACAATAAAAAACAACCCCGAGGAGGTGATTGCCCGTCTGGCGGTAAAACACTTCGATGGGCGTGAGAAGATTGAACGCATTATCGACCTCGATAAGACGCGTCGTGCCTCGCAGGTAGAGCTCGATGCTCGTCTTTCGGAATTGAAAAAGCTCTCGGCCGAGGTAGGCCGCCTCATAAAAGAGGGCAAGAGAGAGGAGGCCGAGGGTATAAAAAGCCGTGTTGCCGAATTGAAAAGCGGTAACACCTCGATAGAGGAAGCTATGACTTCGGCAGAAAAAGAGATTACAGACATTTTGTTGACAATACCCAACCTGCCGTGTGCAGCAGTACCCGAAGGTTCGTCGGCTGCCGATAATATCGTGGAGAAGACGGGTGGTGTTATACCCGAGCTTCCCGCCGATGCACTGCCGCACTGGGAACTGGCTAAAAAGTATGATTTGATAGACTTTGAGCTGGGTGTGAAAATTACCGGTGCAGGTTTCCCTGTATATAAAGGTAAGGGCGCCCGGTTGCAACGTGCTCTCATATCGTTCTTCTTAGACCGCGCCCGCGAGGCCGGTTATTTGGAGATACAGCCGCCTTACGTCGTCAATGAGGCCTCGGGTATAGGTACGGGACAACTGCCTGATAAAGAGGGGCAGATGTATTGCTGTACGGTAGATAACCTCTACCTTATCCCTACGGCCGAGGTGCCGGTGACCAACCTGTATCGCGATGTGATTTTCGAAGAGAGCGAACTGCCTATCAAAAATACCGCCTATTCGGCATGCTTCCGTCGTGAAGCCGGTTCTTATGGTAAGGATGTACGCGGATTGAACCGCCTGCACCAATTCGATAAGGTGGAGATTGTGCAAATACAGCATCCCGATCATTCGTATGAGGCGTTGGAAGAGATGAAAGCCCATGTGCAAAGCCTTGTAGAGGCACTCGAATTGCCGTGGCATATCTTGCGTCTCTGTGGCGGCGATATGAGCTTTACTTCGGCGATAACGTTCGATTTCGAGGTCTTCTCGGCCGCACAAAAACGTTGGCTCGAAGTAAGTTCGGTATCGAATTTCGAGAGTTATCAGGCCAATCGTCTGCACTGTCGTTACCGTGGCGCTGACAAGAAAATGCACCTTTGTCATACGCTCAATGGTAGTGCGCTTGCTTTGCCTCGTATAGTAGCGGCATTGCTCGAAAATAACCAGACTCCGCAAGGCATACGTATCCCCAAGGTTTTAGTGCCTTATACGGGATTCGATATGATAGACTAAGGTACGACGGCGTTGGGCATGCTTGTCGCGCTCGCTGTCTGCTTGCAAAACAGATAGGGCTGTGGTCAAACTTTTGGTTGACCGCAGCCCTATCAGCATATAGCGGGTATGGCGGCGTCTTATGCAGAGCACGACTGAGTGGCTTATCTCGGTACCTGTTTCGTGCTTTATTGTATGGCGGTTCTGTGCAACGCCTTGCCAAGCTGCTGTATATACCGCTTTTATTATAAACGATTGTGTGCCATTCATAGGCGATATATAATGCTGTGGAGGGGTAAAAAAGCCGTCGGAGTGAGGAAAGAGAGCGGTTGGTATGTTGTAATATGGAGGCTTGAAAAGGCGGTCGCGAAGAAAATTCGATGGTCAAGCGGTATTTATTGTGTGAAAATAGTTATAGAGTTTGTGTTAAAACGGTTAAATGTGCCCCCTTTTCGCCACTTTGCCGCCCGATTATTTCCGTATGTTCAAAAAAAAGATTTTATTTGCAATCAAATTATCCTTGTACCTATTTGTATTAACCATTATAAAGTTGAAGGCCTATTGAGCAAAATTACTCTTATTAAACGCAAAACAGTAGAGTAAATGAATAACTTATCAGCTTGTACCGACGATGAATTAGTTTGCCGGTATGCAGATGGAAACAATGAGGCTTTCGACGTGTTGCTGAAACGGCACGAATCGAAGATTTATTCCTATATATATTATATCATCAAAGACCGCGATAAAGCCGACGATATTTTTCAGGAGACTTTCGTGAAGGCCATCATGACGATACGTCAAGGCAGATATACCGGCAACGGAAAGTTCTTTTCGTGGATTTCGCGCATTGCGCACAATCTTATTATAGACAGCTACCGTCAGGAGAAGATAGAGAACAACATCAGCAACGAAGATGAAACGCTCGATATTTTCAACCGCAAGGAGTTGAGCGAAGGTAATATAGAAGACCATATCATACAATCGCAAATCAACAGCGACATACGCCGCTTGGTAGAGGCGTTACCCGACAATCAGCGTGAAGTAGTAAAACTGAGATATTATAAAAATCTTAGTTTCAAAGAGATAGCCGATGTTACGAATGTCAGTATCAATACGGCTCTCGGACGTATGCGGTATGCCATCCTCAACATTCGCCGTATGGCAGAGCAGTATAATATTGTACTTACGCTCTGATATGTCATAAAAATTTTGGGATTACGTATAATAAAAAATCGGGCTGCTGCGTTATATATATGTAATTTATAACGCAACATGCCTATGAAGAAAAACTCTACCCCAGAATCGACTGTAAAAGAAAGAAGCAAGATGCATGACGCATCCTTTCGTCCTCGCCGCTCTACGATAGATGCTATCAGACAGTTTGCGCGGGCTTATACGTATGAACCGCAATTACGCGGTGAGCTTGGCAATTTGGTAGCCAATTGATTTGTACGTTCTCTCTTAACTTATTGACGGGGTTGTACCGCTATTTCGGTTACAGCCCCTTGTTGTGTAATGTGGTGCGGCATTGTGCTCGTCTAACATTATTGTCATGTGGTGTATCTCATATAAATGTATGTGTATCGAATGAACCGTATCGTGTATTTGGGTGCGCTTATTCTTTATTATAAAAATGAGGATGTGTCTTGTCTGACACATCCTCGATAAGATGATTTATTTTTTTATGTGATTATGCGGGGGGTAATCAGAATTTATAGCTTACGCCAAAGCCTAAAATCGTACTGCCCATACCGCGCGATGTGAGGCAGCCGCCTATCATACCCACCTCGACATTGGCAGCAAAGTGCTCTGTAAAGTAATAGCGTGCGCCTATCAAGGCCGACATGGCAAAGCAAGCCCCGGTTTTCGCGTCTTGCGAGCCGTCGCTCCATACTACATGGTCGAGGTCGTTATATGACCAGCGGCGAAAGTTGCTTGTCAGGTTGCTTTCAGACTCAAACCCATTCTCTCCATAGTATCTGAAAGACCTGAAATTGAGACCGAAGCCAAGTCCGAGGCTGCCGTAGGTATCTAAACGGTCGATAAACTGGAAGTGGAAAGAACCTGTAACCAAAAAAGCGAGGTTGTCTTGTGTCACATCACACCATGTTGACCCTATACCGTTGCGGGTGCCATAGTTTTTTATTTCCCATATTTCGCGATTTGAGTTGATGCTTGGTCCGTAAATAGGATATTGGTAATTGAAAGTGCCATATTTGAATTCGGTGTATTTCCCGAATGCCGAGTTGTCTATGGAGAACCCGATGCCGAGAGAGGCTCGCTTGTCTAACCATCCGTCGACGACGCACCATTCCATTCCTATTTGCTGCCCGAAAGTGGAAGAGCCGCTCAGTGTACCCACGCCTAATCCTACGTTGGCTACGATGTCGCCTTTGGCAAATACCGGACGTCCGTTTAGGTTGGGCAGCCCGGCTTGCACTCCGCTCATGCTTGCACACAGAGTGGCAAAAATCATAATATACTTTTTCGCTTTCATAAATAATATAGGTATTGTTTCGTTGCAAATTAAAGAAAACTATTGCATTGTAAATGTATATAAGAGACCCTCAAAGTTATGGATTTTTGCATATTAAATAATACAAATTTGTAAAAAATCGCCTGTGCAATGCTCTGAAAATTTCCTATTTCTCTTTTTGATACTGTGTCAATCCGTTGCAAATGTGCACTATATGCTATGGTATGTTTTCCCTCATTTTTATGCCATACAGGGCGTTTTTGTTTCGTTTTTGGGGTACTGCAATCTATTTCGATGTAAAAGTGTGAGTAATGGATAAAATAGTATTTGTGCTCCTCCATGGCTCGCCATACTTTTGCAATCGTTACAGTAATTCTCTTATCATGAATAGAAATTCATTGTTTTTCTTCTCTCTCTGTTTGTCGCTGTGCATGGTGACTCCCTCTGTTGCTACATCGCTCTATGGTATAGAACGTATGCTTGCCGTCGATTCGCTTCCGGTATTGGATTGCGGTGTACATGTACGTTACGAAGGCAGCATCGACAAACGAGGTCTCAATGCCGATTGGGATTGGAGCCTTTACCAAGATAGCAATGGCGAATGGGTTATTTTCGATGTCAAGGGAGCCGGCTGCATATACAATATGGTACAACATCGCTATTTGAGCAGTTCCGACCCTACATTCCGTTTCTATTTCGATGGTGAGACTACACCGCGTTTTTCTCTTAAATTGTCGGAATTCGGTACAAAATATCCATTTGTGGCACCGCTTGCCACGGCATATATCGGACCTCTCGACAGTGGTCGTGGTCCTATTCGTGTGGCGCGCAGCTTTGTGCCCATGCCGTTTGCCCGGTCGTGCAAAATCACTACCGATGTACGCTTACAGGGTGCCGACCGTTCCCGCGGCGAAGGCGGGTGGGGGCATGTGGTGTATCAGGTTTATGCCGATACCATCTCCGGCTCTTTTACCGGTAATGAAGATTATACCGCCGTTAAACGCTTGTGGCGACAGACGGGAGTGCTGCCTCATGGTCGCCGTACCGACGATAAGGCTGTGACGCTCTCCGACAAGACGATTGCTCCCGGCGACTCGCTTTGCCTTTTGGCTGCCGATGCTCCCGGGGTATTGAGGGCGTTGCGTCTTTATCTGCCGGGTTTGGATTACGAGGGATTGCAGCAACTTTGGATAAGTGTTAGTTGCGATAACCATACGCAACCCGATGTTGCGTGTCCCGTGGGTTGTCTGGCCGGCAACTCGCTGGGGTATAACAATACGTCGTATTTGCTCAACGGATACTCTACCGATGGTAGCATCTATTCCTATTTCCCTATGCCTTTCTGGCAATCGGTGCGGGTTGTACTTACCAACCGTTCTTCCCGACCGGTAAGCCTCGCTTTTGCCGAGGCCGTTGTAGCTCCCAACCGTTACGATGCCGACCGCACGGGATATTTCCGCAACACACCTTATTACACGCGCAAGCATGTCGAGGGCAAAGATTCGCCCATAGGTACAGTGACCGGTACGGGTAAGATGGTGGCTGCGCATGTCACATGTTATGCCGAGCGTGAGCATATCATCTCTTGCGAGGGCGATGTGCGTGTCTATATCGACGGATGTCGTACCCCGCAGGTAGAGAGCGACGGCTCAGAGAGCTACGTTTGCTTCGGATGGGGATTTCCGACTCCTGCCGAGGGGCATCCCTCGGGCGGTTATGACGGTTTGTCCGACAATCCGTGGTCAATGACCCGATTGTGTATGGGCGACAGCTATCCTTTTTATCGCAGCCTTGCATTCGGGATAGAGTCGGGCGAACACAACAATCAATATCTCGAACATGCCGGCACGATATTCTATTACGGTCGCGACGAGGTGACGATGCAGCCTGTCGATAGCCTCATCCTCTCTGATGCCCGCTCGCGTCGCGCACATCATTATAAAACCTATGGAGAGACCGATGTACAACGGCTCGAAAACACCTTTGAAGGCGATTGCTTGCATACGCGCGTTGCGGCTGATGTCTACCGTTCTACCGAGGGTAGTTCTTTCCGCATCGCTCTCCCTGCCGACAACCGAGGCATCTGTTTGCGCCGTATGAGCGACAATGCAACCGGCCGGCAGCTGGCTCGTGTGTTTGTCGATGGCGAGGAACTGCCTGCGCCGTGGTATGTAGCCGATTCGAATGCCTACATCCGTTGGCTTGAAGACGATTTTGATATTCCGGCGCGCTATACTGCCGGGAAAAGCTCGATAGAGATTCGCATTGTTCCTGTCGCTCCGGCTCGCGGGGGACAAATCTATTGGAACGAGGCAGAGTATCGCGTCTTTGCTTATCGTTAATCCGTATGGCGCTGCACACACATTTGAAACAGAACAATAACCGATAAAATGAAAAACCAAATGAAAAGAATTTTATTCTCGTCTTTGCTGGCGCTACTGATGTTGTTTGGTACATCGGCTTATGCCGGCGTAAAAATTGTAGTCCTGGGCTCTTCTACGGCGGCAGGTTCCGGCGTACAAGATATCAGCAATTCCTGGGTAAACCGTTATACCAAATATTTACAGACGTTAGACCCTACCAATCAGGTTATCAACCTCGCTAAGGGAGGCTATACGACATTTGCCATTATGCCTGCGGGAACGCCTTCTTATGATACAGGCACAAATATCCTTTCGGTCGATACAGAGCGGAACATAGACAAGGCTCTCAGCTACAATCCCGGTGCCATCATCATCAATATGCCTACCAATGATGTGTCGAACGGTGTTCCCGTAGATACGCAGATGGATAATTTCAAGACCATTATAGATATGGCCGAGGCTGCCGGGGTGAAGGTGTGGATTACCACCTCGCAACCTCATAATTTCGGTGAACCGTATGATGGCCCCTATGGTGACGGAAAAGAACCCGACCCGTGGAAACAGACGGCACGCGACAAGTTCAGGGAGCTTACCGAGCGTATTATGGCTACTTATGGCGAGCGCGCCATAGATTTCTATACCGACTTAGCTACGGAGGATGGTTATGGTTTTATCCGTCCCGAATATGACTCGGGCGACGGTACGCACCTCAATGATGCTGCACATGCCATCCTGTTTGAGAAAGTAAAAGAGAAAAATATTCCTTCGCAAATCGACGACTCGTTCGGCGGAGTGCTTGCCAATCCTGTTTATATCAATTTCGGCCCCGTATCGGAAGTAGGTATCGATAATTGGAATCTTGTTTCGGCACAGAATACAGGTACGACGGTTTCGCCCTTGGTAGATTTTATGGGCAATGCAACATCGCTCAGTCTCTTTACCGTGAATGGTTTTACCAATGCAGCTCAAAACGGCGTGTCTTCTACCGTGATGGGGATGAACGATATTATATCTATGAGTAATTTCAGTTCAAACAGCAGCAATCCTCCCGTAATAGAGTTTGCAGGTTTGTCACCTTCGCAAGTTTACGATTTCTCGGTTTATGCTTCGCGCAGCGCATCGGATACTCGGGTTTGTATCTATACATTCGAGGGCGAGAATACCGTTACGGTTTCGCTCGATGCAGCCTCTAATGCGGAAAATGTTGCAGAGGCCAAGCAAGTCGTACCTAATGAGCTGGGCAAAGTGACGCTTACCATTACCCGCGATGCTTCCAATAATAGCGGTTTCTGCTACATCAATGCTATGATGATAACCTCTGCCGCTCCCGCAGTGGTGATACCCGATGGAGCTATCAATGTGGAGACTCCCGGTACGCTTGCACAACTTTTGGAACAACCTGTGGAAGAAATAACCGAACTTGTGTTGTACGGTTCGCTCAACGGAACCGACATCAAGACGATTATGTCGATGACAGCTCTCGAAGATATCGATATGTATAATACCTCTATTGTATCGGGTGGCGAAGCATATCTCAATGGCCTGACTACACGCGATAATATATTCCCGCAAGAGATGTTTGTGAATAATACGGTCATACGTCGCGTGATACTTCCGGCTGCCATTACCGATTTGCGTTATCACACATTTATGGGAGCCTCGGCATTGGAAGAGGTGCGTATTCCCGACTCGGTTACTTCGTTCGGCAACGACCTTTTCAGCGGTTGTTCTTCGCTCTCTGTCATTAACATTCCTACCGGATTGCGTACAATGGGTACGGGCTGTTTTTGGAATTGTGCTAAAATTACATCTTTGACTTTCCCTGAGGGTCTGACAGTGATTCCCGGCGGCTCTTTCTATGGTTGTTCTGCAATGACGGAGCTTAATTTGCCGGAGTCTCTTACGGCCATAGAGGGGGACTGGACATTTGCAGGTTGCTCGTCTCTTTCATCTATTGTGTTCGGCCCGTATATCACTACTATTCCTGCCGGAGCATTCTATAACTGTTGGTCGCTCAACACGATATATGCCAAAATGCCGGTGTTGCCCGTTATAGACACAAAGAACGGCGATACTCCGTTTACCGGTGCATTCAAGCCCCAGTATTGTACGCTGTATGTGCCTTTTGCTGCACTCGACACTTATAAAGAAGATGCCGTGTGGGGCGGTATGGCCAATATCGTTCCTTTGGCAGAAGTTTCGATCGATGGCACGCCTTTGACTCCCGGCCGTGAGGGTTTACAAACTCTTGCTACGGCACAGCATATCGTTATGACGGGTTCTACTCCCGATGCCGACCTTTTTGCCGATGCGCTTGCCTCTAACACCTCAATTACTACCATAGACCTTACGGGGGTTACGGAGTATGCTTCGCTCATATCGACGGGTAATCCCAACTGCCTTACCTATGTCAATGCCGAGGCCGAAGTAGAGGGCGACAATGTGGTTAAGGTAGCTTCTGACGGAACGGCCACGGTGGCAAGTCTCGTACTGAGCGACGGTTTTGATTTCTATAACGACCGCGAGTTTACGGCAACATCTGCTTCGTTTACCCGCTACTTCGAGGCCGGATGGACTACTCTCGCATTGCCTTTTGCTGCCGGTAACGACGGCGCTTGGATAGAGTCGTTCTCGGAAATGGATGAAACTGGAAAAACGATGACTTTCGATTCTCGCGAGACCATCGATGCCGATGGAGTACACCTCATTCGCTATGAGGATGCCGGCGAACATACTTTTGTCGGAGCACAAGCTGTCGTTGCAGCTTCGGCCACGCAACCGCTCAATGACTTCTATTGGGCGACTAACTATCTCAATGGCGAGACGGTGAGCGGTTATACCTTGCAAACCGAAGGCGAGTATCAATATTTCCGTCCGGCAACGGAGCCTCTCTCTTCTTTCCGCGGATATGCCGTAATACCCAATGGAGCCGATTCGTACCTTATCGTTCACGACAGTGTCCCCACATCGGAGGAGCTTATGACAGCCGAGACATTCTCTGTTTATGCAGCAGGTCATACTCTGTATGTACGTTCCGATAAGGCATGTACGTTGGCCGTTTATGGTATCGACGGACGCTGCGTAAAGCAACTTGTCGTCAAAGAGGGTAACAATACTTTCGATGACTTGCAACGCGGTTTGTACGTAGTGGCAGGCCATAAAGTAGTTATACGATAACGCGGTATGTGAATTTTTGCGTAAAATAAGTTGTTTGTTTGTCTTTGTGTGTCGCGACTGCTCAAAAAAGTGGTCGCGACACTTTCTTGTAAGATAGTATACATTCATCGAAATCTTACATATTGTAAAATAATCGTCATTGTGATTTATAATTCTGTGCCGATTATTTGCGTTGTAACTTAGTTGTGATATTATTTTTCATGATAATGCTAATAAGAGGAAAGTATTAGTATATGATAATAAAGTACTTTTTTATCGTTTGTAGCATACATAATTTTGTACGGTTAAAGAATTGCTAATTCTAATAACTTGAAAAATGAAAAAACTATTCCTTTTCTGTCTCATTTTGCATGTCGGTATGTTTACTTCTTTTGCTGCCGACCCTGTGAAGATGTGGGGTCAGTTGCAAGTAAAAGGCAATCAGTTATGCAGTGAACAAGGTGCCCCTGTGGTATTGCGTGGCGTAAGTTACGGGTGGCATAATCTGTGGCCTCGTTTCTACAACAAAAACACGGTCAAATGGCTTAAAAACGATTGGAAGTGTACGGTCTTGCGTGCTGCCATGGGTACGGTTATAGAAGACAATTACATCGAAAATCCCGATTTTGCGCTTCAATGTATCAACACCGTTGTCAAGGCGGCTATCAAGAACAATGTCTATGTCATCATAGACTGGCACACCTATTATCCTCAGAAAGAAGAGGCCAAGGCGTTCTTCTCTATGATGGCTCAGAAGTACGGCAAGTATCCTCATGTTATATACGAGATATATAACGAGCCGATGGAAGATACATGGGAGAGTGTGAAAGAGTATGCTACCGAGATTATTACCGAAATACGCAAGTACGACCCCGATAACATTATCCTTGTGGGAAGTCCTCATTGGGACCAAGACTTGCATTTGGTTGCTGCCGATCCGTTGCAGGGTTTCGACAATATCATGTACACTTTTCATTTCTATGCTGCGACCCACGGGCAAGAGCTTCGCGACAGGGTGGAGGCGGCGTGGAATGCCGGCATTCCTATCTTCGTTTCGGAGTGTGCCGGAATGGAAGCATCGGGCGACGGCCCGTTGAATGTGCCCGAGTGGCAAAAATGGATAGACCTGATGGAGCGGTTGCAAATCAGTTGGGTCAATTGGTCTATCTCGGACAAGAATGAGACTTGCTCGATGATTTTGCCTCGTGCCGACAAGAACGGAGGTTGGGACGAGTCGCTCATCAAACCCTACGGCCGATTGGTGCGCGAATATGTGCGCAAATACAATGCTTATGTCTATCCCGACAAGAAATAACCTTTTAGGTATCTATAAACACACTTGATTGCGAAAAAACAGTTCAATCTAATTTAATAACAATGGAGAATAATAATTTGTTAACTCCCCATGCTGAACATCCGGCGAAAAGGCATTTCCGTGTCGCTATGCTCTCGGTAGCGATGCTATGCTTTTTCTGTTCTGCTTGGGCGCAAGTGAGAGTCACCGGCGTGGTGCGTGACTCTAATGGTGAAGCCTTGCCCGGCGTCAATGTCATAGAGCAAGGGAACAAGAGTAATGGCGTCATGACCGACATGGATGGTAATTACACCATTTCGGTTACCGACAACAAGGCAAGCCTTACCTTCTCGTTTATCGGTTACGAACCGCAAACGATAACGGTGGGTAAGCGGACTAAAATCGACGTAGACCTTGCCGAGATGAGTACGGTGATGGATGAAGTCGTAGTAATCGGTTATGGTTCTATGCGTCGTAAAGACCTTTCGGGTGCTGTGGCATCATTGCAGAGCGATGACATCATGCAAGGGTCGCCCACCTCTCTGACTCAGGCATTGCAAGGCCGTTTGGCCGGTGTGCAGGTAAACCGTAACGACGGTGCCCCCGGTTCGGGTGCGAGTATCACCATTCGTGGTGCCAACTCTTTCTCGACCAACTCCCAACCTCTCTATATCGTAGATGGAATACCTTTTGAAACAGGTAGCATGCCTACCAGCGATGTGAACGAGGGAAATACCACGGCTGCCGACCCCCTTTCGCTTATCAACCCCAATGATATCGAGTCGATTGATATTTTGAAGGATGCTTCGGCTACGGCTATCTACGGTTCTCGTGGTGCCAATGGTGTCGTTATCATCACAACTAAGAAAGGTAAAGCCGGAAAGGCAAGAGTAGAGTTATCGGCCAACTTCGGTATCTCGCAAGTTTCCAAGAAGATAGAGATGCTCGATGCTTATACCTATGCTCAGTTTATGAACGAAGGTACGATCAATGGCGGTCTTTATGATGGTCTCCTTTGGACGGAATTGCCATACGATGGTGAGTGGAACTACCAATACGATGCAAGCGGAAACCTTATTCCCGAGTCGGGCGACTATGCTCCTTCTCCCGAAGACTTCCTCAACCCCGGCTGGCGTATCGACGAATATGGCAACCGTGAGTGGATAGAGGGAACAGATTGGATGGACCAAGTGATGCAGACCGGTATGACGCAAGAGTATAACCTGAGTGTATCGGGTGGTACCGACCGTCTCAACTATGCTTTCTCGGGTAACTACTCGAAACAAGATGGTATCATCAAGAACTCGGGTTACGAACGCTTTACGTTCCGTACCAATATCAATAGCAACATCACTTCGTGGTTGAGTGCCGGCTTGAATATCAACTTTACCAAATCGACTACCGATTTTGCCAAGGCCAACGACTACGACTATTCTATCATCCGTTCGGCCATGGTATATCTGCCTACGGTATATTACGGAGACAATTCGGAGGACGACGAGTATTCGTGGCTCTCTGCCAACCCGCGTACTTATGTGAACACGGCAAAAGACCAATTATCGTCGCTCAACGTATTTACGTCGTCTTATTTGGAATTTAAGATTACCGACTGGTTGACTTTCCGTCAAAACCTCGGTATCAGTTACACGAACCAAGACCGTTCGAGCTACTACAACCGTGAGACGGGCGAAGGTCGCAGCGCTAACGGTCGTGCCGGTCGCAGCGACAGTTTCTGGCAGAATATTACTACCGAGTCGTTGCTCACCTTCAATAAGGTATTCAACGATATACATCATGTTAATGCCGTTGTCGGTTTCACATACGAGCAATCGGACTGGGGCGGCAAGTCTATCACGGCACAGAACTTCCCCACAGACCTTACGCAAGACTACGACATGAGCCAAGCTCTGACGGTAGACCGTCCGACGAGCAGCCGCGGTCGTGCCAACCTGATTTCTCTCTTGGCGCGTGCCAACTATACGTTGAAAGACCGTTACATCTTTACGGCTTCTTATCGTCGTGATGGTTCGAGCCGTTTCGCTCCGGGTAACAAGTTTGCCAACTTCGCTTCGGGTGCATTTGCATGGTCGCTCGGCGAAGAGGAATTTATCAAGAAACTCGATGTGTTCAGCAACCTCAAACTCCGTTTGAGCTACGGTCAGACGGGTAACCAAGCCATATCGAGCTATCAGACGATGGAGTCGCTCGGTACTGCCAACTATCCTCTCAACGGTACGCTCACGAGCGGTTTCAGCGGACAGGTTTATAAAGGCCCGCTCAACAAAGGTTTGAAGTGGGAGACTACCGACCAATTCAACGTGGGTCTCGACTTCGGTTTCTTGCGCAACCGCCTCAACTTCTCGGCCAACTACTATTGGAAGAAGACCAAAGATTTGTTGCAAAACGTTTCTATACCTACCTCGACGGGTTACTCGACGATGTGGACTAACTTCGGTAACGTAACTAACCAAGGTTTCGAGTTCCAAGCCAACGTGGTGGCCATAGAGACCAAAGATTGGGGCTTGACTATCGACGGTAACATCTCGTTCAACCAGAACCGTATCGGTGGCCTCGAAGCCGACCAATATGCAAGTCAGCTGTGGTATGGCGCCAATGAGGTATTCTTGCAACGCAACGGATTGCCTATCGGTACTATCTTCGGTTACGTAGAGGATGGCTTCTATGATAATATCGCCGAGGTGCGCGCCGACCCCATCTATGCTTATGTATCGGACGACGAGGCTCAACGCATGATTGGTGAAATCAAGTATGTCGATGTCAACGGCGATGGTGCCATCACGACCGACGACCGCGTTGTGATTGGCGATACCAACCCCGACTTTATCTATGGTATCAACCTCAACGGCCGCTGGAAAAATCTTACTTTGGGCTTGTTCTTCCAAGGCAGCCAAGGTAATGACATATTCAATGGTAACCTCACGATGATAGGTATGAGCTCTATCGGTAACGTGACGCGGGATGCTTATGACACACGCTGGACGCCCGATAATACCGAGAATGCGAAGTGGCCGCGTATCACCACTGCCATGACCCGCGATATGAAGCTCTCAGACCGTTATGTAGAGGATGGCTCGTACTTCCGTTTGAAAACTATCAACTTGGCATACAACTTCGGTTCGGTATGCAAAGGTATCACCGACATACAGCTTTATGCTACGGTTACAAACGTATTTACTATTACTAACTACAGCTGGTTCGATCCCGATGTCAGCTCTTTCGGTACAGATGCTTCTCGCCGTGGTGTAGATATCTTCGCATACCCCAACTGTCGTACTTATTCTATCGGCTTTAAATTAACACTGTAATACTACTATTGCAATGAAAAAATCTAAATATATATGTGCGGCGTTGGCATTGAGCCTCTGCTTGCCTTTCTCTTCGATGTTCACTGCGTGTGACGATATGCTCGAAGAACAACCTTTCGACTTTATCTCGCCCGACCAAATAGAAGACTCGGACAACGGAGCAGACATGTGGACGATGGGCGTGTATAATGTGCTCCATACCGGTATGTTTGTCTATGGCAACTTCCCCCGTCCTCTCGACTACGACTGCGACTACATAGGTGGTGCCGTATGGCAATTCTCGGAGTTCGGTAGCGGTAACTTCCAAGGCGGAAGCAACCAATCGGACGCTTTGTGGACGGGTATGTACTCGCTTATCAACAAAGCTAACCAAGCCATTGCCCAAATCAGCGACATGCAGAATGTAACCGAGGCTCACCGTAATAATTGCCTCGGCGAGTGCTATTTCCTGAAAGCATGGGCCTACTTCATGCTTACCCGTGCCTACGGTGACATTCCGGTTTATTCGGTAAGTGTCGATGAGTCGGGCAAGTATACAAGCAACCCCCGTGTGGCCATCAAGGAGGTTTATGAGCAACACATCATTCCTCTGCTTGACCAGGCCAAGAATATGATTTACAAGAATACCGACGGTAACTACAAGCTCGGTCGCGTAAGCGCAGCTTCGGCAGCCGGTCTCCTTGCCAAGGTATATGCCACTATGGGTTCGGCTTCGATGCCCGCCGGCGAGAAAATCACTGTTAAGACAGGTGTTCCTTATGTTATCCAACCCATCGATGGTGTACAGACCAAGGTTTATACCGACCCCGTTCCCACCGAAATGACAAAAGATCAGGTGGCTGGTTACGAAGGTTTCGATTCGCAGGCTTGCTACCAACGTGCCTACAACCTTGCCGACTCGGTAATGAAAGGTATGTATGGTTCGCACGAATTGGTGCCTTACTCTACGTTGTGGTCGCCGCAAGGCAAGACGAGCAGCGAGTTCCTTTTCAGCTTGCAGACTATCTCGGGCGATAATACCTTCGGTACGTTGTTCAGCTATCACTATTGCGGTAAGCTCAACGACCAAGGTCACATAGACAACTCGTTGACGGTGGGTATGCGCAAACACTGGTATTTGCTCTTTGAAGAGAAAGACTATCGTGTAGACCAAGGCGTGATGCACTGCTGGATACGCGAAGGTTCCGACTCGTCGTGGGGTGGTGGTTCGTACTATCCTGACTTCGGTAAATGGCAACGTATGGTTGAAAACCGTGAACCTCCTTTCGATAATCCCGAGGTAACGGCCGGATGGCGTTGTGATCAGAATGGTTCGGAGCAGTTCTTCGCCTTTACTACCAAGTATTCGCAACAGATTTCAGACCAGACCATCGACCGTACCGATGCCAACTATCCTTTCTTGCGCTATGCCGACATCGTACTTATCTTTGCCGAAGCCGCCAATGAGCTTTATGGACCTACGGCACAATCGGTAGATGCTCTCAATTCTGTAAGAAACCGCAGCAACGCTACGCCGAAAGAGATGGCAGAGTTTACCGACAAAGCCTCTTTGCGTTCGGCTATCATAGAAGAGCGCGCTATGGAGCTTGCTCTCGAAGGTGACCGTCGCTGGGACCTCATTCGTTGGGGTATCTATTTGCAAGCCATGAACGCATTGGGCGGCATGGATGAGGCAAACAATGTGAAGTCGCGTTCAGAGCGTCACCTCTTGTTCCCCATTCCTACTATGGAAGTCCTTACCAACGAAGCTATAACGACTAACAACCCCGGATGGAATTAATCATTCGCAAAACAATAAAGGAAACATACAATGAAAACTTTATCATATATCATACCTTTTGCCTGCCTCACTCTCATGACGGTGGCTTGTAATGATATTGTCGAGGTCGACGATATACTCTCGCGAGAGAACCGTCCTTCTACGGGGGCTCCCGTGGTTGACCGCGTTGTCCTTGCCACCGACACGACAATGCCTATCACCGTTGCGGCATTCGAGCAGGTAGTACGCTTCCAAGGTTCGAACCTTGGCGATGTAACCTCTTTGAAATTCAATGATGTAGAGGTTGACCCCAAAGAGATATATTCGAGTTACGAGTGCCTTTTGGCACCCGTACCTCGTCAGCTCCCCGGTGAGGTGACCAATATGGTCTATATCGTTACCGAGCATGGCTCTACCGAGACCCCTCTGGAAATAACCATTCCTCCTCTGACGATAGAGGGTATGTATAACGAATTTGCCCAACCCGGCGATACGACCGTTATATCGGGCGATAACTTTGATCTCTACGGTATTACTGCCGAGGCTGCCGATGTACGTTTCGGACAGATTCCTGTAAACATCCTCGAAGCTACCCGTACCGAACTTACGTTGCAAATACCGCAAAATGTTACATCCGGTACGCAAATCTCTATCTTGGGTGGTGAAATGGACGAACCGTATGTGATGACATATGCCGATCCCGGTGTTTCGCAACTCTTCGACTTTAACGATTGGCCCGGCTACGGTGCATTTACTCATGCCAGCCAATTCCCCGATGCTCCTGCTAACTTCTTGTGGGATGAGTCTATCATCAACGAAGAAGAGGGCGACCCGCTGCCTTTGGCCGACGGCATGAAGTATATCCGATTCCAAGGTACCGTAGGCGCGTGGGGCTGGATGGTAATGTGGGCAGGTTATATAGATGTACCTGCCGAGGTGGCTGCCAACCCAGCCGACTACGACATGCGATTCGAGATGAACAATACGACGGCTTATCCTATTGCTTCGGCTGCGCGCATTATGTTTGGTAACTTCGGATGGTATCCTGCAGGCGACGGTATTCCCGTGAATACCCGTGGAGCGTGGATGACGGTGCGCATACCTTGTAACACTATCGACCGCGAGGGTAACCAACTTATCCCCAATGGTGTAGATCCGACAACTCGCTTTGCCTTTACCATCGTATTCTCGCCCGAGTCAGAGCAGACTTTCGATGTAGCGTTCTGTAATTTCCGTTTCGTTAAAAGATAATTTGTCATAATGAATAGAATCATGTTTAAGAAATTATTGCCTTTTGCCGTAGCGTTGGCAGGTCTCGTGTTCGTTTCTTGTAACAAAGATGAAGCCGGTGGCGGCGGTAACGGTTCGAACTCAAACAGCAAAATAGAGAATCCCTATTTTGGCGTGAACATGTCGGGTGCCGAGTTTGGCGGCATATATCCCGGTGTCGATGGTACTCATTACGGTTATCCCGGCAAAGCCGATTTGCAATACTTCAAGAACAAAGGGTTTAATTTGGTGCGTTTCCCCTTCCGGTGGGAACGCATCCAACCCGAGTTGGGTGGTGAGCTCAATCAGGTAGAGCTGGCCAAGATGAAGAAGTTTATGGATGAAGCTCAAGAAGTGGGCATGTGGGTATTGCTTGATATGCACAACTTCGGTCGCTATTGCATCTATTGTGACGGTGTTGACTCTGAGAATAACCAGTATGCCATCATCGGTACGGCACAATGTACGGTCGATGAGTTCTGCGATGCATGGCGTCGTCTCGTTCCCGAGTTTATGAATTATCCCAACTTGTGGGGATACGACATCATGAACGAGCCCAACGATATGTTGGAATCTACACCGTGGTTTAATATTGCACAAGCTTGTATCAACACTATCCGTGAGATAGATATGGAGACACCTATCATCGTCAGTGGTGATGAGTTCTCCTCAGCAAAGAACTGGGTGACCGAGAGCGGCAACCTTAAAAACCTTGTCGACCCGGCAAACGACCTTATATTCCAGGCTCACGTCTATTTCGACAAAGATGCCTCGGGTAACTATGCTTTCTCTTACGAAGAGGAGAATGCCAATGCCAATACCGGTGTAGGCCGTCTGTCGCCCTTCGTGGAGTGGTTGAAACAAAACAACCTGCGCGGTTTCGTGGGCGAATATGG
Organism: uncultured Barnesiella sp.; assembly: GCA_944321085.1. Taxonomy (GTDB): domain Bacteria; phylum Bacteroidota; class Bacteroidia; order Bacteroidales; family Barnesiellaceae_A; genus Barnesiella_A. Next base: position 201,695 of record CALUJY010000001.1, read on the forward strand.
TGTGCCCGACGATGATGGCCGCTGGCTTGATGTACTCGACAACGCGCTCCGTTATCTCTCGGAGAATGGCGTGCCCGGTACATATTGGTCGGCCGGACCTCGCTGGGGCGATTATCCTTTAGCCGTGCAGCCTACCAATAACTACACCGAAGACCGTCCCCAAATGTCTGTTTTGGAGAAGTATCTGGTAGCTAAACAGTAAAACTCGCTTTTTTATCTTTATCGCCGCCCGGCGTCTTGGTTATGCCGGGCGGCCTTTCCCGGAAAATCTGCTTAAATTTTTTACCACCCGATGAAACGCTTGATGGATGTGACCGTTGCTCTGTGGATGCTCACGATGCTGTTACCCGAGAGTATTTCTGCCCAAATGTCGATGGACGAAGCCGACCGCGCAGCTTTTGCAGCCGTAACTTCGCCTTTGGCAGCTGACGCCGCCTTTATGCAGCCGACTGTCATGCCCGATACTACGGTCATGCCGGCAGCAAAGAGCCTTTCATTGTCGGGCGAATGGAGCTTGGCTCCCGACGACGGCGATGGCCATGCGCTTTGGGACGAGGCTGTGACAGCCCATGTTCCCGGTACGGTGCATCGCGCACTCTTCGAGCAAGGAATTATTCCCGACCCGATGGTGGGACGCAACGACTCTATTGCCGAAAAGTGTTCATACAAATGTTGGTGGTATAAGAAAACCTTTACATACGACGGTTCTTTGCACGACCCGCTGCTCACTTTCGAGGGCGTGGCTAATCGTTGCAAAGTGTGGCTCAACGGTAAACTCTTGGGCGAGCACGAGGGTATGTTCGGCGGTCCCGATTTCGATGTGAAACGGGCTCTTAAAAAAGGTGAGAACATTCTTGTGGTTCGTCTCGACTCCATTCCCCAAACCTATCTTGGCGGCTGGCCTGCCACGGCAAACGAAGCGTGGAAGTACTCTGTCGTCATTAACTGCGTCTATGGATGGCATTATGCCAAAATCCCGTCGCTGGGCATTTGGCAGCCTGTGGCTCTGCGTGAGCGTCCGGCTGTACGCATAGAAAATCCCTTTATTGCCACTCGCTCGGTCGATGGCGATATGCGCTTGGTTGCCGACTTGAAAGGCAAGGCCTCGGCGGCCGAGTTGACACTTATTGTGAAACCTCTTCATTTCGAGGGCAAGACTCAGGTTTTCGGTCACACTGTCAAAGGCGGTGCGAAACAGCTTGCTTTCGATTTCAAAATAGACCAACCCGCTCTTTGGTGGCCTAACGGCATGGGCGGGCAGCCCCTTTATGAGGCTATTGTAATACTTTCGTCGCAAGGCCGTAAGGTGTGTGCGACGCGCCTTACTTTCGGTGTGCGTACTATCGAGATGCGCCCCTTCCCCGAAGGGGCTGCTCCCGACAAATATAATTGGACTTTTGTCATCAATGGCAAACCGCTTTTTGTCAAGGGTACGGGATGGTGCACGGCCGATGCTTTGCTCGATTGCTCGCGCGAACGTTATGCCCGTTTCTTGCACATAGCCAAGCTCCAAAATATACAAATGCTGCGTGCATGGGGCGGCGGGATGCCCGAGACCGATACTTTCTACAATCTTTGTGACAGCCTCGGCATTATGGTTATGCAAGAGTGGCCTACGGCTTGGAACAGTCACAATACGCAACCTGCCGCGATGCTGCGCGAAACAGTGACGCGCAACACGTTGCGTCTGCGCAACCATCCGTCGCTTGTGATGTGGGGTGCGGGCAACGAATCGGACAAGCCGTTTGGTGAGGCGATAGATATGATGGGGCGTGCCGCCATAGAACTCGACGGTTCTCGTCCCTTCCATCGCGGTGAGGCGTGGGGCGGCAGCCTTCACAACTATAATTGCTGGTGGGATAATTATCACTTGAATCACAATCTCAACATGACGGCACCATTCTGGGGCGAGTTCGGTATTCCTTCGCTGCCCGTATGCGAGTCGGTGTTGCGCTATCTCGATGGCGAGGAGTTCGTGTGGAAACCCGCTGCCGAAAGCAATTTCACTCATCACACCCCCATTTTCGGCACGAACGACGAAATAAACCGTTTGGAACAGTATGCCGGCTATTTTATGCCGACCGATTCGTTACACAACATCGTGTTCGGCTCGCAGTTGGCACAGGTGGTGGGCGTGTGCCACACGCTCGAACGTGCCCGCACGATGTGGCCGCATACGACCGGTGCGCTTTATTATAAGATGAACGATAACTATCCCGGGCTCTCATGGTCGTGCGTCGATTACTATGGGGCGATAAAGCCGTTGCATTACTTCGCCCGCCGCTCATTTGCTCCCGTTGCATCGGTAATCCTTTTCGACCGTACCAATATGGCTTGTCAGGATGTGACTTTGCCGCATTACCTGCTCGACGACAACGAAACATTAGCCGGCGACTCGGTAACGGTTGCTTGGGCAGTATATAACGAGAAAATGGAAGCCGTAGCAGATACCGCATATAGCTGCCTTGCCACGGGTAAGGTGCAGCGCCTGCCGGATATACACCTCACGACGGACGATACACATGCTTTGTTGCTCCTTTTCAAAAGCGATGTACGCGATGCGCAGGGTAATCTGCTGGCGCGTAATTGGTATTTCGCCAATTACGAAACCCGTCCCGGTGTCATCTTACAGGCTCGGAAAACGACCTTGCAATATCGTCGCGAAGGCAACGACATCGTAATTACCAATACCGGCGATGTACCGGCGTTTGGCGTGACGGTGAGCGTACCGGGTAAAGCCTCGCAGCTGTTGCTCTCTGACAACTACCTGTGGATAGATGCCGGCGAGACCGTGCGTGTGAGCATAAACCTCGATGCCCCTGTTACGGTGTCGGCATGGAATATACAACACTAAATTACATAAAAACAGAAGAATATGAACGCAAAATTCTACCTCGTTGCTCTCTCGCTCGTAGCCTTGGCTGCGTGTGCTCCTAAAAACGGGACATCGGATGATGCTGCACAAAATGCCTATACTTGTGCGTTGCAACCTTTTGGTATCAATATCGCTTGTGCCGAGTTCGGTTCTCGTTTCCCCGGCGTTTGCAATACCGATTACGGATATCCTACGGCTGCCGACCTCAGTTATTGGCACGAAAAAGGGTTGCAGTTGGTGCGTATGCCCTTCAAGTGGGAGCGTTTGCAGTATGAACTCGATGGCGAACTGAATGCCGGTGACTTGGCGCAGATGAAAGCCTTCATCGCTGCGGCAGACTCGTTGGGTATGATGGTGCTTCCTGACTTGCACAACTATTGTCGTCGTTATCACAACGGCGACCATCGTGTCATAGGGCAGGAGGGTATCGCCATAGCTCACTATGCCTCTTTCTGGAAGCAGATGGCTGCCGAGCTGAAAGATTTCGATAACATATACGGTTACGGCCTGATGAATGAGCCGCACGACCTTCCCGACTCTATATATTGGTTCGATATGGCGCAAGCAGCCATAGACTCTATTCGCACCGTCGATAATGTGACGCCCATTTTCGTGGGTGGCAATAATTGGAGTTCGGCCGCAAAATGGCGTACCGAGAGCGATACGCTGAAATATCTTGTCGACCCCGCCGACAAGTTGGTGTTTGAGGCACATTGTTATTTCGATGCCGATAACTCGGGTACGTACAAATATAGTTACGAGGAGGAGGGCGGCACGCCTACCAAAGGGGTAGAATTGGTAACGCCTTTTGTATCGTGGCTCGAAGAGAACGATTTGCGTGGATTCGTAGGCGAGTATGGTGTGCCCGATAACGACCCCCGCTGGTTGGTTACGCTCGATAACTTCCTCGACTTTTTGTCCCTTCATGGCGTCAACGGTACCTATTGGGCATCCGGCTCATGGTGGGACAGCCAAGCTGTGATGGTTATTCCTACTTATAAAGGCGGCGATGAGCTTCCGCAAGTTGCCATTCTTGAAAAATATACCGAAACCAAAATCGCCCGATAATGTATCGCTCCCTCCTATTTGCCATAGTAACAGCCATAGCGGCTGCCTTCCATGCTTATGCAACGGAAGGCGGAGCAGTGCCATTTGCCCATGGCCGGTTGTGTGTTGACAAGTCGCAGCGTTATCTATGCCACGAGGACGGCACCCCGTTCCTCTATCTCGGTGATACGGCATGGGAGCTTTTTGCCCGTCTTACGACCGACGAAGCCGCAACTTATTTCGAAAATCGTCGGCTCAAAGGCTTTACTGTCATACAAGCCGTTATTTATACCGAGTTGGACGATACGGTATCCTCGGTAGGTGTCCCGCAGTGGGTGGACGGTGATGTTACCCGCATTCATCCCCGTTATCTGCAACACATCGATTCGGTGATTGACCTTGCGGCAAGTAAGGGATTGTATATAGCCCTTCTGCCTACATGGGGCGATAAGGTCGATAAGCAGTGGGGCAAGGGTCCCGTTTTGTTCGATGTCCGCAATGCTCGTGCGTATGGCCGGATGCTGGGTAAGCATTATGCCGCAAAATCAAATATCATTTGGGTTATCGGCGGCGACCGTGGCGGCGACGGTAATAACAAGACGGTGTGGAATGCCATGGCCGAGGGCATCAAGGAATGTGACGGCAACCACCTTATGACGTATCATCCGCATGGCGAGCATTCATCGTCATTCTGGTTTCACGACGAGGAGTGGCTCGATTTCAACATGTTCCAAAGCGGACATTGCCAAGACTCATACGAGATATATCGCCGCTTGCTTCTTCCCGACTACGACCGCCGACCGGCGAAACCTGTCATGGATGGAGAACCCCGTTACGAGAATATCCCATACGATTTCAATCCCCGCAACCGTCGCTTCGACGATTACGATGTGCGCAAGTCGCTCTATCAATCTATGCTGAGCGGAGCGTGCGGCTACACGTATGGCTGCAACGATATATGGCAGATGTACTCCCCCGGATATGAGGCAAAATGCGATGCCAACCGTTATTGGTACCTCTCGCTCGATGCTCCCGGCGCAGCACAATTGGCACACTTCCGCCGCCTGTGGCTTACTTTCCCCTTTGTCGAGGCAAAGCCTTTGGCCGATGTGATAAGGCCGGCCAGCGGTTATGGAGGCGATGCGGCGGTAGCTTTCGGCAACGATGCTTTTGTGTTGTGCTATTTCCCCGAGGGGACGACGTGGAACATTTCGTTGCCCGATGCTTGGCAGGGAGTAACATACACCTTGGCATGGTTCTCGCCGGTGACAGGTGTCGTTTACGAAGCCGGTGCAGACAATCGCACCCTTTTTGAAGTGAATATACCCTCGGCCGATATACATAAAGATTGGGTATTAATGATAAAGAAGTGAAGAATATAAAACTATAAATGCTTATCATGGAACATAAGACATTAGCAGAATTAGAGCAGAAATATGAGGCTCTTATCACACGTAAAAATGTACGATTGGAGAGTGAAAACGGTATCTATAACCGATATGAATATCCTGTGTTGACGGCAGCTCATGCGCCTCTGATATGGCGTTATGACTTTAATCCGCAAACCAACCCCTTTATGGAAGAACGCATCGGCGTGAATGCCGTGATGAACTCGGGAGCTGTGAAGCTCAACGGCAAGTATTACCTTATGGCACGGGTCGAAGGTGTTGACCGCAAATCGTTCTTTGCCATAGCCGAGAGCGACAGCCCTGTCGACGGTTTCCGCTTTTGGGACTTCCCCGTACTTATGCCCGAGACCGATGTCCCCGATACGAACATGTATGATGCCCGTATCACGGTGCACGAGGACGGTTGGATTTATGCCATCTTCTGCGCCGAGCGCAAAGACCCTGCTGCCAAACCGGGCGACCTCTCGTCGGCCGTAGCTTCGGCCGGTATAGCCCGTACCAAAGACCTCGTGAATTGGGAGCGCTTGCCCGACCTGAAAACCGCCAGCCAGCAACGCAATGTGGTTTTGCACCCCGAGTTTGTCAATGGGAAATATGCTCTCTACACCCGTCCGCAAGATGGATTTATCGATATTTGTAAGGGCGGTGGCATAGGTTTTGCGTTGGTCGACGATATGTGCAATGCCGTTGTCGATGACGAGAAAATCATTAACTTCCGTCAGTATCACACCATCAAAGAGGTGAAAAACGGCGAAGGTCCGCATCCCATCAAGACTTCTCGCGGATGGCTGCATTTGGCACACGGTGTGCGTTATTGTGCTGCCGGTTTGCGTTATGTACTCTATCTTTATGTAACTTCGTTGGACGATCCTACGAAGGTGATAGCCGAGCCTGCCGGATATTTCATGGCTCCCATCGGCGAAGAGCGGGTCGGCGATGTGTCGAACGTGCTTTTCACCAACGGCTGGATAGAAGATAACGGCAAGGTATATATCTACTATGCTTCGTGCGACACGCGCATGCACGTCGCCGAATCGACGGTCGATCTCCTGCTCGACTATTGTTTCAACACACCGGCCGATGGATTGCGCTCTATTTGTTCCGTGAAGAATATATATCGTTTGGTAGAGTCTAACAAAGCCTATTTGGCTGCACAGAAAGGTTGATGATGGAAAAAGAAAACGTAAGAATAAGTGAAAAGATAGGTTATGGATTGGGTGATGCAGCTTCCTCGATGTTTTGGAAGCTCTTCACCATGTATCTGCTCTTTTTCTATACCGATGTCGTAGGCTTGTCGGCAGCCGCCGTAGGTACGATGTTTCTGGTAACCCGTATTTGGGATACATTCCTCGACCCCTTTATCGGCGTGCTGGGCGACCGTACCGAGAGCCGTTGGGGTAAATTCCGTCCCTATCTTCTGTGGGTTGCCGTGCCGTTTGGTATTTGCGGTATCCTTACCTTCTCTACCATCGGCGGCAGCGAGACGGCCAAGCTCGTCTATGCCTATATCACCTATACCATTATGATGATGGTGTACTCGCTCATCAATGTGCCTTATGCTTCGTTGTTGGGAGTGATGTCGGCCAACCCGCAAACCCGTACCGAGTTCTCGTCCTACCGCATGTCGTTTGCCTTCGGCGGTTCTATCCTTGTGTTGGCTTTGGTAGAGCCTCTCACGGGTTTGTTCAGCAATATGCGTCTGACGCCCGAGGGCACTCCCTCCATGCAGTTCGGCTGGCAGATGGCAGCTGTGGTTTTTGCCGTCATGGCGGTAGTGATGTTCTTCCTCACCTTCGCGCTTACCAAAGAGCGCATACGTCCTATCAAAGAGGAGCGCGGCGCTCTCAAAAACGACCTCAAAGACCTTGCCCGCAACAAACCGTGGTGGATACTGTTGGTGGCAAGCGTGATGACGCTTGTGTTCAACTCTATACGTGACGGTGCGGCCATATATTACTTCAAGTATTATATACCCGACTCGGCCGGATGGTCGTTCTCGTTCTTCTCTACCTCGCTTACGTTGGTTACCATCTATTTGGTGTTGGGACAGGCATTCAATATCGTCGGTATTTTGTGCGTACCCGCTCTTACGCGTCGCATCGGCAAGAAGATGACCTACTTCTCGGCCATGGCCGGCGCTACGGTACTGAGCATCATATTCTATTTTATTTCGAAAGATATGATTCCGCTCATCCTGCTCATGCAGGTACTCATCAGTTTCTGTGCCGGTATCGTGTCGCCGCTCATGTGGTCGATGTATGCCGATATAGCCGATTACTCCGAGTGGAAAACAGGCCGTCGTGCTACGGGGCTTATCTTCTCCTCATCGTCCATGTCGCAAAAGTTGGGGTGGACGATAGGCGGTTCGCTCAGCGGTTGGCTGCTTTTCTATTTCGGTTTCGAGGCCAATACGGTACAGACGGGAGCCGCCCTCAACGGTATTCTTCTCATGATGAGTATCCTACCGGCTTGCGCAACGCTTATATCGGCGCTCTTTGTATTCCGTTATCCTCTCGATGAGAAGAAGATGAGCGAAATATCGAACGATTTACAGGCTCGCAGAATTGCAGAAAAAGTATGATAAAAGAATTGAAATACAGTATCGTCGGCTTGTCGTTGCCGCTTTTGTTGGCGGCATGCGGCGGGCAGGGCGATGTGTCGCCTTACGACTTGCAATGCGAATATCTCGATACCCCGCTCGGCGTAGATGTTGCCGAGCCGCGACTCACGTGGAAGTTGCATAATGCCGCCGACTCTGTAGCTCTCTATCTTTCGACCGACAGTGCGGCGGTGGCAGCTTTGAGCGGCGATGCCTTCTACCGTATTTTACCGCCTGCTACGGTGCGCTGCCGTTGCGACTCGCTCTTTATTGCCGACGGCGGCGAAGGCGCTATGTGGTATTGGCGTGTGGTATCGGGTAAAGAGGCCTCGGCCGTAACGCATTTTATGACGGCGTTTGAGGTCGATGCCCCGTGGATAAGCGATGGCAAGGATGCGGCTTACCGACCTTCGTCATATTTCAAGAAAGAGATTGTCGTAGAACCCGGTTTGAAAGCGGCTTATTGGGTGGTTGCTTCGGCCGGGCTGCATGAGTTGCAGATTAACGGAACAAGGGTAGGCGACCATCGTCTCGACCCTATGTTTACCCGTTTCGATAAGCGCATCCTTTCCGTTACGCACGACGTTACGGCGATGCTTGCGCCCGGTGATAATGAATTACGTATACAATTAGGGAACGGTTGGTATAATCACCAATCTACTGCGGTCTGGTTTTTCGACCGCGCACCATGGCGCAATCGCCCGTCGGTTTCGGCACGTTTGGTGCTGGAATATACCGACGGCACGCGTTGCGATGTGGTTACCGACGGTACTTGGCTTACGGCTCCGAGCCCCGTTGTTTTCAACAGCATATACACAGCCGAACACTATGATGCCCGCCTCGAAGCAGATACGTCCGAGTGGCAGTCTGCAACCGTCGTAGCGTGTCCGACAGCGTTGGTGAAGTCGCAGCTACTGCACCCGGTGCGGGCTGTGGCGGAACACAAAGCGACGGCATTCAGTAAAATCAACGATTCGCTCTACGTCTATACGTTCCCGCGCAACATGGCCGGTGTGACGCGCCTTGTAGCCAAGGGCAGGCCGGGTACGGTTTTGAGGCTCAAACACGGCGAGATGCTTTACGACAATGGCCGGGTAAATACCGAGAATATCGACTATCACTATCGACCTGTCGACGACTCAGACCCGTTCCAGACCGATATCGTAGTGCTGGGCGACGATACGGTATGCTTCGAACCCAAATTCAACTACAAAGGTTTCCAATATGTCGAGGTGGAGGCTTCGGCTCCCGTCGAACTCGATGAGAATAGTCTCGTGGCCATAGAGTGGCACTCTGATGTCCCCGTGAAGGGGTGGTGGCACTCTTCGTCCGATTATCTCAATCGTTTGTGGGTGGCCGGCAACAACTCATATTTGGACAATCTGTTCGGTTATCCCACCGATTGCCCCCAGCGTGAAAAGAACGGATGGACGGGCGACGGGCATATCGCATCGGACTTGGGATTGTATAACTTCGACGCTATTACCGTTTATGAGAAATGGATGGACGATTTTGCCGATGAGCAGCGTCCCGATGGCGTATTGCCTTGCATCGTACCCACGGCAGTGTGGGGTTACGATTGGGCTAACGGCGTAGATTGGACGAGTGCCGTGGTTATCGTTCCGTGGAACCTCTACCTCTACTATGGCGATGACGGCGTGTTGCGCAAGATGTACGAACCCATGAAACGTTATGTCGATTATATCACCTCTATTGCCGAGGGTAACCTCACCGATTGGGGTTTGGGCGACTGGATTCCGGTGAAAACGCAAAGCGACGTGCGGCTTACCACATCTATCTACTACTATGTCGATGCCGATATCATGTCGCGCGTGGCAGCGGTGCTCGGTCATAACGACGATAGCGAAAGGTATGCACGCCTTGCTGCCGATATTCGCGATGCCATCAATACGACTTATCTCGATACGACAACGGCGATATATGCTTCCGGTTCGCAGACCGAGCTGGCAATGCCGCTCTATTGGAACGTTGTGCCCGATGAGTACCGCGATGCCGTGGCGGCCAATCTCAACAATCGTGTGGTTGCCGACTCAATGCACATAGATGTGGGGTTGCATGGTTGTAAAGCACTCCTCGGCGCATTGTCGCAGAACGGTTATATCGATACCGCATACCGTCTTGTGCTGCAAGATACCTACCCGTCGTGGGGATATTGGATACGGCAGGGCGCTACCACGTTCCACGAAAATTGGCGTACCGATGTCATTATAGACAACTCGCTCAACCACATTATGTTTGGCGAGGTGGCCGCATGGCTTTGGAAGTCCTTGGCCGGTATCACACCCGATGCTGCCGACCCCGGTTTCCGTACCACACATGTCGAACCGTATTGTCCCCAAGGGTTAGACTCCTTGCAAGTGGCCTACAACTCGCCGCTGGGTATGCTCGACGTGCAATGGAGTCGCACGGGCGACGAGGTGGAATATACCCTCATGGTGCCGACCGGTATGAAGGTGTTGTTCCGTCACCCTGTCGATGGCGAGAAAGTTCTCTATCAAGGTAAACATATATTCAAATGGTAATTTTATGAATCGCTTTTCACATATTGTTATATCTTTTCTGCTGGCGATGGGAGCAATGCTCCCGGTAGCGGCACAGCCGGCACGCACGATGGTGCAAGTGAGTGTGGCACCGCGCGACGGTTCGTTCTATCATAAAGTGGGTGATAAGGTCGATTTCGATGTCCGTGTCACTATGTCGGGCGTACCCACGGAGTGCTCGTCGGTAGAGTATGAAGTAATGGAAGATATGATGCCGGCACATGCGCGTGGCGAGTTGACGCTCAAAAACGGCGAAGCCGTAGTACGCGGCGGAACCATGCGGCAACCCGGTTTCTTGCGCTGCAAAGTGGTGGCTGTGCACGATGGGACGAGGTATGAGGGCTTGTGTACCGTGGCTTTCGATGCGCAGGCGCTGCAACCGTTGGTGGAGATGCCTGCCGATTTCCAAGATTTTTGGGCAAACCAGCTTACGGAAGCCCAACAGGTACCTATATCGCCCCGATTGGAACTGATACCCGAATCCTGTACCGACCGGGTGGATGTGTACCACCTCTCGCTGGGAGCGTTTCGCAATGGTGTCAGGGTTTACGGTATATTGTGTCTTCCCAAAGCGCCCGGTCGCTATCCGGCCATACTGAAAGTACCCGGTGCCGGTGTCCATAAGTTTATGGGCGATGTCAATACCGCTTCCAATGGTTACATTACGCTCGAAATAGGTATTCATGGTATTCCCGTCAATCAGTCGCAGGCCGTTTACGATGCTTTGGCATGGGGTGCGCTCAATAACTATCCTTCTGCCAATATTGATTCCCGCTACGATTACTATTATCGCCGCGTCTATCTCTCGTGTGTGCGTGCGGTAGATTACCTGACCTCTTTGCCGCAGTATGACGGTGAAAATATGTTTGTGGCAGGAGGCAGTCAGGGCGGCGCGCTTTCTATTGTGACGGCTGCGCTCAATCCCAAAGTGAAGGCTATCATGGCGTTATACCCTGCGCTGTGCGATATGACTGCTTATCTGCACGGACGTGCCGGCGGATGGCCGCATTATTTCCGCGACCGCAAGGACGATGCGGCTCTCGCAGCCAAAGTATCAACGGCAGCCTATTACGATGTGGCCAATTTCGCCCGCTTACTCAAAGTGCCCTGTTATATGAGTTTCGGGTTCAACGATACGACGTGTCCGCCTACCACTACCTATGCTACCTACAATGCCGTTCCGTCGGAAAAGAAACTTGTCGTAGTGGAAGAAACCGGCCACTACAACTATCCCGAGCAGTGGAACGTAGGGTGGGATTGGATGATGTCATTCCGTAAGTAAAAGGCAATCTTGCGGTTGCTCATTCACGCACCTCACGGGGCTGTGGCAAAAAAATCGATTTGGCGCAGCCCCATGCAATATTACCGCGTATGCAACGTATATAAAAGTAGATAACCTTAATTTATATCCGAAATTATGAAATACTTTTCGTCTTTTGTCGCCGTTTTGTGCGGCGCATTGCTGTTTGCCTCGCCGGTCAAGGCACAAGAGGCATATACTATTCTTCTCTCCGGAGCCTCTTTTGCCGAGCCGTCCAACACGTGGTTCGAGATGGGATGTCGTGCGTTGGGTGCCAATGCCATCAATCGCGCCATCGGCGGCGAGTCTATTGCCAATACGGCCAATCGTATGGCCGACGGCACGTTGTACACGCCCGAGGAGTTTGAGCAGATAGATGTTTTTGTCATCATGCAAGTGCATGAAAAAGATGTTTTCTACTCTGACAGTCTCAAAGAAAACTATGCCGACTATCGCTTGCCTTTCGATAATTCGGACTATGCGGCATGTTACGATTATGTAATAAAACGCTATATCACAGAGTGCTATAATCTCCGTTTCAATCCCGAGTCGCGTTACTACGGGTCGCCCTACGGGAAGCCTGCCATTATTGTATTGTGCACGCACTGGAACGATGGCCGTCCGCTTTTCAATACGACGGTGCGCAAGCTGGCCGAAAAATGGGGGCTGCCTGTCGTAGAATTCGATAAGTTGATAGGTTTCTCTCAAAATCAGAAACACCCCGTCACCGGCGGGCAATATAGCCGCATCTTCACCGGCGACTCGCAAGTAGTACACGGAAAGACCTTCGGGTGGCATCCGCAGCATGGCGAGGAGTCTTATATACAACAACGTATGGCAGCGATATTTGCCTCTACGATGAGACAGATATTGCTCCCCAAAGAGTTTATCAATCAGCAATAATATTTCCCGATTATGAAAAAGTCGCTTCTCTCTCTCTTTGCGCTTTTTTGCGCTCTTACGGCTGTGGCAACATTGCGTATGCCCGCCTACTATGGCAATCACATGGTGCTGCAACGCGACGTGCCTGTGGTGCTTCGCGGTACGGCCGACCCCGGTAAACGTGTGACGGCACTCTTAGGCGACCGCAAGGCAACCACCAAAACCGGGAAAGACGGACGTTGGCAAATATCGCTTCCCGCTTTTGCTGCCGGAGGACCTTACACCTTGCAAGTTACGGCCGGCAAAGAAGTGCTCAGTTTCGACGATATTCTCTTTGGCGAGGTATGGATATGCAGCGGACAGTCGAATATGGAGTTCCGCGTGCGCTCTGCCGCCGATGCCGATGCCGAAATAGCTCAGGCCGATTATCCTCGCATACGTTCTTTCAACGTGGCGCAGGCCATGAATAACAAACCGCAAGACGACCTCGCCGGTGAATGGCAGGTATGCTCGCCTGCAACGGTGGCCGATTTCTCGGCTGTGGGTTATTTCTTTGCCCGCGACCTCTATCTGCGTCTCGATGTTCCTGTCGGATTTATCAATACCTCGTGGGGCGGCACCGATATAGAGTCGTGGATGAGCATGGAGGCACTCGATGGTTTCCCCAAGTATGCCAAACAGTTGCAGCGGATGCGTACTCCCGATTTTGAAACCTACATTGCTCGTACCACAGCCAAACGCAAAGAGTTCCAAGACGCTCTTACCGAAGAGCCCGGCGAGCCGCAACGTTGGTATGACCCCGCAACCGACCGTTCCGACTGGGGCACACACCATGTGCCGGGCTTGTGGAGCAATGAACAACTTGCCGAGATAGACGGCGTGGTATGGTTCTCTTTCCGCTTTACTCTTCCCGAAGAGTGCAGGGGAAAGGCTGCCATACTCAACCTTGCCTGCATCGACGATAATGACAAGACATGGGTCAATGGCAAAGAGGTGGGTGAGACGGTAGGGTATGACGTCAAACGCGTCTATCCTGTTCCCGAAGGCCTTTTGGCAGCCGATAACGAAATTGTTGTGAAGATAACCGACACGCAGGCCGGCGGCGGCATATATGGCACGGATAGAGCCGTATTTCTTGCCGTAGGCGATAAGCAGATACCCCTTGCCGGCGAGTGGAAATACAAGATTGCCATATCGAACGAAGCATACGGATATGTCGATTACGGTCCCAATACATTCCCCTCGCAGCTTTTCAATGCTATGCTTCATCCTTTTATAGGGCTGCCTATGAAAGGTGTTATATGGTATCAGGGTGAAAACAACGCCTCGCGGGCGTCGGAGTATTACGACCTTTTCCCGGCTCTTATCAACGATTGGCGGGCTCGTTGGGGCGCCGATTTCCCCTTCTATTGGGTGCAGTTGGCCAACTATATGCAGCCCGACACTGTTCCATCCGAGAGTTCTTGGGCAGAGTTGCGCAATGCTCAGTCGGCAACTCTTGCATTGCCCCATACCGGGCAGGCTGTTATCATAGATATAGGCGAGGCCAACGACATACACCCCCGTAATAAACAAGATGTAGGGCACCGTTTGTCCCGTCTGGCCTTGCGCAACGATTACGGATTTGATACGTTGCAAGCATCGGGGCCCGTATGTATTGCCGTAGAACGGCAAGGTGACAACCTCGTCCTCACTTTCGACGAAGTGGCCGGCGGGCTTACGGTACACGACAAATATGGTTACCTTTGCGCTTTTGCCGTAGCGGGGAGCGACAATATATATCATTGGGTACAAGCCCGTATCGAGGGTAAGAATCGTGTTGTCTTATCGTGTCGCGGTATAGACAATCCCTGTAAGGTGCGTTATGCGTGGGGCGATAATCCCGATGATGCCAATCTTTATAACGCTGCCGGATTGCCGGCTTCGCCGTTCGGCATTACGCTCCCGTAGCGTACGTGTGTAGAAATAGAAAAGAGTTTTTTGTATGACCGACGGACAATAAACTGTCCGTCGGTTTTTTTCGAAAAGAATATGGTATCCCTTATTCGGGGGGTAGAGAATGTGTTGCCGCAGAGCATTGTTCTTTTTGCACAATATGTCTATGATCTGTTGCATTTTGTTTATCGGCAAAAATTTATGTTTTGTCCTGCCCTGTGACAAAAAAATAATGACGCGATAAAAATTTTGTCAAACCATTTGTCCGTATCAAAAATAAACCTACATTTGCATTTGTGTCTTACATTGTAATAACATCACATATTGCTATCGGATTTGTAAATTAATAGTAATACGAAACGTGAGATGCAAAAGAGTTATTAACCCAATAAAAACAATCGATTATGATGAAAAATTTACTTTTAGGTCTTGCAGCCGTTGCCTTGGCAACGAATGCGATGGCAGCAGTGCCTGTATTGAAGGGTGAGTTGAAAGCCGATGCAACGGTGAATCAAGTAACGTTGAAACGTGCCGATGGTCGTATGCAAGTAGCAACTCCTTCACAAATGAGCTTACGTGCACCGCAAAAAGCGCCTGCGGCTGCTGCATCGCTGGTTTACAGCTATGATTTTGAGGATGACCAAACATGGACAATTGTAGATAACTCTACTACCGTAGAGTTCCCTATGCAGGTAGGCGGTTTGCAGGGTATAGACCCTGTTTCGGGTAACTATTATCTTATATCGGGATTTGATAGTAGAGCTGCACGTAATGCATGGGCTTTCAGCGAAGGCGTTGAGTTGACAGCCGGTCAAACTTATAGTGTGGGTGTCTATGCGTATGCCTCAGGTTTTTCAAACACATTGGATGAGTGGAAAGTAACTGTGGGAACTGCTGCCAATGAGGCCTCGCAAACCACTACGGTGATAGACCGTACGGGGGCGAATGCAGTGGCATATGACGACTGGACACTTTGTATAGATGAGTTTACTCCTTCTACAACAGGTACATATTATTTTGCTATCAACCATTGTACATCGGTTGCCGATGTGAATGCCGTAGCTTTCGACCTTTTCCAAGTAGACGATGAAAAAATTCCCGTATATCCCAGTGGTACCATGTATTCCGAGGGCGGCTTGTGGTCGGTATGGAACTTGTTTGCTATAGATGACCAAGGAACCGCTCCTACTCCCATGTTGTATAGCGCATCTTCTGTTCCTATGACATACCGCTATGTAGGGAAAAATGTAGAGACTGTTGAGTGGATGTTCGGTGAGGGCGCTTCGATAAGCTCGTCTACCTCAGATTCACCTGTTGTTGCATACGATTTCGCAGAAGACAGCATCAATACGGATGTATATCTGTTCTTGCGTAATAGCGATGGTGAGGTTGGTTTGGAAAGAAATTACGATGTGAAGAATTTGTATAGTTCACAAGTAGCTGCCGACTATGTGTGCAATTTCCAACCTGAGGATAAGCCTACATACTATAATACATCGGGCAATCAATACTCGTTCCTTTGCGGTATGTCTGCAATCAATCAGGAATTTGCCGAATATTTCGAGTTGCCCGAGACTTTCAATAGTACCGTCTCCGGTATAATGATGGTAGCTGTCGGTTATAATGCCACCACCACAGATCTGAGTGACGAAGTGGTCGTAAACATTTGCGCCCCCGATGCAGAGGGTCTTCCCGGTGAGGTGTTGGGCGGTCAAACCATAACAATAGGTGATCTGTTTACGGGCTATACTTCACTGATAATAACATTTGATACTCCTGTGAACGTTGAAGGCAGCTTCTTCGTAACATTGAGAATGCCCGATGCTACGCCGTCTTCAAGCTATTATTTGGCTCTTTACAATGCTCTCGAACGTGGAAATAACTGCAATACGATGTATTTCAACATAGAGGATGCTTCGCTGGGTATTCCTACCGGATGGTATGCAGCTCCTGAAATCTTCGAAGGTCTCTATACATCGGCTCTTGTCAGCCCGCTGTTGCAATGCGAAACCACTGGTGTAGCTGCAAACAAATTGGACAACAGCAGCATCGTTTATACCAATGGTAAGGAACTCAATATCGTCAATGCTGCTGCCGGTAGCCGTGTAACCGTAACAGATATTGCAGGCCGCACCGTACTCGCCACATCGGTAGGCAACAATGTACGTACTACTATCGATACAAACCTCAATCGTGGTATATACCTTGTTACTGTTGATGGTAAGACTACCAAAGTCGCTATCAGATAAATGTTTTTCCTATAACAGGAGACGAATTTATTAAAAGGAGGTGTGCTCCGATAGGGGAGCATACCTCTTTCCTTTTTTCATTTGTTTTGTGCCGAGGATAGTATTTGCACAAGGTTGCGATTCGTGTGGTTCGACCACCGGTTATGATATTATGAATATGGTATAAGGCGGGTAAAGGGAAACGAAGTCTTACAATCGGGCTGAATTGAGCTGTCTCTTATATTCTGTAATTGCCTGTTTCGGCCATAATAAATTATCATCCCGGTTTTATGGCAAAAACCGGGATGATAACTCGTTCTATTGTGACATACAGTCGTTTTGTGATGAGTACAGAGTAAGAAAGCTGGTATGAATGTTTATTTTGTTATATTACAGGTCGTTTCAGATAGGTAGGTGGCGTTGAGCTCGTTCTTCGAGGCTTTTGTTATATTCGTGTATTTGTCCCGGTTTTAATCTCTGTGCTACCTCGTCCGGTAATTCCAATCGCTCGGGAATGGTATCGGTTTGGTCGATGAGCAGGGTTTTATCGGGCGATTTTATCAGAATAATATCGTCGTAGAGAGCAAAGTCGGTAGTGAAAGTGCGCATGTGCATCGTGTCGCCGTGTGCGGTAAATTGCTGAAAGTAACGGTTTCCCGTACCATAGCGGTCGGTACGATTATTGATGTAGAGCGGGTATTGCTTGGGGGAGCAGTGACTGACGGTATATATGGGTGTCTGCTTATGATTGTCGAGGTCGCGTGTAGTACGTCGGGCGTAACCATGTTCGTGCCCGGCAAGGACGAAATCGACCTTGTGTTTCTTGAACAAGGGGTCGAATAGAAACTTTATATCGAGGTTGTTGTAGGGGCTGCGTATGGAGTAGGGCGAGTGATGCAGTACCGCAATCTTCCAGCGAGCCGATGAGTTTCGTAGGGCTTTGTCGAGCCAACGGCTTTGTTTGAAGAGGCTTACGATGCCTGCGTTGCTGTCGAGAAGGAAGATTTGTATGTCGCCGTAGGTGAGTGTGGCGCATGCTCCGTTATCGAGATAAGATGAGGGAAAGTAAGGGAAATGTAGGATAAAACGGGGTTCTATCGAGGCATTCAAACCTTTCAGATATTCATGGTTGCCGGAAACGGCCGCCACCGGGTACTGTGTGGCAATAGGGGCGATACCGCGAAAGGCTTCGTCCCAATATGTCTCCAAAGGGCGGTGTATGAAGTCGCCGCCGAGGATGAAAAAGTCGGTTGCAGGGTAATGTTGCACAATATCGGTTACGATATTATTTGTAATGCCGTTGATGGTGTCTTGTATGTCGCCGAGGTATATGAATTGTGCAGTGGTGTCGGATGTGGTGTCGTGCAGGGTGAAGTGCAACCATTGCGAAGAGTCGGCTTTCATACAGATGCGGTAGTCGTAGATGCCGGGTTGCGGGGTGTGGAGGTCGGCGCGGTAGAATGCCGATGCACCGCCTTGCGAGTGGTAGATGTGGGGCTGTGTCGTTATGGTCGCAGTATCGCCGCTGTCGCGCAAGGAGTAGAGCAGGGAGGCTTCGCCAGCGAGAGTGTCGCATTGCCATGTGATGCAGCGGAAGTCGTCGCCTTCGGGACTGAAAGTTAGTAGTATATGATACGGTGCAGATTGTGCTTGATAGGGAGATTCTACGGGATTCCCAAACCAAATATTCCAGCGGTTAATGACGATATAGGATGCAACTGCAAGGAGTATGATTGTGAGTGAAAGGATGACAAATTTTTTCATAGTGGCATATTGGGGATGATGTATTTTTTGTCGTCGGTGGCTACCGGTAAAAAACATTGCAAAAATAATTATTTTAAGCGAAAAAGAAGTAGGTATCAGAGTACCGGGCTGATGAGACGTACAACAGATTCGCATACTTTTTGTGCCCAAGGACGCTCTTGCCAATCGGACGCATTAACCTCTTGACACTCAGTCGCGTCGTTGTGGAAATCGGTTTTGACGCGTAGCGCGAGCTCGGCATTATAGACGAGGGCATTTGTCTCGAAATTGTGTTCGAAGCTGCGAAAGTCGAAATTGGCCGAGCCGATAGAGACTAATTCGTCGTCGGCGACGATTGTTTTGGCGTGCATGACGCCGGGCAAGTAGAGGAAGATTTTCACACCGGCTTGCAGCATTTGTGCGATGTATGAGAAAGACCCCCAGCGGAGGATAATGGAGTCGGGACGGTTGGGTATCATGATGCGTACGTCGATACCCGAGAGTGCGGCCATTGAGAGGACATTGATGAGGGTGTCGGTGGGGAGAAAATAGGGCGTCTGTATATAGACATACCGGCGAGCCATAGATACGATTTTCTGGCACATGAGGGCTATGCTTTCCCATCCGCCTATGGGGCCGGATGTGATGATTTGTATCCCCTTGTCGCCTGTGGGTTCTATTTGCGGAAAATAGAAATCGCCCGAGAGGAGCGTTTTGCATTCGTAACTCCAATCGACGGCAAACGAGAGTTGCAATCCGTGTACAGCAGGGCCTTCTATACGTAAGTGTGTGTCGCGCCAACTGTGGTCGTCGTCGCCATTGACGTAACGGTCGGCAACATTCATACCGCCTATGTATCCTATCTTGCCGTCGATGACTACTATTTTGCGGTGATTGCGGTAGTTGATGCGCAAAGAGGGGTTGGGAAACGCTACGCGCATGAAAGGATGTACATCGACACCTTTTTTCTGCATATCGCGAAAGAAACGGCGGCGTACTGTCCAGCTTCCCATGTCGTCGAACAGTACCCTTACCTCTACTCCGCGTTGGACGGCTGCGACAAGCTCGTCGCGAATCTGGCTGCCGAGTTGGTCGTCGCGGAAGATGAAGTATTGCATGTGGATGAAACGTTCGGCACTGCGGAGGTCGGCGATGAGGTCGGCAAATTTTTCATGGCCTTTGATATACATACGCACATCGTTGCCGGGATAATAGGAGGCATGGCCGAGTTTGTGGCACAAAGTAAGTAGCCGGCGACAGTTATCGCTAAGATGGAGGCTGTCTAAATCGACTTTCGGCGGTTTGTTACTGGCTTGCAGCAGAAGCCTGTTTTGCTTGGAGAGCATACGCTCGTTGCGGAGGCTTTGCCCGAAGAACAGGTATAGTACCAACCCTACGACGGGCAGAAACATGAGAGCGAGAATCCACGCAAGGCTTTTGGAGGGGTTGCGGTTTTCTGATATGACGACGAATATACTGCTCGCTACAAGGAGCAAGTATAAAATGTATAGTGTATTGTATAACCAATTAGAGATGAGCAACAGTGTCATGGCAAAAGGTAAAAGAATTGGAAAACGCGGCTCTAATATAGATATTATTTTGGAGTGTAAACAAATATGACGGCAAGAATTGCTCTATTGTGTGTCATTTTCTTTTTGATGCGAGTAAATAGTTTGTTGTAATGACCGATGAATTGCTATTTTCGTGATTTGCCATGAGAAATTAAAGCAGTGTATTATTTCTTTTTGCTCTTGTCATGCACTATCTTTGCACACCGGATAAAATAAAGAAATAAGAAATGAATAAGAACCGACTTTCGCAAGTCGTATGGTTGTTTTTGCTCACATTGGTTATATTGTTGGGCTTGTCATTGTTGCCCCCGCTGCATATCGGGGGATACACAACGCGCGAAATAGATTTGTTGAGCGATTTGCGCGATGATGACGACGATGAGGTTTATTATGCCGATGATTATGATGAAGAAGAGTTCCCGATGCCGTCGCCGGTTACATCGGTTGCACCCGACAGCAATAGAGTGGCCGAGGGTGATAGTTGCGTGCCGGTGAGGAGTGTTGCCGACAGTGCTGCCGTCGTGCTGCCGCGTCGGATAGAGCAACCGGCACGTCGTGTAGGCGATATTGTGCCGATAGAGGATTATACCGAAGGGCAGATGGGTTTGTGCAACATGGCAGCGGCTATCGGTAACCTGTCGAGGCTGGGGCGGCCTGCACGTATCGTTTTCTTGGGCGACTCTTTTATCGAAGCCGATATATTGACCCAGCATATCCGCGAATTGTTGCAGCTGCGTTATGGTGGCCAAGGAGTAGGGTATATGGCATTGCATAGCGACTTTCCCGGTTTCAGACGTTCTATCGTTCAAAGCGATAAAGGTTGGGGAAGTCATAGTGTAGTGAAAGATGCCGATATGGAGCGCGTGTCGCTTCCGTTGCAGTATTATATCCCCGTTACCGATGCTTATACGCGCTATAAAGGTACGTCGCGATATGCACATGCCGGGAGTTGGGAGGTGTCGCGGGTGGCGTATGATGCGACGGATGCTGCCGTATTGACGCTCGAAACCGATAGCGGGCGGCATACTTACGATATTGCCGCAGGCGAAGGCGTGGGTATGATTACGCTTTACGAACCAACGACGCAACTTACCCTTCGGTGCGATAGCGCCGATGTCGCTTTGTGGGGCGTATGGCTCGATGGCGAGTCGGGAGTAGCTGTCGATAATGTGTCGATGCGCGGATATTCGGGAGGAAGTATCGCCGATATACCCCAAGCAAACATAGAGGCGTTGCAGAAGTCTGTTCCGTGCGATATGGTGGTATTGCAATATGGATTGAACCGCATGTCGAGCGGAATGACTGATTATAGCGGTTTTACGCAAGAATTGGTGTGCGTCGTGACGCATCTGCGCGAGGCAATGCCCGGTGTGGATATTCTGCTTATGGGTATCGGCGACCGGTGCGAAAATCGCAATGGCGAGATGAAGACGATGAAAGAGGTATATGCCTTGCGCCGTGCCCAACGTGCCGCTGCCCGCAAGAGCGGTTGTCTGTTCTGGGATACTTGCGAGGCGATGAAGTATGTCGGCGGAATGACCCGTTTTGTGGAGAACGGTTGGGCTAACAAGGACTATACGCATATAAGCCATGCTGGAGGACGGCCTGTGGCGCAGGCCTTTGTGCGGGCCATAGGATATGCGTTGGGCGATAGTACAACCATAGAGATGACGAGGAGCAAATGATGAGAGCCGCGAGTTGCATAGCCGTTTTGTTGCTTACGGTTGCCGTATGTAATGCAACAGTATCGCCGTCCGATACGGCTGCTGTTCGGATGCCGCCGTGTATAGATTGTGCTGCCGATACGTTGATGTTCAACGGCGCCGATTGGACACCTCTTTTCGAATCGCTGCAACAGCTTACCGATACGGCCGATACAACGGTGAGGGTGGTATCGATTGTGCATTTGGGCGACTCGCATGTCCAAGCAGGCTTTTTTACGGCTCCGTTGCGCGATTCGCTGCAAGCCCGGTGGGGTGATGCGGGGCGCGGGCTGATGGCTCCGTTACGCTTGTGTCGTACGAATGAGCCTACCGACTATAAAATCACATCGGAAAACAAATGGCAGTATAGCAAATGTGTAGGGCGCAAGCATACGCAGGATGAACCGGGATTGTGCGGTATAGCCATAGTCCCTGAGGGGCGGCGGATGCATCTCGATATAGCTACGCTAAGCCGTACGGGAAATTGTCGAGGGTTTAGCGTTCTGCGTCTGTTCCACGACACGAGTGACCGTTTCCCGTTGCTGCACCCGGTAGATACTCTTGCGGGGTTGCGCATTCTGCGCGAGCAGCCCGGCGAGACGCGCTATGAGTGGGATGCTTCGGCCGAGACATGCGAGGTGGAGCTCGATGGCTACCGTACGACGGCGGCCGATAGTTGTGCCATCTATGGCGTGTCGGTAGAGAACGGGCGTAGCGGTGTGTTGGTGCATGGAATAGGCAATAACGGTGCGTATTACGACTGTTACAACCATATCCCCGGCTACGGACAGAAAGTGTTGGCGTTGTCACCCCGACTTATTATCCTCTCCATGGGTACGAATGAGTCGATAGGGAAGGCCGACTATACTACGATATATGTTGCGATAGACCGGTTGGTGGGTACGCTGCGTGCTGCCAATCCCGATGCGTTGCTCTTGCTGACGACTCCCGGCGAGAATAAGTTGCGCCGTCGCCGCAATCGCAACGGCCGCCGTCGTACCTATTATGTAGAGAATCGCAACCTGTCTGTGGTGCGTCATGCCATAACAGCATACGGTGCCGAGCATGGCATCGCCGTGTGGGATTGGTATGCCATATCGGGCGGGCAAGGAAGTTGCGAAGTGTTGAGAAAAGCCGGCTGCATGTCTGGCGATAGGACTCACTATACTAAAGAGGGTTATTCATTGCAAGGCACATTGTTGTATAAAAGCATAGAGAACGCGTATGAACGATATATGGAACAAAATAACAGACAACCTTGATATAGCTCGCTTGTGGCAGTTGCTGGCGTATGAGCCCGGGCATCCGTTGATGTTCAACAGCGGGTTGTTTCTCTTTTTGTTTACCGGTTTTCTGGTGGTGTACCGATTGTTGAGTCGCCATACGACGGGACGCATGTTGTTTGTGATACTCTTCTCGCTGTATTTCTATTACAAGTCAAGTGGCGTGTATGTGCTGTGTCTGGTCGGGGTGTGCTTCTCGGATTATTTGATAGGTCGCCTGTTGGGACGGACGACCGTTGCATGGCGACGCAAATTGTGCGTGGCGGCAAGTGTTGTGATAAACATGGGCATGTTGTGCTACTTCAAGTACACATCGCTGATAGTGGAGACGCTTAACCGCTTTTTGAACGAGCCTATAACGTTGTGGGATATAGCATTGCCCATTGGTATATCGTTCTTTACCTTCCGCTCGGTGAGCTATATTGTAGATATATATCGCGGTAAGATTGCGCCGGTAGAGCGGGTGATAGATTATGTGTTCTTCCTCACCTTTTTCCCTCCTTTGGTGGCCGGACCTATCGTGCGCGCTACGGAACTTGTGCCGCAGATACGCCGTCGTCCCGAGGTTACGAATGCGATGTTTGCCGAGGGGCTCTTTCTGTTGATGACCGGTGTATTCAAGAAGGTGGTATTATCGGACTATATCAGCAGCAATTTTGTTGACCGCATCTTCGATGCACCGTCGCTCTATACGGGGGTCGAGAACCTTATGGGCGTATATGGTTATACGTTGCAGATATATTGCGACTTCTCGGGCTACTCCGATATGGCGATAGGTATCGCGTTGCTGCTGGGCTTCAGATTTCCTGCCAACTTCGACTCGCCCTACCAATCGTCGTCGATAACCGAGTTTTGGCGCAGGTGGCACATTACGTTGTCGTTTTGGTTGCGCGATTACCTGTATATTCCGTTGGGCGGTAACCGCGTGCCGTTATGGCGTAACTATTTCAATCTGTTTATCACGATGGTGATAGGCGGATTGTGGCATGGTGCGTCGTGGCTGTTTGTGTTATGGGGAGCATGGCACGGTTTGTTGCTCGTGTTGCACAAGGTGTTTATGCGTCTGCGGGGGAACCGCAAGGATAAGCCTGCAAGTAAGGTGGCGCATGTGCTCGGCGTCTTGCTTACATTCCATTTGGTGGCGATAGGCTGGGTATTCTTCCGAGCCGATTCGCTTACGGTAGTAGGCGAGATGGCAAGCCAGATAGCGACACAGTTCCATCCCGAGGTATTCATGCAGTTTATAGCGGGTTACCCCACGGTGACACTTGCCATTGTGGTAGGCTATTTGTTGCATTACACGCCGCATCGTTGGGCTGAGGGAGTATGCGGCGTATTGGAGCGCACGCCGCTTGTAGGAAAGGCCGTTGTTTTTGCTTTGTTTATCTTTTTGGTACTGCAAGTGCGGTCGAGCGAGCTTGTGCCTTTCATATACCTGCAATTCTAAATACCTGCCTGTCGTGCAAACGTTTTCGCCCGAGGCTCGGCCTTTGATGTGCAATAAATTTTTTGATAATATGATAAAATCGTTATTTTTGCAGGAGAGAGTAAATGAGTTATAAACAAGTAAATTACCTGTAAGAATAATAACCTATGAAACACATCGAAAAACAAATTTTGCCTATTTCGGCTGCGGCGCTATTGCTCATGTCGGGATGTCAAGGCAACGTTACCCCCGGTGATTATGACAACTACCCGGTATATGAAGGAAATGATTTGGAGTTGACGGTTGACGATGCCGGGACACATTTCGCTTTGTGGTCGCCTGCCGCCGAAGCTGTTAGGGTGAATATATACGACAGCGGCGTGGATGGCACGGCAAGCGACGTGTTGGAGATGAAGCGAGACCGTAAGGCTGCCGTGTGGCGCGCTTCGGTCGACGAACCGTTGTATGGAAAATTCTATACTTTCAGCATCAAGCAAGCGGGCGAATGGCTCGATGAGACCCCCGGCGTGTATGCAAAGGCTGTGGGGCTGAATGGCCGCCGCGCTGCTATCGTAGATTGGAACCAAACCAGCCCCGAAGGTTGGGAAGCCGACAAACGTCCCGAGTTGAAACAGTTTACCGATATTGTGATATATGAGATGCACCACCGTGACTTTTCGGCACATGCAGCATCGGGCAATGCCTATCCCGGTAAATTCCTTGCATTGACACAAGAGGGTACTCGTTCGCCCGAGGGTGAAGCTACGGGTATCGACCATCTGAAAGAGTTGGGCGTGACGCATGTGCACCTGTTGCCGTCGTACGACTTCGGGTCGATAGATGAGAGCCGTCCCGACAGTGCACAGTATAATTGGGGCTATGACCCACAGAACTATAATGCTCCCGAAGGCTCTTATGCAACCGATGCTGCCGACCCCGTAACCCGTATCAAGGAGATGAAGCAAATGATACAATCGCTCCACTCAAACGGGTTGCGCGTGATACTCGATGTCGTGTATAATCATACCTATGTGGGTGATGGGTCGAATTTCAGCCTGACAACTCCCGGGTATTACTATCGTCACAATGCCGATGGAAGTTATGCCAATGCGTCGGCTTGTGGCAACGAAGTGGCCTCGGAGCGCGAGATGGTGCGCCGTTATATTGTCAATTCGGTGACATATTGGGCACAAGAATACCATATAGACGGTTTCCGATTCGACCTGATGGGTATTCTCGACATAGAGACGATGAAGCAGGTGCGTGCCGCTCTCGACGAAATAGACCCTACCATATTTGTCTATGGCGAAGGATGGGCTGCATCGGCTCCCGTATTGCCTGTCGAGCAATGTGCCATGAAGGCCAATGCCTACATGATGCCCGGTATAGCGGTGTTTAGCGACGATTTGCGCGATGGCGTGAAGGGGCATTTCAGCGATGCTTCGGGACGTGGCTTTGCCACCGGCGCCGAAGGATGCGAAGAGAGTGTGAAATTCGGTATTGTGGGAGCGATAGAGCATCCGCAAATCGACTATGAGCTGGTCAACTACTCGAAAGCCCCATATACCAACGCACCTACGCAGGTGATAAATTATGTGTCGTGCCACGA
This sequence comes from uncultured Barnesiella sp., assembly GCA_944321085.1. Lineage (GTDB taxonomy): Bacteria > Bacteroidota > Bacteroidia > Bacteroidales > Barnesiellaceae_A > Barnesiella_A. Next base: position 227,866 of record CALUJY010000001.1, read on the forward strand.
TGATATGTGCCTCACCGATAAGCTGCGTGCCTCGATGCCCGGCAAGACCGATGCACAGTTGCAACGCTATGCCAAGTTGGCGCAGACCATCGTTTTCACCTCGCAAGGCGTTCCCTTTATGTTTGCCGGCGAAGAGGTATTCCGTGACAAGAAAGGAGTGCATAACTCGTTTACGTCGCCCGACTCCATCAATGCCATAGATTGGAGCTTGAAACGTAAAAATCGCGAGTTGTTCGATTATTACCGTTCGTTGATAGCGTTGCGCAAGGCACATCCGGCATTCCGATTGGCAAGCGGCGATGAGGTGCGCGAGCATTTGCGGTTTATAGAGGATACGCCTGCCAAAGTAGTGGCATACACCCTCGATAACCATGCCGGAGGCGACGAGTATGAACAAATTTTGGTGGCTTTCAACGGTAACGATACACCCAGCGTTATCTCCGTGCCGCAAGGCGAGTGGCGTGTATTGGTAGATAATGGCAAGATAGACTTGCAAGGAAGTCGTCGGATGACCGGTTCGAAACTCTCGGTAGCAGCCAATGCGGCACTTATCGTAGCAAGGAAATAGCAGCTGTTTTAAAAAAAATTAATTTGCCCGGACCTAAAATAAGAAAAGGTCCGGGTATTGTTTTTATTCGGGTATATGATTATCTTTGTAGCAAAATTTGGCGAAACATGTCTGAAAGTTCAAAAGAGATAGTCGAGCGATTGAAAAAACAGATCGAGCAGTTGATGAATCAATACTCGCTTCTTGAAGAACGATGTGCCTCTCTTGAAGAAGAGAATGAGAAGTTGCAAGCAGACTTGTCGAAAGAACGCGACGCCAACAAGCAACTCTCAAATAGTCTGTCGAAGTGCAAAATGCAATACGAGAAGTTGCAAATGTCGCAGAAAACGGCATTAAGTGTTGCTCAGGCACAAGAAAATAAGGAGCGTTTTGCCCAATTAGTGCGGGAAATAGATAAGTGTATTTCGTTGCTACAAGAATAATGAAGAAATAGATGGAAGACGAAAATAATATACAAAAAATACACTTACAATTGCGTGATATAGAGCAGCCTTTTTCTATGCACGTACGTCGTGACAAAGATGAAGAGAGACTGTTCCGTAGAGCGACTGAAATGATAAATAGGCAATATGACGATTACAAATCGAAAGTAAAAGATTTAGATTCGGCGTCATGTTATGCGATGATATGCTTGTTGTTTACACGGCTTTATTTAGATAGCTGTGCGAGAGAACAGGAAACGAAAAAATTATTGCAAGAGCTTGAAAAAGAGGTCGCTGCACGCCTTAATAAGACGGAAAATAAAGGTGATGACACCTTGAATTAGATAACTTATTAACAAATAGAAATTTACCGCACTATTGCGCATCCCATTGCGGGGTGTGTTATAGTGCATTTTTATTAATATACATAACAAAGTAGACCATGAACATAATATTGACAGTATGCTTGGTGGCGGCCGCCTTTATTATAGGCGTAGTGTTGACGTATGTCATCAACAAAACATTGCTTGCCAGCCGTGCCAAGACAATCATTGAAGAGGCCGAAAAAGAGGCAGAAGTGCTGACTAAGAATAAACTGCTGGAAGTAAAAGAAGAGTTCTTGCAACGCAAGGCCGAATTGGAAAAACAAGTCAATTCGCGCAACTCCAAGTTACAGTCGGCCGAGGCGAAGCTGAAACAACGTGAGATGCAACTCAACCAGCAACAAGGCGAGTTACAACGTCGCAAAAACGAGGCCGATGTAGCCCGTGCCAATTATGAAAAACAGTTAGAGGCTGTGGAGAAACGCGAGCAAGAACTCGAAAAGCTGCATAAAGCCGAAGTAGAGCATTTGGAGAAGATTTCGGGGCTCTCTGCCGAGGAGGCCAAGGAGCGTTTGGTCAATTCGCTTATCGATGAGGCTAAAACGCAGGCTGCCTCATATATCAACGATATTATGGACGATGCCAAGCTCACCGCCAACCGCGAGGCCAAACGCATCATCATACAAAGCATACAGCGTGTAGCGGCCGAGACGGCGATAGAAAATGCCGTGACAGTATTCCACATAGAGTCGGACGAGATAAAGGGACGTATCATCGGTCGCGAAGGTCGCAATATACGTGCTCTCGAAGCTGCTACCGGTGTGGAGATAATCGTGGATGACACGCCCGAGGCAATCGTCCTTTCGGCATTCGACCCCGTACGCCGCGAGATAGCCCGTCTTGCTTTGCATCAATTAGTCATCGACGGCCGTATACACCCCGCCCGTATCGAAGAGGTCGTAAGCAAAGTGCGTAAGCAGATTGAAGAAGAAATCATCGAAACCGGTAAACGTACGGCCATAGACCTCGGTATCCATGGGCTGCATCCCGAGTTGATACGTCTTGTAGGTAAGATGAAATACCGCTCGTCGTATGGACAAAACCTCTTGCAGCACTCGCGTGAGACGGCCAATCTGTGTGCTGTAATGGCTTCGGAGTTGGGACTGAATCCCAAGAAAGCCCGTCGCGCCGGCTTGTTGCACGATATAGGCAAAGTGCCCGATGAAGAGCCCGAGTTGCCGCACGCACTGCTGGGTATGAAACTTGCCGAGAAGTACAAGGAGAAACCCGATATATGCAATGCCATAGGAGCACACCACGATGAGGTGGAGATGAACAGCCTGTTGGCACCTATCGTACAAGTGTGCGATGCCATATCGGGCGCACGTCCCGGCGCACGCCGCGAGGTGGTAGAGGCTTACATCAAGCGACTGAACGATTTGGAGCAGCTGGCCTTGTCGTATCCCGGTGTGACGAAGACTTATGCCATACAGGCCGGTCGCGAGTTGCGTGTAATCGTGGGTGCCGACAAGATTGACGATGTAGAGACAGAGCGTCTGTCGGGCGAGATAGCCAAACGCATACAAGACGAGATGACCTATCCCGGACAAGTGAAGATAACCGTTATACGGGAAACCCGTGCGGTAAGTTTCGCAAAATAACATTGCCGTATCGCCGTTGTCGCACCCGTCGGCCGTCGGTGTCTCGGGAGCGACAATGTATTATGATTGCAGCGTGAAACGATGGATAGCATGGATAATAATATAAACGACAATATAGAGAAGAGCGACTTCGACGCACGCGAATATCGGCGGCGCGAGACGAAGCTCGACCTTACGGATTGGCTTGCCGACTTGCCCGAGGCACAGCAGGAGAGCGATTTGGTAGAGGTGCGCTTCAAGAATACGCGCAAGGGATATTATCGCAATACGACGCACTTGAAGTTGCAGGTGGGCGACATTGTTGCCGTAGAGGCATCGCCCGGACACGATATAGGCGAGGTGACGCTGATAGGACGGTTGGTGCCGTTGCAGATGCGCAAACATGCGCCGAAACATGAGGTGGAGCTGAAACGGGTCTATCGCAAGGCAAAACCCAACGACATAGAGAAATACGAGGAGGCCAAGGCTCGTGAGCATGACACGATGATAAAGGCGCGTAAGATTGCCGAGGATTTGGGTCTCGATATGAAGATTGGCGATGTAGAGTATCAGGGCGATGGAAACAAGGCCATATTCTACTATATAGCCGAAGACCGGGTCGATTTCAGACAGCTCATAAAGGTGCTTGCCGATGTGTTCAAGGTGCGCATCGAGATGAAACAGATAGGTGTGCGCCAAGAAGCCGGCCGCATAGGTGGTATAGGTCCTTGCGGTCGTGAGTTGTGTTGTTCCAAGTGGATGACCAACTTCGTGTCGGTGGCGACGAGTGCGGCGCGGTATCAGGATATTTCGCTTAATCCCCAAAAACTTGCCGGACAGTGTGCCAAGCTGAAATGTTGCCTCAACTTCGAGGTAGATGCCTACGTAGAGGCACGAAAGAAGATACCCTCGAAAGAGATAGAACTCGAAACGAAGTACAATGTCTACTATTTCTTCAAAGCCGATATTTTCAAGCGGCAAATCACCTATTCTACCGATAAGTCTATCCCTGCTAATCTGGTGACGATAGATAGCAAGCGGGCTTTTGAGGTGATAGCTCTGAATCGTAAAGGCATCAAACCCGAACGCTTGGAGGGTGAGACGCAAACACGCGAGACGGGCAACCGCAAAGATTATCATGATATTGTCGAGCAGGAGAGCCTCACGCGCTTCGATAACAAGAAGCGCAAGAAGCATCGCCAAGCTAACAATGGTGCTGCTAACGGCGAGCTGCGAAAGGCCAATACCCAAGAGCGGCGTCCCGCAGGCGAGAATGGTCAGCAACCCAAGAAAAAGAAGAAAAATGGCGCTCAAAACGGCAATAACAAGAACGGACAAGAGCACAAGCCGGGCGACATGCCGCAGCAATAGCCGTCTTGGCCGATGGGCGGTTTGTATTGCCTGTGCAGCGATGTTATGGGGTTGTACAGGCCGTACTATATACGACAGCCACAACGAAATAGACCGACAAGGCTGGGAAGCATATAATAGACAAATATTTACGGTAGATGTGCCGCGCACGGGGATGTATGACATAGATATGTTCCTCCTGCACGACAACGATTACCGTTATCGCAATGTGTGGCTTTTTGTCGACTATATGAGCCCCGACAGCTCTGTGGTTACCGATACGGTGAATTGCGTGCTTGCCGATACGTATGGCCGGTGGTATGGCGGCGGTTGGGGGTCGTATTACCAATATGAACAGCGACTGAAAGAGGGTGTCCGGCTCGATAGCGGCCGTTATGAGGTACGTGTGGCGCAGGGCATGCGCGAGCGTAACCTGAAAGGAATTGCGTCTGTGGGTGTGCGTGTCGTCTCTTGCCCCGATAATGAGGTATTGCCCGATTGAGAGCCCGGGGTGACGGCACAACGAGAAATCTATTGTTATCGCATACACATTCCTTGATTGTTGTCATCGCGATTTGTGCCGATGGACAACAGTGGTTTTATGTAAGATAAACCGCAACCATCTCATTCTTAATGCCTGTATCGGAAAACTTTCTTCGGAACAAATTTGGTGTCGGCTGCAGCATGGTTTGCTGCTGACTCTTCCGGGGTATATGCCTCGCTGTCAAGGCTTATGCCCACGTATGCCCTAATATGATAAATGAGGGTGTGTGGAAACTCCGGTTTCATGAAGATGAACCTATAATCTGGGTCTTGGCTTCCCTCATCTGCTATAAAAAGCCCTATCATATTCCCTTTCGGGTAATGATAGGGTTTTCTGTATTTGCTTCTTTTAATTTGTGCCTTCCCTGAATGCAGGGCTTAGTTCTGCCGTATCCGCATGAGGGTGGCCGTCAGTTTGTCGTTATGCGACATTAGTCGAAGATACCTTCGATGCCGATGAGGTCGTCTTCATTCTGCATATCGTCGGGAGAAACGACGATTTCTTCCTCTTCCGTGTCCTCGACAAAAGGAAAGTCGAATGACAGGTCTTGTGTGTAGCCCTCGTTGAGGAGGTCGGGGTCGGCATATATCTTTTGGAAGAAAAGTCCTGCAATAGGCAGGGCCATGCTGGCGCCCTGTCCGTCGGCCATGCGGTCGAAATGTATAGAGCGGTCTTCACCGCCTACCCATGTACCCACGACAAGATTGGGCGTGAAAGCCATAAACCAGCCGTCGGAGTTGTTGTTGGACGTACCCGTCTTGCCGCCCATAGGAGCTGTGATGTGGTAACGGAAGCGGATGCGTGCGCCGGTACCTGCGTCGATAACATCGCAAAGGATAGGAACAATGCGGTTGTATGCCCGTTCGCTGAATACTTCGGTCATGCGGGGGGTAAACTCTGAGATAACGTTGCCGTGGTTATCCTCGATTCGTGTGACGAAGACGGGGTCAACGCGTACGCCGTTATTGGAGAAGGCTGTGTAAGCGGTGACCATCTCTTCGACCGATACCTCGACAGGTCCGAGGCAAAGCGATAGCACGGGGTCGATATAGTTGCGTATGCCGAACGAGTGCATCATGCGGGCGAGGCTGGTAGGCGAGAGTTGCTCTATGAGCCTTGCCGAAATCCAGTTGTTCGAGGTGGTGAGAGCCCAGCGCAGCGTTACCATTTCACCTACGCGTTTGGTCGATGAGTTGCGGGGGCTCCATGTCGAGCCGTCGGCAAGGGTGAAGGTCGGTTGCGAGTTGAGGAACTTGCTGCCGGGTGTGAAACCCTCCTCCATAGCAAGAGTATATAGGAACGGCTTGATGGTAGAACCTATTTGGCGTCGTCCTATGCCGGCCATATCGTATTGGAAATTGGAGAAGTTGGGACCTCCTACGTAGGCTTTGACCAGTCCGTTATGCGGGTCCATAACCATAAAGCCCGTACGGAGGAACGACTTCTGGTATTTGATAGAGTCTAACGGTGTCATGACGGTGTCTATCATGCCTTCGTAAGAGAACACTTGCATCTCTACCGGTGTGTTGAAAGCCTTCTCGATTTCGTCGTCGTTTGCACCGGCGCGTTTCATGAGACGGTAGCGGTCGCTTTGCGTCATGCTGCGGCGCAAGATGCTCTCGCGTTCCTCGGCCGAGATGCTGCGCGAGAAAGGAGCGTAGCTGCGACCTTTCTTCTCGGCGAAGAAACGGGGTTGCAGGTAACCGGCGATGTGCTCCTGTACGGCTTCTTCGGCATATTGTTGCATGCGGGAGTCTATGCCGGTGTATATTTTCAGACCGTCGCTATATATATTGTATTTAGAGCCGTCGGCTTTGCGATTTTTTTCGCACCAGCCATATACGGGATTGTTTTCCCATGCAGTAGAGTCGTCGACATACTGTTGCATGTTCCAGCTTTCGTAGTCGCTGCGTACCGGTTTTTTGGCCGTAAGCATCATGCGCAGCCGTTCGCGGAAGTAGGGAGCCGGACCCTCTTTGTGGTCGACCGGATGGTAATCGAGCGTAAGCGGGAGCGCTTGCAGCGAGTCGCGTTCGGCACGGGTGATGTAGCCTTCTTTCTCCATTTGCGAGAGCACCACGTTGCGTCGTCCTCGTGTGCGTTCGTTGAAACGACGCGGGTTGTAGTAGGAGGGATTTTTACACATACCCACGAGGGTGGCAGCCTCTTCTATGTTGAGGTTTTGCGGTGTCTTGTTAAAATAGACGTATGCAGCCGACTGTATGCCCACTGCATTGTTGAGGAAGTCGAAGTGGTTGAGATACATGTTTATAATCTCTTCTTTGGTGTAGAACCGCTCTAACTTCACGGCGATGACCCACTCTTGGGGTTTCTGGAAAAGCCGTTCCACAACATTCTCGGCACTGGGCGAGTACAGCAGTTTAGATAATTGCTGTGTGATGGTACTGCCGCCGCCTGCGCTCTTTTGCAACAAGATGCCGCGCTTGACAAATGCGCGTAACAACGCCTTGAAGTCGATACCTGAGTGAGATGTGAAACGGGCGTCTTCGGTAGCGATGAGAGCCTCTATAAGATAGGGCGATATTTCTTTATAGTTGACATAGACACGATTGCTGCGGCTTTGGTAGAAACGGCCGAGCACCTTGCCATCGGCCGAGTATATCTCCGATGCAAACTTGTCTTTCGGATTTTCGAGCTCTTCTATGGGAGGCATGTAGCCAATCCATCCTTGCGCTATGGCATAGAAGATGGCAATAGCAGCTACGACGATGAAAGCGAAGCCTCCCCACAGATATTTAATGACGGTGGAAGTATATTTTTTCTGTTTATTTGCGCTCATAGCAGATGCGATGAAATATCTTGGTTATAGTGAAACTGTTTTGAATGAAACAAAAGTAGTAATTATAATCGACACAGCGAGTGAAAAAGGGGCATGAGAGGTTTATTTTTCTATCTCTTTATTGTTTGATGCCAAATTTTGGGGCAATTACAGCTCAAAATAGCGTTGTGTAACCAACTGAAACACTTTTTATTGTGATGCGGCAATGTAAAAATATGGAAAAAACAGACGAAAAAAGTTGCATATTCTGCCAAGAGGCGTTACCTTTGCATCGCTAACGAAGAGATTTCGTCGGTTTTCATGGAAAATTTAAGGGTTATAAATTTGGGGTGCGTTAGTTCAGCTGGTTAGAATACATGCCTGTCACGCATGGGGTCACGGGTTCGAGTCCCGTACGCACCGCCAGTAGAAGTTAGAAATGGGAAAATTGGAGTTTTGCGAGGCTTCTGAAGTAGTGATACTTTGAGGCCTCAATTTTTTTTGTGTATGATTACGGTTGATGATAAAGGTAAATGTCGGGACGCTCAGGTGTGTTACCGCCACGAAAAAGGGTGCAGCCTTTGGCTGGAATTGCAGGGATAGAGAATGAAGAAGCGAGAATGAAGAAGCAAGAAAAAGCTGGCGAAATGCTTGCTGCGATGGGGTGGAAGCGCCGTTAATGATTCACGGTAAACCATACGCCGCCTTTACCGGTGTGCTCTCCGCTATTTCGGATTGACGAGAAAGAGCATCGACGAATAAGTCCCGACAATAGCCCGAACAATACCGTTGACTGCACTTTTACAGCAGCTGCTTTTGACTCGCCTGCTGTTTGTTTGCAATGCAGAACACGAAAAGTGTGACTGCTGGCAATAATACGATGGCAGAAAAACTTTTTTATGTTGTTCTTTCTTGATGTGAACTGAGGCGTAGAGTTTGTTGTGACAACGTAATTGTTTTTTTACTAAAAATAGAACATTCCTATTGTTTGAGTATTGGCAAGTGTGTAAATAGGTAGAAATCTTTTTATTTATAGAGCCATTATTTGGTGGTAGACTTTTTGAATAAAAGTTTCGTAATCGTTTAAGATTACATTGTCGCCAAATTCTTTATATTGATGGTTGGATAAGGTAAGAGTATGATTGTGCGTTTTGTAATATCGCATATATTCTTCTGCTGTTTTTATCTCTTCGTCTGGTTCAGGTGCATGGATTACATAAATTAGCGTTTTGTTTGGAGTATGAAAAAAGTTGTCGATATTATCTTTCGACAATGTCACATATTTTGTGATATTATGGTCTGTGAAAGATTCCCATTTGATAATATCTTTTGTTTTGTTATAGTATGGAAGCTTATCTAATATTATGAAAATCTGGAAATAAGGTATATGCCCACATCGGATATTTGCTGTCTCGCCGAGCATGTTTTCGAAATAGTTATTGGAGTTCTGAGAGTAGTTTTGCATGACAAATTTAACGGCTATACCTGCAACCGGTTTGTCATTAAGTTTTATGGTAATGTCAACTTTCTTATTTATATAACGTCCTTGGATGTCGGCTTCTTTATTATTCCCGAATCCTTGAGACCAAATTTCATATTCCCTTCCCAGTCTTTCATAAAGATCTTGGGCTATTGCTCCATGTAGAGGTTTTAACTTATCAGTGCTTCTTGAAGTTCCTTTTTGAAGGAACGCTTCAAAAGAGAGGGAGATGGCGGTCAAAAATTTCTTGTTTGTTGGTTGTTCTAAGTGGTAGTTTTTCATTTGATATCAGTTGTGATATTTTATAGTTGAGAAATGTTTCTAAATCTTTTGAGCTGAAAGTGTAATATCCTCCGCTTTTATATTTTTTAAGTGAAGCAATGTATTTGATAAAATCGTCGGATATAATAATGGACGAGATTATATCATAAGAGATATCAGTAAGTATATATAACCCGCTGTAAACACCGCAACCTGCTGGAACCCAGTTCAGTTTAATGCTATCTGTGTTTTTGATGGTTGTATTGATGGCAATCTTGTTGACGTTTACGTCTTTTAATGCTTGTGTTCGACCATAAAGATACCACATAGGATTATGTGTTGTATCATTCCCTTTTAGTAGGTCGTTTTTGTGTGATGACAAGTATGAAGAAATAGCCGTATGGGCAAAGATTTTTTCTTTTGGGATAGGATTCCCGTTGTTATCATAAGGGAAAAAAGCTTTATACCATTTTCCCGTTGAGGCTTTTATGGTTGGAATGGTATATTCGTCAAAAGGAAAATTTTCGGATATAAAGACCTTGTCTGCGAGGGTCGCAAAACCATTTTTGACCGAAACAAATTTTTTTGAAGCGAATATGGTCATTAGGTGTAGGTCATTGAGCGTTTTGTCATCGGCTAAATAGAAATTGCCGTTGATGGATGTTTTGTCAAAATCTATATTACAGATATAATATTTTTCGTGAGAGTGTTCGTCGTAAGTGGAGTAGGTGAAGAATTTATTAGAAGCTCCTTTTTGAAAGAGGGAAATCATTGTGTATGTGGTTGCTTTGAATGCTTGATAATGTCCTAAATCAATCACGGAAATTAGATTCTTGTGAAATAAGATATAGTTTCTCAGATTTGAACCTGCTATACTGTTAATCCACGAACTTGGTGTAATGTAACATAATTTCCCGCCCTGTTTTAGCATGTTAAATCCTATTTCAAAGAATACAAGATATAGGTCGGTCATGCCGCCGTTGGCGAAGTGATAAGATTTAACAGCGTTGAAATTGCTTTTTAGATTGTGAACGCGAACGTAAGGCGGATTGCCTACAACATAATCCATTTTCCCATCGAAAGAATGGATAGTCAATGTATCTCCTTGAATTAAATCGATGGATGTGTTGTAAAGATTGTAATCTGTAAAGACGTAAGTAATGTTTTCGAGACAGCAAGTATAAGCCGTTGGGTCTAACTCAATGCCATGAATGTATGTAGCTAATTCTTTTTCTATGCCATAGAGCGTTTGATGTTTCTTTTTGAACGCTTCTATATAACGACGAATGATTTCGCAGAGGAAAGCTCCATCGCCGCAAGAGTTATCTATACAATGTTTTTGTAGTATATTGTCACCCGTATAACCTATTTCATCGAGGATATTTGCAACGATGTAGTCTGGGGTATAAACCTGCCCGCTATATTTTATTAAATTGGTCATATCGAGACGTTTCTTTCAATCGGTTTTATTATTAGTAGATGGGCAGATTGAGGATTGCTGTTATGGCTATCAATCTTTATGCAAATGTATAAAAAGTTTTCGAGGTGCCAAATAGCGGTATGATTGCCGGGGCACTGGTAACAAATAGACATCGAGAAGGCATAACGGTGCGTAAAAAACGGTATTTTTGTAGTCGATATGTATAAGAACAGGGATAACTACGACTTTCTTACAGCAGCGCCGGTACACAAAGTGATACACTCTATGGCATTGCCTACGATAGCGAGCATGTTGATAACGAATCTGTACAACATGGCCGATACGTTTTTTGTGGGGCATATCGATACGCAGAGTACGGCGGCCGTAGGTGTCGTGTTCCCGGTGATGTCTATTATACAGGCTATCGGTTTTTTCTTCGGCCACGGGTCGGGAAATTATATATCGCAGCAGCTCGGGGCGCGACATACCGAGAATGCTCAGCGTATGGCATCGACAGGTTTCTTTTACAGCGTAGGTTTTGGCTGTATACTCATGATATTGGGTTTGCTGTTGCTTACGCCCGTATCGGAGTTGTTGGGTTCTACGCCCACTATCTTGCCATATACCGAGCGGTATTTGGGAGTCATTTTGCTGGGTGTGCCGTTTATGACCGGCTCGCTGACGCTCAATAACCAAATGCGTTTTCAGGGCAATGCCTTGTATGCGATGTATGGCATCTTGTCGGGGGCGGTACTGAATATTGGGCTCGACCCGCTTTTTATTTTCCTCTTTGACATGGGGGTGGCCGGCGCGGCATGTGCTACGGTTGTCAGTCAGGTGTGCAGTTTTGTACTGCTTCTTTTCATGAGCCGTCGCAAGGGTAACATATCGGTGAGTGTAAGACGGTTTACCTTCTCTCCGTCGTTCCTGAAAGAGATTTGTTTGGGCGGTACGCCGTCGTTGCTGCGTCAGGGGTTAGGCAGTTTCTCTACGATATTGCTTAACGTGGCGGCCGGCGCGTATGGCGATGCCGCTATTGCAGGTATGTCGATTGTGAACCGCATATCGTTTTTTGTCTATTCGGCAGTCATCGGACTGGGGCAAGGATTCCAGCCGTTGTGCGGATTTTGTTACGGGGCAAAACTCTATGCCCGTGTGCGCGAAGGATTTACATATTGTGTGAAGCTGGGTACGGCGTTCCTTACCGCCTGTGCCATTGTGGGCTTTATCTTCTCGGGCAGCATTATCGGTGTTTTCAGGGACGACCCGGCTGTGATAGAGGTCGGCGTGTCGGCGTTGCGCTGGCAGTTGATAGCTTATCCGTTGGTGACGCTGATTGTGACGGCCAATATGTTGTTGCAAACCATCAGGAAAACCGGGCGCGCCAATCTTGTGGCTGCCACGCGAAGCGGTCTGTTTTTCATCCCGTTTATCATTATACTGCCTTATTTCTTCGGGGTGAGAGGCGTGGAAATGTGTCAAGCCGTGTCGGATGTCTGTTCGTTTGCAGTGGCGTTGCCTATCGTGATAGATACTTTCAGGAAGATGGGACGATGAGTTGTCGCCTGTCGGCGGCAGGCAAATCGCTGTAATTTTATTACTTTTGCGGGCTGAAATTATTTTTCTCGACACTGCGGGTCTGTTGCCCGATAGCATGGCGTTGCAATACATGCTGCCGACCCGTTGATGTGTCGCGTAAATGTCAAAGAGATAGCGATATGAACAGGACGCAAGATATACGAATAGATGACTATGCCTATGAGCTGCCCGACGAGCGGATAGCCAAATTCCCCGTGACGCCGCGCGACAGCTCCCGGTTGCTGGTATATAACGATGGCGTGCAGGGAAGTTATCGGTTTACCGACCTGCCCGGGCTGTTGCCCGATGATACCATGCTGGTATTTAACAATACACGGGTAATACAGGCGCGGCTGCGTTTCAGGAAAGAGACCGGTGCGCTGATAGAGGTGTTTTGTCTTGAACCGTTGCAACCGGTCGATTATGCTCTGTCGTTGCAGAGTACGACAACGTGTCGTTGGATGTGCCTGATAGGCAATGCGCGTAAATGGAAAACGGGCGACTTGTCGCTGACTTTCGAGCACGAACATCGTCCGTTGATGTTGCGGGCACGTAAGGGGCAGGTGCATGGCGACGGATATGAGATAGAGTTTGTGTGGGACGATGCCTCGGTAACCTTCGGCGAGTTGCTCGAAACATTGGGCGAACTGCCCATTCCTCCGTACCTGAACCGCAAGACCGAGGAGAGTGACAAAACGACCTATCAGACAGTCTATTCAAAGATAGAAGGTTCGGTGGCAGCTCCTACGGCGGGATTGCATTTTACGCCTGCGGTCTTGGAGGCATTGCACTCGCGGGGTATTCCTTGCGAAGAGCTTACCTTGCATGTAGGTGCGGGGACATTCAAGCCCGTGAAGAGCGAGACGATAGAGGGGCACGAGATGCACACCGAGTATATATCGGTATCGCGGGCATTGATAGAGACTTTGCGCGATACGACCCGTCGTGTGGTGGCTGTGGGTACAACCTCGGTGCGGACTCTCGAAAGCCTGTATTATATAGGACTTACGCTCTCACAGCATCCCGATGCAACGGCAGAGGAGTTGCGCGTGAAACAATGGCAGCCGTATGAAGAGGAAGCCCGGTTGACCCGCAGCGAAGCGATGCAGCAGATTGCGGCCTACCTCGACCGTACCGGCGCCGACCGTTTGGTGAGCGCCACGCGCATTATCATCGCCCCGGGCTATCGCTTCAAGGTGGTCGATGGTATTATCACCAACTTCCATCAGCCGCGCAGCACACTGCTGTTGTTGGTATCGGCATTCGTCGGAGGTGATTGGCGTGCGATATACGATTATGCCTTGACGCACGACTACCGATTCCTTAGTTACGGCGATAGTTCGCTGCTGTGGCGACGCGAGGCGGCACAATGATGACAGGGCAATAAAAGACGTGCTTGCGCGTTATATCTATATCCCGCGCGGAGTGGCGCGGAAACGATTATGAGAAGATACGTTTCGGCGATAATCCTGATGGTAGCAATGACTATCCTGTACACCTCGTGCGGGACGGCCAAGTTGAGTGTTGCCAACGAGCAATATGCCCGGGGCGAATATTATGATGCTGCTCAGACCTACCGTAAGGTATATAACAAAATGCGCAAGAAGAAAGACCGCCCCGTGCGCGGGCAGGTTGCGTATATGATGGGCGACTGCTACCGCCGGTTGAGCATGATGCCGCGGGCTGCCGCTGCCTATGCCAATGCCATACGATATGAATACCCCGACAGTACGGCATACCTGTATTTGGCACAGTGTCAGCAGTCACAGGGTCGCTACAAGGAGGCTATCAAGAATTATACTCTATACTTGGAAAAGAAGCCCGGCGACGTGCTCTCACTTAATGGTATAGAAGGTTGTACCCATGCACCCGAGTGGAAAGCAGCTCCGACACGCTACAAGGTGAAGCGTATGGACATTTTCAATTCGCGCCGCAGCGATTGTGCCCCCATGTTCTATGGCGCCGAGTTTGACCAAGTTTATATCACCTCTTCTACCGAGAAAGCCGTGGGCGAGAAGAAAAGCGGCATTACCGGTACGAAAGGCTTCGACCTTTTTGTCGCTAAGAAAGACGAACGCGGCGTGTGGCAAAAGCCCGAACCCATAGAGGGAGAACTCAATACCGAAGCCGACGAGGGTATCGTCAGCTTCACGCCCGATGGCGCGACGATGTACCTGAGCAAGGCTCGGCAAGACCCTAACAAAGACTCGTCCGGCGAGATATACACTTCGTCGCGGAGCGGCGCGCAATGGGCTGCCCCTCAGAAATTGGAGATAATAGCCGATACCATATCGTCGGTGTCGCACCCCGCGGTGTCGCCCGACGGACTATATCTTTACTTTACGTCCGACATGCCCGGCGGGCAGGGCGGCAAGGATATATGGCGCATTGCTTTGGGCGAAAAGTCGGAAGGGACACTCGAAAACCTCGGTGATCAAATCAATACGCCGGGCGACGAGATGTTCCCTTACGTTCGTAACGACAGTACGCTCTATTTTGCTTCCGATGGCCATCCCGGCATGGGAGGCTTAGACCTTTTCTGCGCACGGTTAGATACGGCCGGCGTGTGGCATGTAGAGAATATGCGCTATCCCATCAACTCGGCCGGCGACGATTTTGGTATAACCTTCGGCGAGGAGGAGACCGGGTTTTTTTCATCCAATCGCAACGACGGGCGCGGATATGACAAGATATACAGTTTCGAGCGACCCTCTATCAAAGTGACTATCAGTGGTATGGTGCTCGACAAAGACGATGAGCCGATACCCGATGCCGTGATACGTATTGTGGGAAACGACGGGTCGAACCAAAAGGAGATGGGGCGTAAGGACGGTACTTTCAGCTTCAAGCTCAATCGCGGTGTGCATTATGTAATGATGGCCGGCTGTCGCGGTTACCTCAATGGCAAGCAAGAGTTCGTATCGGACACTACCGAAGAGGATGCAGAGTATATGGTCGACTTCATACTCACCTCGGTGACCAAGCCCGTGATATTGGAAAATATCTTCTACGACTTCGACAAAGCTACGTTGCGTCCCGAGTCGAAAGAGGCGTTAGACAAAGAGTTGATAGAGATACTCAACGACAATCCCAATATCACCATCGAGTTGGGAGCGCATACCGATATGAAAGGTACATACGAGTATAACGACCGTTTGTCGCAACGCCGGGCACAGTCGGTAATAGACTACCTTATAGAAAAAGGCATCTCGCCCGACCGTCTCACGGCCAAAGGTTACGGCGAGACCGTGCCCAAAACGATAACGAAGAAACTCGCTACGCAATATCCGCAATTCAAAGAGGGCGATGTCCTTACCGAAGAGTTTATCCGCGACCTTTCGCCCGAAGACCAAGAGGTGGCCAACCAAATAAACCGCCGCACCGAATTTCAAGTAAAATCCATTACTTACGGGTTGTATTAATTTGCACCGTTACTTTTTCTCGGCCAAAATCGTGTGCGTCGCAGCATCGAGGATGGTTTGGCAGCAGGTAGCGATACCCAGTGTACCGCTGTCGAGCGATAGGTGGTAGTTGCGGGCATCGTTCCATGTGCTTCCGGTGAAAGTTTTGCAGTGTCGGGCGCGAGCAGCGTCGGTCCATTCCAATTTGTCGGCTGCGACAGCGGGAGCCTCGCCGTAGTCGTGTGTGAGGCGGTAGAGTTTGCTGTTGTACGAAGCGTGGATGAATACCGAGAGGCGGCGCGGATGGTCGCGCAGCACAAAGTTGGCACAACGTCCCACAATGACGCACGATTGCTGCGCGGCGAGTTTGCTGATGATTTTGCTTTGGGTGGCAAAGAGAGCCTCCGAAGCTGTTGCGCCGCGTTTGATGGGGGTTGTGAAGTCTTCTTTGAAAAGTTCCCCTATGTTGTTTGAAGGGGTGGTCTGTTCGGTTTGTTCCACAAAGTCGGTTTGTAGGTTGCTTTCTGCGGCGGCAAGAGTGATAAGCTCTTTGTCGTAGAAGGCTATGCCGAGCGATTGTGCAATACTGCGACCTATTTCGCGGCCGCCGCTGCCATATTCGCGGGCGATAGTGATGACATAGTGCGATGTCTTGTCGTCGGGTTCCGGTGCGATGCTCGCTTGCGGTTGTGCTGTGAGCCATGGCTCGATAAAAGCCGTTTTGTTATTGAAATACCGGGCAAAAATACCTACCGTAAGGGCGGCGATGATGGTTCCTTCACGGATACCCTCGATGCTCCCGAAGAGGATGAGCGATGTTATACAGGCGAGAAGGGTGAGCGAGGTGTCGAATCCTACCTTGACAAAGCCGAATTCCTTTCCCGATTTCTTGGTTACGGCTTGCACGAAGGCTTCGCCGGCAAGCATCACCACGTTGGCGCGTACTTCGAGGCTGACGCCGAAACCGAGGATGGCGCATCCGCACAGTAGCGTGACTATTTGCAGGGGGTAGTTGGTAGGTATTACCCATGCCAGCAACCACATGGATATGTCGATGAATACGCCAAGCAAAAAGGCTACCGGGAGTTGCAGCCACTCGCGCTGCTTGAAGTCGCGACGGAGAATGGCTATTTGCCCGAAGACGAGCAGTAGGTTGAAGATAAGCGTTGTTGTACCGAATGAGAGTGGGTAGTAGAGGCTGGTGACATAGGGAATGCCCGATATGGGCGATGAGCCGAGCGAGGCTTTGATGATGAGGCAGATGCCTAACGAGTTGATGAATACACCGATAATAAAGAGAAGATAACGTTTAATAGTTTCTTGTAGTGGCATGTTTCGATTTTTTTTGAGGTGCAAAAGTACAAAATATTTAGGTCGGTTGTGCTGCCCGGAGTGTGCGAAAGGCATGTTATTGCACGATTTTGGAGCTGAGCGATAGCATCTTTGTGTAAAAAAAAAGTATGAGCGTGAATAAAATGAATGTGCAGCTTGTAGTGGCGTGTGTGATGTGCGTTGCAGGGCTGACGTTGGTGTTTTCGGGATTTTGGGTAGACCCTACGGGCGAGATTCACAACAGCGTATTGGTCGCTTTTGGCGAGGTGCTTACCTTTGCCGGAGCATTGTTCGGCGTAGATTACAGTTATCGCAAGCATGAGTTGGGGCAGGGTGGTGACCGCAAGAAAGGAGGTGCGGAGTGAAATACTTTACTCTTTCGGAATTTGTCGATAGTATGGTGGCGCGCCGTTATGGTATCGACAATACGCCGTCGGCCGGGGTGATAGCCAATATAGAGGCATTGGTGTCGTGTGTACTCGACCCGGCCCGCGAGGCTTATGGTGCGCCGGTACGGATAAACAGCGGCTATCGTTGTAGCCGCCTGAATGCGGCGGTGGGAGGCTCTGCCCGCAGCCAGCATTTGCGGGGCGAGGCTGCCGATTTGAACACAGGCAGCTTGCAAGGCAACAAAAGGTTGTATGAGTTATTGCGTAACCTGCCTCATGACCAACTGATATGGGAGCGCGGCAATGATAAGGGGCCGGCTTGGGTGCATGTAAGTTATAAACGCAATGGAGATAACCGGGGAGAGGAGTTGCGCTTATGAGAGCTTGGGCGGTGGTTTTTGTAGTTGTGGTGTTGTTCTCATGTACCCGCACGGTGTATGTGCCTGTAACGGAGCATCGCAATGTCTATACGACAGTGCGCGATACTGTCATTGTATTGGCCGAGCGAGGCGATACCGTAGAACGTATTACACCCGACACGGTGAGTCTGATAACATGCAAGGGTGCCGAGAGTGAGGCGCGTGTGGTGGAAGGTGTGTTACACCATCGCTTGGCTGTGCATGAGCGGCGCGATAGTGTACGGGTGCAGGTGCATGAGCGGCTTGTAATAGATTCCGTGCTGTATCCTGTGTATGTAGATGGTTCATCGGAGCCTTCTATCCCGGCACGGATATGGAAGGTCGTAGCGATAGTTGCCATCGTAGTGGCAGGAATATGTTTGTTGTGTGGCGTGAGGCGTTGAATGAAGCCGGGGGTGGGGGTATTGGCATATAGTATATATAAAAAAAGTTAACGCGAGTATTGCCTGTAATAGAACTCGATTTTACTTAAACATTTATGTAACGGTGTATATAGTCGTTTTACCTGTTTCGTAGCATAGATATATTAGTTAATAAATGTATTATATCTTTGCTAATTTGTATATTTGATTAAATTTGTAGTTGTCAAGGATGTAACGTAATAGTGCATCTGACAACAATAATAAAAGAGAAAGAGCATTTAGAAACAGGTAGTATTTTATGAAAAAAATTTTTTTCTCGATTTTCGTGACATTGTTATGTGGCACGGATGTGGTAAATGCCGAAGAGGACGCTTCCTCAATAGAAGATTTTGAAAATTATCATCGCAGTTCTATGTCGATGATAACAGTGGTGCATCCTGCCGACTCGTTCAGCAATGAAATCAAGCAGGCGGTTGTAGCCATGCCCTTCCCGGAGAAATATGACAAACATGATTTGGGATTTACTTTTGTCGAAGGTACGCCTCATGCCGACCGCAAGGCCGACCTTACGT
The DNA here is from genome assembly GCA_944321085.1 of uncultured Barnesiella sp. Taxonomy (GTDB): domain Bacteria; phylum Bacteroidota; class Bacteroidia; order Bacteroidales; family Barnesiellaceae_A; genus Barnesiella_A. The sequence continues at coordinate 246,706 of CALUJY010000001.1, forward strand.
CGGAACTTGATATTTTTATGCAAAAGCAACAGGTCGCCAAACGTATGGTGGCATCGTGGTTCGGGTTTGATGGCAAGAGTTTCAATCTCGACCTTATTCGCGAACGCGGTCAGTATGATGCTTCGGTAGAAGATGCACAAATGGCGTTGCAAACCGTAAGGGGAAAAGCTATGCTCGACGATGCCGGCGAAGAACTGTTGGGAAAAACTTTCTTCCTTGTCAACGATATATCTTACATAGACCATAAGCAGCGTGCCGAAATAGCAAGCGAGGGCGCGCGTGTTACCGGAGAGGCTGCCGAGGCGGTAGGCGATGCCGCAGGCGAGATATTGGGGCTTTTTGGCGGTGTAGGCAAGAGCATTGGCGGATTGGTAAAAGCTACCGGTAGCCTTGCCAAGACCGGTGGCGATTTGGTAGCTGGTGTGACAGACTTGTTGAATATCAGTGGCTTTGTGGTTCGTATCAATACTTATCTTTATCAGTTGGAGTGGAACGACTCTATCGCCTCTATTTTTTATGAACAATATTATACACTGGGCGAAGATTCGTTGGAAGACTCTGTCAAGGTGGCTGCTTTCCTTGCCGATACAACAACCTTCAAGATGAAATTTGTAGGTAAGCACGACCAACTTACCGATAAAGGTACGCTCTATTCAAAGAAAAGCCAAGAGGAACAGATGTTGGTAACTTGCACTCGTACGCTCGATAAAAACATTGTCAACCTGCAACGCAAATATCCCGATTTCCAAGTGAAAGTGCCTATTTATGAGGTAGTATATGACGACAACGGGAAGGTAGAAGGTTGTCGCGCACATGTGGGATTGAAAGAGGGTATTACGGAGAAAACAAAATTTTCATTGTTGGAAAAGAGCATCTCCGATGACGGTCGTACGGTGTACAAAAAGGTAGGGACATTGAAGCCTGTGAAAGACCAGATTTGCGACAACCGTTATATGGCTGCCGAGGAGTTGGCTGAAAATCAAGGTTCCGATGCAACTCCCTTACAAGGCACATTGTTGAAAGGCAGTAAGAAAGTCATGCCCGGCATGCTGATTATGGAAGGTGATTATAAGGAAAAGAAATAAATAATCCGGCGACAGGTGGCATAATACTGCCTGTCTCCACAAAATGGAAAAGAGATGGTGAAGAACAGTACCGTAAATTTGAAATGGGTCGTTTTGATGATGCTTGCCATCGTAATATGCGTCCCTGATATGTATGCCAAAAAGAAGAAGGAAGACAAAGATACCGAAGCATGGCGATATGAGATAGAGGCTGTGGAAGGTGCTGTCCCCGGAGCTTGCCGGGTGAAAGTGTGGACTTATGCCAAGAAAGCCGACAAGGCAATAGCGCAAGCTCCTAAGAATGCGGTGCATGGCATTATCTTCAAGGGCTATGCTGCCAATCCCGATGCTCGCGTTCCCGGTCGTCGTGCTATGGTGACCGATTACGCCGTGGAGCAAGAGTTCGCCGACTATTTCAAAGAGTTTTTTGCCGATGGTGGACGGTATATGCGTTTTGTCTCTTTGGTAAATAACGGAGCTCCAATGGCGGGCGATGTGATAAAAGTAGGCAAAGAGTACAAAATGGGTATTATAGTAATGGTGAAGACCGACGAATTGCGCAAGGAATTGGAGTCGGCCGGAGTATTGAAATCATTAAATAACGGATTCTGATGAAAAAGTTGTGTATCGTGGCAGCATTGCTTGCCTTTGGAATATCGTTTCTGCCGGCGCAGATAAAGAAACCTATTATCATGGTAGTGCCCAGCGATTTGTGGTGTAATACCAATGGTTATGTACAGGAAATGGACGTCAATGGTGTGCAAGTGGTATATCCCGACTATCGCAAGGCGTTGATGGAAGATGCCGACCTGATGTTGGTGATAAGCAAGATTAACGAGTTGATGACCGAGCGTGAGTTCCCGTTGAAGAATTTAGAGTCGGCTCTGAAAACTTTGGAAATAGAGGAGGCCGAAAATGCTGTGACGATGAGCCGAGAGGGGAGTACTCTTGCCGAGTCGCCTCTCGACAAACTGAAACGCACGGCACGTGCCGATATATGGATACAAGCGACGTGGACTGTCAATAAAGTAGGTCCCAAACAGTCGGTGACCTATAACTTGCAAGGCCTCGACGCTTATACCGATAAGCAGATTGCCGGTATTTCGGGAACAAGCGAAATGGCTTTTGTGTCGACGAACGAGGTGCCGACCCTGTTGATAAGTGCAATACTCATGGATTGGGAGAACTTCGTTTATCAATTGCAAGAACACTTCAATTCCCTGCAAGAAAACGGTCGTGAAGTACGTGTAGGAGTGAAGGCATGGGATAGCCTCGACTACGGGCTTGAAACCGAGTTCGGTGGCAAGGAACTGACGGAGATTGTAGAAGACTGGGTAAGCACCCATACGCAAGGCGGACGTTACAGCCTTACCAACGTGACTGAGAACGATATGTCGTTTGAGCAAGTGATGATACCTCTTTATGACGAAAGGGGACGAGCTTTAGATGCCCGCAGTTGGTTGCGTGACTTGCAAAAGCATCTGCGTTCGGTCTATCAGGTAGAATCGAAATTGATGATGCGTGGCTTAGGTTATGCCCAGCTCGTAATAGGAGAAAGATAGTGTGCAACCTTTGAAAATATGTTTTATGACGAGACTTAGGAGAATAGCGTTTTGGGCAAGTCTGATATGGACGGTTGCTGCCGTGGCACAAGAACGCAATATAGCCGTAACACCCATGTTGATAGATAATGTGGACATCCCCGAAAGGTTGTGTCCCGTAATGGAACAGAAACTGTTGCAGATAGCTACAGGTAACGGCTATGGCTCGCAATCGCAAGAGTTTGTGCTTACGGCCAATGCCGTAACCATCGATAAGGCTGCCGTACCTACCGTGCCGCCGCAAGTGACAGTGTCGGTCGATGTGGTATTGTATGTGGTGAATGCAGCCGAGCAACTTATAGTAGACGAATATACGGTGTCGCTTTCGGGTATCGGCCGTAATGAAGTATCGGCTTATTCGGCAGCTTTGAAGCAGTTGAAGCCTCGCAGCCCGGGTATCAGACGTTTTATGTCGACGGTGCGCGAGAAGATTGTAGAGTATTATGCCGAGCGTGTTCCGGTACTGATAGCCAAGGCTGACTCTTATGCAGGACGCGGCGAGTATGACAAAGCGATAGATGTGCTCTCTACTATTCCTGAGGCAGTAGCAGAATATCCCGATATTGCGGCACGCATGAGCGACTACTATGTGCAGTCGATAGACCGTGAAGCAGACCGGGCTATTCAAGCCGCCAAATCAGAGATGGCTATGGGGCGTGTAGAAAGTTCGTTGGCTATACTCAACTCGATAGACCCTCTCAGTAGCCGTTTCGGTGAGGCTTCTACGATGATAGAGTCGTTGTTGAAACCCATGAAGGAGGAAGAGAAAGCTACATATAGCGAAGAAGTCGCTGTACACAACCAGCAGAAAGAGATTGCTGCACAAGTCGAAAACAACACAGAAACACGTGATAAGCTGGCTTTGGAGGCTTCTTATGAGCAAAGTGTTGAGCGTGCTGCTACTACTGCTGCTGCCGTTGAGGATTCTGTGGCATTGAAAAAGCGCATTACCGAGTTCCTCGCCAAAGAACAAGGCAAGTGATGTCGCACTGTGGGGCGAAGTCGCTTGCAGTTGCGGCGATGATTGTGTGTGATAAATAGTGAAAATCAAAAAAACGTAACGAAATGAAAAACACTCGATATTTAGCGATAATCCTCATGATGCTGTTGTGCGGTGAGAGTTTTGCGGCTTCTCCTTATAAAGTGGAAGAACGCAGCGGTCGCAAGCCGTCGTGGGTGGGTAAGACCGAGAAAGGTTATATCATTTTCTCGGGTACGGGTACATCGCTCGAAGAAGCCCGTGACAAATGTATGGAGAGTATCAAGCAGGAGATTGTGCAGGCTGTGGCTGTGAATGTATCGTCGGAAATCTTGTCGACGAGCCATCAGCGGAGCGAAAATGGCAAGTATGATGTCTATGAAGAGTATCGCTCGGACATCAAGTCGGTCGCTGCACGGCTGCCGTTTGTCAATGATATAACGATTGCCAATGCCGAGGCTTCCTATTGGGAAAAACGGCTCAACAAGAAGACCGGTGAGCGTGTCTATGAGTTTTGTGTGAAATATCCTTTCCCCGAGGCTAAGCGGCGTATGCTGATAGATGAGTTTAAGGCTTATGATAAACAGCAGTATGACAAATTCATGGCCGTCAAGGAGAAATGTGCTTCCATAAATACCGTGGAGGAGATAGGGCATTGCCTCAGTGAAGTAGAGTCGTTCGTGGCTTATTTCTTTGATGAAACGCGATATAAGGAGGCTGTCGCTTTGCGCGACATGCTGCGTGGCATGTATGCCGGTATTGCTGTGATCGAGGTGTCGAATACTCCCGGTGAGTATCTCTATAAATTGGTGTATGATAACCGCGACTTTACATCATCGCGATTGCCGCGTGTCAAGAGTGACTATGCTTATGAGGCAACTGTGCAGCCTGCCGGAGGCAGTTTGTATGTCGTGAAGTATGAATACGAAGGTTGCGTGCCTGAGGAGGAAAACAGCGTGGAGCTGCTTTTCAACTTCGGAGGAACAACGCGGAAGCATGTTTTCTACTTCTCGCCCGAGACGGCAAATGCTACGATTATCCCGCAAGGAACGGTTCTTGTTGCTGTACAACCTGCTGCAAACGATTTGCTCCCGAGTGATACGGCGACGATGACCTTTACCGTACGTAGTAATGTAGCTATGGAATATATGGTGACAGAAGCCCATCTCTTTTTGCCGGAGTATCCCACGATGCAATTACTTCCTACTGAGACGTCAGCTCGTTTTATCGATGGAGTCAATACGATGGAGGTATCTATGGTTGGGAAACGTTCATCCGAAGCACGAAGCGCATCGCTCACCAGTGGTATTATTAAGATAAAAGACGTGGCAACAGGCAAGGAGAGTGCTATATCCTTGCGTTTACCTTATAAAATAATTTATTAATCTGCTAAATTCTTATTATTATGAAAACAAGACTGTTATCGATTGTAGCAATATTGCTGTCGTTTGTTCTGGTAACCGGATGCAAGTCGTCGCAGGATGTCGTGAAACCTGTCAAGGCGCACGAGCAGGATATACCGTTGAGCGGTAAAAAGTACAGAAGCGACAAAGAGTATTGGCGTGTTGTGCAACAAGGTGTAAGTCCCGATATCTCTATGGCAAAGAAAGTGGCGTTGCAAAATGCTCGCGGCGAGATGTCGGCTACTATCAAAGCACAGGTCAAAGCTGTGATAGACAATTATGGCAAAAACTTTGCCGTAGCCGGCGATATAGATGTTGTGAATGCCTATGAAGAGCAGGCTTATGCCGTGATAGACCAAACCCTCGTAAGTGCCGAGATGATAGATGAGAAGCTGTATAGTTTGAGCGATGGAACCTATCGTTATCACGTGTGCTTGCAAGTGGCTCGCAAGACTATTGCCGACCAGTTGGAGCAAGCGTTTATGAAAGATGCCAAGTTGCGTGCCAGCTTCGATAAAGAACAATTCAAGAAAGTATTCGATGAGCAGATGAATGCTCAATGATATATCTTGCGGGGCTGTTGTAGCAGCGATGGACAATAGCCCTTATAACCGTTGTGCATATTAAAAGAAGGGGTGCAAACCGATGATTCGAGTTTGCACCCCTTCTTGCTTATAGTTAGAGGTTTAGTTGAGTTCTCTTTTCATTGAAAGCGCCCTACTTTATGAAAAAACCTGTCTCCATAATAATGTTGTTGTTGGTTTTTTCGATAATCAGTTTCATCAGATTTTTAATTCGCTTTTTCATAATAAACATGTTTTAGAAATATGTTTTACAGCACAAAAATACATTCAGTATTAAGCATGTCAATAGAAAAATAAGATTTTAACAGTTTATGCAATGCAAACGTTTGCATTGAAAAACGCCGAAACAACCGGCAAAATAGGACGCAGGCCGGGGGTGGTAAGAGAAAAAAATGAGCCTGAAATTTCGTATATCGAAAGAAAAGGATTAATTTTGCGGCTGTTCATAAAAATCAATAGCAAAAAAATAAAACAATAATATGGCAGACAAAGAAAAGGACGAGTTGGAGAAAGTGAATGAAGCGCTTACCTCGTCGGAAAAATTTATCGAAAAACATCAGAAAACAATTATCACCGTAGTAATTGCGATAGTAGTTATTGTGTCGGCAGTGCTTGCTGTACGTCACTTCTATCTGATACCGCGTGAGGAGAAAGCACAAGCTGCTTTGTATCGCGCCGTGTTTGCTTTTGAGCAAGATTCGCTCGACTTGGCATTGAGTGGCAATGCCGATTTCGATGGTCTCCTTCTCGTTATCGACCAATATGGTTCTACAAAAGCCGGTAATTTGGCTTGTGCTTATGCCGGATTGGCATACTATGAGAAAGGCGAGTATGAAAATGCTTTGAAGTATTTGGGCAAATTCAGCGCCGGCGATGCAGTGGTATCACCCGCTATTGTGGCTTCGATAGGTAACTGCTATGCTAACATGGAGAAATATGCCGATGCTGTAAAATGCTTTGAGAAAGCAGCCAAGGCTACCGAGAATGACGTGTTCTCGCCTATATACCTGATGAAAGCGGCTGCTGTCTATGAGAAGATGGGACAGAAAGCCGATGCGTTGAAGTTGTATGAGAAGATAAAGAGCGACTATCCCCGTTCGCAACAAGCTCAGACGATAGATTCGTATATAGAGCGTGCCAAGATGTAATAGAAATATTCGATTGAAATAGCAAAGAGCCGCAGCGCATCGTCGCTGCGGCTCTTTCGGTTTATTACAAAGACTCCTTTTAGCTTGGTATGTATATATCGCCTTGCGAATAATTGCCCCTGCCTCTTGACGATATGAGTACATGCATTACAGCGAAGAGACTTCGAGGTCTCTTTTTGCAAATGAGAAAAAAATAGTATTTTTGTCCTGACAACTCTGTATAGCGAGTTGACGTAAGCAAGACAATAATTTTTTAGAATAATGGCAAACGTATCGGATAACAAGGCCGTATTTATGCAGGGCGTACCTTCGCCGGCAGAGTGCAAGAATATGAAGATAGGCATCGTTGCTGCCGAGTGGAACGACAATGTGATAGCACCGTTATTGAAAGGAGCTATCGACACCCTGTTGGAGCATGGTGTACAAGAAAAAAATATTTTTGTGACTCGTGTCCCGGGCACCATAGAACTCACCTATGGGGCGCGGACGCTGATAGAAGCACTTGACCCTTCGGCTGTGATTGTGTTGGGCTGTGTGGTGCGAGGCGATACGCCGCATTTCGATTATGTGTGCATGAGCGTGACCCAAGGCGTGACGATGCTTAATGCAAATCCTTATGCCATAGTAGGGGGAATGACTGTTAACAGGCCGCCCGTTATCTTTGGCGTAATCACTACCGATACGATGCAACAGGCTCTCGACCGTGCCGGCGGTTGCGTCGGAAACAAAGGCAGCGAGAGTGCCGTTACGGCGTTGAAGATGTGTGCTTTGAAAGCGACGTCGCTCGAAGGCAAGGAACGTGCGTTGTAACTGCTATGTATCGCATGGCAGGCCGACCCGATAAGAGCCTGAGTGTAACTCGTTGTACAGCAATCCGAAGCGCGTTTGCATACTGCGTAAAGCAAAAAATGTTGCTCTGAAATTGTGAAATAGAAGAAAACTTCGTAACTTTGCAGTCGCGAAAGGGCGAATACCAGAGTGGCCAAATGGGGCAGACTGTAAATCTGCTGGTTTATACCTTCGGTGGTTCGAATCCATCTTCGCCCACAGGAAACACGGATGCAGGCTTTTGTATGCTGCATCCGTGTTTGTTTATTTCAAAGCCTATCATAAAAAAACAGATGTTATGGATACACTAAGTCTTATGCAGACGCGCCGTACCATCAGGCGGTATAGCGAGCGTGCTGTCGATGAAACATTGTTGAATCGTTTGTTAGAGGCGGCATTCCGTGCCCCTACCACCGGAGGTATGCAGGTATATAGCGTAGTGGTGACGCGCGACCTCGAAATGAAGAAGAGGCTTGCGCCGGCACATTTCAACCAACCTGCACTCTTGGCCGCCCCTGTGGTACTGACTTTTTGTGCCGATTTCAACCGTTTTGTCAAGTGGTGCAAAGAGAGTCGGGCAGTCCCGGGATATGAGAATTTCGTCTCCTTTACCACTGCTATGATAGATGCCCTGTTGGTAGCTCAGCAGTTCAACACGGCGGCCGAGTCGCAAGGGTTGGGTTGTTGCTACTTGGGTACGACAACCTATAATGCACCTCAAATAGCCGAGATACTGCATTTGCCGCATTTGGTAGTTCCTGTTACGACATTGACGGTAGGTTATCCTGCCGAGACGCCCGCGCAGGTAGAACGTCTCCCTTTGGACGCTATCGTACATCATGAGCAGTATTGCGATTACGATGCGGAGACTATCCGTCGGTTGTATGCCGAGAAAGAGGCGCTCCCTGTCAATCGTGGTTTTGTGGCTGAGAATGGGAAAGAGACCCTTGCACAAGTATTTACCGATGTGAGATATACGCGCGCCGATAACGAATATTTTTCTCGCGTGTGGTTAGACTTTATTGTCTCTCAGGGATTTGCGCTTCCCGAATAGAATGCTCCATCGTTTATAGAAACAAACCTCCTTGGATAGTATATGCCTCGCTCTGTTGCCATGTATGGCAACAGAGCGAGATTTTTTTGTGATAGTCTATCTGCTATTCTATTTCACGATTTGTTTCTATACCGTCATTCCGTTCTCGTATCTTCCCTTTGGCCTTGCGGCTGTATATGGCTTGGCAAGCGGAGTAAGACAGAAGAAGAACTCTTGGACATGGCGATTACAGCTGTTGCAAAAAGACGGCCAGATTGGTATCGCGTCCGAGTCCCATTTTCTTGCGTAGACGGTAGCGGGTCATCTCTACGGAGCGTACCGACATGTTGAGCAACGGCGCAATCTCCTTGGAGCTGAGCCCCATTTTCAGGTAGGCGCAGAGGCGGCGGTCGGTGACGTTGAGTTGCGGGAACGATTTGCTGAGGCGGCCGAGGAAATTTTCATATACGACGTCGAAATTCTCCTCGAATCTGTGCCAGTCATTATCATGCTCGATGTTCTCCTGTATCTGTTTTTGCAGATGCCGTATCTGTTTTGATATTTTCTCCGTCGGCATCTGGTCGTTTACGTTATCGTCAATCTTATGGAGGGAGGCTATCAAGTCGATGAGAATTTCGTTTTTACGCATGATGTTGGCCGTGGTGTGCGACAGCTCTTGCGATTTGTGTCGCAGGTCGTGCTCGAGTTGTTGGTTTTTGAGCGTAACTATCTCGCGCTCTTTCTCTTGCGATTCGGCGAGGTGGCGTTTCTGTTGCTCTTCGAGTTCTCGCTCTTTCTGTATGCGTATCTCGTATGCAGCCTTTTGCGATTTCGCCTTAATGAAGCGTATGAGCAGATATATGAGCAGAATCAGCAGGAGGGTATAGGCAAAAATGGCGGGGGCACTCGAATACCACGGTGCCAGAATCTCGAACGTAATGCTCGTTTGTGCCTCGGTGCTGTCGTATGTATTATATGCTTTGACTCGTAGCGTGTACACCCCCTGCCGGAGCTGTTGGTATTGGTACACGTTAGAGGTCTGTGGCGCCGAGAACTGTTCATCGTAATTCTCCAACATAAAGCTGTAACGGATAGCATTCCCTTCGCGATATTCGGGCCATGCGCATTCAAATCGCAGACTGTTGAGTTTATGGGATATTCTCAGCGGTTGGTTGCCGGTGTTCTTGTCGTAAAGCAGCGAGTCGTTGTTGTTGACAGAGTAGATATGTTTTATATAGAAAGCCTTTTTATCGAGTTTGGGCATACTCTTGTATGTATCTATCCACAAGAAACCATCTTCCGTAGAGAGTATAATGAGCCTCTCGTCGATGAAATGGAGATGCTCAAAGCCTATGATAAGTTTGTTGAGCAAGGGCCGGAATGATGCAGTGTCGAGGTTATAGTGCCCTGCGGGGTCGCTTATGGCTGTGGCTATATATTTGGGCGAGATGGCCCATATGTTGTTCCCCGGGTTTACGTGCAGCCGCAGTGTATTGCCGGGATGTTTCCCGAAAAGGTTATTCAGCTCTTTGTGAGGCAGCAGGCCCTCTGTCTGCGGGTCGTACATGAAGAATCCGTTTTCGGCAGAGAATATCATGTTGTTACCTATGCGGTGAATGGTATTGTTCTGCTTTCCGGCAAGCCCTTGCTTGTCGTCGTATAGTTTAACGTCTACGACACTGTCGGCAGCCGCATTGAGTTTCAGGCGGTACACGCCGTTCATCCAGTGTGAAATCCAAATGTATCCTTGCTTGTCCTCGGCAATCATGCCGGTGGCGAAGTCGAACCCCTTGACATAATGGCTGCAAACCCATTTCCCGTTTTGTTTTTTGAGTATATACATCCCTTGGTACGACGAGCCGAGGATAAGCCCCGGCATTTGGCCGAGTTTTACGAAAGCCCATGTGCCGCATGTGCCGGGAATGAAATGTGCTGTATTGCCCTCGATGACGTATGCCCCGTAGTCGTTGCCGCAAAACAGGGTACCGTCTATCTCGGTAAGCGTCCATACCTGACTGTTGAGGCAGGTCGTAAGATGCATCGGTTCGGGCGAGTTGTCTACCGGATACCGGGTGCTGTAAAGCCCTTGGTTGGTGCCTAAGTATAGCAATCCGTCTTTTATATGCGATGTGTACCCCGAGCCGTAGATATTATTGTGCGAATCGAAAAACGAGCTGATGGGTGAGTTGTCGAGCACATAATCGATTCCTTTGTCCAATCCGAGCCAAATGTTTCCGAGGTGGTCGAATTTGGCACTCAGTACCGTATTGTTTTGCAATCCCGAGAAGGTGTTGACGTAGGTATAGCTGTCTTTTATCAGGTCATGGATGATAATGCCGCGCGCTACTGTGCCGTACACGATTTTGTTGCCGTTTGTTGCAGCGCAGAATGCTTGATTTTGTTTCAGAAAATTGTCTATCGGTGTTTTTATTGGAATGATATTTTGTCCGTCGAAGAGGTATAGTCCGTAGAAGTCGGTGACAAATAACGGCATATTGCGGTAGGGTATGATGGCGCATACCTTTTTGTTGTACAGTTGCTTGCTGCCGGGAAGGGGGATAAACATCTTGCCATTGAGCGTCATTATGCCGTCGGCCAGTGTAGCGATGAGCAGCGAATTGCCTATGACGGCCGATGTCTCTATCTTATGGTTGAAGTTGTAACGGATGATGGTGTCATTGTATAATTCCATCACCACGTTGTCTCCTTGGAAGAAAATACGGTCGCCCATGCGGTGTATATTCCATATTTCGCTGAATTGCCTTTCGTCAGGGGCAATCTTGTCTTTAAGCGAGTGATAGGTAAATTGCATCGATACGGAGTCGTGGGCGTAGTATCCCAATTCGTTGAAAGCTCCGGCATAAATACGATTTGAGATGCTGTCGTATAAGACGGCTCTTACGTTGGTATGGTTGTCGATGGGAAGGATGCGCCAATTTGCACCGTCGAAAGAGAGCAATCCATCGTTGTTGGCAAAAAATACTTCGAGGTTATTGTCTTGTGTGATGTCCCAGTTTTGTGTTCCTGCTTTGTATTCGGCACGGGGGAAATTGCGTACGAGCGGGTGCAATGCCGTTGCTGTGTGAGTTGTGACGGCAATAAGTATTATTGTGAAAATTATGCGCGGAATAGTGTAAAAAAAGTCGATTTCCTGAAAAAAAATATTGCGTGTTATCATGGTTCGATTTATATATGATACAAAGATGCAAAAAATACAAATGTGAGGTGGAATTAAAAGTGTGTTTTAAAGCATATTTTTATTTATTACGTTGATATACAGGTGTTAACAAATTTGTCATTGAATTTTTGTTGAGTTGTTTTTGGCTTCTTGTTGAGTTTTTGTGAAGTGAAAACGCTTGTATTATATTGTCATATCACTCTATCTTTGTGACGTAAAAAATGTGAAAGAGAATTGCCGGTACTTATAAACACATTTACACATTAATAATAAAGGCCGGCTGTTTCACAGGGGTTGCTGCTTCGGTTTGCAGCTCCGGAAAAGAGAGAGGAATAAGTTAATAACAAATACCATGATTTCTAAAATGACAAGGAAAATCTACTTATTTTTGATTACGGCCGTTATGACTGTGGCTGTGTCGTGGGCTGAGCCTGTGCAACTGACAGGTACGGTGGTGGACGATTACGGTGAGCCGGTCATAGGGGCTTCGGTGTTGGTGAAGGGTTCTAATATAGGATGCTCTACCGATTTAGATGGTAAGTTCGTACTGAAAGCGTCGAGCGACGCCACTATCGTGGTATCGTACGTGGGTATGAAAAGCCAAGAAGTGAAGGTGGACGGGCAAACAAGCCTTCACATTGTAATGCAAAGTACCGATATTACTCTCGACGACGTTGTGGTGATAGGTTATGGTACGATGAAAAAGAGCGATTTGACGGGTGCCGTCTCGACGGTGGCCGCCGACCAACTGAAAAAGACACCTGCCGCCAACTTAGACCAAGCCTTGCAAGGCCGTGCTGCCGGTGTGACGGTCAATTCGAGTTCGGGTCAGCCCGGTGCGGCTGCCGAGGTGCGCATCCGCGGTATCGGTACGGTCAATAACAGTGCGCCTATCTATGTTGTGGATGGTGTCATACTGGACGACATATCTTTTCTTAGTCCCAATGATATAGAGTCAACCGAGATATTAAAAGACGCTTCTGCCACAGCTATTTATGGTAGCCGGGGCGCCAATGGCGTAATTATCGTGACAACGAAAAACGGCAATACCGAAGGGCGCATGGAGATAGCATTCGATATGTATTGCGGCTGGCAAAACCGTTGGCATAAGTTGGATGTGATGGGTCGCGATGAGTTTGTAGATACTTATTTGAAGATAAATGCGGCAGCATCGGAGAAGAGATATTTCCAAGAACATGGCTTCAATGAGTGGCTCGCCATGAATAAGGGTGTCGGATATAAAGACTATCAGCCGGTAGTAATGACCGAACGTAATCCCGACGGGCTCGATTATAGCAGCATCGATACCGACTGGCAAGACGAGGTATTCAAGAAAAATGCTTTTATACAGAATTATCACCTCTCGGTCAGTGGCGGTAGCGACCGTTATGGATATGCTATCAGCGCAGGTTGGTTCGGACAGGAAGGTACAATCATCGGTTCCGACTTCAAGAGACTGACATTACGTGCCAATACATGGTTTAAGGTAAAAGATTGGTTGAAGGTGGGAGAAAATCTCTCGTTTGTGACGACACAGAGCCGTTTGGCGATGAACAACAGTTCGAGCGCCGGCGCCTCTATCCTGTCGGCAGCTCTTGCCATGGCTCCGTGGGACCCTGCCCGTTATCCGGCCGGAAGCCACAACTCGAAAGGTGAAGACCTGAGCGGCCAAATAGCAGCCGGTACCAACTTCGCTAACGTAACCAACCCGTTGTCTATGGTGGAGATGAATCACCCCAATGACAAAACAGAGCGTTTGGTGGGCGATGTCTATGTAGAGATAACACCTCCCTTTGTTAAAGGTTTGGTTTTCAGAAGCGATGTTTCGCTCGACCTGATAAATACACGCAACCGTTCTTTCAAAGAGGCATACAAATACTCCGACTACGACCAAAGCCTGTATAACTTTTTGAGCAGCAGTATGGGACGTCAGAGCCAGCTGATATGGGAAAATACTCTTACTTATAATAAGACTTTCAACGACATCCATGAACTCACCGCTATGGTAGGACAGACAATGGAGGAGACCAATTACTATTCGATAGGCGGTTCGGGTGCCGATATACTCAATCCCGTAGAGACTAACTGGTATTTGTCGCAGACTACCCGCGACCGTGCCGAGGCCGGCGACTCTGTATGGCGTACACGTCGTTTCTCGCTCTTGGGTCGTTTGCACTATTCGTTGTTGAGCCGTTACTTGGTTACGGTTAATTTCCGCGCCGATGCTTCCAGCATGTTCCCCGAGAATTTGTGGGGTTATTTCCCCTCTACGGCTTTGGCATGGAAAGCAAGCGAAGAGGAGTTTTTGCGTAACGTGAAGTGGCTCGACTTCTTGAAAGTTCGTGCCGGTTGGGGACAGATAGGTAACGATAAAATCAACAGCGATAGCTTTACGTTGGCCATGTTCAATTCCGGTCCTACCTTCGTAGATTATGTGCTGGGTGCCAATCAAGCTCTTGTAAACGGAGCTACGGTGCTGAAGTGGGTCAATAACGGTGGTAAGTGGGAAGTTACCGAGCAATGGGACTTGGGTATCGACTTCGGATTGTTCAACGGTTTGTTGTCGGGTACGGTTGACTTCTTCTTGCGTGACACGAAAGATATGTTGCTTACCGTGAAAGGCCCTGCCCAAGTGGGTAACCGCTACGATGGTACCAACAATGTGGGTACCGTGCGCAACAAAGGTATAGAGATTACACTCGACCACCGTAACAAAGTAGGTGATGTAAATTATTCGATAGGCGGTAATGTATCGTTTATCAAAAATAAACTGACGGCACTCAACGGCGGACGGCCCGTATATAGCCACGTCGACAACGTAGTCGTTTGCGACGAGGGTATGCCGCTCTATTCGTTCTATGGTTATGTATATGAAGGCATATACACTTCGCAAGAGGAGGTCGATGCTGCCATGTGGGGTTACGCCGAGAATAACAACCCCTATTCGGTGGGTGATGCCAAGTATGCCGACCTTAACAACGACGGTATCATCGACGATAACGACCGCACGCAATTGGGCAGTGCCTTCCCGTGGTTGACTTACGGTATCAATCTGGGTCTCGAATGGAAAGGCATCGATGTTTCGCTCTTCTTCCAAGGGGTATATGGCAACCAGATATACAATCAAGTGCGCTACCGTCTCGAAGGTCGCGGCGACCAATCGGTTTTGGGTACACAGATGCGCGATGTATGGACGACAGAGACCCCCGACGGTACGATTCCCGACCCGCGTCACAGCGTCAATTTCTTCGCTTCGAGCCGATTCTTGGAGAGCGGTGCATATTTCAGATTGAAAAATGCCCAAATCGGTTATACACTTCCTAAGGCATGGACCGACAAAATAGGGTTCAATCGTTGCCGCATCTATGTACAGGGAAGCAATATCTTCACCTTGACACCTTATACCGGGTATGACCCCGAGGTGGGCGGAGGCGTAGATTATGGCAACTATCCGCAATCGCGTACATTCCTCATAGGTGCAAACATATCGTTCTAATCCCTAAAATGCAGCAATACAATGAAAAAGATAATATTATATATAGTACCTCTGGCGATAGCCTCATTGGCAACGACGTCGTGTGTAGATAATTGGCTTACAGAGCCGTCGCCCGGCGTGACAAAATTGGAAGACTTCTATACCTCGGGACAGACTGCCTTGCAGTCGGTAAATGCCGCTTATACTCCCTTGATGTGGGAATATGATGGCGCTACCTACCTGTGTGAGTGGTATATCGGCGACGTCATGTCTGACGATGCCTTGAAGGGCGGACAGAACGTAGGTGACATGTCTGTCGTGTATGATATGGAAAACTTCAAGGTGCAGTCAAACAATGCTTTGCTGCTCGGCTTCTATCGTGCGCAGTATCAGGGTATCGCCCGTTGCAACCTCGTGCTCGACCAGGTGGCTAAGATGGAGCCCGACACGACGATGAGTGTCTCGTTGCAGCAACGCATCCTTGGTGAGGCCTCATTCTTGCGCGCTCTCTATTATTTCCGTCTGGTACGTGTCTTTGGCGGCGTGCCGTATGTCGATTTCATCATAGACTCGCCCTCCAAGTGGCAGCAGCCGCGCGCCACGGCCGAGGAGGTGTATGGCCATATCATCGACGACCTCACGTTTGCCCAAAAGACCTTGTGGGAGAAAAATGCTTATCCTGCCGAGGATTTGGGACGTGCTACCAAAGGGGCTGCCGAGGCAATGTTGCTGAAAGTCAACCTCTACTGTCATGACTACGTTGCTGCAGAGGCTTGGGGTGACTCTATCATCTCGAAACATCAGTACGATTTGTGCGACGATTATGGAACCAACTTCCTCTTGGAGGGGGAGAACGGTATAGAATCGGTCTTCGAGATACAATATATGGAAGAGAAGACGAGCGACTATGGTGAAGGTTTCGGTTTTACGCGTGGTACATTCACGACCATTCTTACTCGTACCCGCGCCGAAAATGGTTGGGGCTTTAACAAGCCGACACAAAACCTCTACGATGAGTTTGAGACCGGCGACCCGCGCCGTGACCTCTCGATACTCAATCCGCAGGGCGATTTGTCGACCGTAGAGTACTATCTGGGCAACCGCTATCTGAATCGCAAATATGCTCTCGTGACTATTGCCGACGGCGACACGACCTACTACAAGTTGTCGCATCATACGCGCAGCCCTATCAATACGAAATATATCCGTTTTGCCGATGTCTTGTTGATGCATGCCGAGGCTTGTTGTGAGAACGGCAATCTTGCCGCTGCCAAAGAGGCTTTGGAGCGTGTCCGTTCGCGTGCTCGCAATATGCAGGACGACCCCACGGTATTGCCCGCTTTCCCCTACGGAACATATAGCGATACGCCCGAGGGTCTGCGTAATGCCATTCGCCACGAGCGTCGTGTAGAACTTGCCATGGAGGGACACCGTTGGTTCGATTTGTGCCGCTGGGGTGTGGCTTGCGAAGTAATGGAAGCCTACAAAGCACAGGAGAGCGAAGAGGTGCGCGCCGAGATGGGAACCTTCATCAAAGGAGTACACGAGCTGTTGCCTATTCCGCAACAAGAGATAGACCTCAACCCGATGGAGCAAAACCCCGGGTATTGAAAATGAAATCAAAGCAGGGGGCTCGGCCCCCGGTGAGACCGCCCCTCTGCTTCTTATTTGTAAATAAATCTGTTATTCAACTTTATTAAAAAATTTAATTATGAAAAAGATTACTTTCTTAGCAGTCGCAACGGCTGCATTGCTTGGCGGAAACGCTTACGCACAAGCTGAGTTCGATTTTAGCAATGCCGGTAACTATCACCTCATCTATCTGGATGAAGAGACTTTGGCAGCCAACGTGAACGCATCTGACATCGTATCGGATTGCCGTCCCAACGACACCAACTCTTTCTTGTATGTATGGGACAACACGTATGTAGGCGTTACTTCCACAGGTCCCAACTCAAACGGCGTACCGGGTGCATACATTAACCTTTCGGTAGGTACAGTAGGTTGGTCGGGTATGGGTATCGTCAACAACAACGGTGCTCACTTCGAAGCTATCGACGATACGTATCATTTCCATATCGCTTTGAAAACGATGGATGCCGACTCTCATGTAATTATCGTAGGTGATGAAGATGCCAATCAAGTAGCAAAATTCACCATCGGTTCGACTCCTTTCAACGATAACGGTACGATTTATGAAGTTCTGCAAGACATTAGCCGCGATGGTGAGTGGAATGCCATCGATGTTCCTGTTGCCGACCTGAAAGCTTATAGCGTAAGCGGTTTGGTAGGATATCCCAATCCCGATTTCACAGGCAACATCTTCTCTATGTTGAGTGGTGCTCGTACGGGCGCAACCATCGGTTTGGATGCTATCTTCTTCTACAAACCCGGTACCAACGGTGTAGAGGGCGTTAAAGGCGACAATGTGAAGATATTCAGCACCAACCGCACTATCCAAGTATTGGGAGGAGAAGGTATCGAGGTATATGACATCACCGGTAAACTCGTAAAAGAGAGCAAAGGTACCATCGTAGGAACCGAAAGCCTTGCTGCCGGCATATATGTAGCCAAGAGCGGTAATGTAGTTACCAAAGTTATTGTTCGTTAATATATTGTATCGTCATGCGGCGACGTATGAGTCGCCGCATGTTCCCACTGGAATTAATGGCAAGGTAAAAAGATTGTTTGGTTTTTTGCAAAGCGATGGGTCGGCGGTAGCGCAGGACGCGCGCAAGAAGAAGTAGAATAGGAAAAGAGATATTTAGGATTATGTATAAGAAATTTATGATAGTTGCGGCATTATGCGCCGCTACCGTTTTGGGTGCCCAAGCCGACTATGAATTGGTATGGGAAGATGATTTTACGGGAACGACGTTGAATGAGTCGCAGCATTGGAATGTAGAGGTTAACGGTAACGGCGGCGGCAACAACGAATTGCAATACTATCGTCGTGAGAATGTTTCGGTAGGTATAGAGCCTGCTACCGGCGCATCGTGCTTGATATTGACAGCCCGCAAAGAGAATTTCGGCGGGAAAACAGCGACCTCGGGACGCATCAATTCTATGGGTAAGGTATATGCCAAATACGGTAAGATAGAAGCACGCATTAAGTTCCCTTATACGGCCAACGGGCTTTGGCCTGCCTTTTGGATGATGGGTAATGACTACTCGTCGGTGGGATGGCCTCGTTGTGGCGAGATAGATATTATAGAATTGGGCAATGCCACGGGCATTGCAAACGGCACGCAAGACCGTTATCTGATAGGTGCATGCCATTGGGGAACATCGCCGGTCAATCATCCTAACTATGGTGTAGGGTCGGTACACAGCGAGAGCGTGCAAGGCGATTTCCATCTCTTTACTCTTATATGGAACTCAACCTCGGTGAGCATGTATGTCGATTTGGATAAAAATCCCAATGCACAGCCCTATTATGTGATGAATATCTATGATATGGCCAACGAAAATTCGGTGGGCTATTATTTCCATAAGCCCTTCTTCATTTTGTTCAATTTGGCAGTGGGTGGCAACTTCCCCAATATTTATGACATCAATGCCGTGACGGCACTGGCAAGTGGCGAAGCCCAAATGTATGTAGATTATGTGCGGATATATCAGAAAGGCGATGCCGGTGAAGAGTTCTACGGTCCCGAAGTGGGCGGTGTGGAAGGCATCGGAAATGAATCGGCATTGAAAGTGTATTGTAACGGAACAGAAGCCGGTGTGGTAGGTGCGACCGAAGGCATAGAGCTATATAATATGCAGGGAGCTCTCGTGTGCCGTAGCAACGAACCCCGTGTTTATGTAGGTGATGTGCCCGGCGGTGTGTATGTATTGCGTTGCGGCAGTTTCGTGAAGAAAATAGTCTTGAAGTGAGAAATCCTTTGAGAAGCAAATAGTTGTAGGAGAAAATATTTTATGAAATATATAATAAAAACTTTGTCGCTGTTGTGCGTGGCTTGTTGCGGTACGTGGTGTGCTGTGGCAGGCGATGCCTACCACCTTGTGTGGGAAGATGACTTTACGGGTACGACGCTGAACGAATCGCAGTATTGGAATGTGGAGGTCAACGGCGACGGAGGCGGTAATCGGGAGCTGCAGTATTATAGCCGCGATAATGTATCGGTGGGGCTCGACCCCGAAAGTGGCGCATCGTGTCTGATACTGACAGCCCGCAAGTGTGAGATGAACGGTAAAAATGCTACTTCGGGACGTGTCAATACCCGAAACAAGGTGTGTGCCGCTCATGGTAAGATAGAGGCTCGCATCAAGTTCCCTCGTACGGCCGATGGGTTATGGCCGGCGTTCTGGTTGCTGGGCAATGACTATTCGTCGGTGGGATGGCCTCGTTGCGGCGAGATAGATGTCGTGGAAATGGGGCATGCCGACGGGATAAAGAATGCGACGCAAGACCGTTATTTCAACGGTGCGTGCCATTGGGGCGTATCGCATACCGATGTGAAGCATTATGTGCAAAATGCCACAGCCGGGTATGACCTGCAAGACGGTGAGTTTCATCTGTTCACCATAGAGTGGGACGAACACTCTATCAAGATTTACCTGGACCGCGACCGCAATCCCGAGGTAGCTCCCTATTTCGTGGCCCCTATCGGTGACAGGTCGAAACCCGACTCCCCCGGACACTTTTTCCACAAGCCGTTTTTCATCCTGTTTAATTTGGCCGTAGGCGGTGAATTTACGGGTATCGAGCAGATAGAAGACGTCACTGCGCTGGCGGGCGGCGAAGCCAAGATGTATATAGATTATGTGCGTGTGTACCGCCGTGGCGGGGAGGCGCAACCGGCTAATGAAATGACATATCAAAAATAAGATAAATATGAGAAGGAATGTTCTGAGAAATATCGCTATGGTTGCCGTAGCGGCGGCTTTGGGCACAGGATGTAGCCCGCAGGGCGGCGATGCGACAGAGAAGAAGATAGATGCGCTCTTGTCGCAAATGACCCTCGAAGAGAAGATAGGGCAGATGAACCAGTTGCAAGGTTTGGGCTGCAACAGCGACATGATAGCAGCTATCAAGGCCGGTAATGTGGGTTCGTTGCTCAATGAAATAAATCCCGATACCATCAACGCGTTGCAACGTGTCGCTGTCGAAGAGTCGCGTTTGGGTATTCCCTTGATTTTTGCCCGCGACGTGGTACACGGTTTCAAGACCATCATGCCTATCCCTCTGGGCCAGGCTGCTACGTGGAATACCGACCTCGTGGAGGAGTGTGCCCGTGTGGCTGCCTATGAGGCTACGGCAACGGGTATCCGTTGGACGTTTGCCCCGATGATAGATGTGTCGCGCGACGGCCGTTGGGGCCGCATCGCCGAGTCGTTTGGCGAAGATACTTATATGAACGGCGCAATGGGTGCGGCATCTGTTTATGGATATCAGGGCGATTCGTTGTCGTCGCCCGAGTCGATGGCGGCATGTGTCAAGCATTTTGCCGGATATGGAATGAGCGAGGGAGGAAAGGATTACAATACGACCAATATTCCCGAGCGATTGTTGCGCGACGTATATCTGCCTCCTTTCTATGAGACGGTAAAGGCAGGCGCCGCTTCGTTTATGTGTTCGTTCAACGATATAGATGGCGTCCCTTCGTCGGGCAGTGTGCTTCTTAACCGCCAGATATTGCGCGATGAGTGGCACTACGACGGACTGCTGGTAAGCGACTGGGGCTCGATAGAGCAAATGATACCCCACCATTTCTGCGCCGATTTGAAAGAGGCCGCCGAGAAAGCAGCTCTCGCAGGCGTAGATATGGATATGATGGGATATGCCTATATCACGCATCTGAAAGAGCTCGTAGAGAGCGGCGCAGTGAGTGAGAGCGTGATAGATGAGGCCGTACGCAACATCTTGCGTATGAAGTTCCGTTTGGGCTTGTTCGATAATCCTTATGTTGCTGTTCGCGATACGATGCCCTTCTATGAAGAGGCTTCGCTTGCCGTAGCACGCCGAGCTGCTGCCGAGAGTGCCGTTTTGCTGAAAAACAACGGCGTATTGCCTTTGCAGTCGTTCGGTAAGGTAGCCGTCGTAGGTCCGTTGTGCGATGCTCCTGCCGACCAAGTGGGTACGTGGTGCTTCGATGCCGAGCCAGAGCACTCGGTAACACCGTTGCAAGCCCTGAAAGAGAAATACGGTAATAAAGTGATAGGAGTTCCCGGGCTTACTTATAGTCGCGATATGAGTCGCGAAGGCATAGCCCGTGCCGTAGCCGCTGCCCGTGGCGCCGATGTGGTACTCTATTTTGCCGGTGAAGAGGCTGTCCTCTCGGGCGAAGCTCGCTGTCGTGCCGACATATCGTTGCCCGGTGCGCAGACCGAGTTGTTGAAAGCCTTGAAAGCCACGGGCAAGCCGGTGGTGATGATAGTGATGGCAGGACGTCCGTTGACGATACCCGAGGAGTGTGAACTTGCCGATGCCGTTATCTATTCGTTCCATGCCGGTACAATGGCAGGACCCGGTTTGGCCGATGTCATATCGGGCGATGTAGTGCCTTCGGGCAAGTTGCCCGTGACGTTGCCGCGTATGGTAGGGCAGATACCCGTGTACTATGCACACAAGAATACCGGTCGTCCGGCATCGAATATTACGCTTATAGACGATATTGCAGTGGGTACGAAGCAGACGTCGCTTGGCTTTACCAGCTACCACTTGGATGCAGGCGACAAGCCTCTCTATCCGTTTGGCTACGGTTTGTCGTACACGACGTTCGACTATTCGCCCGTAACGTTGTCGGCTACCGAGATGGGTGCCGATGGCTCGCTCGTGGCAAGCTGTACGATAAAGAATACCGGAGCGTATGATGCCGAGGAGGCTGTACAACTTTATATAGGTGACAAAGTCTCGTCGGTGGTACGTCCTGTGAAGGAATTGAAAGGATTTGACAAAGTGCTTGTGAAGGCAGGCGAGTCGGTGACGGTGGAATTTACCGTAACGGCCGATATGCTTGCGTTTACCCATCTCGACGGTACGAAGAGTGCCGAAGCCGGCGATTTCGACCTTTGGATTGCCGCCGATAGCAACAGCGGCACGCCTGTGACATTTACGTTGAAATAATTTGTGCCATGAAGAGAGAGAACATAAACAATATGGTGTGGTTGGCTATGGCAAGCCTGTTGCTTGCCATGCCGGCAACCGTCTCGGCCGAGCGTAGCCCCAAACGTGGCGTATCGCAAAACGGTTTTACTTATGCCGAAGAGATTACGGCATTGACTCCGGGTGTGTGCTGGTATTACAACTGGGACGAAATACCTTCCGAGATAGATATGCCTGTGGTAGGTCCCGGTACCGATATGGAGTTTTGCCCTATGGCGTGGGGTAGTACATTCGATGAGCAGGAATTGCGCACTTATCTGACCGAACACCCCGGAGTGAAATATTTATTGGGCTTCAATGAGCCTAACTTTAAGAATCAGGCCAACATGACCCCGGCACAAGCCGTCGAGGTATGGCCTCGTCTGGAAGCTATTGCCGAAGAATTTGGGTTGGGGCTTGTTGGCCCGGCAGTGAATTATTCGCCCGATGCTCCCTATACCGACCCTACAACGTGGTACGACGAGTTCTTCGAGTTGTATCCCGAAGCTCGTGTCGATTATATTGCACTCCACTGCTATATGGTGGCTTCTGATGGCATGATGAATTATATCAATTCCGTGGCCGAGCGTTACGGCAAGAAAATTTGGCTTACCGAATTTTGCGCATGGGACGGGCTGACGCAAGATGCCGAGAATGCACGCAAGATACAGCGCGACGAGATGGTACGTAAGGTAGAGGCTCTCGAACTGAGCGAGCATGTATTCCGCTATTCGTGGTTCAAGGCAAAAGGGGCTGATAGCTACCCTTATTATGCTTTGCTGAAATATAAGAACGAGTCGCAAGGCATTGCCGCCGGAACGCTTACCGATTTGGGTACGGTATATCTTCACATGTCGGTATTCGATACCACGCGTTACTATGCCCCCGATGTTGAGTTTGCGGCCAGCGACTATGTGAAGTCGAATCTGATTTCGGTCAATGTGTCGGACGATGCTGCTTCGTCTTCTCTGTTGAAAGTAGAAGGTTTCAGCAATATGCGTACCATAGATTATCTGATAGAAGTCCCCGAGGCCGGACTTTACCGCGTAGAGCTGCGTGTCTCTACTGCCGGATTGCCTGTGACGGCTCTTGTCGATGGCGAGGAGGCCGGCAAAGCCGAGTGGAGCTCTACCGGAGAGCGTGGCGTGTGGGATGTACGTTACATAGATGTCACTCTGCCCGCAGGCAAGCATCGGTTGCAACTCAAAGGAACGAAGTTGGCACAGTATTGCGATATGAGTACGATAAAGTTTTACAGCATTGCCGGTGTCGACGCTCCTGCCATAGGCCATCGTGTATTGCAGTATAGCCGTCGCGGCGACATGATATATTTGACGGGAGGCATGGAGTTGTCGCGTTGCGAGGTGTATGACCTTAGCGGAAAACAGGTGCGTTCTGTGACGTGTGGCGAGGGTAATGCGGTAGATATGCGAGCTTTGCCCGGAGGCTTCTATATCGTACGTGCGTATGATGTCGCCGGGACATCATACTGTTGTAAAATAGCTCTGTAATGTTACGTTGTCGTACAACGAACAAAGAGATAATAGAATGACAAACAATAATGAAAATGACAAACAAATAGTATTTATTGATTATGAAAACACTTTATTTTAAGCAGGCATGTGCCGCAGTGCTTGCCTTTTTCGGGGCAGGTTGCGTAATGGCGCAACAACCTTATTGCGGTGAGGTTTTGACCCATTTAGGATATCAAGAACCTATTTATGTGGAGAATGCAGTGGTGGTAACCATAGAAAAAGCAACCGATACGCAAGCCCGCATCTCGGTAGCCCCTGCCAATGAGAATAAGACGATGGCATTGATACGTGTAAACGATGCTACCGGCGCCAAAGAGTTTACCGAGCGCGAGGGCGACAGCATTGTAGGTACGATTGATTATAGCGAAACTCCTACTTCGATTGTGCTCTCAAATATAATGTGGATGTTTGAAGGTACAACTGACACATGGATGTATGAGAACATCAATGCCACGTTTACCGATTGCGGGAGTATTGCCGACGATGAGGAGGCACCCACGGCCTTCGAATTGGTAAGTGTAACCCCCGGTGCCGTGACAGTTACCTTTGTGGTAAAAGCTACCGACAACAGCGGTCGTGTGACCTATACGGCACAAGTAGGTGAAGAGACGGCTACGGTTACCGGTAACTCGGGCGAAGAGACTACCATCGTAGTGCGTGGTTTGACCGGTGAAACAGAGTATGACTATGTGGTAACGGCTGCCGATGCTGCCGGCAACGTATGTGATACCCGTTTCGAGGACAAAGTAACTACGACGGTTGCTACCACGAAGGTGTGGTATGGCGTGGTTGAGCCTGCCGATTATGTACAAGGTGGTGAAATATTTGCGCCCACTATTGTTTACTCTATTACCTGCAACCCCGATATGACGCTTACGATGGACATGACGCTGAATAGCGGTTATGAAGGATTGCAGGTCGAGGTAAACTTCGGAACCCCCGATGCTTACTTGCCTACGACTGTCGATGGCCTGCACTTTACAGCCACTACAACAGCTACTTATGACGAAGGTCAAGAGCTGAATGCCGGTTTCTTCTGGGTTAAATATTCCGGAGGTGTGTCGCGAGCCAACTTTACCTATGTTGTAGGTAGCGAGAACGAGCCTATCGTACCCGAAGAGGATACCGAAGCTCCTGTTATCAACAAAGCCGAAGTAACATCGTACACGCACCGTGCCGTTACGCTCACGCTCAATGTGACGGATAACGTTGCAAGCAATGTGAAGGTAGAGGTTTCGGCCGACGATTTTGCATCTGTATTATACACCGAGCCTGTTTTGACATGCGGCAGCGATGTGACTTGTGAAGTTACAGGTTTGGAGGCTGAAACAACCTATAACCTGAAAGTCCGTGCTACCGATGCTTCGCAGAATGTGAGCGAAGTGGTGGCTCTTCCCGAATTTGTGACCGAGGCAGCACCCGACTTGGAAGAGACTGAATACAATGGTTACATTACGCCCGACGATTGGAACGAAAAAGGAACTCCCGATAATTGGGACCGGACATTCAATCCGACGTTGTATTATACCATCACTACTACAATAGACAATCAGTTGAAAATAAATGTCCGTCTGAATGAGGTATGCCCCGGTTTGCAGGCCGAAGCATACGTTAATAACGTGAATAATGCTTTGGCCGCCGTAGATGATACTACGTTTGAGGGTACGACAGCCACAACCTACGAACGCGGTGAGATAGTCACTATCTATTTCCGTTTCCCGTATGCCAGCGCTGTATCATCGACGAAGTCGATAGAGTTTGAGGTGGGTTCGTCCGAAGATTTGCCCAACAGCATCGAGGGCGTATCTGTTGCTACGGCTCGCGTATATGCTGCGGCAGGTACCCTCTATGTAGAGAGTGCCGAGTCGGGTTTGACCGTCACGGTCTATAATGTAGCCGGCCAGCAAATAGCAGCTTCGCAGACCCATGGCGGTTTGCAGGCCTTAGATATAGCAGCCCATGGCGTCTATATCGTGAAAGTAGAAAACGCAACATATAAAGTAGTTTTGTAAAAGAGGATAATTTGTGGAGGCGTGATTCCCTGTGAAGGGTGTCACGCCTTTTTGTGTATATGTAAATATATGAAAATCAGAGTGCAAAAAATAGTAAGTAATAAGTTTTTTAATATTTCATAGAATAATAAGAATAAAAGTTGTATTTTTGCAGGCCGTATGTGTAATACGGATAGTTTAAGGAAAAAACAAGAGACTAAACTATGAAATTATTGCAAGCTAAACTTGCGAAATATGATGCTCCGCAAAAGGCTAAGGCATTAGGCGTGTATCCCTATTTCCGCAAGATAGAGAGCGACCAAGATACCGAGGTCGTTATTAATGGTAAAAGAGTATTGATGTTCGGCTCGAACAGTTATTTAGGGCTTACCAATCATCCTAAAATCAAGGAAGCGGCAATAGCCGCCATTAGGAAATATGGCACGGGGTGTGCCGGTTCGCGATTCTTGAACGGTACGTTGGATATCCATGAAGAGCTTGAAAGGCGTTTGGCGAAGTTTGTAGGCAAGGAAGAAGCCATCATCTATTCTACCGGTTTTCAGGTAAATTTAGGTGTGGTTTCGTGTTTGACAGGCCGTGAAGACTATATCTTGTCTGATGAACTCGACCATGCTTCTATCATCGAAGGCTATCGTCTCTCTTTCTCGAAGCACTTGAAGTATAAGCATAATGACATGTTCTCGTTGGAACACCAATTGCAGCATTGCGAGCCCGATAAAGTGAAACTGATTGTGACCGATGGCGTCTTTTCGATGGAGGGAGATGTTGCCAATCTGCCTGCTATCGTGAAGTTGGCAAAGAAATACAATGCAGCTGTGATGGTCGATGAGGCTCATGGTATAGGCGTATTCGGTCGCAACGGTCGCGGTACTTGCGACCACTTTGGGGTGGCACAAGATGTCGACCTCATTATGGGTACTTTCAGCAAGTCGTTTGCTTCTTTGGGCGGATTTATTGCCACAGATTCGGTTACGGCCAACTATTTGCGTCATAATTCCCGTTCTTATATTTTCTCGGCAAGTATCACGCCGGCATCGACAGCTGCTGTGGGAGCTGCGCTTGATATCATGGAGAAAGAGCCCGAGCGCATACAACGCTTGTGGGATGTTACCAACTTTGCATTGGAAGGCTTCCGCAACATGGGTTGTGAAATAGGTAATACATCGACACCGATTATCCCGTTGTTCGTGCGCGATAATGAGAAGACTTTCAGAGTGACACGGATGCTCTTTGATGAGGGTATTTTTGTCAATCCCGTCGTTTCGCCCGCTGTACCTTCCGACAGTACTCTCATACGCTTCTCGTTGATGGCTACCCATACCAAGGAGCAAGTTTCTTATGCTTTGGAGAAGATAGAGAAATGCTTCAAGAAACTCGCTATTATACCTTAATGAACAGAACAATATTTTTATGATATGGAAAGGATGCGAGATTTGAACAGTTTGCATCCTTTCTTTTTTTGTATGATGAAGCCTGACAAAGAGGCATCGGCATGACAATGAATAAAAATTGAGAGCTATGACACCTGAACTGAAAGAGATAAAACGTCTATACCGTCATTACATGAACGGTATGGTGGCGCAAAGCATGCGCGAAAAGGGAATGTCTTATCGGGTAAACTTCGGGCTGACGATGCCTTTATTGCGCCGTATCGCTGAAAGCGTGCCGCACCGACTCGATATTGCCGAAGAGTTGTGGCAAGACAAAGGGGTACGCGAGTCTTTGCTGTTGGCTCCTATGGTGTGCCCGGCGGGAGAGTTCGGCTATGCCGATGCCTGTCGTTGGGCAAGAGAGATCCCCACGACCGAGGTGGCCGATTTTTGTTGTAAATTTCTTTTTGCTGCAATGCCCTCGGCGCGGCAGTTGGCAGTAGAATGGGTGGCTTCTGAGATAGATATGGTAGCATATACCGGCTATCGCTTGGCCTATGGGCTATGGGATACCACAGTCGACGATGCTTTTGTGCGCCGTATCGCCAGCCGTGCACTCCCTTGTGAAGGAGCCGGGCGGGGTGTTGTGTCGGCTATGGCTCGTCAGTGGTTGATAGAGGGTATGATGCGTCCCGAGACAGCCGGTACCATTGTGGCGTGTATGGCTGCGTGCGAGGGGTTGGATGCAGAGCGTGCGGCACAAATAAGAGCATTGGGAGAAGACCTTTCCGATATATAATATCCCTTTTCTGTCGGTGCCGGCAAAGGCATACCCTCTTAGCATCGGAGGTAACGGCCGCGTAAGAAATTAAAAGCATGTTTTTATTTTGTTTTGCGTTGCTTTGTATTATCTTTGCAAAGAAGTAAGTCTGTGACTTCCTACGACAGGATAAGGCGTACAGCCGCTATACTGTGAGTGAGTGGAGCACAGTTGCGTATGGGTGGCGGCAACTCTTCCCGACGCAGGTAAAAACCGAAAAGATGAGCGAAGAGAAAGCAAAAGAATGGTCGGCACGGCAGAAATTTGCCCGATTTTTGGAAGAACACAAGAAACGGAAAACTCCCGAACGCTTTGTCATTCTTGAAAAAATCTTTTCGTCTCAGGCGCATGTCGGCGTAGATACTCTTTACAAGCAGTTGCTCGCCGATGGATACCGCGTGAGCCGGGCAACGGTTTATAATACCCTCGACCTGTTGGTAGAAGCCGGGCTTGTAAGGCGCGTAACCTTGGGCGACGGCATGACGCGTTATGAACGTGTATCGGGAAGTATGAATCATCATCACCTCATCTGCACACGTTGCGGCAAGGTCAAGGAGGTGAAAGCGGTAAGTACGGTAGCCGAGTTGTTACCCAAGAAGCCCCGCAGTTTCGAGCCGGCCTATTATACACTCTATATATATGGCATGTGCAGCAGTTGCGCGCGGCGCGAGCAGATGATGCGTACCGGAATTGCAGAAAAAAGCAAATAAAAGGAAAAACAAGATACCCGAATTATGAAAGTAGATATTCTTTTAGGTTTACAATGGGGCGATGAAGGCAAAGGAAAGGTAGTGGATGTGCTCACTCCCCGGTACGATGCCGTAGCGCGTTTTCAAGGGGGGCCCAATGCCGGCCATACGCTCGAATTCGATGGGCACAAATATGTGTTGCGTTCTATCCCGTCGGGAATATTTCAAGGCGGTAAGGTCAATATCATCGGCAATGGAGTGGTGTTAGACCCCATATTGTTTAAGGAAGAGGTAGAACAGCTTGCAGCAAGCGGGCACAATATAGTCGATAGGTTGCGCATATCGAAAAAGGCGCACCTCATATTGCCTACCCATCGTCTGCTCGATGCTGCCTATGAGGCTGCCAAAGGTAGTGGCAAGATAGGTACCACGGGCAAAGGCATAGGTCCTACTTATACCGATAAGGTAAGCCGTAACGGCCTGCGTGTGGGCGATATCGATTGCAATTTCCATGAGAAATATGAGCAGTTGAAAGCTCGCCATGAACAAATACTCGCCTCGTTGCATTATGAATACGACTTGCGCGACCTCGAAGCCCGTTGGTTCGATGCCATAGAGTTCCTGAAAGGATTCAAGATAGTAGACAGCGAGTATCTGATAAATCATCTCTTGCACGACGAGAAGAGCATCCTTGCCGAGGGTGCACAAGGAACGATGCTCGATGTGGACTTCGGTTCGTATCCATTCGTTACCTCGTCCAATACCGTATGCGCCGGAGCATGTACCGGATTGGGTGTTTCGCCCCATGCCATAGGCGAGGTGTATGGTATCTTCAAGGCATATTGTACGCGGGTGGGCAGTGGTCCGTTCCCCACGGAGCAAATCAATGAGGTAGGCGATAAGATGTGCGAGATAGGGCATGAGTTCGGTGCAGTGACAGGACGTCGTCGTCGTTGCGGGTGGATAGACCTTGTGGCTTTGCGCTACGCCGTGATGATAGATGGAGTGACCCGCCTGATTATGATGAAGAGCGATGTTCTCGATACGTTCGATACCATCAAGGCTTGCGTCGCATATCGGATAAACGGCAAAGAGACCAACGAACTGCCTTTCTCGATAGAAGAGAGTAACATAGAGCCTGTATATGTGGAACTGCCCGGTTGGAAACAATCTCTTACGAACGTAAAACGCGAGGAAGATTTCCCGCAGGCTTTCAGTGACTATATTGCCTTTATAGAGCGTGAGTTGGGTGTACCTGTCGCTATTGTTTCGGTAGGCCCAGACCGCGAACAGACCATAGAGCGAAAGCTCCTTTAAGAAGCGGTGCGGCCTTTGGGCTGCCCGCTCCACCGAAATAACCTTAATATTTTTTCTAATAACCGGGCTTCGACGCCCACAAAAAACACAGAATTATGGCAAAAGTAAAACCGTTCAAGGGGTTGCGTCCCCCGAAAGAGTTGGTAGAAGAAGTAGCTTCGCGCCCCTATGACGTGCTTAGCTCGGAAGAGGCACGTGCCGAGGCTGCCGGAAACGAGAAATCGCTCTATCACATCATCAAACCCGAGATTGATTTTGCTCCCGGTACCGATGAGCATTCACCCGAGGTGTATAAGAAAGCCGTAGAGAACTTCAAGATGTTCCAAGAAAAAGGCTGGCTTGTACAAGATGCCAAAGAGAATTATTATATTTATGCCCAAACGATGAATGGCCGTACACAGTATGGTCTCGTAGTATGCGCCAACGTAGACGACTACCTCAATGGCGTGATAAAGAAACACGAGTTGACACGTCGCGACAAAGAGGAAGACCGCATGAAGCATGTGCGTAACAGTAATGCCAACATCGAGCCGGTATTCTTCTCTTATC
Source organism: uncultured Barnesiella sp. (assembly GCA_944321085.1). Classification (GTDB taxonomy): domain Bacteria; phylum Bacteroidota; class Bacteroidia; order Bacteroidales; family Barnesiellaceae_A; genus Barnesiella_A. The sequence continues at coordinate 277,381 of CALUJY010000001.1, forward strand.
CTGACAATGCCGAACTCGACGGTATTGTAAGCCGTATCGTAAAAGAGAAAAAGCCCGAGTATGACTTTGTCGCTCCCGATGGTTTCGGTCATCACTTTTGGGTTATCGATGACGAGAAAGAGATAAAGCGTATCACAGAGCTTTTTGCTGCCATACCGTATCTCTATATCGCCGATGGTCACCACCGTACAGCAGCTGCTGCCCTTGTGGGAGCCGAGAAAGCTCGCAATAATCCTAATCACCGCGGCGACGAGGAGTATAACTACTTCCTTGCCGTATGTTTCCCCGCTTCGCATCTGAAAATTATAGACTATAACCGCGTGGTGAAAGACCTGAACGGGCTTACCACCGAGCAGTTCTTAGAGAAGCTCTCGGAGCATTTCGTTGTAGAGAAGAAGGGCAAAGAGATATACAAACCTGCGGCTCTGCATAATTTCGCGCTTTATGTCGATGGCGAATGGTATTCGCTCACGGCCCGTCCCGGTACTTACAACGATAACGACCCGATAGGTGTGCTCGACGTAACCATTTCGTCCGACTACATTCTGCGCGACATATTAGGCATACATGACCTGCGAAGCGACAAACGCATCGATTTCGTAGGCGGCATACGCGGGCTGGGCGAGCTCAAAGAGCGTGTCGACAGCGGTGAGATGCGTATGGCGTTGGCATTGTATCCTGTATCAATGCAACAACTGATAGATATTGCCGATACAGGCAACATCATGCCGCCCAAAACGACATGGTTCGAGCCGAAATTGCGCTCAGGTTTGGTAATTCACAAATTAGATGACTAAGGAACTAAGATAAAAAACAGTTTACTATTGGCAGACGGCGGTGTGTAATGGCACACCCCGCCTGCTAATATTTTTTTTGACATTCGCGTGCAACACAACGCGACATTATTGCATCTTATAAAAGGTGCATGTATCCACGATGCAGCCCAGAGAAGAAAAAGAGCTTGTAGAAGCCTGTATCAGAAACGACCGATTGGCACAAAGAGAGCTGTATGACCGTTATGCACGGCTCATGATGGCTGTATGCCTGCGATATATCGGTGATGAAGTGAGCGCACAAGATGTGCTGCAAGAGGCTTTTATCAAAGTTTTTGCCGCTTTGCCTACCTTTGCAGGCAGTGGCTCGCTCGAAGGCTGGATACGCCGTATCGTTGTCAATACGGCATTAGAAACCTTACGCAAAAGCGATGTGATGCGCGATACTGCCGGAATAGAAGATGCCGAGATGGCGGTTTCGACAGAAGCGGGGGTTATGGAACGGCTCTCTGCCGAAGATTTGATGGGTATGATAGCTGCATTGCCTGCGGGATTTCGCACGGTATTCAACATGTATGCCATAGAGGGCTATTCGCATAAAGAGATAGCCGATATATTAGGCATCAGCGAAGGTACATCGCGTTCCCAATATAACAGAGCGCGAAATTTGATACAGAGAAAAATTCAAGAAATGCAATAAGAGGCACTGCCATGAAAGAGGATAAGATAGCTGCTTGCTTCAAGAAGAAACTGTCGGGTCACGAATGTGACGTGCCCGAAATGTTATGGGATAAGGTGGAAGCCGAATTACCTCCGGTACGCGGTTTCAAGACTCGTCGTTACCGATACATCTGTCTTGCTGCGGCCGCCGTTGCGATACTCATCGTGGGCGTATCATCTTTCTGGCTGATATGGCGGGTTCCGTCGCCTTTGCAAGATACTGCCGCTATTGCTGTCGTGACAGAAAAATACGAAACAGAGGTGTCACCTGAGCAACACAACGTACCCGAGGCGAGCAGCCGCGTGTCGGTGCAACCTGACGTCACGGCAAGTCGGGTGTATGCCGAGGCTGTGCAGTCGGCGACCGAGATTTCTCGTAACGAGGTCAAGGAGCCGGCTCGTGTAGTAGACCAGCCTGTCCGTTCGACAACACATGCTGTATCCGTAGTCGATAAACCTGTCAAAGTGGTATTGCCCGAGATAGGAACCGACGATGTTTCGCAATATGACCCGCAAGCTCTTGCCGCTATTATACACTCGGCTGGTAAGCCTGCGTTGCCCAGTCATTGGTTGTCGGTGAAAGCCAATGCGATGCGTGCCGATGTGACGCCTGTGCAATATGTGATGCGAGCTGGTATGCAAGAGATTATCTATCGCCATAAAATGCCTCTTTCGGTAACGGCCTCGTTCGAAAAAAGATTTGGCCGCTGGGGAGTGGGTACGGGAGTATCCTATACTTTCATGACATCCGATTATGAGATGGCCGATAATGAGCGTCTTGGTACGCAGACCCTTCATTATTTAGGCATTCCGCTGTATGTCAGTTTCAATATAGCCAAGGTGAAACGCTTCTCGTTCTATGCCTCGGCGGGAGGTGAAGCCGACTTTAATATTGCCGGAATACAGAAAGAGAGTATCGAGAGCCTTGCTTACGAAACGATGAAAGAAAAGAAAGTATGCGACAAAAAGCCGCAGTTATCGGTGCAGGCACGAGTAGGGGCAGCCTTTGAACTGATGAGACGCCTTGATTTGTATATAGAACCTACGTTGGGTTATTATTTTCATCACGAGTCACCTGTACACAGTATATGGAACGACCGTCCGTGGAATGTAAGTCTGAGTTTGGGCGTGCGTACAGGGTTCTGAAACTTGGGAGCCTAAGGAAGTTATATCCCATGTTATTTTGTATCGGGCGATGACAAAAATTTCAGGTAGTCATTATCTGACAGATTATCATGCGTTTCCGATGATGTAATTACATTTAAGTAGTATATCGGTGATATTCTCTCGAAAAAAATTAAAATTTTTTCGAGGGCGATGCAACGTTTTGCCTCTCGATAGCATCTATCATAATAGAAGTTTCTGATATATTTGATAGTAGAATATAGACTCAGTAACAACAAACCTTTTATTATTGATGTTTCTAACATTCTAAAAGAGCGGTGTTCGTGAGAATACCGCTCTTGTTTTGCTCTGGCATGCTGTCTGTGGGAACGGATGTAGGACATTTGGCCGGAATTTCCGAAAAAGGGTTTCTGTTGCGTTCCCTTTTAGGATATTGCTACTGTAATAGCTGCTGCCTGTGAGAGCCTTGTTGCGAGAGCAAATATTGTAACTCTTGATGTTACAATGTAGTGTGTGTCAGCATTACCTCAGCCATGGAATGATTTCCAATAATATCGTAAACGGACGCTGCACAACGGTAGCAAAGTGCGTCGACAATAGCCGGCGCAAGATTGTAGCTTGTGGCATCGTCGTCGGGCGGGGCGATGCAGGTTAGTTCTATGATGCGGTGCTGTTTGCAGGATGGAGGGAGTGAGTAGTAGTCTATGATTTGTTTCCCATTGCTATCGGTGCCCCATACGGCAACAGGCTTTGCTGTTCCGCCGCGAGTGAAGAGGTTGAATTGTAGTTCGTAGCGCGGGTCGTTTATGGTAATAAACTGTGTTACGGGGCGTTGCCACCCCTCCATGAGTAGCGATACAGGGCGCAGCATCTCGGTGTCGAGTGTAATACGTCCGCTGCCATCTTGGCGCTTTTGAGGTTCGGGAGGATTCGGGTATGCCTCAACCCACAGCAGATGAGGCGGTGCAATGAGGGCTATTGCCCGTAATGTTTCGCTTATCTTGGCATCGATGTAGCGGTCTATGGTTACACCTTCGTTTTGTGAGAGTGTGCCGTCCCACACAGGAGGTAGTTCCTCCATGCAACATTTGGTGCGGGAGATGATTTCATCGCGGGTTATGTTCATATAGGAGTATCTCTTAGGCCATCGGCGGTAATGGTGAAACGTTTTTTTATGAGAACGCCTCCTACACTACTGACAGAGCCTTCCAAAAGAGAAATCTCGTTGGCTGTGATATTGGTGGCGTATATCGTGTCGTTTACGATATGGGTAAAATTTTGTTGTACATATTGCTCGTTTTCTCCGGTACCCTTTTTTATGGAAAGGTTGGCAATTTCTTTTCCATTGGAGTCGGTGATGCTCAGAGTACACATTTCCGGCGACAAGACCAGCATGCCGTTGCCGTCTTGTTCTATCACTTGCAATCCTGTGGCAAGGACAGAGAAGCCGTCGACAGTTTCCCATACTTGTGTTGAATCGGGTGAGACTGCTGTAAAAGATCCGAAGAGATGGAGCCGGTAGTATTGCCCGTTGTAGAGTACGACATCGATATAGGTATTGTTGCGATGGTAGGTTTCGTCTTTGTTCCATATTCCGCGATAACGGTGAAAGACGAGTGGCGATAAGGAAATAGGGTAGACGTGGCTTTCCCATTTGCTTCCGTCCCAGTGTAAGAGGATAATGCTTGATTGTGAGCACGGCACCTCTATTTTTATCATCGTTCCCGGCAGTTTGGGGAATCCGTATGAGCCGGCCGTTGTTGCTACATAATAGTAGAGAGCCTCTTTATTGGCGATGATAGAAGGCGAGAAGGTCTCGGGGTCGGTAATCATCCCCACTAAATCGGGAGCACTTGCGTAGTTTGTGTCGCACCAGCATGCAGTGACGGGGTTCCACATCCATAGGGTCGATGTCTCGCCGTTCAAGAAGAAGCTGCCTGCTTCTCCTCCCTCGGGATAACAGCTTTGCAATGCTTCGAGGCTGCCGTAATATCCGAGGTATCCGGCTATACATTTGTGCAGTATTTTCATGTGAGTAGTTCGTTATAAGTTGTTTCTATTTCAGATATTCATCTATTAAGAATTATCCTTGAATAAATGCAATAGGAGGTATGTCGTAATAGAGTGTCGTGACGTATTCTTTGCGATATGGATAATCATCAGATGAGGATGGCTTTGTGTGCAGGGCTGTGGCAGCTCCTTCCTGTTGCCACAGCCCTGAGAGAAGACAAGATTATTCGCTGACAGGTACAATACGCATGTGTGCGGCAGGGTAACGGAGTGTCAGACAGCTTGCCTCGGTGAGGACAAGAGCATCGGTATTGCGGATACCGGCTTTTTTAAGATCCAAGGCTTGCGAGCCAAAAGGTACGTGCGACCACTTTTGGATATACTCGGGGTCGAAGATAAAGCCATAGTCGCTCATGCCGCAGTCGTCGAATACCTCAGAGTGCAAGACGTAGAGTCGGCCGAACTTCGAGCTGATTTCGTTGAAATCGATACCCCATTTTACCATATTTTTATCGCCCTCCACGATTTTGGCCGTTTCAATCTTGTTGATGCGTCCAATGAAGTCGGAACCTCCGATGAGCACTTTGCGCTTGTTGCCGGCATTCCCCGTAAATGACATTTGCATCATATCTACAAGGTCGCTTTGTGTGAAACCGACGGAGGGGTCATACTCGTATTGCTTGCCTGCTTGCCACCAAATACCGCCGGTGAGGTTGACGTACTCTTTCTTCAAAGTGTCATAGACTTTGTGCTTGACACCGAACATGAAGGTCTTTTCCATGCCAAGGCGCATATCGTATATGGCAGCCTCTTCTTGGTCAGAGAAGTCCCATTCTACCTCTTTGTTGGCAATTTTTTGAAGAGTCGATTGCTCGATTTGCATTTTGAAGATTTGGCAGTAGTTTTGTTCCTTGACGGGCAGGCTTTCAAATTGGGCGGTCTGTACGTCGAGCTCGGTGGCGGCGCGTCCCATGCGGATGAGGCAAGTGCCGGCGGGAATAGTGGGAACACAGTCTGTTATGGTTCCTAAGGTTTTCCCGTTTGCGACGTTTACAAGCGGTGCGCCTGTGTTGAGGTCTTTGGTGTATACGTATAACACGAGGTCGGCTTGCGAGGGCGTCACTCCGTCGCTTTCGTATCCTTTTACGCCCTGTACGAGTATGGTGTCGGATATCTCAAATATATCGTTGTTGGCGGTGTCCAACTTGGCACGGCGGTTGTTGGCCGTGGCAGCGCTTCCTTCCGGTTCTGTATAAGCTGTTTTCAGCGTGGTTTTGGTAGGTTTCACATCTACCGAGTAGTAGTCTACAATCATAGAACCCGCTTTTCGAGCCCCTTTATAACGCGATATTTGGTCTACGGGTGTGGACATGGGGCGGATTTTTACGATGCGGTTATCTATTTCGCTTTGAAGCAGCGACGGGCTGTATTCGCGCGTCAGTTCGGTGGTAAGAGGTTGGCCGCTCACTATATTGCCTGTTGTCATACCGGGCAGTATTGCTGCGATGCAATAGGCCGAGGCATCGGCAAAGTTGCCTATCAGCAAGACAAAGAGCAACATAAGCGAGATGGAGATAATCCATTGCGTAGATGAAATTTTCTTAAATGTTTCTGCTTTCATACTTTTTGTTGTTTTTGGGATGTTTTATAAATGAATTGTTTGTGAGCTTCTCCTCTTGTGCATCGTGCGAAATGTTATAGTGTCAATGGTAGTTTATAGGAATGAGGCCGTGGCATGTGAGGAGAGGCGTTTTGTTTTACTTGGAGGTTACATGTCCCACACACTGCGACGGCGGCGAGGACGGCGGTATCCGCCAGTTTCGTTATTCCCGTTTTTGTGAGGTAAGGCGGGTAGATTGTCGCCGGCGCTTTCGCGGCGCGAGAGAGTAATGCGTTCGTTACGGCCTTTTATTTCGGCGGCATGTTCGGCACACGGAAGGTCGGTGTCGTAGCGTAACCCTTTGTAGAGGAGTTCCAGTACATCTACTGTGAGGTCTCCGGCAAATACGTGGCGGCATACGTGGAACACGCGGTCGAGGAAATCGTCGAACTCTGTTTCGTCCATCTGTTTGGCACGCATAAAACGCTCGATGTGACGTGCGCTCTGTTCTACGTTGCGACGCATCGACTCTTCAAGTTCCATGTAGCGGCGATTTCGAGCTTCGAATTCCTCGTTGGCACGGCGTATGGCGTGCATGTAGCGTTCGTCGCCGGCGTGGTCGAACATATCTTTGCCGAAGTAGCGTATGCACGCTACCACTGTATCTTCGCCATCGGCGACATCAGAGATGAATGCTCCCATCTTGGGGTTTTTGCACATCAGCTGGCATAAACGATTTTGGTCGCTTAACATCTGCTCGTAGTGTTGCGAGAGTGCGTTGTCGTACTCGTCGAGAGCATCGTAGAAGTCGTCTTCGTTGGCAAACTGACGGTCGGGGTAGCGTTCTTGCAGTCGTCGTGCAATACGTTCGCGAGCGCTTTCACGGGCGGTTCCCCCGCCACCGGTAATGTTGTTTCTGTTCATAACAAGTTTTTTTTACAAGTTGATAATCATTAGTCCCGTTTCCCTCGGGCAATGCAAAGTAACAACCTGTAAGTCGCCGTGTCATGCGATAGTGTGCCGTCTTGTAGCGGGCATCGTTTTTTTTGACTTCGGGCATTGTGAAAAGATTTGTCTCTCCTTATTTTCACCCGGAATGTTACAACGTATGGGTAAAAATCTTATCTTTGACCATACAAAAAGCCGTGATTTGCAAATTCAAATAATAAATTAAAAGCGTATATTATGTTTCCTGCACAAACTTATGTTACCCGCCGCGACACGCTACGCAAGATGATAGGAAGCGGCATTATTTTGCTGCCCGGTAATAGTGATATGGCTATCAATTTCCCCAATAACGCAGGAGCCTTTCGCCAAGACTCTACGTTTCTCTATTATTTCGGGCTTGCCAATGCCCGTTTGGCAGCTATTATAGATATTGACAACAACTGCGATACGCTCTATGGCGATGATGTCACAATAGACGAGATGGTGTGGACAGGACCTGTGCCTGCTCTTGTGGATTTGGCTGCGAGTGTGGGTGTGAAACATACGGCTCCGCTGGCTGCATTGCCCGACGCTATTGCTGCGGCTCGCCGCGAAGGTCGTACAGTACATTACCTCCCGCAATTCCGGGGTATGGAGCTTATCAGTATGTCGACATTATTGGGTGTGCCTGTACAGCAGGTCAACGATGGCGTATCGCCAGACCTGATGATGGCCGTGACCCAAATGCGCGAGATAAAGAGCGATGAGGAGATTGCCGAGATGGAGAGAGCTTTCCATGTAGGCTATCTGATGCACACTACTGCCATGTCGATGTGTCGTGAGGGCGTAGTGGAACGTGAAATCATAGGAGCAATAGGTGGTATAGCCATGCAATATGGATGGGGCTGCTCGTTCTTCTCGCATGTGACGCAACATGGCGAGATATTGCATAATTTTAGTTGTGATGGTAAGCTCGTTAACGGGCGCCTCCTTTTGTGCGATGCAGGTGCCGAGCTAATTTCGGGCTACTGTTCTGACCACACACGTACCTATCCTGTGAGCGGAAAATTTACAACGCGGCAACGCGAGATATATGAGATAGTGTTACGGGCTCACGACCGTATTATAGAGGTGGCACGTCCTATGCGTTATCAGGACTTGCACAATGAAGCTCTTTATACCATGGCCTGTGGGTTGGCCGATTTGGGCATTATCAAAGGCGACCCTCGCGAAGCTGTGGCAGCCGGAGCGATGGATATGCTTATGCCGCACGGATTGGGGCATGGCATGGGGCTCGATGTACATGACTGCGAGTCGATAGGCGAACGCGGCGACGTGTATAATTTCCCCTTCTCGCGTGTAGCCGACCGTGCTGCCGCCATTGCATGTTGCACGTGCCGCAAGGTATGGCAGCTGCGTCCCGGCGTTGTTATGAGCGACGAGCCCGGGTTGTATTTTATACCGGCGCTTATAGAGCAATGGAAAGCCGAAGGACGTTGTAAAGATTTCCTTAACTACGACTTGCTGGCTTCGTATTACGACTTTGGCGGTATCCGTATCGAGGACGATATTATCATCACGGCCGACGGTTGCCGCCGTGTAGGAGGCGATAAGAAAATTCCTATTATGGTAGAAGAGCTCGAAGCCGTTGTAGGCAGGTAATTGCTGCACTGCCCGACGTAATAGAGGCTGCCGCGTTCGACCTTACAGGCGACGTGGCAGCCTTCGTTGTTGTGTGTCGGGCTTATAAAAAGGTGGGGGCTGTCGCGAAATAGTATCGCGGCAGCCCCCTCTTGTCATGAAAAAACTAAGAATTCTGTTGGTCGGGTGAAATACCCTTTATTATCAATAGTCGAAACGGTATCGGCGCAAGAAGTCGACACTCTTTTGTATCATCTTATACATGATGATGTCGTCTTTTACAAAGGGCACTTCGCTGCGGTATGCGGCCATGAATGCTTCTATCATAGGCGAAGAGCGAAGCGGACGACGGAAGTCGAGAGCCTGCGAGGCATTCATCATCTCTATGGCAAGGATATTTTCGAGGTTGTCCAGTATCTTGTGTAGTTTTGTGGCTGCGTTGGCACCCATGCTCACGTGGTCTTCTTGTCCGTTGCTCGATACGATAGAGTCGCTCGATGCGGCAAAACAATACATCTTGTTTTGGCTTACCATTGCTGCTGCGGCATATTGGGGTATCATGAAACCCGAGTTGAGTCCCGGTTCGGCCACCAAGAACTCCGGCAGCCCGCGTAGCCCTAAAATGAGTTGTGCAATGCGGCGTTCCGATATATTGCCCAGCTCGGCAAGGGCGATGGCGAGGTAGTCATAGACCAAAGCCAACGGCTCGCCGTGGAAATTGCCGCCCGAGATGATGCGGTCTTCGTCGGGGAAGATGGTGGGGTTGTCGGTTACGGAGTTTATCTCGGTGAGCAGTACGCCGCTTACGTAGCGTATGGCATCTTTCACAGCACCATGTACTTGCGGGATGCAGCGGAACGAATAGGGGTCTTGCACTTGCTTTTTAGGACGGGCTATCAGTTCGCTGCCGTCGAGGATGCGACGGAAAGCCTCGCCTGTCTCTATCTGTCCGCGGTGCGGGCGTATCTGCTGTATGTTATCTTCAAAGGGGTCGATACGACCGTCGAAGGCTTCGAGGGCAAGAGCTCCTATCATGTCGGCACCCTTCATGATGTGGCGGGCGCGTATGATGGCATATACGCCATTGGAACTCATAAACTGTGTACCGTTCAGCAATGCTAATCCCTCTTTGCTTTGCAATTTCACGGGTTGCCATCCAAACTCTTGCAACACTTCGGTAGCAGCACGACGATTGCCTTTGTAGTTGACTTCACCCTCGCCAATGAGCGGTAAGAAGAGATTGGCCAGCGGGGCAAGGTCGCCCGAAGCTCCCAGCGAGCCGCGGTCATACACTACGGGTAGAATGTCGTTGTTGAAAAAGTCGAGTATGCGTTGTACCGTGACTACTTGTACACCGCTGTGTCCCATAGAGAGTGCATGGGCTTTGAGCAACAGCATGAGGCGTACAATCTCTTTGTCTATCTCTGTACCTACGCTGCAAGCGTGGCTTTTCACGAGGTTCTCTTGCAGTCTGTTCAGTTCGTCGGGCGAGATATTGCGGTTGCATAGCGAGCCGAAACCTGTGGTGATGCCATATAGCGGGACGTCCGATTCTTCGGTCTTGCGGTCTAAGTATTGGCGGCACTTCTCTATTTTGGCGATCGCATTGTCTGAAAGCTCCAAATGGCGATGATGCTCCAATATATCTTCTATGATGTCGAACGTGAGTTCGCCCGAGCCTATTTGATATACGTTATTTTTCATAATCCGTAGTTTTCTTCTCCGTAGGTTAATAAATCGTTTTCGAGAACAAGAGCCTGAGCCTCAATCTCTATCGTCTCTTCTTTCATGCGTGCGACATACTCTTCGTCGTGCAGCGAAGCCAAATTGATGCGCACGTTGAGCAATGCGCCGCGAACGGCAGTACGGGCGCACATCATGGCCACACAACTGTCTGTAATGGCATTGCTGTTGCCTTCTTGCCCTATGTATTGCAGCGTAGGCATGCAGGCGAGAGCAGTGCGGGCTACTTCCATGGGAATTTCTGCGGCATGTTTGGTAGCCTCTTCTATGACCTGTGCGCGGTGTGCTTTTTCTTCGTCACTCTCTTTGGGTAGTTTGAAAGCTGCAAAGACCCGGTCGAAAGCCTCTGAGTCGAGGTCGATAAGCTCGATAAACCGCTCGCGCCATTGTGTCAGCTTCGCGGCGGCCTCTTTCATTTCGTTCTCTTTTTCGGCGTATTTTTTACGACCGATGGTGAGGTTGGTAACCATGGTGCCGAGTGCCGTTGCGATGGCTGCGCTCAAAGCCGATATACTGCCGCCGCCGGGAACCGGTTCGTTGCTTGCGGTTTTATCTAAGAAATCGTTTATTGTAAGCTCTACAAGTTTCATCGTATAAAATCTTTAATGAGTTGTTGTGTTTGTAGGAAGTTGTTATGACAGGCTTTTTATTGATTCTGCGACGATACAATCTTACCGGCCTTGATGGTTATCTTCACCGAGTTCATACCGGTATAGTAGGGCAGCATATAGTGCGTATCGCTGTTGAGAATGACTACATCGCCGGCCTTGCCTGTTTCGATACTGCCTAAGCGGTGTGCCCGTCCTATGGCTGCCGCTCCGTTGAGGGTCATGGCCGTGATGGCCTCTTCTACTGTGAGGTGCATATATATGCAGGCCAGCGCAAAGGTGAGCGGGATGCTGCCCGAGCAGCAACTGCCGGGGTTGAGGTCGGTGGCCAATGCTACGGCACAACCGGCATCTATCATCTCCCGTCCGCGGGCGTACGGCTCGCGTAAGGTGAATGCTGTCAGCGGCAGCAGTGTCGCCACCACATCATTGTCGCGCATGGCACGTATACCTTCGTCCGAGGCGTGTAACAGGTGGTCGGCACTCAAAGCCTTTATTTTGCCGGCCAGCTCTGCACCGCCGAACGATACTATCTCGTCGGCATGTATCTTTGCCCCGAAGCCCATTGCTTGTGCTGCCGTAAGGAGCCGTCGCGACTGTTCTACCGTGAAGACGCCTTTCTCGCAGAAAATATCGCAGTTTTCAGCCAAATTCCGTTCTTTCACCAAGGGCAGCATTTCGTCGATGATGAAGTCGATATACTCGTCGCTTCGTCCGCTATACTCGGGTGGCAAGGCGTGCGCTCCCAGATAGGTGGTTGCGATGTCGACCTTGCGATTGGGGTCGGCATTGATGCGGCGCATGACTTCGAGCTGTTTCAACTCGGTATCTTTGTCGAGTCCGTATCCGCTTTTCCCCTCTACCGTGGTGACACCCATTCGGCTCATTACGTCGATATACCATTCGGCTTTGCGTTTCAGTTCGTCGGGGGTAGCTTCCCGTGTGGCGCGCATTGTATTGACGATACCGCCGCCCCGTTCCATGATGCTCATGTAGCTATCGCCCCGCATCCGCCACATAAATTCTTCGGGGCGGTAGCCGCCGAAGACGAGGTGGGTGTGCGAGTCGACGAAGCCGGGTAATGCCACGTTTCCCTCAGCATTTACCACGACATATCCGGCCGGAAGCTCATTCCTGTTTTCGCCTACATAGGTTATTGTGCCGTCGGTAATCTCTATCGTGCCATGCTCGATGATTTGCAGACGGTTCATATCGCTGCCTTTGAGGGCGCTTTTCCCTATCGGCGTGATGATGCGGGCATTGATGATAATCAGATTGCTCATAAGGTAGTAGTTGTATGTGCTGCTCGACGCAACCGGGCTGCTCTTTTGTGTAGGGCAGCCCGGTTCGTTGGGGCAGTGTTTATTCCATGATGCGGGCTTCCAAAACTTGTTGCATGGAGAAGCCTTCGAGACCCAAGTAATATGATGCTGTGTCGATGAGCGCCTCCATGGGTACCAATCCTATGATTTCGCTACCTACGATGCTTACGCCATAGCGGCGGGCTTCGTAACGCACCATTTCAAATGCTTGGTAGAGAGCTGTTTTGGTATAGTCGGTCATGTTGATGCTCACTTGTGTGATGCCGCGCTCTTTCAGCTCTACGCCCATGGCTTTGCAATAGCGCAAACCGCCGCCTATGAAGCGTATCTTCTTGGCGATGCCGTGTGCGATTTCGAGACTGGGCGTGTTGAGGTTGATGTTGTATGCTACCAATGGCATACGTGCGCCTATGGCCACCGTACCGGCGGTAGGATGCCGTTCGGCAGGACCGAAGTCGGGATGCCATTCAGGTTGGTGTATCTTCTCGGCCATACCTTCAAATTCGCCTTTGCGGATGGCGGCGAGGTTCTCGCGGTGAGGAGCCGAGGCCGATTTCTCATACAGGAAGACCGGCAGGTTGTAGAGCTCGGCAACGCGGCTGCCTACCTCTTTCGAGAGGGCGATGGCATCGTCCATCGTACATCCTTTGATGGGGATAAACGGTACAACGTCGACCGCTCCCATGCGCGGGTGCTGCCCTTGATGTTTGTTGAGGTCTATGAGTTCTACGGCAACGCCTATGGCCTCTATGACAGCTTCTTTCAGTGCATCGGGGTCGCCCACAACGGTTACGACCAAACGGTTATGGTCGGTGTCGTTGCTGTAATCGAGCAGCTTTACGCCCTCTTTGGCGCGGAAAGGAGATACGATTTTGTCTATTTTTTCCAAGTCACGTCCTTCACTGAAATTGGGGACGCATTCCATGATTCTGTTCCAGCTCATAGTTTGTGGTTTTAGGTTGTTATTTGTTATGATGATAATTTTTCAGCGCTTCGTTTACGGTATCTTTCACCAGCGAGTCGTCGGCGATGTATGGCATGGTTATGTGGTAGCCTTCCATTTGGCGGTTAAATTCGTCGCTGGTTTCCATGGCGTGTTGGTTGCGAGCCCACGAGCGGCGGGCAACACCACCCATTACGTCCCACAACATGGACGAGCGCAATATGCGGTCTACCCGTTCCGAGCCGTCGCATACCATACCGAAGCCGCCGTTGATGGCTTTTCCTATACCTACGCCGCCTCCGTTATGCAGAGCTACGAGGCTCATGCCGCGGGCGCAGTTTCCGGCGAAACATTGCACCGCCATGTCGGCCATCACGTTGCTGCCGTCTTTGATGTTTGCGGTCTCGCGGAAAGGCGAGTCGGTGCCGCTTACGTCGTGGTGGTCGCGGCCGAGCATGATGGGACCAACCTCGCCATTGCGAACCATTTCGTTGAATTTCAGCGCGATATTCATGCGGCCTATGGCATCTTGATACAAAATACGGGCTTGTGTGCCTACTACGAGATTGTTTTTCTCAGCGTCGCGTATCCATATCCAGTTATCGAGGTCTTGTCCTCGGCGGTTTTTATCGATGCAGGCCATAGCGGCATGGTCGGTCTTGATGAGGTCTTCGTGTTTGCCGCTGAGGCATACCCAGCGGAATGGGCCGTAACCGTAGTCGAAAAGTTCAGGTCCCATGATGTCTTCGACGTACGACGGCCAAATGAAGCCGTTTTTCTCGTCGATACCATTGCGCGAAATCTCTTTCACGCCCGAGTCGTAAATGGCTTTCATAAATGAGTTGCCGTAATCGAAGAAGTATGTGCCCCGTGCGACAAGTTCTTTGATGACGTTAAAGTGGCGGTGCAGCGATAGGTCGACCAAGCGGCAGAACTCATCGCGGTCTTCTTTGAGCAGTCGTGTGCGTTCGGCAAAGGAAATGCCTGCCGGGCAGTAGCCACCTTCATACACGGCGTGGCACGACGTTTGGTCGCTGAGCAGTTCTATATGTATGTTGTGTGCTACGGCATATTCGAGCAAGTCTACAATGTTGCCGTGATAGGCGATGGAGCAAGGCTCCCGGTGTTGCATTGCCTCGTGTGCCATTTTGAAGGCTTCGCCCATGTCTTCGGTGATGTAGTGTACCCATCCTTGGCGGTGGCGGGTCTCAATGCGCGAACTGTCCACCTCGGCAATGATGGCTGCGGCACCGGCAATTTCGGCAGCTTTGGGCTGAGCACCGCTCATGCCTCCCAAGCCCGACGATACGAACAAATGTCCGCGCAGGTCACCGTCTTGCGGTATCCCGAGTTTCATGCGCCCGGCATTGAGGAGCGTATTGAAAGTACCATGTACGATACCTTGCGGACCGATATACATCCATCCTCCGGCTGTCATCTGACCATAATTTGCTACGCCCATCTGTGCAGCTATTTCCCAATCTTTTTGATTGTCGAAGAGGCCTACCATCATAGAGTTGGTGATGATGACGCGCGGTGCATCGGGCTTCGACTTGAACAATCCCAGCGGATGTCCCGACTCGACAACCAACGTCTGTTCTTGCGTAAGCTCTTCCAAATACATCTTGATGAGGCGGTATTGCATCCAGTTTTGGCATACCTGTCCTGTCTCACCGTAGGTAACAAGCTCATAAGGGTAGAGAGCAATATCGAAGCATAGGTTGTTGTCTATCATCACTTGGAATGCTTTACCCTCTATACATTTCCCTTTATATTCGTCAATAGGTTTGGCTTTCAGGTCGCCTTGCGGGCGGAAACGGTAGCCGTATATTTTGCCCCGGGTGAGGAGTTCTTCCATAAATTCCGGTGCGAGTTGAGCGTGTAACTCTTGCGGAATGTAACGCAGAGCATTTTTCAATGCGGTTTCGGTTTGTTCGGGAGTAAGTTTGTATCCCCGGTCGGGGGCTCGCCTAATACCCTCTACGAAAGTAGGATATGCGGGCAACTCTTTGGGCAGTGTGAGTTCCATATTGTTGAAATTAAGGTTTTAGTTCAATTAGTGCAAATATAGTGAAAGTTGGGCGCAGAGACAAATGAAAACAAAGTTTTCAGATTTGGCTTTGCCGAACCGCATCCTATATTCTACAAATATACGGAAAGTTGATAGCCGGGCAATGAATACTCACATTATTTCACACTCTTCGCGATGCCTCTTGTATATGGCGTATGCGATGTTTTTTGTTGGGAATGAATTTGCTTTTCATTCTTGCAGTTTCTGTTGTTTTTAATCGGTTGTATCTCTGGAAATATAAAATGCTTGGATTGTCTCACGAAAACCCAAGCATCTTAATAACTTTACAATCTAATACTATGAAAAAACTGATACAAAGGTAGCGTATCGCTTTTTCCTCTCCAAATTATTTCTTAATAAAATTCTTTCTCTTAACACAGTTTATGTGAAATACGGCTTATTTGTTAACGATTGAGGTGCTTTGTTCGTTTCTGATTTGCCGTTTTTTTATTTCTTTACATTTCAGACGGGACTGCCTTGTCTATTTTTCTCTTATTCGATGCCGGCTTTGACCGGAAAAGGCTACCTTTGCATTCGTATGGCAGAGAATGAAAATTTTTTTGCACCCGCACTCGAACGCTGGTTTGTCGATAATGCCCGCGACCTGCCGTGGCGACGTACCCGTGACGCCTATAAGATATGGGTATCGGAGATTATCTTGCAACAGACTCGTGTGGCGCAAGGTTACGATTATTATATGCGCTTTGTCGAGCGTTTCCCCGACGTGCAGTCGCTGGCTTCGGCGCAGGACGACGAAGTGATGAAGTATTGGCAGGGGCTGGGTTATTACAGCCGGGCGCGTAACATGTTGGCGGCGGCACGGGATGTGGTGACGCGTTTTGGCGGCATCTTCCCGAGTACCTACGACGACATACGTTCTCTCAAAGGAATAGGCGACTATACGGCTGCCGCTATCGCTTCGATAGCCTACGACTTGCCATACGCCGTGCTTGACGGCAATGTATATCGCGTATTGTCGCGTCTTTTCGATATAGACCTGCCCATAGACGATGCGGCCGGCAAACGTTATTTCTCACAATTAGCCGACACGTTGTTGCATCGAGACAATCCCGGTTTATACAATCAGGCTATGATGGAGTTGGGAGCGTTGGTATGTCTTCCGGCGGGAGCAGCCTGCGACAAATGCCCCGTAGCTTCGCATTGTGCCGCTTATGCAGCTGGCACGGTAGCACAGCGTCCTGTGAAGCAGGGAAAAGTAGCCGTGAAACACCGTTATTTCCATTATTTCGTTATCATGCACCGGGGCGATACGTGGTTGCATCGGCGTGAAGGCAGCGATATATGGCGCAACCTGTATGAGTTCCCGCTCATAGAGACGCCCACACCCTTGTCATTGCCTCTTTTGCGTCGTACCGAAGCATATAGAACACTGTTTGGCGATGCTGGAAAGCTCACGTTCCTTGCCCCGCCCTTCGAGAGCAAACACGTGCTCACGCATCGTATTATCCATGCAGTCTTTTATGTCGTTGAGGTGGAGGCCGTTCCCCCCTCTTTGCACGATATGCGTCGTATGCCGTGGGGTGAGGTGGGCGAGTATGCCGTTTCGCGACTTACCGATATTTTCTTGCAGCATTGTGCGGCAGGTCTGTGGGATTGTACGTCGGCAACTCTGGACGGTTGCGAAAAGTGAACCATTTGTATTTTCTTGTCGCGCATATTATCTTCCAAAGGACCGCATGATTGGCAATTATTCACTATCTTTGCCGCTGTAATGATTAACCCCTTTTGCAGAGAGTATAACCTCAGATGATAGAGCGCGTAATTATTCTCGACGATGTAGACCCCGTACTGTTTTATGGTATCAACAACTGCAATATGCAGTTGGTAAAGAATCTTTTCCCCAAGCTCCGCATGGTGGCGAGGGGCAATGTATTGAAGGTTATTGGCGACGAGCTCGAAACCGCGGCGTTCGAAGAGAAAATACGTGAGCTTATCGCCTATTGTCAAGAGCACAACACGCTCAATGAAGAGGTTATCATAGAGATTGTCAAGAACGACGTGTCACACATCGGTAATGCTGCCGATGACGATGTGATAATATACAGTGTCGGCGGGAAACCCATTACCGCCCGTTCGGCCAACCAGCAGAAACTGGTACAAGCCGTTCGCGACAATGACCTCGTTTTTGCTTTGGGACCTGCCGGGTCGGGAAAGACCTATGTCGCCATCGCATTGGCGGTGCGCGCTCTCAAACACAAGGAGGCGAAGCGCATCATCCTGAGCCGCCCTGCTGTCGAGGCCGGCGAGAAGCTCGGTTTCCTGCCCGGTGACATGAAGGAGAAGATAGACCCCTATTTGCAGCCGCTTTATGATGCCCTGCAAGATATGATACCCCCGGCCAAGCTCAAAGAGTATATGGAGACGAATGTCATACAGATAGCTCCGTTGGCATTTATGAGGGGTCGTACACTCGGCGACGCCGTGATTATCCTCGACGAAGCGCAAAATACCACCACCCACCAGATGAAGATGTTCCTCACACGCTTGGGTATGAATGCCAAAATGATTGTGACGGGCGATATGACACAGATAGACCTCCCCGAGCGACAAACCTCGGGTCTCGTGCAGGCCGTGTCGATATTGTCGCGTGTCAAAGGCGTGGGGGTTGTCGAGTTCAACAAGAAAGATATCGTACGGCACAAGCTCGTGCAGCGCATCGTTGAGGCTTATGAGCAGCTCGATGAGAAGAACAAGCGCGAGCGGGAGGCCCGAAAAGCCGAGCAGGAGGCCGAAAAAGAAAAAGTCAATCAGTAATTCTCAAAAAACAGATACAACTATGAGCAATGCATTAGTAAAAACCGATTTCCACTTTCCCGGTCAGAAAAGCGTTTATCACGGCAAGGTCCGCGACGTTTACAACATCGACGACGATTTGTTGGTCATGGTAGCCACCGACCGCATCTCGGCATTCGACGTGATTTTGCCCGAAGGTATACCTTATAAGGGGCAGGTACTTAATCAGATAGCCGCCAAGTTCCTCGATGCTACCGCCGATATTCTGCCCAACTGGAAGGTTGCTA
The DNA here is from genome assembly GCA_944321085.1 of uncultured Barnesiella sp. GTDB lineage: Bacteria > Bacteroidota > Bacteroidia > Bacteroidales > Barnesiellaceae_A > Barnesiella_A. The sequence continues at coordinate 295,905 of CALUJY010000001.1, forward strand.
CGCCCGACCCTATGGTTACCGTGGGTCTCAAATGCGAGCCTTTCAAGGTGGAGATGGTGGTGCGCGGATACCTCACCGGCCATGCATGGCGTGAGTATCGCGACGGAAAACGTACGCTTTGCGGTGTGCCTATGCCCGACGGAATGCGCGAAAATGAGAAGTTCGCACAACCCATCATCACCCCTACTACGAAGGCCGATGCCGGGCATGACGAGGATATATCGAAAGAAGAGATTATAGCCCGCGGCATCGTATCGCGCGAAGATTATGAGCAGCTCGAGAAATATACGCTCGCGTTGTATCGTCGCGGTGCCGAGATGGCGGCCAGCAAAGGTCTTATTCTGGTAGATACCAAATATGAGTTCGGCAAGAAAGACGGACGCATCATTCTCATAGACGAGATACACACGCCCGACTCGTCGCGCTATTTCTATGCCGATGGCTACGAGGAGCGCCTTGCCAAGGGCGAGGAGCAACGCCAGCTCTCCAAGGAGTTCGTTCGCCAATGGCTCATTGCAAACGGATTCCAGGGGAAAGAGGGTCAGAAAGTGCCCGAGATGACACCCGAGTATTGCAACAGCGTTGCCGACCGTTATATAGAACTCTATGAGCACATCGTGGGCGAACCCTTTGTGAAAGCCGACCTTACCGACCTGGCCGCCCGCATAGAGCGCAATGTCACCGACTTCCTCCGCTCGCGTTGACAACACGGGCAGAGCCGAAACAAATTATAGTATCACGGCCCGCGATAGGCATGTATGCCCATCGCGGGCTTTATCGAAAGAGACTCGACAAGCAGCTCTGCCGCTCGCCGGTCGGAGTCTCAAAATAAGCACGACAATGAGCCGCTTCAAAGCCGAAGATATAAAACCCTACGACAGCACGGCTGCCAAGACCGGGCAGGTGCGCGATATGTTCGACTCGATAGCTCCGGCATACGACCTGATGAATCGTATGATGACTTTCGGCATCGATTGCCGGTGGAGGCGCAAAGCCATCGATATGGTGGGCAAGTATAACCCTTCCCGCCTGCTCGACGTGGCGACCGGCACGGGCGACATGGCATTTCTCATCGACGATATGTTGCATCCGGACGAGCTTACGGGTATAGACCTCTCGGAAGGTATGCTCGATGTGGCGCGGCAAAAGGCCGCTGCGCGTGGCAATGCCGGCCATATCACTTTTGAGCCCGGCGACTGCCTGCACCTCAGCTTCCCCGACAACCGCTTCGATGCCGTCACCGTAGCCTATGGCGTACGCAATTTCGAGCATTTGGCGCAAGGCTTTGCCGAGATGTACCGGGTACTTGCTCCCGGCGGCGTGCTTTGTGTCATAGAGCTCTCTACACCGGTGCATTTCCCATTCCGCCAGCTCTATAAGCTCTATACCTATACCATCATCCCCCTTGTGGGGCGTATCGTATCGCACGATGCCCATGCCTATACCTACCTGCCGCGCTCTGTTGCCGCCGTCGTGCAAGGCGAAGAGATGCTCGCCCTTTTTGCCGAGGCGGGGTTTGTGCATTGCCGTCTGCGGCGGCTCACCTTTGGGGCATGCACCATCTACATGGGCGAGAAGGCATTGCGCTGACTTGGCCCGAAGCATTGTTTAACCGACACGAAAAGGAAAATATATATATGACCACTGCAAGCAGTCAGACCGAAAACCTCACCCTGCTGGGGACGAAAACCGAATATCCGCACGACTATGCGCCGCAAGTCTTGGAGGCCTTTACCAACAAGCACCCCGAGCGCGACTATTGGGTACGCTTCAACTGTCCCGAGTTTACCAGCCTTTGCCCCATTACCGGGCAGCCCGATTTTGCCACCATACAGATAGATTATATCCCCGATGTGAAGATGGTAGAGAGCAAGAGCCTCAAACTCTACCTTTTCAGCTTCCGCAACCACGGCGCGTTTCATGAAGATTGTGTCAACATCATCATGAACGACCTCATTGCGCTCATGAATCCCCGCTACATCGAGGTGACGGGTTTCTTCACGCCGCGGGGAGGCATCAGTATATACCCATACTGCAACTACGGCCGTCCCGGTACCGAGTATGAACAGCTGGCGCGTCGCCGCCTCTTCGAGCATAAGTAGGGTTACCCTTGCTTATACCCCCGATTTGTCCTATCTTTGCACCCTCAAAGTCGGGATGGGGCATTTGTTCCGCTCGGGAATATGCGGCAGCTTGTGTTGCCGCGCAGATTTATAAGGTAAAAAAGAGAAATGATTACAGTCAGCAACCTTGGTATCCAGTTTGGCAAAAGGGTACTGTTTCAAGATGTAAATATCAAGTTTACGCCCGGCAACTGCTATGGCATCATAGGAGCCAACGGCGCGGGCAAATCGACGCTCATGCGCATCCTCAGCGGTGCGCTCGACCCAACGCACGGTTCTGTAACCCTCGGCGCGGGCGAACGCCTGTCGGTACTCAGTCAAGACCACTTCGAGTTTGACGAGTGTACCGTTATAGAGACGGTTATGCGCGGTCATACCGTGCTGTGGGATATCATGCAAGAGAAAGATGCCCTCTATGCCAAACCCGATTTCAGCGACGAGGACGGCATACGGGCGGCTGTACTCGAAGAGCGTTTTGCCGAGCTGGACGGATGGAATGCCGAGAGCGATGCAGCTGAGCTGCTCAGCGGCCTCGGTATTAAAGAAGACCGCCACTATATGCTCATGAAAGACTTGGGCGGTAAAGAGAAGGTGCGCGTACTCTTGGCCAAGGCACTCTTTGGCCATCCCGACAATCTGCTGCTCGACGAGCCTACCAACGACCTCGACCTCGAAACCGTTTCGTGGCTCGAAAACTATCTAGCCAACTTCGAGAACACCGTTCTCGTCGTCTCGCACGACCGCCACTTCCTCGATGCCGTCTGCACCCATACCCTCGACATCGACTATGGCAAGATACAGCTCTTTGCCGGCAATTACAGCTTCTGGTACGAGTCGAGCCAGCTTGCCTTGCGCCAGCAACAGCAGCAAAACAAGAAGGCCGAGGAGAAACGCAAGGAGTTGCAGGAGTTTATCCGTCGTTTCAGTGCCAATGTAGCCAAAAGCAAGCAGACTACCAGCCGCAAGAAGATGCTCGAAAAACTCAATATCGAGGAGATTAAGCCCTCGTCGCGCCGCTATCCCGGTATCATATTCACGCCGCAGCGCGAGGTAGGTAACAAGATACTCGAAGTGAAGGGTCTCGAAAAGAGTATCGAGGGTACGCTGCTCTTCCGAGATGTCAACTTCTCGGTCGAGAAGGGCGATAAAATCGTCTTCCTCTCGCGCGACCCGCGTGCCATGACCGCCTTCTTCGAGATTATCAACGGCAACCTCAAAGCCGATGCCGGTACCTATGAGTGGGGACAGACCATCACGTCGGCTTACCTCCCGCTCGACAATACCGCTTTCTTCAACACCGATATGAATCTGATAGAGTGGCTCTCGCAATTCTCCGACGACAACAGCGAGCTCTACCTCAAAGGATTTCTTGGCAAAATGCTTTTCTCGGGCGACGAGTTGCTCAAAAAAGCATCGGTACTGTCGGGTGGCGAGAAGATGCGTTGCATGATAGCCCGCATGATGATGCGCGATGCCAACACCCTGGTGCTCGACTCGCCCACCAACCACCTCGACCTCGAGTCGATACAAGCCTTCAACAACATGCTCACGGCATACAAGGGCGTTGTGCTCTTTGCCTCGCACGACCATGAGTTTATACAGACCGTGGCCAATCGTGTCATAGAGCTTACCCCCGGTGGTATCATAGACAAAATGATAGAGTATGACGACTATATCACCGACGAGCGTGTGATGGCCGCCCGCGAGCGATTGTACAACATATAACAAACATATAATAACACAACATACACCGAAACACTATGGTAAAGCACATTGTACTATTCAAGCTCTCTGCGCCCGAGCCCGAGCGTACGCAGATTATTACCGACTTTTGCAACGCCATCATGGCATTGCCGCCCGTAATCGACGTGATACGCCGCATCGAAGTGTCGCGCAACATCAATCCTGCCGAGAAGTACGATATAGCCCTCTACTCGGAGTTCGATACCCTTGCCGACGTAACGGCCTATGCTACTCATCCCGCCCATGTAGCGGCCGCCGGCATACTGAAAGGGCATGTCGAGTCGCGCGCTTGCGTCGACTATGAGATATAGTATAGTCCATTCTTGCGGACAAAATAAGTAAGCGTGCTGCCTGAAAATTCGTTTTTCAGGCAGCACGCTTATTTTATGGAGTTATGTACATTTCTGATAGGGTCCAATAAGCGGAGACTGATGTGTGGCGTGCATGAATATATGTCTTGCGTCTGTTGGGGGCCGTAATAGAATACAGCCTGTCATGGTTGAGCTGCATTTGAAAACTGGGTTTTCATTTGGTTCTGCCCTCGCCTTTCACTATCTTTATATAAGATAGGCTGCGGCTCGGCATAGCCTGTACTTGAAAACTGCGTTTTCGTTTGGCTCTGCGCTCGCCTTTCGCTATCTTTGGATAAGATAGGCTGCGGCTCGGCATAGCCCGCACTTGAAAACTGCTTTTTCGTTTGGCTCTGTGCTCGCCTTTCGCTATCTTTATATAAGATAGGCTGCGGCTCGGCATAGCCTGTACTTGAAAACTGCGTTTTCGTTTGGCTCTGCGCTCGCCTTTCACTACCTTTGAGAAATTCTATTCAAAAATCTATCTATATGAGTAGCTTTTACATCGTCAATATCGTATTGCTCGTTATCGCCATCTTTAATTTTATTCATGCCCTCAAAGAGCTTCGCTCCCTTCAAAAAGGCGATTCGGGTAGTAGAAAAGTGGGGGTGGTACTCAATGCAATAGCTATTGTCCTCCTTGTTACGGCATGTGTTATTCGGTTTGTGACCGAGTAGTTGTGTGCTAAGTCGTTATAAATCTGTTTGTTATCTGATTTGTTGTACCGTTCGAGGGGATGGGAACGGACATAAAAAAATTGCTTACCTCACGGCAAGCAACCTTCATTAACCTTAAATCTAATACCATGAAAAACACATTGCAAATATACAGCCTATTTTGTTTTCTCGCAACGCCGCGAGCAAAAAATGCAGGCATTTCGTATTATTTAACGATTGGGAGATACTTAAAGGGGTATTAAGATGTGATTTTGCTATCTCGGCGTAACAAAACAGACCTTTTTGATTTTTTGTCGTCGCAGTATCTTTATTTTGTGCAAGACATTTGTGGTAAATGCCGGTAATAGTTTGCCATATCGCCGTGTTTCCTGTAAAAAAGCAATGGTTTTATATCTCTTGCATGCAGCATAATGTTGTCTGATAAAAAATATTTCAACCTTTGCAACCATACGGTAGGTTCGGTACGTCTAATGGGCAAAATATCACCGCAGGGAGAGTCTCTCTTTCATGCGGTAGTTGCAGAAAACGTATAACCAAATAAAATTTTTATGACTATGAAACGTGTTATTTTTGTCATTATGATGTTTTTGGCCGTAGTAGGCGTGTATGCTGCGGCTGTACCCGGGGAGCAATTCGAAGCGAGTGATGGGTTGCGTTCAGAGCAGTTCTATTTAGACTCTCTGCGCCTTGTGACACAGGAGCGGATGTATGCCGACTCGCTCAATGCAGAGTTTGAGAAGCAGCATTTAATGTATAACCAGCCCTCCTCTTTCATGGAAGAAGTTGAGATTGTGATTCCATTGGGCTTTTTTCTGATGGTGCTTGGTATTGTTGTTGTCTCTGTTGTAACTTCATACAAGAATAAGAGCAACTTTTATAAGGTGATGGAAAAGGCGATAGAGGTGGGACAACCTGTTCCCGAGGGGCTATTCTTATCCGGGAAGCGGAATACCGAGATGTCGCCGTCACGTACACTGCGTGTTTCCTTTATATTATTGGGCATAGGTATAGGCGGATTGATATTGGGAATGGTAATTCCCGAGGTGATTGTTTGTGCCGTGTCGTCAGCTCCTATTCTTATAGGTTTGGGTTACTTGGTGGTTTATTACATGGAGCGCAAGCAAGAGCGAGCCGACCGTGCCAAAGAGGTACATTCTGATAATAGCGATAAAATAGTGTCGGGCGAAGATGAGAAGTAAAGCCCCCGACAGCCTGTTGATTTCACGCGTCATGCTGCTCGACGACCGCAAGGCTTTTGCCGCGCTCGTCGAGCGCTATCAGGGCGCATTGCGTCGCTTTTTCCTCCATCACACGGGAGGCGATGCCATGCTGGCCGACGACTTGGCGCAAGAGACGTTCCTAAAATGCTATTATGGCATCAGGCAGTATAAAGGGCTGGCCGGATTTTCTACATGGCTCTATCGCATTGCGTATAATCTCTTCTTGGATTATGCGCGTACGGCAAAGCCTGCCGCTCCGGCCGAGGCTATTCCCGAGGCGGCCGCAAGTGTATCGACCGACGAACGGATGGATATTGCCGCAGCCTTGGCCTTGCTTTCGACACAAGAGCGAGCCGTCGTGTCGCTTTTTTATATAGAAGACCGTACGGTCGAGGATGTAGCCCGCATCCTCTCTATGCCGCAGGGCACGGTGAAGTCGCACCTTGCACGGTCGAGGTGTAAATTGGCAGATTTTCTAAAAAAGAATGGATATGAAACGAAATAAGACTTTGCGTGATACATCGATAGACGACCGCATTTTGCGGCAATACCTGCATGACAAGGCCTTGCAGCCCGGAGAGAATCCTTGGTTCACGCCCCGCCTCATGAACAAGTTGCCGCCTGTTGCTCCGACGCAACCCGGACGATGGGTTATGACGACGGTTACGTTGTTGGCGGTAGTGGTATGTCTGGTAGCACTCTGTTATATTCCGTCGTCGGCAGTGAACTTTTCGTTGGCCGAGCTGTTATGTGTATATATTGCCATAGCGAGTGTAGTGGCTCTCGTGGCAGTGCAGATAGTAAGATTGATAAAGACATACTTCTGATTTTGATTCTCTCTCAAGCGTTAACAATTTTGACTAAGTGCGCGAAACGTCGGCGATTGCGAAACCGCCGACGTTTTCATTTTTAGCTGCGTGGCGTGAGCGGCAGCATACCTTTCCCTGACAAAAACCCTCCCGCAAGAGCCTGCAAACGGCTCTTGCGGGAGGGTATACAATTTTGGGGGAGGATGTTCCCTATTTTTGCATTTCAACCTTCTGTGTGGCCGGTTGCTCGCGATTGCGTTTTTCGGTAGCCTTTACCACCTCTTCGGCAAGGTGGCGGAATGCCTCGCCGGCAGCGGTGTCGTCGAGAGCGACCGGATGTCCGGCATCGCCCGAGTCGCAGATGCTTTGCACGATGGGTATCTGTCCCAGCAAAGCTACGTGCATCTCCTCGGCAAGCCGTTTGCCTCCTTCTTTACCGAAGAGGTAGTAGCGGTTGTCGGGCAGTTCGGCGGGTGTAAACCAGCTCATGTTTTCAACCAATCCCAGAATGGGTACGTTTACCTTTTCGCCGGTAAACATGCTGATGCCTTTGCGGGCATCGGCGAGAGCTACCTCTTGCGGCGTAGTCACCACGATGGCGCCCGTTATGGCAAGTGTCTGTACCAAGGTAAGGTGTATGTCGCTCGTTCCCGGCGGCAAGTCGAGAACGAAATAGTCGAGCTCGCCCCAGTCGGCCTCGGTGATGAGCTGTTTCAGTGCGTTGCTTGCCATGCCGCCGCGCCATAGCACGGCATCGTCTTTGCGTACGAAAAATCCTATCGACAGTATCTTTACGCCATACTTCTCTATGGGTATGATGTAGCTGTGACCGTCGCGTTCTTCGGCATAGACCTGTTCGTCTTCTATGTCGAACATTTTAGGCGCCGAGGGGCCGAAGATGTCGGCATCGAGCAGGCCTGTTTTGTAGCCGGCGCGCGCCAAGGCTACCGCGAGGTTCGATGCTACGGTCGATTTGCCTACGCCGCCCTTACCCGATGAGACGGCTATGATATTTTTCACTCCCGGCAGCGGGTTTTGCAGGGTGGGGCGAGGGGCTACGCGGCTCTTGACGGCTATCGTTACCTCGGCCTCTTCCGAGGCGTAGGCATGGATGGCAGCTTCGGCAGCCTTCACGATAGAGCGGGTGAAAGGGTCGTTGGCCTTCTCGAAGATGAGCGAGAACGACACCTTGTTGCCATCGATGCGTATGTCATCTTCGACCATGTTGTTCTCTATAAGGCTTTTGCCATTACCCGGGTATCGCACTTGCGAGAGCGCGTCGAGTATCAGTTTGGGATATAATCTCTCCATTGTATATAGTGTTTTGTTTTTGCGGCGTACGGGTCCGGCCATCTATCTTTCGGCCGGTCGTTTTACTTATGCAAATGTAGCAATTTTGCGGTTGTGTTATGACCGATAAATGAAGAACCTCGGTTTTTTGTTCTCGTTTTTTCTACATTCCGATACTGCCATCGGCGGGAAGAGACAAAAGCAGGGAGCTGAGACCGAAAGGTTCATGCGGTCGCAACTCCCTGTGTGCGGAGGGGTATCCTATCCTCCTGTGTTCTTATTACTCTTTTGTTTTTTTATCTTCGTCGAGCCGGTCGCGCGCATACATATCATCTATGATACCGTCTGAGAGTCCTATCACGGGAACCGAGATAAACTCGGCACCTATCGTGTCGGCTATGCGCAGGAATATCTCGGCGGCGGGCACTATGACATCGGCGCGGTCTTGTTTCAGGTTATAGGTATCCATGCGTTCGGCGACCGACAGCGGTTGCAGCCGGCTGTACAGGGCGCGAAGCGATTCTACCGGCAGGCGTTTCATCTCTTTGTCGGCCTCGGCCAGCGGAGCGAGCTTAAAGAGCTTGTTGATGTTTCCGCCCGAGCCGATGATGTTTACCTGCTGCATCGGTTGCGTGACGGCGGCAAGGTCGCTCTCCATCTTCTCCCAGGCTCCGCTCTCCACGGCATCGCTGAGTATGCGCACCGTGCCTATGTTATACGATTTGGAATATACGAGTTCGCCCTCTGTCAACAGGTTGACCTCGGTGCTGCCACCGCCCACATCTACGTAAAGGTAGTTGCCTTTGCGGTCTTCGAGGCACTCTATGTGGTTGTTATATACCATGCGGGCCTCCTCTTCGCCGTCGATGATTTCTATGGCTATGCCGGTCGATTTCTTAATTTCCCGTATTACCTCGCTGCCGTTGCGGGCGTCGCGCATGGCCGATGTGGCGCAGGCACGATAACGGTCTACGTCGTATATCTTCATCAGTTGGCGGAAGGCCTTCATAAGCCGTTTCAGCTTGCCGGCCTTCTTTTCCGAGAGCTCGCCTTTGGCAAATACGTCGAAGCCCAAGCGCAGCGGTACGCGCAGGAGCATCTCTTTCTTGAAGCATTTTTCTTGGCTGTCGTCTACGCTCTTGATGAGCAGCCGGGCAGCATTAGAGCCTATATCTATGGCGGCATAAACACACTTTCCCATCTTATTCTTCTTTATCGTTTGCTTTTTCCTTTTCTATATTTTCTGTCAGATAGTATTCATACAGTTCTTCTTGTGAGCGGAAGGGGCGTTCCTCGTCGGTCGTCCACGGGAGGTTTTCGCCGCTGCCGTCGACGATGCGGCCTTGCATGTTGTCGCGCAAGCCATACTCTACGACACGTCGCAAGTCGGCTTTTATCTCCGGCTCATAGATGGGAGCCACCACCTCTACGCGGTTGTCGAGGTTGCGGGTCATCCAGTCGGCCGAGCCGATGTAGATGCGTTCGTCGCCGCCGTTGGCAAAGATGAATATGCGCGAATGTTCGAGATACCGGTCTATGATGCCGTTGATGCGGATGGTTTCGCTCACACCCTTTATTCCGGTAATAAGCGAGCAGTTGCCCCTTACAAGCAGCTCTATGGGTATGCCGTGAGACGAAGCCTCGTAAAGTTTCTCTATCATGACGGGGTCGGTGATGTGGTTTACCTTCATCATGATATAAGCCGGCTTGCCCATCTCTTTGTTTTTTATCTCCTGATTGATGAGGCGTATGAATTTTTGCTTCATCTCGTTGGGCGATACCAGCAGCTCTTTGTAACTTACCGGCATGTAGGGGCGCTCTATGAAGTCGAATACCGCAGCCACGTCACGCACGATACTCTTGCGGGCGGTCATGAGCAGGTAGTCGGTATAGGTGCGGGCATTCCCCTCGTGAAAGTTGCCTGTGCTGATGCAGGCGATGTCGCCGCCGGTACGCATAGAGATGTGCGTGATTTTAGAGTGGACTTTCAGTCCCTCGACACCGAAGATGACTTGTATCCCCGCATCTTGCATCATTTTAGACCATCCTATGTTCGATGCCTCGTCAAATCGTGCCAGCAACTCTATCACAACAGTCACTTTCTTGCCGTTGCGGGCGGCATTCACGAGCGCTTTCACCACCTTCGAGTCCTTGGCAAGGCGGTAGAGCGTGGTTTTTATGCTTTTCACCTCTTTGCTGATGGCGGCTTCTTGCAGCAGGCGGATGTAGGAATCGAAACTGTGGTATGGTACATGTATAAAGCGGTCGCGTTCTCTGACGAGTTGCAACAGGCTCACGTCGCCGGTAAACTCCTTTTTGATGATGGGAGCCCATCGCGGAAACTTCAAGTCGTTGCGGCCGCAGTCGGGGAAGCGCATCAGGTCTTTGTGGTTGTGATAGCGTCCGCCGGCCAGCACGGTATCCAGCTTGTCGAGCTTCATGCGGTTCATCATGCGACGCAAAAGCTCTTGTGGCATCGACGAGTCGTAAATCACCCGTAGCGGCTCGCCCCGTTTGCGGCTTTTCACGCCCTTCGATATCTTTTGGAGCAAACCGGTGCGCAGGTCGTTGTCTATCTCCATCTCGGCATCTTTGGTAAATTTGAAAGCGTATGCCTCGAAGTCGGTATATCCCAAGCCGGTGAAAACAAACGGCAGGCAGTAGCGTACCACATCGTCGAGATACATCAGATAGCAGGCCTGGTTGCGGTCTGGCAGCCGTATGAAGCGCCCGCACTCTGTCACGGGGAGCTCTATGACGGCATATTCATATTTCTTGTTCTGGTTGTGCATCTTTACGGCAAGGTATATGTTTTCGTCGCCTTCGCGCCCCAACCATTTCACTTGCGACAGCCATACAGGGCTTATCAAGCCGTTGAGCTTGTCGCGATAGTAGGCTTCGATGAAGCTGCGTTGTACACCGTCGAGCTGGGTGTCGTTGATGAGGAATATATTTTCGCCTCGCAGCAGCTCGGTCACGTGTGCAATGGTCTCTTCATAGATGGTGGCATAGCGGTTGTTCAGCTTGTTGATTTGCCTGATGATTTTGCGCGCATTCTCCTGTTCCTTTTTGGCATTCCGGTCGGCACACTCTATTACCCGGTTCTGCGATGCTACACGCACCCTGAAAAACTCGTCGAGATTGTTCGAGTAGATGCCCAGAAACGACAGCCGTTCGAGCAGGGGCACATGCTCTTTCATGGCCTCTTGCAAAATACGTTGGTTGAAATACATCCAACTCACGTCGCGCGGTAAAAAATGTTTATTTGCCTTTGTCTTAGCCATTGCCATATGCTTTTACTTTCATCCAAAGATGGTGTAAGGCGAGTGCAGAGCCAAGAGGAAACGAAGATTTCAGTGATGGCTATGCCGAGCCGCCTCTCATCTTATGTAAAGATAGAGAAAGTTGAGTATAATGCCAAAATATTTATATCCTTTTGCATTACAGAAATTTTCCCTATCGCATAATTGTTGTTTGTTCTGTGTATGCGTTGATGCTTTCCTATACCTTTTCCTTTTGCGAATGCGCATCTTGCATGCATGGGAAAGCATCATGCAAAAGTAGTTGCCGGGCATTACAAAACTGTAACATAGACGTAAAAACCATGATACAATTATGCTCGACAATAGCCACTCTGCGGTGCATAAGAGAGCCTTCTTGCGCGCCGGCTCAACTTTTATAACAATTTCAAGCGGCATTACGCCCTATCGTCTCTATATATTTGCTACATTTGTAGCGATTTTTTGAATTATCGCTCTATGCTTCAAGACAAAATAGAAAATCTGAAAAAGGAAATTACGGCTCTTGCAGCCGCCAATAAAGAGGAGTTAGAGGCCATACGCCTCAAATACCTTTCCAAGAAAGGTATTATACCTCAGCTTTTCAACGATTTCCGTTTGGTGCCGCCCGAAGAGAAGCGCCATATAGGACAGCTCCTTAACGAGCTGAAAGAGGCTGCAACCGCACACTTCAATACCCTGCGCGATGCTCTCGACAACGGAGCGCAAGATATGGCCGGTATCGACCTCACCCGCACGTCATACCCAGTACGGTTGGGTACCCGGCACCCGCTGTCGATTGTTCGCAATGAGATATGCGATATTTTTGCCAAGTTGGGATTCTCTATTGCCGAGGGGCCCGAGGTAGAAGACGACTGGCATGTCTTCTCTTCACTCAATTTTGCCCCCGACCATCCGGCCCGTGACATGCAAGATACCTTCTTTGTCACCCGCAATCCCGATATTTTGTTGCGTACCCACACCTCTTCGGTACAAACCCGTGTCATGGAGCGTACACAACCGCCTATCCGCATTATCTGCCCCGGACGCGTATATCGCAACGAGGCCATATCGGCACGTGCCCACTGCTTCTTCCATCAGGTAGAGGCTCTGTATGTCGACAAGAACGTGTCGTTTGCCGACTTGAAGCAGGCGTTGCTCTTCTTCGCCAAGGAGATGTTCGGCGCCGACACCAAGATACGCCTGCGCCCGTCGTATTTCCCCTTCACCGAGCCGAGTGCCGAGATGGATATCTCTTGCAACCTCTGCGGCGGCAAGGGGTGCAGTTTCTGCAAGCACACCGGATGGGTTGAGATATTGGGCTGCGGTATGGTTGACCCCAACGTTCTCGATGCCTGCGGTATAGACAGCAGCATATACAGCGGGTATGCCCTCGGTATGGGTATCGAGCGTATCACCAACCTCAAATACAGAGTGAAGGACCTTCGCCTCTTCTCGGAGAACGATGTGCGTTTCTTGGAAGAGTTCGAGTCGGTATAATACATATTAATTATATTCACCATCTCTCCGGCGGGCGGTCATACCGCCCGCCGGTTCTATTTTCCCACATATAAGACAATACTCATGACTACTGCCGAACGTTATCGCCGCGTCATACAATGGTTCTCGCAGCACATGCCTGTGGCAGAAACAGAGTTGCACTACGAGACACCCTATCAGTTGCTGGTTGCCGTCATACTCTCGGCGCAATGTACCGACAAGCGCGTCAATCTTGTCACGCCGGCACTCTTCGAGGCATATCCTACGGTGTATGACATGGCCTCGGCTTCGTCCGACGATATCTACCCCTTCGTAAAAAGCGTCTCCTATCCCAATAACAAGGCGCGTCACCTTGCCGGCATGGCGCGCATGGTGGTGGAGGAGTTCGGCGGCGAGATACCCTCCGATGTCGACCTCTTGCAGCGGTTGCCCGGGGTAGGACGCAAGACGGCCAACGTCATGGCATCGGTTGTGTGGGGGAAGGCGGCCATGGCCGTCGATACGCACGTGTTTCGTGTCTCCAACCGCATAGGTCTCACGCGTAACTCGCGCACACCCTTAGAGACCGAGCGTACTCTTGTAAAGCATATTCCCGAGGAGCTTATTCCCAAAGCCCATCATTGGCTCATCCTTCACGGCCGGTATGTATGTACGGCCCGCCGTCCCCATTGCATGGAGTGCGGTTTGCGCGACTGTTGCGCCTATTACAAGCGCAATACCCGGAAAAACAGCCGTACGGAAAATGACGATGAGGCCACGGCCGATTGATTCATCGGCAGCGATGCGGCGCGTCGGTTGGGAGCTCAGTCGTTGCCTGTTGCAGCGGCAGAGACCAAGCGGTGTGGTGTTTTTTATTTCAGCATGACTCTGATATAGATTTTCAGGCGGAAAATGGAGCTCTTTACCGTGCCGAGTTTCATATCCAGCTCCTCGGCAATCTCGGCATACGAGTAACCTTGCAACCATCGCGTCATGAGGATGCGTTCCCTCTCGCAACTGATGGATGCGATAGCCTGTGCAATCTCGTTGATGGAGTATATTTCATCGGGCGCAGGCGCCAGGTCTTTGATGGGAAAGTCCGACAGTTCGGCATCTGTGGCGAGTTTCGAACACCTTTTCCGTTCGTTCTGGAAGATATGGTACATGATTGTATATATCCATGAGCCGATACTCCCCCTCTCTTTATAGAGCGCGGCATTGGAAAGCGCACGGCAAGCCGTTTCCTGGCATAAATCCTTGGCATCGGCGATATTGTACCTCGTCAGCCGTTTTGCAAAGCTATACAGCTCCTGCTCATGCTCGACAAGGTATCTGCCAATAGCATCCCGCAACGCCTCGTTGCAACTCTTTTCGGCTACCATGATAAAACTAAGATAATAGTGTGTTTAAGCTGTTTGTTGGCATTCAAGAGCTAATATAAATAAAAAAAAGAAGTTTTAATAATTTCCGTCGGAGGACGAAGCGGGTTTGGGGAAACTTGCGGCAATACATCGCAGTGATATTTCGGTTTATACAAAATCTGCTTGCCTGCATTTTGCCATAGGGCAAACATCCCCGGGCGGATGCTGGTAAAACAGATCCGAAACAAGGAAAAACAACAAAAGATAAAATCTGTATAAAAATATTAACACATCTTTCTTCGGCTCCCCATACAAGATGCGGCCGGTGGCGATTGTCTGATTTTCATAGTGCGCGACCGCCTCGCCGGAGAGGGCTTCCGGTAACGATATGAGGGTTGCTGGTGTGTGGGGAGGGCAACGGTTGGCAGCCTCTTATTTCTCTACTTTCTCCTCATCCTCCTCATACTCTTCGTCGCTCTCTTTGAGATACTTGTAGAATTTCCTTGCGACTCTTCCCAAGGCATTGTAGCGCATGCCGTGGTCGGTGAGAGCATAGCCGTACATGCGTTCTATCTCGGCGTCTTCGGCAACGGGTATACCACCTATTTTTACGTGATGGTTGCTGTATGGACGGTCGAACTCGTACCACCCGAAAAGACGGCTGTTTTGCAGGCCTGTGAAGTGTGCTCCTGACGAAAGACCTATGTTGCGTACCAACGTGTGAGTAGGGTGCAGGGCGAGGCCGCCGTGGCGATATACTGCGATATTCCAGCAAATGTCCCACGGTACGGGATGGCGGTCAAGCATCTTCAAGCAGTCGAAACGTCCGTCGTAGGTGATGCGGGCTATGTCGGTGTCGGTAAGTCCGGCGAGAGCCTCTTCGCGACTGCCATAGTGGACGAATTTTTCCCAGCGGTCGCGCCATGTAGCCCAAGCTCCGCTGCTTGTCACATGGGGCGAAAAGTAAGTGTCGCCTTTTTCGGGAATGTCTAAGTTGGTAAATCCGGCCACGTGCATCACACGCTTGTCGTTGCGGTAGTAGTCGAGGGCGTCGTTCATGTAGGTCAGGTAGTAGGGCGAGCTGACGATGTCGTCCTCCATGACGATAATGCGGTCGTGAGTTTTCAGTACTTGGTTTATGCCCTCTATTACGTTTCGTTCCAAATAGTAGTTGCAGGGGCGTTCTATGACGGATACCGACCTGAATCCTGTCACCTTGTGCAACAATTTCCGTACCTTGTTTACGGCACGCCACGATGCTTCGTCGCGTCCGCCGTCGGAGAAGAAATATACGTCGGTCTCTTGGGCCAGAAGGTTGCGTTGCAAGTGTTTGATGGTGCGTGCCGTGTGGTCGGCGCGATTATAGACGAATATGGCAACGGGTGCTGTTGTTCTCATCGTGGTAATGTATTAAGTAAGAATTGTTCCGATTTTTCTCGTTCCTCTGCCAGCCGCTGCCATACGGTTGTGTAGTCTATGGTCGGGGCGGCAAACTGTTTGTAGTCCTTGTATGAGGCAATGTCAGTGATATACCGTTGCTCGGTGCCGGTCATTGCCAGCAGCGAGCGGATGCGCGATGTACCGCCGGCGGTGTTGCCGACAACGTAGAACGGCTTGCCGTAGAGCAGGGCGAAACATACGCCGTGAAAGGAGTCGGTCACTACCGCTTCGGCATCGGCAAAGGCCCGTACCCAGCTTTCTACCGGCGGATAAAAGGCAAAAGCGAATTTCGAGACCCGCAGCGTGCGTTCGGCATTGACGGTAAAGGCTCGTTTCCCGGCACGGGCAGCAGCCTGTTGCAGATGTGCTGTTTCGCTGCTTCGGTCGCCGAGGAAGAAGTAGAAGAGTTCGCCCTGCGATGGCCGGGCTTGCCGGGCTATCGGGTCGAAGGCTTCGCGACCGGCCAGCAGCGTAGGGTCGAGTACCCGGCATGCCTCTGCATTCCAATGCCGACGGCATATCTCTATCCCCTCGTCTTCACGTACCGATATGGCGTAAAACCGTTTTACAAGCCGTTGCAAATCGGCTTGCAGGGTTGTGTCGCACGGTTCCAGGTCGTCGGTCCCGAAAGAGGCCGCATAGGCGATGCGCCGTACCGCATCGGGGACGAAATCGAGGAAATAGTGCCGCTCTACGCCTTGTATCATGGAGAGCCGCCACACTTGGTCGCTCCCTGCGATGACGGCGGCGCACTCATCGGCGGCGGCTCGCAGCTTGGCATCGTCGGTAAGACGGGGCGTGCGGTGCATGTATTGTCGGGCAAAAGCGGTGAAGTGACGATAGAGTATGTTGCGCTCTATCCATTGGTGGCAGGCCGAGGCCGCGGTGGCGCGTCGCCGGCAATCTATCACAATCGGGTCGTACCCCTTGCTTCGCAGGAAGTATTGCAGGGCATACGATTGCAGTGCGCCGCCATAGTTGCAACGCACCGGCATGGTGACTATACCTATTCTTTTTTTCTCCTCCATCGGTTTGTAAATCCTTTGATGCCCAACGCTCTCAGAGCCGGTGTAAGCAGTTGTTCTATCCGTTTCGGCAGGCTTATGGGTGCGGCCGATGCTACGCAGCGGTCTACCGTATGGCCGGCGAGGAAGAGTTCGAAGAAGCGGGCTCTCCCTTTCGGTTCGGTTACCGATTGTGTGATGCAGGGATTGTGTGCCAGCATCTTCCCGGCCTCGATAGCCTCTATATGGCACTCCTTCATCTCCGTTACCGCAGCGCGGCCCTTTTCGGTATGAGGTATTACAAAGCTCACGCCGCGGTCGTCGCGATAGCAGGCATTGGAGCTCTCCTCCTCTACGCCCCATGCGTCGGCCAGGGTTACATCGGCATAACTCCCCGCAGCTTTTACGCGGCAGCGGTAGCACGACGGACGCAGGAAAAGGTTGTTGCCATAGCCTCGCAGATAGGCGGTCTGGCGCATGGTGTATTTGCGGTGCGTTGTTGTTACGGCAAACGAATAGTGCTTCCATCCTGTCGACTTGTCGCGAAAACTTATGGCGGTTATTTCGCTGCGGTCGATGTGCTTCGTGTCGCACAACTCCGATAGCGATTGTTGCCATACACGTCTCGAAGCCACGCCGTGGCAAGCCGTTTCTATCAGGAGCAATTCACGGTATGGTTTGCCCAGGTAACGCCGCAATCCTGCCACTTGGCAGGGTGTGCCGCTGAATACGACACGTCGCCCTGCTTGAAGCCGCTCCTTGATGCGGCGGAAACTCTCATCCAGACAGCTCTC
Organism: uncultured Barnesiella sp.; assembly: GCA_944321085.1. GTDB lineage: Bacteria > Bacteroidota > Bacteroidia > Bacteroidales > Barnesiellaceae_A > Barnesiella_A. The sequence goes on from CALUJY010000001.1 coordinate 313,474, forward strand.
GACATATTTCGAGCCGCGCAGGGCGGCCAGCTCTTCCGCATGGCGCACCTCTATGTGGCGTATATGGCAAGCCCGGTCGGTTGCCGCTCCCCATACGCTCCCGCCCTCGCTGATGGCGGCCCGTGCCAAGATAGAGAAAGCTCCGCCCGACGACGACGCCTCGCGCTCGCCGGCGTTGTCGTTTATCACGAGGAATCCCTCCTTGCCGCGGGGATGGATTTCGGTGGCAAGGAACGGGCATACGCGTTCGCACAATCCGCAACCGGTACAGCGTGCAGCGTCGGCCTCGGGATAGGCAAAGCCTTCGGTATCCTCTCTCATGACGATGCAGGAGATGGGGCAAGCCGCAGCGCATGCGCCGCATCCGCAACAGCGCGATTTGTCATCAATTTTTATCATGGTTTTTCGGCTTTTTTATCCATGTCGTTATCTTTTCCCGCACGGTATGCCGTTCGGTAGCGTCGAGGCCGATGGAGTAAATACAAATTGCCGTTACAATGAGGCATACCGCTATGTTGACCAAAAAATCGAATCGGTAGTGCGGCATGATTAACTTGTATGCCGTTACGACAACTACTACGCATGCTATGACTATGGTTGCGCGTAACAATACCTTGACGATATATTCCCGCCACGGAAACTCTATTTGCCGGCTGATGATGATGATGCGTGCCACGAGGCTGGCTAACGATAGCAAGCACCCTACTATCATGGCAGCATAAGGCGGTGCTCCTAACCATAGGACAAGCAGCGACAGGGGCAGATTCAGTATCAGAATACCGCCCACTACCATTTGGTATCGGGCTATGCGTCCTACTGCATTGATGAGCGTGATAAGACTCTGCGAGAATGAGTCGATAAGCGCATTGATGAGGATAAGCTGTGTAAATACTACCGTGTAGCGCGGAATCTCTACTTTGTAAAGCCACACATCGAGTATGCCTTGTGTTTCGCATACGATAGGGACTACGAACAGCAGTACCAGAAAACCGGCGATACGCGATCCTTTGAATACCAGCGGATAGAGCCGCCGGTAGTCTTTCTGCGCATAGAGTTTGATGATTTGAGGATTTACAGCCGTTGTAAAACTTGTTATAAATGCCGTTACGGCTTGGTTTACTTGATTGGCAATACCTTGCGCTGCATTGACCGTTACGCCGTAAAAAATGTTGATGATGATATTTACACCTTGTACTTTGGCGATATAGGCACAGCTGCCGAAGATGTTCCATGCCGAAAATGAGAACATGTCGCGCAGCAGTTCGCGGTCGAAACAGAAGCGGTATCGGCATTCGGCAAAACGCTTGCGGCAATATAACATGTATGCGCCTCGCGTAACAATGGCAACACCTGTAAGCAGCAACAGGTATAGTATGAGCTTGTCGTAGGGAATGACCATCAGCAGAAACACCGCCGACAGCTTGCACAGCTCCTCGAACATGCCCAGCATGGCGTATGCCTTGAAGTGTTCGTGCGCAATAATAGCCGCTTGGAACGGGCTGCCCACAATATTGATGAGAAAGATAAGCAATGTCAGTTGATAGACGTATAGCGCCACTTCTTCGCGTCCGGCCGGGATGTTGAGCTGGGTTGCCACGAACCACAATCCCACGCTCTCGCCTAAAAGTACTATCAGGATAGAGATGCCGAATAATATATTGAACGACGTGGAGAAGACCCTTTGCAACCGCTCGGCGTTTCGCGCACCTATTTCGTAATTCAGGAAACGTTGTATGGCCAGCGTCACGCCCGAATTGAACAAGCTGAAAACGGCGACGAAACTTCCTACGACATTGTATGTGCCGTAATCCTCCACTCCCAATACCCGCAATAGTTCGCGGCTTGTGTAGAAGGCTATCACCATCGTCACAAACATGCGAAGGTAGAGCATCAGTGAGTTGCGTGCTATCCGCTTTCCGCTGTAAGTCGTATCGTCCATTATCTTGCAAAGATAGTGAAAGGAGCGAGCCGAGGCAAACGAAAACGGAGTTTTCGATCGGGCTGTGCCGAGTCGCACACTATTTTATCAACGTATATAAAAAGGCTGCAAACTCTCGTCGGGTGCGTGAGCTCCTTGATACGATGAAAGAGAACCATAATAGAACCCTGCGCCGGCCTGATAATCAACTACTATCTGTTGCGTTATGTTGAGGGGGCAAAGTGTGTGCTGATTGCTGTAATGGCTTTGGTGTATAAAAAAGGCTGCGGTACAACTATATAATGTACCACAGCCTCTTTCTGTTGAGTGCGGATGACGGGACTCGAACCCACACGTCGCAAGACACCAGATCCTAAGTCTGGCGCGGCTACCAATTACGCCACATCCGCTTAGTGCGGTGCAAAGTTACGAAAAGTTTGTAAATATACAAGTAAAGCGGGCTGACAAGTGTTCTTTCTCGCAGTGGCAAGCAAATACAACGTCGTGCACGACGTGTAACGCTTCTTTGTTGTTTGTGGCTCTTCGGGATAATTTCCCGGGTTATTATTTGCTGAGCTTGTGGGAGAGATTTTTTTGCGCTGTTCCCGCACCTGTATATCGAGTTGACATAGCATTTTTCTGTCTGTTTTTTCAATCTATTTGTAATCAGTAAGTTGCATTATTTTACTCCTTTATATCTACAAATAAAATGCAACTAATTTATTTTCAGTTATTTATTATATGATAATATATCTACGGGTAAAGTGATAATATAATCATACATTCAATCTGCTGATTATTAGCGAATTATTTTTTAACTGTTTATAGTATTTTCTTTGTAAATACTTGTGTTACAATGCTTTTTGTCTTATTTTTGTAATGTTATCATAAGTTTTGATAGCTGTCATAAAAAAGGCCTGTATATGGTGTGATATGTACTATTAATAGACATCGAAGTATACGAGCCTTTATTTGGTTGAAAACAACGATTTATACTATACTTGTTGTAGGTAGTACATACGAATACGTAGAATACCTCAAATTGCAAGCCGCGAGGCTTTAATTTTCGATACAGAAGAAAAGTTACGTGATTTCTGTGGGAGGCAGAGAGGTCTCGTTGCCACTGCCTCTATTTGGGACTCCCAACAGGGACGGGGTGCGTCGCGACGACGCCATGCGGAGAAGTGACAGCACACACTTCTCCGCCTTTTTTGTTTGCCACTATGGGGCTGTATCGAAAAAGTTGTCATTCTGTTTTCTGCGTTTTGTTCCTGTTCGGTTTTTTATTGTGAAATAGTTGGTGTCGTGTGGGGGATGTAGCGCGTTTTGTAATTGACTCTATGCAAATTGCTTGCCCGCTTCTTGCGGTTGCAGGTAGCGTGTGCGGTATGTGATTGTGGGGATTTGTAGGCCACGAGGGCGGTATAAGAAGTCGTAGCGCGGGGTGTAGTTTGTATGAATGCACTGTGTGTGAAAAGGTTAGTCTGTAAAACGCAAAAGGTTGCTACCGTGTGGCAGCAACCTTTTGTGTGGTCCCACTAGGGCTTGAACCTAGGACCCCCTGATTATGAGTCAGATGCTCTAACCAACTGAGCTATGGGACCGGCTTGAATTGTTTCTCAAAGCGGTTGCAAAGTTAATGCGTTATTTTGTTTTGTGCAAGTTTTTCGCTCAAATATTGTTCGAAAATTTTTCATTTCGAGTAGATAGAATCGTAATAGTATTGTTTTCAATTTGTTATGTGAGCGGTAAATGAGGGTGCATAAAACTGAAAAGGGTGTGGGCAAAAGCCCCGCATGGCGGTATGGAACTGTGATTTACAGGCCATGATTTATCGGTATGCGATAATGCAATGACTGAGTGTGCGGTGCCGCAGGTCGAGACGATGCGGGGGCGTGGAGGCTAAGAGGATATTTAGAACCCGGTTGTTTGCAACACCGGTGCGCCTTTACGGTCGGGTTTGTGGCGTAGTGATACAATGCGCAGCGGGGCTGCAACTTTGTCGGTTGCAGCCCCGCATGTGTTTTTATACCTAAGAGGTATGATGCTTAGTAGGCAAAGATGGGGAATTGTTTCATGGTTTGGTTTACTTTCTCGCGAACGGCTGTGATGACCGATGTGTTTTCGGGTTCAGAGAGTACGCGGTCTATCAATTCTACAATTTCGCCCATCATATCTTCTTTCACGCCGCGTGTGGTGATGGCCGGGGTTCCTACGCGGATACCCGATGTTTGGAACGGCGAGCGGCTGTCGAAGGGCACCATGTTTTTATTTACCGTGATGTCGGCTTGTACGAGCGCTTTTTCGGCTACTTTACCGGTCAACTCGGGATATTTGGTGCGAAGGTCTATGAGCATGCAGTGGTTGTCGGTTCCTCCCGATACTACGTTGTAGCCTTTGGCCACGAAAGCCTCTGCCATGGCGCGGGCGTTGCGGCGCACTTGTTGTTGATAATCCTTGAAAGAGGGGTCGAGGGCTTCGCCGAAAGCTACGGCTTTGGCCGCGATGACATGTTCGAGCGGTCCGCCTTGTACGCCGGGGAATACAGCCGAGTCGAGCAGAGCCGACATTTTGCGTATCTCGCCCTTGGGAGTGGTCTTGCCCCACGGATTGTCAAAGTCTTTGCCCATGAGTATGATACCACCTCGCGGTCCGCGCAGTGTTTTGTGCGTGGTAGAGGTTACGATGTGGGCATAGCGCAACGGGTTGTCCAGCTCGCCGGCGGCAATCAGTCCGGCCGGGTGAGCCATATCGACCATAAATATAGCACCTATTTCGTCGGCAAGACGGCGCATACGGGCGTAGTCCCATTCGCGTGAGTAGGCCGACGCTCCGCCTATGAGGAGGCGCGGACGTTCGCGGCGGGCAACCTCTTCCATTTGGTCATAGTCGATGTAGCCGTTATCTTGGCGTACGCCGTAGTCGAGAGCTTGGAACATGATACCCGAAAAATTGACGGGCGACCCGTGCGAAAGGTGTCCGCCTTGCGAGAGGTTGAGACCCATGAATTTGTCGCCGGGTTTGAGGCACGCCATAAATACAGCCATGTTGGCTTGTGCGCCTGAATGCGGTTGTACGTTGACCCATTCGGCATCGAAGATTTTTTTAAGCCGTTCTATGGCGAGGTTTTCGCTCTCGTCTACGACTTCGCAACCTCCGTAATAGCGTTTTCCGGGATAACCTTCGGCATACTTGTTGGTAAGGCACGACCCCATAGCTTGCATCACTTGGTCACTGACAAAGTTCTCGGAAGCGATTAGTTCGATTCCTTTCAACTGACGCTGATGTTCGCGCTCGATAATGTCGAAAATGGCATTGTCTCTTTTCATGCGTGTATAGTATTAGAGATTAATAATTAAGTGTCACGTCGTCGGCGGGTATCTATTGTATGTCGAGGTAGCATGCCGTCGGGGCGTTTTTGCAAAGGTATGAATATTTTGAAATGGGCAAGCGGCATCGCAGGGAATTTGCATGAATTTGTAATCGTGCGTTTTCCTTGCCTCTTTTCGGCAGCCTATTTGTCGCGGTTCTTTTGTACCGACCATCCGAATTTCCCGATTTCGTTGCCCGTCTCGTAGTAGTGACCGTGCGAATATACCAGCAGCCCGGCTTTCGCCATATCGAAGGCTCCGCTTTCGGAATCGATATATTGGTCGTCGGCAAGTATGTTTACGACATCGGCGATAAACATATCGTGCGAGCTGAGGGGGACGACTTCGCGCACACGGCATTCTATGGAGAGTGGCGACTCCTCGACGTAGGGCGAGCGCACCTCTACGCCGGCATGAGGTGTGAGGCGGCTCTCTTTCCATTTGTCGTAGTCGCGCCCCGAGCGTACGCCGCACCAGTCGGTGGCTCTAGCCATATTGGTCGTGGTGAGGTTGAGGGTGAACTCCATGTTGCGACGTATGATGTCGTGCGAATACCGTTCGGGACGTATCGAAACGTAGCATACGGGCGGGTTGGTGCAGAGTGTTCCCACCCAGCTTGCCGTGAAGAGGTTGTATTCATCGGGTGTAGCCCCGCAGCTTACCAATACTGCGGGGAGAGGGTAGATGAGAGTCCCGGGTTTCCAATTCTGTTTCATTGGTGCAAGGGTTGGAACGGGTTCAACAAACGGTGATGTCGTCGCCTTGCATGCTGTGTCCGCAGTAGTGGCAGGTTACTTTCACGGGATTTTTCTGCGTTACGTGGAAAACGGTCTCCATCGGTTCGTTGTTGCTGATACATTTGGGGTTGCAGCAACGAACGATGCCGTGCAGTGTTTCGTCGAGGGTGACAGTATGTTTCTCTACCACGCGGTAGTCGCGTATGATGTTTATTTTCGCTTCTGGGGCGATGAGGGCTATCTTGTTTATCTCTTCCTCTTTGAAGAAGTAGTCGGCGACTTTGATAATACCTTTTTTGCCTATTTTCTGGCTCGATAAGTTGTTGCCGATGGTGATACTGTTGGTGAATTTGTCGAGGTCGAGCAGTGCTACCACTTTGAAGAGGTGTTCCGAGGGTATGCGGTCTATTACAGTGCCGTTTTCGAGGGCGGCGACTGCGAGTTCTTTTTTCTGCGTATTCATGATTTCGTTTCGTTTAGGGGTTAGTCGGCATCGATACCTAATACTTTGCAAATAATGGCTTGGCGTGCGTATAGGCCGTTTTTGGCTTGTTGGAAATAGTATGCTTTGGGATTGTTGTCAACATCGTAGGCGATTTCGTTGACACGAGGCAGCGGGTGCAGCACGCGCAGGTTGGGTTTGCTGTTGCGCAGCATACTGTTGTGCAGGATATATACGTTTTTAACCTTCTCGTACTCCATCAGGTCGGTAAACCGTTCGCGTTGTACGCGGGTCATATAGAGGATGTCGGCTTCGTTGATGACCTCCTCCGAAAACTCCGTGTGCTCGTAGTAGGGTATGCCGTGCTCGTCGCAGAAGGTTTTGTATTCCTGTGGCATTTTCAGCTCGTCGGGGGCAACGAAGTGGAATGTAGGGTGGAAGTGCGACATGGCTTGCAGCAGCGAATGCACGGTGCGTCCGTATTTGAGGTCACCCACCATGGTGATGTTGAGGTTTTCGAGAGTCCCTTGCGTTTTGTAGATAGAGTAGAGGTCGAGCATGGTTTGCGAGGGGTGCTGGTTGGCACCGTCGCCGGCGTTGATGATGGGAACCGACGAAACCTCCGAGGCGTAGCGTGCCGCACCTTCGAGGTAGTGCCGCATGATGATGAGGTCGACATAGTTGCTTACCATCATGATGGTATCTTTGAGCGATTCGCCTTTCGATGAGCTGGTGGTGGCAGCGTCGGAGAAGCCGATGATGCGGCCGCCCAAGCGGTTTACTGCTGTCTCGAAACTCAGGCGTGTGCGGGTCGATGGCTCGAAGAAAAGTGTTGCTATGACTTTGCCTTCCAGAACCCGGCGATTGGGATTGGCTTCAAAACCTTTTGCTTTTTCGAGCAAGTCGATGATTTCTTCCTTGGAGAAATCGTTGATGGAGACTAAACTTTCTCGTTTCATGGTGTCTTTTTCGTGCAGATTATAAAAAAGACCGTCCCGATAGACTCGCGGGCGGTCGTGAATTTGTTTTCTAATGAAGGGAGTAAGCTCTTTCGGCTCTTATCGGGGAGCCTTCGCTGTCGTATACCGGCTGTCGATGTTGGCTTATTCATAAACAGTAGCAAAGGTATGAATTTTTTTGAAGTATTGTATTGCTTTTCTTCGTAATAATTATGAATTTGTGGTAAGAACAACTTCACCGTCGGTTGGAGTTCTATTGCGGAGCGATGCCGGCTGCTGTACAGAGCCTTTCCCGGACTTTTTTGTGAACGTTTCCTGTTGCAGTGCGTGGAAGGGGTGGCTGTGTGGCAAGGGCGTTGGCGAAAACAGAGATTCGCCAGCGCCCTGCAAATTGGAAAAGATAAGGGTTTTTTGATTCGCTCGGTTACTTGGCCTTGAACATGACCGGAAGAGTATATTTGACATTTACGGTCTTGCCGTCTTGCTGTCCGGGAGTCCATGCCGGCATAAGGCTTACGACGCGGATAACTTCGGCATCGCACTCGGGCGATAGGCTGCGTACGATTTTAGGGTCAGTGGCCTTCCCCTCGGTGTTGATGACAAAATCGACGAGAACCATTCCCTGCACATCATCTTTGACGGCTTGTTGCGGATATCTCAGGTTGGTAGCTATGAACTCCATCATAGCCTTTTCGCCACCTGGGAATTGGGGCATCACTTGGCATGAGTTGTAGACCTTTTCCGAGTCGGTTTGCGCCTGTGCTTTTGTCGGTGTACATGTCACGATGGCTGCGGTGAGCAGCATCGAGAGCAGAAAGATTGTCTTTTTCATTGTCTCTTTTTTAAGGGTTAAACGTATAGGGTTAATAGTTGTATGCAGGATGGGTTACTGTAACCGGTACATGATGGGAATGGTAAATTTTACATTTACGGCCTTGCCCTCCTGCTGGCCGGGAGTCCATGCCGGCATGAGGTTTATGACGCGGATGACCTCTCTGTCGCACTCGGGCGATAGGCTGCGGATGATTTGCGGGGCGGTGGCTTTCCCCTCGGCATCGATGACAAATTCGGCGAGGACAGCACCTTGTATATTCTCTTTGACGGCCTGTTGCGGATATTTCAGGTTGGTAGCTATGAACTCCATCATAGCCTTTTCGCCTCCCGGGAACCGAGGCATCGTCTCGCATGTGTCGTATACTGTTTCGACAGCGGGCGGCGGAATCTCCCTGGCGCTCTGCGGTCGCTCCGACGATTGCTTTTTGCACGCCTGTGCGCCCATTATAAGCAGGGCGGCAAGCGGGAGGGCTATTATATAGTAGAGCTTGCGGTAGCATGGGCTTGTGTTGCGGTTGAGCATCTTGATGCGTGCCGGTAGCGATTGTTTGTCGAATGCCGAACCGAAAGGATACTTGCTCCCGGTGCTTGCTTGTAGCAGGTGTAATTGGTATTGTTGTGCCGATGTGGTTGCTTGTATGGCCTCGGCATCGGCAAGTTGCTCGGTGTAGAGGTGTATTTCGTTTCGCAATAACCATGCAAAGGGATTGAACCATCCTACGATACATGTAATTTCGCCTAAGAGAATATCGTAGGTGTGCCCTTGCGAGACGTGGGCTTTTTCGTGGCTGATGATGTGATGAAGCATCTCGGGCGTGTAATCGACCGGTGGAATGAAAATAGCCTTGAAGAAGGAAAACGGACTTTTTCCCGAAGGGGGTATAAGAACCCGGGTATCTTCTATCGTAGCGGCGCGGCACTGACGTCGCAGATGGAGCAGAGAAAATAGCCTGACAGCAAGCCATGCTATACCTGTTGTTACGCCTGCAAGATAGAGCCATGTCATGACGTCGGCCGAGGTTGTGACCGTAGTGTCGGGGGTGATGGCAATGGTGGCAAGTGTAGCCGATAGTTTGCTGTCGTGAGGCAGCAGGCTGCTGACCGATAGCCCCGGCAGATAAGGCAGCAACGGGTAGGTGAGGGCGAAAATAATGCCCGTCACTATGATGCCACGGTGCAGCGGCAGGAAAGTGTCTCTCCCCCACAATGCTTTATACATTATATAAAGCAAGGCTATGGCAAGTTGCGACCCTATGAGGTATGTGGCAAGATTCATGGCCGGGTGGTTTATTGTTTTTTACCCTCTTGTATGGTACGTAAGATTTTTTGCAACTCCTCTTGCGAGAGTTTTTTCTCTTCGGCAAAGAACGAGACCATGTCGCCGTAGGAGTTGGCAAAGTAGTTGCGGACAATGTCCGACAAGAAATGCCGTTTATACTCTTTTTCGGTAATGGCAGGTTTATAATAGTAGGTATTGCCCACCTTTTGTGCCGATACATATCCTTTGCGTACAAGATTCTTGACGACAGAAGCCAGTGTCGTATAAGGAGGCCGGGGTTCGGGCATCTGGCTGAGAAAATCCTTCACAGCTCCGCCTTTCTGTTGCCATATTGTGAGCATGGCTTCCTCCTCTTGTGCGGTTAGCTTTTCTATTGTATCTTTCATGTCGTTGTTTATAACTTAATTACGATTTATTCGCAAATCTACGAAAATTTCGTAGATATATACAAGCGACTGATTGCTAAAAAATATTAATTATAAATTCTTATTGCGATGTTGTGTGATGGATGCCGTCTGTTGCGATAGCCGTTTTATATGGGCTGCAAGCCGGTGCTTTTGTTTCTATGCCGATATGGCATGATGTGGCAGAGCCGTTTATGGGGAGGCGTACGGCATTGCCATGTTTCGGTTGCGTTTTGTCGTTTGTTGTGCTTGTCGTAGAGGAACAGTTTGCGAAAGACACGTTTAGTACGTGATAGTTTTATGTTCTCTTTTTCTCGAGGAAGAGATACAAAAATGCCCGACTTCGGCCGGGCATTTTTATCGGGAGGGTGTCAGATATTATTCGTTGTTGGCGAGCGGAGCAGGTGCTGCGTATGTACGAGCTGCCAGCTCTTTGTCGAACATATAGAGGCCGTAACCGTTGTCGCCTATCTTGTTGAGAGCGTCTATGTAGTTGCAAGCAGTCTCTTCTTCTTCAACTTGTTCGTTGATAAACCATTGCAGCATGTTTTGCGTAGCGTAGTCTTTCTCCTCAACAGCAAGTCCGTAGAGGTCGTTGATGAGTGAGGTTACTTTTTTCTCGTGGCAGAGAGTATCTTCAAAAGCAGCTACGGGCGATTTCCATGCAGTCTCTACGGCTGCTATGGGAGCCAAAGTTACTTTGCCGCCGCGTGAGTTTACGTAGTTCATGAAGATAGTGGCATGGTCTTGCTCCTCTTTGAATTGTACGGCAAACCAATTGGCAATTCCGCTGTAACCTTCGTTGGCGAAGTGCATCGACATGGAAAGATAGAGATATGCCGACCAAAACTCAGCATTGATTTGGGCATTGATAGCCTCTTCGATTCTTTTGTTTAGCATAGTAGTCAATTTTAGTATATTGTTTATATGTTGTATGCAAATTTAGTGCCGAAGTGCCGGCATGAATTTTTGTCATTGCAGTGGCACATTCTGCTGTGACAAAGATATGAATTTAGAAAGATTATCGGGTTATAAAAATTATAAAAAATATAAATTTAGAATAATTCTAATATTTGGTATTTTATTGTCATCGTTTAGCGTGTTGATTGTCATGATATTACTGATTTTTTATGCTTTCGTTTTATTCTTTCTTTTCAATAAAAGCATTTCTTCAACGTAATAAATCGAAGAATTTGCTGCAAATTGTTTTTTCTCTCTGTATCTTCTGCTATATTTGCAGAAGTAACATAATTAAACCATTTTGCCATGAATCAAGTATCTGCTCGTTTGGCAGCATTAGCACCCTCGCAAACATTGGCTATGTCGCAGAAGAGCAATGAGTTGCGAGCTCAGGGTGTAGATGTTATAAACCTGAGTGTGGGAGAGCCCGACTTTAATACTCCCGACCATATTAAACTCGCCGCCAAGAAAGCTATCGACGACAATTTCTCGTTCTATTCGCCTGTACCCGGCTATATGGATTTGAGAAAAGCCATTTGCGCCAAATTGAAAAACGAAAATGCTTTGGATTTTACCCCCGAACAAATTGTCGTTTCTACGGGTGCTAAACAGGCATTATGCAATGCTATTTTGGCTATTATCAATCCCGGCGACGAGGTGATAGTGCCTGCTCCTTATTGGGTGAGCTATGTAGAGATGGTGAAGCTGGCAGAGGGTAAAAATGTAATTATCGAGGCCGGTATAGAGCAAGACTTCAAGATAACGCCTGCCCAATTAGAGGCTGCCATTACTCCCAAAACGCGGATGCTTGTTTTGTGTTCGCCCTCTAATCCTACGGGTAGTGTATATAGCCGCGACGAGCTGCATGCTCTTGCCAAGGTGTTGGAGCGTCATCCCAATGTATTGATACTTGCCGATGAGATATATGAGCATATCAACTATGTGGGAACACACCAAAGTATGGCTCAGTTCCCCGAACTCGACGGTCGTGTAATTATTATCAACGGCGTTTCCAAAGCCTACGCTATGACCGGCTGGCGCATCGGTTTCCTTGCTGCTCCATTATGGATAGCCAAGGCTTGCAATAAGTTGCAGGGGCAATATACTTCGGGGGCTTCGTCTATTGCACAGAAAGCTGCCGTAGCAGCCTTCTCGGGCGACCAAAGTTGCGTAGAAGAGATGCGTAAGGCCTTTGAGCGCAGGCGTGACCTCATTTTCGGTTTGGTGTCGGAAATTCCCGGCATGAAAGTAAACAAGCCTGACGGCGCATTCTATCTTTTCCCCGATGTAAGCAGTTATTTCGGTAAAAGCTACGATAAATATCATATAGCAACTTCGAGCGACCTTGCCATGTATCTGTTGGAAGTGGGGCACGTAGCATCTGTGGCCGGTGACGCATTCGGGTCGCCTTTGTGCCTGCGTTTTTCGTATGCCACCAGCGATGAGAATCTCATCGAAGCAATGAGCCGCGTACGCAATGCATTGGCGTTGTTGAAGTAATAAAATAAAGCCTGTATTGTAGGGCTGACATAAACCGTAAGGAGCATCGTTTTTTATGAAAAATACGATGCTCTTTTTTTATAATGCACAATAAGAGGCCGGTATTATATGGTAATTTGTAATGTGCCATTTGCAAAATTAGCGGTTGTGAAAAGGGAAATTTTTGTATATATCTGATTATTAACTACATATGATGCTTAAAAAATAATTACAGAAATTTTTCCGAAATTGTTTGCAGGAGAAATAATTATCCTTATATTTGCCCATACAGACTTGCAATTATCTTTATGTGAAGGCATCTTGGACTTTTTGATAGATTGACCTTATGAATTGTGAGTAATACTATGATTTCAACACTTAAAAAGAAGTTATTATGGCGAGAAAATTAAAGATTCGCGATCTTACATTGCGCGACGGTCAACAGTCGCTTTTTGCAACGCGTATGACAGGGGAACAAGTAGCCCAAGTGATAGATTTTTATAAAGATGCCGGATTTTACGCAATGGAAGTTTGGGGCGGTGCCGTACCCGATTCTGTAATGCGTTATCTCGACGAGAGTCCGTGGACACGTTTGAGCTCTATCAGCGAAGTGATACAAGGTCGTTCGTATCTTACGGCTTTGTCGCGCGGGCGCAATCTTTTCGGATATGCACCCTATCCCGATACCGTGATAGATGGTTTCTACAAAGAGGCTGTAAAGCAAGGTTTGGGTATCATGCGTGTATTTGACGCTCTCAACGACTTGAATAACGTAAAGAGTTCTATCAAGAAAATCAATGAAGTAGGCGCTATTGCCGATGGTGCTGTTTGTTATACGGTTGATCCTAAACCCGAACGTCCCGAGAAGCCTGTCGAGAAGAAAGGCTTCTTTGCCCGTCTGTTCGGTGCGAAAGAAGAAGAACCCGTTGAGAAGAAAATATTTACCGACGAATATTTCGTAGAGAAAGCCAAGGGTATGGAGACATTGGGTGCCAAGATTATAACCTTGAAAGATATGGCAGGCTTAATCAATCCGGCACGTGTAGCTACCCTGATGCCGAAGCTGAAAGCTGCCGTTAATGTACCTATCGATTTCCATACACACTGTACTCCCGGTTACGGTTTGGCATCGTCGTTGATGGCCGTTATTCACGGAGTTGACATCCTCGATACCAACATTTGGTATTTCGGTGGAGGTTCGGCAGCCCCGGCCATAGAGCTTATCTACATATTCTGCCAGAAAATGGGTATCGAAGTAGAGGTAAACATGACGGCTGTTGCCAAGATACGCGAGCGTCTCGAAGGAATACGCCGCGAATTGGCAGCTTACGACCTCGTGAAGAGTTTCCCCATCACATTCGACCCGTTGACCGACAAGATACCCGCCGAAGTAGATGCACTCTTCGATAAGGCGATTGCCGCAGCTAAGGCCAATCGCGAGGATGAGCTCCTCGACGCTTGCCATCGCATTGAGGCATATTTCAATTTCCCGAAACCCAACATTATCGTAAAAGAAGCCGAGGTTCCCGGCGGTATGTACAGCAACATGGTGGCTCAGTTGAAGAGCCTCGGTGCAGAAGATGTACTCAATGATGCCATGGCGCTTATTCCCGAAGTGCGCAAGGCTGCCGGTTTGGTGCCCTTGGTAACCCCCACGTCGCAGATTGTAGGTAGCCAAGCCGTTAATTTGGCCATCGACCGCAAGAAAGGCAATCCCGACTATACGATGGTAACCAATCAGTTTATCAACCTTATCAAGGGTGAGTATGGTAAGACGCCCGTTCCTATTGACCCTGCTTTCCGTGAGAAAATCACCGGTAGCGCCGAGGAGAAACCTTACGACATATCTTCATATAAAGCACCTGAGAATCCTACCTTGCCCGAGTATGGCGGTATGAAGCTGGCAAAAGACGAGAACGACTACCTCTTGTTGCAATTGTTCCCCACCGTAGGTGCAACCTTCTTGCGCAATCGTCGTGCCGAGGAGTATGCTGCTGCTCCCAAAGAGGAGAAAGCCGAAGAGAAGACCCCGGCCGAAGCTCCTATTACAGGTCCCGTGCAGAAAGTGCCTATGGGCGGTAGCGTTATCAGCGTAGCTGTGAAAGCTGGTGACAGCGTGAAGAAAGGCGCTCCGTTGCTCGTTTACGAAGCTATGAAGATGGAGAACACCGTTACGGCCGAGCGCGAAGGTGTGATTAAGCGCGTATTCGTACAACCCGGTCAGGTAATTGCCACCGATGCCGTACTGGTAGAATATGAAAAATAAGATGCTGTAATATAGGAGAATACTCCTGTAATTCTCAGCTTTGTATTGATAAGGACGTGTCCACCGGGTCGGGCACGTCCTTTGTTTGCTCCCCCCGAGGTGTAAAAGTATGATGGCATAAAACGTAATATTGCAGAGAGGGGGGTATGGTAGGTATCCGTATTTCTCGAAAGTGCGATATGTAAGACATTTACGAAGTTATTATACGTAATCGTGTCTGTATATTCGTAAATAAAGTGTATATTTGTCATCTATTATAATATCACTATACACGAAGAAACACCATGAAGAAATTTGTTTTATCGCTTGCGGGTTTTGCCATGCTCTCGTTCTCTGCTGTGGCAGCAGTATCGGATGTGTGGGTGGCAGACCTCGGTAATGGAAAGTATCAGAACCCTATTTTGTATGCCGATTATTCCGACCCCGACTTATGTCGCGTAGGTGACGATTATTACATGACCTCGTCGAGCTTTAATTGTATTCCCGGTTTGCAGATTCTGCATTCGCGCGACTTGGTAAATTGGGAAATCGTAAGCGCTGCGCTTCCGTGGGGGCTTATTCCCGAAGATACATATCGTACCGTACAGCATGGAGGCGGTGTGTGGGCTCCCAGCATAAGATACCACAATGGAGAGTTCTATATCTTTTGGGGCGACCCCGATGTGGGTATTATGATGACGAAAGCCGCGCAGGTCGAAGGTCCGTGGTCGACACCTCATGTGGTGAAAGCTGGGAAAGGTTATATCGATACTACACCGTTGTGGGACGAAGACGGTAGGGTATATTTGGTACACGGTATAGCCGGTAGTCGCGGAGAGTTGAAGAGCGTCCTGTTCGTTTGCGAGCTGAGTGCCGATGCTTCATCGGTTATCAGCGAAAGTCGTATTGTCTTCGACGGGCACGAGAAACACGAGACTGTCGAGGGTCCTAAATTCTACAAACGCAATGGTTACTATTATATCTTTGCCCCTGCCGGAGGCGTACCTACGGGTTGGCAATTAGTATTGCGGAGCAAGAACCCCTACGGGCCTTATGAAGAGCGCACCGTATTGGCGCAAGGTACAACCGACATTAACGGTCCGCATCAAGGTGGATGGGTAGATACTCCCACCGGCGAAGATTGGTTTATTCACTTTCAAGATGTTGGCGCCTATGGGCGTATCGTATGGCTCGAACCCATGACTTGGACAGCCGACGGATGGCCTGTCATAGGCGACGACAAGGATGGCGACGGTTGCGGTGAGCCTGTGAAACAGTGGAAGAAACCCAATGTAGGTAAGACGTATCCTATCATGACACCGGCCGAGAGCGACGAGTTCGATAGCAATCGTTTGGGGTTGCAGTGGCAATGGCATGCCAATTATGACCGTCGTTGGCATTTCTGCAATGCCGCCGAAGGGCATTTGCGCCTCTATTCCTTTCCCGTCCCCGAAGATTATAAGAATCTCTATGACGTATCGAATCTGCTTTTGCAGAAAACCCCGGCCAAAGATTTTGTGGTGACGATGAAACTTACGTTCAAGCCCTGTCCCAAATACAAAGGAGAGCGTACCGGACTGTTGGTCATGGGGCTGGATTATGCCGGTTTGATATTGGAAAATACAGCCGACGGGTTGACTCTTTCGCAAGTAGCATGCAAGCGCGCCGATAAAGGTAAGCCCGAAGTGGTGAATGCTTCTGTCCCTCTTGCCGAGCCTACGGTCTATTTGCAGGCGCATTTCAAAGACACCGGTAAGAAAATAGAGAAAAGCGAGGGTAGTGCCGATATGATTGTCGATGTGACATTCAGTTATAGTCTCGATGGTAAGAAATACCTTCCCTTAGGTGAAAAATTCAACCTGAAAGAGGGTAAGTGGATCGGTGCCAAAGTTGGAATGTTCTGCACCCGTCCCGCCTTGAAGAGCAACGATGGCGGTTGGGCTGAGATAGATTGGTTCCGTGTGACGAAAAAATAAAAAGTTCCGATATAGGGCAGGGGTGCGATTGATATTATATCAGTCGCACCCCTGCCATTTGTTTGTAAGGAGCCTATTGGGGCGTTGAATGCTATCGGACGTTTCGGCAATACAATCCCCAAAGCCGCTTTTCTGCGGCGCTATTCTTTTTGTGAACGTTGGTTTTTGAGCGGATAAATCTTATCTTTGTAATGTTATGGCACGTTTCGAGTTGAACATATTAGGCTGTGGAGCGGCAACACCTACGCAACGACATTCACCGTCGGCACAAGTCGTCAATGTGAGAGACAAGCTTTTCATGATAGACTGTGGCGAGGGCGTACAACTCAATTTGCGTAGGATGAAGTTGAATATGAGTCGTTTGGGGCATATTTTTATTTCTCATTTACATGGCGACCACTGTTTCGGCTTGCCGGGACTGCTCTCTACCATGAGCCTTCTCGGACATGGTGGCGAAATGGTTATCCATGCCCATCCCGATTTTGAACGTGTGTTTATGCCTTTCTTGCAATACTTTTGTCGTGAGATGACCTTTACATTGCGTTTCGAGCCATGTTATATGACTTCGACAGAACCCATATACAGCGATAAGGGGTTGACGGTGACGACTATCCCGCTGCGCCACCGCATCCCGGCTTGCGGTTTCCTCTTTGAGGAGCAACCCGGTGAACGGCACTTGCAAGGCGATATGGCAAAATTCTATAACATTCCCGTTACGCTTTTAGCCGAAATAAAACGCGGAGCCGATTATGTAACACCCGATGGCAGAGTTATCCCTAACAAGGTTCTTACAACGCCTCCGACGCCCCCGGCTCGGTATGCCTACTGTTGCGATACTGCATATAGCGAGCGTATCATACCCTATATTGAGGAAGTAGATGTGCTTTATCACGATGCCACTTATGGCGACGATGCCGAATCGTATGCCCGACAGACTATGCACAGCACTGCCCGGCAGGCGGCGACGATTGCTCGCGAAGCACGGGTGGGGCAGCTTATATTGGGACATTTCTCGGGAAGATACCGCGATGAAAATCTGTTGCTCGATGAGGCACGTCAAGTCTTTGAAAATACCGTACTCGCTCACGAAGGGATGCGTTGTGTATTGCGCCGATAGTGATTTTTTGTAACGTAATTGTCATAAGTAATGTGCTAAGATGACAATTATAGACGTTAAATGCGTAAAAAATCAATACTTTGTAGTTATATAAGAAAATATTAGTATATTTGCACCGCAATTAGGTATTAGATGTTTAACAAAAAAGTATTGTAAAATGAATGTAGAAGTAATTGGTTCGTGGGCAGGACTTGTTTGGTCTGCTTTGAATGAATCTGGTAAACTTACTGTAAAGGCTTTGAAAAAGGCTACGAAACTGAAAGAAAAAGAACTTTATGCAGCTCTTGGTTGGCTTGCTCGTGAAGGCAAAGTAACCATCGTTGAAACCGAAACAGATGTAGAAGTAGAGTTGTGCTAAGATAAGTAATAACTCTTATTTATAAAACGAGGATGTGCCCGAATAAGTCGGGCACATCCTCGTTTTTTTAATCTATTTGTATGAATGGTTTGGGTTGTGGATTGGAGTCTTTTTTAGTAGCTATGGGGCGTGTAAGTATATCATCATACATATAGAAATATCTGTTGCAGAGAATATCTTTTTGTTGCAATGAAAATTTTGTGAAGGTGCGGTACGTTCCAAATACAGTAAAAAGGGTATAAATAACCTCTTATATGGTTGTGTGTCTCTTTGTTGTGCCTTGTAATTTTGCAATATTGAAAATAGAATAATACCCCGGCTGACTATTGGTGATAACAGTTGCGTAGAAACGATTGATATACAACGGTTACACTTGTCGGATGCTGACGAAGTCTGGTATATATCTTTGAGGAAAAGAAAAGAGGTAAGTAACCATGAATAAAAAATGTATTATAATATTGTCGGTTATGCTGTTGTCTATCTCTACCACTGCGCAGCAGGCGATAGATGTGCATTGTCACAATGTCCTCCCCGAGTTCGTTGATTTTTTGGAAGAACGGGAAATGGCAATGAGCGAGAATTATCCACTCCCTATGTGGAATGCAGTTTCGCACCTGAGCTTTATGGAAGATGCCGATATTGTATGTTCGGTAGTATCGATGCCCGCCCCGCAACCATGCAAGGGCGGAGTTGAAGAATGTCGGCGCATTGTGCGTCATTACAATGAGGTATGCGCCCAATTAAAATCGGCATATCCCGGTAAGTTCCTTTTTTGTGCATCGTTGCCGTTGCCTTACGTAGAGGCCGCCATCGATGAGGCTATATATGCGCTTGATTCGCTCGGTGCCGATGGTATTAAGCTCGCCACGAATAGTTGCGGACAGTATGTCGGCGATGAGGCTCTCGATGAGCTGATGAATGTGTTGAATGAACGTCACGCCGTAGTGATACTTCATCCTCATAAGCCTGTACCGGTCAATGATTCCATAATAGCCGTTACCCCGCTTGCAATGTACGAATATCCTGCCGAGACAACCCGAGCCGTAGTAAATATGATTATGCGCAATGTACCCTCCCGGTATCCTGCTATAAAGTTTGTTATTCCGCATTGCGGGTCTTTCTTGCCGTTAGCCCTGCCGCGTATGCAATTCCTTCATAGTGCTATGGTCGCAAAGGGGGTTATGGGTGAAATAAAATGGGAAGACAATCTCAGAAATTTCTATTACGATTTGGCTGGCGGAGTTACCCCCGAGCTTCTACAAACGTTATTGCGTTTTACGAGTCCCGACCATCTGTTATACGGTTCGGATTATCCGTATCAGTCGGCCGAGCGTTTGGTCGGAAATATACAAAACTTGCGCGTGATGCTGTCGAGTGATAGAACGTTAGCAAAATATGCCGGAGAAATATTGTATGGTAATGCATTCCGCCTGTTTGCCATAAGCTCAAATGAAGGTATAGACAAAGAAATTCCGGTAAATAGCGTAGGTCAGTGTGCCAAACAATCGATGCAAGCCGATGGCATTGTGCGTCTCTCGAAAATCGAGGTCTATCCCGAGTATCTCGAAGCCTATATGCGGTTTGCCGTAGAGGTGGGTGAGGTCTCTTTGCGTACCGAACCCGGGGTGCTCACTATGTATGCTGTCGCAGAGAAAGAGAATCCATGTATGATAACTATTCTCGAAACATACGCCTCGCAAGGGGCATATCAGTCGCACATAGCTTCTCCTCATTTTCAGAAGTATAAGAAGGCTACACTCCACATGGTACGCTCCTTGGTCTTGTCTGATCAAGAACCGCTTAATCCTGCCAGCAAAATCAGTAATTTCATACAACCCGATAGCTCGTTATAGGCAGAAAGACGTAGGCATAGTCGCAAGGATAATAATCGTAGGGGCAGACAGTTTTGCGATAGCTGTATTCCTTTGCCGCAGATTGAAAATTATGTGCAACACCCCCTCGAAAATAGTAAATCGATTTTCGAGGGGGTGTTTCTTGTGTTAACAAAAGCAGAGTATGTCTTCCGTACTGTAACGGTTATTTTTTAGGCTTGATGGCAATGCTGCAAGGGGTTTCCAGCTCTTTGCGCCAACTCTCGACGTAGGCAAACCATGCCTCGGGGGTCTTGTATCCGAAAGTCTCTTTCATCGAGGTGAAATTGATGTAATAGCGTATCGAGGTTGCTCCCGGAGCGCTTATTTGGTATAGATAGTTGCTCTTGTCTTTCTTTTCGCTCACAACGAGTTGTGTAGGCAGGTATGTTGCAAGACCCACAGTCTCTTTGGCATACTTGATGGTGTCGTTTACAGGCCAGTCGGTACCCCAGCAGGCAATGAGCCCTTTGTGGTCGCTATACGATTGTGAGCCTTTGATGTCTTGTACACCGGTACAGAAAATTTCGTTGCCGAGCGGTGCATCGAAGAGAACCTCTACCTCGGCATCGCGGTGCCCGCCGTAGAGTGTATATCGGCAGGTCATATTCAGGTAGCTGTCGCCATATTGCCATCCCTTCACTGCCATCTCGACAATGGTGCGTACCGGTCCGTATGCCAAAATCGTGGCGCGGCGTTCCGATACGGGGTCTATGTGTATGGCCTTTTTGCCGTTCCACCCTTTGAGAGTACCGACACCGCAACTCCCGCTAACGAGCAATACGTCGTCGCCGAAGCCTTGGGCAAGTTGTTCGTCAGTGGGATACCATCCGCTGGGCTCTATCTCGAAGCCCTTGTTGAATTTGCCGTAAATATCTACCGTCTGTTTGCGGTCGAAGTAAAGCCGGTAAGCGACCAACTCGCTTTCGAAGGCCGGACCGTGGTGGTGCAGGTAGTTATACAGATTGCCTGTGGGGGTCGATATGGAGTTGATGGGGGCATGTTTTTTCTTTTTCCGTTTGCTTTTGTCGGCAACCAACATGTCGGCATATACGCGCGATTCGTAGCGTTGGGCGGTTACCACCGTATCGCAAAGCACAACGCGGGCTTCGGTCTTTCCCGACGGAGCCATGTCTATGAGAAATGCTATTTCATCGGCATGTCCGTCGCCGTTTAAGTCATCGACTTGCGAAGCAATCTCTTGATTGCCCACATATACGGTGGCCGAGCGTACGATAAATGGAGCTTGTGCATCGGCTACCGACACCTCTACCGGTACGTCGGTACGTGCCATTTTCGACGGGTTGGCTATCTCTACCGTTATTTCGTGCGTAGCGGCATGCAATGAAGCCGGCAGCAGGCAGGCTGCGAGGATATAGAGTGCTTGTTTCATGATGGCTTATTTGAAAGTTACGGTTTTGGGTGTTACGCCTTCGGCAAAGGTAGTATGCTCTTTGTCTATATCTGATTGCCGGATGGTGATGCGGTCGCATCCGTTCTCTATCAAGGCCGAAGCCGAGGCTGGCGACGTCCTTAACCCGTCGATGTCGATGTTTTGCGCATCTGAGAGGCGTATTACACTGCCTTTAACAGGCTCTATACGGCAATTCTCTATCTTTACACCGTCGGCTTGGTTGATTACAATGCCCGATTTGGCGCCGAGTATCGTCGTGTTTGTTATGTTGACGTTGCTGATTTTCATCTCGGGCAGGCCGTTGAAGTACATGGCGCGTCCCGAACCGCGGCATACTACGTTGTTGATGTGTATGTTGCGGAATATGGGAGTCTCCTCGGTCACAGGCGGGAGTTGGTCGGCTGTGGCTTTGCCTTTCTTGCCGTAGAAGAGGTCGAAGAGGAGAGGCTCTTCGGGGATATTTATCATGGCGATGTTCTCGATGTATATGTTCTCTACCACACCGCCGCGACCGCGCGTACTCTTGAAACGCAGGCCTACGTCGGTACCTATGAAGCTGCAATCGGCAATGTATATGTTGCGAGCTCCGCCCGACATTTCACTGCCTACGACAAAGCCGCCATGCCCGTGCAGTACGGTGTTGTTGCGTACTATCACATTTTCGCAAGGTACACCGCGGCGGCGTCCGTCCTCGTCTTTACCCGATTTGATGCAGATGGCATCGTCGCCGGCATCGAATATGCTGTTTATGATGAGGGCGTTGCGACAAGACTCCAAGTCGAGTGCATCACCGTTTTGTGCATACCACGGGTTATTCACTTTCACGCCGTCTATAGTGATGTGCGTGCATTGCAGCGGGTGCAGGCACCACGCGGGCGAATTTTTGAACGTGGCATTTTCAAGCAGTACGGTATCGCAGTTTTGGAAACTCAACAAGGTAGGACGTAACCATCGTTTGATGCTCTCCCAACCTTCGTCGGTAGTGATATTGTCGGGTACATTGAAGTCGTAGCAGGCTTCGGCTCCCTTTTTCGAGGCTTCCGACGGATACCATATATCGCCTTTCTCGTTGGTTACTTTGCTCTTTTTGAGCAGGTCTTTCCATTGTTTCGAGGTCACCTTGCTTTTCTTTACCGGACGCCAATCTTCGCCGCTTCCGTCGAATGTACCGTAGCCTGTGATAGCTATATTATGGGCATTGCGAGCATAGAGAGGCGATTGGCAGCGACGGGTGTCGAGCCCTTCGAACGATGTCTCCACTATTTCGTAAGCATCCAAGTCGGTGGTGAAGACGACCAATGCTCCGTGTTCGGTATAGAGGTTTACGTTGCTCAGCAGGCCTATCGGACCGCTTATCCACAGCCCGGCGGGAATAACCACTGTGCCGCCTCCTTTGGCATTGACATCTGCTATGGCGTTGTTGATAGCCTCTGTACAGATGGTTTGGCCATCGCTTACGGCTCCGAAGTCGCGTATATCTACTTTGTAATCGGGAAAGGACGGCCGCGCTACGCGGGGCATTTCGAAGGGTACTCCTTCATAAATGGCGTTGTCGTTTGTTTGTGCAGCCGTTGTCATGGTATAAGCTGTCAAAAGCACGCTTAGCAATGTGATTTTTAACTTCATGTCGAGGTGTTTTTGGTATGTGTTGGTTTATATATTTTTGCCGGTTTCCGAGCGCGATACCCTCTTGTCGGGCTTGTCTGTACACGCTCTTTTTCTCCTTTACAAAGGTAGATATAATGCTGAGTGCTTTGTTGTAGTTTTTGCCTTATTGTGTGTAATATTTCATCTAATACGCACAACCGCCGATGCGTTTTACAGAAGGCATCGGCGGTTGCAAGTCTTATGAGTAAGGTCGTCTCTTATTTGCGACGCTTGGCATTTTGGCGGCGTTGCTCGCGCAGGGCGGCTTCTTGTTGACGTTGAGCCTCTTCGAGACGAGCCATGAATCCGCTTTTCTTGCGGGGTTTCTTGGCATTGGCTTCCAGTTGAGCCAAAACCTTCTTCTCATCTATCAGCTTGCGGAACAGATAGGTTTGTATGATGGTTATCAACAGCGACAAGAAGTAGTAGTAGCTGAGGCCTGCCGCATAGTTGTTGAAGAATATCATGAACATGATGGGCATGAGATACATCGTGATTTTCATGCCGGGCATCGACTCTTGTCCCGTTTGCGACATGGTAACCTTGGTGTAGAGAATGTTGGTGATGGTCATCAACAGACAGAAGAGACTGATGTGGTTACCGAAGTAGGGAGTTATCAACGGTATATAGGTATCCCATTCCACAATGGCGTCGTACGACGAGAGGTCTTTTGCCCATAGGAACGACTCGCCTCGCAGCTCTATCGATGAGGGGAAGAACGAGAACATGGCTACTAAAATAGGCATTTGCAGCAACAACGGCAAGCATCCGCCCATAGGGTTGACTCCCGCTCTGCTGTACAGCTCCATGGTAGCGTTTTGCTTTTTCATGGCATCGGCGGGGTCGGGATATTTCTCGTTGATGGCTTTCAGTTGCGGTTGCAGTACGCGCATCTTGGCTTGCGACTGGTACGACTTGAAGGTAAACGGGAAGAGTATCAGCTTGATAAAGATGGTGAGTAGCAAGATAATCAATCCGTAGTTGCTTGTTACCTGACTGAGGAGGTCGAATACGTTGATGATTATCAGCGTATTAATCCAACGGAAGAGTGGCCATCCCAGCGGTATCATGCGGTCAAGGTCGAGTTTGTCGGCTTTATCGGCACCTTTGTCGTATGAGCGGAACAATTTGTAGTCGTTCGGACCGAGGAAAATCGAGAAGTTACCCACTGTCGTACTCGACGGGTCGTAGTCTATGAGCGTTTCGGTATTCAGCTCTTTGAGGTAGATGGGGTCATCTTCCAAGACCGCAGAGGTGAATGACGCTTCATTGAAATTATTGTCGGCGATAAATACGGTAGAGAAGAATTGGTCTTTATAACCTATCCATTTCAGGTTGGTAGTGGCATATTTGTCGTCGTTACTGGTTGTGCTCAGGTTCTCTACGTCGTCGCCCGTATATTTATAGTAGAGCGCACTATTTCGTTCCTCAAACATACGGCCTTTCTCTTGGCGGCGCATTTTCATGTCCCAATACATGTCGAGGGTGACGGCATTGGCGGGGATAACTCGCTCCATACCTTTTTGCTCAACCTCCATTTGCAGGCGATAGCTACCCTCAGGAAGGGTGTAGCGTATGTTCCATGTTGCTCCGTCGGCAAGGGTAAGCCCCATCTTTACCGAGTTGTCGGCTTCCGATATGGTGGGGTTGAAGTAAAGTGTACGGGTATCTATGACGCGAGCTCCGGTTTTGAAGAGAAATCCGTAAATGTTGTCACTTCCTTCGAAAAGCACTACGTTGGTCGAGTCGTAGTTCTTATAGTCTTTGAGCATAGCGCGGCGCAGATAACCGCCGTGGGTAGAAAATTCGAGTGCAAGCACGTCGTTTTCTATCTTTATGATTTCTTCTTCGCCTTTGGCAACGGGAGCAAATGCGCCGAACGCCGATACCAAACGAGCCCGTTCTATCGAGTCGGTTTGCAGACTGTCGCCGGCGAGCGGTGCCAAAGCCGCATTAGCGGCCGAGTCGGCTTGTTGTTGCCACAGTTGGGCTTCGAGAGCTTGTTCGGCTTCTACGGCCGCAATAGAATCATTATATTGGCGCTGGGCTTCTATATCTTCATGTGATGGTTGCGTAAACCATGAGAAAGCCAGCACCACGACTATCATCAATACAAATCCGATGATGGTGTTTTTGTCCATGTTAGTGGTGTTATCTTGATTTTTACTTATTTATGGCAGCGCGGATAAAATCGACGAATAGCGGATTGGGGCGCAGTACCGTGCTGTTGTATTCGGGGTGATATTGCGTTCCTACATACCAGCGGAGTTTGGGTATCTCTATTACCTCTACCAAGTGTGTCTCGGGATTTTCTCCTACACATATCATGCCGGCGCGTTCGAAAGCCTCGCGATAGTCGCTGTTGAATTCGAAACGGTGGCGGTGACGCTCACGAATGTGGGTTTTGCCGTATGCTTTGGCAGGTATGGAACCTTCTTTCAGGATGCAGTCGTAAGCTCCCAAACGCATGGTACCTCCCATGTTCGAGATGCTTTTCTGGCTCTCCATGAGGTCTATTACGTTATATTTGGCTTTGACATCCATTTCGGTCGAGTTGGCATCTTCATATCCCAATACATTCCGGGCAAACTCTATGACCATACATTGCATGCCCAAGCAGATACCGAAGGTGGGTATGTCGTGCTCGCGGGCATATTTCAATGCAGAGAATTTGCCCTCGATGCCACGTTGCCCGAAGCCCGGAGCAACGATAATGCCGTCGAGGCCTTTCAGCATCTCGGCCACATTGCTATCGTTGAGCTTTTCTGAGTGGATGTAGTGCAAATCGAGCTTGCGGTCGTTATATGTGGCGGCTTGCAACAACGATTCGTTTATCGATTTGTATGCGTCGGGCAGTTCTACATATTTTCCTACCAAACCTATGTGTACGGTCTCGGTAGCATTTTTCATGCGATGCAGAAAGTCGTTCCATTGTGTCAGGTCGGGCTCGCCATCCGATGGCAATCCTACTTTTTCCAATACGATTTGGTCGAGGCGTTGTTTGTGCATTGTCAGAGGTACCTCGTATATCGACGGAACGTCTATCGATTGTATTACCGCCGAGGGGTCGACGTTGCAGAAGAGAGCCACCTTGCGACACATCGAGGCCGATATTTCGTGCTCGGTACGCAATACAAGAATATCGGGTTGAATACCTACCTCTTGCAACTTCTTTACGGAGTGTTGTGTGGGTTTGGTTTTCAACTCTTTGGCGGCAGCGATATAGGGTACGTAAGTGAGGTGTATGCACACGCAGCGTTTTCCCAATTCCCAGCGTAACTGGCGTACGCTTTCGAGGAACGGCAACGATTCTATGTCGCCTACGGTACCGCCAATCTCGGTGATGACGAAATCATATTCGTTTTTGTTGCCCAGCAAGAGCATGTTGCGTTTTATCTCGTCGGTGATATGCGGGATAATCTGCACCGTTTTGCCCAAGTAGTCGCCGCGGCGTTCCTTGTCGATGACGTTTTGATATATGCGGCCGGTGGTGATGTTGTTGGCGCGTGTCGTCTCGGTGTTGGTGAAACGCTCGTAGTGCCCCAAGTCGAGGTCGGCTTCGTGTCCGTCTACTGTCACGTAGCATTCGCCATGTTCATAGGGGTTGAGCGTACCCGGGTCGATATTGATATAAGGGTCATACTTTTGTATGGTTACCTTGTATCCTCTCGATAACAAAAGTCGCGCCAATGACGCCGAAATAATACCTTTTCCCAAGGAAGATACGACTCCTCCGGTAACAAAAATATATTTGGTCTCCACGATAAAAAAATTTATACCGTTATGTTATGTATGAAAATTCGGCGACAAAATTACTAAAAATAATCGATAATGGCCTGCCTATGGCATACAATAAATTATAAACGTTGTTTTGTCTTTTGAAGAGTGATGCAATATGGATGCCGAGGTTGCAAAATTTTGTCGGATGGCTTGTCGTATGTTGGGGTTGTTATGGCTCGGATATGGTTGCAAGTGCGGTTTTTGCGGCCAAAAGCGCGGTGATGCGATGTTTTTTACCTTCGTTTTCACTGTTTTGTATCCTCCTATAAATAAGGCAGAAGAGTCTTTGATATATGAAATAAAACAGATACTTTTTTCGTATTGCTCTCGTTTGTATTATCTTTGTGCTGAAAAATTTATCGATAATGAGGCAAAATATTTTATTCCTTGCAGGTATTTTTTTTATGGCTTTGCCCTTTACGATGAGGGCTGGCAGCGTGGACGAGGTGTTCGCGGTGCAAGGTGACAACACAGGGGTAGCCATCCCTGCCGATACAGTGGTTCCTACGGCCGATTTTATACTCAATTTGTCGGAGTTGTGGGACGATACCGTGTCGCAATATACGGTCAATCCGCTTTTCCTGCCGTTGGTTTTTGAGCGGCAAGAAGTTACGCCGTACGAGCAGTTGGAAGTTGAGCGTTGGGACGAGTGTAAGATGGTTTATGATATAGACACGTTGTTGCCGCGTTCCGACGAATGGCTGTCACTGGCTGTGCGTGAGGCTCGACGTGTGCAAGCAGCTCGCAATTATGTCATTGTGAATTGTCCCCAAGTGGTGAAATATAATCTTGACAACCTGCCCGAGATACCCAAGCAGTATATGATTGTGAATGACCCCACGAAGCAAACTATCACCATCGTGGAGCGTCCTATAACACCTGTTACCGAGTTACAGGCAACGCCGGTGAAGATAAAACGCTGGTTGTTTAACTTCAATAGTGCGGTACAGTTTTCTATGGTATATATATCGGATAATTGGTATCAGGGTGGTCAAAGCAGTTTAAGTTTGTTGAGCGACCAGCTACTTTCGCTCAAATACAACGACCCATCGGGTAAGGTGCTGTTTGAAAATGCTTTGCAGTGGAAAGTAAACCTCACCACCTCTGAGGAGGATACCGTGCATAAGGTACGTGTAGGAGAGGATGTTTTCCAACTCAATTCCAAGTTCGGTTATAAAGCATTCAGCAAGTGGTACTATTCGGCATCGTTGCAATTCAAAACCCAAATCCTGACAAATTATGCCTCCAATTCCAACGACATTCAAGCCGAATTTCTTTCGCCGAGTGAGTTGAACGTCGGTCTTGGTTTGTCTTATCAACATAGTTACGAGAAGCCGGTGAAGTTGTCGCATACGCTTACGCTCTCTCCGCTGTCATATAACTTGAAGTTTTTGGCACTGCATCACATGGACCCCACGCGGTTTGGTATAGATAAGGGGTGGGCTAAGAACGAGATAGGTTCTTCGCTCGACTATACGATTGCGTGGAACTTACGGTATAACATACAGTGGAGCAGTCATCTCTTTGCATTTACCAATTATAAAACATCGTTGGTGGAGTGGACTAATACTTTCGACTTTGCCTTCTCGACATATTTCTCGGCGCGTGTATATGTAGATGTGAGATACGATGACAGTGTTGCCCGTGACCCCCATTTGGGTTTCTTCCAAATAAAAGATTTGTTGAGCTTAGGTTTCGCGTATAAGATATGACGACAACAGGTGGCCGGAGATGGTTCTTGTGGAGCTGCTTGCTGGCATTGCTTCCTATGATTGTCGCTTGCTACGAGGTGCATCCTTTCTTTGCTTCTTCGTCGAAACATTCGCTACCTGATCAAGAGTCGGTACATCCTTTCGATAAGAGCGACTTTGTGCAGTATCTCGACTCGGCAGCTGTCGACGATTGGGAGGGTATATGGCTTTTGTTGGGTAATAAAATTTATTGTTATTTGGCGATAGAGCGTATCAATGATTATACTTATGAGGCACGATACACGCACCGCATTATGTTGTGGTTCGATGTAAATATGGCAGATTTATATACTTATCCTTCGGGTATGGTGATGGGGTATCTCGAACAAGATATTGCAAGCGATACGCGTCGCCTTACGTTATACGACGTGACGTTTTGGAACAAATGGTTCTATTGGCAAATGCCTGCGATGACAGCAACAGCACATTTATCAGGTGACCGTACTCTCATTATGCTCGACAACGTGCCTCGTCGATGGAAAGGAGTGGGACGGTGCGGCCTGAAACGTATCTATCCTGTGCGCTCGTATGAGGAGAAACAGTATAAGGTGCGTTATCTGTAACCGGTAGCGCAAGACCTCTCTGACAGATTTTTATAATTTTACGAAAATGTAGCGGTAACCGTTATATGAGAGCCGCATATTGCGTTTGTTGAGCTCCTCGACGACAAACACGGGCGAGATTTCGGTAATGTGCAGCGAGGCAAGGTCTTGCAACATTTGTTGCTGCTGTTCGTCGGTGACGGCATCCGTCCCGTTGTGGTTGAGAAAGTTACATTGCATAAGATTATCGGTACGGGTATATAGCCCGGTAAACAAGGTGTAGTCGTATGATATGTAGTTTACCCGTCGCACTTGGAATACATCGGCTTGGAAAGCCATGAATATCGTGTCACACTCTTCTACGGTTGTACCGTCGGAAATCTCTTCTAATCTCCACAGTCCGAAGAGGTCGCCTATATAACCCTCGTTTTGCGTGCAAGCGGTTAATGCCGATAGTAGTATGACGAGCAGGGGAGTGAAAATGGTTGTTTTTTTCATGTCGAGATTCTATTTATGAGTGTCGCTTTTTTTAAATCGGAAGAGCGAGCCGCTTTTCACGATACTGATGCTCACTCCGACATTATCGCCCGTCATGTTACCGGCATCTACGGCAACGGCTCCGCAGAAACTCCAACCTTTCAGACGTTTGGGCGTGTAGCTGCATTCTATCAGCATGGCTCCTTGTCGGTAGGTCGAGCGGGCAGGAATAAAAGGGGTACCCAATGAAATGCGATACGATGCCATGAGGCGATATTGCCACTCGTCGTCGAAGAAGCCTCCTATGGCGAAGTGTCCGCCTCGTACACGGGTGTATAAGAAGCGAAGGTAGCCGTCGGTGTTGTACATGATAGAGGGAGACATCGGTGTGCCCATACCGAATCCGTTATGTTGCCAGCCGTTGAAAAAGAAGTTATTATAGTAGTCGTCACCCCCCGATACACGCGAAGTCACGGGAGTTCCCGGTCGGTCGTTGGGTTCCCAAGGTATAGCTCCGCTTTGGTTGGTAAGGTCGAGGTATTCTATAACAGCGTCGGTAACGAGGCATTTACCCTCTTTGTGATATGACAACCCCCACAGGCCATCCCATCCGTTGAGCTTACCCATCCCCGACCCATCTTCGTAGAGCCATTGCGTATAGAGTTTCAGGTACGAGTGGTCGCGGAGGTTGTATTGTAGTGCCATGTCTATGGAACCTACGTGGTTGCCATATACATACAGTTGGTCGCCCACAGAGGTCGATTCGTCGCCGGCTCCCGGGAGAAATGCCTGCAAAAATGCTTTGAAGTTGGCAGGCGAATGTTCTACGCTGACAATTTCTCCGTCACGGTAGGTGGTTTTGGTGCCGCCGAACTGTACGCCGTCTTCTATACCTATGGTGAATACGAGCGGTTGGAGAGGATTGGTTCTGAAAAAGGCCGATTTGTAATGATAGTACACATCGGTGGTAAGGAACGAACTGTAATAGTAGTAGTGGCTGCGTAGGTAGTTGTCGTCGATAAATTTGCCGTAGGCAATATTACCCTTTATTTGCAACCACCCTTTGGTGAAGGGAATATCGACGAAGCGGTGAAATCCGGCTTCTATTTGAGGTATAGGGCGGCAGTTGCCCGACAATACAAGTCCTCCCGAGCTGTATCGACGGTCGGTTATAGGACTCTCGTCGTTACGCTCTTTGATACCCACAGAGAGAAACACTGCACGATATTTGACATCGGCATAAAGCTGTTGTATGGCGAAGTAGTTGGGACGGACGTAATTCGTAGTCCATTGTCCGTTTTGGTATTGCCGTACCGGCGACGAGGTTTCGTATCGGCCTATGAGGTCTATGCCGGCAGCGTAGGAGAAGCGACGGGTAGAATCCATGCGGATAAATGCTCCTGCACGGGCGTATGCACCCGAGCCGTTGGCAACCACACCATAGCGGTTGGCTGTCATGTAATAAGGGGCGAAAATCCCCGAAGAGCCGTGTGCCGATACCTCGGCACGATAATCGACACCCTCTTGCGGCACGGCTTCAAAGATTGTTGCAAGGAGCAAAAGAACGGGAATGATTACTCTTTTCATAAATGTGGTATATACCAGTGCTGTGTTGAATGTACGACGGCAAGCAAAGATAATATATTTAACCTGAAATACAACTCTTCGAGATATACCTTTTGAAAGAGCTTCGTCACGATATGTAATTATGCCGACAGCATAATTTAGTTAGAATAATGTCGATTACATCATTCGTAAAGATTCCGTATAGCTGCTTTTTATATTCTAGCTTGTCATAGCCTTGTAAACGATTATCTATTGTATTATAAATAGATACAAAATGAATAGCCCCAAAAGTTTAAACTTTTGGGGCTATCTGTATTGAATATGGTTTATGCCTTAGAAATCTATACCAACACGCAGACCTATACGGGCATCGAAAAAGTCACTGGCTGCCATCAGACTGATATCGGGTGTAATAGAGAGTCCGAAAGTAGGTGTGAAACCCAATCGAAGACCTAAGTTGATATTCCATAAAAATGGAACATAGCTATCTATGATACTGAAACCTATGCGAGAACCGTATGTAAACTGAGCTAAATGAGAGCCTGCATTTCCATTGAATGCTGCATAAATGGGTACTGCAATCATATCGCCCAGCCCTATAATATCTACACCTAAACCACCTCCAACGAAGAAGCTGTGGTTAATCTGAAATCCATGGGTTGTAGAGAACTCGTATGCGTCAATACCGCTAACATAATATCCCGGGGTGAATGCAACGAAACCCCGATAGCCTTTCTTGGCCTCCCTACGATTTTCTTTGTCCATACCACTATCTTGTCGCGACGAACGGGTGGTTGTATAGCGATATTCTTTTGTCATTGAATTGGACGTGGCGCTCGCTGCGGTTGCCGAGGAGTAATTGTATTCTTTGGTTGCAGCAACAGAAGAGTGTGTTTCGGGTTCTTTAGCAACTTGTGCAATCTCATCGGCATTATATACGAAAAGACTGCCGTCAGAAGTTTTTATAGAAATTTTTTGGTCAATAATGTATTCGGTGAGATAACCTCGTATTACACTACCGTTTGTCAATGATACCACGTCGCGCCGTCCTGTGGTTTGATTGACGTTCTCTTTTGTAATCTTTATGGCATCGGTAGTATTGTATGAGAGTATAGTGCCGTCCGATAGCTGGAATTGTATTTTCTCGTTGGGGAGAGCTTTTACCAATTCGCCCTTTATGATACTGCCGTTTTTCAAATAAAGGATGTCTTGACCGAGAGCAGATGTTATACAACCTGCCACTGCTAATACTAAAAGAATAAATAGCTTTTTCATAATATGTGTTGTTAGTGTGTGAATATATCGATTTTTGTTTAACAAATGCAAAAGTAGCTCGCTTATATTAATTTTGCAATAGTTTGTTGTGTTAATTATTATATTCATTGAAGCATTATCTTTTTACTATAAATATGCAAGTAATGGAGCGGCTGTTTTTAAGGGAATATTCCCTATCATTTTTTCAAATGCAATGTGTTGGAAGTATGATGCAAGATAAACAAAGACAGTATATTTCACTAAACAGTTTCTTGAAAAGCGGGCATTTGCTGGTATGAATAAAACAGAAAGCACCAAAAGTCGACAAAACCTTTGGAGCTTTCAATGTTGTATGAAATTGCAAGCCTTAGAAGTCTACGCCTATACGTAAACCGACACGGGCATCAAAAAAGTTACTGGCTGCCAGCAGACTGAAATCGGGTGTAATCGAGAGCCCAAAGGTAGGGGTGAAGCCTAAACGAAGACCAACGTTTACGTTCCACATTAAGGATGTGGCACCACTCAAAATATTAGAAGCAGACCAAATACAAGAACCTATACGTGTACCATAAGTAAACTGAGCTACGCGAGAGCCTACGTTACCGCTGAATGCTGCATAGATAGGTATGGCAATTCCGGAAGAATTTAATAAATAGTCTTCTGCATCTCCAATAATATCTACGCCGATACCTCCTCCTACGAAGCAATAGTGGTTAATTTGAAAACCATGCGTAGTGGATATTTCAAGAGAACCGATACCATTACTAATATAGTAGCTTGGTGTGATGGAGGCAAAGCCGCGGTATCCTTTTCGGGCTTTGTACCGGTTTATTTCGGCCATATCGTCGTCAAGTTGTGAAGAACGAGAAGATGAATAGCGATATTCATTTGGTGTATTGGTCGAGACGGATGTTGAGGAAGAGTAGTTGTATTCTTTAATGGTTGAAGTTGAGTTTTGTATTTGTTTTTCTTTGGTAACTTGTGCAATCTCATCAGTATTATATACAAAAAGACTACCGTTGGATGTTTTGATAGAAGCATTTTTCCCAAAAGTATATTCTACGAGGTAGCCTCGTATTACATTACCGTCAGTTAATGATATTATATCTTGTTTTTCGGGAATTCGGTTGGAATCCTCTTTGTTTATCATGATGGCATCGATAGAATTATACGAAAGTATTGAGCCATCTGATTGTTGAATTTGAATTTGGCCATTGGGTACAACTTTTAATAACTCACCTTTGATGATACTGCCGTTTTTCAAATAAAGAACGTCTTGGCCGAGAACAGATGTTGCGCCACATATAACGGCCGCTAACAGAACTAATAAGTTTTTCATACATGATTGATTTGTTCTCCTCAGCTCACAAAAGAAGAAGTTTATATTGAAAGTGTGAGAGCTGTAACTTATCTATCGGAAAGGCTCTGGTAAACCGTGAGAGTAAACAAGTGACATACTCCCACACCATGCCCTATGGATACGATGTGGGATTTGTTAACTCATTTTCCTCTCCAAAAATTTACCAGATTTTATCCGAGAAAATCAGTTAAACACTTTTTGCTATTTGTATGGTTACAAAATTACAAATTCATTTTAGAGGAGCAAATAATTTGTTTAGAATAAATATGCAGTTTATATGATTGTGTCTAATATGTACTTGGTATATAGGGCGCTATGCTTGTTTGGCGACCATTTGTAAAGCAAGGAGAGTTTGTCGTGCGGTATCCGATTCGGATATTCTGTATGTCTCGCTTAGTATGAATTTGTCGTTTGGGACAGGTGTTGCGCATGTGCTTTTCTGTTGCAATGTGTTGCCGACAGATATAATATGCCAGCAGCAAAAAACGGACTGTGACGAGTTGGAAATGCCACAGTCCGTTTATGTCGGATGTTGTAGATTGTTTATCTCTTTCTTCCTTGTGTTTCCCTTTTTATGTTGCCGTATAGGGAGAGGGAAGAACCGAACATCAGAATGCTACGCCAAGGTGAAAACCTATGTTATTGTAGCAATCTATATCGTAGGTCAATGTCTTGTTCTTGTTGCTTGAAAAATTATAATAGATGGCAAGATGGATACCGCAACGCTTGTGAGGCATGGGATAGAATGTCACACCGGCTTCGGGCTGCATGTTGAAGCCCCAGCTATTATCATAGAATTTGACAACTTGGGTGTAGGAATTCATTTGTGCGTACATTGCACCTACCTTCATGGTAAGGTAGGGTTCCCAATGTTTGCCTTTTACTATGCTGTATTTCAGCAATGCACCGAACGGCATTTGGAATATAGAGTGTTGTTGGTCGGTATAGAGGCTCGACGTATTGCTTAGTTGAAGAACCTGTTCGCCTACATATTTGTGGTTGGTATGGTATGAGAAATATACTCCTACGGCCAAATGCGGGATAACGTAGTATCCGGTTTCGAAATTCATGCCCCAGCCGCTGGCAACATCGGCATAGTCGTTGCTGACAGGTGCATTGAATTGCCAATCGACGTTGAAATACATCGGTTTTATCCATTGGGCATCGCTTCGCAGAGGCGATAAGGCGGCGATACACAGTGTTATCGCACATGTTATGACAGAGAGTTTTTTCATTGCAATAATATTTTTATAGGTGAAAAAAGAATACTAAGCCGCTCTCTTTTACTGTGCGGCAATGTAGGGTGATTGCTCGAAAGCCTGATAGATGCCCGAGAGTGTCCGGGTGAGGTCTAATTGGTTGCTCGACATGATACCTGCCATATAAGCTGTCCATACGACAGGAAGTTTCTTTGTCGTGGCATCGGCATCCTTGATAGCGACAATTTCGGCAATAAGCGAGCCTACGGTGTAGCTGTATGTGATGGGATAGCCGTAGTAAGGTCCCCAGCCCCAGTAGTATGGGTTCCAGTAACTACACGGCCAGTAGTAGCCGTAACCATACCACCAATAAGGATTGCTGGTAGCATACGACACGATGGTGTTGGTATTCTTCACATAGCTAACCTGTACGCCAAGGTCGGCATTTTGTGTATCGTCGGTTTGGACAAACCCGCGTTGTTCCATCTCACTGGTAAAAGCCCCTATGATAGCAATGGTACGAGGGTCGTCGGCCGAATAATAGATGGGCTTGCTGCTGTTAGACAGTACAAGGATACTGTCGGGGATGGCAAACGTAGCGTAGTTGCCAAAGTCGCACTTCTGGTCGTAGTCGGTATAGACAATCAGGTCGCTCGACAATTGGTTGAGATTGGGCTCTTTCTCGCAGGCCGTTAAGGTGAGAGCCACCAAGAAAAACGGAATAGCTTTTTTCATATCACGTATTATTTGGTAAGAAATAAATATCGTTGGTATTTGCAACGGTGGCGCATATTATGCCCCGTATTGCTACGAGAAAAACAATGTTGCAACCTTAAAAGTTTTAGCTATAGATTAAAATTATCATACTCTCGGGTTGCAATATCATTATGTTTTACATTCCTCCCTTATATAACCTTTTGTCTCTGATATTTTTTGTGGCCTTATTTAGGCTTATTTTCGGATTGGTTCAACAGACGATTGGCAAATCGTTGTGCCACGCGCAACGCTGATTTTTGAAACAAATGGCGTTCTATTTTGTAACACATCCACACAATGTCGTAAGGTTTGATGTGGGTGGCGTATATCTTTTTTATTGTCTTATATGAGCAATGCTTGAAAATCTGTGCAAGGTATCTCCTTTCGATTCGGTGGCTGTAAGGTGCTTTCCCATAGACAAGGCGGCTATTGAAAGGAAGAAACTGCGCCCATGAGACAGGTTCTTTCTCAATGTCGGCATTTTCGAGTAATTCCAGCCCTTTGGCATTATGGCAGATGATTACCGAGCGGTGCAATTCTTTCGATGGGTCGTTCCAAAAATCACCTATGGTAGCCGATGAGAGCCGATGACTGCCGGTGAATAGGCAGTCGTTGCAGCAGAAACGATGGGTCAGCCCCGAAGTATATCCGTACAATGGTAAGGCTCTCTCTTGTGGCGGGAGAACGACGACCTCGTTGTTTGAGTCGATATAAGAGAATAGATACTTTTCTCCTTCACGAAACCGATTTATACCTCGGGGGTGTAGGGGCGAATCGGATAGGAATCTTTTGACCAACAGTGATGAGGGAACACCCCCGCAGATAAGGTCGATAGTGTAAAGGCGGTCGATGTGCGGATGATTTCCTAAAAAAGACAATAACGCAGCTACTTGACAGCCTACACCTGAAAATAAAACAATGCGGCCGTGGTCTAAATAGTTTTTTATCTGTCGGTAGATGCCGCTTGTGTCGCTTTGCATATATTTCGACCCTTGTATGCGAATTATCTCTTCGGGTTTCTCTATGCAAACGTGCTGTACGTGGTCGGTTTGCAATTCAGCACCGCATACGACACCACCCTTCGACAATATGTAAGCGGCTATGGCAGCAAATATACCTCCCGAACCGGCTTTTTCTCTGAACTGTTTGTCGCAGGAGAAAGCGGCGTAAGGAGTGGATGGTTTCAGCGATAGGTTGCCGTATGGTTTCTTATTGACGACGGGGCACACTTTCTCGCATTTATGACAGAGAATGCAGCGGTCGCTTTCGTAAGAAACGTAGCAATGCCCATCGGCTTTTACAACGGGTGTCAGAGCCTGTGTCGGGCAGCAATCGGCGCACGCCATACAGCCTGTACATGTTTGGTCGGTAGCGAGATGCACGCTTTTCATTGCATGACGTGATTGAAAAATGTGGTGTATCGTCGGACTATTGCTTCGGGGGCAAACTCTGTCTCTTTCATCTTTCTTACGTTGTCGCACAAGGCAGGATACAACGATTCGTGATGCAGCAATATGTTTTTCATGATGCGTGCCAAATCGTCAACAGAGGCCGGCTTCATCAGAAATCCGGTTTCATTGTCTTGTATATATTCCTTGAAGGCTTCAAGGTCCGACGCTATGACGGGTTTTTCGTAATTGATTCCTACGATGAGTGAACCGCTTTGAGCTATGTCTTGGTAGGGCGTGACAAAATAGTGGCAGCTGCCGAATAGGTCGGCGACCTCTTCGTTGGGAATACTTCGTATTTGCAGGTCGAACAGCTCGGGGTGTTTGATGAGTTGCTGGTACTTTTCCCAATCGTTGCATTTGCCTGCAATGCGTACTTTGAAAGGTATTTGCGTCTCTTCATATACCTTCTCGGCCGCATTTATCAATACATCTATGCGCTTGTAATCGCGGATATAACCGAAACTGAGAAAAGTAATCAGTTTGCCCGGTGTGGTATGGCTTGCGCCGTAATCTTTCAAAATGAAAGGAGCATAGAATACCTCCTTCTCAGGATATAACTGTTTCAACAGCTTATACTGGTTCTTCGAGAAAGTCTGAAAGTACCGGAATGATTTTAGGGTATATGAGGTATATAGTTGGGCGATTTGATAACTTGACGCACCTTGCGGTGTTGTGACATTATGCGCCGCTATGACGGTGTTGCGTGTACCCAAGAAGTGGCGGACAAGCGGGGTCAGATAAGGAAATCCCGACATGCAAGTATATACCAGACGGGGCGATAATTGTTTTGCTTGTCGAAGTATCCGACTTAACCCGCGCAGTACACTGATGCTGCGTTGTCGGCCATGAATACGCTCTACATGTATGGTCAGATTGTCG
The DNA here is from genome assembly GCA_944321085.1 of uncultured Barnesiella sp. Taxonomy (GTDB): domain Bacteria; phylum Bacteroidota; class Bacteroidia; order Bacteroidales; family Barnesiellaceae_A; genus Barnesiella_A. The sequence goes on from CALUJY010000001.1 coordinate 351,500, forward strand.
TGCGCCGAAAGCCTTTCTATATCTTCTTTGTATGGCAACGGTTCGTTATTGGTCACATATATGTACCACTCTATACGATAGTGTGTTGTCAATAAAGGGATAATATATATATCGGTCTCTATAAAGTAATAGGGCGTAATCCATACAATCGTTTCCATAATGATGAATGGTTTTATATTGCAAAAGTACGAATAAAAATTGTCTTTTCTGACAAAGTCAAAAATATAGAATATAAGTTTGTAGGGTAATTATTATCAGAAGTGCAATTGTGAAATAGAGAATGAAGGTTCGGGTAGTGATGGTTACAAATCCTGATTCATCTTTTGCTTATAGTTTAATGGGGTGCATCCTGCATGTATCCGAAAGAAACGGACAAAAGAAGATGCCGTCCGGAAATGAAGTTTGTCGGCAATTTGATGTATGGTCAGGTCTGTTGTCATGATAAGCCGTTTGGCAGTGATAAGGACAGCTTCGTTTATCCAGCTTTGGGCGGGGTGGTTCGAGACGGACTTGATTACCGTGGTCAGGTATTTGGGTGTGACGCAAAGTTTATCGGCATAATATGACACACTCTTTTTGCTTTCGCATGAATCTATCAGCAGGTCAAAGAATTTTCTGACAAGGGTTTCCTGCCGGGAAAAAGTGCGGTTGGGAAAGGGTGGAATATTTCCGAACGACGATGCTGTCATCAGAATCATCGAATGAATTAACGTATCCTGAATCTGTTTGGCAAGTTTGTCGTCCGAGCCGTATCTGGTGATTAAAGAATGAATCTTTTGCAAATCATCCAATTTCCTTTCGTCCAATTTCACGCATGGACGGATGGCCATCTTTTTTAACAGGTCGAAATCAGGCGTTATCGGCAGGTGATATAAAAAATCGGCCGACACCAATATCATTCTTATGTCGAAATCACTTGTGCAGTTATTGATTGAGCATATATGTTTCGGCAATATGGCTACCAAACTGTTTGCGTCGATCGGATATTCTTTATAATCGATTGTAATTTTGGCACTTCCTTTAATGCATATATTGAACAGTAGACCGTCGAAAACAAACAGCTGGCCTTGAAAATTCTTTCCAAGAAATTCCGATATTGTTTTGAAAGCAAAATTCCTCCCCTTTAAGTTCAGGTTTTCTATTTCATATATATTCATTGTTTACACTATTGGTGATGATACAAAAATACGAAACTTTGCACATAAATCACGCTGAATTATTTGTGATAAGTAGAGTATTATATTCAATTTTGCAAATAATAAATGTTTACTGTTATGGAAATACGAATCGATAATAATGTTTTTAAGCATTGGTGGGTATCTCTTATTGTAGGTATTATGGGAATTATTGCAGGAATCTGCTGCTTTGTCACCCCAATTCGTTCTCTTGCAGTTTTGACTGATTTTTTTGTAGTCATTCTGATAGTCGGAGGTATCTTCAATGTTGTTACAGCTGCATTGAATGCCAAGTGGAATCGCTATTGGGGATGGGATTTAGCTCGTGGAATTCTCGAAATTCTGTTGGGAATTTGGATGCTTTTGCTTCCAACCCCGATTATAACCACCATTCTTGTATATATTTTCGGCTTTTGGATGTTATTCAATTCCATCATGGGAATTTGTGAAGCTTGTGAATTATCGAATATTCGGTTAGTAGGTTGGGGTTGGTTGCTGGCGTGCAGTATTCTGGGCTTGTTATGCTCATTTATCTTTTTGATGGCACCTGTTTACGGCGGAATATTTGTGCTGGCTTATATAGGAGCTTCTTTCATATTGTATGGCATTTTCAGAATAGTATTAGCTTTTCAAATCAGGAAATACAATAAGCAATTTGAATAACCTATCCAAATATTTGTACTAAACTATCCTTTACGGATACTCTTTCCCCTCAGGACGCACATGTCGAACATGGACGTAATGAGGGGCTTTTTCTATGCTCTTCTGCAATAAACTCTTTTGCAGGTTTGTAAAGAATATAGCGTGTCAGAGGGAAGAGGCGAGGAAAAGAATATTTCAGTTGAGCTCTTTCAAATGATGCCGGTCATATATATTTCCGATGCAGAATGTTTGAATTCGAATAAATTCATGTAAAAATAAATAAAGAAGGGTATAATATTTTCGTTTGTTATACTCGCATATTCACTATCTTTTGTGTCATATTCTTTATGAGCCATGAAGATTATCAAAGTATTTATCGCCTCGTCGGAAGAACTCAAAATGGAGCGGTTGGAGTTTCCCGACATGATACAACATCTCAACCGAATACTTAGGCCGCGCGGTGTAGAAATAGACCCGCTGGACAATCACGAAGAATACCATCGCGAGCTGAAAAACTGCGAAATGTGCATGGTTCTTTACTGGACTAAATTTGAGGATCAAACCAAAGGTGAGCTCGACACGGCTTACTCGGAACTCTGTGCCGGGCGTAACCCCAAGAAACTTTATATCTACTTCAAAGAAGCCGAAGAGATAACACCCGAATTGAAAGCCTTCAAGGAGAGTTTTGTTACTGAATATGGCCATTTCTACTGTCGGTTTGAGAATGTCGATACCATGAAGCTCAATTTTTTATTGCAGTTCGAGGCATACCAAAACAAGAGCTCGGAGGCAATGCTTCGGGTACGGGATTCTCATGTCGAGGTTGACGGCACACCGTTTGTAGAACTTAAAAACATACCTTTTGCAGGTAACAATCCCGAGTATTTGCAGCTGCTAAAGCAGATTGAGGCTACACAGACCAGAGTATTGAAATATCCTGATGACATGGATTTTCGGCAGGAGTTGCACGATTTGCAAGAGCGTCGCAGGGCGATGGAGAACAGCCTGCTCGATACGGCCAAACTCATTACACGGCTCTCTTCGACAGTCTCCTCAGCCCGTCTCTCAGAGGCTATGCGTCTTTTCGAGGAGGGCGACAACAAGGGCGCCAATGCTATTCTCAATCTTGATGAGATATCGCAAGATGCAGAGAGTAATGCGGCACGCATAGATGCTGCGCGAGAAATCGAGGGTGAATCCATCAAAACACTCGAATCGAATATCGAAGAGTACCGATTGAAGATCAAGACACTGCAAAATGCAATGGAGAGAGGCTGGGTCGATGAGGTAATTGCGGTCTATGACAAGGCTGTCTCGGTAGCACGCAACCATATTGCGTCGGAAAAAATGGCAGATTTACTTCGGGAGTATGCAGATTTTCTTAATAATAACAAGCAATACCATTTGGTCGGAACGCTATATGATGAGGCGTTGTCCATATATCGAGACCTCGCAGTACAAAATCCTGAGGCTTTCGATAGCAATGTGGCCAGGACGTTGAACAATCTGGCAAACTTGCATTCCGAAATTCGACGCTTCGATACGGCTGAGCGGGAGTACAGTGAGGCTTTGGAAATCTACCGTCGTATGGCCGAGAAAAGTCTCGCCTATGAAGGCTCTGTGGCTGGTATGTTGAACAATCTGGCAATCTTGCATTCCGAAATTCGACGCTTCGATACAGCTGAGCGGGAGTACAGTGAGGCTTTGGAAATCTACCGTCGTATGGCCGAGAAAAGTCCCGCCTATGAAGGCTCTGTGGCCGATACGTTGAACGGTCTGGCAATATTGCATAAGAATACCCAACGTTTCGATACGGCTGAGCAGGAGTGCTGTGAGGCTTTGGAAATCTACCGTCGTATGGCCGAGAAAAGTCTCGCCTATGAAGGCTCTGTGGCTGGTATGTTGAAC
>CALUJY010000002.1 GCA_944321085.1 uncultured Barnesiella sp.
TATTTATAATAATCTTCACAAAGATATTAAAATCAATGCTTTACCAAGGTCTTATCCTGAATTTTGTCGACTAGGCCGTCTTTTAACGGAGGTATTTACTAAAAAAAGAGAGAGCAACATCAACAGTTGCTCTCTATTCTAATCGGCTGATTCAAAGCATTTTATGCTTAAAAAGCTATCCTTTTTCAGTGACCCCGGAGGGGCTCGAACCCTCGACCCAATGATTAAGAGTCATTTGCTCTACCAACTGAGCTACGGAGTCATACCCTTTTTCGGTATTGCGGTTGCAAAGGTAATTCCTTTTATTGGAGATTGCAAATTTTTTGGCAAAAAATTATATTCTATTGTGACACCCTATTTCTCGAAGTTGTAAAGCTCCGAGGGGTGGTTGCGTGCCAGTGTGGCGAGTTGCACATCTTTTCCCACCCTGATGCCTTCATTATACAATCGTCCTTCAACTGTTTTGTAGGCAAGTTGCGGGTGGTTGTTGTCTAAACTCAGGTGGCACAAGAAGATGTGTGTCAGAGCGGGTGTATAGTGTGTTGCCAAAAATTCGGCTGTTTCGGCGTTATCCATGTGTCCGCAGGGAGCTACGATGCGTCGTTTCAGATGTAAGGGGTAGGGGCCGTTCTGCAACATGGTGGCATCGTAGTTGGCTTCTATCACCAAATAATTGGCTTGTGTGATATATCGGGCTGCTGTCTCTGTGATGTGTCCCATGTCGGTGGCAAGTACAAATGTGTGGTCGCCATAGCGCAGGCGGTAACCCACATTGTCCGAACCGTCATGCGGCACTTCGAATGCTGTCAGTTCGAAATCGCGTATCATAAACGGCACTTCTTTTACTATTTCGCGGTGTGCGCTATATATCTTGTCGGTCATGCAATAGTTGCGGTTCATTCCCGCCATTATGGTAGCTGTGGTATAGACCGGTATCCCCATTTTTTCGCCCAAACTTCCGGCGGCTTTTATATGGTCGGCGTGGTCGTGCGTGATGCACAGAGCCACGATTTTTTCCATAGGGATATTGTTGTCTTTCAGTGCTTTTTTGATGTTTCTTGCCGAGATTCCGGCATCTATCAATATGCCGTAGTCGTCTGTACCTACATAGCAACAGTTGCCGCTGCTGCCGCTTGCTAAGCTCATATATTGCAGTAACATGGTCGTTCCTTTTAAGAGTGTGCAAAGATACGTTTTTTATGGCTATTTTTTTGTATATAGGCAGCCATATTTCACATGCCGAACGAGCTTTTTGTTACATACGATGTGTATCAGTTGCATCTGTTGGGGGATGGCGGTAGAGGCATCGCGGTACACATGCGTCACCTTTTGTTCTTGCGTGAGTTTCTGTTTGTGTTGCGATGCACCGCAGCCGATTTCTGCTGCCGATGATAGGCTCTGTCTATGGTTTGTATATCAGGAAGATAGCCGGCCGTTTCTGTAAGTCATATCGGGCTTTGCTCCACTCGGCGATGGTGCGGGTGTGTATCTCTTCGGTGGGACAACTGATGTCGCATGCCACGCACAGCCGCGTGGTCGGGCGGCAGTAACGCACAAGGTCGTCTATGAGACGATGGTTGCGATAGGGTGTCTCTATGAATATTTGTGTTTGATTTTCTTGGTATGCGCGTTGCTCTATCTGCCGTATTTTGCGGCTTCGTTCATCGCCATCGACCGGCAAGTAACCGATAAAGGCGAAACTCTGTCCGTTGAATCCACTTGCCATCAGCGATAGCAGTATCGACGATGGCCCTACGAGCGGTACAACCGGCAGACCTTCGCGTTGGGCTATTGCCACGAGGTCGGCTCCCGGGTCGGCAATGGCGGGGCAGCCGGCTTCCGAAATGACGCCCATAGGTTCTCCAGCACGCAGGGGGGCAAGAAATGCCGCAATCTCCTCGGGGCGGGTGTGCTCGTCGAGGGTATAGAAGGTGAGCGAATCGATGTCTATATCGCGGTTCGAACGGCGCAGAAAGCGGCGCGCCGAGCGTATGTTTTCTACGGCAAAGTAGCGTATACCTGCAATGACTTCGCGGTTATAGGCTGGTAAAACACGGTCGGGCTCGGTGTCGCCCAAGGTGACGGGAATAAGATAGAGGGCTGCTTGCATGCGGTGTTTATAAGAGGTTGTTGGTGTTGTGGTATTCGGTGAGTCCCTCGATGGGAGTAGCTGTTATATGACCTATCTTTATGCCTTTTTCTTCTGCTACGTCACGTATTACATCGGCGTAGTGGTAGGCAACGGAGCCGGTAAGGTGTACGGTGAGGCGGCGGTAGTCGTATCGCATGATGTGGTGCTCGAAGTAGGAGCGCAGTGCGTCGTGAACAATGGCGTATATATCGCCGTGGCCGATGTGTGCGGCGATAAACGGCGACAGGCTGGCCAAGTAGCGGTTGGCGGCAGGCTGGCGGTATATGCGGTCTATCAGATGCGTGTAATCGGTCTCATACTCGGCGTAGAAATCCCGGGCGATTTGCGGGTCTAATTCGTTGCGCAACAGGCGGCGCAGAAACTCTTTCCCCATAGCCGCGCCGCTCCCTTCGTCGCCAAGGATGTAGCCCAGAGGCGGTATGTTACTTACTATGCAATTCCCGTCGTAGTGGCACGAGTTGGCGCCTGTACCCAGTATACCGGCAATACCCTCTTCGTGGCAGCACAAGCTGCGTGCCGCCCCCAATAAGTCGCTTGCTATATCGATAACGGCATTGGGGAAATAGTCGGTCAGCAGGGCGGTAAGCCTTTGGTTGGTTTTATCGCCTATGCAGCCGGCTCCATAGAAATAGATGTGTCGGGGTTGTATCTTGCGCATGACCGGGCACAACTCGTCGGCGATAATGCGTTGTATCGTTTCGTCGTGCTGGTGCACGGGATTGATGCCCGTGGTCGTTATCAGTTGCGCGGGGCTGTCGTCCGTTATAAGCGCCCATTCGGCGGTAGTTGCCCCGCTGTCGGCTATGAGTATGCTCATGGATAGATGTAATATGATTGCGATTTTTGTTTGAATTCTTTTACTCCTTTTTCCCAATAGGGACGGGCATCGTCCCAACGGTAGCGTCGGGTGAACTGTTGGCGTATCTTGTTGGTGCCGCACACCTTATCTACCATGTTGAGGCTCGACTCTCCGGCGGTGGCGAATGGTTTGTGCGAGGGATACAAGGCTACCATCTCTTGCATGACATAGAATTGTATCTCGGTCAGTCGGGCTGCTTTGCGGTCGGTCAGATGCACCTGTACGCCTTGTAACCTGTTGCCTTGTTGTGCGCCGTAGAATGGGGTATAGTGTATAGGACGGAATGCTACGCCTTCCAGTCCCAGCGCATTGAGCCTTTCGGCCAAGGCGTCGGCATCGACCCAAGTTGCACCGAACAACTCGAAAGGCAGTGTGTACCCTACACCTATCGAGAGTGTCCTCAACTCGCCGGCAATACCCGACATGGGGTAGTAGTATGCCGATATGGCTTGCGGAATATGGGGCGACGGCGCTACCCACGGCAGCCCGGTATCGGCAAAGTCCATGTTGCGGTTCCATCCCTCCATCTCTATGACGGTGAGTTTGCAAGGTTTTGCGCCTATCATGCCTTCGCCGTTGAGCAGGCGGGCTAACTCGCCGCATGTGAGGCCGTAGATGTAGGGTATGGGATATTGGCTTACGAACGAAGTATAGCCTGTTTCTACGGGGCATCCCTCCACACGGTTGCCGCCCAGCGGATTGGGGCGGTCGAGTACCATAAACTCTATGCCTTGCTCGGCAGCAGCCTGCATGGCAAGTCCCATGGTGCTGATGTAGGTAAACGAGCGGCAGCCTATATCCTGAATATCATATACCAGCACATCTATGCCGCGCAACATTTCGGCCGTGGGTTTGCGGCTCTTACCGTAAAGCGAATATACGGGCAATCCTGTTTTTGCGTCGCGACTGTTGCTCACCTTGTCGCCGGCATAAATGTTGCCACGTACGCCGTGTTCGGGAGCGTAGAGCGCAACGAGGTCTACGCCCGAGGCTTCATGGAGTATATCTATGGTAGGACGCAGGTTGCTGTCGACGCCCGTGGGGTTGGTAATCAGTCCCACGCGTTTGCCTTTGAGGGGCGCAAACTGTTGCGATACAAGCACCTCTATGCCGGTCTTTACCTTTGCTTCGGCATGGCACCCGAGGGTAAGCAGACAGCATATACAGACGATGGCGGTGATGGCTTTTCTATTCATCTTCTTTTTTGGTTTCTTGTGGTTTGTCTATCTTTACACAACTGCATACGGCGATGGTGATAAGGCAGAACAGCATGATACATACGAAAAACATGCGGTAGCCTACCAGCTCTTGCAACCATCCGGCTGCCATGCCCGGCAACATCATGCCCAACGCCATAAAGGCGGTGCACAAGGCGTAATGCGCCGTTTTGCTCTCTCCATCGGCATAATGGATGAGAAACAGCATATAGGCGGTGAACCCGAATCCGTAGCCGAATTGTTCCACAAAGATACAAATATCTATAATCCAAAAAGCAGGATGGGTGTATGCCATATATACATATACGAAATTGGGCAGTGTCAAGCTCCACATCATAGGCCACAGCCAGCGGCGCAGCCCTCCGTGCGAGGCGCACAAACCGCCTATGATGCCGCCTATGGTAAGTCCCAACACACCCAACGTACCGGTGGCGATACCTATTTGGGCAGTAGATAGTCCCATGCCGCCTTTCTCTACGGGGTCGAGCAGGAACGGGTTGGTCATCTTTACCAAGAATGCTTCGGGAAGTCTGTATAGGAGCATGAAGGCTATTGCCGATATGGCGTGCGGTTTCTTAAAGAAGGTGACGAATGTGCGGGCAAATCCGGTAAAGATGCCGCGTGCCGTTGTATTGGCAGCTGTGGCGCAGTCGCTATCGGGACGCGGTAAGATATAGCGATGGTAGAGAAACAGCCCTATGAACAGTCCACTCATGACCATAAAGGTGATAGACCACGCGAGCGGGATGCTACCTGTGCTGTCTTCCAATACGCCGGCCAAAATAACCAACAGCCCCTGTCCGGCAATCGTAGAAATACGGTAGAAGGTGCTGCGTATGCCTACGAAATAGGCTTGTTGTTTTTCGTCCAAAGCCAGCATGTAGAAGCCGTCGGCGGCAATGTCATGGGTGGCCGAAGCAAAAGCCATCAGCCAAAAGAAGGCTAACGTCACTTGCAGCATGTGGGGTAGATGCAAGGTGAAGGCTATGGCAGCGAAGCCGCCGCCTACGAGCAGTTGCATGATGGTAATCCACCACCGTTTGGTTTTGAGCAAATCTACAAACGGGCTCCACAAAGGTTTGATGACCCACGGCAGGTAGAGCCATCCCGTATATAGAGCAATGTCGGTGTTGGATATGTCGAACCGTTTATACATAATGACCGAGAGGGTCATTACTACGACGTAAGGTAATCCCTCGGCAAAATAGAGGGTTGGTATCCAGCTCCAAGCCGATGGTCGTGTATGATTTTTCCCTTCCATTTCTGGGGTGGATATGGTTGTATGATTTTTCTCTTTCATTTCTCGGGGGTGTATAGTTGTGTCAGGGTGGTACCCGGGTAGTAGTGAGCCAATATTTCGTCGTAACGGTAGCCGCGTTCGCTCATCACGGCTGCGCCTATTTGACATAGCCCTACACCATGCCCCCAGCCTGCGCCATACAGAGTAAAGCATGTTTCGTCGTTTTCTTCGCTCTTTTCTACGATAAAAGCCGAACTGTACAGGTGGCTTTCAGAGAGCCAGCGGCGTATTTCCAACTCTTTGCCTACAACGACACTGCGGCGACTGCCCACGATACGGAGGCGGACGATGCGCCCCGACGTGCCCCTTTCGAGGGGTTGCAAGTCGAGTATCGTACCGAAGTCTATGCCCGACCGTCGCTTGACAAGCTCTGTCAGTTCTTTTTGCCGGTAAGAGACTTCCCAACGGTAAAAATGCGTTGTTGAAAGGTCGTAGTCGTTGAGTACCTGTGAGAGGACAGCCCGGTCGCGGGTATTGCAGAAGGCGTCGGGCTGCGTCATGATATAGTGTCGGGCAGCAGCTTCGTCGTGCAAGTCGGGTATGTCGCCGTTTGCATTGTCGCCTAAGGCGGTGAGGTAGGGGTGCGGCACATCTTCCCAACAATTTTCGAACAGTTCGGTCGCTCCGCCGCAGCATTTCGAGAAGCGGGCATCGGCAATTTTGCCGTTATAATATAGTACCGTGCCGTATGTGGCGTCGATGGCAGCATCGACGGCGGCCGTAGTGGCGCGTGTTATGCCTTGGTAACGTTGGCAATGGTCGTCGGCGCATACATCGTACCGGTCATGCTCTTCGCGGTCGTACCAGCGAATGATTTCGTCATCTGTTTCGTGGCACGACCGGTAGGGGGTGGTATCGGCTTCCAGCGTTGCGCGTTTGGCAATTTGTGCCAGCAGCCAGCTGCGCGATATGATGGCGTGGGCTTGCAATAGCGAGGCCGACGATGTGGCGCGCATCTCAGACGAAATGACACTCCGCAGATATTCCTCGGCTTTTATATGGTTGATGGCTCTTATGCGGTCGCCTTCTATAATGAGTTGCAGTGCTCCCCTGAATTGTTGCGGCTCGCGTTGTTGCCAATGGAACCCTATGCCAATCGTCACGTTGTGCAGTGTAAACGAGCCGTTGCGTTCGTCGCTCGGGGTGAAAAAGAGCGAGTCGTATCTCTTTCCGTTCCACTCTATATCTTTGTCGGAGAGGACGAAGCGTTGCGTTCCCGTGCAGGCATTGCCATGGTGACGGTAGATGCCGTTGAAGGTGACGGCAATAGCGCCATCTGCCATGATACCTACGTGTATGTGGGGCTCTTGTATCATATTTGAGAACATATCAGGGTGATTTCTTCGGGTGAGAGTGACACCTCGGCATATATTTCGCAGACTTTTTCGATCGTGAGCTTTTCGTAATCTTCGCATCGCGGTGTGATGAAAACGCCACCCATCTCTACGGCTCCTGGGCTTATAAGATATTGTGTCTCGCCCGTTGCAGAATAGCAGTCGGGGCGGTGTTTGCGGCGCGGGAATATGAGTATGACCCATTGTCCCTCCTCGTAGCGGGCTACGACATTCATCATGGGTTCTTCGCCCGGGATGGCAGGCAGTGCATGGTATAGTCTCTCCCACAAGAGCAATGCGTCGGTTTGGCTGTCGGCCACAAGTAGAAATACAGCCCGTAACAAACCGTCGATGCGATAAAGTCCGGCATGAGGCAATGAAGCTATTTCGCTTTTCGCGGCGTTGCGCCACTGTCGCTCGATGGGCAGATAGCCCGGATTGCCCGCTTGGAAGTGCATGTGCATAGGAGCCGAAGCCCCGCAACGTGCTCCGTTATAGAAGAATGTGTAGGGAGCGCAACACCGGGCGAGGTCGAGCAAATGTGTCATGCGGCCGTCAAGGAGTTGCGGGGTATGAGTTGTTGCTGCGATGGTAAAGTGGCGGTCGAAGATGGGATAGGGGTTGACAAGAATGGTATATTCGTCGGTATAGTCTATCCCGATTTGTTCCTGTGGCCTGTTTTCGCGGCAGAGGAAGCAGTGGTTTGACTGTTGAATTTGCGGTTTCGATGATACCGACGCGAGCCTCCCGGGATTGTATTGCACACCCACGCTTACGCCGCAGGCATCAATACTTCTTTTCCGGGCTTCCGACAAAGCCTCGAAGTTGTGGCGCGCCAGCTCCCAACCAGCCATTTGTTTTTGCCAAAGTTCTGTAAGCCTTTCGGCCGATATCGATGATGTCGATGTCATTTCAATTTGTTGTGTGCTATGCGGGCTTGCACTTCCCATGTCCGCAGTTGGTCTTTGTAGTAGTTGTTATGGTTGATGCGTTCTATCGGCAGGGCGGCATCGGAGTTGCCCTCCCAGCGGCGACAGTGATATAGCGAGTGGTAGATGCGTCCTATACGATATCGTCGCGAAATGCGCAATCCCAAAGCGTAGTCCTCGCCATAGCTTACGTTGGGAATGCCTGTTTGTCGCAATATGGTGGTCTCGAAAGCTCGCGGTGCACCCAGTCCGTTGATGCGAAGGGCGTTGTTGCGTCCGTTGTCGTCGCTCCATTCGCGGTGGTCTATGAGACCCGGTGGGAGAGGATTCAAATCGAAATCGGTGAGGTCGTAGCTGCCTATCACCATACCGCACTTTTCGCTCTTGAAACAATCGACAATCTGTTGTAACGTGGTTTCGTCGGCATACAAGTCGTCGCTGTCCAGCTGTATGGCATAACGGCCGCAGCGGGCGTTGTCGATAGCAAGCTGCCAGCATCCGCCTATGCCGAGGTTGGTGCGTTGCGGTACGATGTGTATCAACCGGCTGTCGTTGCTGTATTGTTCGATGAGTTGGGTCGTTCCGTCGGTGGAGTGATTGTCTACCACTATGACATTATAGTCGAAATCGGTCGCTTGTCGCAGTGCCGACTGCAATGCGTCGCCAATCGTGCGCACCCGGTTATATACCGGGATAATGACCGATGCTTCGCAGGGATAGCCTGTGGCCGACGGGACATCCTCTATATCGTCGGGCAGCAGCAGTGCACCTATGCGCTGCAAATGTGCGGTACAGGCCTTTTCCATCTCTATCTGTACCTCGCGGTTATTGGGATTGACGTAGTCGAATTGTTTTGCACCGCTTGCGCGTAGGTCTTCCTCTACCTCGGTATAGAGCATTTCGGCAATGTGTGCAATATGTGCAATTCGGCTGATGCTCAATCGTGCAGCATAGCAGCCGGCAAAGCGATACTCTTCGTCGACGGTCTCCTGCAAAGCCCTTCGCAGTGTGTCGGCATGATATACGACAAGGCTGCCGAAGTCGAAGTCGTTGCGCAAGCTCCCTTTTTGATAGTCTATGACGGGGTGCTTTTGCATCTTCCCGTTGCATAGTTTATAATGGTCGGCATATACCATGCCTGCCGAGCTGTCAATGGCAATTTGCATCATGCGGTGCAAGGCATGGGGATATACATCGAGAGGAGCCGTTTTGTCGTAAATGGCGAGGTAGGGGGTACGGCAGTCGTCGGCAATTTGCCGCAAGGTGATGGAGGCTTGCAGACTTGCCCGTAAAGCGATGCAGTCGTCGGTATTGTTGTTGCATGACGGAGCACACAGCCTCACTATGCGGTTTGCCCCGGCCAAGATTAGCGAGGTCGCCGTTTCTCTGACGGCATTCTCTGTCCCGTTATCAATGATATAGCAGGTGATAGGTAGCATTATGGTTTTTGTTGACGATTAAAGAATTGGAATATCTCTTTCATGATTTCGTTTCGATTCTCTTCGCCTATGATGGCTTCGATGGGAAATCCTATGGTGCAGCATTTATACACCCCGTTGTCATAAGCAACGGCTGCACTGTCGTGGTTGCCATATATCAAGAAAGTGGCAGCCCCTTTGCCGGCCGGCAGCAGCACGTCGGTCTCTTCTACGGCATAGCATTCTTCGTTGGGACGTCCTTCCCAATGGTAAGCTGTGTGGTTGTATCCCGGTACGATGCTGCGTGCCAAAGTCTCTTTGTGCGACGGGTGCGACTCCTCCCACTTGTAGTGCAATACCTTTTGGGCAAACAGACGGGCTTTGTCCGAAGAGTATGTCTCGTCCCAAACGTCTCGTCCTACGTATGCGCCGCTGATGAGCAACCGGCCTCCCGAGTCACAGTACCCGCTCAGCGCATCTATCATCGCGGGAGTGAAGCAGGTGAAGTCGATGCGCGAAGAGTCGTTGCCGAAAATCGTGGTACGTTCTTTGCCCATGATAACATCGACATACGGATAATAGTCGAGTGTGACGATACCATCGGTTACAGCCTCGTCGGATGCCGAGAGAAACGAATATCCCAAGCGGGCTATCGCCTCGCCGTGTACAATGGGATAGTCGAACGTATTGCCGGCTATGCGTTTCCCTTCGTAGTTGCCTTTGCTTGCGCCGAACCCGGGGTCGTCGTCGCTTTTCCACTCTATCATGCGATTAAATTCGTATTGTTTCCCCGTGAAGGCTATTGTGTGGCGGTAGGGCACACCTCCATCGGTTTCATAACGAAAACCGGCGTATGTACCGGTCGTGTCTTCCCATGCCAAGGGGGCGCATATACGGTCGAAGGCATTGACTATCATGATCGTTTCTTGTGCGCCTTGTACGCGACGAGCCGAGAGTATCTCCGAAGGGAAACTTTCGCCGCCCTTGTTGAGGGCAGTGACGTAGAATGAATATGTCACGTCGGGGTCTAACGGTCGGTTATAGTGTGGTTCGGTCGTAACCGTACCATTGTCCCAACCATAACGGCCGCAGCGGGTATATACTTTGTAGCATGTCGGTTGTGCACTTGCCTCGGTCGTGTCGGTTACGGCTTGCCACGTAAGCTCTATTTGGTCTATGCCTTTCCATTTCATGGCCATGTGGCTCACGGGCAAGGGTTGTACGACGTATGGCGTACCGTTTCGTTTCGACAGGTATTGCAATATGCCTTTATAAACGGCACGGCTCATGATAAACTTGAAGCGCGGGTCGAGTCCGTAGCGCATATCGGTGAAATTCTGGTGCGACATAGACTCTAACAACAAAGTAGGCACCTCGCCGATACGGGCTTCGGCATATCGTTTGTTGCGGTCTTTGCGCATAGTCCAACGAGGCTCTATTCGTCCTACATCTCGCGATATTTGGTCGAGGATACATTGTGCCAGCCGCTGCGATTGTGTGCGTCGTGTACCGTTGGCATAGTAACGTTCTCTTTTACCCCGTCCGGTGTAATATATGCCCATGCTCCCCACGATGGAGTCGCCCGGTTCGTTACCGGCGTCGGAGTGGAATGCCAGCGCGGCGTCGAGAGGAATGTGCAGTCCCACGCTGTCGGATAAGATTTTAGAACCTCCGCATAAGTAATTGAGCCAATAACCGCGTCCGCGCAAGTCATCGTAATAGTCGTTATCGCCTCCGGTATCTGAGTAGATTGTGTCGGGAACGCCCGCCCATTGCATCCAATATCGGGCTGCTTCGGCATAACGCGGGTACTCGCTTACATGAGCCGTGTGTATATGAGTGGCTTTTGTAGGCGCCTTCTTTTTCCGTTTGTTTTTGCGGCGGGCATCTCGTTTTTGTTGTGCTTTCAGGTTATTGAGAGCCTCTTTGGTAGGCTTGCGAGGTTCAAGGCATGGTTTACGGGCTATGTTGCCCATGCCGCCGCCAATTTTTACGGCATCGGCAGTGACGGTGCGACCTGCCGTACCCGAGCGATTGTCTAAGACGACGCGGTTATCGCCATCGGCGACGAACTCGAAGCTACCTAAATATATCCATGTGCCGCCGCCCATCGTCTGGTTTACGGCAAAGCTGCTTTCGCCTCCGGCATGATGTACGGTATAACGGGCATCTTTCGTACTGTTGCTTTCGCTTTTGTACGATACGTATACGGCATAGTTTCCGTCGACGGTAACAGGAATTTGCCACGTTATAGAGGCCGTTGCCGTGCCTTTGACGCTTGTCGTGCGACGGTATGAACCATCATCGAAGGGATTCATGCAGTCTTCATACGCTTCCTGTTTGTAGGCAAATCCCGGTTTTTTGCCGTTTCCCCACGAGCCTGTTTCTTTGTACAGCGTTGTGTCGGGGTCGTCATTGTCTATAATGAGCTCTATGGGGTTGGTGTCGCGTTCGCGCGGTAAGAAGACGTAAGCTCCGGCATTTTCGAGCATAGGCACAAGGTACGACAATACATAGTCGGTCGTATGCAAGTCTTCTACCGTACCCAGCAGTCGGGCGCGTTGCCATCGCCATTTACCTTCGATTTGGTTGTAATAGAGCCCGTGGCTGTTCCAGATAGCGAGATGTCGGCCTTGCAATCCTTGTGTAGGCCGGTATTCGTCTGACAGTGGTGTTACGATGGGGGTGCTTTCGGTTTTCCTGTCGGCGGCCGAGGCATAGGTGACCAACGAAGAGAGCACAAAAGCGTATATGGTTAATTTCTTATGAAACATAGAGATAATATCTGCTTGGGGAGTAATGACTTACAATGTGGCTGTGGTGTTATGTAAGGCATTACAAACTTACATAATTTTTGGAAAACCTGCAAAAAGAAAACCCGAAAAGAGTTTCTTTCGAGAACTCTTTCCGGGTTTAGATTATAGAGATAAAACAAATTTCTTATGCTTTCTGGAACTTGCTGCTTACTTTCAGCAGGTTGATGCTGAATGCGACAATGTTCTGCGACTCTTGGAGTATCGAGAGGAATACCATATCGGCTTTCTTCGATACCGATGTTTCGCGCAAGTGCCGCATTTCGTCGCGTTTGATGTTCGATATGTTGCGTATGATATTGTTGCCTTCGTTGTAGATGAGCACGTTGTTCTCGTCTTTCTCTTCTATAGCTTTCTTGCAGAGGGCGAGGAACGACACGATGCGGTCTGATGTTTCGGTGAACGAGTCGGCCTGTGCTTTGTCGATGGGCTCGAAGTTGTTGTCGATGTGCTCGAACGTAGGCTCTACCATGCGTTTCATAGCGTGGTATATATCTAATGCTATCTCGTTGCCTTGTTGCAGGTACAGTCCTTTCTCTACCCAGTCGCGCTCTTTCATTTGCGAGAGTCCTATGGTACCTATGCGCCTTACGATATGTAATACCTGACGTTCGGTCTTCACTTCGTTATAAGTTTTGCGCAGGAGACGGCTGTTGTCGTGAAGGAACCCGTCTATGGTGCGATTATATATATCGGTACACCAATCGAAGAAGTTGGCATACTCTTCGCTGCTGTAACGGCGCATCAATGGGAGAGCTTCATCGGCATCTTGGTTGTTGAGTACGATTTGAGCTGTCGACTCGCTTTCGTCGTGAACTTTCTTGTTGAATGAAAGCTGGCTGCGTACGATAATGAATAATATGATAGCCGTAAGAATAAATGTGGCTACAAAACCTCCGTAATAAAGGATGAGTGCAATTACGAAACAGCTTAGGAAGGCTGCTCCGGCGGTAACAAACCATCCGCCGATAACCGAAATTACGCCCGTAATGCGGAATACAGCGCTCTCACGTCCCCAGGCACGGTCGGCAAGCGACGAACCCATAGCTACCATGAAGGTTACATAAGTGGTAGAGAGGGGGAGTTTCAGCGAGGTACCGAGAGCGATGAGCAAGCTCGACAATACGAGATTGACAGCGGCTCTTACCAAGTCGAATGCTGCGCCGTCGGCTATGATGGCGTCGCTGTTATCGAATCTTGAAGCTACCCACCGTTTTACCGGAGCCGGGGTTATTTTTGTAACGGCATTGCCCACGTTTAGCGATATACGCACCAGTTGGCGTGCGATGGGCGAGGTGCCGAATCCTTCGTTGCCGGCGTTTTGGCGCGATAAGGCGATAGAGGTTTGCACCACCTTATGCGCCTTCTTCGAGGTGAACAATACGATTACCATTATGACGCCGGCTGCAATGAGAAATCCGATGGGGGTTTGTGCCGAGCTGCATAATGAAGTCATCAGATATGAGTCGGCTGTCAAGCCATTGGCATTGGCGGCAAAGTCGGTATAAGCCGAATATCCTGCTAACGGTACACCTATGAAGTTTACAAGGTCATTGCCGGCAAATGCGAGTGCCAATGCAAACGTGCCTACCATAACGACAATTTTGAGTACATTTACCTTGAAGAGTTGCAGGATGAACATGATTACCGTCGATGCTACAAAACATATACTCATGATGGCAAAGGTGTTGTTTTGTATGAACTGTTGCTTATCGGCAGTCATGAGCGAGGAGCCTTTCAGACCTTGGAACAAGATGAAGTAGAGGATGGCGGTGATGGCTAACCCACCGAATACGGCTCCGTAACGTTTGAGCTGTTGAGTATAATTAAACTTGAACAGCAGACGTACTAAATATTGTATTACTATACCGAAGAAGAAAGCGATGGCCACCGATACAAAAATGGCTACTATAACAGAGAGTGCCTTATCGGTATTGATGAGTTCGCCCAAACCATATACACCGTCCGATTGGTAGATTTTGATAAGCGCCAGAGCAAACGTACCGCCCAACAGCTCAAAGACCATCGAGACCGTGGTAGAGGTAGGTAGTCCCAAAGAGTTGAAAACATCGAGCAGAATGACATCCGTCAGCATTACGGCGAGAAGGATGCACATGATTTCATCGAAGTAGAAATATTGCGGTTGGTATATTCCGTGGCGGGCAATATCCATCATACCGTTGGAGAGGGATGCTCCGATGAAAATACCTATCGCCGCAATAATGAGAATTGTGCGAAATGACGCGGCTTTTGAGCCGATAGCAGATTGTAAGAAGTTTACAGCGTCGTTACTGACTCCGACCATCAGGTCGAATACGGCAATAATAAATAATATGCCTATACAAATAAGGTAAATACTTTCCATAGAAAGTGTGAATTGTGTGATGTCCTTGAAAATACAGGGTGCAAAATAAGAAAAATAATGTTACAATTCTGTTACAAAATGGTAACTATTGCGTGTCTTAATTTCGCCGAAATTACATCGTATAAGATACAAAAAAATGGGATATATTCCCTTAACGAAAGAAATATATCCCATCGGTTGTGCGACGATTTGTTATGTCGCAGTGTTACGTTATTGTACGATGGCTTTGTTGCCATTCACGAGGTACATACCGCGCGATAGACCCTTTATCATGTTGAGTCCTTGCGAGGCTTCGACTACTCGTACCAATCGTCCGTCTATACCGTAGATATAGAGCGTCTGAGCATGCGGTGTGTCTACGTACAGATTATTCCCGCGTGTGAATATGACGAGTTGTTCGCTCGTCTCGGCAGCTATTGTTATCGAGCTGCAAGAGGTTGTGATGGTTTTATTGTATCCGTCTATCGTATAGTAAGCGGCATCTTCGCATTCAAATCCCGGGTCTCCTTGCGTTTGGTTTCCGCTACCGTCGCTGAACAAGACATACCATTGTGCCGTAGCATTGATGGTGCCGGCATCGTTCGGCAATGAGAATTTATATATGTTGTTGCCCAGCGAAGTGCAGCTTGCTCCCGGCCATGCGCCGTTGACCATCACTACCTCGTTATCATCATTGTAGTATATATATGCGTAAACGCGGCTGCCCCAATGTGCTGGTTTTTCAAAGAATACGCACTGTTCGTCGCCGTTGATACAGGGCTCTACGACGGGCTCGTCGCCACCGCCGTCGTCGCCGCTACCCGGTAGCGGACCTTCGTTGCTCGTGTCTTCTTCCTCCGTACCGTCGTATGCCGGCTGTTCGCCGGTTACGGGCGTTGTGTCGTAAAGCCATTGGCCGTCATTGCCCACTTTGCCCGGAGCAGGGGTCTTGTCGGTATTGAGTACGTAGATGCGCATGTTGCCTTTTCCCGAACAACGGGCGGTAAGTGATTGGTCGGTCACAATTTGGGTGTTGCCGGTGATGGCATCGACGTACGTACCGTTCTCTATGCCTGTAAATGTAGCGTTGCCCGATATGGTGACAAGTACGTAGCTGTCGGTGGTGCTATCTGTGTAGCGGCGTTTGAAAGCGTATGTGCCGTTGCAACCGTCGAGGCTGTATTGGCCTTTGCGCAGAGCCGGAATTGCCATACGTATGCGGTTGAGGCGTTGTATGTGCAGGGCTAATGGATAGTTCAGCGTAGCATTTATGTTGCCGTGAGCGTTCTCCCAGTCGGCAAAGTCGTTGACGGTAACGTCGCCTTTGATGTAGCCGCCGAAGTAGGCGCGTCCCGATTCTTTCAAAGGTATTCCTTCGGGGCCGCCGGGTTCTATCAGGCAGCCTTTGCGGAATTCTATTTCACTGCCGTAATATAGGCAAGGGATGCCCCGATAGGTAAACATGAGCGCGAGGTTTTCAGCCCATGCGTCGGTACCTTGTGCAAACCGTTGGCTCTCGGGTGCGCCGTTGGGAGCGTAGTCGTGCGAGTCAACATATACGACGTTGAAAGAAGCGTCGTTGTAGTATTGGTCGTTTTGGGGTTGGGCGACATTCCAAGCCTCGCCGATACTTCTGAAATTGTGGTGCATGGTGAAGTCTATGACATTGAGTCCCGAGCTTTGGCTGTAATCGGGGGTGTGATAGCTGTTGCCATCCAAAAATGCGTTTTGCGAGGTGCGTTGTGCATCTATTTCTCCATCGCCTTCGGCCGATGCCCAAACCGATACATGGTTGGTATGTGTACGGCAGGCATCGCCTTCCATGGCAACGATGTTGTCCCAAGATTCTGCGTTATTGTCCCACTCATAGTTTGTGTCTTCTTTCCATGTATAATATAGTGGCGAGAGGCAGGGTTGCTCACGGTACCATATAGAGCTGTAACGGGCACACACTTCGGCAAACATGTAGAACGGGCAGCCGTTCAGCCGTTTGTCCTTATATTGTTCGGCAACTTCAAGGAATGCAGGTATAAAGGCTTTGTTGAAAGTGAGACGGGGAATGTGACCGCCTGTATCTATACGGAACCCGTCGACACCCATGGCTATAAACTGCGAGTAACAATCTATCAGATAGTTATATACGGCCGGATTTTCGGTATTCAAGTCAACGCAGTCGCCGGCTATCTGTCCGAACCATCGTCCGGGTTCGTCCCAGTTCCATCCTGTGCCTAAATGGTGCCAATAGTTGTGGTTGTCGTAGTTGACGCCTGTGGTATTTTTCATCTGCGAGAGGCGTGCCGAGTATTGTGCGGCTCCGGGCAGATCGTTGTAGTTGTCGGGCAAGCGACCGCCGTCTTTCTCGGTGATAGGTATCATACAGTCGTTGATATCGGATTGTACGCCATCCCAATCGCGTGTGAATAGATGGCACAGATTGGCTTCGCCGAAGTTCCCCGTGTGATTCAGCACAATGTCAAGGATGATTTTCATTCCTCTCGCGTGAGCCTCATCTATTAGAGTTTGGAAACTTACATCGTCCGACTCATATCGGTGGTCTACTTTGCTCATGTCGTGAGCATGATAACCGTGGTAGTCGTATCCCGAGGCATTTTCTACGACCGGTGTTATCCACACTGCGGTGAATCCTAAGGCTTTGATGTAATCGAGTTTCTCGATAAGACCTTTGAAGTCGCCTCTCCAAGCCGGGTCGCCCGGGTTGTTGCCATCCCAGCAGTGCGTGTTGTTCGATGGGTCGCCATCGTAGAAACGTGTGGTCATGACGAAATAGATGGTTTCGTCGCGGAAGTCGGTACGTTCGCCAACGAAAGCACTTGTTGCTCTTGCACATAGACTCGTGCAAAGAGCAATTACGAATAGTAGGTTACGTGCAATGTAATTAGTGTTTTTCATAAAAGAGCGTTTTTAGTTTTTTTACAAAACTATAATAACGAACAAACTAAGAAAAATGAAAAGGACACAAGTTGGGGATAAATTTGTGCAATCGTTTTCGTCATTGTCCTATCTTCTTGATATTTTCCATTACTTCATTGAGGATAGGCAATTGTATGTAACGATTTACAATAAAGTAAAAGAGGAGGCATATTGATAATTGCAGTACGAAAAGCAAGTAGATGTTCTCGACGAAAAAAGAAACCGGATAGGCAAAGCATACCATTAGCAGACTGATGCCGAACGAGGGCATGATGTCGCGTAGTTGTTGATACCACGGATAACCGACTTGCCTGCCTATGACGACAATGCTCGTAACATACACGAGGGCGCGAGTAGCAACCATGCCCCACATGAGCCCTATAATGGGCAGATGCCACGTGCATGCCAATACGATGATGAAAAGTATAATCTTGAATACTTCGAGCAGCAATACTGTGCGGCTTCTGCCGGCTATGCGGATATAATTGCCGTTGACGGTTGTAAGGACGCTGAAAATACCGGCTATCAGCAACAGTGAAAACAAAGGAATAGATGCTTCCCATTTGGCGCCCAGCAATATCAGTATAAAAGGACGAGCCATAAATGCCAGCCCTATCAAGGTCGGGAAAGCGACAAAAGCCGTCAGTTGCATCGTTTTACGATAGCTGCGCATGAGTCGTGCTTTGTCGTTTTGCATGTTGCTGAATATGGTGTAGGTGCTGTTTTGTATCACGCCGCTGATGGCTGTGATACCCATATTGCTCCATTTGTCGGCTTGGGTGTAGTATCCGAGTTCGCGGTTGGAGTAGATGCGCCCTATGATGGCCGAGTATAAGTTGAGGAATAAAACATTCAGTACGTTGGCAATCATCAGATTAGAGCCGAAGGAAAACATCTCTTTGAAAGATTTTGTCGAGAATGTAAGCCGGGGACGCCATCTGCCCCATAACCATTGCAAGAGTGCCTTTACGAAACTTTGTGTTACCGCTTGTGCCACCAAAGCCCACACGCCGCCCCCCGTTAGGGCTATTGCCAATGCTACCGTTCCCGATATGACTATGGCGATGATGTTGATAAGGGTTATCTTCTTGAAATCGATTTCTTTTACCAGCTTGGCATTTTGTATGAGGCACAACGCATTGAGTATGAATACGATGAAAAGTACCCGCGATATCGGTACGAGCAGCGGCTCGCCAAAAAAGCGGGCTATCAACGGTGCGCCGGCATATCCGGCTGTATAAAGTATGACGGCAATAGCAAAATTGTAGTAGAAAACCGTGTTGTAGTCGTCGTCGGTAATGTCGGTCTTTCTTACCAACGCATACGAAAAACCGCTGTCGGTCAGAGCCGACGACAGCGCTGTGAAGATGGCGAGTGCACCTATTAACCCGTATTCTGCGGCACCTAACAGCCGCGCCAAAGCAATGCTTATGGCTACCGCTATAAGTTGTGCACCTATACGGTCTACGATATTCCACACAAAGGCATGGCGGGTCTTTTGTTGCAGCTCTGTTTCGTTCACGGCTTCATAAATGCTTCGAAGGCGCGGTGTTCGCGCGCCAGCTCTTCATATAGCTGTAACGTGTTCCAGTGTATATTGGTGGGGGTAAGTGCCGCTTTCAGGATAATCGGTGTTATGCCGGCCTTTCGGTATGCCTCCAAGAAAAGGTCGAGGGTATTGCCTTCGAAATTTTTCAGTAACATCATTTCGTCGTCGAAAGCGTTGCCGGTGAAAGGAATGCCTATGCGTTCGAATTTTTTGTTACCGGTTATGAAGCCGAGGCGCTCCAAGTAGTCGCGTGGGTCTATGTGCCGGCATTTTATATGCAGTTTGGTACACAGTTGTTCTATTGCTTCGCCTTTGGGAGTGTGCAGATTGTAGAGAAATATTTCGGCCATAACGATAAAAGTTTGGTAAATAGACCGGCGTACAAGGCGATGTTTTCCGAAAACAATCGGGGGTGTATGACGCCTTGTGCGCCGGCTGAGTGAGGTTTTGTGCAGGTTGGCTTATTTTACTTCCGAGCCCGGAGCTACGTCGTTGGCCGGTGTTATTACTACCAGCTTTCCGTCGGCGTCTTCGGCACTCAGTATCATGCCTTGCGATTCAATGCCGCGCAGTTTGCGGGGGGCCAGATTGGCAACGAAACATACCTGTTTGCCTACCAAATCTTCGGGTGCATAATGTTGGGCAATGCCCGACACGATGGTGCGGCCGCCCAGGCCGTCGTCGATGCGGAATTGCAGCAGCTTGTCGGCTTTGGGTACTTTGGTGCATTCCAATACTTTACCCACTCTGATGTCTAACTTGGTGAAGTCGTCAAACTCTATGTTCTCGCGTATGGGGGCTGCTTGCCAATTATTGCGTTTGTTGGCCTCCTTGATATCTGCAAGCCGTTTTATTTGAGCCTCTATGGCGTCGTCTTCTATCTTCTCGAAGATAAGTTCCGGCTCGGCCAGCTCTTTGCCTGCTTCGAGCAGGTTGTCGTTGCCCAGCATATCCCACTGGCAGTTTTCCATATGGAGTATGCGGCGTATTTTGGCTGCGCTGAAAGGCAGGAAAGGCTCGAAGGCTACGGCAATGTTGGCTGCGATTTGCAGGGCTACGTTCATGATGGTAGCCACGCGCTCCATGTCGGTTTTGGCGAGTTTCCAAGGCTCGGTTTCGGCAAGATATTTATTACCGAGGCGTGCCAGATTCATAGCCTCTTTCTGGGCGTCTCTGAAACGGTAGTTGTTCAGGTTGTTCTCAATGTCGGCCTTTATCTTGCTTATCTCGGCGATGGTAGCGTTGTCATAGTCGGTGAGCGCGGCTCTTGCGGGTACTTTACCTTCGAAGTATTTGTGTGTGAGTACGACGGCGCGGTTTATGAAGTTGCCGAGGATGGCTACCAGTTCGCTGTTGTTGCGGACTTGGAAGTCTTTCCATGTAAAGTCGTTGTCTTTTGTTTCGGGGGCATTGGCCGTCAGTACGTAGCGCAATACGTCTTGCTTGCCCGGGAAGTCTCTCAAATATTCGTGCAACCATACCGCCCAGTTGCGCGAAGTCGATATTTTGTCGCCTTCGAGGTTCAGAAACTCATTGGCGGGTACATTATCGGGTAGTATGTAGCTTCCCTCGGCTTTGAGCATGGCGGGGAATATGATGCAGTGGAATACGATGTTGTCTTTGCCTATAAAGTGTACGAGTTTTGTCTCGGGGTCTTTCCAATATTTCTCCCATGAGTCGGGCAACAACTCTTTGGTATTCGATATATAGCCTATGGGAGCATCGAACCATACATAGAGCACTTTGCCTTCTGCACCTTCAACGGGTACGGGTACACCCCAGTCGAGGTCGCGGCTCACGGCACGGGGTTGCAGTCCGAGGTCAATCCACGATTTGCATTGTCCATATACGTTGGGGCGCCACTCTTTGTGCTCCTCTAATATCCATTGACGCATGAATGACTCCCACTTGTCTAATGGCAGATACCAATGTTTGGTTTTGCGCAGCACCGGTTTGCTGCCGCTGATAGTCGACTTCGGGTCTATCAGGTCGGTCGAGTTGAGCGACGAGCCGCAGGCTTCACACTGGTCGCCATAAGCGCGTTCGTTGTGGCAGTGGGGGCATGTGCCGGTGATGTAGCGGTCGGCGAGGAATTGTTGTGCCTCTTCGTCGTAATATTGCTCGGTGACTTTTTCTATAAACTCGCCTTTGTCATAGAGTTTGCGGAAAAACTCCGATGCCGTTTTGCTGTGTATTTCGCTTGTGGTGCGCGAGTATATGTCGAACGATATGCCGAACTCTTCGAACGACTCTTTGATAAGTTTGTGGTAGCGATCTACAATATCTTGGGGCGATACGCCTTCTTTTCTTGCTTTGATAGTGATGGGCACGCCGTGCTCGTCAGAACCTCCAATCATGATTACATCCTCGCCTTTGAGTCTGAGGTAACGGGTATAAATGTCGGCAGGGACGTAAACGCCTGCGAGGTGACCTATATGCACCGGACCGTTGGCATAGGGGAGTGCCGTCGTCACCAAAGTTCGCTTGAATTTCTTTTCCATCTTATATACTGTATTGATTGTATTTTGTTTGTCTTCTTGTGTTGTTATTTGGGTGCTGTCCTGTACAGCAGTATGGCTATAATGGCATAGAGTATATTGGGTATCCACATGGCTAATGCCGGCGATGTGGCGCCGCTGATGGCAAACGACGAGGTTACCGTCGAGAAGAATATATAGGAGAAGCTCAGCAGCAACCCTATACCTATGTTTATGCCCATGCCTCCCTTGGTCTTGCGCGACGAGAGCGACATGCCTATCGCCGTCAGTATAAAGGCTGCTGCTGCCATGGCATAACGCTTGTGATACTCTATCTCGAAGCTCTGTATGTTGGCAACACCGCGTTCTCGCTGGCGGTTGATGTATTTGACAAGCTGTGGCGATGTCATGGTCTCGCAATCGGTTGGCGAGATAAGGAAATCGGACGGAGTGACGGTTATCGTCGTATCTACCCGTGTACCGCGTGTCAGGGTCTCGCGCATACCGTCGAACTTACGTATTACATAGTTGTTGGCATGCCATTGGTAGGCCGAGTCGTATGTGATGGTCTGTGCCGTGAGACGCGATTTGAGTATTTTCCCGTCGAACGTCTCTAACGAAAAGCGGTAACCCATCTTGTTGCTGTTGTCGTAGCGTGCGATGTATGCCACTACGCCGGGTTCTACCATAAATTGTATGTTGCTTGCATAATCGACCCGCTTGTTGCGCACGTAGGTGTTGGTAAACTCTATGCGTGTAATGTTCGAGGGCGGAATGATGTAGCAGCTCAGTACGATGTTGAGGGCGGCAATGACCGCAGCCGAAAACATATACGGAATGAACAACCGCTTGAAGCTAACGCCGCTCGACAAGATGGCGATAATCTCGCTATTCTCGGCAAGTTTCGAGGTGAAGAATATCACCGCGATAAAGGTAAAGAGCGGGCTGAACAGATTGGCAAAGTAGGGTAGGAAATTGAGAAAATAATCGAATACGATAGACCGCAATGGCGCTTTCATGAAGGCATCGAGTTTCTCGTTCGTATCGAAAACGATAGTGATGGCAAGAATGAGCACTATCGAGAAGAAATACGAACCGAGAAATTTTCTGATGATATACAGGTCTAATATCTTGAATACCTTCATGTCTCTTTTTCTCTTGATATAACAATCGTTTTACAGCCGTGTGGTTACACGTTCCATCATTTCGCGCTTCCACGAAGTAAAGGTGTCGTCGAGGATGTGTCGTCGTGCCTCTTGCGACAGCCACACGTAGAAGGCCAAATTATGTATCGAGGCAATCTGCATGGCCAATATCTCGTCGGCGATAAACAGGTGTCGAAGGTAGGCTTTACTGTATGCCGTGTCGACGAACGACGTCCCCTCCTCGTCGAGCGGCGAGAAGTCGTCAGCCCATTTGCGGTTGCGCATATTCATGATACCGCGCGAGGTAAACACCATGCCGTTGCGTCCGTTGCGCGTGGGCATTACGCAGTCGAACATGTCGACGCCGCGGTCTATTCCCTCCAAAATGTTGGCTGGCGTACCTACCCCCATCAGGTAACGGGGCTTGTCGGCAGGCAATATTTCGTTTACCACCTCTATCATTTCATACATTTTTTCGGTAGGTTCGCCCACAGCAAGGCCGCCTATGGCATTGCCGTCGGCTCCCAAGTCGGCTACATGGCGGGCAGCGTCGCGGCGCAGGTCGGGATATACACAACCTTGTACGATGGGGAAGTAGGCTTGTCGGTAACCATACAGCCCCTCGGTCTCTTTGTAATGTTTCCAGCCCCGTTCGAGCCAGCGTTGGGTCAGTGCCAACGACTTCTTGGCGTATGTGTAGTCGGCATTTCCCGGCGTGCATTCGTCGAGAGCCATCATGATGTCCGAACCTATGATGCGTTGTGTATCCACGTTATTCTCCGGCGTAAACAGGTGCTTCGAGCCATCGATATGCGAACGGAAGTGTACCCCTTCGTCGGTGAGCTTGCGGATACCCGATAATGAAAATACCTGAAAACCGCCGCTGTCGGTCAGTATGGGACGTTCCCATCCGTTGAAGCCGTGCAACCCACCGGCGCGTTGCAGAATCTCCAAGCCCGGACGCAGGTAGAGGTGGTAGGTATTACCGAGGATAATTTGAGCTTTGATGTCGTCGCGTAGCTCGCGCATGTGCACAGCTTTCACTGCGCCCACTGTGCCTACCGGCATGAATATGGGCGTCAGTATCTCGCCGTGGTCGGTCGTTATTTTGCCGGCGCGTGCGCAACCTTCGCTGTTTGTATGTTGCAGTGTAAAGTCCATATAGTCGTTATTGATGGGATATAAAACTCCCTGCGAAAATATAGCCTGCAAAGTTAGCGATTTTTTCGCGATGATAAGAAGTATTGACGGCAAAAACAGTAAGGTGGGCTTTTGTATTGCCTCCATGAGGATTCGGCAACATTTTGCATTCATCTCAACAGATTGGTGAGTTTCCCATCTGTCTACCAAAAAACACTGCCCGCCGGTACAGCGTCCGGCGAGCAGATAGATACGTTTGCGTGGTCGGTAGGTACGCTTACTCTACACTGCACGCAAGGCGAAAACCAACACCATAGGACTGCCAATCAGGCGTGTTGGAATTTCTGAGTGTAATTCTTATATAACCTTTATTATTACTATAAAAATTCCCTCCTCTTGAAATTTTATTGCTTCCTGTAATAGGACCTTGTGGGTCGGTTTGAGGAGATGAAGAATAGTTACTATACCAATCACTGCACCACTCTCTAATGTTACCGCTCATATCATACAGACCGAGGGCATTGGGAGCTTTTTGTCCAACCGGGTGGCTTTTCTTCCCTGAATTGTCAGTGTACCATGCTACTTCATCGGGATCGTTACTGCCGGCATAATAGTAATATGTGCCCGTAGAGGCTGTGGTGGGTGTCATAGATGTGTGCGTGCGGGTATATTCGTCTTTCTGTCCGCCACGCGCAGCATATTCCCATTCTGCTTCAGTGGGTAGGCGGAAGGTACGACCGGTTATCTTATTCAGTCGCGGCAGGAAATAATCAACTATATCGTCATACGATACATAGTATGCCGGATAGGTATCCCCTTTACCATACTGGGACGATGGCGAGGAACTTCCCAACCACGGGCCGTTGCCTACTGCAACCAATATGGTTCCGTCGGGTGTAGTGCCTTCGTAATTCATCACATACTCCCATAATTGCTGCGTCACTTCGTATCGTCCTATATAGTAGGGTGACAAGGTTACTTCATGAACAGGAGATTCATCACTTTCTGCATCTACATCATAATTAAGCGAACGACTGCTTTGCACTCCTTGCCAATCGTATTCGGGTGCATAATCGTCTTGTGCACCCATCAGGAAAGTACCTCCTTCGACGTAAACCAGTTCGTCGAAAGACAATTCGGCTATCACGTCCATTTCGGCATCGCCGATGCTGCCACCGCTGCTGCCTGTACCGCCGGTACTGATTTCGGTATTCTCGGCCATTTTCTCTATGAATTGGCAGGCGTGGGTCTGCATGTCGGTAAATTGGTTGCCTAACGAGCTGCTGCAATCCAATACCAGCATGATGACGGCACTTTTGCGTTCTACAGTGGTCACAGTGTTGCCTTCGGGGGTAAACTCAGAGTTGATTTGCCATTGCGATGTTGCGGGAATATAGCTCCACTGTTTGATGTAGGTAGTGGGGACGGTCTCGCCCGAGGTTTGCCGCAGGCCTACAAACGAGAAGGTGACGAAGATACCGTCTTGTGTGCCTGTCACGCTCTCGCCACTATCGCACGTGAGCCCTTCATAGCGAATATTCTTGAGCGAACGGTCTTGCAACGAGAAAGTACCCTCAATAAACATTTCCGACCCGGAAGCATCGGTTACGTCATCGAAGGTGAAACGTATCACGGTGCCATTGCTTTGGCCCGGTATCATCAGGCTTATGGTTTGCGAAGTGCTGCTGTTGTACAAGCTGTCGGCTATCTCTTGGAACTTGGCGTTAACCTCCTCCATACTGTTCACCTCGGCGGCATTTTCGGGAGAGCTGGCAAGGCTTTCGAGATTGGCCATGAATTGCGCTTCGTCGGTAACGTCGTTGCCTTTCAGTCCTATCGAATATGCCGTTATGGGCAACCCCTGTATCTTTACATTTTCAATGCGCTCGTTCACGGCGGCGAGATATTCGCTGTCCGATGAGTATTGCGAGCTCATCATTACAGACCCTTGGTCGAGTCCGTCGGTAAAGGTCACTACCGATACATTTACGAGGTCGTTAGGCAATACGGCCGCAACGAGACGGTCTATCGCATTGTCTACGGCGTAATATAGCAGGGTTCCGTTTTGCGGGCTCATGCCGGTCACAAAGCCCGTGAATGCACTCTTGGTGTTGGGCGCAAGAATGCTTATCTCCTTGGTCTTCAGCTCTTGGTTGAAACCAATGATGCCCATATACAAGCCTGTCTCTATTGCCGAACCTCCAAACGATACAGGAGCCGACGCTGCACTCATATCGCTCGTCAGTTCGTCGTTTTGGGCGCGTACTTTATAATAGTTGAGCCCCGTAAGCGGTGTGGCATCGGTGTAGGTAGTGCCGGTCACATCGGTGGCAATAGAGGTATAGATTACGTTGTCGGGGCTACGAAATACCTCGTAGGAGGTGGCGCCTGTTACGGTTGTCCAAGTAAGTACCACACTCTCCTCTTCGACAACGGCATTTAGCGTCGACGGGGCGGCGAGTACTTTGTTTATCTTTATACTGTCTATACCGGCAATCGGCACGGAATACAGGACTGTACCGTTTTGGTATATTTCGAACGTGCGTTCTTGTGCCGTTGTGGGAGTTGAGACGATACCCGTCAGCACGAATAGCAACGGGAGTGCTATGAGTTTCAATGCTTTCATGATTTCAAGATTGTCAGTTGGTTTTTACTATTTTTCGGGTTATTGTTGTTTCGCCGTTTCCTGCCAAAACGATGTAAATTCCCCGGGGACATCCGTCAAGTGAGAGAATTACCTGCTCGCTGTGTGGCGATTCGTGGCGCACAGCAAGACCTTGTAGATTGTAGATACCTATGGTCTTGATGGGTAACGGGCTTTCTACAACGACAGCGGCATCAGTGGAACGGTAAGTCACGCGCAGTGCACCGTTGATAGGGCTTTCTTCTATTGCAGACACATTGTCGAATGTAATTGAACGGAATTGCTCAAATGGAACTGCTACGTTACCGGCATCATATAGTGCCACCTCAATATCTTCGTCGCTGAAAGTGATTTTGTCTATATTGTCGAGTAAAAGAGACTGATCGTAAGCCGGCAGATAGGCATGTATCAGCATGTATTCTACTTCATCGGCTTGTGTCGCGCCCGTCGCCAGCAATAACAATGCCACAGATAACAAGCGTAATTTTTTAGTTTCCATGTTTAAAACTTTTGTTCGGCATATCAATCCGGTGCCGAAAGAGTTTGTTACTAGTAAGATTGCTCGCGGAGTCCACTATGGTCTGAAAGGTGTGCAACGGTATAAAAACGGTAAGTTGTCATATAAAAAACGTGGACTCCGACTCTTGCTTCGTTTCTAAGGTATCGCCAAACACCATACACCCAAATAAGAGTAAAAGCCCACGCTATGCAGCGTGAGCATTAACTTTTACTCTCGGGTGTCTCTTCAAAATTTGGCGATTTTTAGAAACGAGAATAACAAGCTAACGCTTTTATACAATATGTTGTCTATCTGTCTTTATATCATAGGCTTTGATTTAGAATTAAACATCACAAAGATAATGTAAATGAACATAAATCGAAAAAAGAAGTAACTTAAATTTTTTGTAGATTATAGTTATGCTTCATTCCGGAGGGTTTATTTAGGAGAAGGGAGTGATTGTATCTTCGTAGTTACGGAACGGCGATATAGCGACTATGACCGAATGTTGTAGAAGAATAAATTTAATAATATGTGATATTTTATGATGAGATGTAAGAGAACGAATGATATTGTAATCTTATGTCTAAGATGGATAGATAGATAGTTGATAAACAGATAGAAATTGTATATTGTATTAGAAAACTATTCTGTTGCTTTGGTGAAGTTGTGCAATCGACGGAACTCGGCAGGCGAGCAGTTGTGGCGGGTGGCAAAGGCGCGGCGGAATGTAGAGAGGGAGTTGAAGCCTGAGCTTTCGGCTATCTTAGCCAAAGAGTCGGGTGTTGTGAGTAGCAGATTCTCGGCATAGTCGAGCCGCAGCCCGTTTACATAGTCGTAGAATGTGTGTCCCTTCTCTTGGTTGAAAAAACGGCTGAGGTAGGTGCGGTTGGTACCCACCTTAGTTGCTACGTCAGAGAGACGCAGATGCGGATTGAGGAACAGTTTCTGTGTGATAAATTGGTATTGTATTTGGCGTTCTATTTCGGACAAATCTGCTCCCATGTCGTCATTCTCTTTGGTCTCTTCGTTGGGCATGGAGGGTGTCAGTTCGTCTATGACCGACTCGTGCTTGTAGATAAAATAGCAGATAAACATCCACATTGTCATTGTCCCGGCAAGGTAAAAAGCCTCGATGTTTAAGTCCATCACGTAACAGTTGAGCAGCCATAAGCAAAATATGACGATGAAGGTAAGCAATACAATCCTGAGCCAGCCGAGGTTGACATTCTTGTCGTATGATATGGAGGTTTTAAGCAACTTATTGTAGCGTGGTATGGCAACCATAGCCCAGAGGGCATGTGTCATTCCGTAAATAATAGCCCAGCATACTTCTATATCGTAGAAAATTCGGCTCCCTGTGATGATAAACAATAACGGGAATATGGCAAACGATATTTCGTGTATCACTATTTCACGGGTCGTGAGCTTGCCGGGTTTGCACAGTTCTCTGAGTATAAAGGCATACAGAGGCACAGCCACCATATCTATCGAGGCTACCAGCATCCATTCGTTGTCGCTCGAATAGCCTGTTTCGCCTATGAAAAAGAGGTCTTTCACGCATTCGATACCTAATATCGCCATTAGAATCATGACCAGTCTTGAAAGTCGGTCGTTCCCTTTCATCCAAAATAGCCATGACGTCATGAAATAGAACATGATGTTCATGCCATATATTAAGTACAAATAATTGTTGTCCATAATCTCGCCGCTCTCTTGTTATAGTTGTGCTTATTTCATACGTATGGCCGTTTGTGCCGTTATTGTCCTTGATGAAGGTGTGATTGCTGTGACACAGCAGGCGCAAACTCAAAAACATCCGGCCGTTCCCTGCCTGAATGTCGTTATATATCGTGCCATTGCTGTATGTGCCGTTCAAAGGTAAGTATATTATTTGAAATAAAAAATTCCGATTCTGAATTTGCTGTTTTGTTTTGTGCCGTAATTTACTGTCGGTGACAGAGCGTCAAGTGTATTTTGGAGGCATAGAATTGCTTAAAAAAGCGATGGAGCCACACGGCAGGTGACTCCATCGCTTTTTATCGGTATGATGAGTTTTTTGTTATTTTTCTGTCTTGGCAGAGGTGTCCTCCTCTTTATCGTCGGCCTTCTCGGGGGCAGGGGAGTTGTGTTGTGCTACGACAGGTGCATCGACTGTTGTAGTCGCCGTGTAAGTATCATCGGTTGTAGTGGTCTCTGTACTGTCGTCGGCAGATTTGCATATCGCATCATTTCCTTCGGAGGCTTTATTATCGGTTTTTGCAGCCTCTTCGTCATTCAAAATCTCTTCCGAACGCGATTTCCACGGGCGTTTACCGAAGATTTTTTCTACATCCTCGGTATATATCACCTCGTTTTTGAGCAATACGTCGGTGAGGCGGGCATGTCCTTCGGCATGTTCGCTCAGGATGCGCTTGGCGCGTTCGTATTGTTCTGCTATGATGCGGCTGACCTCCTCGTCGATAAGCTGTGCTGTCGTTTCGCTGTAAGGTTTCGTAAAACCGTATTCTTGTCCCGTAGAGTCGTAGTACGACAGGTTAGGCAGCCGTTCGCTCATGCCGAAATATACCACCATGGCATACGCCTGCTTGGTGACACGTTCCAAGTCGTTGGCTGCGCCGGTAGAAATGCGGCCTATAAACAACTCTTCGGCTGCGCGTCCGCCCAGCGTGGCACACATTTCGTCGAGCAATGCTTCGCGGGGTGTGATTTGCCGCTCCTCGGGCAGGTACCATGCGGCTCCCAGAGCTTTGCCGCGAGGCACGATGGTCACTTTCACCAGCGGGTTGGCATATTGCAGATGCCAGCTCAGCGAGGCGTGTCCGGCCTCGTGTATGGCTATGGAGCGTTTTTCCTCTTCGGTAGTTATTTTGGAGCGTTTTTCCAATCCTCCCACGATGCGGTCTACGGCATCCATGAAGTCTTGTTTCTGTACCGATTTCTTGTTTTTTCGAGCAGCGATGAGTGCGGCTTCGTTGCATACGTTGGCAATATCGGCGCCCGAGAATCCCGGGGTTTGGCGTGCAAGGAGGTCAACGTCAACCGATTCGTCTATCTTGACATTGCGCAAGTGAACGTAGAATATAGCCTTGCGGTCGTTGAGGTCGGGCAATTCCACATAGATTTGTCGGTCGAAGCGGCCGGCACGCAACAAGGCTTTGTCCAAGATGTCGGCACGGTTGGTGGCAGCGAGTATGATGACACCGCTGTTCGACCCGAAACCGTCCATCTCTGTCAATAATTGGTTGAGGGTATTTTCCCGTTCGTCATTTGCTCCCATATTGGGATTTTTACCGCGAGCGCGCCCCACGGCGTCGATTTCGTCTATGAATATGATGCAAGGAGCTTTCTCTTTGGCTTGGCGGAAAAGGTCGCGTACACGCGAGGCACCCACGCCAACAAACATCTCCACAAAGTCGGAACCAGACAACGAGAAGAATGGTACGTCGGCTTCGCCGGCCACGGCTTTTGCCAATAATGTTTTACCCGTTCCCGGAGGTCCTACCAATAAAGCGCCTTTGGGTATTTTACCGCCGAGGTCGGTATATCGTTTCGGGTTTTTCAGAAATTCTACTATCTCTTCTACCTCTTGCTTGGCTTCCGACAATCCGGCTACATCGTTAAAGGTGACGCGTGTATCGCCTTTTTCGTAGAGTTGTGCTTTTGATTTGCCTACGCTGAAAACACCGCCTCCACCACCGCCGCTGCCGGGGTTAGACATGCGTCGCATCATGATAAACCAAAAGACAATAAACAAGACGATAGGACCTATCGACCATAAAATAGCGCCTATATCGCTGCTCTTTTCGTAGGTGACATCGGCCGAAAATCCGAAATCCTTCTCCCAACGTTGCAATGTTTCAGAGAAACTGTCGCTCGACGGTATGTTGGTCGTGATGGTTGCCGTGCCATTTTTAGGGTTGAATTTATCGCCATAGATGGCTATGGCTGCCGAGTCGGTAAGAAATGCTTCGGCATAATCTTTTTTGGTGAAAATGACGAGTTTCTTGATACCGCCTTCGCGAGCAACCTTTTCAAATTCAGTCCAGTTTACTTCTTTCGATACCGAATTATTGTTGAGATAGTATATAGCTACCAATCCTAATCCGATGCTTATATAAAGCCACGCTAGATTGAAGCGAAAAAAATTCTTTTTGTTATTGCTATTATTATTCATTGTATTGCATGCAAAAATTGCTGTTAGTCATATTTACAGCAAAAACTATTCCATATCGGCGATAGCTGTCAATTTGGCATCGTTCCATAATTGTTCGAGGCGATAGAAGTTACGAGCCTCGGGGAGGAAAATATGTACGAAGATAGTGCCGTAGTCTATGATAATCCATTGTGCGTTGCGGTAGCCTTCGTATCCGTAAGGTTTTACACCGGTTTGTTTGCGAGTGTATTCGCGTACGCTGTCGGCTATGGCCTCTACTTGCGATGATGAGTTGCCTTGACAAATGACGAAATAGCGAGTCGATGCTGATTCGATATTGGTGAGATCTACTGTGGTAATGTCGTGTCCTTTTTTTTCTTGTATCCCTTCGATGATGGTTTGTAACAGTTGGGTATCTTCCATACTTTATTATTAAATATTTCTGCGCAAAGATAATACAAGGCGAGTGCAATGCGAAGAGAAAAACAATATTTTTGTTTTTAATAGCAGTCTCCTGCTCTATTTCCTGTAAATATGAGGAGTCGGGTATGGTTTTCGGCTTGCGATGCCTTAATTCTTCGTAAAAATATTGGGAATTTTGTGCCGGCATAGAGTCGTTGAAATTTCTGATAGTGTAAGGCACAACACACAGATGAGATAAGAGGCATAGGCCTTTTTTCTTTTATCCGTTGTTAAAGAGGAAAAAAGTTTATATTTTTGAAAATATTTTAATGAGGAGAAGAATTATATTCTATGTCAAAATTGTAAATCGTAATTATGGCAAAGCAAAATAAAAACATATATGTACCGCAACCAATAGATACGAGTGGGGTGGAATTGCCCGATTCATTGACCGAACTGACTGAACAGATAGCTCGCAACGTACATGAGGTGTGGGCTGCCGGTCGTATGGCCGAGGGCTGGACGTATGGTGAACGTCGTGATGATACACTTAAAAAGCATCCCGGATTAGTGCCTTATGATGAATTGACCGAGAGTGAAAAAGAGTATGACCGTCATACTGCCATGGAGACGTTGAAATTGATACGGAAGTTGGGCTTTGAAATTTCTAAACAATATGCAGAAGATATATGACGTTTTTTGCCAAGTGATATGGGCTGCCGGTTCAGTTTGGGAAAGGATATGCCATTGGTGGAATAAATGGGTGCTACGTCCGTTAGACCGCGTCTTAACGAGCGGCTTTTTTTCGCAAATTGGAGTTCTTTTTGTTGCCGTAGCCATTATATTCGGGATATTATTCGGTATCGCCGAGGTGTCGCTGCAAGGAGATTCCAATCGGTTGTTAGATGAAAATCCCACGAAGCCTACGGTTGTTGGTGCAACGTCTGAAAATGTCTGTGACAGCTCCAATTCCTTTGGCTGGACAGTATATTATCATTTTGTCGATCCCGGTAATCAGCATCTTGCGCACGACGATGCGCGTTGGGTGGCGATGATAATAAGTTTGATAGGCTCTTTATTTATGACAGGTCTGCTTATCTCTACATTTTCTAATATTATAGAACGTCGGGTAGAACGTGTGCGCAACGGATTGATATATTATCGTATGTACGGGCATGTGGTTATACTTGGCTTCGATAATATGGTTCCGGGTCTTATAAAGCAAATATGTGAGGCAAAACAGAAATATGCAGGGTGTGATATCTTGTTGCAAACGGCCGGTGATGTAAACACAGTACGGATGAAACTGCGCTCGGAACTAACCTCTAAACAGTTCAAGCGTGTAGTTGTCGTCTTTGGGAGTCGCATTGCTACCGATTCTCTGCGAAATCTCAGTTTACCGCAGGCTCGCGAAGTGTTTATTCTTGGTGAACCGAATAGTTATGGACAAGAAGAACCGGCGCATGACTCTCTCAATATAGATGCGCTTTTCAAGTTGGGTGAATGTTTGAAAAATTGGTATGAAAGATTGTGTTGGCGGCGTTGTAGAGCAAAAAAAACATTGAAATGTAATTTGTTGTTGGAATATCAGGCTTCATTTACGGTTATGCAGTCGGCCGATATTCCACAATGGCTTAAAACATATATCGATTTACGTCCTTTCAATTACTACGAAACTTGGGCACAAAAGGTATTGGTTGCAGGGCATAATAATGATGAGACCCTTCATTATCCATCGCTCGACCGAGAGCCATTGAGTTACAATTCTCCTTGTCGCGTACATCTTGTTATTGTAGGTATGAGTCGCATGGGGGTGGCTCTTGCAATAGAGACTGCACATGTAGCACATTATCCTAACTTTGTACGTGATAAGAGTCGTAAAACTCTCATTACTCTTATCGATGCCAATATGGAGCAAGAAATGGCATTTTTCAAAGGACGTTATAAAGTGCTTTTCGAGCAGTCCCATAGTCGTTATATAGATAGCATAACGGGTAAAGAGTATCGGCAAGAGCCGTCGAATAATTATGCACACTTAGGTCAAGATTATAAAGATTATATCGATATAGAGTGGCAATTTATCAATGGGCGCTTTGAATCGCCAGCCGTGCAAGACATGTTGACGGCATGGAGCAATAAGCCTCATGACTTGTTAACGGTGGCTGTGTGTTTCAATCGTCAACGCGAGAGCCTTGCCGCATCGCTTTATTTGCCCGATGCGATATATCGTAACAAAATCCCTGTGTGGGTATTTCAACGCGAAAGTGCGACTACTCTGTTGATGACTGCGGGCTTTTACGATAAGAAGGATATAGCTAATAATAGTACATCACGATATGCAGGTCTTTTGCCCTTTGGCATGGAGAACGAGTGTTTCGATGTAAGGTATGATTATATGAAATATGCAAAACGAGTTAATTATGTATATGATTATTATTACTCTACCCGAAATATACCTGTAACATTCCCGGTTAGTGAGCTCGATGGAAAATGGAATACCAAATTATCGGTACAGAAAAAATGGTCTAATATATACAATGCCAACTCCATACCTTCCAAGTTGCGGTCTATCGGATATAGTGACCCTATATGTGATGAAATAAAGTGTTTGACGCCCGAGGAGACGGCTTTCCTTTCGGCCGTAGAACATAATCGTTGGAATGTCGAGGAGCTTTTGTTGGGGTATCGTCCTGTCACGGCTGCCGAACAAGAAGAAATAGAAGAAAATATAGCATTGAAAGGTGATTATCGTAATCGTATGATACACTACGATATACGTTCATACGATGCGTTATGTGCCAAATACGAAGCATTGCGCCCGAAGTTGTCACAAGATTACATAGAGGCTCCCGAATACGATGTTGCTTTGACACAAGCGTTGCCGTATATCATGAAAGATAGCGATGTCGTGTAACATTTCTTTGCATCGGCAGGGACGCGATTGTGGCTTCCTTTTCGTAAGTTTGTGCCCGGTATGGTAAAAAAGAAAAAGAAGAAAACAAGTTTGCGAAAACGCCGTCGTCGGCAGATTATGGCTATAAAATTGACCTTGGCATTGATAGCCATTGCTTTGCCATGTTTGTGGTTTGTACGGCAGGAAACGGTGGAGAATGAGCCGCTACGGGTGGCGAAAGAGTTTGCCGATGATATGATTCATGCCCGTTTCGATGAGGCGTGTCTGCTTTCTACACCGTCGTCGGCTGCCGAGATTGAGCTTTTTGCCGAGTGGGTGGGTAGTCAGAATGAAGAGTTGCGCACAGGAACAGCCCGCTTTAAGGTAACTCACGCGCAGATACTTATGCCCGACGATACCACCAATATCGTGCAAGGAAAAGTGCTTGTGAAAGACCGACGTGGTAAGGAACACGAGGCTTTGAAAATGTTGCTCAATATGGTGAAGAAAGGTGATGTATGGTTGGTAGATTATCGTGCCGACATATTCTGACCGTTTTGTGTTTTATATTTGTTCAGGTTTGCTCTGCGTCGGGGCACAATATCTTTTTCAGTTCATTTACCGAAGATGCCATGTAATGTACCCCGGCATTTCCTAATTCGGTGCGGTCGCCATATCCGTAGAGAACACCTATACACGCTATACCGGCCAGTCGGGCACCGTCGGCATCGTGTCTGCGGTCTCCTATCATAGCCGTGCGAGTACGTTTGGTGATGTGGCAACAATCCAGCGCGTAATTTATTACATCGATTTTATCGTGGCGTTCGCCGTTCAGTCCGCTTCCTGCTATGAAATCGAAGTATGCCGATAGTCCGAAGTGTTCCAAAATGCGCGTGGCGAAAGGTGTCGGTTTCGATGTGGCTACCATGAGACGGTAGCCCGCTTTTTTCAGAGATTCGAGCAAGTCGGGAATGCCGTCGTAAACCTTGTTTTCGAGCCACCCGCGAGTGGCGAATCTCTCCCGGTAGTAGCGTACTGCTTGTTGTGCCTGCTCGTTGTCGAACCCGTAAAACATCTTGAAAGAGTCGTCCAACGGTGGCCCTATAAAGTAGTATAACTGTTTCATATCGGAAACGTCGATACCGAACTTTTGCAAGGCGTAGGCTACCGAGCGCGTAATGCCTTCGGCCGGGTCGGTCAGTGTACCGTCTAAGTCGAAAAGTAAGTTATCGTATCTTCTGTTCATGGAGCTTCTCGGTCGTTATGCGTACGGAAGTATGACTCTATACGTTGTGCGATGTTGTCTCGGAGGTTGTTTTCGTAGAGATTAAATTCATATACGTGCAAGTTGCCTTGTGGCAACAACGTTGCAACACTCGGGATGTAGTAGGCCGTTTCGTCTACACCTTCTACGATAATGGTATGTATCGTGGTATCTATCGTGGCGGTGAATCCTTGATACGATTCGGCCGGTGTGGCATCGGTCGTCCAGTTGATAGGGTTGATGCAAACCTTGTTTCTGGTAAAGAGCGGCGATACGGCATCGGGTCGCGTCACGCTGTTGAAATGGATGGTGACGCCTATATCGGCAGCTTGTTGTGCCGGACGCAAATAGGGATATGTTTCTATCTCCTCATTGTCGATGGTGTATCCTATGGCGTATGCAGCTACCAGCTGTCGGTATGTTGTCTCAGTAAGTTCGTGTTTCAGTAACTCTATGATGGCTTTTGCCCCTTGACTGTGCCCTGCGAGAATAAAGGGACGTCCGTCGTTGTAGTGTTGCAGATAATATCGGAAAGCCTCTGTCACATCGTGGTATGCAAGTTCGAACCGCTGTTCTATCAGTGCCGTGTCGAGAGTAAGCCAGCTATCCATGCTTATTTGTCGGTAATAAGGGGCGTAGAAGTTGCAACTGTCGCTCAGCACGCAACGGGCAAGTTCTATCGACGGGTCTACGAGGTCGCGTTGTCCCTTGTCGAAAATATCCATGTGGTGAT
The DNA here is from genome assembly GCA_944321085.1 of uncultured Barnesiella sp. Lineage (GTDB taxonomy): Bacteria > Bacteroidota > Bacteroidia > Bacteroidales > Barnesiellaceae_A > Barnesiella_A. Next base: position 36,200 of record CALUJY010000002.1, read on the forward strand.
GCAATACGCCGTTGCTATCGGTATAGTCCCATATACAGGTAGGTACTACGTAGAAAATATCCGTTTTTTTGTCGCTTGTTAAGGCATCGCCGTTGTACCAACAAGCTGCATCGGCATAGTTTATCTCTTCGTCGGCAGGACGCGATGCCGGTTGTTGCTCGCATGCTTGCAGTAGAAAGAGACAAAAGATAGTTGTAATGGTGAAATATCTCTTCATGATAGAGCAAAGTTATGGTTTTGCAGTTCGTCGGGCAAAGATAGTGAAAGGCGAGAGCCGAGGCAAACGAAAACGGAGTTTTCGGAATTGACTCAGCCGAGCCGCATCCTATTTTATCGAAAGATAGTGAAAGGCGAGAGCCGAGGCAAACGAAAACGGAGTTTTCGGAATTGACTCAGCCGAGCCGTATCCAATCTTATCGAAAGATAGCAAAAGACGAGGGCAGAAAGTCGAGCATGCTTGAACTTTTTGCCATGCCGCATCTTGTTCGCTCTCCCGAAGTTATTTATCGTTGGGTAAAATAATTTCGGGCATTTCTAAAAACAACGTGTCGGGGTAGTTTTCGGCGAGGAAGTTGTGCAGATACTCTACGGTGTCGTTTTCTATCAAGGTATCGGTCGATGGGTATCGGTTGTATATGACACTATGCAACTGCAAACCGCGACGGGTAATTGCTTCGATACTGAGCAACGTGTGGTTGATGCTGCCCAATCGACCCGATGTGACAAGTATCACGGGATAGCCTTGTCCGGCAACATAGTCGATGGTAAGCAGGTCGCGTGTGAGCGGTACCATAGGGCCTCCTGCGCCTTCGAGCAGCACAACATCGTATCGCGCAGCCAATACTTTGGTAGCTTTGGTGGCGACACTCATGTCTGTTGTGTAGTGGTCTATCTCGGCAGCCAAGTGAGGTGAGGCAGGGTAGGTATATATAATGGGGTAGGTAAGCTGTTCCCAATCTTCGGGAAAAAGTTGCGGCACATGCATGATGCGGCGATGCAGTGCGATATCTTCCGATATAGAGTCGTTGCCGGTCTGTATCAGTTTTTGCGTGATTACTTTGACGTTGCGTTGCATCAACTCACGGGCAAGCCATCCGGTGGCATAACTTTTGCCTATGTTGGTGTCGATGCCGGTAATGAAATATACTCCTTTCATACGTTGTGTTTTTTATGTGCAGTTATATATATAGGGTGGTATGTGAGGCTTACACCGCCGTTGTCGGTGGTATAAAGCGTGCGGTATTGTTCCGAGAAGCGGCGCAGCGAGAAGTGAGCTCCGGCAAGTCCGTTGGCTCCTGTTTGTTGCATGTGCCGCAAGACCTCTATGGGAGAGTCGAAAACGAGCGTGTGTCTCTCTTCAACGACCGTTACGTCGGTATAGTGGCGCTCGAACAACTCTTGTAACATTTCGCCCGAGAAATAGGGTAGTCCTTTGCCCGTGGTGCGGCGCAACTCTTTGAGGTTGTCGCCGCCGAAGGTAGAGAACAGCATCATTCCCCTGTCGTCGAGCGATGCCTCTATGCGTGACAAAAAGTTCGGCAGGTCGCTAAACCATTGTATGGTTGCGGCCGATGCTATCAGTCTGTACCTATCGGGAAAGTCTAGCCGTTCGGCATCGCCTGCTATGCAGGTCGTGCGGAGGGCAATGGGTCGTGCAGTCCTGTTGCACATGGTAGGGCATAGGTCGTTGACCGTAAAGCGAGCCGCAGCAAAACGTTGCGATAGCAGTGTGGTGAGTAGTCCTGTGCCGCATCCTATCTCCAAAATGTGGTGTGCCTCGAAATCTTCGGGCAGGAGCGACAATAACCGCTGTGCCATATCACGTTGTACTATGGCTGCCGCATCGTAGCTTTCGACTGCGCGGTTGAAATGTTTTGCCACCTTTTGTTTATCAATCATATCGTTGGCTATGAGGCTGGCAAAGTCGGTGTAGTGCGCTATCTCTTCCATGATGACGGGCGTGCCATATTCTTTCCACGCTTGTATTTGTCCTTGGGGTGGGAATATGCGGTCGCGAATGCCTATAATGGCTCTCGACCAAGCGAATCTGCTTATCTGTGAGTTGCCGATGAATTGTTTCAGAGCCTGCAACTCCTGTTTTAGTGTCGTGATGTCTCTTGCCGGATGAACAAGCCTATAATTTTGCAGAGTGATATTGTCGTCGCACATGCGGCGGTCGAATTTTTCTAACGTCACATCATCCAGTCGGGACAGGGTGGCATCAAATAGATTGCGGGCAATGCCCCGCGTGTCGTCTATACCGAAAGGCGTGCCGTTGATAGCCGTGGCGCGTGTGATGGGCAGCGTACTCGATTGTAACCATTCAGAGGCAGCCCACACGCCAAACGACCATGCATATAACTCTATTTCGTCATATTGTTGCCACTCGGCTATCTCGTCGGGTTGCGGCGGAGCGGAATAGTCGTAACAGATGCAACAATCTTGCCGGTGCAGTACGTTGCGTAGTGCTTCGAAAGGTCGCTTGTCGGCACCCCAACCAGCCCAAAAGAGCAAGAGGCGCCTGTTCCCGTTGCGTATGATATATTCTCTTTTCATACTTCGTCCCTTTGTGTCAGCGCAGCAATAAGTCTTTCTATGTCAGCGTTATGACAGGCAGCATGCAGCGATATGCGCAATCGTGATGTGCCGGCCGGTACGGTGGGCGGCCTTACGGGCATCAGGTAGAAGCCGAGACGTTGCATCCTGACAGCTTCGGCTTGTGCTTCGGCGGCATCCCCGATGATGTAAGGTACAATATGGCTGCGACTGCCGGTCTCGCCTTTGCAACGGGTTATGGCATCGTTTACCCTTTGTGCTATGGCGGCCAAATATCGGCGTTTGTCGTTCATGGCATCGAGGTGCGACAGCACATAGTATGTCCATTCCACGTTGATAGGAGGTAAGGCAGTCGTGAAGATAAAGGGTCGCATCGTGTTGACAAGCCACTCTTTTATATCGCGGTTGCATAACAATGCTGCTCCTACCGAGGCTATTGCTTTGCCGAAAGTGACCACGAGCATATCTATATTGGCTATACAATCGTACTCCTCGCACAGTCCCAATCCGTGTTGCCCTCTTACGCCGATGGCATGCGCTTCGTCGACGTATAACATGACGTTGGGGAATTCTCGTTTCAAGGCAATCAGTCGCGGCAGATCGCAAATGTCGCCGTCCATGCTGAATATGCTTTCTGTTGCTATAATTACCGTGTCGAAGTTGTGTGCTTTCTCACGCAGCAATGCTTCGAGGTGTTGGTAGTCATTATGACGGTAGCGTATGTAGGGCGCGTGCCCGAGATGCAATCCGTCGATGAGGCTGGCATGAATCAGTTTGTCGGCAAGAATGAGGGTACGGTTGTCGGCAATGGCCGGCAGTATGCCGCTGTTGGCATGGTAGCCGCTGTTGAAAACAAGAGCTGCGGGGCGGTCATACAGTTGTGTCAACAGTTCTTCCAGTCGGGTATATGCCGGATGATTTCCTGTGAGCAATCGGCTCGATGCAGCCGAAGGGAGCAATCTTTCGGGAGGTGTCTCTTCTAAGAATGCGCGCCATAGCGACTCTTCCTGAGCAATGCCGAGGTAGTCGTTCGACGACAAGTTGAGCATGGGCATTCCGTCGCGTACGATATGACTTTTGCCGCTTTCGGTTTCAGTGAGTTGTCGCAACCTGCCGTTGCGGCGTAATTCTTCTAATGCTTCGCTGTATGATTTCATAGAGGCTGCTTTTCTACTACGGCGAGCAGGGCTGCCGTGAGTTGCGATAGTTGTTGCGGTGTGATGATATAGGGCGGCATGACATATACCAATTTGCCGAAAGGACGCACCCACACGCCCTGTTCTACAAATTGCCGTTGTATCACGGCCATGTTTACGGGCTGTTTCATCTCTATCACTCCTATGGCACCCAAAACCCTCACTTCGGCCACTTGCGGTAAAGCGGCTGCGGGAGCCAGTTCGCGTTTCAGTTGCTGTTCTATTTCGGTTACGCGCTTTTGCCAATTGACCGAAAGGAGCAGCCGGGTAGAAGCCACCGCCACGGCACACGCCAAAGGATTGCCCATAAATGTAGGTCCGTGCATGAATACCCCCGGTTCACCCTCAGAGAGAGCGGTGGCTACATCGTGTGTGGCGAGGGTGGCGGCCAAGGTCATATATCCTCCCGTGATAGCTTTGCCTATGCACATAATGTCGGGTTTTACCCCGGCATGTTCCCAAGCAAAGAGCTTCCCGGTACGTCCGAATCCGGTTGCTATTTCGTCGAATATCAGCAGTACGCCATAGCGGTCGCACAATCGGCGCACTGTTTGAAGAAATTGCGGATGATAGAAATACATGCCTCCGGCACCTTGTACGACGGGTTCTAAGATGACAGCAGCAAGCGAGGTATGCAACCGTTCCATCGCTTCGGCAATCTCGTCGGTGCAATGTTCGTTCCATTCGTCGCTATACCGGCACGCAGGCGTGTCGATGAAGTATCGTTTTGGCAATGTCCCGCCGAAAATAGAGTGCATTCCGGTGACAGGGTCGCATACCGACATGGCATTCCATGTGTCGCCGTGGTATCCTCGGCGTATGGTCAGGAGGTTGTCGCGGGTGCGGTTGCCTTGTGAATAGTGGTATTGCAGAGCCATTTTTATGGCAACCTCTACCGATACCGACCCTGAGTCGCAATAGAATATGTGCTGCATATTGTCGGGAACGATAGAGAGCAACAGCTCGCCCAATTCTATGGCAGGGCGATGGGTGAGGCCGCCGAACATGACATGCGACATCTCTTTCAGTTGTCGCGAGGCGGCTTCGTTGAGTACGGGATGGTTATATCCGTGTATGGCAGCCCACCACGACGACATGCCATCGATGAGGCGTTTACCCTCTTCGAGTTCTATATATACGCCTTCGGCACGTTTTACCATGTATGTCGGCAACGGGTGTAAAGCCGATGTATAAGGATGCCACAAATGAGCGGCATCGAATGAGTTGATTGTCATATAATGAAATTTTGGGTATATGAATAGTATAGTTATGGCTGTTCCTGTCGGCCTTTGCGAAGGAATGAATCGTGCGACTGCGCATCTGTAACGGAGAAAATGCGTAGAAAAATTCAAAACATCGGGGCGATGTGTTTATGCAAGTAATGCTATGATATGTTGCGGCCGGTGACGTGAGTAATGCACCGACGCTTGTCCGCCGGAGCTCTTTGTCGGGTAATAAGGTCGGATAGGTAATATACCGATGTCGTTTGCCCCCTCGGCAAGTCTCGGAAGAGAGAACCGGCAGGGTGATAAGGCATTCGGTAAGTTCCGGAATGGGAGAGGTGTCGGTAAACTCTTTTGAGGAGGTCTCCTCTTCACGGGAGGCATGAAGAATAATATGCGAAAAGTTCTTCTTGATTTTGTGTGTAGAGGCATCGGCGATGCGGTTCGATAATCGGCCTATATTGACGTAATGTCCTATGCTGCAAAACACGGCATAACGGTGACGGCTCCATCGGCGGAACCTGAATGCTGTTTGTCGTGTTATGTTGTTGCTTTTCATAGGGGCAATTTATCCGTTATAGCCGAGGGAGGGGACTTTCCTTTTCCTCTCTTCTGTTTTTGCGAGGTAAAGATACGATATAATTTGTGAACGGCGATACCGTGTCGCTCTTTTTTGAAGATTATTGTATTTCAAGGTTTGGCAAATTATTACTAATTTTACACGCTCATTCATATCGGAAACAAGCTGTATGTAAGCAGCTAAAAGTCAACTCAATGCGTAAGTTACTTATACAGTCGCTTTTGTATGCTTTTTGTGCAATGCTCCCATCGTGTTACACGGCAACCGAGTTTACACCCAAGATAAACGATGCCGTGGTGGAGAAAATAGAAAAACGCGAAGAAGAGCTTGTCATGGAGAACAATTTCGTGAAACAAGGTTGCCAGACTTGGTTGCCGGGTAAGGCTTTTGCCTATGTCGATGATGCTTTGTCGCCCGTATTGCGTCCCGAAGAGAATGCTTCGCTGTCGGTAACCGGGCTCAAAGGGAAAACTTTTGTGTATGAAGGATATAGGGAAGAAAATCTCTATGGCAATAAAAACCTTGTCACGCTCGTGTTCCGATGCGACAGCTCTATATATACGTATGCAACGGGTAAGTCGTTAGACGAAATAGTCGCAATGGAATATACGCCTCTGATTCCTTCATTTGTCGATTGGGATGAGGTAGCCACGGCTCGCGGATTATTTATAGGCAAGCAACTCTATATTCTTACCAACCAATGGTATGACGAAAACGACAAGCTGTTTACTTCGCGCAAGTTGGTACCTGTTACGGTTACCGCTGTTTCGCCGGGCAACAGCGTATTGCCGTTGGCCGTTTCGTTTGTGGACGAACGTGGTAACAAAGGAAAGGTATTTATGTCGGTCAAGAGTTCGTCGTACACGCAGATACTTACATTCGACCGTCTTTTCTCTTTTACCGACCCACGCACAAAATACGAAAATATCGGTGATGAGGCTTGGGAAGCCATTACAAATGGGAAAGTCATTACGGGGATGACCAAAGAGGAGTGCCGTCTTGCCTTGGGACTACCCTCGGAGGTCGTGAAGATACCCACATATAGTGGACTGAAAGAGCAATGGATTTATAATACAGGCACTTATTTGTTGTTTTCCGATGGTTTGCTCGATGCTTTCCGTCAATAAAATGCAACGTAATTATGGATAACCAATCGGCCGCAGGCTGTTATATAGATATTACAAAACGTCACACATTTGGTATCCCTACCCGGGCGATGGGATGGCAAGAGTATGGTTCTGTCGAGGCGTTGCAAGCATTGTTGAACGACTTGCGTAGCCGGAATGTGGACTTTATGCCCATAGGACAAGGCAGTAATTTGCTTTTTTTACACGATTATCGAGGAGTATTGTTGCACTCGGCCATAGGCGGCGTGGAGCTTGTGGAGCAAGATGCCGATAACGTGCTGGTGCGCGCCGGAAGCGGGGTTGTTTGGGACGATTTCGTAGCATATTGTGTAGCCTCGGGATGGAGCGGGGTAGAGAATTTGTCGTACATCCCCGGTGAAGTGGGAGCAAGTGCCGTGCAGAACATAGGTGCATACGGTGTGGAGGTCTGCGATGTGATAAGCTGTGTTGAGGCCGTAGATGTAATGACTGGCTGTGTGCATAAATTCTTGCTCGATGAGTGTGCCTATGGATATCGCGACAGCATATTCAAGCAATCATTACGGGGCAGGTACATTATTACCTCCGTGACATACAAGTTGAGTCGTCGGCCGCTTTTCCGTCTCGATTACGGCAATTTACAGCAGGCTGTGGGCGAAAATCCTACCTTGCAATCGGTACGCGATGCCGTTATAGAGATACGTCGTCGCAAGTTGCCTGAAACAAACGAGTTGGGCAGTGCCGGCAGTTTCTTTGTCAATCCCGTCATATCGCGCAGTCGGTATGACGAATTGTTGCGCCGTTATCCCGATATGCCCCATTATCCCGTCGATGAGACTACCGTGAAAGTGCCTGCCGGTTGGCTTATCGACCGATTGGGATGGAAAGGCAAGTCGCGCGGCGGGGCAATGGTATATCCGCAGCAGTGCCTTGTCATTGTCAATACAGGCAGCGCAACGGCTGATGATGTAGCTGCACTTGCTGCCGATATTGCCCGTTCGGTATGGGAAACTTACCGGATAACGATAAAACCCGAAGTGAATTATATAGGCTGACAGAATTAAAGATGATACGAATAGAATTTTTGGGAACGGGCACTTCTACCGGCGTGCCGCAAGTAAATTGCTCATGCGAGGTGTGTTCCAGTGCCGATGTCCGCGACAAACGGCTCAGGGCGTCGGTGTTGGTGACGGTCGACCAATGCAATATATTGATAGATTGCGGTCCCGACTTCCGTTGTCAGGCATTGCGCTCTCACATTGCACGTATCGACGCCTTGTTGGTGACACACAGCCATTACGACCATTGCGGCGGTTTGGACGATTTGCGTCCGTATTGCATAGAAAAGCCCCTCCCTATCTATGCCGAGCAGTCGGTAATAGACGATATAAAAGCCCGCATACCCTATTGTTTCAAAGAGCATCTCTATCCCGGTGTTCCCCGTTTTGAGATGCGGCCTATCAATCCCTATGTACCCTTCCGAGTGGGGCAGGTAGAGATAATGCCGTTGCAGGTAATGCACTATAAACTGCCTATCATGGGCTTCCGTATAGGCGATGTGGCATATATAACTGACTGTCTTACGTTGCCCGAAGCAACGATACGGCAGCTCGAAGGTCTCGATGTATTGGTAATCAATGCGCTGCGTCGCACGCCTCACCTTTCGCATCAGTCGCTCGACGAGGCTCTTGCGCTCATCGAACGATTGTCGCCTCGCCGTGCTTATCTCACGCACATGAGCCACCAAATGGGACGGCACAGTGATGTGTCGACCTTACTGCCACCCAACGTTGCCTTTGCATACGATACGATGACAGTGGAATGATACGGCGAAACCGTTGCCGTCAGTGAGCGCTATGGTTGTGCGTTTCATGCCCGCATCTGACGGCGGTAATGTCCTGCCCAAAGCAACAGCAGGCCGAAAACGGCAAGTAAGCATGCCGTAGAATACATCATGTTGCCTATACCGGTGATAGGTGCGGCGATACCTCCTGCCAAAAACGAAAAGAAGCCGATAAGTGCCGACGCACTACCTGCATTGTTGCGTTCCAAATCGAGTGCCAGCGTCGTAGCCATTGTAAAAATAATACCCATAAAAAACAGCATAGCCCATATAGACAGCTCGATGAAGACAAAGGGCAGTTTCGTGGCTATACATGCGGCAGTGGCAATGACGGCAACGAAGGCACCTCGTTCGCCTAAGTTGAGGGCGCGTTCCGGGTCGCCGATGCGTCCGGCAAACAAGCTGCCGGCCATGATGGCAAGCGAATTGAGCCCGAAGCATACGCCGTATAGCAGAGCGCTGAGCCCGTAGATTTGTTGGAAAATAAAGGTCGATGAAGATATATAAATAAAGAGAATGCCTTGTGCGAGGGTGAGAATGGCGACATATACCATAAATTTCTTATGGGTAAAAAATGTTTTATAGTGTTTCAAGCCGCTGTATATATTCCCTTTTTGCCTGCGTTCTTCGGGAAGGGATTCGTGGAAGGGTATAAATATCAGCGATAGAATGACGCCTATACCGAAAAGTGAGTAGAAGATACCTTGCCAATCGGAAATACTCAGCAATAGTCCGCCTAAGAATGGGGCGCAGATGGGTGCAATACCTTGCACGCATCCCAATACGGCAAAGAAATGTACCAGCTCTTTGCCTGTATGAAGGTCGGAGGCTACCGATTTGGAGATGACGATGCCTCCCGCTCCCGACAAGCCTTGCAAGAAACGACAAACGAGGAATATGTAGATATTGGTCGTAAAAAGGCAGCATAATGTAGCCAAGCTGAATATAATCATCGATACGATTAACGGCATCTTACGCCCATATTTATCACTTATAGGACCTATAAACAACTGTCCGATGGCAAGTCCTATCAGGCATAGGGTCAGACTCATCTGTATGGCCGATGAAGTGGTCGAAAAAACAGTGGTGAGTTGGGGCAATGCTGGTAGGTAGAAATCGGTGACAAAGGGCCCCATGGCCGATGCCATGCCTAAGGTAATAAGCAGAAATGTAGTACTATTTCGTGTATTTGTCTTCATATAGTGTTTCATTTTTCGGCCGCAAAATTACGGATTTTTCTTAAACGGATGTTTCATCTCAATAAAAGCTGCGTTTTATCCCGATTTGCAGTTGATATATGTAAGGCAAACGTTTGCACATAATTTGTGGCTTAAAAGACGATATAATAGTACAATAATCGGTATATATAAAATACATTTGTGGTATGATAATCTTAAAATTTTAAGCACATGAAAAAAACATTACTACTTTCTTTGGGGTGTGTCGTTGCGATGAGTGCATCGGCTCTTACCTATAATGTTACCGTTCCCGCCGGTACGCAAGCCTGCTATATTGCTGGCGATATGAACGATTGGTCTTTTACCGAGATGCAACAGGTAGATGCGCTGCATTATACCATAGATTTGCCAGATGCTACCGAAGCCGACAGTTATAAATACAGCAGCGGTCCCGATTGGGCATACGTAGAGAAAGCCGCCGATGGTTCTGAGTTAGGCAATAGAACATATAGCGAATCGGATGTTGTGGTAAATTGGGCTGCCATATATAATCCCAATCCCGGCAACGGGCTTATTTACACAGTGACTGTTCCCGAGGGTACGAAAACATGTTATATTGCTGGCGATATGACGGGATGGCTGCATCAAGAGATGGTGCGCATCGATGATACGCATTATACCATTACGATGGGTGATGCTACCGAGGCCGATGGTTATAAATATTGCAGCGGTCCCGACTGGGCATACGAAGAACTCACGGCCGAGGGTACACCCGTAAATAATCGTACTTATACTCCCAGCGACGTAGTAGCTCGTTGGGCTATGGTTTATGAGCCCGAAGCACAGGCGGGTGATATTCATTTCACGGTTACTGTACCTGCCGGTACAACGGAGTGCTTCATCGTAGGTTCATTCCAAGGTTGGAGTACCGAAGATGCTATTGCAATGACCGATAACGGTGATGGAACATTCTCTTATACACTTACCGATGTTGTAGATGTACAATATAAATATTGGAACGGGTACGCATGGGAGTCGTATGAAGGTAATCGTTCGGCATCTGTATCGACATCGACGGAAGTTAATGATGTCATAAGCGGCTGGAATATATTGGATGCTGTGCAAAAGGTACAGAACGACGGTCTGAAAGTATGGTCAAAGGCCGGTGTTGTCGTTGTCGAAGCCGATGCAGCTTGTACTTTGTCGATATATGGCACAAATGGCGTTTTGGTGAAAGCCGTTAAGGTAAAATCTGGTACGACCGAGATTGCTTTGCCGCGAGGTATCTATCTCTTGGGCGATAAGAAAGTAGCCGTATATTGATATTCATAAAATATAGTGCGGGGCTGTGAGGATTGGAAATCCGGTCACAGCCCCGTATTTTATGCCTTTCCTTGTCGTACTGCGTCAGTCGGCATTCTACTGACAGCATTGCGATGGGTTGCGCTCTTCTGTTGTTCCGCCTATTTCTTGTGGGTCATGATGTCGAGCACACAGCGGTCGGTCTCGTTCATGCCTTGCGAACCTATGCGCGTAAGGTTGTGTATGCAGCGGTCTACGTCGTCTTCTATGATACCTTCCAGCGAAGTGACGTATCGGCCTTCTATGGCCAATAAGGCCGAGAGAATACAGGTCGATACGCTTCCCGTAATTTTCAAAGCACAGCTCGGTTTGGCGCCATCGCATATCATACCGGTCAGATTGGCAATCATGTTTTTTACGGCATACGTTATGTTATCGTAGTCGCCCCCCATCAGGTAGGTAATACCGCAACTCGACCCTGTCGTTGCGACAACACAGCCGCACAACGCCGATAAGCGTCCTAAACTTTGCTTGATGTATATCGTCGTCAGATGGCTCAACATCAATGCTCGTATCAGTTCTTCTTCCCTTTTCCCTTGTTCTTCGGCATAGATTACTACCGGCATGGTGGCTGCGATGCCTTGGTTGCCGCTGCCAGAGTTGCTCATGACCGGTATCATGGCTCCTGCCATGCGGGCGTCGCAGGCTGCCGAGGTATATGACAGGATATGGGTAAAGACGTTGTTACCTATTATCGAATATTCGAGGTTGCCTTTCAGAGTTTTGCCTAAGGAGTGCCCGTAGTCGCCTTTGAATGCAAATTCGGCCGCGGCTTTGTTGAGACGTGCCGCATCGAGAATAAATCGTATCTCTTCTATGGGCGCGGTGGTGGCGAAGTCGTAAACCTTACGCATGGTAAGCCCTGTATCTTCGTCGGTTTCCTGTTCGTCCGAGGAAGTACGGTTGTCCGATAACACTTCGTTGTCGCGTGATGTATATACGAAGTTGGTGTGGCTACCTGCGATTATTGCTGTCGCACAATGCGACCCTGTACTGCAATTAATTTCTATGTAGAGCTTCTCTGTAATGTCATCTTTGAGCTTGATGTCTATACAGTGTTGCTCTATCATATTTTTCCCTTCTTCTACGGCCTCGGGGGTACAATCGCGCAGTACTTCAAGCTGATATTCCGATTTGCCTATCAATGCTCCTAATGCAATGGCTATGGGTAGACCTATCATGCCTGTACCCGGAATACCGACACCCATGGCATTTTTCAGAATGTTGGCACTTAGAAGAACCTCTATTTTCTCTGGCTTACATCCCAGAATTTCGGTGGCGCGAGCTACACACAGAGCCACAGCGATAGGTTCTGTGCAGCCTATGGCCGGCACAACCTCGCGTTTCACGAGGTCGATTATTTTCTGTCTTTCCGTGTTATCCATAGTTATAGATATATCTTTATGCAATGGTCTTATAACATGTTATATGAAATGCAGGGCATCGGGAGATTTGTATCTCTATTTTCCGATGCCCTGCTGTATTTTATTGTTTCTTGGCTTGCATACTCGATATGGTGAGGTAGGCGATAATAGCCAAGTACATTACCAATCCGAGCGATTGTTTGATTACGTCGCTCCATTCGCAACTATATTCAAAGCCGATGTAGCGTATGGCTGCGCTTACTACACCCATCAGTGCACCACCGGCAATAAATCCCGATGCCAACAATGTACCTTTGTCGAGGCGTGCTTTGTTGAGGGCGTTGTCTTTCGAACGACTGCCTACAAACCAGCTTACGAGACCGCCGATGACGAGCGGTGTATTCAGTTGCAAAGGTATGAACATACCTAACGAGAAGGCGAGGGCGGGAACGCCCAACATGTTAAGTAACAATGCGAGGATGGCTCCTACACCGTAGAGAAGCCACGGAGCACCTTCGCCCATCATGAGAGGCTCTATCACGGCAGCCATGGCATTGGCTTGCGGAGCTACCAAAGCATTCTCACCGGTAAATCCGTATGTCTTGTTCAGTATCAGTATCACACCGCCTACGGTAGCTGCTGAAACCAAAGTACCCAAGAACTTCCATGTTTCCTGTTTGGCCGGTGTGCTGCCTAACCAATAACCTATTTTCAAGTCGGTTACAAAACCTCCGGCCATAGACAAGGCCGTACATACTACGCCGCCTATGACAAGAGCTGCCACGATGCCGCTGGTACCTTTCAAGCCTATGGCAACCAATGCAACCGAGGCAAGTATAAGAGTCATCAGCGTCATGCCCGATACGGGGTTGCTACCTACGATAGCTATGGCATTGGCAGCGACAGTGGTGAATAGAAATGCTATGACGGTTACTACAAGAAATGCTACCAAGGCTTGTGTAAAGTTGTGTATTACGCCTATATAGAAAAACAAGAAAATGAGGATGAGTGCAAAAATTACACTTATCGAGATGTTTTTCATCGATATGTCGCGTTGTGTGCGTATCACTTGTGCTTTACTGTCATTACTTTTGTTGGTGAGTTCTTTCGAGGCAAGACCTATGGCACCTTTAATGATACCCCACGACTTCACGATACCAATAATGCCGGCCATTGCGATACCGCCGATACCGATGTAGCGCGCGTAGTTGCTGAAAATAGCTTCGGGTGTGAGTGCGCTAAGGAAGGTAGAATCGATGCTGGTCATACCTAATAGAGGTATGATGACAAACCATACGAAAAGCGAGCCGGCACAGATAATCAAGCAATATTTCAGTCCGATGATATAACCCAAACCCAGAACGGCTGCGCCTGTGTTGACGGTGAATACCATTTTTGCTTTTTGGGCTATTGTTTCGCCAAAGGGAAGTATGCGGGTCGTGAGTACTTCGCTCCACCATCCGAAAGTCGAGAGGCAGAAGTCATATAGTCCGCCTATCAAACCAGCTATTATGAGCGGTTTCACTTGGTCGCCGGCCTTTTCGCCCGATACGAGTACTTGCGTTGTTGCCGTAGCCTCGGGGAAAGGATATTTACCGTGCATATCTTTGACAAAATATTTGCGGAATGGTATCAGAAACAAAATGCCGAGAATACCGCCCAACAATGAGCTGAGGAATACCTCCATGAAGTTGACGGTGATTTCGGGATAACGGTCTTGCAGGATGTAAAGTGCAGGCAAGGTAAAAATGGCTCCTGCCACGATTACGCCCGAGCAGGCTCCTATCGATTGGATAATGACGTTTTCTCCCAAAGAATTTTTTCGTTTGAATCCGTTTGAGAGACCTACTGCAATGATGGCGATAGGGATGGCGGCTTCAAAGACCTGACCTACTTTTAATCCTAAAAATGCCGCTGCTGCCGAGAATATGACGGCCATGACAATACCCCACGATACCGACCATGCGTTTACCTCGGGGTAGGTTTTGTCGGACGACATAATGGGGGTGTACTCTTCACCCTCTTTCAACTCCCTGAACGCATTTTCCGGGAGTTCTACCGGTTGTTTCTTCTCTTCTTCCATTCGTTATTGTCTGTGTTGGTTGTTGTATTGTATAAATGCATCATACTTTAATTTCTGCGGCAGATGCTGGCATAAATAGGGATGCCCTTACAAAAGTAGTCATTAACTTGTATCGTGCAAAATACTCTGAACAAATATTCATTCTATTTGTGCCTCGTTTTTGTGTTTCGACTATCTTAATACCACCGTTGTCGTGCGACATTGTTGCATCGTGATAAAACAAGAGGGGCTGTGGCATGATTTCCGTTTTGCCACAGCCCCTCGCGAATGTTTTTATAATGTGTTACAACAAATATTGCGACGAGATAGATTCGTTACAGTTTACACGACGTATCGTGTCGGCAAACAAGTCGGCGATGGTGATGATGTGCACTTTATCGCAATGTTTGGTATATGGAATACTGTCGGTAAATACCATTTCGCACAGTTGCGAGGTAGCTACTCTTTCCGAAGCAGGGTCGCTCATGACTGCATGGCTGGCAATGGCTCTTACCGAGGTGGCACCGCGTTCAATCATCAGATTGGCCGATTTCGTTATCGTGCCGGCTGTGTCTACCATGTCGTCTATCAATATGACGTCTCGTCCCTCAACTTCGCCTATGACTGTCATTTCGGCCACTTCGTTGGGTTTGTTGCGTTTTTTATGGCACAATACGAGCGGTGCGTTGAAATACTTGGCGTATGTGCTGGCACGTTTCGAGCCACCTACGTCGGGCGTGGCGATAGCCATCTTTTGCAAGTGGAGCGACTCGATATAAGGGATAAATACCGATGATGCGTAGAGGTGGTCTACCGGAACATTGAAGAAGCCTTGTATCTGGTCGGCGTGCAAGTCCATTGTGATGAGGCGGTTGATACCTGCCACACTCAGCAAATCGGCGATTAGCTTAGCCCCTATCGATACACGCGGCTTATCTTTTCTGTCTTGGCGAGCCCATCCGAAATAAGGTATGACGGCAACAATCGATTTTGCCGAAGCGCGTTTGGCTGCATCGACCATGAGCAGCAACTCCATCAGATTGTCGGAGTTGGGAAAGGTCGATTGTATCAAAAATACTTGGCATCCCCGTATCGATTCTTCGAAAGATACGGCAAATTCGCCATCGGCAAAGTGCTGGATGTTCATTTGCCCTAATTCGCATCCAAGACTGCTGCAAATTTTTTCGGCAAGATAATGTGAATTGGTACCCGAAAATACCTTGTAAGGAGTAGTTTGATACATAATGGTTGCAATGAAAGTGTGCTGTGGTTGATTTTGCTACAAAGGTACGTTTTGTTTTTCTTTTATTGTAGCATCATTGTCATATTTTTGAGGCCGGCAATGATGTTTTTTTCGTAGCTTTTATTTTCCATATTACGGCACCGTATCCGTCTACTTCGGTAATAAAAGGCGTATCGGCTTGTAAATCTTTTTCGTCGTGCGTTTTTTCCAATAACTCGGTTGCCATGTACCTGCCCGGAACAATTTGCATCATTTCTATGGCATGTTGGGGAATATAGGTGGCGACTTGCGTTTTGTATGGTCCGAAATTGACGATTATCACCAATACTTCGTTGTTGTAATACCGCAGGAAAGCATATTGGCGATGGGGGTCGAAATTGCTGTGCCCGAAGTTGACATACATCAAGTCATAAAAGGCACCTTCCGATATGGCTTTCTCTTTGTTGCATAACGTAAGCACTTTCTTGTATAATTTGCGCAGCGAGCGTTGTTCGGGTGAGAGTCGCATGATATTGCATTTCCCGTTATTGTACCAAGCTCTTACGGAGGGAACGCTCCAATAGTCGAATATGGTAGTCCGACCGTCTTTTCCGCTATAACCTTCGGCATCCTCGGCCGGTTCGCCTAACTCCTGACCGAAATATATCATGAAGGGCGATTTGCTCATCATGGACGAAACGACGAGCGATGGCAACACTTTCGATGCGTCGCCGGCATATTGTATAGATGCGAAACGTTGTTCGTCGTGATTTTCGAGGAAGTTCAACATGCGGTCTATGTGCCCGTCGAGGGCTTGCCAACAATATGATATTTGTGCTGCCGATACTTCGTTGCACTGTACTGCCCGCAGTTTGTCATATAATCCTACTTTGTCGTACAAGAAATCGAATTTTCCATAATTGAAGTACGACTCGTATAAGGTGGGATCATATATTTCGGCAATAAATAATATGTCGGGGTATTGTTGTTTGACAATGTCGATAACCCAATGCCAAAACTCTACCGGTACCATGTGTACCATATCGCAACGGAATGCGTCTATTCCCTTACTGCACCAGAAAAGCAATATGTCGCGCATCTTTTTCCATGTGTCAGGTATCGGGTCGAAGTGCTGTTGTCGCCATGCTAAATAATCGATGCCGTAATTGAGTTTTACCGTTTCGTACCAATCATTGATACCCGGGTAAGCATCGAAATAGTCATTGCCTGTGGCCTTGGCTGGGAACTCGTAGTATGCTTCGGGGCTGTCTTGACCTATATAAAAGTGGGGCGAGAAACGTTGTCGCGGTATATAGTAGAAGTTGTTATTCGGGTCGAATTGTTTTTCGGTATTATCGTGCTCGCCAAAGTTTTCGACGCCTTCGGGTTTGTTGTCGGAGTTATATTCACGCGCTACATGGTTGGGAATGAAATCTATGATTACTTTCATACCTGCTTCGTGTGTGCGTGTCACAAGGCTTTCAAATTCGGCCATTCTGTTGGGCACGTCGGTGGCAAGATCGGGGTCTATGTCGTAGTAGTCGCTGATGGCATATGGCGAACCGGCTTTGCCTTTGACGATATATTTGTTGTTCGGACGTATGCCGTATCGGCTGTAATCGGTCTGCGTAGCGTGTTCGATGACACCGGTGTACCAAATGTGGGTAATTCCCAGCTGCTTTATTTCGGATAGGACCTTGGGTGTAAAGTCGTTGAGCTTACCTACTCCGTTTTGCGCCATTGTACCGTGAGGGATACACGTTTCGCAAGTGTTTGAGAAAAGACGGGGCAATACTTGGTATATGATAATTTTGGGTCGCATAAAAAATATGTATTACCAGTTTAGTAGTTTACGCTGTTCGTCTGTAAGTGATTCTAATACGTTTTTGGCACTGTTGTAGCCCAAAGAGGCAATCTTTTGTTGGGCTTTCAGGTCGAATACGTTATAATCGCCTACGTCCTGATGTTCTATCAGTATATCGCATAATGCAAGGTCGGGGAATACGTTGCCGCATGCAAGGTAATTGTATGCCCGTTCGGCAATGGCAACGATATTGTGTGAATATTTTTCGCGTTGCAACGGTGTCACATTTACGCCGATGACAACTTTACATTTGTCGCGTAACGGTGTTGCAGGTAAGTTGCGCAATACTCCGCCGTCGACATAGTTGATACCGTCGATTTCGATGGGCGAGAACACAATAGGTATTGAGCTTGACGCTGCTATGCTGACAGCAAGGTCGCCATGGTCTAAAATGATGCTTTTCCCGTGGTCGAAGTCGGTTACGGCAATAAGCATCGGTTTTTGCAGTTCTTCGATACGTTTGGCTTTGAGATGTTCCCGTAGAAAATCTATGAATTTGTCGTATTTCAGAAATCCTTTTCTTGGAAGTGTAACCTCGACAAGTTTATGAAGATCCATATCGGCAAATATTTTCATGA
The DNA here is from genome assembly GCA_944321085.1 of uncultured Barnesiella sp. GTDB lineage: Bacteria > Bacteroidota > Bacteroidia > Bacteroidales > Barnesiellaceae_A > Barnesiella_A. The sequence continues at coordinate 54,334 of CALUJY010000002.1, forward strand.
TTTCACGGGGCGAATAACCGTCGCAGTAGAACGAACCTACAATGGAGCCGGCACTTGTGCCGGCGATAATGTCGGGTTTCAGTCCGTATTCCTCGAAGGCTTGTAATGCACCTACATGGGCAAAGCCGCGCGCACCGCCACCGCTCAATGCAAGACCTATTTTGTAAGGATAATTTTCTTTTTTCTTTTTATTGAATAAGAACATGCAGTACGTCGTTTGGTGCAGCGAATATACGCCTTTTTTATGAATGTGCAAAGGATTGCATAAGGTATATATTTCATGCCGAGAGAAGATTTGTATCGAAAAATATTTTGTATGATGTTTTGTTATAGGAGCTCTATTCTGTACCTTTGCAAAGAGTAAAAGCAAGAATATGAAAACAAGAGTAGAGGATATTGCTCAGGCTTGCGCTGTCATGGAGCGTGGTGGCGTAATATTGTATCCTACCGATACGATATGGGGCATAGGTTGCGATGCGACCAATTCCGAAGCTGTACGTAGAGTTTATGAGATAAAACGACGGGCTGATAATAAAGCCCTTATCGTACTCACGGATTCTATGGCCAAAGTGGAGTTTTATGTAAATGAAATCCCCGATATTGCGTGGGATTTGGTGGAGCTTTCGGCCAAACCTCTTACGATTATATATTCGGGCGCACGCAATTTGGCACCCGAACTTTTGGGCGAAGATGGGAGTGTGGGCATTCGTGTCACGCAAGAATCTTTTTCACAAGCATTGTGCCGAAAATTCAGAAAACCTGTCGTTTCCACTTCGGCCAATGTAAGCGGCGATAAATCGCCTTGTAATTTCGCTGAGATTTCCGATGAAATAAAGCAGGCGGTCGATTATATCGTAGAGGCGCGGCAGGATGAAGAGGGTGAGGCCAAGCCGTCGAGTATTATAAAAGTCGGTAAAGGCGGACTGATAAAAGTGATACGCGAGTGATAAGCAGCAGGGCTCAAATAGCGAAGTATGTAGTGTGCGACTATGTGACCTCTAATATCGCATGGTTGCTCTTCAATATCGGTAGGTTCTATATGCCTACCGTGGCATCGGGCTATATTGAGCTGTCGCGTTTCTTGTTGTCGAAAAACGTATTGTTGGGACAGTTATATATACCCGTTATCATGATGGTGGTATATTATCTGTCTGGGTATTACAATCAGGCTTTTTTCAAGTCTCGCTTACATGAACTGATGCTTACGGCGGTATCGGTTATGGTAAATACACTGTTCCTTTTCTTTGCAGCCCTTATCAACGACATATCGCCGTTGCGTACCGAAAACTATGAACTTCTGCTGTTACTTTTCACTATACAATTCGTGTGCGTTTATACCGGTCGTATCGCCATAACGGCCGATGCCACATCGAAAATACACAGCCGTAAATGGGAATTTAATACCCTTGTCGTAGGTTGTGGCCGACAGGCTGCAAAGCTGATGCGCGATTTGAAAAATCGCACCGAATCGTTGGGATACCGTATTGTAGGATATATAGACATAGGCGAGGGGGTATGTTCGCGTCAGCTCGATGCACCTATATATCCCGACGACGACCTACAAGCGTTGTGTGACAAGCTCGATGTGAAAGAGATTATCGTATCGCTCGATGATAATAATCACACACAACTCAATAATGTCGTCAACAAGCTGTTTCCGCTGAATCGTCCCATTAAAATACAGAATGACAATTTTTATCGTTTACTGGGACGTGTAAGGTTATCGAATATCTTCGGGACACCCTTTGTCGATGTATGTACTTGTGCCATATCGGAAGGTGAGAAAAACATCAAACGCCTCTCCGATATTGTTATTTCAGCTATAACATTGCTTATTATCTCGCCGCTTATAGCTGTACTTGCTATTTTGATAAAGCGCGATTCCCGAGGCCCTGTATTTTACAGTCAGGAACGAATCGGTTACCATCATAAACCGTTTAAGTTGTATAAATTGCGCACGATGTATGTCGATGCCGAGTCGGACGGACAACCTCGTTTGTCGAGCCCCAATGATAATCGTATTACGAAAGTCGGCAAGGTTTTGCGTAAATATCGTCTCGATGAGCTGCCGCAATTTTGGAATGTGCTGAAAGGCGATATGTCGATTGTGGGTCCACGTCCCGAACGTGAGTATTATATACAGAAAATCATGGAAAAAGCACCGTATTATACGTTAATGTATCAGATACGACCCGGTATTACATCGTGGGGTATGGTGAAGTATGGATATGCCCGCAATATAGATGAAATGATACAACGGCTGCAATATGATATTATATATTTGGAAAACATGTCGTTGTTATTAGATTTGAAAATAATTATATACACAATCCGTACCGTTTTGGGCGGACGGGGAATGTAACGTTATATTATGGCGGAAGAAAGAGAAAATAGCAATAACAAAGATTGGTTTATGCGTGTTCTAGTTTGGCGAGAACAGCATATAAGCGAACGCACGTTTGTGCTGATGCTGAGCCTTTTTGTGGGATTGTTTACAGGATTGGCTGCCGTTTTGTTGAAACAGCTTATCTTTTGGATACAGCAGCTCCTTACATCGCACATGGTACTCGATGGAGCCAATTATTTGTATTTTATATATCCTATCGTAGGTGTCCTTTTGGTAGGGCTCTATGTACGGTATGTTGTGAAAGATGATATTTCTCACGGTGTCACTCGTATTCTATATGCCATCTCGCAAAAGAAGAGCCGTGTAAAGCCGCACAACATGTATACCTCGATAGTGGCAAGTTCTGTAACGATAGGTTTTGGCGGTTCGGTAGGAGCCGAGGCGCCTATCGTATATACTGGTGCAGCCATAGGCTCTAACATGGGAAGCCTTTTCAGGATGCCACCCCACATCCTTATGCTCATGGTGGGATGTGGCGCTGCTGCTGCCATTGCCGGTATCTTCAAAGCCCCCATTGCGGGAATGCTTTTCACCCTTGAAGTGCTGATGGTAGACCTTACCACCACATCGGTGCTCCCACTGCTTATATCGTCGATTACGGCTGTGACTGTCTCATACGTCTTTACCGGGTCGGGGGCGGAATTTAGTTTTGTGCAGACCGAAGATTTCGGCATCAGCCGTATCCCGTATGTTATTTTGCTGGGTATATTTTGCGGTTTTGTGTCGTTATATTTTACCCGCATGATGAATTGGCTCGAAGACCGTTTTCGCAAGTTGGGCGGACCGTGGAAGAAATTCGCTTTCGGTTCTGCGATATTAGGTCTTTGTATCTTTTTGTTGCCGCCGTTGTATGGCGAGGGTTACGAGTCTATTCTGATGCTTTTGTCGGGGAATACCGAAGAGCTTACACAAGGCAGTATTTTCTATGCCGGACGCGACAATATATGGATTATGGCCGGATTTATCATGCTGATTGTACTGCTGAAAGTATTCGCTACGGCGGCTACCAATGGAGCGGGCGGCGTAGGAGGAACGTTCGCGCCCAGTCTTTATGTAGGTTGCTTTGCCGGCTTCTTGTTTGCTTTTATTTCGGGCATGTTCGATTTTGTCCCCTCGCTTTCCAACAAGAATTTTGCATTGATGGGTATGGCCGGGGTTATGTCGGGGGTCATGCACGCACCGCTTATGGCTATATTCCTTACCGCTGAATTAACGGGTAGTTACGCCCTGTTTTTGCCGTTGATGATAACCTCTACGGTTTCGTTTGCCACCATCCGTATATTCGAGCCGCACAGTATCTATACAATGCGTTTGGCCAAGAAAGGTGAGTTGCTTACACACAGCAAAGATAAGGCTGTACTCACCTTGTTGAAGATGGACAGTGTCATAGAGACCGATTTTCTTGTGGTGCATCCGCAGATGACATTGGGCGATATGGTCAAGGTGATTTCGCAATCGCATCGCAACGTATTTCCCGTAACGGATGACGAAAATCGTTTGTTGGGAATTGTTTTGTTAGATGATATTCGTAATATCATGTTCCGTCCCACCTTATACGAGCGTATGAAGGTGCGCAAGTTTATGAGCGCGCCACCGGCACGTATCATGTTGGGTATGAGTATGGAGGCTGTGATGAAGATTTTCGACGATACGAATGCGTGGAACCTGCCTGTCGTGGACGAGGATGGCAAGTATGAGGGTTTTGTATCGAAGTCGAAGATATTCAACTCTTATCGCCGCGTATTGGTTCACTATTCACAAGACTAAGAAACCTTTGAAAAATGGAAAAGAGAGATTTGCGCATAGTATATATGGGTACGCCCGAGTTTGCGGTTGAGAGCCTGCGCCTTTTGGTAGAGCGCGGCTACAACGTGGTGGCAGTCGTCACCATGCCCGACAAACCTGCGGGACGAGGTCATAAGATACAGTTTTCGCCTGTCAAGCAATACGCTTTGGCTCACCAATTACCTGTATTGCAACCCGAGCGGCTGAAAGACCCCGCGTTTTTGGATGCCTTGCGAGAGTACCGTGCCGACTTGCAGATAGTTGTGGCATTCCGCATGTTGCCCCAAGTGGTATGGGATATGCCGCCGATGGGTACATTCAATCTGCATGCCTCGTTGTTGCCCCGCTATCGGGGTGCTGCCCCTATTAATTGGGCGATTATTAACGGAGAGAAAGAGACGGGTATAACGACATTCTTTTTAACTCACGAGATAGATACCGGGAAGATTATACAGCAAAAGCGCATAGCTATTGCTGATACCGATAATGTGGGTATTGTACATGACAAACTCATGGTACTGGGTGCCGAGATGGTGTGCGAGACAGTCGATAATATCTTAGCCGGTACCATAGAACCGGTGGCGCAAGAAACGCTCGAAGACGGGTCGCCCTTACCTCCGGCTCCCAAGATATTCAAAGAGACGTGCCATATAGATTGGCATCATACGGTAGAGCAAGTATATAATCTTGTCAGAGGCCTTTCGCCATATCCCGCAGCATGGTGCGAATGGGTAGCTCCCGATGGACAGGAGGTAGGCGTTAAGATTTTCGAAGCGTCGCGCCATGAGTGCCGGCACGACCTCGCTCCCGGAACATTGCGTACCGATGGTAAAAAGAGCATAGAGATAGCCTGTACCGATGGTTTCCTTCGTATAGAATCGTTGCAACTGTCGGGTAAAAAACGTCTTTCGACCGAGGAGCTGTTGCGCGGTTTCCATCTCTCAGACGAATACGTCGTACGATAGCTGCGTATGAAGATACTGTGGAGTATTGTAGGCTCGGTAGCGTTGATATTAGGATTCATGGGGCTTTTCTTGCCGCTGTTGCCGACTACACCATTTTGGCTGCTTACGGCCTATTGTTATTTGCGGGGATGCACTCGTCTGTATAATTGGGCGATGTCTATTCCCGTGTTTAACAAAGTGGTGGAGAATTTTCGTATCCATCGTGCCATTCCGCGTCGCGTGAAGGTTGTGGCTGTTTCTACTTTGTGGATTACGTTGTCGCTTTCGGGTTATTGGGCCGGTCGGCTGTGGGTCGCGTTGTTGTTGCTTGCGGTAGGAGTGGGGGTTACATGGCACATACTTTCCTACAAAACATTGGATGTCCGTCGCGACGATAATGATGAATCGGCGGCTTGTCCGTGAAGGGGCGTATTCTGTTAATAGGCGTTCTTTTCGCCTTTGATGGCATTGACGACAGTGAGATATATGATTTTAAGGTCAAAGAAGAAATCCCAATTTTCGATATACCACACATCGTATTGCACGCGCATTTTCATCTGCCATAATTCTTTTGTTTCGCCTCTGTAACCGTTTACCTGCGCCCAACCTGTTATGCCGGGTTTTACGAGGTGGCGTACCATGTATGTGTCTATCAGTTTCGAATACTCTTCGGTATGCTTTATCATGTGTGGACGCGGGCCTACGACCGACATATCGCCTTTCAGCACGTTCCAGAATTGCGGCAACTCGTCGATACTTGTTTTACGCAGAAATTCTCCTACCCGTGTAACACGCGGGTCGTCTTTGGTCGCTTGCACCTTGTCGCTGTTGTTATTCAGCCTCATGGTGCGGAATTTATAGCAATTAAACTCTTTCCCCCGTAATCCGGTTCTTTTTTGTTTGAAGAAAACCGGACCCGGCGAAGAACATTTGATAGCAATCGCTACCGGAATGAACAGGAGCGGAGAAAAGAGCAATGCGATACTCGAAAATACGATGTCGAACCCGCGTTTTATGGCTTCATTGATAGGCCTTTCGAGCGGTTCTTGTCTGATGCTCAGAATAGGTACATCGCCTATGCGGTCGAAGTGCAGCCGACGGTGCAAGTACGGAGTGGTGCCGGGGATGATGTAGAAATGTATGGCGTGCCTCTCTGCAAAGTGCATGAGTGACAATACTTTCTCTTCGGCATTGGTGGGTAGAGCACAGTATATTTCGTCTATGTTATTCAGAACGGCAAAGTCTTCAACATCGGCGGTAGTGCCGCGATACAGCGGGTGTGTCTTTCGCAACTCTTCGTTGTCGTCGAAGATACCCATCAGTTTATAGCCGTAACCGGTATCGGAGAGTAGTTCCGACTCCAATAACTTGCCTGAACGACCCGAACCAATGATGATGACGCGCTTGAAGTTATAGCCTTTGCTGCGATACATTTTCAGTACTTTGCGCGCAAAAATCCACCATCCCGGCAAGGCAAAAACGAGGAAGGCATAGAAACACAAGATGTATCGAGCCTTGGTCTCGGATATTTCGGTAAAAAAGTAGAGTGGGGCAATGAAAAGGATGGCATGCGATATAGTGGCTTGGAGAGCAGTCTTTACCGTATGGTTGGCATATACGATGCGCTGGTTATGGATTTGTGAAAATACAAGGGCTATGGGCAGATAGGCAATATTTATTAAAGTGCATATCGTCGGATTATAGAATCCGTCGTCGAAGTTGAATATTTTGCATGTTAGCAGATATGCCAAATTAATACATATAAAATCGCCCAAAACGACTAATATGCGCAAGTATCGTCCGTATCTTCCTTTTGTGGCCATCCTATTTGTTATATCTGTGTGATTGATTGTTTCATGGTATTCAAAGAGAAAGGTATTTTCTCTTTGCTGGTTCGGTTATATTATACGTACAACGTTGTAGAAGCGTGCAGTTTGCCACAGGGGGGTATTGTATAGTGTTCTATGGATTGGGGCAGCATGGCTGCCTTGCAATCTGAGGCGATTTGCAACCTTGCGTTCTGCTCGTCTTTACACGTCTTATGGGGCTATACCGATTTTAATTCGGCACAGCCCCATATACGTATTATTGCAATTTCTCGTCGATTAATTTTATCTTCTGAGCTACCAACTCCATTTCGTCACGTAATTTCTTTATCTTACGGTCTAATTCCTGTACGAGGTGCTCGGCTCTCGACGATGACAGGTTAAAGAAGCCTTTATTATTTTCTATCGTCTGTATTTCGTTTTTCTTGGCTTCATATATACGCACGAGTTTGTCACGTTCCCTATACAGTTTGTCTTGTGCGTTGTCGCCCATTTGTTGTATGCTGTTGGTAAAGTCGGCAATACGGTTGCGATTGCGGCTTATATTGAAGCGTTCATACAGTGTGTCGAGCGTCTCTTGGTACTCTTTATAGAGCTTGTCTTTCTCGCGGAAAGGTACATGACCCGTGGCATTCCACTCTGCTGCGGCCTCTTTGAGTATCTTGCGTGCTGTTTCATCGTCTATGTCTTCATTGATGGCTTTCAGGCGGGCAATGATGTCTCGTTTGGTTTTGAGGTTGGCAGTCTCGGTTTCGCGCGACGAAGAGAGGGCTTTTTTCTTTTGTTCGAAGAAATAGTCGCAGGCTTCGTTGAAACGTTTCCATACGGCATCGGAATACTTTTTGGCTACCGGACCTATGGTTTTCCACTCTTTTTGTAAAGATACCAATATTTCGCTTGTGGCTTTCCAATCGGTGCTATCTTTCAGAGCCTCGGCTTTCTCGCAAAGTTGACGTTTCTTTTCGAGGTTGGCATTCATGCTCTCCTTGGCGGTTTTGAAGAATTCGGCTTTGGCGGCGAAAAATTTGTCGCAGCTTTGACGGAAGCGTTCAAAGAGAGCCGCGTTGTTTTTGCGCGAGGCAAAGCCTATGCTTTTCCACCGTTGTTGCATATCCAAAATGGCACGAGTCTTTTCGTCCCATGCGGCATATCGTGTTATATTGGGCAGCTCGGCGATGATTTGCTCTATCTCTTCGCACAAAGCCGTTTTGGCAGCTTCGTTTTTGCTCTCCTCATCTTTGCGGTTCTCGAAGAAGGCTTGATAACGCTTGTTTATGACGGTAGAGGCCTCTTTGAAGCGTTCCCATATCGAGTCGCGCAACTCTTTGGCCACCGGGCCTATTTCGCGCCATTTGTTATGCAGGTTTTGCAGTTGCTTGAATGCTGTTACTATATCTTCCTGTCCTGCAAGCTCTTCGGCGCTTTTGCAAAGGGCTTCTTTCTGTTCAAGATTTTTCTTGAAGTCGTAGTCTCTCAGCTCTTTGTTTATTTTCAGCAAGTCGTAGAATTGCTCGGTGTAGAGTTGGTATTTTTTCCATAACTCGGCAACAGCAGGAGCGGGCACATCGGTGATGGCCTTGAAGTCTTGTTGTATCTGTTGTACGCGTTGGTATTGTTTTCCTACTTCATCGGGATTGTCTATGATAGCTTTCAGTTCATCGAGCAAGGCATTTTTGCGAGCCAAATTCTCTTCTCTTTCTTTGTCCAACTGTTCCAAATAGAGAGCTTTACGTTCTTTGTAGGTGGCTAAGAGCTCTTTCAACTGCTCTTCGTATGGGTCGTAGGGCATGACAAATCCCGACTCGGGTTGCCCGCTCTCTATATATGTTTTGTAAGCCTCTTCGGTTTCGATTCGCTTGGTTTTGTAATAGTTTTGTTTGAGAGTGTCTACTTCGTCTTTGATTTCCTCTATCGGGCCGTTTACGAGCTCGCTTATTCGCGCGATAATCTCTTCGCGACTCATAGGAGTAGCTTCTGCTGCAATCTGTGTTTCGGCACTCTTTTGTTCTTCTTCGGGTTGAAGATTGTTGGCATCACTGGGGATGACGGGGTCTAAATGGGTGTGTTCCATCTTTATGTAATTTTACTTATGTTTTCAATCCATTTATTTGGACATGACAAAGTAATAAAATTATTTTGGCAAATCATAAAAAATGCCTACGATTTTTATGCAACTTTATTTCTGTGCTGCATAATTTGTTGATTATTAAAATTTTGCATCTTGCTTATTGCTCTATATATTACGATTTTGCGTGGTAATATATTGTAGAACAATTAGATGCTACGAGCGCTTTACTGACACGTTTTTGCAGTTGCTCACCGGTGAGATTTCGGTATTTGTTTACTTCTTTGTTTATATCATCGGCATCCCCTAATAATTCGTAATATGCCAAATTGGCGGCTTTGTCGGCATAATTCATGTTAGATACCAAAAACTCGGTTTCGAAACAATTTACGGCTTTATTCAACTCTCTTTCGCCGACAGGTTCTTGTCTCAGTTTCTCCAACTCTTCGGCAATGGCATTTTCGCCCTCTTCGAAGGTGATGCCTTTGTTGAGTTTCCCGTTGATGATGAACATACCGGGGTCTACGTCGCCGCTTATCGAGGCGTCGATGCTGTTGAATAGTCTTCTGTTTTGTACCAGCTTTTTATAGAGCCTCGACGAAGCTCCTGTACCTAAAATATCGGAGAGTATGTCGTATGCCTGATAATCATTGCCTTTTCGGCCGCACATGTGGTATGCCTTGATGATGGCGTTTAACGGCACATTGCGTTCTACGTGCAGTGTGCGCGCTTCGTTTTGTGCTGGCTCCGATGGGAGATTTCTCGGGTCAATGGTTCGGGCTGCTATGGGTGAGAACCATTTTTCGCACAAGGTAAGTGCCTCTTGTGCCTTTATGCTACCTGATATACAGAGTATGGCATTATTGGGGGCGTAATGTGTATAGTAGAACTCTTTTACCTCGTCGAGGCTTGCTTCTTCTATCTCTTTGATGCCTTTGCCTATGACCGGCCATCGATAGGGGTGTTTTGTATATACCATAGGGCGCAGCAGCTGGTATATATCGCCGTATGGTTGGTTTAGCGTACGTTGCTTGAATTCTTCTATCACCACATGTTTTTGTATCGCAAGGTTTTGTTCGGAAAATGCCAATCCGAGCATGCGGTCGGACTCTATCCAGAACGCCGTCTCGGCATTGTGGGTAGGGACGATGGTGTAGTAGTTGGTGATGTCGTTGCTGGTCCACGCATTGTTGTCGCCTCCGGCACGTTGCAGAGGCGTGTCGAAGTCGGGAATGTTGACCGACCCGCCAAACATCAGGTGCTCAAAAAGATGGGCAAATCCGGTGCGGTGCGGCGACTCATCTTTCGAGCCTACATCGTATAGTATGTTGACAGCCGTCATGCGGGTATTGCCATCGTAGTGATACAATACCCGCAAGCCGTTTGAGAGGAGGTATTTTTCTACCTTTATCATGCGTTTGCAATGCTATTACATAATCTTCATAGAGATTATTTTCACGTCTTCTTTGGGGCGGTCGGCCGAGTCGGTAGCTACTTTTTCTATTGTCTCAACTACGTCCATGCCTTCAATCACCTCGCCGAATACGGTATAGGCTCCATCCAAGTGGGGCGCGCCACCTATGGTGGTGTAGGCCTGTTTCTGCTCTTCGGTGAGCGAGGCTACACCTTCCCGTGCTATTTGGGCGTGCATTTCTGCAATGAGTTGGTCTTGCAGAGCTTGCAATCCTTGTGTGTCGCGTGCGCGGCGCATCGCGAGTATTTCATCGCGGTGAGCTTCAACTAATTGGTTGAATACGTTTTGCTCTTGCTGCATTTGCAGTTGGCGTTCTACTTGGCCTAATTGTCCGGCGGGAATAACTTCGCCGGTCACAATGTAGAATTGCGAGCCCGACGAGGCTTTTTTCGGGTTTACGTTATCGCCTTGTCTGGCTGCTGCCAGCGCGCCTTTTTTATGGAAATATTTCGGATATACAAACTCGGCCGGAATGGTATATCCCGGGTCGCCCAATCCTAATCTTTGTCCGGGTTTGGCGTTGCGCGAGTCGCCGTCGCCGCCTTGTATCATGAATTTATTGATGACCCTGTGGAATAGTGTGCCGTCGTAGTATCCTTCTTTGACCAACTTCACAAAGTTGTCGCGATGAGCGGGCGTTTCGTTATATAACATTACCTTTATATGCCCCATAGAGGTCTCTATATCGACACATACGTTGTCGTTTGTTGCCGTATCGGCCGTTTTTTTCGATTCACAACTCATACCGAAAAATAGAATGATTAATAATATGGATAAATATCGTTTGTTTCTCATAAATATCTTTGCGTGATATGTTTATATCTTCTTCAATTCCTGATAAAGGCGTTGTATAGGCAGCCCCATCACATTGTAATAGCTGCCTTCTATACCGGTCACTCCTATGTAGCCTATCCATTCTTGTATGCCGTATGCCCCGGCTTTGTCTAAGGGGGCATAATGTGTTACGTAATAGTCTATCTCTTCGTCGGTGAGGCGGGCGAAAGTGACGTGCGACGATGTGGCAAACAGTCGTTGCATTAGCGTAGTCGTGATGGCTACGCCCGTGATAACGGTATGTGTGCGTCCCGACAAGTCGTGCAACATCTCTCGTGCATGGTTGGGAGATGTAGGTTTGCCGTAGACTTTGCCATCGAGCCATACAATTGTGTCGGCTGTGATGAGCAAGGTCGCATCGTCCATCAGTTGACGGTAGGCATCGGCTTTTTCTTTGGCAATATACATGGGTATTTCTTCGCCTGTGAGATGTGCCGGATACGATTCGTCGACAGAAGGCAGGCTCGTCACTTCATAATCGACCCCGATACCCGATAGAAGTTCGCGACGGCGGGGCGAATTGCTGGCGAGCAATATGCGGTAATGAGAGAGGTTGTCGAGCATAAATAGTGTAAGTGTCTGGTAGAATATCGTTTACCACCCGAATGCTTTCTCGTCTTGCATCCAGTTGTTTTGGGCTTTTAGTATCTGTTCTATTACATCGCGAGCGCAGCCGTAGCCTCCTTGTACGGGCGAAATATATTTGGCGATGGCGCATATTTCGGTTGCTGCGTCCGATGGGCAGCAAGGCAATCCCACGGAGCACATGGCTTCGTAGTCGGGTATATCGTCACCCATGTATAATACGTTTTCGGCGTCTATCCCAACTTCGTCGAGCCAGCGGCGCAATACGTCTATTTTTATATCGGCACCCATATATACATGCTTGATGCCGAGAGCTGTATATCTTTGTTCCAAGGATTCTCCGCGAGCTCCGGTAATAATGGCTATGGGGTAGCCCGATTTGACGGCGAGTTGCATGGCATAGCCGTCTTTTACGTTGACCATGCGGGTAGGACCGTGTCCCGGGAATAGCGGAATCGTCGATGGTGACAAGACCCCGTCTATATCGAAAACAAATGCCTTTATGAGAGACAAATCATAATCTATGCGGCTCATAAGTTTTTCGTTTGGTTATTGGTGATATTTTTGTTTTGCCCGTATCGTTCTATATCGAGGCTTATCAGCCGGTATAGCTCCTCTTCGGGAGTGCCTTCGAGAAGGGCAAGATGTTTTTTCATGACATTTTCGTCGTGGCGTATGGCCGGGCCTGTCTGGGCATCGAGCGGTGCCATCTGTTCGGCTTTTGTCTCTGTTTCGCGGATGAGCAATTTCATGACGTCGAAACTTATGTCTTGGGCTTCGAGCAGGCGTGCGGCGATGGCATACATGTGATTCGAGAAGTTGCATGCGAATACAGCCGCAAGGTGTACCGCCCGGCGTTGCGCCGAGTCGCATCGTATCACATTTTCCGATATATGTGTGGCTAATGCCTCTATCCGTTTACCGGCTTGCTCGTCCGATGCTTCTATGAAAATAGGTACTCCCCGCCAATCGGTCTTTCTCGATTTGTGTACGGTCTGCATGGGATACAGTACCCCGTAATGAGGCGTTTTGTCTCTGAATATTTCAGACTCCATGCTTCCGGCCGTGTGTATCCACAAGGCGTCGTTGCCTTGTATTTTGTCTATGAGGCCGGGCAAGGCGTTGTCGCTTACCGAGAAGAGATAAAGTGTTGCATCGTGGCATATCTCTGATATATAGTCGGTTATCGAAACCTCTTGCTGCAACTGTCGTCTCAATGCGTCGGCGGCAGCAAGGGTGCGATTGTATATCTGCACGATTTTGCAATGGGCGTTGTCGAGCGCTATGGCAAGTTGTGTCGCCATATTGCCTGCGCCTATGATTACGATGCGCTCTTGTGCCGGTATAGTATGATGGTCGCTCATGTTACCACTGTGCGATGTGGACTTTTTCCCACATCATTTTGCTTTCGTCAAACGGCTTGCGCTCTTCGTTTTTATGTCCTATGGTTATGGCGCAAAGGATACCCATCTCTTCGGGGATGGCAAGCAACTCACGTACGTAGTCTTCGGTAGCTTCATTGCCTACGAACCTGTTGCGTAATTGTATCCAGCAGCTGCCCAGCCCTAAGGCGTGAGCTTGCAGTTGCATCAGGGTGGCAGCGATGGAGCCGTCTTCGACCCATGCTTCGCTGCGAGTCATGTCTACGGTGACAACTATCGTAAGCGCCGACCCTGCAATAGGGGTTGCTCCTGCATCGCGGCATTCCGACAGTTGACGCAATACCTCTTTGTCTTCTACAACGATGAAGTTCCAAGCCGTGCATCGTTTTGACGATGGCGCCATCAATCCTGCTTCGAGTATGGTTTTTACATCGTCGGCATCGATGGGCTCGTCGGTATATTTGCGGATACTATGCCGCGTAAGCAACAGTTCGTGAAAATTTTCCATAATGTTTCCTATAAGATATATGCAAATATACGACTATTTTTGTTGCTTCGAGGCGAAATTTCGGGGTTAATTATACGCAAAACCGAAAATTGCCGTTATTGTATAGTGAGAAGTCGTTTCTTCCCTGTTATCAGATGAATTTCATGTCGATAAAATATAGACTACTTTTTTGTATGATAGTGCTGTGTGGGGGGCTACCCATGATGGCACAAAACATAGTAAAGATAAGCGGCCGCGTAATAGATGCCGATAATCAACCGGTGGAGCTTGCCATTGTGCGTATCGCAGGCACTACGACAGGTACTTCGACCAATTTGGAAGGAAAATACGAACTGAAAGTGGCTTCTGCCGATACGGTGAAAGTCATCTACTCTTGTTTGGGATATAGGGAAGAGGAGCGGATTCTACGTAACCCGTCGGGCGAAGTGCGACTCGAAGTACAGTTGCAGAAGAAATCTTTCAGTTTGCAAGATGTTGTCGTTACCGAATTCCGTCGGCAGCAAGGTACTTTGCAGACCATCGATCCCAAGGATTTTCGCTTGGTGCCCGACGCTTCGGGTGGCAGTATAGAGTCGATGTTGGCAACCTTTGCAGGTGTCAATTCGAGTAACGAGTTGAGTTCGCAATATTCGGTTCGGGGTGGAAGCTTCGATGAAAACATTGTGTATATCAATGGAATAGAGATATACAGGCCGTTGCTTATTCGTTCGGGACAACAAGAGGGGATGAGTGTCATCAATCCCGATTTGGTAGCTTCAATCGGCTTTTCGTCGGGCGGTTTTTCTGCCGAATATGGTGATAAAATGTCGTCGGTGCTCGACATACGGTATAAGCGCCCACAAGCGCTCGAAGTTTCGTTGTCGGGTAGTTTCTTGGGCGCAACGGCTTCGGTAGGGCATAGTACCGGAAAATTTACGCAACTGCACGGTATAAGGTATCATACCAATTCGACGTTATTGAGTTCGCTCGATGTAAAAGGAGAGTACGACCCTTCGTATTTCGACTACCAAACGTATATGACTTATCAGTTTAATCCTCAATGGGAGGTTGCGCTTTTGGGTAATATCGCTATCAATAATTACCGGTTTACGCCTACCGAGCAAACCACCTCATTTGGTACGGCATACGATACAAAAAGTTTTAAGGTCTATTTCGACGGCCAAGAGAAAGATATTTTCGAGACCTATTTCGGTTCGCTCTCGTTGGCTTTCAATCCGACCAAAGACCACCAGTTGTCGTTGCAATTTTCGGCATTCCGTTCCAATGAGTATGTGTCGTACGACATTGCCGGGCAATATTGGCTCGACGAGTTGGCCGGGGACGGCGCGGGCGGTACGCCGGCCGAAGAGGAAACCCCCAAGGGAGATTTGGGCGTAGGTACCTATCACGAGCATGCGCGCAACCGACTTATCGCAACTGTTATGTCGGTAGCTCTCAAAGGCTCGCACCGCGTGGGCGCCAACGATATCAGGTGGGGTGTTACGTACAATAAAGAGCAGATTTACGATTATTTGCGGGAGTGGGAGATGCGCGATTCTGCCGGATATACTTTGCCTCATGTAGGCGACGACATACAGATGATTTACAATATCGTGTCGCAAAACGAACTATCGACCAATCGCATATCGGCATTTTTGCAAGATACATACCGCTTGCGTTCGGCCATAGGCCGGTTTTATTTCAATGTCGGAGTACGAACTTCTTATTGGGATTTCAATAACGAGTGTATCGTCAGCCCGCGGGCATCGGTGACGTTTATACCCGAACGCAACGACCGTTTTACTTTCAGGTTGGCAGGTGGTGTATATTATCAAGCTCCTTTCTATAAAGAGTTCCGCGATACCATAGGCGATGGTCGTAACAACTTCTATGTTCACCTGAACGACCAGATACGTTCGCAACAATCTATACAGGTCGTTGCCGGGGGCGATTACACATTCCGTGCATTAGACCGCCCCTTCAAGGTCTCTCTCGAAATGTATTATAAAAAGCTCAACGACCTTATACCATACGAGGCGAATAATGTGAAACTGTGGTATAGCGGTGTGAATGAGGCTAACGGATATGCGGCTGGCATCGACTTTAAGCTGTATGGCGAGTTCGTGCCGGGTACCGATTCGTGGCTCAGTGTGTCGCTTATGAAGACGCAAGAGATTATCGATGGCGTAAAAGTGCCTTTGCCTACCGACCAGCGGTATAGCCTCGGCCTCTTTTTCCAAGACTATGTACCCAAACTGCCTATGTTCAAGATTAGTCTGAAAGCAATTTGGGCTGACGGATTAACTTTCGGGTCGCCGCTGAAAGGACGTACTGCCGGATATTATCGCGCTCCGGCCTATCGCCGTGTCGATGTAGGGCTTTCGTATATTCTAATCGGTGGTGACGAACAATGGTCGAAATACGGCATTTGGCGCTATGTCAAAGGTGCGACGATAGGTCTCGACGTATTCAATATATTCGATTTTGCCAATGTCAACTCCTATACATGGGTTACCGATGTAAACAATGTGCAGTATGCTGTGCCCAACTATTTGACCCGCCGGCAGCTTAATTTGCGCCTTGCCGTGCAGTTCTGATGCGTATTTACGGCTCTTTTTCGAAGAATAGTTTGTTCTCCGACTCGATTTAGTATTTTGGTGTTTATCGATATAACGAGCCCCTTGCCTTGTTGACGATTACAATAGGCAAGGGGCTCGAAGTGTCTGTATGTTTGATGGTATTGATGAGCTGGGAAAACTTAGCTTTCAAGCAGTTTTACGGCATCGACATACTGAGCGATGCCGGCTGCCACCTGTTTGGCTGCTTTCATGGCAAGTACCACCGTTTGTGGATGGTGTACTACGTCGCCGCCGGCAAAGACGCCTTTGCGGGTTGTCATACCATAGGGACGTTCCTTTATGATTACGTAGCCGTATTTATCGACATCGATACCCGTGGTGGTCGATACGATACGATTGGCAGGTCGCGACCCGATGGCAAGGAAAATACGGTCGAAAGGAATCTCTTTTTCGCCTTCGGGCGTGTCGGCACGGATGCCTGTTACTTTGCCATCGTCGTTGCCGATAAACTCCTTGGTCGATGTTTCCCACAAGAATTTGACCCCTTCGTTTACGGCTTCTTGATATTCGGTGGGTGTTGCCGACATTTCGGCTTCTGTGCGGTGGTATATCACCGATACGCTTGCAGCTCCCATTCGTAAGGCTGTACGAGCTGCATCCATGGCAACATTGCCACAGCCTATTATACCTACGTTTTCGCCTATTTTCATAGGTACGTGCGAACGATCTACTATATTTTGGTTGTAGATGCTCACCATGTGCAGCAGGTATGACGATTGTACGATACCATGCAGCTTGGCGCCGGGAACGTTCAGGTCGTTGGGCAGCGAGGTTCCTGTGCCGATGAAAATGGCGTCGTAGCCCATCTCGAACATCTGGTCGACCGTGATGTCACGGCCTACGACACATTTGAGGACGAACGTCACGCCCAAAGCCTCTATTTTTTCTATCTCTTTGCGTACTACCGCTTTGGGTAAACGGTATTCGGGGATACCATACATCAATACGCCGCCGGCTTCTTCTTGGCTGTCGAATATCGTTACGCCGAATCCCTGACGTGCCAAATCGCCGGCAACGGTCAGTCCGGCAGGGCCTGAACCTATCACAGCAACTTTACCGCGTGTCTTTTGCGGCAGTCGTTCCCTAAGCAGGCTCATGTCGGTATCGAAATCGGCTACAAATCGCTCCAATTTGCCTATTTGTATGCCTTTCCCTTTGGCATACAAGATACAGTGTCCTTGGCATTGGTTTTCGTGAGGGCACACGCGGCCGCAAATGGCGGGTAAGTTGCTCTTTTCGTTGATGATACTCATGGCTGCGCCCATGTTTCCCATAGATAATTGGTGTATAAACTCCGGTATGTCGTTTTCTATGGGACAGCCTTTGCGGCAGGATGGATTCTTGCAGTTCAAGCAACGTTTCGCTTCTGTTATGGCCTCTTTGATGCTATAACTTTCGTTGATTTCTTTAAATGTTTTTTGTGTCATAGTTGTATGTTGTTTCTCATTTTGCTATCTTGACTTTGCAAAATTAGGCTGTTTCGCTCGTTTTGTTATAATTTAGTGTGTTAAATAATCATATATTTATAACTGCTAATAAATATAGTGTACGAAAGATTTGTTTTTATTGTTTTTATTCACGAATATTGCAATGTAATTATGATGGCATGTCATAGCATAGTAAAAACAGGTAGAAATCGTTTCCGCTGTTACCACTATAAATGTTTTGTCATTTTATTGCCGATAGTGTTGTCCTCAGTTATTTTTTTGATTTATGGAAAACATATCTTTGGAAAAGACCATGAAAGCATGGAACGATGCACAAAACAAATTGCGTTCTATCTGCGCGGATACACCGAGTGAAGAGCGTAGCGAAGCCATTGCGTTTTGCCGTTCTTTACACGCTCCTATGAGAAAACATGCTTCCCAGACTGATTATGCCGATTTCCTTGCAGAGTATGCACAAGTGTTGATGTTTGATGAAATGCTTGTGCAGGAAGAAATAGATGTGCAAGAAGAGCTGATTAAGATACGGCAGAGACAAGCCGAGGAAAACCGTGCGGAGTATTTCCCGCGATATACCAATGGTCTGTTTTACTTGGGTTATGCTCACATGAGTGTCGGTAACCCGAAAGAAGCAATGTATTATATGGAGCAGGCGGTAGAAAACGAACGGGTCATCAGTAAAGAGATGCCCGATGCGAAAACCAACGGCTTGGCAGTGGCAACTTATATGCTGGCTCATACATACAATACGTTCGCGCGTAAAATCTTGGCAGAAGATACCTACAAAGAGGCTCTTATCGAATATAAAGCTCTTGCCGACAAGACACCCGACAATAAAAAGATATATGAGGTTATGGCTGATATTACGGTCGAATTTGCCGAATATTATTGGTTCGTCCCGTTTATAAATAAGGCATTAGACCGTTATTGGCAGGCCGAGAGTATCTATAAGGAACTATTGCCCGATGAATCGGCAATGGCGAAACTCAGAGGATTGTATGAATTGATGATAAAACGGTATCGCTCGATGGGTAACGACGAACAGTGCGACCGATTGAGCAATATGCTGCAAGCTTGTACTCATACCCAATAAAACTATGAACTTTATGAAAACGTATGCTATAATCCACGATGCGATAGAGTTGGATACGCTCTATAAAGCAATAGATAAAGAAGAACTCGAAAAGAAAATAGCGCAATGTTATTGCGACTATTTCTATTTCAGAAAAGAATTAGAGGTCGGTATAAAGTTCAATCCTGCACCCGAAGAGTATTGGGCGACCAAGCAAAATGTGCTTTTCGAACAATATGGCATCATGTGGCATTCTCCTGCAGAATTGAATACCCAAACGTTGGGAAAGGAGTATTGTGAATATATGCCCGAAGTATGGATCCCTTCTGAGATAGTATCGCTTCGCAAACCGGCAGATTCTACTCTCTTACTTCCGTGGACACATATAGAAGTGCAGCTCTGCCATACTATACATGATTTTACTATGACGAATAGAACCTATTCCGGATCTAAGTTAATCCCGAAAGAAAATGTGCGAGAAGGCTCAAACCTGATTTCGTTTTTCGATTCGTTTTATGATAATTGGGGGAATATCAATATTGACCATGTTGATAAATATTCCATTTCCGGAAGGTATCAAATGGGCGATTTTACCGCTACGCGAAAAAAGGGCTTTTGGTCAAAAGAATACGGTATTGCAGGTTATACATCGGGAAGTATAGTAATACAGCTTATGGCCGAAAAAGAGCCTGCATTGCCATTGGGAAGCGATAAAAGAAAGTTGGTCGTGGCGTCATACAAGCGTGTTGCCATAGATGCTTTTGAGCCTGTTGAGTTGCTGACATTCCCTTTGGATGGTATGTCCGAAAATTACATTCCCTATGAAGTAGGGGACGAATATACCGATGCTGTGCTCAAACGTATAGTGTGTATGAGCCGGAATTCGGCGGGTATCTCAGGGCAAATAGAACTAATGAATGGCGATATCCGTAATTTCTTGCTCGGAACGGGTGAATATTATCGCTATTTGTTCCCCGATGCTTATGTAAAAGTGTCGCTTGTCGATGACAATATGGAGAAAGCTATGGTTCCTGCCGACGCTGCCTGTTGTCGTTACTATATGCGGACCATTCCGGCCGAGACAGACGAAAACACCGTGCGAGTTCCTGCCAAAGGCTGCGGAGAGAGAGTCGATACAGACGATATAATGACGATATAATGACGATATAAAAATCATTTTATCCAGAGTATTTGTAATGTGATATTGTATGTCTCCGAAGCCTGAGTGCGAACCTATAAAATAGAAACATGTTATGTTACTGTCATATTCATACGATGAACATACAACCTACGAGATAGAAGTACCCGATGATATGTATGAAGCCGCCCAAAGTAACGACCCCGGAGGGAAAGCAGCTTTGGCTCTTGCTTTGTATATACAAGAAGAAAATTGGGAAGCACTCGAACTGATTGCCGAGTGGATGCACTGTGCTGCCGACAAAGGAAATGAGGAGGCCGAGGAATGGTTGGAAGATTATTACTTCGACGATGGTGCATGCGACCCTTATTCCTGAAAATTTTTTGTAACGTTTCGATATAATTAATTACTCTATAATATGGACCAATATAAATATCAAGAGCAACAGAAGTCCCAAGAGAAACAAAAGAGCGAGGTCGCTTCGGACGTTCAGTATGGGAAGAAATGCCCCAACTGCGGGCACATGTGCGATATAAATGATACCTTTTGTGTAGAATGTGGCTTCTGCTTGTCGGGAGGAGAGTGCCCTTCTTGCGGAATTACTGTACAACCCAATTGGGAGATATGTCCTTCATGCGGCCATCCGTTGCATGGCGATGCCTGTTCGTTTTGCGGAGCGCATTTGGATGAACAGGATACTTTCTGTACCGAGTGCGGTAATCCGCGAGGCGGTATAGAATGCCCGAAATGCCATACCCTGAATTTCCGCAGTTTCTGTCGGAATTGTAATGAGCCGCTGAATGATATGGCGCAGCGCGAGGTAGAGAAAGCACTCAAAGACCCCAAGTTCCAACGTATGTTGACTTTGGCCAAAGAGCTTGCTGCATTGGAAGACCAGATTATGGAGGCACAAGAGCAAGGCTCGTCGGAAACAGCACCCGAACTGCCGCAATTGAGCGAAGAAGACAGGGCTATGCTCGACCAATATAGAGACCTGATTAATATGGTGAGAAATATACCTGACGCGCCCGAGCAGAAACAAGAAAAACCCAAGCAGCAGCAGAAAGAGCGAAAGCAACTGTCGGTAAACTCTGTTTCACTCGAAGAGACCATCGCCATATACAAATCGAAGGTGGCCGAGATGCAAAAAGCCATGAGCGAACTTATTCCCGACCCCGGATCTACACCGCAAGAACAGCGCAACTATTATTCGGCAAGGAAGTTGCCGGTGCTGACTACTCGCAAAGAGCGAGTCCCCGAATATTGGGTATGTAACCTGTGTGGTTGTTATCATAACCAACCTTCTGAGTGTGCAGAACCTGAGTTGGGCGGAACATGGACGTATAGAGATATTACCGTGGTGGAGAAGACATATCAATATCAAGACGAGTAACTAACGACATATAAATCAACAAGATGAGTAATAATACACAAAACCCTGATAATATCGATAAGACCTTGAAGCCCGATGTGGCCGCAGATAAGACGTTGAAGCCGGATGTGGCAGTGGCTGACAAGACGTTGAAACCGGATATAATAGACAAAACCTTGAAGCCCGATGCGGCCGCAGATAAAACGTTGAAGCCGCAAGCTGTGGCCGATAAAACATTGTCGTCGCAAGTCGCCGATAAGACCTTGCGCCCTGCCGGTAGCGATGCGTCGATAAAGCGAGAAATAAAAGAGTTGGAAGAGTCATCGAAGGATGTAGAATCCGAATATCTTCTCAACGGTGTTACCTACAAGACGGTGAAAGTGCTCTCTACGTCGTCGGGTGAAGCCCGTATCTTGTTGGTAGAGAACAAGGGACAGCAATATGTTTTGAAGCTCTACTATTACGGACAACATCCCGACCATGAGATTCTCGAAATGATACATAAAGTAGCCGGTAGCGGTTTGCTGGTCGATATAATTGCACATGGATATTGGACTAATCCCAAGCGCACCGATGAGCAACTCGATTTTGAGTTGATGAATTACTGTTCGGGAGGCTCTCTCGATAAAATCAACTTGCGCGGCAACGAGGAAAAATTCCGGGAGATTGCCATTCGGGCGGCCTCTTCGATAGATTTTCTGAACAAGCACAATATATTGCACCGCGATATAAAACCCGGTAACTTTTTCTTTACCGACGATTCGCAAACCTCTTTGGTATTGGGTGACTTCGGTATTGCTGTGAAATGCCCGCAAAACGGTTCTTGTAGGGTCGATACAGCGCGTACGCCTATATATGCGGCCCCCGAGTTTTATACGCACGTTCCCGGTGAACGTCCCGACATCGATATAAAGAGCGACTATTATTCGTTAGGTATTACGTTGTTGAGTATATGGATGGGAGAGGCCAATATAGCCGGTAGTGAGTCGGTATTGTTGAAAAACAAACTCAACGAAACATTGCCGTATCCTACCGATATGTCGGCTCACACGTTGTCATTGATAAAAGCTCTTACCCGGTTGATGCCTAATAAACGTTGCGGATTTACCGAAATCGTACGTTGGGCAAAAGGTGAAAATATCTTCAAAGATGAAAAGGCCGAGTCCGATGAGGCTCAACTCAACATTGTGTTCAATTCCGGGAAAAAGCAAGTGGCACATACACCCGAGGAGCTGGCTGCCTTTATGTTGGCCGACCAAGAGCTGGCTATCAAGTATCTTTACACCGGTAAGATAACAAAATGGTTCAACGACGCCAAACGTCCTGAGTTGGCGGTCAATATAGAGAGCATCGTAGAAACACTCTATCCCAAGGATAAAACTGCCGGATTGTATGCTGCCTGCTACATGCTCGATCCGGCCATGCCATATACCGATGTAAAAGGGAAAAAACTCGATAGTACCGAACAGATTGCCCAGTCGTTGGTAGATAACTTTGCACATTATAGCAAAGTACTCTCCAATCCCAATGACCCCTTATATATATACCTGAATGTAAGTGGTCTGAAAAGCATTTCCGATACTTATCCCAAACTGTTCAAGGCCGATAGCCGCCGAGCTTTGTGGCAACTTATCTATGCTCTCAATCCGCAAGCGCCATTTTACATCTCTATGGAAGATGGCAAGACGGTCGCTTGTAACAACGGCGATGAGATATTGAAAGCTGTTTACGAATCGGTACCGACAGAAGACAGCTGGGACGATTTGCGTAGCGAAATGTTCTTTGTGTGGTTGGCACAGCGTGACCCGGCTGTCGCCGGTAAAATAAGAAGTCGATTGAAAGGACTCGACAACAAAAACATGGCACTTACATGGTATGTTCTGTATTCTCTCAATCCGAAAGTATCTTATATGTTGCAATTGGACGAGACTGCGTCCGATTACTACTTTACGCACTCGCAAGTTGCCGACTTTATAAACCTTTGTCTTATCGATTATTTGGTACTCGATGGCGAGCCCGATACTATCATCAGAAACCTTACGGATATTAAAGACACCCGTCTGTATTATTACTTCAAGTCGAAAGAAATATATGACGACAAGATAGACTGGATTTCTTATTGTATGGATGTGGAGTCAAAGGAGAATAGTCGCAAGAATGGTCCGTATAGCTGGATTTATGGTGCATTCAAAGCCATCAAAGGCCTCGACTTCAAACCATATTATTATTTCCCGAAGAGCAAGATTTTGGTTACGTCGTTGGATGAACTGAAAAAAGTTCCGTCGAGCGAAATAAAAGAAGAACTCGATAAGCGTTATCTTGAAGAGTGGATTGCTACTTTCTTCCAAGAAGACCCGTATGCCGACCTTTCGCAGAAATTTACATACGAGAAGCTCACTGTTAAGTATCTCGAATTTATAGAGAAACTCGATAAAAAGAATGTCAATGTATCTAATTTCAGAAAGGCTACCACTATCGTAGAAAAAAATAAAAAGAAAGTACGTACTGCATACGGGTGGTTCTTATTGATGCGTCTGTTGTTGGGAGTGCTTTGTTTTGTTCCTATCATAGCATTTATTGTAGCCTTGATTTGGTTCGGCTTACCATTCGACAGTAATCCGTTGAGCGGATTTTCAGCTCCGGCAATCATAGGAATGACCATATTGTTCTCTTTGGTTGTGTGGTTTGTGGGCGATTTTGACTCTTGTCTCGGTAGCGTGATAGTAGGAGCGATAGCGGCGGTCGTCGTCTATTATGCCCTCTATTTTGCTCTTGAATTGATAATGCCTGTGGCCCGCTGGATTATGGTGGCATTGTTGGCGTTGTTGGGATTCTATATTTTGCGAAGTTGTTATCTCAAATTGCCTACCAAGCGAAGCGCAAACAAATTATTGTTTAACCCCACCTTCGAAGAGAGTGGCCTTGAACCTCTGCATTTCGCTTACAGAGCCCAAGCCGGTTCTTATTTCGATTCGTCCATAGCCGATGCATCGTTCGATTATGTTGATTATTTGAAGAAAAACATGAAGTCGTTTGCTATCAGAGCAATACCTGTTACGCTGTTGGTATGTGGATTGGCATACGTGTTTGTTCTTTTCACGCCGGCATTGAGCAATGTTCTTCCGTTGAAAGATATGGTGACTGCCGAATCTTCGCTGCAAGGTGAGTGGACCGGTACGTTTGAAGGCCGTCCCGCAACACTCGAAATTACAGAGGTCGATGGCGACAACCTGAAAGCCGTTATCAACGTACAGTATTCCAATATGATTTCCGAGCAGCTCGAAGGAACGGTCGATATGGAAAACATGCTCATACACTTCGATGACGTAGTGTCGAATGGTAATCTCGATGGCCGTTACGATGCTATATTGAGCGACGACTTGAAGTCGTTCGAGGGAATGTATGAAAACTATACGACTAAAAAACAGGTAAAAATATCATTTAGCAAATAAATTTCATTATGGCTATAACATGTCCTAAATGCAATAAACCCAACCGCAACGAAGCCATCTATTGCAAATGGTGTGGTTCGTGTGTTATTTCCAAATCGGCCGAACCGCTGAAAGAGTTGGTTGGGATGGACGACATCAAGGCGCAGTTACGCAAAATCATCAATACCTGCGAGGCGCTGCAAGCACGCTCCCGCCACAGCGGGGTCTCGTTCCGCATGGATTTGAATATCGTTATTACCGGTAATACAGGAACCGGTAAAACAAAATTGGCGCGGGTCATCCATAAATTGTTGTATTCTTCCGGCATTGTAAAATCTCCGGAGCTTACAATCGTCGACGCGGTGGATTATTCGGATTTTTCTGACCCTAAGAATTGGGACGCCAACATTGAGAAAGTAAAAGATGGTATTTTGTGCATAGAGAATGCTCAAAAGTTATTGCCGACGGGTAAGTCGGATACTATTTCTAAACTCGATAAGTTGTTTAGCAGTATGCCCAAGTGGATGGGGAAACCTATCGTCATACTGTCTGGACTTCCCGATTTGCAGAAGTTTATGTCGGCAAATCCCGATGTGCGGAACCGCTTCCAATATCAATTCGATTTGAAAGATTATACGGTCGAAGATGTAGTCGCAATATGTACGAAGATATTGACGGACGAATATCATATCTCGCTCAATCCCGATGCCGAGGAGAAACTCGATCGTGTATTCAAGTACGAGAAACGTAATAGCGGCGATAATTTCGGAAACGGACATTTGGCGGCGCAGAAAGCATACAATATCTTGCTCTGTCTTAGCGAACGAGATAGTACGTCGAAAAATCCCGTTGCTATTCCCGAAGATATTCCCGGTAAAGAATTCCGGCCTAAGACATTTGAGGAGGTTATGGCCGAGCTCGATGAGTTTGTAGGCGTTGATGAGATAAGGGAGACGGTGCAGAAGATTGTCAATAAAATGGATATGGATATGGAGCGGAAAGGCGAAAGTGCCAAGCGCGAAATCAAAGACCATTTTCTTTTCCTCGGCAATCCCGGTACCGGAAAGACAACCATTGCCCGTATTTTTGCCGATATTCTCAATTCGCTTGATGTGCTCCCCGTAGGACAGCTGGTGGAGGTATCGCGTAAAGATCTGGTATCGAATTATGTGGGACAAACTGCCAAGGAGGTAAAAGCTGCTTTCGACCGTGCTATGGGTGGAGTCCTCTTTATCGATGAGGCATATTCGTTGGTACAAGGCGATAATGACAGATTCGGTCAAGAGGCTGTCGATACGATGTTGAAGTTGGCCGAAGACAATCGCGGAAAAATTGTCGTTATATTGGCCGGATATACCAAAGAGATGGGCGAATTTTTGAGTACCAACTCAGGCTTGACCTCTCGTTTCAATGAGACAGTTAATTTCCGTGATTATACCGCCGAAGAGCTTACCGAGATATTCCGCGGAATGGTGAGGAAAGGCGGCTTTACGCTCGATGAAGAGGCGAATGAACGAGTGGAGCACTACTTCCAAAAAATGTATCTTACTCGTACGCGCAACTTCGGTAATGCGCGTGAAGTACGCAATACATACGATAATGCTGTCAAGAATCAGGCCAAGAGGTTACAGGCAATCAAAAATACGCCTCAATACGACGCCTCGATGTTGTATGTGTTGACTCGTGAAGACATTGAAGGAGCCGAGGCTACCAAGGAGAAGAGTGTAGATGACATCATGAAAGAGCTCGATGAGTTTGTCGGCATGGATAGCGTGAAGAAGGAGATCCGTTCTATCGCAAACAAAATCATGCTCAATCGCCGCATGATGGAGATGGGGCTTGCAGGAGCCGAGGCTCCTACCGTACACTTGGTAATAACGGGTAATCCCGGTACTGGTAAGACAACTATTGCACGCAAGATGGGCGAGATATTCAAGGCGATAGGGTTGTTGCCATCCGACAAGGTGGTACAACGCGAGCGCAAGAGTCTGCTCAGTTCGTATATAGAAGATACGGCTATTAATGTAGATAAGGCGTGCGACGAGGCAATGGGCGGTATCCTCTTTATCGACGAGGCCTATAACCTGATGCCCTTCGATGCCAGTGGAAGTAGAGACCAAAACGGAGCAAAGGCAGTAGATGCCCTTATGACACGTATGAGCAACGATGCCGGCAAATTCGTCGTTATTTTGGCGGGATACCGTGCCGAGATGGAAGAGTTCATCAACAATGCCAATCCCGGATTGAAACGCCGTTTCACGCACTTCCTGCATATCGAAGATTACACAGCCGATGAGTTACATACGATATATAATCAGTTGGCGGCTAAGAAGAACTACAAGTTTACACCCGAAGCCGAAGAACTCGTGGCGAAGTGTATCGACGAGATGGTATCGGCCAAGGATGAGAATTTCGGAAACGCCGGAGAAATGGTGAAACTGTTTGACCGTACACGTTCTCGACAATCAGACCGTTTGGTGGCGCACATGAACGAAAATATGACGCCCGATATGTATTTGACGATAGAAGCCTCCGATATACCGTACGATCCGCCCAAGAAAGTCGATGTAAACGAGTGCCTCGCAGAGCTGAACAACCTGATAGGGCTCGATTCGGTAAAAGACGAGGTACGCGGTATAGCCGACTACATCAACATCGAGCGCGGCAAAGCCGAAGCGTTGGGTAAGAAATTCGAAGGCATCTCCGATCACTACCTGTTTATCGGTAATCCCGGAACGGGAAAGACCACCGTAGCGCGCATTATGGGCAACATCTTCTATTCGTTAGGTATGCTGCCGAGCAACAAGGTGGTCGATGTCACGGCCAAAGACCTCATAGCCGGATATATAGGGCAGACCGGCAAGCAGACCGAGCAGGTGGTGAAACGCGCTATCGGAGGAGTGCTGTTTATCGACGAGGCCTATTCGCTCGACGACGGTCCGCATGGGTTCGGTAAAGATGCTACGGCGACGTTGCTGCGCATGTTGCTCGATTACAAGGGTAAGATGATATGTATTGCAGCCGGTTATCCGTATGAGATGCAAAAATGGCTCGATACGAACTCGGGCTTGACCTCTCGCTTCAATAAAACCATCATTTTTGAGGACTATAATGCAGAGCAGTTGTCGGAGATATTCCTGAATAAGGCGAAGAAAGATCGTTTGACACTTGATGCCGAAGCCGAGAAGGCAATGCGTAGTTACTTCGACAGCCTCTGTCGCAACAAGGGTCGCAACTTCGGTAATGCACGTGAGGTAAACAACTATTTTGCAAAAGTGAAGATAAACCAAAGTGCCCGTTTGCGTAAGGCAATGGAGCGTCCCGACTTTGATAAAATGATGTTCTGTCAATTACTGGCAGAAGATATGCTCATTTAATAATATGATAATTAAATAGTATAAATAATATGGATTATAAAGAAATATTGGCTCCTTTGTCTGGATGCGATTCTTTTAAGAAGGAGATAGCAGACAAGGTTTCTAATATAAAAATGGAAAAGAGCCGAGGCGGAAATATGAGCCGTTTTTTCGATAATTATCTCTTTATGGGAGAAGCCGATACCGATATGAGTATGGCTGCTCGCATGATGGCTGAGATTCTTTTTGCCGAGGGTATGTTAACCTCCGATAAAGTGGTGACAGTGTCGAGAGCCGACCTTGTGGGATCTTTCGTAGGAATGTCGAAAGCGCTGGTAAATAATGCCTTCAAGGATGCGAATGGAGGAGTGCTGTTTATCGATGAGGCCTATTCGCTCATGTTGGGAGATAATGATTATTTCGGAAAAGAAACCATGGATGCTTTAATAGCAAATTTAGATGACGCCAAAGGCCGTTTAATCTGTATTGCGGCAGGAAGTTCGTCCGAAATGCAACAATGGCTTGAAAACGATAGGCGTGTAGCCATGCGTTTCAATAAAACTGTTGCTTTTTGAGAATGTGAAAAAGTGAAGGTAGATGCAAATCCTTTATTAATAAGGTTATAGTATTTACCGCTATTGATAAGAATGATTTGTAGATTACGGGTAGGAATAGTCCCGATAATCGATTTATTTAAGACCATTTTGATATGAGTGATCTCGTAAAATGCCCTCATTGCAGTAAAAATATAGAAAACGATAGTTTCTATTGTGACCAATGCGGTGCTGAATTGATGTATTGTCCACAATGTCATATTTTCGGGAAAGGCAAATTCTGTTCTAAATGCCGCACGCCCCTTGTGCCTGCAAGCAAAAGTGCGTCGTCTCCCGCAACCTCTCAACCTGTCAGTCCGCAAACGTCAGGTGGTGTACAGATGAATCAGCCTGTCAATCCGCAACCGGCAAGTGGCATGCAGCCGAATTACAACGCTGCGCAAAATCAGCGACCGCCGATGGCAGCGGGTGGAAATGTAAATCAATCGACCGCAAAGCCAACTGCTCAGCCCGGTATGCAAAATATGGTTACACCCACCAAATTGGTATGTCGTGCAGAAGGTATTGTGCTTATATTGAAAGATGGTGCTATTATAGGTCGTCGTAATGGCGACTATGTGGCGCAGTTCAGCAGTCAGCCTTATGTATCGGGAACACATGCCCGTCTTGCATATACAACACAAGGTTGGACTATTACCGACTTAGGTTCCACCAATGGAACAATGGTGAATGGCAAGAGTTTGTCGGTTAATGCACCGTATCCTATATCTGTTGGCGATACGGTTCGTATTGCTACGCTCGATTTTATTGTAGAATAAAAAAACATTGAGTTTATGATATTACAGTGTCAAGTTGCAAGCGACGTAGGATGCGTACGCACCAATAATGAAGATATAGCCTTGTTGGCAGGTGGTTTATATAGAGACGCTGTCGATCGTTTTGTGGCAGAGTTACAGCCTAATTCACGTTTCGTTGCTATTGTAGCCGATGGCATGGGTGGATATGAAGGTGGTGAGATAGCCAGCGAAATGGCAGCAAAATCTTTCGATTCGTTTTTTACAAGTTTGCCTGCCGGCCTTTCCGTCGATGGATTGGTCGCACAAGTGAAGGCGTGGGTGACAGATATGCATGCTACGATAATAAGTTACGGAGAAGAGCATCGCGAGTATGCCGGATTGGGCACGACAATGGTAGGAATATTTGCTTACGAAGGTCGTATATATCGCATCAATGTAGGTGATAGCCGCTTGTATCGGTATAGGAACGGAATATTGAAACAACTTTCGGTAGATCATTCTATGCGAGAGCTTACCGGTGATATGTCGCAGCCTTCTAACTTAATTTATAACTCTTTGGGAGCAGGTGGAAAAGTCTTTGCCGATGTCGAGGAGATGACCATGCAAATCATCGATGACGACCGGTTCTTGATTTGTTCCGATGGTTTGAGCGACATGATTTCTGATGAAGAGATTAGCTCTATTTTAGCCGATAATGCCGATGTGGAAGCTCTTATAGCTGCTGCCAAGCAGGCCGGAGGACGCGATAATGTAAGCGTGATACTGCTGACGGTATGTGCCGCAGAGCAAGAGGCCGACGATACCTCAGATGCAGCAGAGGCCGAGGCAGATACTACGGGTGATGACAGTACAGATGACGAGGGTGGCCGCGATAGCGATACGTCCGTTATCGACAGGTCTTCGCCTATGAGAAATGACCAATCTATTCCTAAAATAGACAAAACAAAAAGATAATCAGGCATGTGCCATAGATTTTGGTGAAACGATACCTAAAAGAAAAACTATGACAGTGAGAATTTCTTTGCATCCTGCTGGTGATGATAAACTCTTTGGCAAAAGCAAATGGTGGGGTGACCCCGAGTTGCCGGTCGATATGGATTATCCGAATTACAGAGATGATAACGGCGAGGAGTATCCGTTGACCTTTATATGTCAGGTAAATTGTTCGGAATTAGCTGCATACGATACACCGCTTCCCAAAGAGGGATTGTTGTGTTTTTTTGCCCGGATAGATTATTATCTCGGTTACGACGACGATGGAGTATCGTGCGAGGGTGTTTGGCCGCTCGACGATGTGAAAGTAATATATGTTGCACCCAAAGATATGCCGCGTATTGAAACGAAAATACTTATCGACGAGAATGATGAGCCTATGGCATTGCCTTGCAGGCGCATAGAATGGCATGAAGAAACCCGAAAAGACAATTGCGACGGGCATAAACTATTGGGGGCGCCTTTTATGATACCGTGGGACGATTGGGATGCACCTTGCGAAGGTTGGAAAGTATTGTTGCAAGTAGATACCGATGAAGACGACGATTATACGCTCCGCTTTATGGACGATGGCGTATTTTACTTCTTGATAGCTCCCGACGATTTGCAAAAAGGCCGATTCTCGCAAGTGCGCGGCTTTATGATTTCCATGTAATAGAGATTGATATGAACAGAGAAGCTCAGATAAAGTCGATAGCAGAAGATAGCAAGTTGTCGATAAACAATAGAATAGAGAAGATACTCTCTGTGCATGATGAGGTCGATGGCGATACCGACGAGTACTACGTATTAGGATGTACGGTATTTGAAACCATTCGTATTCTGTTGTTGAGCGATAATTACGAAGATTGTCATCTCGACGATTTGTTGATGTGTAATTGCATGCTTGCTGAGGCGTACAAACATACTTCTCAGTCGTGGCGCATTGCTCCGTTGGCACGAGAAGTATATGATAAGCTCATAGGCTCTCTCACCCGGAAAACCGAAAGACTGCATACGCATGTGCAAGTATTGGGGCGTGTATGTGATTGTTTGCGAGGAACAGGGCATCCGCGACTGATGATGAGATTGCTCGGCATGCAATTGCGATATGAGAAATCGTTGCCTGAACCTGACCAAGAGGAGTTGGAAGAGATTGTCGATACCTTGTATCGTTTATCGCTCCTTACAAAATGCGATACGTGGTTGCAACCTGTTGAGGCCGATGTCGCTGCGTTGTTAGGAGCTGAAAAAATGGAGGAGATAAAGCAAAAACCGGGCATCGGTTCGCTTGCGGTAGACCCGGTGGAATATACCGAAGAGTGGGAAAATATTATTGACGAAGTAGAAGCCCGGGTCAGTGAAGAATTGGCCGATGAGCCCAAGGGCATGGGATTTTGCTTTACGTATTGGCATGTAAAAGAGGGGATATTGCAAGAATATGGTATAAAGTGGCGTTCTCCGAAACGGATGAATCCTCGCGTGATGTTCGATTGACGGAAGTAGGTGCTGATGGCGCAATGCGACCAACATTTATACCGCCCCAAAAAGCGTGTCAACAGTTTTTTATAGCAAAAATTGCTATTGGAGCTATATTTTTATATTTATTTCGTGATTTTATTGCGAAAATGTTTGTTTATAAAAATATTTTACCTATATTTGTTGCGAAGAACCTTTTCATCATACTTGTTATATGTTCAGTCGGCTGGTGCGTGACGTATCGGCCGGTTTTTTTGTGCCGAATTTATTGGGGAATTTGGCAGGATTTATATTCATAATAAAAATCGTAAAAATACATCTTGCGCATAGATTTGTTCTGTAAAAATACATATCTTTGCGTGCAATAAAATTTAATGTTTCATTATGTCATTTATTGCAGATAAGGTAGTGATGGATGGGCTTACGTTTGATGACGTACTTCTTATACCGGCCTATTCCGAAGTTCTTCCCCGTAATGTCGAGTTATCGACAAGGTTCTCACGCAATATCAAATTGAATATCCCTATTGTTTCGGCTGCTATGGATACGGTGACCGAGGCTAAGTTGGCTATTGCCATAGCGCGCGAGGGTGGTATCGGCGTGATACATAAAAATATGTCTATTGCAGAGCAAGCTCGTCAAGTACATGCCGTAAAACGTGCTGAGAATGGCATGATATATGACCCTGTGACGATTACCCGAGGTTCTACGGTAGGTGAGGCCTTGGCTATCATGAAAGAATATCATATCGGCGGCATACCGGTCGTAGATGAAGATAAGAAACTTGTAGGTATCGTTACAAATCGCGATTTGCGTTTCGAACGCAACCTCGATTCATTGGTCGATGATGTGATGACGAAAGACAATCTGGTCACGACCACGCAATCGACCGATTTGCAACAAGCTACCGACATCCTGCAACGATATAAAATAGAGAAACTCCCGGTTGTCGATAAAGATGGCCGTTTGGTGGGTTTGGTTACTTATAAAGATATTACCAAAGCCAAGGATAAACCGTATGCCTGTAAAGATAAATTGGGACGTTTGCGCGTCGCTGCCGGTATCGGCGTGACGAAAGACTCTATGCAACGTGCCGATGCGCTGGTCGAAGCCGGTGTCGATGCTATTGTAATAGATACGGCTCATGGACATAGCAAAGGTGTCGTAGAAGTACTGAAAGCAGTAAAAGCAAAATATCCCGATTTGGATGTCGTAGTAGGTAACATTGCGACGGGCGAAGCTGCCAAATATCTGGTAGCTGCCGGAGCCGACGGTGTGAAAGTAGGTATAGGTCCCGGTTCTATCTGTACGACACGTGTAATAGCCGGTGTGGGTGTCCCGCAACTTTCTGCCGTTTATGACGTGGCAAAAGCCCTCGAAGGTACAGATGTTCCCTTGATTGCCGATGGAGGCATCAGATACTCGGGCGATATTGTCAAGGCATTGGCCGCCGGAGCATATTCTGTGATGCTGGGCGGTATGTTGGCCGGGGTAGAGGAATCGCCGGGTGAAACCATCATTTACAATGGACGCAAATACAAGTCATATCGCGGTATGGGGTCGCTCGAAGCCATGGAAAAAGGCTCGAAAGACCGCTATTTCCAAGATGGAGAAAATGATGTGAAGAAACTCGTCCCCGAAGGTATTGCGGCACGGGTTCCTTTCAAAGGTTCGCTCTATGAGGTAGTATATCAAATGATAGGCGGGTTGCGTTCGGGTATGGGATATTGCGGCGCTCACAATATCGAAGAGCTGCACAATGCCAAGTTTACAAAGATAACCACAGCCGGAGTAACCGAGAGCCATCCGCACGATGTAAATATCACGAGCGAAGCTCCCAATTATAGCCGGGGGTAATGCCTGTTATGTGCAGTGAATAAGACTTGATTTATACCGGGGCGACAGACAATTTTTTGTGTGTTGTCCCGTTTTATGACAATAGAAAAGCAAATAGTATAACATGCTCATGGTTATGAGCAAGCAAAGTATAAAGGAATGAAAAGACAATGGATGTTGGCGGCATTTGCATGTGCCGGATTAAGCATGATTGCTGGAGCACAAGAGAGTGACCCTGTCTTGATGACAATCAATGGAAAAGAAATTACGAAGTCGGAATTCGAGTATATCTATCACAAGAACAACCGGCAGCAGGTAGATACCAACAGTATCGACGAATATCTCCCTCTTTTTATCAATTATAAGCTCAAAGTCGATGCCGCCGAGAAAGCGGGCATAGATACTACGGCCGCTTTTCGTACAGAACTGAACGGCTATCGTGACGAGCTGGCAAAGCCCTATTTGGTAGACCGTGAGATGGAAGAAAAACTCCTGCACGAAGCCTATGACAGACTCAAAGTAAATGTAGAGATAAGCCATATCTTATTTTCTACCATGAATCTCCCCGATGCAGCCGCTCACGAGGAGGTACGCCGTAAGGCCACCGAAGTGATGCAGCAAGCCCGTGAAGGTGCCGATTTTGCCAAACTTGCCGAGCAATACTCCGATGACCCTAGTGCGAAGGGACGTGGCGGTTACCTCGGATATGTGAAAGGCGGTAGGTTGATATATCCTTTCGAAAAAGTCGCTTTCTCTATGAAACCCGGCGAAGTATCCGATTTGGTGGAGACACGTTTCGGTTATCATATCATCAAAGTACACAACGTACGTCCCGACATGGGCGAGCGTCTTTGTGCTCATATCTTCATACAAGTACCTCAAAATGCAACACCCGAAGAGGTAGAACGTAAAAAAGCCTTGGCAGACGAAATATACAAAGAGCTGCAAGAAGGTGCCGACTTTGCAACGCTTGCCAAAGAGAAATCGGACGACAAGTCTAATTCCGGTCGCGGCGGTGAACTGCCGTGGTGCGGAGTAGGAGACTTTGTCAAGGAATTTGAGAATGCTGCTTTTGCTTTGAAAGAGAAAGGCGACATCGCAGCTCCGGTACGCTCTATGTATGGTTTCCATATCATAAAATTGCTCGATACCCGTTCGTTGCAACCATTTGACGAAATGCGCAGCGCACTCGAACAACGCATCGCGCGCGACGAGCGTGGTGGTATGGCACGTGAATCGATGATAGCGAAGTTGAAACAACAATACAATTACAGTTGCGACTCGTCGCAGTTGGAGCAGATAGCAGCTCTGAGTCTTACCGGAAAAGCCGATTCGACATTCGTAGCTGCATTAGGTCAGAACAGTACCGTATTAGCAACCTATGGCGACAAGCAGATTACCGCCTCGGAAGTGGCCGCATCGCTCGGGAACAGTCGCATATTGGCTACGCAAGATGCCGAGCAGGTAGTAGCTAATGCAGTAGACCGTCTGGCAACCCAAGGGGTGCTCGATTTGGAAAAAGCGAACCTCGATAAGAAATATCCCGAATTTCGTAATCTTATCAACGAATATCGCGACGGCATGTTGCTCTTTGAGATAAGCAACAAAGAGGTGTGGGGAAAAGCCTCGACCGATACCGAAGGTTTGGCTCGTTTCTTCAAGAAAAACAAAAAGAAATATGCATGGGATGAGCCTCGATACAAAGGTTTTATAGTTTCTTGTGCCAATGATACGGTAGCTCGTGAAGTGAAAAAACGGATGAAAAAATTCTCGTTCGATTCTTCTGTCGCCGATATAGAGAATGAGTTTAATACCGACTCGCTGATAAGAGTTTCTATCCGTAAGGGCTTGTTTGTCAAAGACGACGATGCTATCGTCGACGAATTGGTATTCAAGGGCGAACCTGCACAACGCGATGAAAAGCTGCCCGTTGTGTTTGTTTCGGGTAAAAAACTGAAAAACCCCGAGGCCTATACCGATGTGCGCGGACAGGTAACGGCCGATTACCAAGAATATCTCGAAAAACAATGGGTGGCACGTCTTAACGACGATGCAACGGTTGTAATAAACGAAGATGTATTAAAAACAATTAAGTGATAAACGAATCTGATTGTTTCGTTGTACTTTTAGGAGCAAATTGCAGCTCAAAAAAGTGAAAGGCATATTATATACAAGTATAATGGGCATCCTCATGCTGACAGCATGGGGATGTTCCGATAATCGAACCGACACAAAAGATTTGTTGGTGCGCATAGATGATTATGTCTTGTCGACGAGACAACTCAATGAGGATATGCCGGCCGGCCTTACGAACGAAGAACGTGAAGCCTTTACCCGACAATATATTGATGAGTGGGTCTCTTCGGTTTTGTTGTACGACGTCGCCCGGAAAAACTTGTCGGATGTCGAGCGTTTAGACCGTCTTGTCAATGACTACCGTCGTGATTTATTTGTATATGAGTATTGCAGCCGCCTCTCGGACGAACGTGTGTCAGACGATTTTCCCGAAGATTCCATTAAAGCGTTTTACGAACAAAACAGCAAGCGTTTTACCTTGCGTAAGCCTATTGTGAAAGGGCTGTTGTTGAAGGTGCCGAAAAATGCTCCATCATTGTCGTCGCTTCGTTCATGGGTGGCATCGGGGTCGCAAAGTGCGGTAGAGAAGATAGAGAAGTATGCCATAAAAAACGCTATCGGGTACGACTATTTCTATGACCATTGGGTATGGTTCGACGATGTGAAAGACAATATCCCTTATGATTTTGGCAATGACGACTCTTTCTTGCGACAGCATAAAGACCTCGAAGTGTCGCAAAACGACAATGTATATTTGCTGCATATAAGCGAATATCAGACGGCACAATCGGTGATGCCGTATGAGTTTGCGCGCCAACGTATCATAGAGATATTGACCAATCGTTCGCGCGTGAAATTCAACGAAGAGTTGAAGCGTGAGGTCTATGATGAAGCTGTGAGAGAGGGACGAGTAGAATATTTTTACGGCGACACGACCGCCATCGTGGAAAATGAGAAAAAATAATATAGATATGAATTGTCGACTGAAATCTTTTAGCCTCGTGATTGGTTTGATACTTGCCGCGGCAATATCGCTGCCGGCTCAGAATAATGTTATCGACGAGGTCGTGTGGGTAGTGGGTGACGAACCTATATACAAATCGGAGGTAGAGACCCAAATCAAACAGATGCAATATGAAGGTCAGAAAATCAACGGCGATCCTTATTGCGTAATCCCCGAGATGATGGCTGTGCAAAAATTATATCTGCATCAAGCGAAATTAGATACCATCACTACCAACGAGAGTATGGTGTTCCAGCGTGTCGATGCCCAGCTTAATTTCTTTATCGACCAACTCGGTTCGAAAGAGAAAGTCGAGGAATATTTCAGAAAACCGATGACAGCTATCAGAGAGGAGTTGGCCGACTTTGTGCGTAATAACAGTATCGTGCAAGAAGTACAACGTACATTGGTGAAAGATGTGAAAGTAACGCCGGCCGAGGTGCGTAAGTATTTTGCCAAGTTGCCTGCCGACAGCATCCCCACCATACCGTTGCAGGTCGAGGTACAGGTCATATCGATATATCCCAAAGTTCCTCAACAAGAGATCGACAATGTGAAAGCACGCCTTCGCGAGTTTACCGACCAAGTAAACTCGGGCGAACGTGAATTCTCGACGTTGGCCATATTGAATTCGGAAGATCGCGGAACCGCTCTCCGAGGCGGTGAAACCGGCTTTATAGGGAAGAGCTCTTTGGCTCCCGAATTTGCCGCTGTGGCATTCAATTTGAATGATACTAAAAAAGTATCCAAAATAGTAGAGACAGAGTTCGGCTATCATATCATACAACTTATAGAGAAACGCGGCGACCAAATCAACTGTCGTCATATCTTGCTCAAACCTCATGTATCGCAAAGCGATATCGATGATGCTGTACATACGCTCGACTCGATACGTACCGATATAATCGACAAGAAGTTTACATTCGAGTCGATAGTTCCCTATGTATCGCAAGACAAGAACACTCGTTACAACGAAGGCCTCATGAGCAATGCCAATACCGGTTCTACCCGTTTCGAGATGAGTGAGCTGCCACAAGATATTGCCAAAGCTGTCGCCGGGATGGAAGTGGGCGAGATTTCGCATCCTATTACCACAATCGATGTGACGAATAACAAAGAGATGGTAGTACTCGTCAAACTTCGTTCACGACGTCCGGTTCATAAAGCCGATTTGGCTAACGACTATCAGGTTATTGCTAATATGCTCGAAACGCACAAGCAACAAGAGATTTTGGCCAACTGGGTGAAGCAAAAACAACAAGAGACCTATGTCAGAATCAAAGAAGAGTGGCGTAATTGCGATTTCGAACATGATGGTTGGGTAAAAGAACGTTGATATTTACCTTTTACGACGTAGCATTTAATTTCCCGCTATGAAGAAGATTTCGCTGTCGCCTTTGCTTGTCATCCTCTTATGCGCAACGACGGTATGGGGCATTCCTCGTGAACCTGTCCCGACAGCCGCGGCAAGTAATAGAAGCGCAAAGAAAGAAAAAGTATATCTTCTTCATGCCGATTCGCTTACTTTCGATGCCGAACAAAGTGCCGATTATAGGGTGTTGCACGGCAATGTGCAGTTCCGTAAAGACAGCATGTACATGTATTGCGACAGTGCCTACTTCTATGAAGCCAATAACTCGCTCGATGCTTTCAGTAACGTGCGCATGGAGCAGGGCGATACGCTCTTTATATACGGCGATGTACTCTATTTCGATGGTAATGAACAGGTTGCCCGCTTGCGAGATCATGTGCGCATGGAAAATCGCAATGTTACTCTGTTTACCGATAGTCTCAATTACGAGATGCGTCCCAATATAGGCTATTTCTTCGATGGCGGTTCTATTGTCGACGAACAGAACGAGCTCACGTCGCTCTACGGGCAGTATTCGCCCGATACGAAAGATGCCGTGTTTAATTACGATGTGGTTCTGACCAACGAAAAGTATGTCATATATTCCGATACGCTGACGTATAATACCAACACCAAGATAAGTTATTTGCGAGGCCCTTCTACGATTGTATCGGATAGCAATACAATACTGACCACCAACGGGTGGTACGATACCGAAGCCGATCAGGCCATGTTGCTCGACCGTTCGCTGCTCATCGGCGACAATCGCTCGCTTACCGGCGATACACTATATTATGACCGAAACATCGGTTTCGGCGAGGCGTTTGGCAATATGCGCATGGTTGACTCTTTGCAGTATATCATTATGGAGGGGCAATATGGTTTCTATAACGAGGTAACCGATTGGGCTTTTGCCACCGACAGTGCGCGAGTGATGGAGTATTCGCGAGAAGATACGTTATATCTTCATGCCGATACTTTGCTGTCGTTTATCGATATAGATTCTACCCGTATCGTCAGGGCTTATTATGGCGTACGTTTCTATCGGATCGATGCGCAGGGCGTGTGCGACTCTATGCAGTATGTTGCCAGAGATACGACGCTCACCATGTATGACAGTCCTATTATGTGGAGCGGAAACCAACAAATCGTAGGCGATACCATACGGTTGTTTTTCAATGACTCGACTATCGATAGGGCTCATGTCATCAACTCGGCCTTCGCCACCCAGTGGAAAGAAGGCCCTTATTACGACCAAATGGCCGGCAACGAAATGAAAGCCTTTTTTGAAGAAGGCGAGATGCGTCGTATAGAGACTTCGGGCAATGTGTTGACGATTTATTTCCCGCAAGAAGAAGATTCCACATTGATAGGCATGTTCAATGCCGATGCAAGTTTCCTGAATATATTTTTGCGTGACAATAAGATGGAGAAGATGATTATGTGGCCTCTTGTCACAGGACGCATGTATCCGATGGAGAAACTGAGAAAAGATATTATATACCTGCCTCGCTATAAATGGTACGAGGCCGAGAGACCCAAAGACCAATACGATATATACAGGAAAACCTCCTCAAAGGCAGGTCAGACCGATTCGACCGACGTACGTGCGCCGGGACATAAATTCAACTTATAACAGCATTGTGCCATGAGCGATATAATACACCTTTTGCCCGACTCCGTTGCCAACCAAATTGCAGCCGGAGAGGTGATACAGCGACCTGCATCGGTTGTCAAGGAGTTGGTAGAGAATGCCATCGATGCCGGTGCTACTCATATCAGTGTCATTTTGAAAGATGCCGGGCGTACGCTGATTCAGGTTATAGACAATGGCATGGGCATGTCTCCGACCGATGCCCGGTTGGCATTTGAACGGCATTCGACATCTAAAATCAAGCAGGCCGACGATTTGTTCTCGTTACATACAATGGGTTTCCGTGGCGAGGCGTTAGCATCGATTGTTGCTGTCTCTCAGGTCGAGTTGCGTACCCGCCGCGCCGAGGATGAGTTGGGCACGTGTCTGCGCTTGTCGGCTTCACGCTGCGAGTCACAAGAGTGTATAGCTATGCCGTCTGGTAGCAACTTCGCTGTAAAGAACTTGTTCTTTAATGTGCCGGCTCGTCGTAAATTTTTGAAAAATAATAAGATAGAGCTTAGTAATGTTATCAGCGAGTTTGAGCGTATCGTATTGCCAAATACCGAGGTAGAGTTCGTTCTGATACACGACGACAAAGAGGTGTATCATTTTTTCCCCGGGTCGCTTCGTCAGCGTATCGTTTCGATGTTTGGCAAGAATTTCAATCAGCAACTATTGTCGGTCGAGGTACAGACATCGGTTGTCACCATAAACGGATATGTAGGGAAACCCGAGGCGGCACGCAAACGGGGCGCTTTACAATACTTTTTTGTCAATGGGCGTTACATGCGGCATCCCGGGTTTCACAAGGCTGTCATGAAGGCATACGAGGAGCTTATCCCCGTGAATGAGATGCCCAACTACTTCCTCTTCTTTACGGTTGCACCCGAAACCATTGATATAAACATACATCCTACCAAAACCGAAATAAAATTTGAAAACGAGCAGGCTATATGGCCTATTGTGTTGGCTTCGGTCAAAGAGGTACTCGGCAAATTCTGTGCTGCGCCCTCTATCGATTTCGATATGGCCGATGCTCCCGAAATACCGGCTTTTACGCCGGATACCAACGTAACGCCTCCGTCACGGGGATACGACCCGTCGTACAGCCCGTTCAAGAAACCGAGCGGAGTAGGAGGCGGCTCGGTGAAACGACCCGATTATGACTGGGAAAAATTGTATGCCGTATTTAATGATACGCCCAACGATACACCCGGTGATGTTCAGGCTATTGATGCCGGTTCGGCATGTCAATCGGAGTTCTCCCGAGTACATCCTTTTTCTGCCGAGGACGATAATGCCGATGGGCAGCAATCTCTTTTGGAAATGCACATCGATTCATCGTCGGCACCATCGTTGTTTTTGCAGTTTAAGGGGCGATATATCGTGACCCCCTCTAAAACCGGGCTTTTATTGGTAGACCAGCATAGGGCGCATGTCAGAGTGCTTTATGAGCAGTATATGGCACGACGCGAGAAGCAGACGCAACTGCCGTCGCAAAAAATATTGTATCCCGAGCTGATTCACCTCAGCCCGTCGAAAGCGGCTTTGATGGATGACGTGCAGCCCGTTTTGCAACAGTTGGGATTCGATATTTCGGATATGGGCAACGGCTCATACTCGGTTTGCGGTGTCCCCGTAGGTATAGAGGGCATCGACATACACTCTTTGTTGGAGCAAATGTTTCTTGCCGCAGACTCTAAGGAGCGTTCCGTTGCCGACGACCTCTTTATGCGTCTTGCTCTCTCTCTTGCCGAGTCGGTTGCCATCCCGGTGGGACAAGTGCTCTCGGGCGAAGAGATGGAACGCCTTATAGGGGATTTGTTCGGTATAGCTACCCCCAATTATACGCCCGATGGCAAGCCGGTATTTACCATTATAACAACCGAAGAGATTGCCAAACGGATGTGATGGGCACCGTTGGGGGATTAATGGGGTAGTAGCCGATATTCCAGATGGCCGGAGCAGTCTATTGCAGGAAATCTTTCAGTTGATTTATTGCGGGTAGAACCTCGCCGGTATATTCGTCAAACATGCCTCGGTGCAGGTCTATCCTTCCGTAGAACGGTTCGACATACGTCTCTTCGGGGTACCAGTAATATACCCCGGTTACGTTGTCATATCGTTTCAGTAACCGTACGAGGTCCGAAAGGTAGCTCGCCTGTCCCTCGGGCGTAAAGGGATAGTCGCATGCGGCATTGCCGCTCTCGCCATAGTCGCTCTTTTGGTGAGGGTAGGCGGTCTCTACTATCATGATCTCTTTTTGAGGGAATTTGTTTTGCAAAGATTGCAGTGTCGTTTCGAGCTGCGAGAAAGAGCCATGCCAGAAAGGATAGTAACTCAGCCCTATGATATCGTAGTCGATGTTGGCAACTTTTTGGTAATAACGTATAGCTGTCTCGCTGTCACCGCCGCGGTCGATATGGATGATAATCTGGGCATCGGGACACACCTCTCTGCAAGCCTTGGAAGCATTGCGCAAGTATGACAGGAAGTTTTCCCATTGCGTAGGTGTGTTGGCCGCTTCGTCCCATACGCTTATGCGGCCGCTTTCCCATAGCATTCCGCCGGTGATTTCGTTTCCAATTTGAATTTGTGCGGGTGTGATGCCCTCTTCTTTCAGCCGAGAGAGGCTCTCCCGGGTATAGTTGTAGACTTGTTGGGCCATTTCGGCAACAGAGAGAGACTCCCACTCCTTGGGGGTATATTGTTTGCCGGGGTCGGCCCATGTGTCGGAATAATGGAAATCGAGGCAAATCAACATGCCGGCATCTATGCAGGCCCGGGCTGTCCTGATGACGTAATTGATATCCTGGCATGCTTCGCTTTGCATGTCGGGTGCGACAAACAGCCTTATGCGGGCGATGTTGAACCCTTTTTGGGCGAAATATTGCGGAACGTTCTCTATCGGCGAGCCATTGTCGGTGTATATGGCATGATTCTCATTATACACAAGCCATTGCGACAGGTCGGCACCGACAAAGCGGGTGGGGGCTTCGGGCGGCGTTTCTATGGCGTCGTTCTTCTTATCGCATCCGGTAAGCATAGCCATCGATAGGCCGAGTATTGCACAAAGGGAACAAAATTTATTCATACAGCATATCGTATTTATCGGGGAGAAACTCCTATCCCGGGTTTGTCGTTGAGTGTGATTCTACCGTCTATGACTTTTACTCCGTCATAACAATCGTTGGAGATGAGCAGGTTGCCATCCAAATCGGCCCAGTCGGCCAGGGGTGAGAGCTGGGCTGCCGCCGATATGGCGCACGACGTTTCGGTCATGCAGCCTATCATCACTTTCATACCCAAGGTTTTTGCGGTAATAGCCATTTGGTATGCCTTGTAGAGGCCGGTACTCTTCATGAGCTTGATATTTATGCCGTCATAGATGCCATAGATATGGGCTATATCCTCAGGGCCCTGTATGGCTTCATCGGCGATGATGGGCAGTGGGCTGCGCTCCCTGAGCCACGCCGTTTCTTCTACCATCTCTTTGGGGAGAGGCTGTTCTACGAAGAGACAATTTTGCCGGGCAAGCCACTCTATCATTTCGAGGGCACGGTTTTTATCGTTCCAGCCTTCGTTGGCGTCGACACATATCGGCCTGTCGGTCATGCTCCTGATGGTCTCTATGGTAGCTTTATCATGGGGGACACCTACTTTTACCTTCAATATCTTATAAGGCGATGCTTCTGCCACCTTTTGCCTTACGACCTCTTGGGTATCTATACCTATCGTAAACGATGTATAGGGAGTCTTTTCGGGCGACAAGCCCCAGATTCTGTGCCATGGCTGTCCCAATAATTTGCCTACAAGGTCGTGCAGGGCTATGTCTATGGCAGCCTTGGCCGACGGGTTGCCGGGAGCGATACCATCGACATAATCGAGTATTTCTTCCATGCGGAAAGGGTCGGAAAACTGCGACAAGTCTACTTTTGACAGAAAGTTGCAAACACTCTCTTGTGTCTCGCCCAAATAGGGCGGCATGGAAGCCTCGCCATAACCGGTTACGCCATCATATTCTATGAAAGTAAGAACATCGGGCGTGAAGGTGCGTGAGCTCTTCGATACGGTAAATGTATGTATCAGGTCAAGCCGGTAGGGGCGGAAGGTCAGATGGAGGCCTCCTTTGGGGGCAGGAGTGTTTGGAATGCCAACCTGGGCGGCAAACAGATGGTCGGGCATAAGGGCGATTCCGGCAAGCCCCATTCCGGCGCAACGTAGAAAATCTCTTCTTTTCATGATGGCTGTCTGTTTTCAAAAGTACCACGGATGTTCTGCGACACGGGTAATACCCGGTGTGCCTGTGGCCGTGACGATACGACGGGCGGCCAATATCTTTTTGTCTTCAAAAGCCGCGTCGGAGGGCCGCAGGCTATTGGTCTTTACCCGGCCTGCACATTGTATATATTTCCCGTCTTCGAGGTAGATGACAACATGGTTTATGCGCCCTTTGCTATTGCCGAAGAATAGCAAATCGC
Source organism: uncultured Barnesiella sp. (assembly GCA_944321085.1). Taxonomy (GTDB): domain Bacteria; phylum Bacteroidota; class Bacteroidia; order Bacteroidales; family Barnesiellaceae_A; genus Barnesiella_A. The sequence goes on from CALUJY010000002.1 coordinate 98,761, forward strand.
CTTTTCGGTATGTCCCCGGGGCGTATACCGTATCCAAGACCTCGCCGGTGTTGGCCTGCTGCGAAGCATCGCGTTGCAGAATAATGCCTTGCGAGAAATAGAGCATACGGGTCAGGCCCGAGCAATCGACACCTTTTACCGATGTGCCACCCCATAAATAGGTTGTGCCCGTCATCATGACAGCCTCTTTTTGGAGCCGCTCTACATCGGGAGCCGTATGAGCCCATGCGTAGAAGTCCGATACCTCGCTTTGACGTACATATCCTATCCGTCCGTCGGGCGTATATACCTCGATATAGCCGTTGATTCTTTTCCCAGTACTTTGTAGTATGCAACCCAGCACAAGGTCGCTCACGGGGCGCGATTCGTCGCCGTTGCACGAGTCATAGATATAGCCCTGCATGGCAGTGAAGATATATCTGTAACTCTCTCTCCACGCCTGCATCTCTCTGTCGGTTCGGGGTGTTATCGACAGGTGGTGCATCCATCCGCGATACCCTTCGGGCGTTACAATCAGGCTCCATTCGCTTGTGTCGGACAGAATCTGTACAGGTGTCCCCATGATGGCCTGGGAAACCATTTCAGAGCCATGCCGTGGCTCGGACCTCATGTGGGCGCAGCATAAAGATACGATGCCCCACGACGAGCTGTCGGCTGGTTTCTCTTGACAATAACTATCTATGGGCAACCACAAAGCGATGATGAGCAGAATAGCGTAATGTTTCATGGCGTGACGATATTTTTCACATTCATACAAAGTTACGGAAAATCTCTGGAATATCCGTCGAATTGTGGCGGATTAAAGCAATGTGATTTGATTATTAGATAGTTAGGGGAAATTGCAGAAGTTGGGCAGACAGTTGAGAATCGTCACAACTCTCTACAAGATTGTGAACCTGCCCCGCATTGGCGGAGGCTATGTGAAGAGAGGTACTCTCGCAGGCTTTTGGAAACAGAAAAGCCATAGCTCATTGGGGCATTTTTAGCGGTGCCTGCACTGCGTTAAGAAAATGCCCCAATGAGCTAACGTGGTTACACCCCTCTGGACACCCCCGTTTGCCGTGCGGCAAGACCGCAGCAGACGGAAACCAACAAACCAATTTGTCAAACCTGAAAACGAAAAATAAGCATGGGATATATAAGCATTCAAATCAACAAGGCGAAAGGGGCGGCTGACACGGGCGCATCCGACCACATCGAACGCAAGACAATGCCCAAGAACGCCGACCCGACACGCACCCACCTCAACCGTGAGCTGGTGGAGTTCCCCGACGGTGTGGCAGACCGCACCGAGGCGATAAGCCACCGCATCCGCACGGCAGGCATCAGGCGGAAGATAACCCCCGACCAAGTACGGGCAATCCGCATCGTGCTTTCGGGCACGCACGAGGACATGATAAGAGTGCAGGACGAGGGCAGACTGGACGAATGGTGCGATGACAACCTGCAATGGCTGCACCGCACGTTCGGAGAGGAGAACACCGTATCGGCAGTGCTGCACATGGACGAGCATACGCCGCACATCCATGCCACGGTCGTGCCGATAGTGACGGGCGAGCGCAGGAAAGCGAGAAGGAAGCAGGCGGAGGGCAAACGCACCTACCGCAAGAAAGCCAATGCCGTGCGTCTGTGTGCCGATGACCTGCTGACCCGTGAGAAATTGGTAGCCTATCATGACAGTTACGCAAAAGCAATGGCGAAATACGGCTTGCAACGTGGTGTCCGTGGTTCGGAAGCACGGCATACCACCACCGCCCAATACTACCGTGACCTAAAACGGCAGACGGGAGAGCTTGAAGCCAACGTAAGGCAGTTGCAGACCGAACAGCAACAAGCGGAACGGCAGCTTGACGAGGTAAGGAAGGAGATCAAATCGGAGAAATTGGAAGCAGCCAAGACGGAAGCGAAAGCCGCATTCGTAGCTAAGGTTGGTTCTCTTTTCGGTGGTGGTAAGTTGAAAGAGTTTGAACACAAGAATGAAGATTTGCAAAAGCGCATACAGGAACTTGAAGAAGAAGCCGTACAACGAGAGGAACAACATACCAAGCAGATACAGGAAATGAAGAATGTTTACGAACAACAATACCGCAAGCTGTCGGAATTTACGGATTTTGTCAAACGCTACTTCCCTTATGTGGAAAAGCTGATGCCGACCATTAAGTTTTTGCGTGATACTCTGAATTTTGGCGATGGGTTAATCAAAAAGCTGTGCATGTTTAAGGAAGTCACCATTAAAGGCGAACTCTATTCTACTGAGTTCCGACAGCACTTTAAGACTGATGGCTCAGTTTGTTCACTTAAAGAAACCTCAGATGGGAAATTTGACCTCAAAATAGATGGCGTTTCACATGTAAACTGGTTCAGACGCAAGAAATACGAGTTTATGGAAGCATTGGGATTACCGAAACAGAAACAACAGAGTAAAAAACTATAATTCAGGAAAAGCCTTAATAATCATATTTATTAGGCAGATTATTATGACTTTATATTACTTTTGTATCTGAAAGATTGATTTTACTTAGAGATATTTATATTTTGTCTACTTTAAACATAAAAGAAATAACATGAACTATCTTATTGGGAAACAAAAAATATATGAAAGTGCTTTCTATCCTTACGGTGATGGTATAATTACTCTTCCTCATCGTATACGAGCATATATAGATTCAAGTTCTGATGAGTTCAGTCACTTGACTATAGAAAATAAATTATGTGATTTAGGTTTTGCTGTAACAAGAGGTATAAATTTATATACAGAAATTAAGAAGGATATAAGTGAACATGCAAAAGACGTTCAATATCGAAGTTATGAAGATAATATAAAGAGCTCGTTGTTTTCTTATATAGATTATTTGAGAGAAACGGAAACTCTTTTAACGGAAACCCTTTTAGAGCAGAAAGATATTGATTTAATGCAGCTTGTAGATTTATTGGTTGAAGAAATTTTACTTCGTTATAACGAATATCCGGATGTAAATTCTAACGAATATACTATAATCTTTAGAAGTATTCCATTAGATTATACCGCAATAATAAATCGTTTTAATATAAAGTCCTCAGAAGAAAAACAATCATGTCATAATTATTTATTGACAGCCCAAGAATCAATAAGCAAGGCTGTTATGAACAAGGACTATGTTCTATATCTAAATCGTTGGAAAGAATTATTGCCCAAGTTATCTGGGTATGACCTTTATTTTGCGGATGATTTGGTGTTTCCTGGTGATGAAGAATACGTGTATGCGTATAATGAAAAACAAAAAGATAACCCCACTAGACAGTTGGTTTTATGTGTTCCTCCTGAGCCATGGAGTGGAAATATCCTTAATTCCAAACTTGTAATCCTTTCTTTGAATCCTGGATATGTAGAGCACCTGAATAAGAATCTTGCAAATATGTTCAAACCTCAGATGGCTGAAGAAATCATGGAGGACAAAAGAAAGGTTTTGTCAATGGAAGGAACTAAATTTGACTATTACGAGCCAACAAGAATATTGGGTGACTATTATTGGAGAAAGAAAATACTTCCTTTAGGAACAGCCGTATATGGAGAACAGGAAAAGGAAAATATTTTTAATCATGTTTCCTTATGTCAGTATTTTGCTTACACTTCGCTGGTATCTCCAGCTATTAAGAATTTATTTCCATCTCAGAAATTTACAAAAATGGTGTTGCTCTATTTGGCTACCTCTGCAAAAGAAGTAAAGTTTCTTGTGATGAGGCACGAAGCCCAATGGAAAACATTAATGGGAGAAGGTCTATGGAATTATTTATATGATAACAATAGACTGCTGGTTAGTAAAAATTATGCTAATCAATCCCTTACGGAGAAGAACATCGGCATTGAAAATTATAGGATTATTGTTGAACACTTAAGGAATAATTAAATGAATCACTTAAAAAGATTACAAAATGCTCTTGAACGGTTTGCTCCAGCTAATACTGTTAGTGGACTGACAAAGCAATTTGAGGACATTGCCCAAATTGTATTTAATGGACGTTATGTCGTAAATGGAGAATACGAGATATATCCAATTGATATTGAGTTCTATTTTCATGATGAAGAGAATAAAAGTATAATTGAACCTCAAATGTACCATGTAGGAGATGTTCCCTATTTCCCGGTAGGAGCGATTTGTCCCAATAGGTCTGGTGTTGACATGACTTTTGAGCGTGAAGGAAAATATCGTGCATCATTTCTTATTCGAGGGTATACTTATAAATCCTTGGTTAATAATGATGAAAAGACTTTTACAAATAAGGCTTCTCAAAAATTGAAAGAAGGAGAAATAGATAAATTCAAGCCACAATATTTATGGGAAGATTTGTTTGGTAATGCCTCAATTTTCGGGAAAGGGTTGTCTATTGTCTGGATGGATAATGAAGATTTTAATAAAGTTCGTATTATGTCTTCCGCCAGAATAAATGTAAAAAAAATAAAAGGGGAAGCAACTGACCGTATGTGGCGTTTTACTAATCTTGACGCAGATCAGCAATGAAAATCTTAAAATCAACTATGGACTATGTGTTTTTTTCGGAGAATCTGAAAAGATATTATCCGAAAGTGTACAATGAATTGACTGAAATATTGTCAAAGCATGATGTGCATTACGGCGTATTGAAAGGAACAGCCGATTATTGGTGTAGAGATTATATGCCAGTACAAGTAGATGGTAATTCTTTTGTTCAGTTTAAATATCATCCTGACTATCTGGAAGGACTTCGCGATTATGAAACATCAACAGAAACTTCCATTAAGCTGGCTAAAACGATATTACCAAGTTCTTCAATATGTGTTTCTCCCATTGTAGCAGACGGTGGTAACTTTACCTTTGGAAGCATAAAAAAGGTAGAGGATACACCGCTGTTGTTATAATGACGGAGAAAATATTTATTGAGAACCCTGATATGGATAGAAAATATCTTGTTTCTCTAATGGAAAAGTTATTTCCAAATCATAAGTTCTTATTTTTGCCTTGGGATAGAAGTGACGTTTGTGGTCATACAGATGGAATTTTACATGCTGTTGGCAGTAATAAAGTACTGGTGAATCTGAAAGTTTACCCTGATGATATTGCCGCTAAGATGAGAAGTCAATTAGAATCATACTTTAAAGTCATCGATTTAGAGCTAAGTGATTATCATAATATGAGTTGGGCTTATATAAATATGATTCATACTCAAAATGTAATAATTGTCCCAGGTGTAGGACGTTCTACAGATGAAGAAGCTTTGAAACATATAAAAAAACTGTTTCCAGAGTATGATGGTAGAATTTATCAGGTGCAGATGCAATCTATAGTTAAAAGAGGGGGAGGAGCTTTAAATTGCCTTTCATGGTCTTTTACTATATAAGCAAACTGAAATAATGCGCTAAAATAAGTTTCTCATATCTCTATTTTTTTCTAAATTTGCAAAAGGAAAAGAGTTACTTGAAAAGTAATATAACGCAGACCACAGCAATTGGGACGGTTGCCAAATCGTTACCCCAAAACAAGGTAATTCTTCTAAATCGCTTAATTTCAAATAGCTATATTCCTTATACAGATTTACTGAAAAAGTATGTTATTGTAAAGACACAGGGCGGTGTTTTCTCCGAAACTCCTTATTTCTTATGCGGTCTTGCGGGTGTGCCGGTGAGATTTATTTTCCCTATCCCTTTGTATAGCAGACAGATTAATCCTAAGATGATAAATGGGATGCTGAGCAGCTGCCCCATATTGAAGAGCATGGTCTCCTCAAAGAGTTCCTGGTTTTCCTTGACAAACTCCACCACAAAGCGGAAAGCAAAAATCGTCGTGAGGCAATACCCGAAGAAAAAGCCGCGGTGCAGCTCTTTGCCTTTATACTTGTACAGCAAGTATCCTCCTATGAAGATAAGCAGGTAGGCGATGGCTTCGTAGAGTTGTGCGGGATGGCGGGGAATATTGTCGACTTGCGAAAAGATGATACCCCAGTCGCTGTTGGTGGCGCATCCGATAATCTCTGAATTCCAGAAGTTGCCTATTCGTATGCAACATGCCGCTATCGGGGTAGCTATGGCAATGTTGTCGAGCGTTTGCCACATGTCGATATGGGTCTTGCGCGAGTATAGCCACAGCGCAATCATTAAGCCAATGGTGCCCCCGTGGCTTGCCAGACCTAAATAACCTGTAAAGGTGTAGTTCCCGTTGGCATCGGTACCGAAAGGCAGAATGATTTCCAACGGGTGAGCCAGGAAATATCCCGGTTCGTAGAAGAGGCAGTGCCCTAATCTTGCCCCTGCGACGATTCCAATAAAACCGTATATGATAAGTTTCTCGAAATTTTGGCCCGAAAGTCCTTGCCGTTTATAGAGGTGTTGCAAGATAAAGTAGGCGGCGGCAAGTCCTATGAGCCACCACAATGAATAGTAACGGACACGCAGTGCTCCTATACTGAATAGGTCTATGACCGGATTCCATTCTATGGCACAGGGTATTATCATAATATCGACTTTTTGAGATTTATTTTTTTGTTCTATGCGGTATTCTCGGGAACAGCTTCTTGAACCGTACCAGATACTCTGTTACATTGCTGCCTGCTATGATGAGCGTGACGGCCGACACAATCATGACAATGCCGCAACTTACCCGTACGGTCAAGGCTTCGCCAAATACGGTTACGCCGAAGAATACGGCTGTCAGCGGCTCCAAGGCTCCCAATATGGCCGTAGGTGTAGAACCGATATATTGTATGGCTTGTGTCGTGCATAAGAAAGAGATTGCCGTAGGGAATATGGCCAAAGCAATGATATTGCCCCATAGAGGCCATTCGGCGGGAACTTGCAGTTCTGTGCCGAACTTCACGCGTACCAAAAATAACAGAATACCGAACACAAGTACATAGAATGTCAATTTCAGCGTGGCGATATTTTTGAGCTTCGGACGATTTACCCGTACAATATATAATGCGTACGAAAGCGACGATACCATGACCAAAATGACGCCTGTGATATTCAACGTAGAGCCATCGCTGTTTTTATACAGTAACGATATGCCACCCAAGGCCAATAGGATACATAGCATAGTCAGCGTGCTGAGTTTCTCTTTGTATACTACGGCCATGATGAGAGCAACTAATATGGGGTAGACAAACAGCAATGTCGAGGCAATGCCGGCATCCATGTAATTGTAACTCTCGAAAAGGGTCAGAGATGAGACGGCTACCAGTAAGCCCAGCAAAATGAGTGGGAAAAGTTCGCCGCGATGCAGCCGGAACGAGCGGCCGCGAGCTTTCAGCATGATGCCTAATACCGGAATGGCGAAAAGGTATCTGAAAAACAGTACCGAGTCGGGGTTCATGCCGTATGAAGCCGCCGCAATACATCCCAAAAGATATCCTTTGAATTTGGTGCTCATATTATTTTGTCATTGCACACTACGAACGATTGACAATGTCGATTTGCTGGCGTACCGACTCCTCGTGTATGGCTTGAATGATGCTTTTCATGAAATTACCGTCCATGCCCAATTCTATTGCTTGTGCTATGCGCTTGTTGAGCATTTCGTCGTAACGTTGAGCCTGCAATATTTTCATGTTATGCTCTTTTTTATATCGGCCTATTTCGCGCGATATACTCATCCTTTGCGATAAGATGTTGAGTAGCTCCTCATCGAGTTGGTCTAATTGCCGTCGCAGTTCCGAGAGCGTTTCGGTGGCCTCGGTCGTCTCTCGTATCACCAACGTGTGCAAGATGTGAGTTAATGTTTCGGCAGTGACTTGTTGCTCCCTGTCGCTCCATGCGGCCGCCGGATTGCAATGCGCTTCTATCATCAACCCGTCATAGCCTAAGTCCATCGCTTCTTGGCATAGAGGAGCAACCAACGATTGCTTGCCGCCCATGTGGCTGGGGTCGCACAAGACAGTGAGACTCGGGATGCGCAGGCGCAATTCTATGGGTATATGCCAATGAGGCGGATTGCGGTATATTTGTTTCTCGTATGAGCTGAAACCTCTGTGTATGACACCTATGCGACGTATGCCGGCATTGTAGATGCGCTCTATGGCGCCAATCCACAATTCGAGGTCGGGATTGAGCGGATTTTTTATCAGTACCGGTACGTCGCTCCCGGCCAATGTGTCGGCAATTTCTTGCACCGAGAAAGGGTTGGATACGGTGCGAGCGCCTATCCACAGAATATCTATGCGGGCTTTCAATGCCTCTTCGACATGTTGTCTTGTGGCTACTTCGGTAGCTACAAGCATCCCGGTCTCCTCTTTTACGCGATTGAGCCATGCGAGACCTTTCTCGCCGACGCCCTCGAAGCTGCCCGGTTTGGTGCGCGGTTTCCATATTCCGGCGCGGAATATTTTTATGCCATTGGCCGATAGTTGCCGTGCGGTTTCCAGCAGTTGCTCTTCGGTCTCGGCACTGCATGGACCTGCTATGACCAACGGTCGTTCCACGGCCAGATTTTGCGGCACGATAGGTTTCAGGTCGTCTATATATATCGATGCAGACATTGCTTCTATGATTATATTTTCTGCCGACAAAAGCGGCTAGCATTTCACCATGCAAAGATAAGGCATCTTTCGCAATAAATAACCGAAACGAGGCGATGTGCCATGGCGTAAATATAAAATAGTTTGTATCTGTAAAATATGCAGCCATCGCGTTACTGTTGTATTTTGAAAAAAATGCCTATCTTTGTATGACAAATGTAAAGAGCATGGATACACCTCGTGAAACACTACGCAAAAGCATTCTGAATGCTTTTACAAACACATTGATGAAGTTGCAGTCGCAGCATACTACGCTGAGCGACATGTATGTTCGTGTGCAAGAAGATGACGAACCGCAATTCGTCATATACGACGATGCCGATAATGTGTTGCTGTCGTTACCGTTGGATGGGTGGAATGAATGGAAAATATCGGAGGGGGTAGACGATAACATGACACCTTTTGTAGCCTTGCTCGAAGAGACGGTGAATATCCCCGAAATTTATGGCCTGTTCGATAGTTTCGATTATGATGCACCTTTCTCCTTGTTGCTCGTCGACGAAAATATGGATATTATAGCAGAAATCCTTACGATAGATCACGAAAATATTGTCTTGGGAGATGATTTCTGGGAAAAAATGGACAAAGAACTCGATGAGTTTTATGAAAGACTCATGAGCGATGTGCCCCGTAAATAAGAGAACGACTGTTGTCGTGGCGGTAAAGGGGAGGGTAAAAAGACCATGAAAAAAATCGTCATAATTATTTGAATATAGAAAGATAAACAGTAATTTTGCGCTCCTGTTATGGCGTTGCCTTTTTAGTGCAAAAGCCAATCGATAGCCAATAAGAATATTAACTAAATATAATCGTTAAAGATGAACGTTTCACACAGTAACATTGACAACCTGAACGCCATTATTTCCATAGAATTGGAAAAGCCCGATTATGAAGAAAAGGTAAACAAATCGCTTCGTACATACGGCAATCGCGCCAACATACCCGGGTTCCGCAAAGGACATGTTCCTTTCAGCATGTTGGTGAAAATGTTTGGTAAGGCTGTCAAAGCCGAAGAAATCAACCGTTTGGTATCGGAATCTCTTTATAATTACATTCGCGATAATAAATTGGATATTTTAGGCGAGCCCATGACTGCCGAAGACCAAACGATAGACCTCGAAAACGGCGAGAACTTCACATTCCGTTTCGATATTGCGTTGGCTCCCCAAATCGCTCTTACGGTAGATAAGAATATTACCATACCTTATTATAAAATCGCTGTTACCGACGAGATGGTAAGCAAGCAAGACGAAACTTTCCGCGCTCGTCAGGGCAAGCAAATAACGGTAGATGCGTTGAGCGACGAGTCAGACCTCGTGAAAGGTTCTATGGTAGAGCTTGAAAATGGTACCGTCAAAGAAGGCGGTATTGTGGTAGATGCCACCATCATATCGCCCAAATATCTGAAAGGCGATGAGAAAGCCAAATTCTCGGCTGTGAAAGTAGGCGACAAGGTCGTATTCAATCCCGATGCCGCATGTGAGTCGTCGGTGGCCGAGTTGTCGTCGATGCTTAACATCGACCGCGAGAAAGCAGCCGAAGTGAAGAGCGATTTTGAGTTGACGGTTACCGAAATCATGCACTTGCAACCCGCCGAGCACGACCAAGAGTTCTACGATGGTGTTTTCGGAAAAGATGCTGTAAAGAACGAAGAAGAATATACGGCAAAGGTGCGTGAGATGATTGCTGCACAATTAGCTCCCGAAAGCGATTATCGTTTCGGTATAGATGCCCGCAAGATATTGGAAGAGAAAGCCGGTGCGATAGAGCTGCCTGTGGCATTCCTGAAACGTTGGTTGATAGCAACGAACGAAAAATATACAGCCGAGAATATCGACGAAGAGTTCGTTAAGATGGAAGCCGACCTTAAATGGCATCTTGTCAAAGAGCATATAGCTCGTTCGTTCGAAGTAAAAGTCGATGACGAAGACCTGAAAGCTCTTGCATTGAGCGTTACGCGTCAGCAATTTGCACAATACGGCATGGGTAATCTGCCCGATGAAGTGATTGCAAATTACTCACAAGAAATGCTTAAAAACAAAGATTCGCGCAACCAACTGATAGATCGCGCCACTGAGGCCAAGATACAGAATGCCATAAAAAATGCCGTTACCCTCGATGAGAAAGAGATTTCGGCAGAAGATTTCGGCAAACTTTTTGAGGCGTAATCATATAACTTAATATTTGCAGCCCGGTATGCAACCATGTGTATCGGGCTGTCGTTATAATTATTGCAGCATGATAACCTTCATTGACTATTGTATAAATAGTATAAACAAGGCTGCAAGTAAGGCGATATTGCGTGTATGAAGTGAATTAATTATTATCTTTGAGCGTAGAAACTACAAACCATATAGAATATGAATAACGATTTTAGAGACTTTGCCGTAAAGCAAAGAGGATTAAATGGTCTTGCATTTGACCAATATGCTCAGTACATAAGCAGCAGTTATATGTCGCCCACCATTATGGAGGAACGTCAGTTGAATGTGACACAGATGGATGTCTTCTCGCGTTTGATGATGGACCGCATTATATTCCTCGGCACGGCAATAGACGATTATACTGCAAACGTCATCCAAGCACAACTGCTTTACTTAGACTCGGCCGACCCCGGGAAAGATATATCTATATACTTCAATACCCCCGGCGGTTCGGTATATGCAGGTTTAGGTATCTACGATACCATGCAATATATAGGGTGCGACGTTTCGACCATCTGTACCGGTATGGCCGCCTCGATGGGAGCCGTTTTGTTGGTTGCAGGCACCAAGGGGAAACGTTTTGCATTGAAACACTCGCGCGTCATGATACATCAGCCTATGGGCGGGGCTCAGGGTCAGGCATCCGATATAGAAATTACAGCCCGCGAGATACAGAAATTGAAGAAGGAATTGTACACTATCATTGCCGAGCATTCCGGTAACGATTACGAGAAAGTATGGAAAGATTCTGACCGCGACTATTGGATGACTGCCGAGGAAGCTCAGGCTTACGGCATGATAGACAAGGTGCTGGTAAGAGAGAAAAAATAATATATGGCAAAAAAAGGAGATTCGGATGTATGTTGCCTTTGTGGGAGAGGAATGTCTCCCACAAGGACTCTTCTGTCGGGTACGTATGGTGGTGCTATATGCACCGATTGCATAACGATGGCATATCAATATTGCAAAGACAATGGCATTTTGAATGTGTCGCAGTCGAAAGGCAAACAACAGCTGCCCGATAAGTGGGCGTTGGATATGGCTACTCTGCCACGACCGATAGAGATAAAAAATTTCCTCGACCAATATGTCATAGGGCAGGACGATGCGAAGCGTTATCTGTCGGTAGCTGTGTATAACCACTACAAAAGGTTATTGCAACCCGATTCGAAGAAAGCCAAAGACGATGCCGAAATAGAAAAGTCGAATATCATTCTGGTAGGCCGTACAGGTACCGGTAAGACCCTTTTGGCTCGCACCATCGCCAAGATGCTGAAAGTACCCTTTGCTATTGTAGATGCCACGGTACTTACCGAGGCCGGCTACGTAGGCGAGGATGTAGAGAGTTTGTTGGTAAGGCTTTTGCAAGCAGCCGACTACGATGTGCAGGCTGCCGAGCGCGGTATTGTGTTTATCGATGAGATAGACAAGATAGCCCGCAAAGGCGACAACCCATCTATCACTCGCGACGTAAGCGGAGAAGGTGTGCAACAAGGTCTGTTGAAGTTGCTCGAAGGCTCTATCGTAAATGTTCCGCCCGAGGGCGGGCGTAAGCATCCCGAGCAAAAACTGATTGCCGTAGATACGAAAAACATACTCTTTATTTGCGGCGGCGCATTTGAGGGGATAGAGCGCAAGATTGCCATGCGTCTCAATACGCATGTAGTGGGATATAACAACGAGGCCGTGCGTCAGATCGACAAAGACAATATGTTGCAATATATAGCGCCCCAAGATTTGCGTTCTTTCGGCTTAATTCCCGAGATTATAGGACGACTTCCCATACTTACCTATTTGGAGCCGCTCGACCGCAATGCCCTGCGGCGCATTTTGGTAGAACCGCGCAATGCCATAATCAAGCAATATATCAAGCTCTTTGCCATGGATGGGGTGAAACTCTCATTCGACGATGAAGTGCTCGATTTTATTGTAGACAAAGCAATAGAGTATAAGTTGGGTGCTCGCGGACTGCGTTCTATTGTTGAGTCCATCATGATTGATGCTATGTATGAGATGCCTTCTGCAAATACCAAAGAGCTTCGCATAACCTTGCCGTATGCCGAGGAAAAATTCTCCAAAACCAGCCGTTTGCATATCCGGTAAAAAAATATCCTCAAAAACTTGGTGTAGAACGCAAGTTATTTATAAATTTGTTTGAGGTAAACAAATACTCGGCTTTTCAAGGGTGTCATCACAAAAATAGTACTATGGCTAAGAAAGATAATTTGACAGAAGCATTGAAGCGCAACTTCGGGTTTGATACGTTCAAAGGTAACCAAGAAGCAATTATAAGAAATCTGCTGGCAGGGAAAGATACTTTTGTATTGATGCCTACCGGCGGCGGCAAATCGTTGTGTTATCAGTTGCCCTCGTTGATGCTCGAAGGAACCGCGATAGTTATCTCTCCGTTGATAGCCTTGATGAAAAATCAGGTAGATGCCATGCGCAATTTCAGCGAGGAAGATGGCGTTGCGCATTTCATCAACTCATCTCTCAACAAAGCAGCCATAGAACAAGTGAAAGGCGATATATTATCGGGTAAAACTAAATTGTTGTATGTCGCACCCGAGTCGCTTACCAAAGAAGAGAACATAGAGTTTCTCAAACAAGTACGTATTTCGTTTTATGCCGTCGACGAAGCTCACTGTATATCGGAGTGGGGGCACGACTTCCGTCCCGAATATCGTCGTATAAGACCTATTATCAATGAAATAGGAGAGCGTCCCGTCATCGCGCTTACGGCGACGGCAACTCCTAAGGTACAGCATGATATACAGAAGAATTTGGGTATGACCGATGCAACGGTATTCAAGTCGTCGTTCAATCGCCCCAACCTTTATTATGAAGTACGTCCCAAAACTGCCAATGTAGACAAGGATATTATAAAATATATAAAACAACAGGAGGGTAAATCGGGTATCATATATTGTCTGAGTCGCAAGAAAGTCGTAGAGCTTGCCGAGTTGTTGCAAGTAAACGGCATAAAGGCGTTACCCTATCATGCCGGAATGGACTCTACCACAAGAACCGAAAACCAAGATGCGTTTTTGCTTGAAAAGGTAGATGTAATTGTCGCCACCATAGCCTTCGGCATGGGTATAGACAAGCCCGACGTAAGATATGTGATACACTACGATATTCCCAAAAGTCTCGAAGGCTACTATCAGGAAACCGGTAGAGCCGGTCGTGACGGAGGCGAAGGGCAGTGCATCACGTTCTATATAAACAAAGACCTTCAAAAACTCGAAAAATTCATGCAAGGCAAGCCTATTGCCGAGCAAGAGATAGGCAAACAGCTCCTTATGGAGACTGCTGCCTATGCCGAATCGTCGTTGTGCCGTCGTAAGTTGTTGCTCCATTATTTCGGAGAAGAGTATAATGAAGACAATTGCGGTAACTGCGATAATTGCTTAAATCCTAAAAAACAAGTGGAAGCAAAAGACCTGTTATGTGCCGTCATAGAAACGGTACTCGCTTTGAAAGAAGAATTCAAGACAGAGCATGTCATTGATGTGCTTATGGGAAAAGATACCAATCAAGTAACAGCATATCGCCATGACGACCTCGAAGTGTTCGGCTGTGGCCAAAACGAAGATGAAAAGACATGGAACGCCGTTATACGGCAAGCTCTCATAGCCGGTTACTTGACGAAAGATATAGAAAACTACGGCTTGCTGAAAGTCACCGATGCCGGACGCAAATTCTTGGACGACCCGCAATCGTTCAAGATTGTAAAGGATGCCGACTTCGATGAGATAGAGGAAGAGGTACCCGTAAAGGGCGGGGCCGCATGTGCTGTCGACCCGGAGCTGTTCTCTATCTTGAAAGATTTGCGCAAGAAAATGGCAAAAAAACTCGAATTGCCGCCGTACGTTATATTCCAAGACCCATCGCTCGAAGCAATGGCTACGACATATCCCATCACCATCGACGAGTTGCAAAACATTCCCGGTGTGGGTGCCGGAAAAGCCAAACGCTATGGCGAAGAGTTTGTAAAGGTCATAAAACTGCATGTCGAAGAGAATGAGATAGAGCGTCCCGAGGATTTGCGGGTTCGTACGATAGCCAATAAATCGAAACTGAAAGTATCTATCATTCAAGCCATAGACCGCAAGGTGGCACTCGATGAGTTGGCCGAGTCGAAAGACCTCGATTTCGATGAATTGCTCGACGAAATAGAAGCTATCGTTTACTCGGGTACGAAAATCAATATCGACTATTTCTTGCGGGAGATTATGGAAGATGACCATATCGAGGAGATATTCGACTACTTCAAGGAGAGCGAAAGCGACAGCCTCGAAGATGCCATCAATGAATTTGGTCGAGATTATACCGAAGAGGAAATACGCCTTGTACGCATCAAGTTCATTTCTGAAATGGGCAACTAAATAAAAAGATTACGATTAGACATATTAGATGAATCACATAAGAAATTTTTGTATCATAGCTCATATTGACCATGG
Organism: uncultured Barnesiella sp.; assembly: GCA_944321085.1. Classification (GTDB taxonomy): domain Bacteria; phylum Bacteroidota; class Bacteroidia; order Bacteroidales; family Barnesiellaceae_A; genus Barnesiella_A. The sequence continues at coordinate 113,951 of CALUJY010000002.1, forward strand.
CAAGAGTACCTTGGCCGACCGTTTATTGGAATTTACTCATACGGTAGCAGGGAAAGACCTGCAAGACCAAGTGCTCGACGATATGGACTTGGAACGTGAACGAGGTATCACTATCAAGAGCCATGCCATACAAATGGAGCATGAATATAAGAATGAGAAATATATACTCAATCTCATAGACACTCCGGGACACGTCGACTTCTCATACGAGGTGTCGCGCTCTATTGCAGCTTGCGAGGGCGCGTTGCTCATCGTCGATGCCACGCAAGGCATACAGGCTCAAACTATATCGAACCTGTATATGGCCATAGAGAACGACCTCGAAATTATACCGGTTGTCAACAAAGTCGATTTGGACAGTGCACGTCCCGATGAAGTAGAAGACCAGATAGTAGAACTGTTGGGATGCAAACGCGAAGACATCATTCGTGCCAGCGGTAAAACGGGTGAGGGGGTAGACGCGATTTTATCGGCCATCATAGAGCGTGTGCCGGCACCGTTGGGTGACCCGTCGGCACCATTGCAGTGCCTTATCTTCGACTCTGTTTTCAATCCCTTTCGTGGTATCATCGCATACTTCAAGATATGCAACGGTACGATACGGAAAGGCGATTTGGTAAAGTTTGTCGCCACCGGAAAAGAGTATGACGCCGATGAAATAGGCGTGCTGAAACTCGATATGTCGCCGCGTGAGACGCTGAGTGCCGGAAATGTAGGCTACATCATCTCGGGAATCAAAACTTCGCGCGAGGTAAAGGTCGGCGATACGATAACACATGTAGAGCGTCCGTGCGATGCTGCCATCGACGGTTTCGAGGAGGTTAAGCCCATGGTATTTGCCGGCGTTTACCCCATAGAAACAGAAGACTTCGAAAACTTGCGTTCGTCGCTCGAAAAGTTGCAGCTCAATGATGCTTCGCTGACATTTCAGCCCGAGTCTTCGGCTGCGCTTGGCTTTGGTTTCCGTTGCGGTTTTTTGGGATTGTTGCACATGGAAATTGTGCAGGAGCGGCTCGACCGGGAGTTCGATATGGATGTTATCACCACAGTGCCTAATGTGTCGTATATCGTATATGACAAGAAAGGCAATAAAACCGAAGTCCATAATCCTTCCGGATTGCCCGACCTTACACTTATAGACCATATCGAAGAACCATATATACGGGCGTCCATCATTACGGTGACCGATTTTATAGGTCCTATCATGACTTTGTGTCTCGGGAAGCGGGGCGAACTTGTCAAACAGGAATATATTTCGGGCAATAGGGTAGAGCTTTTCTATGATATGCCCTTAGGCGAAATTGTCATCGATTTCTATGACAAGCTGAAAAGTATATCCAAAGGTTATGCCTCGTTCGACTATCACATTCACGATTATCGCGAGAGCCGTCTTGTGAAACTCGATATTTTGCTGAATGGCGAGAGTGTCGATGCCCTTTCGACCCTGACCCATATCGACAATGCGGTGACGTTCGGCAGACGCATGTGCGAGAAGCTCAAAGAGCTGATACCTCGTCAGCAGTTCGATATTGCCATACAGGCTGCCATCGGTGCTAAAATTATTGCTCGCGAGACAGTTAAGGCGGTGCGGAAAGATGTTACTGCCAAGTGTTACGGTGGAGACATCAGCCGTAAGCGCAAACTGCTCGAAAAACAGAAAAAAGGCAAAAAGCGTATGAAACAAATAGGTACGGTAGAAGTGCCGCAAAAAGCATTCCTTGCTGTACTAAAATTAGATTGACGGAATTCTTGCGGGCGAGTGCGCATGTGGCGACACTCGCCCGTTTTATAACCGGTATTTCTAAATGTGTGAATATCGTTCATCGTGTTGCATATCACGCTTTTTTGCATTAATTTTGCCTATTATAAACAGTGTTGCGGCGCACTCTCCCAAGCCGCATGGTGAGTATAATATTTTATGATATATAGATATGAGCGACCAACGTTATAACCTGCGTGGTGTTTCGGCATCGAAAGAAGATGTACATAACGCTATTAAGAATATCGATAAAGGCATCTTCCCCCATGCTTTCTGTAAGATTATCCCCGATATTTTGGGAGGAGACCCCGATTATTGCAATATTATGCATGCCGATGGTGCAGGAACCAAGTCGTCTTTGGCATACGCCTATTGGCGCGAAACCGGCGATTTGTCAGTATGGAAAGGCATAGCCCAAGACGCACTCATCATGAATATCGACGACCTGCTTTGTGTGGGCGCCACCGACAATATATTGGTGTCGTCTACTATCGGACGCAATAAATTGTTGATACCCGGTGAAGTAATATCGGCTATAATAAACGGAACGGAAGAACTGCTTGCCGATTTGCGCAATTTGGGCGTAAATGCTTATGCCACAGGCGGCGAGACTGCCGATGTGGGCGACCTTGTGCGTACGATTATCGTTGATTCTACCGTAACATGCCGCATGAAACGGGCCGATGTGATAGACAATGCGCATATAGCGGGCGGAGATGTAATTGTCGGTATGGCCTCGTACGGTAAAGCAACTTATGAAAAGGAATATAACGGCGGAATGGGTAGCAACGGACTTACCTCGGCACGGCACGATGTGTTTGCCAAGTATTTGGCAGAAAAGTATCCCGAGAGCTATGATAATGCCGTCCCCGAAGACTTGGTATATTCCGGAAAACTGCATTTGACCGACGCCGTAGAGGGCGTGTCGCTCGATGCCGGCAAGTTGGTGCTTTCGCCCACACGCACTTATGCCCCTGTTATCAAAAAGGTGCTCGATGTTATGAGACCTAAGGTGCATGGCATGGTACATTGTTCGGGTGGCGCACAAACCAAGATAATGCACTTCGTGGAGAACAAACGCGTGGTGAAAAACAATCTTTTCCCGGTACCGCCACTCTTCAAGACCATACAAGAACAGTCGGGAACCGATTGGCAAGAGATGTATAAGGTGTTCAACATGGGACATCGCATGGAAGTATATCTCGCGCCCGAAGATGCACAACAGGTGATAGAGATAGCCCGCAGTTTCGGTATAGAGGCACAAGTCGTAGGTTATGTAGAGAATGCGTCGTGCAACGAACTCGTTATCGAGTCGGAAGCCGGACGCTTCGTTTATGAATAGGGCGCATAGTCAGTGATAGAAAGTTACAAAGTAAAAATCACATTATGATAGTAATCGGTATAGCTGGAGGCACGGGGTCGGGAAAAACGACGGTTGTGCGTAAGATAATAGAGAGCTTCAATGAAGGCGAGGTCGCTGTAATTCCGCAAGATTCTTATTATCGCGACAATAGTGATATGCCTCTCGAAGAACGGCAAAAGCTCAATTTCGACGAACCTGCCGCCATAGAATGGGAATTGTTGGTAAAGCACTTGAAACAGCTTAAAGAAGGCCATGCAGTAGAGCAGCCCACTTATTCGTATCTTACCTGTACACGACTGCCTGAGACCATTCATGTAGAGCCCCGGGATATAATCATTGTCGAGGGTATCCTAATTCTATGCGACCCGGCATTGCGCGACATGCTCGACATAAAAATATTTGTCGACGCTGACAGTGACGAGCGCCTTATTAGAGTTATCAATCGCGACATCATAGAGCGTGGTCGGACGGTAGAGATGGTCTTAGAGCGGTATGAGCGAGTGTTACGTCCCATGCATCTGCAACACATAGAACCGACCAAACGCTATGCCGACCTTATCATCCCGCAAGGTGGACATAATACCGTTGCCATAGAAATGATGAAAGACTATATATCGCACAAGTTACGTCTGTAAATTTACCCATGCGTCGTTTAGTCTCTCCTATATATATATTGTTGTCGTTACTGCTTACTGTTCTTGTTGCCGCATGCGGCAGTCATAAGAATGGCGAGCAAGAAGGTACTGCATGCGATTGGGACTCGATAAAGGCGCGTGGCGAGTTGCGGATACTTACATTGTACAGCTCTACATCGTATTTCTTTTATAAAGGCGAGGAACGAGGTTATGAATATGAGCTTATAAAACGATTTGCCGATGACCATGAATTATCGACGACAGTTATTGTGGCCGATAATATAGCCCATCTCACGGAGATGCTGCTCAATGGCGATGGGGATGTCATAGCATACGAAATGCCGGTTACCAGCGATACGAAAAAAAACATGATACATTGTGGCCCCGAAGTAGTTTCGAATCAAGTATTGGTGCAATCTACCCGCAACAAACCTCTCATTACCAATGTAACAGACCTCGTCGGGAAAGATGTGTATGTAGAGCGCGGGTCGAAATATGAAGAGCGTATCAGTAATCTCAATGAAGAATTGGGTGGCGGTATAAAGGTACACTGTATCAATCGCGATACGGTAGTGACGGAAGACCTTATAGAAATGGTATCGAAAGGCGAAATACCATACACTCTTGCCGATGAAAACTTGGCGAGACTCAATCGCACATACTATCCCAATATCAATATCTCTTTGGCTGTGAGCTTCCCGCAGCGTTCACAGTGGGCTGTGCGTTCCGATGCACCGCATTTGGCGGCCGAGATAGACCGTTGGGTCGATGCCAATGGTACTTCTGAAAGCTATAAAGCTATATCGAAACGATATTTCGAGCAGGAAAAACGCTCATCATCGAGAGTAATACTCTCTGTCGAGAAGGGTCGGATTTCGAAATACGACAATATATTCAAGCGCGTAGCCAAAGAGACGGGGTGGGACTGGCGTATGTTGGCTGCCATAGCCTATCATGAGTCGCGATTCGATACCAGTGTCGTCTCTTGGGCAGGTGCCCGAGGGTTGATGCAACTCATGCCCGGTACGGCTGCCGCATTTGGATTACAAGCCGATAGCATTGAATATCCCGAACCCAATATAAGAGCTGCGGCAAAATCGCTTGTCAGTGTCGAAAAAAACTTTGCCAAAATCGATAACGAACGCGAAAAGATGTGTTTTATACTCGCAGCATACAATGCCGGGCTGGGGCATGTATATGATGCTATTGCGTTGGCACAAAAGTATCATTTACAACCCGATGTGTGGACTGGTGAGGTAGAAAATGCCATGCTCATGAAAGCCAACCCCGAGTATTTCAATGATGAAGTGTGCCGCTTTGGTTATATCAGGGGACGACAAACTGTATCGTATGTGCGCGAAGTTATGGCGTTGTATAAATTGTATTGCGAAAAGATACCCGAATGACCCATAAAAAATAGGTCGTTATTATAGTTTAAGTCGAAAAAAATCACGATATTTGCATCCGTTTTGCAGATAGAATAGGACGGTATGCCCTAAATAGCCCTAAAAATAGGGGCTGAGGCTTTTTCTATACGATAAAAAGCTATATATTTGCAACTCAAAAAATTAGAAATATATAATTAGTATAATCGTAAAACGTTACAGACATGACAAAAGCTGACATCGTAAACGAGATTTCAAAGAGCACCGGCATCGAAAAAGCCGTTGTGCTTGAAACTGTCGAGAAATTTATGGAAACTGTAAAAAGTTCTTTGAGTAAAGGCGAACCTGTATATTTGAGAGGTTTTGGTAGCTTTATCGTAAAGATGCGTGCACAGAAAACTGCCCGTAATATTTCGAAAGAGACCACCATCATCATACCTGCACATAACATACCGGCATTCAAGCCCGCAAAGACCTTTATGAACGACGTGAAATAATCTGTGCAGATTGATTTTACTGATTTTTCATTGAACTCTAAAAATAATACACTATGCCTAACGGTAAAAAAAGAAAAGGTCACAAGATGGCCACGCACAAACGTAAAAAAAGACTGAGAAAGAATCGTCATAAGAAGAAATAATCTAATTCTTGCTGTGACAAGACTTTTAAGTTTAAGTGCAGAAAAGAACAAACTTACTGATGGTTTTTGTCATAAGTTTGTTCTTTCTGCTTACAAGCACGTCTTTGTGCAAGACAAGGCTTCGGGAAGTAGCCTATAAAAAATTTCCCTCGACAATAAGTAACCTAAAAGTAATATTATGTCATCTGAACTCGTAGTTGACGTACAGCCCAAAGAGGTCTCTATTGCACTGCTCGAAAACAAACGCCTTGTAGAGCTGCAAAAAGAGCCCCATAATACTCCCTACGCCGTGGGGAATATCTATTTGGGACGCGTCAAAAAATTAATGCCGGGTTTGAATGCAGCATTTGTCGATGTAGGTTACGAAAAGGATGCTTTTTTACATTACCTCGATTTGGGACCATATTTCACATCAAGTGCTGTATATGTGAAGTACCATCGTGGTGAGAATAAAAAAAATGTGTCGCTATCCAAGTTTACCATGCAGAAACCTTTCGACAAGGATAGCACCATCGCCGATGCCCTTACGGTAGGTCAGGAAATACTTGTACAAATAACCAAAGAACCTATCTCAACAAAAGGTCCTCGTCTTACGGGAGAGATTTCGTTTGCCGGACGTTTTTTGGTTCTTATTCCTTTTTCCGATAAAGTATCGGTATCGCAAAAAATAAAATCGAATGAAGAGCGTGCCCGTTTGAGGCAGCTCATACAAAGCATTAAACCCAAAAATTTTGGGGTGATAGTGCGTACTGTCGCCGAAGGCAAGCGTGTTGCCGAACTCAATAACGAGATGAAGTCGCTTGTGAAGAGTTGGGAAGACAGTATCGACAAAATGAAAAAGAAACCCAAAGCTCCAGCCCTCGTTTACGAAGAGACGAGTAGGGCGGTGGGTATGCTGAGGGATATATTCAGCCCGTCGTTCGAGCATATCTATGTCAACGACAGTGCGACTTACCAGCAAATACACAATTATGTAAGTGTAATAGCTCCCGAGCTCGAAGGTATCGTAAAACTCTACGACGGCGAGTTGCCTATCTTCGACAATTTCGGTCTTACCAAACAGGTGAAATCTTCGTTTGGGAAAACCGTCTCTTTCAAAAGCGGAGCTTATATTATTATTGAGCATACCGAGGCGTTGCATGTCATAGATGTCAACAGCGGCAACCGTTCCAAATCGGCTACCAACCAAGAGAGCAACGCCATAGAGGTCAATATGAATGCTGCCGAAGAGATTGCCCGGCAGTTGAGGCTGAGAGATATGGGCGGTATCATCGTCATAGATTTTATTGATATGGCCGATGCCGATAACCGCCAAAAGCTCTATGACCGTATGCGGGAACTGATGGCAGGCGACCGTGCCCGACATAATATTCTGCCGTTGACCAAATTCGGGCTTATGCAAATAACCCGTCAACGGGTACGTCCTGCACTCGATATAACGACGAGCGAAGAGTGTCCTACTTGTCATGGAAAAGGCATTATACAACCATCGATGCTATTTACCGACCGTCTCGAAGATAAGATAGCATACATGGTATTGAAACTGAAAAAAAACGACTTCACGCTACACCTGCATCCTTACGTAGCAGCTTATATCGATAAAGGGGGATTTTTCTCCCTCAAATGGCAATGGAAACGAAAATATTCGTTCCGTTTCAAAATCATACCCGACCAATCGCTCGCGTTGCTCGAATACAAATTCTTCGACAAGGAACGCAATGAGCTCGATATGAAAGAGGAGCTGGAAATAAAATAATAATAATATACCGGCTTCTTGTCTGTTATATAACGCGGTAACTCGTAAAAGGGTTACCGCGTTGTTAATTATCGGTTGAAAGAAAAGATGGCTGCTTTGTTTTGTCTTTCTTGCGTTTGCGTTATCTTTGTTGAGAACAAGAAGACTATTTCTCGTCGTATATTGCATAGGATAGGAGACAAGGTAATATGATATAAATATGATAGGCGCAATTATAGGAGATATTGTAGGAAGCATCTATGAGTTCGATAATATTCGCACCAAAGACTTCCCGTTTTTTACATCAGAGCAGGATTATACCGACGATACCATTCTTACCGTAGCTACGGCCGATTGGTTGCTGCATGGCGGTTCCCCAGAACAGTACTATTTGGGGTATGCCATACGTCATCCATATCCTATGGGAAGCTATGGCGAAGGCTTCGTTTCATGGGTAAAGCGTGCGCAACGAGGTTTAGGCTTTGCGCCGTACAATAGCTGCGGTAACGGGTCGGCCATGCGGATCGGACCGGTGGGGTGGGCTTTCGACACGGAAGAGAAGACGCTCGAAGCAGCCCGGGTGTCAGCTGCCTGTACGCACAATCATCCCGAGGGTATCAAGGGCGCACAAGCAGTGGCGTTGTGTATCTTCATGGCACGCAAGGGAGAAAGCAAAGAGGCAATCCGTAAGGCAGTGGAAACCAAGTATGGCTATGACCTCGGTTTTACATGCGACGAAATACGTCCGTCTTATACGTGGGGTGCAACCTGCCAAGATACAGTTCCTCAATCTATCAGAGCATTTATCGATGGCACCGACTTCGAGGATTGCATACGCAATGCCATATCCATAGGGGGCGACAGCGATACACTGGCCTGCATTACCGGCAGTATAGCCGAGGCTTTTTATGGAGTACCGTGCGATATGTCCGACAAGGCTATGGCATATCTGTCGGACGACTTGCGTAATATAGTGTCGGACTTCGAGGCTCGTTATGGTGCCCGAATAATCAGATAAAAGATAACTATCAAAAAAATAAGAATATGCTTGCATATACGTATATAGGAAGAGGTGACTTTCGGTTGCAAGAAAAACCGTTGCCTCAGTTACAAGATGCCCGCGATGCCATAGTACGCATGACGCTTGGCAGTATTTGTACGAGCGATTTGCACATTAAACATGGCAGCGTGCCACGCGCTGTTCCGGGTATCACAGTGGGGCATGAGATGGTCGGTGTGGTAGAAAGTGTAGGTAGTGGCGTTACAAATGTACAGCATGGCGACAGGGTAGTAGTTAATGTAGAGACATTTTGTGGCGAATGTTTTTTCTGTCGTCACGGATTTGTAAATAATTGTACCGATTCGCATGGCGGCTGGGCATTGGGCTGCCGCATAGATGGAGGACAGGCCGAGTATGTGCGTGTACCATATGCCGATTGCGGATTGACCCGCATCCCCGACAATGTAAGCGACGAGCAAGCTCTCTTTGTGGGCGATATTTTGGCAACCGGTTATTGGGCAGCACGTATCTCGGAGATAACATGCGATGATACGCTCCTGATTATCGGGGCAGGACCTACCGGTGTATGTGCTTTATTGTGCGCCATGTTACATGCGCCTCGTCGCATTATTGTATGTGAGAAGTCGCCCGAGCGCATGCGTTTTGTGCGAGAATATTATCCCGAAGTTTTGGTGACAACGCCCGATGAGTGTATCGACTTTGTGCACGCTCATAGTGAACATGGCGGAGCCGATGTGGTGATGGATGTAGCCGGAGCCGACGATACTTTTCGTTTGGCATGGCAATGTGCGCGTCCCAATGCCATTGTTACTATTGTGGCGTTATACGATAAACCGCAGTGCTTGCCTTTACCCGATATGTATGGCAAGAATCTGACATTCAAGACCGGAGGTGTCGATGGGTGCGACTGTGAGGCGATACTACGCCTTATAGCCGAAGGTAAAATCGATACTACGCCGCTTATTACACACCGCTTTCCGCTGTCGCGAATAGATGAAGCATACAGTATTTTTGAAAATCGACTCGATGGAGTTATAAAAATAGCTATAACCAATGACTGAAAAAGAAATAAAGAAAAAACCTATTGTTGCTATTGGCGATATACACGGGCTTGATTATTGGCGAGCTATTGTACAGCGACATCCCGATTGTCTTACGGTTTTCTTGGGCGATTATTTAGACCCTTATGATGTAATCCCGCGCAGTGCGTTGCTCGATAACTTACGTGCTATCATCGAATTGAAGAAAACTCGCCCCGACGATGTCGTGCTGCTCTTGGGCAACCACGACATGCACTATTTCAGTCCTTATGCAAGAATGGGTACGCGTTTCGATGGCGAGATATGCAAAGAGGCGTCAGGCCTGTTTTTAGATAGTCTTCATCTGTTCCGATATGCCTATCAGGAGGGAAATAGAGTGTTTACCCATGCAGGTATTTCGCAATGGTGGTGGTTGGATGATTTTCATGGCGACGATACGCGTCCGATAGCCGAGCAACTCAATAACCCGTCGGAAGAGCAGATGAGCGCTCTGTGTCGTATAGGGCATGCCCGTGGCGGAGAATATGGCCGACATGGAGGTATCTTCTGGGCTGATAGCAAAGAACTATGGAATCCCCTTCATGGATATACACAGATAGTAGGCCATAATCCGGTGCCGGAGATTACGACTCGCGAAGGCGACGAAGGGGCTAAAATTGTATTTTGCGATAGTTTGCGTCATGGCAACTATCTCTTTATCGATGACTCGGAAGCTGTTTGATATATATCGTTGAGTACAAAAGATTTTTGTGTGACAAAAATGAAATCTTACCGAATAAATTGTTAACTTTGTCGCTCGTAAAAACGGAGGCGAGAATATCGCTCGTTTTTATTAAGTGTATTTGTAATTGATTAGTAACAAAAAGATATGATTAAGATTACTTTTCCCGACAATTCGGTAAAGGAGTATGAAAGCGGCGTAACGCCGTTGGTCATAGCAGAAAGTATCAGTCCGCGCTTGGCACAAGATGTGTTGGTGGCTTCGGTCGATGGTGAAGCGTGGGATTTGATGCGTCCCATAGAGAAAGATGCCGCATTGCGCCTTTTCAAATGGGATGATGCCGAGGGCAAACATGCCTTCTGGCACTCGTCGGCACACCTCTTGGCAGAGGCATTGCAAGAGTTGTATCCCGGTATCAAATTCGGTATAGGTCCTGCCATAGAAAACGGATTCTATTACGATGTTGACCCCGGAGAACAATCGCTTACCTCTGAGGATATTCCTCGTATAGAGGCGCGCATGCTCGAACTCGCAGCCCGTAAAGAGACTATCGTGCGTCAAGAGGTATCGAAAGCCGATGCCTTGAAACTCTTCGGTGACCGAAACGAAACTTACAAGGTGGAGTTGATAAATGAGTTGGAAGACGGCAAAATAACAACTTATACCCAAGGTGCATTCACCGATTTGTGCCGTGGTCCGCACATTCCCAATACGAGTGTGATAAAAGCCGTGAAAATCACGTCGCTTGCCGGTGCTTACTGGCGTGGCGATGAGAAGCGCAACCAGTTAGTACGCGTTTACGGTATTTCGTTCCCCAAGAAGAAAATGCTCGACGAGTACCTCGTGCTGCTCGAAGAGGCAAAGAAACGCGACCATCGTAAGATTGGCAAGGAACTCGAACTATTTGCATTCTCGCAAGCCGTAGGAGCTGGTCTACCCTTGTGGTTGCCTCGTGGTGCCGCCCTTCGTGAACGTCTTGAACAATTCTTGCGCCGCATACAGAAACGTTTCGGTTACTTGCAAGTAATCACGCCTCACATTGGTGGCAAGAACCTCTATGTAACGTCGGGGCACTATGCCAAATACGGAAAAGACTCTTTCCAACCCATACATACCCCTGAGGAGGGCGAGGAGTTCCTTTTGAAACCGATGAACTGTCCTCACCACTGTGAGATATACAAGACTTCGCCTCGTTCTTATCGTGACCTTCCTTTGCGATTTGCCGAGTTCGGAACGGTATATCGTTATGAACAAAGCGGCGAATTGCACGGTCTGACGCGTGTACGCGGTTTTACGCAAGACGATGCACACATCTTCTGCCGCCCCGACCAACTCAAAGACGAGTTCCTCAAAGTGATGGATATTATTTTCATCATCTTCAATGCACTCGATTTCAAGGAGTATGAGGCACAAATCTCGCTCCGTGACCCCAATAACCGCGAGAAATATATCGGCAGCGATGAAAATTGGGAGAAAGCCGAACGAGCCATTGTAGAGGCTTGCCAAGAAAAAGGCTTACAAGCACGCGTAGAATATGGCGAGGCTGCTTTCTATGGTCCGAAACTCGACTTTATGGTGAAAGATGCCATAGGTCGTCGTTGGCAATTGGGTACGATACAGGTGGACTACAACCTGCCCGAACGCTTCGGCCTTGAATACATGGGAAGCGACAACCAGAAACACCGTCCGGTGATGATACACCGTGCACCTTTCGGTTCTATGGAACGCTTTGTGGCTGTACTTATAGAGCACACCGGTGGCAAGTTCCCCTTGTGGCTTACACCTGACCAAGTTGCCGTGTTGCCTATTAGCGAAAAATTCAATGATTACGCACAGCATGTTGCCGATGAGTTGGCCAAGAGCGAAATCCGTGCATTTGTCGATAACCGCAATGAGAAAATCGGTAGGAAAATACGCGATACTGAGTTGAAAAAAGTGCCGTATTTGCTGGTAGTCGGCGAAAAAGAGGCAGAAAATGGCGAAGTTTCAGTAAGAAAACAGGGCGAAGGTGATAAAGGTGTCGTAAAAATTGCTACCTTTGCCGCGCAAATCTCTGCCGAAGTAGAGAATATGATAAACCAATGGTAAATTATTGAATGGAGAAAAAACCGAAACCCGCCGGAGTTGCTGCTCGTCCACAACGTAATCCGGGTCGTAATGAGAAAGAACAACAACATCGCATCAACAACCATATCCGTGCCAAAGAGGTGCGTTTGGTGGGCGACAATGTCGAGCAGGGGATTTATCCCATACAAGAGGCATTGCGTATTGCCGATGAGATGGAACTTGATTTGATAGAGATTTCTCCGACTGCCGAACCGCCGGTATGTAAAATATTGGATTATAATAAATTTCTCTACCAGCTGAAAAAACGTCAAAAGGAGCAGAAGGCAAAAGCAGCCAAGGTGGTTGTGAAAGAGATTCGTTTCGGACCGCAAACCGACGATCATGACTACAACTTCAAGCTGAAACATGCCATAGAGTTCCTGAAAGAGGGTGCAAAAGTAAAAGCTTATGTATTCTTCAAAGGACGTTCCATTCTCTTCAAAGAACAAGGCGAAGTGTTGTTGCTGCGTTTTGTAAACGACCTCGAAGAGTATGGTAAAGTGGAGACGATGCCTGTATTGGAAGGCAAACGCATGATTATCATGATTTCGCCTAAAAAGAATAAATAAACGGTTTATCCGTATTATTATATAATGTAACACTAAAATTAAAAAGTAAAATGCCTAAGGTTAAAACTAACTCCGGTGCCAAAAAGAGGTTCGCCCTTACCGGATCAGGAAAAATCAAAAGAAAACATGCTTACAAAAGCCACATTCTGACAAAGAAGACGAAAAAGCAAAAAAGAAATTTGGGACACTTCACCATCCTTTCTAAGGCCGATACCGCTAACGTAAAAGCCTTGCTTGCCATGAAGTAAGCTCACAAATGTTTTCTTCAAATAAGTTAAGTAGTTACAAAAAAGTTATTAACCGAATGTTTTTAGCACAAAGATCGTCGCAAGACGACGCTAACATTCAAAAAATGAAAAAACTATGCCAAGATCAGTAAATCATGTCGCTTCAAGAGCCAAAAGAAAGAAAATCCTGAAACTTACCCGTGGTTACTATGGTTGCCGTCGTAATGTATGGACTGTTGCCAAAAATACGTGGGAAAAGGGTCTTACTTATGCTTACCGTGACCGTAAGGATAAGAAAGGTAATTTCAGGGCTTTGTGGATACAACGTATCAACGCTGCCGCTCGTTTGGAAGGCATGTCGTATTCGAAATTGATGGGTGCTTTGCACAAAGCCGGTATCGAAATAAACCGTAAAGTGCTTGCCGATTTGGCAATGAATCACCCCGAGGCTTTCAAAGCTGTTGTTGCGAAAGTAAAATAAGAATTTTTCTTCCATTTAAGTAGGGCTGTGACAAAATGAGAATTCTGTTACAGCCCTATGTATCTATAAAGTATGGTGTATAGGGGCTCCGAAGAAAATAGAGTGTATGTAGGTATGACCGTCCGATGTTGTCTAAATTCTGGCCGTCATGCCGTTCAGAAATCTATATCTTTCGGGGCAATACTGATATGTGGAAGTGGCAGCCAGCTGAGTATTATAATTTTATTGTTTGAACGAAACTTTTTGAAAGAGTGATTTGTTATTACAGAAATAATAAATCCTCAATATCGAATCTTATGTTTAGACAAAAAAACGAGCATCTCAAACGGCACAGCAAGGAAGACTTCGGTCCGTGGAAGCAATTTATCAGATTATCGGGTATAGTATTCCTGTTGCTTCTTGTGGGGGCCGCGTATGTAGCAGCCGCCCTTCTTTTATGAATAGTATTCCTACGCTGATAATAACGTTTATTTGTCTAATTTCCCGGTTACATGCACATCCATTTGTGGGAACGGGAACGACAATCCGTATTTACCGAATTCCCTATATACACGTTCGTTCATATCATATAATACGCTCCAATAATCACTCGCTGCTACCCATGCACGAGCTGTCACTTGTACCGAGCTGTCGGCGAGATTGCTTAATGCTACCATCGGAGCCGGGTCTGTCAGTATGCGTTTGTCTTCTGCTATATAACTGTCGAGCAACTCTTTGGCCTTCTGAAAATCATCGCCGTATGAGATTCCGAACACCCATTCTATCCGACGGGTACCTGCTTTCGTATAGTTGGTTACCATTTCGTTCGATAACTTTCCGTTGGGGATGATTATTGTTTTGTTATCGGAGGTAGCCAGCAAGGTATTGAAGATTTGTATCTCTCTTACAGTTCCCGATACGCCTTGTGCTTCTATAAAATCGCCTACTTTATATGGCTTGAAGAGTAGTATCATCACTCCTCCTGCAAAGTTCTGTAATGTGCCGCTTAATGCCATACCTATGGCCACACCTGCCGAAGCGAACAGAGCGACAAATGAGCTGGTATTTATGCCTAATACGCCTATAATCATGACTATTAGAAGCAGCATCAGTACCACACGTACCAAACTGAGTACAAAAGTATTGACGCTTTGGTCTATTTTCTTTCGCGATAAAGCTTTTTGTACAAATCGGTATAAGCTGTTTATGATGAATTTTCCTACCCAATAAATAACTAAGGCAAGGAGTATTTTCAATCCCAACTGGAGTATGGCAGAGACAATCTCTTCTATTATTTCTTCTGTCGTCATGCCCGAGAGGCTTTTGACGAGCGACCTTATCGGACTTGTGTTTTGTGTACTATCGGCAGTTGCCGGTATTATATCTGTTGCAAGAGACAATAAAAACTGATACATGGAGTCTTATTTTTTATATATGTAATTATACCATTCTAACTTCGTGTAATATTCTTCTATGAGCATATCGTTGCAGCTGCCTACTATATAACAACTCAATCCAGAGTAATACTTGATAGGAATATTGATAAATGTAGCACTTGCAGCTTTGTAGGGTACGGCATCGGCCAAGCATTCGGCAAAGACAGCGTGTCTTTCTCCGTCGCTTATGTGGCGCATATAATCGTCTATGTCGTAAAATACGTGTGGCGTGGTACGGTCGTAATATTGTATCGATTCCGTCGCTATATCGCCCTCATATTGATTTATCGACTCTTTGCACAAGGCTGCAAGACGGTCTAAGGATGCAGTATTTATCAAGGCTATCGTACCGGTTTCCAATGTCCCCTGAGCAATATATGTATCGTAGTAGCACTTGCATACTTGCACGTAATCTATTTCGTCTTCAAATAATAGAGGGGTGATGCTGCGGTATGGAAAGCCGCTGCCAAGCGTCTCGGTAGGCGATGCGATGATATAGCGGCATGTGTTACGCAATTCGTATGCGACCTCGACACTTCCCATCAGGCAGGCATCGAAAAGGATAAAGTCGAAATAATTACCCTTTAATGCCTGTTGCAGGCTGTCTATATCGATGGTAAAGCCTTCGTCACCTTCGCGTCCGAACGACGATGGAGCGTAATTCCGGCCGCGTGTATATAAGCGGTTTTGCGGCAGCCATCCCGTAGCATGCGACCACAAAATAAGTCCGTAACTTCGTGTGTCATATAAGTCCGTTACATCGCGCAATACCTCTTGAATAGCGCTTACCGATGTGGTCGGCTTGCCATTGTCGTATTTCTTTATGGTTTCTATGGTATATTGTCCCTTGCCGGCATGTTTTATTTCTTGCAGGGAGGGAGAGTCTTGCGCTCCGGCATAGTAGATGACCAAGCGACCGTTTATATCGTTTTCAGCCAAGGCTTCGCTCATGGCGCGTATGTTGTCGCGGTCATAGTTATATGTTGTAGCAAGATTGTTGTCGGCAAGCATATACACCAATACAGTCCGGTTGTCGTGCGGTAGAGCAGGCTCATCATTTTTGTTATGACAGGCTGTCAGCAGGCAAGCTATAAGCACCGAAGATACAAGAAGCGATAACCGTTGTTTCATCTTATGCAAGTAAACATTGTATGAAGTACAAAAATAACGATAATATACGAAACGGACAGCTTTGGCCGCCGTATTTTCAGGCAATGGTGATATAAGATGATAGTTTTGTTCCCGGTGTATATCTGCCTGAAATGATAATATGCGAAGTTAAATCATAATTCTTGGTTAAAATGGGAGCGTCTGCCGACCGTTTCTCTTGTTTTATGCTACCTTTACTGCATGAAAAAGCAAGTATTCGCAATATTCGTATGTTTGGCATGTTCCTTGGGTATAGGCCGGGCACAGAGTTATAATGAATGGATTGAGAAGGCCGATAGTTGCATCGAGGCCGAAGATTGGGAAAAAGCCGAAACAGCCCTTCTCGGTGCGTTGAAGGCCGAACCTGCCAATGCACAAAATGGGTTGCTGTTGTCTAATTTGGGTACTGTGCAGCGTTATTGCGGCAAGTATGACGAGGCATTGCAGTCCTATTCGCTTGCGCTTTTTATGTCTCCGCGTTCTACGGCAGTGTTGCGTAATCGGGCAGCTTTGTATGCCGAAATGGATAGCCTTACCAAAGCACTTGAAGATTATAGCAGCCTTTTGTTGCTCGATGATACCGACGAAGATGCTTTGTATAACCGGTCGTTGATATATCTCGAACGGGGTGATACTATCGGTTGCCGAAATGATTTGGAAAAGATGCTTGCCTTAAATCCGGCAAGCAGTACGGCGCGTATAGGGTTTGCCATCTTTTTCAAAGCGCAAGGTTATTATACCGAAGCTATTGAAATGTACAATCAGGTGATACGCCGTAACCCCGATAACGCATCGCTCTATATAGGTCGTGCCGAGACCCATTTGTTGGCCGGCCATCCGTCTTCGGCCGACAGAGATATAGAGAAGGCTTTGAAACTCGACCCGCAAAATCCTTTTATCTATATGTTACGTGCATGGGCCAAAGTGGAACGCTCTGATGTGAACGCTGCTGCTCGCGATATAAAACATGCCAAGGCTCTTGGTTATGATGCGAAGGCGTGCGATGCCTTCTTTGAAGAAATAAAGAAGAAAAAATAAACGGGGCTGCATTGCTATACGGATATTGCGTCAAAGCCTCGTGGTTGAGTTAGAATTTGTAGAATGCACGAACAAAAGCGGGAGTCCATCGCTCCAGAAACCACGCCGAATCGGAATATTTTATGAAATAACTCGACATCAATATCACATTGACCCTGCTGCCTTGATTTCTCGACTCTGTCGATGTGATATACGAATACTCCGTTCCCAATTTTGTGCCTTTATAGCTTGTAATCATTTGATTAAGCGTATTCAAGCTGATTCCTTTATCCCATGCAATATGGGCAAATATTTTGTCCATCTCATTGCGTGCAGGCAAGTACCAACCCTCACCGAGCGATATACACCAGTTCATGGCGGGAAAATCCTCGATTGAGAGTAGTTCGCTTTGAGACAGATAGACGAGGAGTTCTTTCTGGTTTTCCATACCATTATCGCTATTATACAAGCCCATTGCAGTATAGGCAAAGGCTTCGAAATATTTCATAAATGGCAGCCTTCGCTGTCCAAGTGACATGATAGTACCATGATAGCCGTCGTCATATACATCTACAACAATGCCACGAACCCCATTCTCATCATAGAGGTCGAGTAGTTGATAGGAACGCGATGCCCGAGGCTTGTCAGTTGTCCGCGTATTGCTTGTTATACGTTCATTTGTATTAAATACCTCTTTCTCGCCGTTGGCATATTTTATCATGAAAATATCTGTCAGAGGCATAACGCGGTTTACCGTTTGTCCTTGTAATTGATAGGTTACAGCCTCGTCGGTTATGGTAATAACTTTGGCCTTTATCTCCTCGGCTGCGCGTGTCAGTATAACATCTTGCCCCGCCACCGATATGATGGCAAGGGCAAGAAGGGATAGTAAAGCAAGACTTTTTTTCATGTTATCCTATTTTGAAGCGGTAGGCAACATGGAAACCAAACTCAACAGAGGGATTGTAAATACTTTCTCCGTGAAAAGCATCTTCACTCCATATATTGCTGGCCCACCAAGTGAAGAAGAAGCCAATGTCGAATTTCCGGATACTCCAACCTATATCGGTTGATATGGCAAATCGATAAGGACATAAAGTGGAATTTTCTAATGGTATGTTTTCTTCCCCGACTTCTTTATGATTGATAAGGAATGCATTGATGAGTGAATAGCCCCAATGGAATTTTCTTGTTCGCCATGTTACTTCAAGAGGAATAGTCAGATATGTAATACTTTCTGAATTGGCGTTTTCAAAACCATCGAAAGAGCCAACAAAAGTAGTAATGCCTAATCCGGCACCGAAATCGCCTGTGTAATTGCTAAAAGTAAGATTGTACAAAAAGTTAAAATTAAATTGACCTCCTACACCAATATTATCTGTACCTGAAAAGCTGGTAAGCATCATACCCGGTGCATTGACCATAACCTTGATATTGTGCCGACCTATCATGTTGCGATACTCACGCTCGCGCTCTTCGGCTCGTTGCACCATGATAGAGTCGCGACGCTGTTTCTCACGGCGTTGCATCTCTGTCTGGGCAGCTTGTTTTTGCTCTTCTACCGATGGAGTATCGGTAAATACCTCTTTCTCTCCATTGGCATATTTTATCATGAATATCTCCGATTTTGATATTGTATAATCGGGCCCGTCGGGATTTGAGAACCGTTTGTACGTAACCGTATGGATGCCTATCTCTTTTACGATAGCCTCTATTTCATCGGCATTGCGTTTGATGATGATGTCTTGTGCCCACGCTGTTTGTGTTGCCACGATGCAACTGAGAAGAATACAGATAAAGTATAGTCTTTTCATAATACTGAATTATTAAAAGTTTGTTATATCTGCAAATATATATATACGTTTTTTGACAATGCCGAGCGTTGCGTGGTAATATACAACATCTTGCGTGAGAAAAGCCAACGGTTCGCGGCGACAAACTTCGTCGCATAATTGCTCATATTGTTGCAATGTTGTTATCTTTGCAACTGGCAATTATGCGTAATTGTCTTTTATTTTTTAGGATGTAAGCTGTTTTCTTTGAACTGGAATCTGGTAAATTCTTAACTACACAAAGATATAGCCTGCAAAACTTCACTCGTATCTGTTATAGGTATGACCTATACAGCATAGATGAGTGTGGTGCAGCGTTTATTTGTGTAGGGCAGTTACCAGGGCCTCAGTTCAGTAAATGATTGTTGCCACACTTTTTGTATGGGTCGTTGTCTGAAAGATATTCATATCGGTTCTGCCATAGCACAGCAAATAGCTTGTGCAGGCATGAGTTATGCCGAGTTTGCACGCAGGCTCAATTGCGACCGTACTACCGTATATGGCATTGTAAAGAGTAAGAGTATCGATATAGAGCGGCTTATACGTATCTCAGAGATATTGGATTTCGATTTTATAGAACAGGTTTATCGTCATACGACGGTTGGCAAAAAGCTCAGCACGAAAAGTGTTACTATAAAGCTTTCGCCTGATGATTTGCAACGTTTACAGGAAAACGGCTCATTGGTGCTGAAAATTACTCTCGATACACTCGCGGGGTAGGGGCATGCAGTGGTATGTTTTAGAAAGTTATATATCGAGAATAATATATAGTTCCCGGGGTATTGCAAATGATGAAAATATCTTTTGCCATACGCTCAACTTTGCTTAAATTTGTACGGATAGACAGGAATATCGTGTCGCATAAGTCGGTTTACTGTCGGACATTTTACGGTTGAATTCAATACCTCGTAATATGCGTTATCTTATATTATCGGACATACATGGGTCGCTTACGGCGTTGAATGCTGTATTGCCATATTTTGAGCAGTTCAAATGCAACTATATTTTGTTGCTGGGTGATATACTGTATCACGGTCCTCGTAATCCGTTGCCTGAGGGTTACGCACCCAAGGAGGTGGCAGAGCGACTGAATGAGTATGCCGACAAGATTGTCGCCGTCAGAGGTAATTGCGATTGCGAGGTTGACCAGATGTTGCTGCATTTCCCTTGCCAAGCCGACTATGTACCGGTATTCGACAATGGTGTTATGTTGTTGCTCTCGCATGGTCATGTGTATGCTCCACATAATATGCCTTCTCTTTGCGGTGCGTCGCTTTTCTTATACGGACACACTCATCTGTGGGAACTGACTCGCAACAAAGAGGGCGTGTGGCTTTGTAATCCCGGTTCCTTATCCTTGCCCAAGGAGAACCGTCCGGCAAGTTTTGCCGTGTATGACAACGGAATTATTACCATATATACCCTGTTGGGTGAGGTGCTTGCCCAGTCGACTGTAAAAGCCGGGGCGTATCCTCCGCTATTGCAACGAGCCATAGAGCTGGCAACCGCTGCTCATGCCGGACAAACCGACCGTGCCGGGGTACCCTATATAACCCATCCTTTGCGTGTTATGGAGGCTTGCAATACTATCGAAGAGAAGATTGCGGCAGTCTTGCACGATGTAGTGGAAGACACCTCTGTAACTCTCGATGACTTGGCAAAGCAATTCCCTCCGGAGATTGTCGAAGCGGTTCGTTGTCTTACTCATCTGCCCGAAGATACATACGAGGAGTATGTCGAGCAGATAGCGACCAATCCTATATCTGTGCAAGTGAAGTTGCGCGACCTTACCGATAATATGGACGTGAGGCGTCTTACAGCTATCGGTGAAACCGATGTAGAACGCCTGCGCAGATACTTGAAAGCCTATAAACGTCTGTCAGGTTTACCGAGCAAGTGATTTTGTACAGCTGTTAGCGCAACAGCCACTCAAAGAAAGGAATGAGTAAGGAGGTGGCAATACCCGTAAGACCGATGGCAAGCCCGCTTATGGCTCCCTCTATGGCTCCTAACTCTATGGCACGGGCTGTACCCAACCCATGAGAGGCCGACCCTAATGCCAAACCGCGGGCAATAGGGTTGTTTACACGGCATTTGTTGAGCAACCATGGTCCTATGATGCTGCCTAAAACCCCGCAAAAGAACACGACAACGGTTGTCAATGCCGGTATTCCGCCTGAGTTTTTCGATAGTGAGATAGCGATGGGTATTGTTACCGATTTAGGTTGCAACGACGATATGATTTGCTCATCCATGCCAAACCACCAGCCTAATAATATGACGCTCGTCACCCCAATGCAACCGCCTATCAGCGTAGCAAGGAATACGGCTGTTTCATGTCCTCTTAGATGTTCCATTTGCTCATACAGCAAGTAGCCTAAGGCCACAACCGACGGACCCAACAAAAAATCTATAAAGGCACTGCCTCGATGAAAGGTTTCATAGTCTATGTGAAGCAGCATCAATACGGCAATGACAAGTACCAGCCCTATCACTACGGGATGGAATAATGACGATTTCACGCGGCGATATATAAGCGTTCCTATAAAATAACTGCCTATGACGAGTAGTAGCATGGCCGGTGTCGAAGTGTATATCTCTCTCATATATAATTCGATATATCGTTCTATTTAATGTGTTTGTCTAATATTTGCATAGATATGCCTACACTCAATAACACAAGTATGGTAGTACCTACCGCAATAACTGTCAGAGCGACCCAATTTTCGGCGACAATACCGAAGTTGGCCATTATTCCTACGCCGGCCGGGATAAAAAAGAGAGCCATATTCTGCGTGAGTATGTGCGACACATGTTTTACATGTTCGGGGCGGACGATGCGCATCATGAGTGCTGCAAACAATAGTACCATACCGCACACGCTGCCGGGTATAAATCCGTTCATGAAGTAGCTTGCCATCTCGCCGAGAAAGTAAAACAGCAGAATTATACAAATTCCTCTAATCATACGATGTTATTATGTTATATATTAATTATTTATATTTGTAAGTATTACTCGCGAATGACTGCTTTTTGTTTGCATTTAATAGCTATTCGCATAGAGAGACGGTTATGCCGTCCATCTGCAATATCTTTTCGTCACACAATGTCCTGACCACCTCTACAATCTGCTCTTGCGGATATGAAAGCATTTCGGTCAACCGGGGAAGAGCGATACTGCCATTGGCTAATAGCGACTTCACGGCGTAGGTAATCTGAGCGAAACGCTCGTCGGTAAGAGGTGTGGCTCGTCGCGCTATACAGTTATCGCAACAATCGCAGTCGTTTGCCTTTTCGTCGAAGTAACGGAGTAATACGGCACTGCGGCACGACCGTGCATTGGCATAGTCTATCATATACTCTATGCGTCGCGCCATACGTTCTTTCCGTTCTTCATAGACGCTTCGGGGTATTACAATGTAATGCGACTCCACGCGACGAATAGGGTAGTATATATAGGGCGTGCGTTTTCGCGGGATATAATGCAGCACGTGCATGCGCGATAGCAGGAGCAGCGCTTCGTAGACACTCTGCGCCGATATGCCTAACCTGTTTTGCAATACCTCTTCGTGAATCGTGACATAATCGGCAAACAGTCCGGTATATGACCTTAGTAAGCATTGCAGTACTTTGTCGGTCGAGTCATCGAGAGACAGGTTGTATAATTCGTCGCGGTGCATCAGCATCATTATGCGAGACAGAGAGTCGGTCTCTTCGATAAACTCCAATACTCCGGTTTGGGTTAAGATTTGCAATGCGCTTACTGTGCGAAATGGCTGTATGTTGAATGTCTGACAAAAGTTGTTCAGGCTAAATTCGTATAATCTTTCGGCGCCGTCGCCAACGGCGACATTCAAGAAGTTGCACACGCGGTCATATACCTGTAAGATGAAATCTTTGGGCGGAAATGATTCTGCGATACGTCTTTTCAGCGTTATTTTGTCGCTATTGGCATAGAGCAATACGGCATACGAGCGTTTCCCGTCGCGTCCTGCCCGTCCGGCTTCCTGATAATACTCTTCGGGAGAGTTGGGTACATCGGCGTGTATAACGACACGCACGTCGGGCTTATCAATTCCCATACCGAATGCGTTGGTTGCCACCATGACACGTATTTTGCCCGAACTCCATAGCTGCTGACGCTCGTTTTTCTCCTCCGAGGCAAGCCCTGCATGGTAGTATGTTGCCGAGAAGCCTGCGCGCGATAAGTCGGTGGCAATCTCTTTGGTATGTTTTCTGCTGCGTACATATACGATGGCACTGCCGGGCACTCTTTCGAGGATGTGAAACAGTTGTTGCTGTTTGTTTTCGCCCGTTCTTACCACATACGAGAGGTTAGGGCGGGCAAATGATTTTTGCAGCATGCGTTCATCCTTGAACTTCAACTGTTTTTGTATATCTTGTGCCACGGCGCGGGTTGCCGATGCCGTTAATGCCAAAACGGGTACAAGGGGAAGGTGGGTGCGCAATGATGCAATATGCAAGTATGAAGGGCGAAAATCGTAACCCCATTGCGATATGCAATGCGCTTCGTCTACGACGATGAGCGATATATTCATCTCTCGCAGACGATTGATAAACATTTCGGTGGCTATTCTTTCGGGAGAGATATATAAGAATTTATAGCCGCCATTGATGCAGTTTTCAAGAGCGATGTTACGTTCGCGTCGGCTCATGCCGGTAGCAATCATTGCAGCTTTAATACCTCTGCTGCGCAGATTATCTACTTGGTCTTTCATAAGAGCTATTAGGGGCGTTATGACAAGGCATGTCCCGTCGGAGGCAAGTGCCGGAATTTGGAAGGTCAGCGATTTGCCTCCGCCCGTAGCCATAAGTCCGAGGGTGTCGTGCCCTTCGAGGACCGATGTGATAATCTCCTCTTGAAGCGGACGGAACTCTGTATAGCCCCAGTATCGCTCTAATATGGGATATATGCGCTCTTGAATGGTCATACTGTAAAATGCGGTGCAAAAGTAGCAATTATCCCTCAACGGTCAACTACGATATTATATTTTCTGATATGGAGTAAGCGGGGTGGGCTTATAGGAATAAAAAATCGGGACTATTCTGCATATAGAGAACAGCCCCGATTTTTATGTATGTGCCTATGTGTTTACTCCTCTACTTTCTCGGCAACTACCTCAAAGGGCAATTCAACCGAAACTTCGCGGTGCAATTTGATGGTGGCAGTGTAATTACCAACTTCTTTGATGGTCTCTTTAACGACGATTTTCTTGCGGTCGATATCTTGACCCTGAGCAGCCAATGCTTCGGCTATCTTGGCGCTGTTGATGCTGCCGTAGATAGTGCCTGCGTCGCTTACTTTGGCAGTAATTACGACCTTCAATTCGCCGAGAGCAGCAGCGACAGCCTCTGCATCTGCTTTGATTTTGGCAAGTTTGTGAGCTCTTTGCTTTTGATTTTCAGCCAATACCTTCAACGCCGAGGGCGAAGCGATAACAGCCAAACCTTTCGGGATGAGATAGTTGCGACCATATCCATCCTTAACGGTTACTACATCATCCTTGTAGCCCAGATTGGCTATGTCTTCTTTCAATATTACTTGCATTATGATGTCCTCCTACGTTAAAGTTATTTCATCAAATCGGTTACATAAGGAAGCAAAGCCAAGTGGCGAGCCCTTTTCACAGCCTGAGCGATACGACGTTGGAATTTCAAAGAAGTTCCCGTAATGCGGCGGGGCAATATTTTGCCTTGCTCGTTCAAGAATTTCTTGAGAAACTCGGGGTCTTTATAATCGATATATTTGATACCGTTCTTTTTGAAACGGCAATATTTTTTCTTCTTGACATCTACCGATGGGGGAGTCAAATATCTGATTTCAGATTGTCCTTGTGCCATAGTTTAGTTCTCCTTTACTTCTTCGTTAGTAGTTGCTTTTGCTTTTAAGCCTCTTCTCTTGGCGGCATACTCGGCAGCAAATTTATCCTGCCTGAATGTCAAGAAACGAATTACACGCTCGTCGCGGCGGAAATTAACTTCAAGATTCTTTATCAACGTGGGCTCAGCGTCGAACTCAATGAGAGTATAGAAGCCTGTTGTCTTCTTTTGGATGGGGTAAGCCAATTTGCGCAAGCCCCAGTTCTCGGTGTTGACGATTGTTGCTCCGTTGTCAGTGAGAATCTTTTCGAACTTTTCTACCGCTTCCTTCATCTGCTCGGCAGACAAAACGGGAGTTAAAATGAAAACGGTTTCGTAATGATTCATACTAATTTGTTTAATAATTGGTTTGTAAAAAATTGCGGTGCAAAGATAAGACTTTCTTTTTTATCAGACAAATTTTATTTGCCATTTTGTTCCTTATTTTTTTAGAGGGTAAATAATCGCTTCGTGACTGCGAAAGAATAAAAATCTGTGATTGGTAGAATTTTGTTTTCTTAATAATCTTTTTTGTACATTATTTGTTGTATCTTTGCATGGTTATAATAACAACAATTATGGATATAAACTTTTCGTCACTTCACCCCGAACTTTTATTTGCGCTCATCAGCGGAAAGTTGTCGGCTGCTGTTAATCGTCGATTGTACAGAGCCTTTCGGCAGCAAGGTATAGAGATAACTCCCGAACAATGGACAGTGTTATATTATCTATGGACTCGCGACGGGGTTACGCAACAAGAGCTTTGCATCTCTACTTTCAAAGACAAGCCCAGCATGACAAGATTGATAGACAATCTCGAAAAGCTACATTGCGTGCAACGTGTTGCAAGCAAAGCCGACCGCCGTATCAATATCATAAAACTCACGCCGCGGGGAAAAGAACTTGAACAAGAATCCAAACCTCTTGTTTTTTCAGTTATACGAGAAGCGCTTGCCGATCTCTCGCAAGAAGAGATAAATGTATCGTATCGTGTATTGATACGCATCTTTGAGAATCTCAGGAGCTCTCTCGAAAGTAAATAAAATTACCGTCGTTGTTATGAAAAAAAGGTTCTTCTGTATCGTAGGTGTGATTTGCGCGATTGTTATCAGTCAGGCGCAATCTTATTATACTCCCGACTTGCTGGGGAGCGGATTCGAGAAGCATGTCTATGATTTGCCTGACGATTATCATGGCAAAGTAGTGGCTACGCTTGTAAGGAAAAAGAACGATGTTCCCGTACAACGTGCAGTCTTGTATGTGCATGGCTACAACGATTATTTCTTTCAAAAGGAGATGGCAGAACAGTTTATCGACTCGGGCTTTAATTTTTATGCTGTCGATTTACGCAAATACGGACGCTCCATTTTACCCGAACATTATCCTTTTGAAGTGCGCGACCTCGGCGAATATTTTGTAGAGATAGACTCGGCAGTATGTACCATCAAAAATGAAGGTAATAGAGAGATTGTCATGATGGGGCATTCTACCGGAGGTTTGATAACTTCGTTATATTGCAATGAACGGAAAGAAGATTTGCAAATCGATGCTCTTATATTGAACAGCCCGTTCCTCGAATGGAACTTCAACGCTACATATCGTAATCTTCTTATCCCGTTCGTATCATGGTTAGGTAGTTTTATGCCCGATATGACGCTCGCCGATGAAAAAATCCCCTCGGCATACGGACAGAGTTTGTTGCAAGAGTATCACGGTGAGTGGTCGTATAATACCGATTGGAAAATGCTGCAAGCTCCCGGTCAGCGGTTTAGTTGGATACGTGCCATAGATAAGGGGCACGACAAGGTGCATGCCGGATTGGATATACCATGTCCTGTATTGGTACTGTTTTCCGACAAAAGTATATCGGACGAAAAGTGGTCGGCAGGCTTTCAGGAGGCCGATGCAGTACTCAACGTCGATGATATAGCTCGTTACGGACTTATGCTTGGCAAGGATGTCGAAGAAACGTCTATACCCGGTGGCTTGCATGACCTTGTGCTGTCGCGAAGTGATGTACGCAATACCGTGTATGACACTATCTTCAAATGGCTTACCTCTAAAAATCTGATGCAATGACAAAGATAAATAAGACTAATGCAGCCCGTTTGCTTGACAAGATGGGGTTGAAATATGAGCTGATACCTTATGCCGTAGATGAAGAGAATCTTGCAGCTGACCATGTTGCGGCTGAGCTGGGTGAAAGGATAGAACAAGTATTCAAAACATTGGTGTTGCGTGGCGATAAAACCGGCATATTCGTGTGTGTCATTCCCGGCGATAAGGAGGTGAATTTGAAGGCGGCTGCCAAAGTTTCGGGCAACAAAAGCGCTGCTATGCTGCATGTGAAAGAGTTGCTATCCACAACCGGATACATAAGGGGCGGATGTTCGCCCATAGGTATGAAGAAACATTTCCCCACGTTCTTACATGACAGTTGTCTGTCATACGATTATATATATGTAAGTGCGGGAGTACGTGGATTGCAAATAAAAATTGCGCCCGATGATTTGATAAAAGCTGCCGATGCAACTTTGGCCGATATCAGCGAATAAGTCGGTCTTGTATCAGCGGAAGTAAGAGTTTAAATTCGTGGACGAAGTTGGGCGTGAATATGCCTTTCTCCATATTGCCGACAATATCGTGTAACTCCCAAAAATCTCCGGTTTCGAGTTCTCCGGGGTCGGGCGACAGACTGCCGTCATATTCTGTCCGATACGAAAAGACCAATTCGCGTTCGACCGATGAACGGAAAACGTATGTAAAGTTATGGATGGGCGTAAAATCGGTTATCCCCAACTCTTCGCGGGCTTCGCGCCGCAAAGCATCTTCAATCTCTTCGCCGTAATCTACGTGGCCGCCCACTGCCGTATCCCATTTGCCGGGCTGTATATCTTTGTGTATCGACCTCTTCTGCAAGTATAGCCGTCCGTTGCAGATAACATGTAAGTGTACGACAGGATGTAACAACATACTACCGTCGTGGCATTGACGACGGGTCGCTTTTCCTATGACTTTCCCCGTTTCATCTACGAGCGGGAACCACTCGTCTTGTATTTTATCTGTCATTTCTTATCGAGGTTTTTTATGATGTCGGCGAGCTCTTCTGCGGTCAACCGTTCGCCGTAGGTGTCGAACGGTAATCTGAATGAGCATCCGTTTTTCCAGTTATTGCAACCGTAGGCGCTTTTGCCTTTTACGATGATACCTGTATGACACACGGGGCAGTGTATGGTGTCGCTCTCCGGCGTTTGGACGGTTTGACCTTTGGGTTTGGACGGTTTGGTCGTTGTCGTGCGTTTCTTGGACGTGGTGGCTTTTTGCGGTTTTTCGTCAGCCTCTGTCATGGCGATACTGCCGGTATTGTCGCTCAACACCGTTACGACAATCTCTTTGACCATGGCTTTCAGTTCTTCCAAAAAGTTAGCCGGTTCGTATTCGCCACGTTCTATTCGTCGCAACTTATTTTCCCATTGGCCGGTAAGTTCTACCGATTTCAACAGCTCGTTCCTTATGGTTTGTATCAGTTCCACGCCGGTAGGTGTGGCAATGAGGCTTTTGCGCTCTTTGCGGATGTAACGCCGCTTGAATAATATTTCTATGATGGCAGCTCTGGTCGATGGGCGACCTATGCCGTTCTCTTTCAGCGCATCGCGCAACAGCTCATCCTCTACCGTTTTCCCTGCCGTCTCCATGGCTCGCAACAAAGTCGCTTCGGTGTAGGGCTTGGGAGGCTGAGTCTGCTTTTCGGCCAATGCAGGGGTGTGTTCGCCGCTTTCTCCCGGCTTGAAGTCGGGCAAGATTTGCGACTCTTCTCCTTCGGTATTTTCGGTAAGAGACTCTTTCCCCAACACGCTTCTCCAACCCGGCGACAGTACCTGACGACCGGTAGCCTTGAATCCGACCTTTTCCACCTCGCCTGTTACGGTCGTGTTCGACACTTGGCAATCGGGATAAAATGCGGCAATAAACCGCTTGGCGATAAGGTCATACACCGTTTGCTCGCGGTCGGTAAGATTGGCAGCCTTGATGTTGGTAGGGATAATGGCATGGTGGTCGGTCACCTTGCTGTTATCGAATACCTTTTTGCTTTTAGGCAATTTGGGCATCTCCAACAACGGTTTTACGAGCGGTTCGTATTGCGTCAATGCTGTTAATATGCCGGGTATTTTGGGATAAATATCGTCGCTCAAATAGGTGGTATCGACACGCGGATAGGTAGTAACCTTTTTCTCATACAGGCTTTGTATCAGTTGCAGAGTCTCGTCGGCCGAGTATGAAAATTTTTTATTGCATTCGACTTGGAGGCTCGTCAAATCGAAAAGGCGCGGAGGTGCTTCCTTCCCTTTTTTAGTAGTCACATCGGTGATGACAAACGGCTTTCCGATGATGGTTCCCAATGCTTTGCGAGCATCTTCTACCTGATTGTAGCGGCCGTGAGCTGCCGAGAATGTCGTATCGCGATATACGGTTTTCAGCTCCCAATAGGGCTGCGGCACAAAATGCTCTATCTCTAATTGTCTGTTGACGATAAGTGCAAGGGTGGGGGTCTGTACCCTACCTACCGATAGTATTTGTCTCTCCCGGCCATATCGCAGGGTGTAAAGGCGGGTGGCGTTAAGCCCCAACAACCAGTCGCCGATGGCTCGTGTCAGCCCTGCCAAATACAATCGGTCGAATTCTTGTTGGGGTCTCAGATGCTCAAATCCCTCTTTGATAGACTCCTCGGTAAGCGAAGAAATCCATAATCGGTAAACGGGGCATTTGCAGCCGGCTTTTTGCATGACCCATCGCTGTATCAGCTCTCCCTCCTGCCCGGCATCGCCGCAGTTTATCACGCTTTCGGCTTGCGATATAAGGGTTTCTATGGTCTTGAATTGCTTTTCTATCCCTTTGTCATCTTTCAGCTTTATGCCGAAACGTTGCGGGATAATGGGGAGAGAGCTCAGTGTCCATCTTTTCCACTGCTCGTTGTATTCGTGAGGCTCTTTCAGCTCACATAAGTGTCCATACACCCATGTGACGCAGTAGTCATTCCCTTCGTAATAACCGTCGCGACGCGACTTTGCGCCCAATACGTCGGCTATATCCCGGGCTACACTCGGTTTCTCGGCAATGCATACCTTCATGAGTGCTCTGCTTTATAGTCCTAAGGCTTTGGCTTCGTTCCACAGCTCGTCCATCTCGGCCAACGACATCTCTTTGAGCGGTTTCTGCCTGTCGTGAGCCTGTTGCTCTATGTAGTTGAAGCGTCGTATGAATTTCTGATTGGTTCTTTCCAATGCGTTCTCGGGATTGATTTTGTATAGGCGGGCTGCGTTGACAATGCTGAATATGAAATCGCCCACTTCGGCCTCCATATCGTTGCCGTCGTTGCGTTCCATGGCATCTATTACTTCGGCCAGCTCTTCTTTCACTTTATCCCATACCTGCTCGCGTCGTTCCCAATCGAAGCCTACGTTACAGGCTTTTTCTTGAATGCGGAACGCTTTTACAAGTGCCGGCAGTCCTTTGGGAACGCCGGCCAAGACGGTCTTGTTGCCGTTTTTTTCTTTCAGCTTTATCTGTTCCCAATTTTGTTCTACTTGCGACGAAGTTTCGGCCGATACGGAGCCGAAAACATGCGGATGCCTGAATACCAATTTGTCGCATAGCGCATTGCAAACATCTGCGATGTCATACAAACCTTTTTCATCGCCTATTTTAGAGTAGAATACCACATGCAACAACACATCGCCCAACTCTTTTTTGATGGCTTCGTCGTCGCATTGTATAATGGCTTCGCACAGTTCGTATGTCTCTTCAATGGTGTTGGGACG
Organism: uncultured Barnesiella sp.; assembly: GCA_944321085.1. Classification (GTDB taxonomy): domain Bacteria; phylum Bacteroidota; class Bacteroidia; order Bacteroidales; family Barnesiellaceae_A; genus Barnesiella_A. Next base: position 144,745 of record CALUJY010000002.1, read on the forward strand.
AAGGCTCTCGTTGGTCTGTTTCCTGTCCCACGGGCATTTTTCTCTCAGTTCGTCGAGAATGTCGAGCAGCCGCCCGAAGGCTGCCAACTGTTCTTCTCTCGTATGTTTCGACATATTGATATATTCCTTTTCTATGGTGCAAAGATAGTGCAAACAAGGCAAAATGGAATAATGTGTCGACCTAAATTCTTCTACCATGTATAGTGTGTCCGAATCGTGATAGTGATAAATATTCGTTTGTCGCACACGTACAATAGCCTCTCTTTCGTTTATTCGATTATATTTTATACTTTTGCGAATGAATAAAAAACAAGATAAATGATTACAAATATCATATCGGAGCGTAAGCTCGACATCATAAGCAGTTATATAGCGCGATATGAGAAGATTGCTATCACATGCCATGTGTCGCCCGACGGAGATGCCATCGGTTCGACATTGGGATTGTGTCACTTTTTGAAGGGGATGGGCAAGCAGGCCACGGTAGTCATTCCCGATATGCCGCCACGCAACCTTATCTTCTTGCCCGGAACGCGCGACATCGTTATTTACACCCAAACTGCCGAAAAAGCCGAAGCGACGTTGAAAGATGCCGAGTTGATATTTGCCCTCGATTTCAATGCGTTGAACCGTATAGACAAGTTGTCGACTCCTTTTCAAGAAGCGACGGCCAAGAAGGTGCTGATAGACCACCACCTCTATCCTGAGGATTTTTGCGATGTCACGGTATCGCATCCTAAAATTTCGAGTACCAGCGAGTTGATATTCCGCTTGATATATCAAATGGGAGCATTCGATAAGATGAGCCTTGCGTCGGCAGAAGCCATATATACCGGCATGATGACCGATACGGGAAATTTTACATATAATTCAAATGACCCCGAGATATATTACATTGTGGCGGAGCTCGTAAAGATGGGTGTGAACAAAGACCGTATCTATACGTTGGTTTGCAATACACAGACCGCCAATAAGTTGATGCTCAACAGCTATGCAATTTGTCATAAAATGGAGCTGTTCCCCGAGTATGGCGCTGCGATGATAAGTCTGACTCGTGCCGAGATGGAACAATATAAGTTCCAAAAAGGCGATTGCGACGGGCTTGTTAATGTGCCATTGAGTATCAAAGGCATACGATTCTCGGCTTTTATACGCGAAGACCGCAATTATATAAAGGTATCGTTGCGTTCGCAAGGCAAATTCCCTGTCAATACCATTGCCGAAAATCATTTTAACGGAGGCGGTCATCTCAACGCTGCCGGCGGTGAGTTTTATGGTACAATAGAAGAGGCCATCGCTCGTTTTAAGGAGATATTACCAACATACTGCGTGAAAGAAATATAAAATACAACGACAATAATGATAAAAATGAAAACAGTAAAATTTTTGACATTTGCAGCCTGTTTGTCGCTTTGCAACTTGCTTTATACTTCGTGTGACGATACCAAGTCGTATTCCGAGCTACTGAAAGAAGAGACCGAGGCGGTTGACAAATTCTTGGCAAATTATCAGGTTATTTATACCATCCCCGCCGACAATAATTTTGAAGTAGGACCATCAGCTCCCTATTACCAAATAGACGATGACGGCAATGTATTCATGCAGGTCATCGATAAAGGTGATGCCGGCATGGCTTACGACAACGAGGTGATATATTTCAGATACTCACGTTTGAACTTGCTTACATGGGCAAGCGGTGGCGACCAAGTTCCTTCGGGAAATGATAGCAGCCTTGCATCGCCTCTCTCTTTCAATTTCAAGAATACGACGTTAGGTTCTACAACGCAGTATGGGAAGGGTATACAATTGCCGCTCTATTATTTAAATAAGAATTGTCGGGTCAATCTGCTCGTGAAGTCAAAGGCCGGTTCTAATGAAGACCTTGTTTCTGTTACGCCCTATCTTTATGATATACGTTATTTCCCGTCGAACATCTAACATGTAAAATATTTGATATATGGCACTTATAAAATCTATTTCCGGAATACGTGGTACTATCGGTGGCAAAGTCGGCGATGGCCTTAATCCGCTCGATATAGTAAAGTTTACGGCCGCGTATGCTACATTTATAAGAAACAATACTCCCCAAAGCGGTAATAAAATCGTGGTGGGACGCGATGCCCGTATCTCGGGCGAGATGGTAATGCACACCGTTGTAGGTACGCTCATGGGTATGGGCTGGGATGTCGTCTATATAGGTATGGCATCGACTCCTACGACCGAAATAGCTGTGACAGGAGAGAAGGCATGCGGCGGCATTATTCTCACGGCAAGTCATAACCCCAAACAATGGAATGCCCTGAAACTCCTCAATGAGAAGGGTGAGTTCCTGAATGCTGCCGAAGGCGGTCAGGTACTGAAAATCGCCGAAGAAGAGGCTTTTACGTTTGCCGATGTAGACCATTTGGGCAAACTTATAGAAAACAATAACTATGACGATAAGCATATCGCCCAAGTCCTTGCGCTGGCTTTGGTAGATAAAGAGGCAATCGAGAAAGCCGATTTTACCGTGGCCGTCGATTGCGTCAACTCGGTAGGTGGTATTGTTATACCTAAATTGCTGAGAGCATTGGGCGTCAAGAATATTATAGAGCTGAATTGCGAGCCTACCGGTCATTTCGCTCATAATCCCGAACCTATACCGCAGAATCTGGGGGAGATTTCGGCTGTTATGAAGCAGTCGAAAGCCGATGTCGGATTTGTGGTAGACCCCGATGTAGACCGCTTGGCTATTATTTGTGAGAATGGCGAGATGTTTGTCGAGGAATATACGTTAGTTGCCGTTGCCGACTACGTATTGCAACATACACCGGGAAATACGGTCTCTAATCTGAGCTCTTCGCGAGCCTTGCGCGATGTTACCCGCAAATACAACTGTCAGTACAATGCAGCGGCAGTAGGCGAGGTGAATGTTGTAGAGAAGATGAAAGAGACTTCGGCAGTTATTGGCGGTGAAGGCAATGGTGGCGTTATATATCCGGCCATCCACTACGGACGCGACGCCTTGGTCGGTATCGCGCTCTTCCTCTCGCTCATGGCGCATACCCGAAAGAGTGTCAGTGAACTGAAAGCTACATACCCGGCATATAGTATCATAAAACAGCGTATCGACCTGACACCGCAAATCGATGTGGATGCTCTGCTCGTTGCTGTGAAAAAAGAGTATGCCGACCAAGAAATTACCGATATAGACGGTGTGAAGATCGACTTCCCTGACGGTTGGGTACACCTGCGCAAGTCGAATACCGAGCCGATTATACGTGTATATGCCGAAGCCCATACCGAGGCCGAAGCCGAGAAGCTGGCGGCCGGGGTGATGGAGATAGTAAAGAAGCTGACGCATTGATCATATCATCTTACAGACGGATACGAGCTGTTTCATTCAGATAACAGCTCGTATTTATATCATTATAAAAGGGGATGCACGATGTTTTTAATACCTATATGTAGGTATTGGCCGCTGATGCGATTATGAATAATTTTGTACACTAAAATATAACGATGAGAAAGAAGAATAATCTGTCGTTCTATACTCCTGATATGAAGATGGCTGAGCTTGTGCAGTCGAACTATCAGTTACTGTTGCTTTTACCTCGTTTCGGGATGGAACTGGGTGTAGGAGAAGACTCCATAACCGAGCAGTGCAAGCGACACGGAGTCTCTCCCGATTTGTTTGTCATGATATGCAATATTTACTCTTTTGCCAATTACAGGCCTACGCTCGAAGAGGTGGAGGCTGTCGATGTAGAGCAATTATTGTCGTATCTGTCGAGGTCGCACACGTATTATATGGAGTCGCGCATTCGTCCCATAGAACTGAGCTTGAAAAATATAGCCGGTCACTATGCAGCCCCGCAAGGTGACATACTCATGCGTTTTTTTGCCGAGTATATACAGGAAGTACTCAATCACTTCGAGTATGAAGAGAAGACCGTCTTTCCCTATATTCGCGACTTGCAGGAGTGTCGTAAGTTGCATCCCGAATACGACATAGAAACATTTGAAAAAAATCACAGCAACATAGACGACAAGTTGAGCGATTTGAAGAATATTCTAATCAAATATTTGCCCAATATAGGGATGGTTGCCGAACAAACAGAGTTATTATTCCAGATATTTTCTTTAGAAGATGATTTGAGTCGTCATACTTTTATAGAAGATGTCGTGTTGATTCCTTTGGTTCGACACATGGAAATACTAAGTCATGACAAGTAGCAAAACATATCGTATTGTTATCGTAGAGCCATATTCCATTATAGCCCAAGGGCTGCGGCTGATGATAGATGACATCAAAGGATTTGAAGTCAGCGCCATTATTGCCGACAGCCATTATATGGAGCGTATTGCTTCGTTTCGTCCCGATATAGTCGTTATAAATCCCACGGTGTTGGATATGAAAAAACGGGGAGAGATAGACGAGCTGGCGGCAAAAGTTCCGCAAGCGGCGTTGGCAGCTCTCGTTTATCAGTTTGTCGACCCCGAGATATTAAAATGTTTCAAGGCGACTATCGATATATCGGACAGCCGGGAGAAAATAACTGTTAAATTACGGCAACTTTTGGACGCCGGCGAGCCATCGACTGAGTCGACCGAGCTTTCGGAACGGGAAAAAGAGATATTAGTTGCCGTAGCCAAAGGGTACACCAACAAAAGCATTGCCGAACAATATCACCTCTCGATACATACGGTCATCACTCATCGCAAAAATCTGACAAGAAAAACCGGTATCAAATCGGTATCGGGATTGACGGTATATGCCATACTCAACAATCTTATAGATATCAAAGACGTAGAATAGTTTAGCAAACAACGATATAGACATGCGCTTATCCGAATTGGAAATAGGAAAGAAGGCTGTAATTGTAAAAGTTTTAGGTCACGGCGCTTTTCGTAAGAGAATTATAGAGATGGGATTTATCAGAGGACAAGAGGTGACAGCCGAATTGAATGCGCCGCTGAAAGACCCCATAAAATTCAAAATCATGGGTTATGAGGTTTCTCTTCGCCGCAGTGAAGCCGAATTGATTGAAATCATACCCGAAGGCGATGGCGAAACATTGCCCGATATGACATCGCACGGAACCACCGAAGAGGTTACGTTACAACAAAAAGCCGAAGTAAGGGGTAAAACCATCAATATAGCCTTGGTAGGCAACCCCAACTGTGGCAAGACGTCGCTTTTCAATGTGGCATCGGGCGCCAATGAGCATGTGGGTAATTATAGCGGGGTAACGGTCGATGCCAAAGCGGGATATTTCGATTACAAAGGTTATCGTATCAATATATCCGATTTGCCGGGTACATACTCTCTGTCGACTTATAGTCCCGAGGAGCTGTATGTACGGCGTTATCTCAATAACGAAACTCCCGATGTTATAGTCAATGTCGTTGTGGCGTCTAATTTGGAGAGAAATTTATACCTCACCACCGAACTGATAGATATGGATTACAGCATGGTCATAGCCTTGAATATGTATGATGAGCTGGAAAAGAGCGGTGCAAAGCTCGACTATCAGTTGTTGGGCGATATGATAGGTGTGCCTATGGTGCCGACCATATCGCGTACCGGAAAAGGGATAGACAAACTTTTCGATACGATTATCGAAGTGTATGAACGTCGCAACAAATCGGTAAGGCATGTACACGTCAATTTAGGTCCTGTTATAGAAGAAGGTATAACAGAACTGAAAGATGAGCTGAAAGAGAGCAAGAAGCATTTGCAATTTTCGCCCCGATATTTGGCGATAAAGATGCTCGAAGGTGACAAGGAGGTACGTTCGTTGCTTGCGAGCGACGAGAATTTCGAACGTTGGAATGCACTGAGCGAAAAGAAACGTACCGAAATAGAAGCCACGCTCCAAGAAGATATAGAGCAAGCCATTGCCAATGAGAAGTACGGATTTATTTCGGGCGCACTCCATGAGACTTTCCAAAAGGGAGAACAAGAAGAGCGCAGCATCCCCCGTACCATAGATGCACTTGTAACCAATAGGGTGGTGGGCATACCTATATTTATATTCTTGATGTGGGTTATGTTTGAGGCGACCTTTGTTTTGGGAGCATACCCTGCCGAATGGATAGAGGCGGGCGTAGGAGCGCTATGCGATTTGTTGCATAAGTATATGCCTGCCGGCCCGCTAAAAGACCTGCTCGTCGATGGCGTTATAGGCGGTGTGGGCAGTGTCATCGTTTTCTTGCCCAATATACTCATACTTTATTTCTTCATATCTCTGATGGAAGACTCGGGCTATATGGCGCGAGCGGCATTTATCATGGATAAGGTAATGCACAAGATAGGGTTGCACGGCAAGTCGTTTATTCCCTTGATAATGGGCTTCGGTTGCAACGTACCGGCAATAATGGCAACACGTACCATAGAAAGCCGCAGTAGCCGGTTGATAACTATCTTGATAAATCCGTTTATCTCTTGCAGTGCGCGGTTGCCTATCTATACACTCTTGATAGGTACGTTTTTCCCCCTCCATGCCGGGTGGGTATTTCTTGTGATATATCTGATAGGAATTTTAGTCGCCATAATAACGGCAAAACTGTTGCGTCGTTTCCTTTTCAAGAAAGAAGAGACGCCTTTTGTCATGGAGTTGCCACCTTATAGAATACCTACGGGTAAAGCCATCGCAAGACACATGTGGGGTAAAGCAGAACAATATTTGAGGAAGATGGGAGGTGTCATACTTATCGCATCCATAGCAATATGGGCGTTGAGTTATTACCCGCACCCCGATTCGGCAGAGCAGGAGCTTACAGCGCAACAGCGTACGGAACAGCAAGCCAATTCCTATTTGGGCAGATTGGGACGCTTCATATCGCCCGTTATGGAACCGTTGGGATTTAATTGGAAAGTAAGTGTCGCTCTTATTTCCGGAACGGCTGCCAAAGAGTTGGTGGTAAGTACGTTGGGCGTTTTATACACTGGTGATGCCGACGAAACCGAGACGCTCTCTGAGAAATTGTTGCAGCCCGACCCTGTAACCGGACAGCGGGATTTTACGCCTCTGGTAGCTGTCAGCTTCTTGGTTTTTGTATTGCTGTATTTCCCTTGTATCGCATCGATTATCGTGATAGCCAAAGAAGCGGGCGGTTGGAAATGGGGCGCATTTGCAGTCTTGTATAATACGGCCGTCGCATGGGTCTGCTCATTCCTGATATTCCAAATAGGTTCACTGTTTATATAGATGCAATATGTTTACAAACGACGTGCAACAAGTGATAGTCTACATTATCTTGGCTGTTGTGGCCGTATTGTTGATAGTGGGTATTGTCCGTAAATTGTCGTCGAAAGACACTTCATGCGACTCGGGATGCGGTTGTTGCTCGCAGGAAGATTGTCCCTTACGAAAAAATATATTGGGAAAAGATAAAAATCATCGATGAAACGTTGCATAATCAAATAAGTTGTATTACCTTTGCAACGCAAAAACAAAAGGTGCCTTGTCCGAGTGGTTAGGAGCCGGTCTGCAAAACCGTATACGGCGGTTCGATTCCGCCAGGCACCTCGATAAGATGGATATATGAAACACAGATATCCATCTTTTTTATATCCGATAGTAATGCTAAATTATATACAAGGTGAACTGAATTTTTCCATTTTGTGCATATATATCCTAAAATAAACTTCCCCCTTACATAAATTGAAATCTTAATATATATATACAAACGATAAAGATGAAAGCGATAAAATTATTTTTACCAGTTGTGTCACTTCTTTTTATGGCAGCTTTGTCGAGTTGCAATAGAGAAGAGGGTAGCAGATTGTTGTTAGGTTCGGATGACGCTGTAAAAAGGAGTGTTGTGAGTGAAGACGGACCGCGAGATGGCCAAAAACACCGGTCAAGCAGCAATTTCAGTACGAAAGGCATGAATAAAGGCAAGATATTGTGGACTTGCGAGAGCGATGATATTACGTTCGATGTCTATATCGATAAAACAGGTAGCGACGATGTCTTTGCAACGAGTTTGTTCAATACGGCCATTACCGATTTCATAGAGTCGGACAAACTCTATATTGCCAATCCGGCTAATGCAAAAGGCGATTTTACAATTACCTATGAGATAATAGAAGAGAACGCCGGTTATGTCTATATCACCAGTGCTGCTTCGCATCTTGATGGACAAGATCATCGTTCCAGTCAAAACTTCAATTTGGGCGATAGCAACCACTACTTGGTACAATGCCCCGATAGCGTAAGTTTCACGATAGAGCAGGATGTTACAGGTAGCGATAAAGTTGTTTATGAAAATGTGAAGAATGGTAGTATTATTCAAAACCATTTGACCAGTAACTTATACATATCCGACCCCACCGGCGCCAAGAGTGCGTTTATGGTTACATTCGTGCCTTATTTATATACAGGACGCGACTGGATGACACAACTCAGTGATGACCTATACCTATATGAGCTTTCTATCCCGGGAACACACGACTCGGGTACAGGCGAATATGTTTCGGCCGGTATATCAAAATGTCAGAATTTCAGCATCCGCGAACAACTCTTGGATGGTATCCGTTATTTCGATATTCGTGTAGACGAGGAGTTGGATATACGTCATGGATCTACTGACTGCAAAATTGATTTCAGTGATGTGTGGAATGATTTTACGTCGTATCTCAACGAGCACCCCGGAGAAGTTATTATCATGCAGCTGAATAGTCACGACGATGATGATAGTCTTGCAGATCCTCTCAATTCTTATTTTACCAATTCTGTAATGTGGACAAAGAATTACATACCGAAGTTGGGTGAGGTGCGCGGAAAAGTAGTGCTGTTCAAGCGCATCAGAGATACATCGTATGGCGTAAATGTCCGTTCGGTATGGCCAGATGATGGCGTAGAAACTAACGGAAATAATGGTATTAATACATTCTATATTGAAGACCGTTATTTTGACACGGGTGAAGCAATACACGACACGGCAGAGAAGAAAAAAGTGGTCAGTGAAGCTATTAATGATGCCTGTAAAAACCTCGACAATGGCAAAATGTATATTATATTCAACAGCGTTGCCGGACGTGGCACACATACTCCTTGGGATTATGCATGGGGCGGTCTCGGTATAGATCCCGAAATGAATCCGTCTTTGAATAATATATTCAATGGTGTCGATACCAGTTACGTACAACGTCCGTTGCGTATAGGTACGATATTGCTCGATTTTTATAACAAACATGGAAATGATGATCCGCACCATCTTGTAGAGCGTATCATCAATTACAACTTCTCGACTCCGTTTATAAATATCTGAATCAGGTAGTCAGGGAATAATCATCAAAGAGAGCGGTTGCACCAAGGATATTTCGGTGCAACCGCTCTCTTGTTTAATATAACTTGTTATATGGAGGAATTTCTGTAAGGAAACGATACTTTCCGCTCACATAATCGACATGACAGCAATAGTGCGATACCCCATTCGATAGCATAATATAGGGTACCCGGAAGCATATATTATAACGGACAGCCTGCTCAAATACTTTTTGCGAAACAGCTATATGAGGCGCTTTGTATTCTATCAGAGCCAGCGGTCGGCCTTCGGCATCATATATGAGTGTGTCGCACCGCCGGCTGCGACCGTTAAGGTTCAACGATATTTCGTTCCCAATACGGCCGATGGGGTATTCCTTGCTTCCTACAAGATAAGCTATGAAGTGCTGCCGTACCCATTCCTCGGGTGTGAGAGCAACATATTTGCGGCGTACGGCATCCCATATCTGCACAGAGCCGTTGCTTCGTTTGAGTTTATAGGCGTATGGGGGCAAATTTAGCTCTATCATGTGTGCCGTAAATTTGTTTGTTCCTAATTATATGACTAATTTTACCCAAAAATACATCAGTTACTTTTGTCATGCAAGAGTAATGTGCAATATAAAGCTGCATTATGGCGAAAAATGACTCTAACAGGTATCTTGAAATCATAAGGCAAATACGCGCCAAAGAGTTCAAACCCATCTATTTCTTGATGGGAGAGGAGAGTTATTTCATAGATCTTATTACCGACGAGATAATTGCCAACGCCCTCAACGACGATGAGAGAGATTTTAACCAAACGATTATGTATGGTGCTGATGTCGCCGGATACTCTGCTGTGGTAGGAATGGCAAAACGGTTCCCCATGATGGCATCGAGGCAGCTTGTCGTTGTAAAAGAGGCGCAGCAGATAAACGATATCGATTTGTTGCACTACTATATTGCGCAACCGCTGATGAGTACGGTTCTTGTCATCAACTATAAGAACGGCTCTTTGAAAAACAAAAAGTTGTTGAGCGAGTTAGAGAAGACAGGAGTCGTATACGAATCGAAAAAATTGTATGAGAACCAGCTCATTCCCTTTATCACCGCATACGTTCAGGAAAAAAAACTGACAATCGATATAAAAGCGGCGCAAATGTTGGCCGATTTCATAGGTAACGACCTTGTGAGGCTTACTGGCGAACTGGATAAATTGCAGCTATCGATGGGTGCCGACGCCAAGCATATTTCACCCGAGCTGGTAGAAACCTGTGTAGGTGTGAGCAAAGACTTTAACAACTTCGAGTTGGTCAATGCCCTCGCGGCACGCGATATATATAAAGCCAACCAGATTGTCAATTATTTCGAGAGCAATCCTAAAAACAACCCGTTCGTGGTAACGATAAGCGTGTTGTTCGCTTTCTTTGCCAATCTTATGATTTGTTATTATGCCTCCGACAAGAGCGAACGCGGAATCATGCAGGAACTCGGTTTGCGGGTCTCGTTCCAAGCCCGCAATTATATCCTCGCCATGCGCAACTACAATGCGTATAAGTGTGTCGAAATCATAGCGCTTTTGCGCCAATATGATGCCCGGTCGAAGGGGATAGGCAGCACCTCGAACATTAGCGAGGGCGCGTTATTGCGGGAGTTGGTGTATAAAATAATGCACTGAAATCCGCCTTGCGGGCTTCGCCTCTTTCTACCAAATCCTAAACAGATAGGCGATATTTACCATAAAACCTCTGTTGGCCGATGAGCCGCTGAATACATCGGCTTTGCGGTTCCCGTAAATATCTCCCAACCCGAAATAATAACGGCCTTCGAGGAGTATGATGTGGCGTTTCAGCCGCAACTCTACACCCACACCGCCGGTTATACCGTAATCGAACCGATTGGCTATTGGTAAGTTGTATACTTCGTTTATTCTGTTTTCCTCGGTAAATGCCGGCAGGTTGTTGACGTCGAAGTCGGCGTTGAAGTTATCGTGATATAATATTCCTATCTGCGGACCTATATTGACAAACCCGCGTACGACATCGCTTCCAAAGTATATATGTGCCAAAAACGGGATTTCAATATAGTCGAGCATGTGACGGTAATGGTAAGGGTCGTTTCCGAAATTCTCATCCCATCCGCGCTGTGAAAAATTCAATTCTGCTATCAGTCCGAAGATTTTTTCTTCGGTATATCTGAATACCAATCCGGTCGTGTAACCGACCCATGTATTTTGTTGTATCGACGGCGAAAAGGCCATGGAGGGTATGGTCACACCTCCCTTGACGCCTACCGATAGTTCGCGGTCGAAAGTAATATCGCGTTGCGCCATGGCGGTTGTCATGCACGCCAACGCCATAATGACACATATATTTCTGAGCTTCTTCATATAGATGATTTTATTCTTTTATTTTATCGGTTGTCATATAAGGGGTAAAGTGTATGAAGTAGAACGATTTATTGATAAATCCGCTCCAATTATTTATTCTCTCGAACTCAAAGTCGGTTTGCAATGCGTTGCCGCTTGGTGTTAAGTCGTAATTCGAAAAATTCTTCCCGTTCTTGGCAATGGCTTGCAGGAAATATAAGCCGGTGTCGAAGCCCAACAAACCATATTGCGGGCTGGCCTTCATCATTTCATCGTTGTACCAATAGTTGAATTTCAGGTCGAAGCTGAGTTTCTTGGGATCACCCGGGTCGGCATAGAAGCGCGAGAATATATATGTGTCGAGTTTATAGAACTCATTGAGGTGACTGTTGGCCTGAACGAGCCAGCTCGGGAATCCGAATAACGATACTTTGCATTGCGGGTTGCTGTCGACAAAAGTTGTCAGTGACGAGAGAATGGCATCGGGTACTTGTTGCTTGTTGGAGGTGGGGACAAAGATAACCGATGCAGCATTGTTTACGGTAGCAGCCAACTCGGCTTGCGATAGGATATTGTTATATGAACAGGTACGATAGGCAATGCTGTTATTGGTCAATTCTGCTTGCAATAACGGTATGAAATCGTACACGTCGGACGAGTCGGCGGTATTCGACAAGAAGATGACTTCGCGGTTATAAAATAGCTTGACGAAGCGTTCGGCTGTTTCGGCATACAGGTACGAATGGGGTATATTTGTTTGGAATACACGTGCATTCGTATTCACTTTCTCATTCTTGATTGAGAACGTATTTACCACATTTATATTGTATTGCGCGCTAAAATCTGCGATAAGGTCTATCATTTCGTCGTTGTCGGGCGCGATGATAAGGTCCATCGAAGACATGACGCCGTTATTCAGTATATTTCTCACTTTGTTGAGTGAGCCTTCGGTGTCGTAAGCATATACATTGACCGAAAAACCTTGGCGTTTCAGGCTGTCGACAGCAAGCAAAAAGCCTTGGTAATATTCGGTGTATAAAGCGGCCTTTATATCGGGCTTGTGTTGCAGCATAAACGGCAGGATGACGGCTGCATTTATATGCTTGGTATTCTTTCTTTCGTAAATGCGCGTATATAAATCGTTTATTTGTTCATCGGTGACAGTTGGCACATTACGGCTCGTTATCTCGACCTTTTGTTCAGGAATATTTATCTTGTCGCCTTTTTTGACGGTGCGAATATCGGGGTTGGCTTGTTTAAGGGTTTCTACGGAAATTTTGAATTTCTTGGCTATGCTGTACAACGTCTCTTTCCGCTTGACGGTGTATGTAACATATTGAGTGACAGAGGTTGTGTCAGATACTTGTTCAAGTATGGGTTCATCTTTGTATGCAGCTTTCTGAGGTATCCTTATCACAGAACCGTCGTATAGTTTGTCGGGTTTTAAGCCCGGATTGGCGCGTAAGATATCTTCTATTCCGCAATCATATCGTCGGGCGATATTGTACAGCGTTTCGCCACGTGTGATGGTATGGAATGTATAATCGCCGTTAGCCGTTTCTGCGGAGGTCGGGGTGGTAACAGGTTCTTCCCGACGCGTCGCAGAAGTAGGAGCAGACGCTGTTGGCGTGCTTGTCTTTTGTCCTTTTTGCGGTATGTTCAGTATTGCGCCGGCCTTGATATTTTGTGTCGTTCCGGGATTGGCTTCGAGGATGGCATTGATGGTTACGCCATACATTTTCGAAATAGAGTAGAGCGACTCGCCGCGCTTGATGGTGTGTCTGAAAGTAGATGTGCTTTCGGTGTCAGTCCGGCTCTCTTCTTCACCCACGGTCGCGTTGTCGTTTCGGGTTGTGGGGATAAGCAATATTTGGTCGAGCTTCAAGCCGTTCTTGGCCGACGGGTTGTATTTGATAATCTCTTCCTGCGAGACTTCAAACTTATTTGATATGGCATATAAACCCTCGGAACGCGCTACTTTGTAGAGATAAAACTCCTTGCCGTTGATGGTCTTTTTAGGCACATTCGGCACCTCGGCAACGGCTGTATATGCCGCGCAGCACAGGGTGGCTATTATGACGGAAAATTTGATATTCATGCTGGTCGGTTTTTGATACTCTCAAAAAGGAGTTACAAAGTTATGAATAAAAGTGTGGTTATGCAAAGTGTTACGCCGTTTATGCGTTAAATTGTGGTTCATGACGGTAGCCGATATGTTATTACCGAAGAAATGATTACTTTTGTTACCCTTTACCGATTGTGTAGAATAATAAAGCATGGTAACATGCGTTACATTAAAAAGTACGATATGGATAGAATGAAGTTCCCCATAAAAAAAGTCATGCCGTTGATATTTCTTTGTTCTCTCTTTCCCGGAGTTGCACAACGCTTCTCGGTCGAAGGCGGCGACGGCCTTGCATATACCTATCTCGAAGAGTATCCCTCTACATCGGGATTGAATGCTGTTATTGTCGTATATGGCACGGCGGGGAAGAACCTGAGATTCGATGGCCCCAACACATCGGCCATCACATGGTATACTTTCGACGATGTGGTCAACCCGATAACGACGGCAACGCAGACCGCACATTACTCGACCCTCCCGCTGACGCAAAGCGAATGCGGCTATGTGGCAGTACAAAACGGAACGCCATATTATGTATGGATTATTGATTATATCAAGCATCCGTTGGTGCTTTCGTCGGTCTATGTGGCGGAGGATTCTCCGGCTTGTGATGTCGTTACTGTCCGTATGCAAGGCGAGGGCGACGAGATGGTTTATTATGCCTTTAATAGTATGCTGCCGCATAAAGTAAGCCGCGACATTACAATCACTTACAATACCTTGCAGTGGAATGAGACAGCATTGCAATACGATGAAACGCAGTGCGTAGAAACGCTCGACCAATTTTCTGCCACATATCCGGTCACGGCGCCATTGTGCAATACCATATTCACGGTAGAGGGCGACCGTTTCCTTCAAGCATGGGGGATGCCTTTACAGAGTGTCACTTCGGCCGAATATGTGACATACGCCGTAGATGCACAGGCTACCGCGACACAGACTTACAGAGAAGCCGAGAATGAAATCGACCGTCAGCCTGAGTCGCTCGGCGGGTCGGCTCCTGCCGAAATAGAGTTTAATGCTTACTATACCGATGCAGTGACGCATGTAGAGTGGCAGTTCTCTCAGAGTCAAGACTTTTCGAATATTACAAGACGATACAACGACGATGTGTTGCGCTATACGTTTCGTGAAGAAGGTACTTTCTATGTACGGTTGGTAGCTGTAAGCAACAACGAGACATGCGTATATGAAGGCGAACCTTTTGTCATTACGATAGGGACATCCAGCTTGGAGATGCCTAATGCTTTCTCTCCCGGTACGATAGATGGCAAAAACGACGAGTGGAAAGTGGCGTATAAGTCGATTGTGGAATTCAGATGCTGGATTTTCGACAAATGGGGCGTACAAATGTATTATAGCGAAAATCCCGGCGAAGGGTGGGATGGCAAGCATGGCGGCCGATTGGTGTCGCCCGGCGTTTACTACTATGTTATAGAGGCTCGCGGTGCCGATGGCGTAGTGTATAAACGCAATGGCCATATAAACATATTGCGTTCCCGAAGCAACAAAAACAACAATAGTAACAACCAATAATATTGTATATCATGAGCCGTCATAGATTTATAAAGAATTTATTATCATCATGCGTGGCAGTTGGCATATTGGCGGTTGCCGCTTCATTTCTATCGGCGCATACGAGTGGCGAGAAAGAGCCGGCACTGGTTTCGTCGAGATTTTCTATCCCCGATGTCCCGTCGGAGGTGAGTTTCGCCGGTGAAAGGGTGGTGCTGGACAGATACGATTTGTATGAACGTTACGAGCGTGAGCTCACGGCCACATGCTATATGCACAGTACGACATTGTTGACTTTGAAAAGAGCCAACCGATATATGCCTATAATAGAGCCTATCTTGAAGAAGAATGGCATCCCTGCCGATTTTATATATTTGGCAGCTATCGAAAGCCATTTCAATCCGCGGGCTTATTCGGCGGCCGGAGCTGCCGGAATATGGCAATTCATGCCTAAAACGGCGCGTCAATACGGACTTGAAGTGAACGATTACATCGATGAACGTTACAATGTAGAGAAAGCTACCATTGCCGCATGCAAGTATTTGAAGAATGCCTATGCCAAATATGGTAGTTGGCTCAATGCGGCAGCGTCGTATAACGCCGGCATGGGACGGATAACGACTGAAATAGATAAGCAGGGCGAGGATTGCACATTGGATTTGTTCTTGAACGAAGAGACTTCGCGATACGTCTTCCGCATTTTGGCAATCAAACAGGTCTTGGCGGCTCCTGCCGATTACGGTTTTGTGCTGAGGGCAAACCAATTATATCAACCCATCAAGACTCGTGCCATAGAGGTGGATACTACAATAGAAAATCTTGCCGAATGGGCTCAACAACAAGGGACGACATATTTCCAATTAAAAGAATTCAATCCATGGTTGCGGGCACGTAGCATGCCCGATAAGAGCCGTAAAAAATATGTATTACAAATACCCGTCGAACAAGATATGTACTATACGCCCGACCGTAAATACAAGTCGTATCGCAAAGAATGGGTAGTGAAATAGCAGAGAAAGGTGTTATATGATGAACGGGGATGAAAAGATAGAAGTATATGGCGCAAGGGTACACAATCTGAAAAATATCGATGCCGTGATACCGCGTCATTCGCTCACGGTCATAACAGGACTGAGCGGCAGCGGTAAGTCGTCGCTAGCATTCGATACTATTTTTGCCGAAGGACAACGTCGATATATAGAAACCTTCTCGGCTTATGCCCGCAATATGCTGGGTAATATGGAGCGCCCCGATGTAGATAAAATCACGGGATTGAGCCCTGTAATTTCGATAGAACAGAAAACCACCAATAGAAATCCTCGTTCGACCGTCGGGACAGTGACGGAGATATTCGATTTTCTAAGGCTTCTGTATGCCCGTATCGGCGAGGCTTATTCGTATCTGTCGGGAGAAAAGATGGTAAAATATACCGAAGAGCAGATTCTCTCTCTCATTATGGAACGGTACGACAATAAGAAGGTATATATATTGTCGCCATTGGTGAAGAACCGGAAAGGACATTATAAAGAACTCTTCGAGCAGATGCGTCGCAAGGGCTTCCTTACGGTGAGAGTCGATGGCGAGATGCGCGAGATAGTGCCGGGCATGAAACTCGACCGATATAAAAATCACAGCGTAGAGTTAATTGTCGATAAACTGGTCATAGCGAAAAAAAATCGCCAGAGGGTGAAAGAGAGCATCGCCACAGCCATGAAACAGGGCGAAGGGCTTATCATGATGTATGATGTTGATAGCGACGAGGTGCGTCATTATAGCCGTTCTCTGATGGATACGGTTACGGGGCTGTCATATAGCGAGCCAGCTCCTCACAACTTCTCTTTCAATTCACCGTTGGGAGCTTGTCCGCAATGTAAAGGGTTAGGCTACATCAATGTCATAGACAGAGACAAGATAATGCCCGATATGGACTGCTCTATCTATAATGGCGGTATCACAGCGTTGGGAAAATATAAAAAGTCTCTTATATTCGGACAGATAGAGGCTATCTGCGAACGTCATGGCGCGACGCTGAAAACGCCTTTGAAAGATTTGCCCGAAGAGGCTCTCGACGAGATATTGAATGGATGTGACGACCGCTTGGTGCTGAAAGACGACCCGGAGGGGTATTCCGACTACTTCATGACATTCGATGGTCTTATCAAATATATCGAGATGCAACAGCAGGGCGAGGCATCGGCGTCGGCGCAGAAATGGGCGGGACGTTTCGTATCGGTGATTACGTGCCCGACTTGCCATGGCAAGAGACTCAATAAAGAGGCTTTGCATTACCGTATCGACGGAAAGAATATTGCCGACTTGGCTTCTATGGATATTGCCGACTTGGCGATATGGGCAGATACGATAGAAGATAAGTTGAATGACATGCAACGCAAAATAGCGACCGAAATATTGAAAGAGATACGCAGCCGATTGAATTTCTTGACGACGGTAGGGCTCGATTATTTGAATCTGAATAGAGCTTCGGCCACTCTGTCGGGCGGCGAAAGCCAACGAATAAGATTGGCCACGCAAATCGGGTCGCAGTTGGTCAATGTGCTGTATATACTCGACGAACCGAGTATAGGTCTGCACCAACGCGACAATATCCGCCTTATCAATTCGCTGAAAGAGTTGCGCGATATAGGCAATACCATCATCGTGGTAGAACACGACAAGGATATGATGCTTGCGTCGGATTATATCATCGATATGGGGCCACAGGCCGGTCGCAATGGCGGATATGTGGTATTTGCCGGAACTCCTGCCGAACTGTTGCAAAGTCATACATTGACGGCCTCTTATCTTAACCCCGACAGTGGTGTCAAGATAGAGCTTCCGAAGCAACGGCGGAAAGGAAACGGCCAATTTCTGACCTTGACGGGCGCTACCGGGAACAATCTGAAAGATGTAACCGTAAAATTCCCGCTGGGTTGTATTATATGCGTCACAGGCGTGTCGGGAAGCGGAAAATCGACTCTTGTCAATGCCACGTTACAACCCATATTAAGCCAACGTTTTTACCGCTCGTTGCAAGAACCGTTACCCTATAAGAGTATCGAAGGACTGGAATATATCGACAAAGTAGTCACCGTCGACCAATCGCCCTTGGGGCGGTCGCCTCGCTCCAATCCGGCTACCTATACAGGCGTATTTTCCGATATTCGCAATCTATTCGTTGAGTCGCCCGAGGCGAAAATTAGAGGGTATAAGGCAGGCCGCTTCTCGTTCAATGTAGCCGGCGGACGATGTGAGGCTTGCTCGGGAAACGGCTATAAGACGATAGCGATGAATTTTCTCCCCGATGTGTATGTTCCTTGTGAGGTGTGTCACGGTAAACGCTACAACCGGGAGACACTCGAAGTGCGTTTTAAGGGAAAATCTATTGCCGATGTGTTGGATATGACAATCAATCAGGCTGTGGAATTTTTCGAGAATATCCCTACTGTATTAAACAAGATAAAGGTTTTGCAAGAAGTCGGGTTGGGGTATATCAAGTTGGGGCAGCCATCTACCACATTATCGGGAGGGGAGAGCCAGCGTGTAAAATTAGCTACGGAACTCTCTAAGAAAGATACCGGAGAAACGGTGTATATATTGGACGAACCTACTACGGGATTGCACTTCGAGGATATAAGAGTTTTGCTCGGCGTGCTGAATAAACTTGCCGACAAGGGCAATACTGTAATAGTGATAGAACACAACATGGATGTCATAAAGTGTGCCGATTATATTATCGATATGGGGCCCGATGGCGGACGGAATGGCGGAGAGGTACTCGCTTGCGGTACTCCCGAGGAGATTTGCCGTACGTCGAACACATACACTACCGAATATCTGAAAAAGGAACTGCAATAGAAGGGTGTGCAGCCATGAAATGATATAGTGCTTGTTGCTAAAAGCATGCGATAATACAAGTCGTGGGAGAGGGCGAGTATATTTTCTCGCTCTTTTCTTTTTTTATGCTTCCCCTTTATTTATATTTTGCTTTGGTATTTCGTGCATCCGATTTCTGTTGCGATAATAGGTTGGCATAGCGTTATGAAATCTGTACGCAGTATGATAGTAAGAATAGGCGGTCGAGATTTCGATATATGACGTCCGCCTTTCAGCACACAAAAATATCCTAATCTCGTCATTTATGCGATTTGCCATTTTGCAAATAAGCTGATAGGGGAGTGCTAATATTATATAATTTTTCGTTCGTCGTCAGTGCTAAAAAGCGAACTATGGAACGCGTTTTGGAATTGGTACAACTAATTTCAAAATGCGAATAATCGAGTTCTGTATTACATAATCCACTCAGAACAAAAGGTTATAAAATTATGATTTTTGCTATTAACATGCTATTATATAACCGATTATGGATAAAATATAAAGTTTATTTTAGTCATATTTTGAGTCTCCTCCGAATATGGCCTATATATAGATATTTTATCTATCGTAATTAGTTGATACTTATGGTTATTATCATATTTTTGTTGAATTATATTTTAGTCTCTGCTACATTGGCTTCTATTCTTTGTACAATAGACCGAGTAAAGAAATACGAATTGTGGGTTTGTAATTACGAATTTGCGAATTCGAATCCCATTATTTATATTTGTGAACTGAAAATTCGTAATATCGTATCTATAATAGGGAAATTTATATGATATCAAGACTCAAAAAATACATGGAATATAAGCGGCTTATACCGTCGCAATTTGCTGATAATGCAGGTATTCCGCGCTCTACCTTTTCGCAGCTTACAAAAAGCAGCGATAAAAGTGACGAAAAAACTATCAGTAGCGATATTGTATCGAAAATACATCAAGCATATCCCGATTTGTCGATTGTATGGTTATTATGGGGCGAAGGCGAAATGTTGACAACGTCGACGCGTGAAGAGAAGCAAGAACAGCCGAACCATCAACCTGAGCTGGATTTCTTTAATATGGATGTTGAACCTGAAATAATATTGCCTTCTATAAGTGTGGAGCCGAAAGCTAATACAAATACCGTTATTCCTTCCGCTGTGGATAATACCGCCCCCGTCGGTGTGCAGAATGACAACTCGCAAATAGAGGTGCCGCAAGGAAAGACCTCTCCTCGCATAACCAAAATTATCGTATTCTACGATGACAATACCTTCGAAAGTTTTGTCAACGATAAAATGGGGACAAAGTCTCAAAAGTAAAGGGTTATTTTCCCATTTCTTTATTACCCGACTTGCCTGTTACCATTAAGTACAAAAATATAAACGACGGACGGGTTAAATGTGTACTAATTATTCCCCAACGATGCGCTGGATATGCTCTTCTGCCATATATAGACGGAATATCTTCCTGTCGACGAATGAAAATATATGGGGAAATCCTATTATTATGGGAATCGTATTAGATGGATAATCGATTGGAAGGGTATATAGTACCCCTCTTCATGGAGATGCCACAAAGAGTTTTAGAGTGTCCGCAAGCATATTTTCAAAAGGTTTGTTTATCTTTGTGACTGATTTGAGGGCTTCAATGCACTTGTGTAATACGAAGAAATGAAAAAATATATTCTCGATTTTACTCTTACAGAAAATAAGGCGTTGCACGATGCTTACGTTTTATTGAAATTGACGCCTGCCGATGGGGCTCCTCTGCCACCTATGCTGCCCGGGCAGTTTGTCAATATACTTGTACCCGATTCTCCCAAAACCTATCTGCGTCGTCCTATATCGATACATAATGTCGATATGGAGCGAAACGAGCTTTGGTTGCTTGTTCGCAAAGCCGGTGAAGGTACAAAGCATCTTGCTGCCATGCCGACCAGCTCCATCATCAACATGGTTGTGCCGCTGGGCAATACATTTTCATATCCCGCACAAAAGCATGTGGCTCCGCTTCTTGTAGGTGGCGGCGTAGGTGTTGCTCCTTTGCTCTATTGGGGGAAAGAGCTTTTGCGGCAAGGCTATGCTCCACAATTCCTTTTGGGAGCACGCAGTAAAAAAGATTTGCTTCAACTCGAAGAGTTTGCAGCAATCGGTAAAGTACATATAGCTACCGATGACGGTTCTTTCGGAGAAAAAGGTGTCGTGACGCAGCATTCTGTATGGAACGACGACTTTTCGTTTATATATGCCTGCGGGCCTAAGCCCATGATGGTGGCCGTGGCATCAAAAGCCAAAAGCAAACAAACGCCATGCGAAGTGTCGCTCGAAAACACGATGGCGTGCGGTGTAGGTGCATGTTTGTGTTGTGTCGAAAAGACCACACAAGGACATGTATGTGTGTGCAAAGAGGGTCCTATATTTAATACAGAACAACTGACATGGCAAATCTGAGAGTAGAAATAGGCGGATTGCAGTTGAAAAATCCTGTGATGACGGCCTCCGGAACGTTTGGATACGGCATCGAGTTTGCCGATTTCATCGATTTGTCGCGTTTGGGCGGTATCATAGTAAAAGGTACGACGCTTGAAGCTCGCGAAGGTAATCCTTATCCGCGTATGGCTGAGACACCGTCGGGTATGCTCAATGCCGTTGGACTGCAAAATAAGGGCGTCAGGTATTTTGCCGAGCATATATATCCCAAGATTAAGGATATAGATACTCATATCATTGTCAACGTATCGGGCGCTTGCATCGACGACTATGTAGCCACAGCCGAAATAATTGCGTCATTACCTGCTATACCTGCCATAGAACTGAATATTTCTTGTCCTAATGTGAAACAGGGCGGTATGGCTTTCGGTACGTCGTGTTCGGGAGCTGCGTCGGTGGTAAAAGCGGTACGCAAGGTATATCCGAAAACCTTGATTGTAAAGCTCTCGCCCAATGTGACGAATATTGCCGAGATAGCATCTGCCGTAGAAGCCGAAGGCGCCGACTCGGTGTCGCTTATCAATACGCTTATGGGTATGGCAATAGATGCTGAGCGTCGACGTGCACTTCTATCGACTGTTACGGGCGGGTTGTCGGGCGCCTGTGTCAAGCCCGTCGCTTTGCGCATGGTTTGGCAAGTAGCTCATGCCGTGAAAATTCCTATAATAGGTTTAGGGGGTATATCTTCGGCCGAAGACGCAATAGAATTTCTCTTGGCAGGAGCCTCCGCCGTTCAGATAGGAACAGCCAATTTTATCGACCCGGCCATAACCGTAAAGGTAATAGATGGTATCGACGACTATCTTACCCGTCACGGTTTTGCATCGGTTACAGATATAGTAGGTGCTTTGGAGACGAACTAAGTACAACCGATAAAGACGTATATTCGATAGCGATTTATGGCCTAAACCGGGATAAATCGCTATCTTTTTTTGCCTATAATCAGTATATGCGAATTATGCGCTTCGGTAGTGGCAAAAAGATAAATATCACCGCCATCTTTAACGCCGAGTTTCCCCTTCAACTGCGTGCTGGATAATGGGAAATTACGTGTAGAGATGTTGCACAGAGGATATTTCTGTGCCAAGCTACGACATATTTTCGAGGAGAAGGGCAATACTTCAACCACTTCGAAGCATCGGCCGGGGAAATGGATACAATAAGATTCGGATGTATATAAATGGCTGTTTTTGTGCAGTTTACTTATTCCGTATTGCTCTGATATGTTTTTGTACATGCCGCTTTTAAGTAAGGCGGCATCGGGTTCGTAAATATATGATAATACGTTGTCAGACAGGTGATAAGATAAACTCTCCTCTATGTCATGGTTGAATTGGCATGTAACTGTCTGTCCGTTTTTATCTATCATGACGCACACGACGGCATTGTCGCTCCGATTATCGTCGTCGATAACTATCAAAATCTCTTTGCACTCATTTCGCACCGATACGATGTGAATATCGGCATGTATCTGTTCTCCTAACTCTTTGCGTAGTTGGGTAATATCGGCCATAGTAGAGGCTTTGATTATAAGCCTCTTACATCTATCCAAGATGGGTTGCAGAAGAGAAATGACGTCGGGCGAGCACTCTCGGAGCGCATACACACGGCCGTTTTGATTGTCACGGCGAGCCGGGTCGATGTAGATGGTATCGAATCGTTCGTCGGTATGACCGATATACTCTACACAATCAGCATTGACAATGTTGATATTATTGCGATGCAAGGCTTCGAAGTTGCGCCGTGCTATATGACAATACAATGCATCTTGTTCCACGTATACAGCCCGTTCGACTGTCGCTGCCATGAAATATGTATCAACACCCATGCCGCCGGTGAGGTCGCAGAGACTTTTGCCGATGACTAATCCTTGTTTGTATGCAGCCGTTGCCTCTGACGAGCATTGCTCTGCGGCAAGTTGCGAAGGCACAATAATCCGATTGCAGAGCGAAGGCAGTTTTATCGACAGCTTTTTTCGTACAGCAATTTGCGTAATGGCTAAATCTACGGGAAACGGTTGCGGTTTCCATTTTTTCAAACGCAGGGTGGCAACATCATCGTGTAGATGCTCTTCGACAAAACCGGCAAATGCCTGTTCATCCCAATTATTTTCAATATCAGCTATTCCCATTCGGCTGTCTTCGGTTTATCCGGCCATTCGTTATTCTTCGAAATATCGAGTGCAAAAATACTGTTTATCCCGAACAAAAGTACGATATTATCTAATATTCTCATTTGTTCTATAATTACTATTATGTTAAATAAAGGAGGCGAAAACAGAAAAGAGCAATATATGGAAAAACGATGCTCAATGAAAATAACCTATCGAGACGATATAGAGCTGCTCATAAAAGAAGAATGAGAATATAGTCCTCCCTTTTATACCTCTTATTCTGTTAAATCCAATGAAGACCTTTAATTATCGGGAATATCGATGTATTCTTGTCCTGCTAACCCAATGAAGTGTTTAATTTATTGAGGTATATTATAGCTGTTAACTCTGTGAGTCCGTGTTTTAGAGCATCTTCAAGTGCAATCGTTTTTATTTCATGCTTGCAATTGCGCAGCCCTTTGCATTCTTGTTACAGTGATAACGCTTTGCACTTTTACTTACACATATATATACCCTTTCTGTTTTGTTTTCTACGACGGATTCTTGTTTTGCAGCCAAATTGTCTTCGATGGAGAAAATGCAAGCTATCAGAAGCATTGATACGATTGCGATTCGTTTCATAAATGTTTGGTATTTTTATTTTGCAATATTACATATAATCGATTAAATATCAGTATGATATTTAATCGAATTATTTGTTTTTGGCATATAATTGCATCCCGGTTTCAGAAATTTACAGGGACTGTAACGAATGCAGAATGCAAGTTACAGTCCCCTAATCCAAATTAATATTTATTATCGTCCGGACAGACTAATCTATCTCATTATCAGTTTGCAAGTGTTATATAAGTCTTATCATATACTATCTTCTATATTCCACACAAAAGCACGCAGACCTAATTGTTGTGTCTCTTCGTCCATTTCGTGCAGTTGTGCCAAGATAGGTTTTACTTTGTCATCGGGTACAATCGTTATAATGGCAGAGCACATCGACGGCCATGCGTGGCTGCCATAATGCGGTGTGCCGGTATGGCTTCCCCTACCCTGTACTTGCTCGAAATAACTGAATCCGCGGCAATTGTTTTTATTGAGTACTTCAATAATACGATTGAAGTATGCTTGGTCGAATGTAATAAAAATAGATTTCATATTTAAGTCATCAAATTACATTCAGGTTTAGGAGTTTAGTCCTAAACCTGAATATGTTAACTATTTTATGCCTAAGGCTTTCAATTGAGCCTTACGGTGTAGTTTCTTGTGGAATTTTTTGCGGTTGCTTTTCACCTCACTTCCTGCGACAGAGCTATATAGTACCGGTATAAGTATCAGGGTAAGAATGGTAGATATGGTAAGACCGCCTATCACCGATACAGCCATCGGACGCCACATCTCTGCTCCTTCGCTATGGCTTATGGCCATAGGAACCATACCCAAAATGGTGGTCAGAGTTGTCATCAATACAGGACGTAACCTCGATTCGCCTCCATGCACAACAGCTCGGCGAATGCTCATACCTCTTTCGCGGTTGAGCGAAATATAGTCGATGAGCACGATACCATTCTTCACCACAATACCGATTAGCATGATGATACCTATCATAGACATCATGTTCAGTGTATTGCCACTTATCGACAATGCTATGAAAACGCCCGAGAATGCAAACGGTATGGAGAACATGATAAGGAACGGATATTTGAGTGACTCAAATTGGGCTGCCATAACGATATAGACAAGCAAGATGATAAGTACTAACAATATAGACAAGTCGTTAAACGAATCTTGTTGGTCTTCGTATGTACCGGACAGTTCTATATTGAAACCCGACGGCATTTCTATCTTGTTTATTTCGACAGCGGCTTTCTCCACTACTTCACTCATGGCTACGCCCGAAATAACAGCCGATACCGTATTGACGCGCGAACGGTCTTTACGTTCAATCGTTGGCGGTGCAAAACGTTCTACAACGGTTCCCACGTCTCTTACTCGCACTGCATTTCCTTGATTATTGTATATCAAGATGTTTTCTATGTCGGCTATAGAGGTACGGAATTGCGGTGCATACATTACTTTTATGTCATATTCATCACCATCTTCACGATATTTCGAAGCGACGGAACCATTGATACGGTTACGCAGATACATGGCAGCTGTAGAAAGGTTCAATCCGTAAAGCGCCAACTTTTCTCTGTCGAAATCTACCTGATACTCGGGTTGGTAGTCGTTTCGGCTGATGTGAACCTCAGAACAGCCTTTAATATTGCTCAGTATCTCTACAAGTTTGTTGGCTAACGTATCGCTTGTGGCAAAGTCGTAGCCATATATTTCATAGTCGAGCGTAGCTTGTCCGCCCATCATAGCCATACCGCCGCCCAATTTCACCTCAGCTTTTTTTATTTCGGGGAATAGAGCCAAGTCTTCACGTAGCAAATCGCAAATTTCTTGTAATGTGCGTTTGCGCTTGTTGGGGTCGCACAGCCTTATGTTATATGTAACAATATATGAGCCGTTATCAGAGAGCGAAGCAAACGTATTATCGGTACTTGCCTGCCCGACGGTAAAGCTGACTTTTTCCATCTCGGGGAATTTTTCCTGCCATCTGTGATAGAGCTTCATAGCAAGCTCTCTCGATATTTCGGTACGTGTGCCTATGGGAGTTTCCAATGTAATACCTATACGTGAATTGTCTTGCGACGGCATAAACTCACTACCTATAAATTGCGTAAGGAAGAGGCTGGCAATAAAGAAGGCTGCACAAGCAGTTATAACCGTCTTGCGGTGTCCCACAGCCCATTGCAACAAGGCACCATATCCCTTATCCAATGCGTTGAGAGCCTTCTCTATGGGCCCATAGAAACGGATAAACGATTTGGAGCGTTTCTTTTGGAGTCGTAACAACTTAGAACAAAGCATCGGGGTCAATGTCAAGGCACATATAATAGACATTGTCATAATGATGGTTACCATCCAACCTAACTCCTTGAAAAGCACTCCGGTCATGCCCTCGACGAGCGTCAAGGGGAAGAACACACAGATAAGTGTAAGCGTTGATGCTATAACTGAAATAGCAACTTCGTTGGTACCATGTACGGCTGCCTGCCGTGGTTCACTACCCCGTTCTATATGATTCGTAACATTTTCGAGTACAACAATGGCATCATCCACCACCATACCAATAGCTACTGACAAAGCCGACAGGGAGATGATATTAATAGAACTATCTGTGAGGAACAGATATATAAATGATGCTATCAGAGAAATAGGAATGGTTATGGCAATAATCAATGTAGCCCGCCAACGTCCTAAAAATACGAACACAACCAAGGTAACGAAGAGCATGGCATATATAACCGTCTCGGCCAGTCCGTTGATGGTATTGTGTATATTGTCGGATGTATCAACAATCACATCGAGTTTGACGTCTTTGGGCAGATTCCTCTGCAAACGAGGAAGGGCTGCCTTTACGGCATCTGAGATTTGTACCGAGTTGGCACCCGTCTGTTTTTGTATCACGATGGTAGCACCTTGTTCGCCGTTGTTATAGGCTTCTTGTGCTCGTTCTTCCACAGAGTCGTTTACGACAGCTACATCGCGCAGATATATTGTTTGACCGTTGAATGTCCCTACGACAATATCGTTCATCTGCCGCGGGTCGGAGAATTCTCCTTCTACGCGCAATGTATAAGTATCTGAACCTATATCGAACGTACCGCCCGGCACATTCATATTTTCTGCGCCAATGATTGCCGAGATACCTTCGACTGTGAGGTTATATGCTTCGAGTTTGTTCGGGTCAACATATACTTGTACTTCACGTTCGGGGGCACCGGAAATAGATACCGTTCCTACCCCATTGATACGTGCTAATGGTGTTGCAACAGCATCATCCAGTATCTTATACAATGCCGGCATACTTTCGTTTGCTTGCACCGATAAGATGATGATAGGAATCATATCGCTGCTGAACTTGAAGATGATAGGATTCTCCGAGTCGTCTGGCAAATCGGATTTCACCATATCGAGTTTATCTCGCACATCATTGGTAAGCACATCAATATCATTGCCATATTCAAATTCGAGCGTTATCAATGACATATTTTCTTTCGATTCGGATGTCAAATGCTTCAAATCGCTTACCGCATTGAGAGCATTTTCCAATGGGCGGGTTATGTTGGTCTCAATATCGGCAGCACTTGCGCCGGGATAGGCCGTCATGACCATAACCACATTCATTTCTACATCGGGATATAAGTCGATAGGCAACTTTTGCAGAGAGAAAAGTCCCAATATAGCCACTGCGACAAAACACAGTGATGTCATAACCGGTTTTTTTACCGCGCCTTCGTATAGACTCATAATACAAGTTTTTTTCTATTTGTATTCATGGATAGCATTCTCTTCCGGATTTATTCCAAGACCTTGACTTTTGCGCCATCAGTAAGACGGTTTTGTCCTGCGACAACAATCTGCGCGTTGTCTTCTACACCGGAAATCAATTCGTAAGTATCATCGATGTGACGTCCCAATTCAACTTTCACGTACGAAACGGTCCCATCGTTGTTATACACATACACATAACGGTCGCCCGAACCGGCTCTTTTTACAACTGCTCTGTCGGGTACCACAACACGATCTATCGTACCATAGTCAACCGTGGCACGGGCAAACATGCCCGGACGAATGCGTTGGTCGCCGTTGGGTATCTCAACTTCTACCCCGAATGTGCGCGTAGCTTCGTTGATAGTAGGATAAATGAGCGATACTTTCCCATGAAAGACTTCGTCACCATAAACATCTAATTTTACCTCTATGGGCATACCCAATTTTACTTTCGGGAATTCTTGTTCCGATACATTGATTACAATTTTTACCGGATTTATTTGCATAACCGTAAGTATTGCACCCGATGCCATATCACCTTCGTCATAGTTGCGTGCTGTCACTACGCCGTTAACCGGGCAAAGAAGTGTCGTATTTTCCAGCAGATTGTCATAAGCAGTTTTGGCTGCTTCGTATTGAGTACGGACTTGGTCGAGCTGTTGTTGCGATGCACCCCCCACTGCTACTAATTCGCGGGTACGGTTATATTCAAGTTCTATATTGTCGAGTTGTACTTTTTGTTGTGTGATATTGGCTGCATCGAGTTCTACGAGCGATTGCCCTTTGTACACACGGTCGCCTACTTCTACATACAGTTTCTTTATGCGGTTGGCCATAGACGAACTGATAGAGTTGCGCTTATCGGGCTGCACGGTAGCAGTGTATGTCATAATTTGTGGCACACTTTGCTCTGTTACAGTTTCTATTTTTACAAGTTCATAGGTTTCTTCTTCTTGTTGCTTGCTTTTTTCTTCCGTGCAGGCAAAAAATAGGCTTGTACTAATAATCGTTAGAGTAAACAAAATCGACTTTTTCATACTTATCATATTAGTTGTCAGTTATTATTTATCATTTTGTTGTATTTCGTATTTGCTTAAATCGGTATTTCCCAGCAACAAGTTGACATCGCTAATTGCTGCAAGGAAATCATAGATGGCTTGATTGTAAGATAGTTTTGCACTTGTGAGAGCCAATTCGGCATCATTGAGAGTGACAAATGTAGCCGAACCTATCTCGAAACTTTTTTGCATGATGGCATAAGCCTTTTCGGCTTGTGTCACTCCTAACTTATTCGAACCTATTTGTTTTATGCACTTTTCTATGGCATCTATCTGCGATTCCAGCTGCATATTGAGATTGCGTTCGAGATTGTCGCGTTGAAAGCCCATTTGCGCCACATTGGCTTGTGCTTGTTTGACGCGATAGTAACGACTTCCGCCTGAGAAGATGGGAATTTGCAAAGAGAGCGCTACTGTCGAATAAGGATTCCACCTGAAATTCTTGAAAGGAGAGCCATCGCTCATAGAAATCCAATTGTAATTGAATTGGGCAGCCAACGTGGGAATATAGGCAAACTTTTGCATGGTGACCGTTTTTTCCAACATCTTGGTTTGCAAGTCTAATGTCCGTAAATCGGTATTGTTTTCGAGCGAGAGGTCTAATCTCATGGTTATGTCATACATATTTCCCTCATAATTAGAGAGGTTATCATCTACTACAATATCGATGTCGTTATCGATACCTAAGAGGACTTTTAATTGTAGCTTAACCAATCGAACGGCATTCTCGGTCGATAAAAGCGAAGGTTCGATGTTGTGAACGGCAACTTCGGCACGCAATACATCATATTCCGAAGCCGTACCTTGCGCGTATTGGTGTCTGTACGTTTCGGCATTGAGCTTGGCGTTGTTGTATTGGTCTTTTATTACCTTATATGAGTCTTGGCACAACATAAGATTATAATAAGCCTTTTCAACCTGATTGACGAGCGACAATCGCGACGAACGGGCTGCCTCGATAGATGTCTGTATGTCTAATTCGTTTATATCTAGGCTTTTCCATAATTGGGGCGCGATGATAGGCAGTGTCGCTGTAAAGCCCATGGAATAGGTATTGTCCAACCCCACTTCAAAGCCTTCTTCTGAGGAAGAAAACGACGAAGAACCGCTATCGGGCATAGGGATGCCCAACTCTTTATATAAAGGGCCTAAAAAAGATTCCATGATACTTCCTATGTCGAATGAGCCGCCCGACATATACATTTGTTGCTTTTTCAACGTCCTGCTGTACGAAGCTGCTGCATCTATTTGAGGAAGTAATCCGGCAATAGATTCACGCTTGGTATAATCTTTCTTCTTTATTTCGAGATCTGCAATCTTTATTGTCGGGTTCTCACTTAAAGCGATAGTCAATGCCTTTTCTTTGTTCAGCACCAATACCGAATCGGAACTCCGTGTATATTGTGCCGATGTAGCAATACCACTCGACACACATGCGATTGCAATCCAAATACTCAGCCTTTTTTTCATACTCGGTAGTTTATTAATGTTTATCGTGAATGTTATTTTTATTTTCAAGAAACTTATTTAAGATGCGAGTTCCCTCTTCGGTGGCGATACCTCTGATGAAGATGAAGACGATGTTTTTCAGTATCTCACTCACCTTATATTCCAATTTGTATATATCTTTCGAACGCCTGAACCAATCCATTTGGTCAGTATACAATAAAGATATGAGGTCTATGTCTATGTCGTTGCGAATAAGGCCCTCTTCAACGCCACATCGTAATAGTTTACGCGTGTACGATATAGACTTGTTGCGTGAGTTTTCATACTCTTCATTGACTTTTGAATGCATACGCTCTATATCGAGTTGGAAAGAACGGCTCGTGTTGTTATAAAAATCGGCAATAACTTCATAATAGCGAACCAATTTCTCGATTGTATTGATATTGCTTTCAGAAATAGACCGAAATTGTTTGTGATACAACTCACGGGGTTGCTCTATACAGGCAATGATGAGTGCATCTTTGTTCTTGAAATTTTCATAAAGCGTACGTTTCGAAATGCCCAACTCACCGGCCATATAATCCATTGTGATAGATTTTATGCCGAATTTAGAGAAAAGCTGCGTCGCTTTGTTGATAATACATTTTTGTAACTCTGTATTCATACTCTTGTTCTTTCAACAACACAAAAGTATGAAGAAACTATGAAAACAAAAAAAGTTTTCATATTGTATTTCTGTTTCTTTTTTGCAAGTTTAACATACCAACATTTTGCGGTAGAGAGCCGTATTAAAAAGAAATAAACGCGAGTAGATAAGTCGCAAAATTATTATTTTTGCATTAAATATCATTTTTATCAAAAATATCGACAAAAACTATAATTATACAATCGATTATGTCTGAAAAGCTAAAAGAAGAAGCTCTGAGGTATCACATGGAGGGTAAACCCGGGAAAATAGAGGTTGTGCCCACCAAACCATACAGTACGCAACACGACCTCTCTATGGCATATACGCCGGGAGTGGCGCAACCATGTCTTGAAATAGAGAAAAATCCCGAATGTGCATACGATTATACGGCAAAAGGCAATCTTGTGGCTGTTATCTCCAATGGTACGGCTGTTTTAGGATTGGGTGATATAGGCGCTTTGTCCGGGAAACCCGTTATGGAGGGCAAAGGGTTGTTATTCAAAATTTTTGCAGGTATAGATGTGTTCGATATTGAGGTGGCCGAAAAAGACCCCGACAGATTTATACAAGCCGTGAAGGCTATCGCTCCCACCTTTGGCGGTATTAACCTCGAAGATATAAAAGCACCTGAATGCTTCGAGATAGAGCAGCGATTAAAAGAAGAACTCGATATTCCTGTCATGCACGACGACCAACACGGTACGGCCATTATATCGGGTGCCGGACTGCTTAATGCCATAGAACTGCAAGGAAAACGTATCGAGGATGTACGTCTTGTCGTAAATGGAGCCGGAGCAGCAGCTATCTCGTGTACCCGTCTATATAAAAAATTGGGTATAAGAGCCGAAAATATCGTCATGGTCGATAGTAAAGGGGTTATTACCAAGAATCGCAAAGGTCTGAATGACTCAAAGGCCGAATTTGCTACTGAGCGTAATATATCTACTCTTGTTGAAGCAATGGTAGGCGCTGACGTATTTTTGGGCTTGTCGGTTGCCGACGTACTGACACCCGAGATGGTACAATCTATGAACGAACGACCTATTGTCTTTGCTTTGGCCAATCCCAACCCCGAAATATCGTATGAAAAAGCAAAAGCCTCACGTCCCGACTTGATATTTGCGACCGGGCGGTCGGACTATCCCAACCAAATCAACAATGTGATAGGATTTCCATATATCTTCCGCGGAGCACTCGACGCCCGGGCTACCGGCATCAATGAGGATATGAAATTGGCTGCTGTTTATGCTATTGCATCGCTTGCCAAACAACCTGTACCCGATGTCGTGAATGCTGCCTATGGCCTTAATCGCATAAAATTCGGTCCCGATTATATTATTCCCAAACCTCTTGACCCCCGCTTGCTGATTACCGTAGCGCCGGCAGTAGCAAGAGCGGCCATGAATTCGGGTATTGCCAAGCATCCTATTACCGATTGGAAAGCCTACGAGCATAAGTTGCGAGTACTCATGGGCAACGACAATAAGATGCTGCGTCATATCTACGAGAAGGCTCAAAATTCGCCCCGCAAACGAGTCGTTTTTGCCGAAGCCAACCATGCTAATATGTTACGAGCTGCCGTTACAGCTCTCAGAGAAAATATTTGTCAGCCCGTATTGCTCGGCAACGATGAATATATAAATAAATTGGCAACATCTATCGGTGTTGACCTTGACGGCCTTGAAATAGTCAATCTGCGTCATCCTAACGAAGAGAATCGCCGTTTGCGCTATGCTCGCATTTTAACGGACAAACGTCAACGTGAAGGTATTACCTACGAAGAAGCCGTAGAAAAGATGTTCGACCGCAACTACTTCGGTATGATGATGGTAGAGACCGGCGATGCTGACGCATTTATCACCGGTACCTATTCGAAATATACCGAAACCATACAAATTGCCAAAGAGGTTATAGGCATACGTGAAGGATTCAACCACTTTGGAGCCATGCACATTATCAACTCCAAGAAAGGTACTTATTTCTTGTCTGACACATTGATAAACCGCCATCCCGATACCGATACGCTGACCGATGTTGCCCGTCTGACAGCCGAGGCGGTACGTTTCTTTGCACAGGAACCTGTCATGGCTATGGTGTCTTATTCTAACTTTGGTGCCGATAAGATAGGTAGCCCCATGTTGGTGCGCAATGCGGTACGTTACATGCAAGAACACTATCCCGACTTGCCTATCGACGGTGAGATGCAAGTAAGTTTTGCAATTAATAACGAATTGAGAGATAAAAGTTTCCCATTCAACAAGCTCAAAGGGAAAGATGTGAATACAATTATCTTCCCCAACCTAAGCTCTGCCAATACAGCTTATAAGATGATGCTTGAAATGGGTATCGGCGAAACAATTGGTCCCATACAAATAGGACTTAATAAACCTATCCACTTTACTGATATTGCATGCGAACCGCGCGACATCGTAAATCTTACGGCAGTAGCTGTTTTGGATGCATTGGTTCAAGAACAGAAAGAAGGATTATTGAAAAAGTAATATTCTACATTTGTATTTGCTACATAGAGAGAATAGTTGATTAATTATATTAGTCTCACCTTGTGGTGAGACTAATATAATTTGCAGTTACATCTCCTCAATTGCTGTGACATTATATTAATCGCACATAAACCTTAACCGTATGAACAAAAAAAGTTATTACATGACATTAGGTACTCTACTTGCATTGACGGCATGTACGCCTAAGCAAAAAATCGAATATCCTGCCGCAGAACGTACCGACGTATGCGATACGCTATGGGGCGTTGTTGTCGCCGACCCTTATCGCTGGTTGGAAAATGATACAAGCAATGCTACCGCCGAATGGGTGCGAGCTGAAAATGAATTGACGAACCGATATTTGGCAAAGATTCCTTTCCGCGAAGACTTGCGCAAACGCCTTGCGGAAGTGACTCAATATGCAACGGAAGATATTCCGTAGAAAAAACATGGGAAGTTCTATTTTTATCGAAATGACGGAACGCAAAACCAAGATGTTCTTTATGAGGCCGACTCGTTGGGTGCAACACCGCACGTGGTACTCGATCCCAATACACTGAGCGAAGACGGAACTGTGGCCTTGTCGCAAGTATCTATATCGCCAGACGGCAACTATCTTGCTTACTCGATTGCCCGAAGCGGGTCGGATTGGAATGAGATATATGTTATAGACCTTAAAAGCGGAGAATTACTGCCCGACCATATCCAGTGGGGCAAATTCTCTAACATTTCGTGGTATGGCGACGGCTTCTATTATAGCACTTTCAAACCTGAAAAAGGGAAAGAGCTTACAGCAACAAATACGTATCATACCGTATATTATCACAAATTGGGCAGCGATGTCGCTACCGACCAAAAGATCTATTGCAATGAAGAAAATCCGTACCGTTATGTATCGGCCATAGTAACGGATGACAAACACTACCTTGTTATTTTCGAGTCGGATGGCACGTCGGGAGCTGCTATATACGTCAAGGATTTGTCAAACGCCAAATCACCTATCAAACGCATCGTAGATGGGTATGATAACGAGTACGGCTGGGTAGGCGTGCAAGATGGCCGATTACTGATGACGACCAATAATAGCGCTCCTAATCACAGATTGGTATCTATCGACCCCTCACACCCTGCCCCTGAGGCTTGGAACGAGATTATTCCCGAACGTGAACATGTAATAGATAACGTTGTGATGGGTAACGGCAAGTTGCTGGTAACCTATACCGAAGATGTCATGAGCCACCTCTATATATATACGCTCGACGGTAAAAAACTGTATGAAGTGGAACTTCCCGGAATAGGTAGTGTAAATGCTATTTCTGCCGACAAGGACGAACCTGAGGTATTCTATTCGTTTACATCGTTTACATATCCGCAGACGACCTTCCGTTTAGATACCGAGAAAAATTCATCAACATTATATTTTGCACCCGAAACAGGTTTCGACCCCGATAATTACGAGAGCAAGCAAGTGTTCTATCGGAGTAAAGACGGTACACAAATACCCATGACTATAACTCACAAGAAAGGAATACAACTTGATGGAAACAATCCTACTTTGTTGTACGGATACGGCGGTTTCACCATATCGCTTAACCCTCGTTTCAACGACACAATGATTCCATTTTTGGAGCAAGGCGGCGTATATGCCGAGGCAAACTTGCGCGGCGGTGGTGAATATGGTGAGGCATGGCATATAGCCGGTACGAAGATGCAAAAACAGAATGTTTTTGACGATTTCATAGCTGCGGCCGAGTATCTGATAAATGAGGGCTATACTTCACCTCAGCGATTGGCCATCTACGGAGGCTCTAATGGAGGCCTTTTGGTAGGAGCCTGCATGACACAACGCCCCGAACTTTTTGCCGTAGCCGTTCCGGCCGTAGGTGTGATGGATATGTTACGCTATCATAAATTTACTATCGGATGGGGATGGTCTGGCGACTACGGTACGGCCGACGATAATGCTGAAATGTTCAAGTACCTGCTTGCTTATTCGCCGTTGCACAATCTGAAACCCGGTACGACATATCCTGCCACGCTTGTTATGACAGCCGACCACGACGACCGCGTAGTACCTGCCCATTCGTTTAAGTTCGCTGCCGAACTGCAATATTGTAACGATGGTACCCACCCTACTCTCATACGTATAGATTCTAATGCCGGTCATGGTGCCGGTCGTCCGCGGCATAAAATTATCGATGAGAAAACAGATCTCTATTCCTTCATTATGTATAACCTCGGGATGACCCCGCGCTTTTAGTGCAGGGACATAATTATTTCACCGATTCAGACCATAAAGAAGCGAGGGTGTGCCGTATGATTGGCGCGCCCTCGCTTTTCGTAATAATATTTGCAGCTCTTTATCCCTTTGTCAATTCAAATCCTATGAGAACGCCATCGTAGCCGTCCAACAAAGAGAAGATAGAGTCTAACGTCGTAATTCCTAACTGTCCGACGAGTGAACGGAACATATCTATGAATTTGTCTACTTCATACAACATGAGCATTTTATTTCCTGACACCTCTATATATACGGGTGTAGTAGCCAAGGCATACGAACCTAACTTGACAAATTCCATCTGGAAATAATCCTCTTTTTCAGCTTTGCTTACACTTCCTTTCAAAGGTATTTTACCGAAATTCATGGTAAACCCTCCATTGGTATCGAAGGTATAACTATATTTCGATGCCGAAAACCCCAACTTTTCATAATACGGGGCGAGTTTATTTGCAATTTGGGAAGAAACCACGGCACCGCCTGCACTTTTCAAGAAGTTTTCCGATTGGAACTTGCATGCCGGAGCAGCATATTGCCATGTACCTTGCAAATCGGCAACGGTAAGTTCGCTATTCAGATTAAGAACCCCGCCTAACAGGCCGCCTAAGGCAGAGCCTAAATCGGACGTAACCGTTTGATTTTCAGTGGCCGTTGATGATGATTGATTGTGGCTGCCTATTTTATTCAACAAATCGCCCAAGCCTGATTGAGCAGATACACCCAGCGGTGTTATTAGGGCAGCACCTAAAAACACACATACATTTATAAATAACGATTTCATAATATGAGAAATTAAATAGTCATACAAAGATAAAACTTTAAATGATTGTATCTTCACTCCGGCCATGCTTTTAGTTATAATAAAAGATTTAAGCATTAAAAAATATTAATATTAGTTCGCGCTTTGAACCTTTACAGAAAATAAAGGTTATTCTGGTATAAGAAAGGGCAAGAATAGCATGATTATAATGCGATACAGGGAAATGGAGGAGCCCCCTGAATTTCATGACAATCACGTATCTCTTGGCTCTTTCTTTTATGTTATAATTTTTCTCAAAAATAGGTTTCGCTTATCACCGTGCGCACAATATTCCGATGAATAAGTTCATGTGTACATGCTTTTTATGCGTATTCATTTACACATATTTTGCGGGGCTGAATCGGGAATTGTATATATTCCGGCTCAGCCCCGCTATGATATTTATTAAATACGAAACTATTTGACAGTTACAGGACGTACCGCTTCGGCCGCTTGCATTTCTTGTTCTATCTCGCGATCTATTTGCTCGAATGCCGAGTTCTTGCTCTTATATTCAGGAACAAGCATTTTCATCATTTTCACCATTTTATATGCGTCGCCTTTATACGCCATCTCTATCATAGGCTCGATTGCCCGCACAACGGTGTTATATTCATATTGGCGCACTTGCGCTATCATTATCTTCTTATGATACGTAGCCGTAGTCTTTTCTTTGTCGTTAAGTAATTCCTCGTACAATTTTTCTCCGGGGCGTAATCCGGTTTCAACAATTTTTATGTCTTTGTCGAGTTTCAGACCCGAAAGGAGTATCATTCTCTTTGCCAAGTCATATATTTTGACGGGTTTACCCATGTCGAAAATAAATATTTCCCCCCCCTGCCCCATGCATCCGGCCTCTAAAACAAGATTACATGCCTCGGGAATTGTCATAAAATAACGTATGATGTCTTTATGGGTTATTGTTACAGGCCCGCCATGAGCAATTTGTTCTTTGAATAAAGGGACAACTGAGCCGTTAGAGCCCAATACATTTCCAAAACGAGTCGTAATAAAGGCGGTACGCGACAAAGGACTGTTGCGACGCGACTGAAAGAAAAGCGACTGCACATATATCTCGGCAATTCGCTTGGAACATCCCATAACATTGGTCGGATTGACAGCTTTGTCGGTAGAAATCATCACAAATTTTTCTACCCCATATTCGAGAGCGAGGTCGGCAACATTGCGTGTACCTCGCACGTTGGTCAGTATGGCCTCTGTCGGATTGTTCTCCATCATAGGTACATGTTTATAGGCAGCTGCATGGAATACAAAATCGGGACGGAATTGCTCATAAGCTTGTCTTACCCGTTCTTTATTCTGTATATCGCCCACAAACAGGTGGACTTTTATAGAGGGATATAATGCACCCATTTCGAGTTGCATGCTGTGCATGGGAGTTTCGGCTTGGTCATACAGCACGATGCTCTCTGCGCGGAATGCTGCTACTTGACGCACCAATTCGCTGCCTATCGAGCCAGCTGCTCCGGTAATCATGACGACCTTACCTTTTATCATTCGGCTTATTTTGGGGTTATCTGTATGAATAGGTTCGCGTCCGAGCAAATCTTCAATCTTTATATTATATACATATTGCGAAATATTCTTGTTGCTTTTTTCCTGGTCGAACTCTTCGATTTGATTAAGGAGCAGCAGTTCTATACCGGCTTCGAGGAAACGGTCGGCAAATCCTTTTTTCATCAATTCAAGATGTGTAGCAAGGAAAATAAGAGTCTTGGCGTTATAATCAGCAAAGATTTCGTCTATTTTTTCAAGATTAAATGGCACAATAGGTATGCCATTTACGTCATCGCCTTTTTTCGAACCTTTCAAAGATAGCAAGGCGACAGGGTTAAAAGCTCCGTTTACTTCGTTTTTCAGCGCATTGGCAAGTACAATAGAATCTATTGCCGAACCTAATACGATAACGCTCTTGCGCGTATTACGACTATTTATCATTCTGTTATAGAGTTCCTTTACAGAAAGTCGCAAGAGCAATATCAATGAAAACGAAACAAGCCCAATCTCTATAATGTGAATGAGAGTTAATAATCTGATCCCTAAAAGAGAACCTATAAATGATAAGACTAACAATGTCAACGTGGCCGAGAAAGTCATGATAAAGACGCGATATGTATCTTCGGTCCCCGTATATCTTATAATGCCATAGTATGTATGATATACTCGGCACATTATGCCATATATGAATACTACAATCGCAATTCTGATAAGATTGTACCAATTGAAGAGGAACACTATTTGTCCATCTTCGTTGTTATTTGCTAATATTATAAAAAAGCATGACAAAAACACCAAAAAGAGGTCGATTGCCAAAATAGCCCAACGAGGCGCCCGAGAAGAAAATATCTTCTTCATCAAGGGACTTTTAGAAAGAGTATCAAATAAGCTCATAACACAATTCTATCTCCTTAATAACACTGTTCAAGAAAAAAAGTTATTGATACACGTCATTTCTTAAACAGTTTGTTTAATCATCTTCTCACGTTCGAGGTAAACTCATGAAAATTAATAGATTAAACATGAATAATACAAAAATGTGATGAATTACAATATATACAAAAGCCTGTTTCTATAATCTATGTAGTTTGCTCACTTTTTATCAAAGAATATACTTTGACAAAGATATAAATTTTATATAATCGAACAAAGTATAATATTATTTTTATTGTACATTTGCGCCGGCTATGGGATTAGCCTTTAACCGCCATCTATGTGCTGACAATCCCTACTTAATTATAAAATATTAGATTTAATTATGCTAAGGACCTTATTAATTGTAGGTGCAGGCAGTTTTACCGGTGGCGTACTACGCTATCTTGTATCTAAATTGCTTCAAGATTACGGGACTCATTCGTTTCCCATCAGCACTTTTTTGGTCAACATCATAGGATGTTTTGCCATTGGGTTGTTTTATGGTCTGTTTGAACATAGCAATCTGTTGAATACCGACATGCGCCTGTTTCTTACTGTCGGTCTATGTGGTGGTTTTACCACATTTTCTACCTTTATCAATGAAAGTTATCAGATGGTGAAAGAAGAAAATTTCTTTTTCTTGTTTTCCTATGCTTCTCTTAGCTTTTTAGGCGGATTATTCATGTTATATATAGGCTACCTTCTTATTAAAATGTTATTGTAAAGGAGAGAAAATACCTTTACAAAACAGTCGAGCGACAGGTATAAATTAAGGTATATTAAATCCCGGCCGCAAGAATCGGACAAATACGAAGCGTACCGCTGCTATTTTGCATTATCGGTTGTTTCAAGCAGTTCGTTATATATATCTATCATCTGCGGCACTATCTTTTTTGCCGAATATTTCTCTATATCTTCGACAGCTTGCTCACTCAACGACTGCCGCAACTGTCTATTATTATATAGTGTAATGATATGGTTGCAGAAGCTCTCTTGGTCGTCGACTTTATATAACAAACCGTTTACGCCGTCTACAATAAGGTCTTTTATACCTCTTATGCGAGTGGCTACTACGGGTAACTTACTGTACATGGCTTCTATAATACTCAGCGGCAATCCTTCGCGTCGACTGGCCGATACAGCGACATCGGCCAAAGCCATGTAGTCGCCGATACTCCATTTGAAACCGGCAAATATTACATGCTGTTGCAAATGAAGCTCCTCGACCTTATCTACAATATGTTCTTTCATATTACCATCGCCACACAAAAGCAACTTGCATCGAGGTATTTCTTTCACTATCTGCTGTAAACAGGAGAGTAAAAAGTCATGATTTTTCCCCGCAATCAGATTTGCCGTATATATCAAGACGAAATCATCGGCGTCGAGTCGCAAATCTTTCCGAAGGGCCGTCACATGAGATAAATCGGGCTTTATACGGTCTTCATCATAGCCTACACCCGGTAAAGAGTAGTGTCTGGCAATACGTGTGAAGTGCCGTTCGACACGCAACGAATCTTCCTCATTGATGGTGATGATAGCATCGGTATATTTTGCAAGGAATTGTTCGGCCGGATAATATAACAGCCACGACAATAG
Organism: uncultured Barnesiella sp.; assembly: GCA_944321085.1. Classification (GTDB taxonomy): domain Bacteria; phylum Bacteroidota; class Bacteroidia; order Bacteroidales; family Barnesiellaceae_A; genus Barnesiella_A. Next base: position 185,633 of record CALUJY010000002.1, read on the forward strand.
CGGGGCGCCATTATAGAAATGAAATCCGTGAGCGGTATATATCACTTTCGTTCCGTAGCAACGACGGGCTTTACGGGCGGCTAATCTGCCGATATAAGCTCCTACGGGCGTGTGGCAATGCACTATATCATAGTGTCGGTTTTCTATTTCACGGGAAAGTATTTTTATCGCCTTGCAGTTTTTCAAGCTGAAAGGAGTCCGCTCCACAGGCAGGTCAATATGTTGGTGGATATATGGAATGTCCTCTCCATCGTATGCCGAGGCCACATGTACAAGCCATCCTCTATCGACCAGTTCTTTGATATATGGCAGGAGAAATACTCTTACGAAATAGTCGGAAGATGTTACAATAAGAATACTCTTCATCACACATTAAAACATAGTACGAATACCATCAAAATATTTCAGTATCAAGTAGGAATGACCGCCGATAAATAGAGCAATCAATACTATTGCAAAATATATCACTGCAAAAATGGCCAATTGTCGTTGCTCATCCTGCTTAAATCGGAAATTATTAATAACATATCCGCCAAGCACTGTAAGAAATGGTACAAAACAGAATGCATATCTCGATACTGTTCCTCCCGTGATGAAAGCCGGTACACAATATGCCATTGCCGCAGCCAGTGCAAACATAGACAATCTTATTCCACCCTTGCGGAACCAATAGAAAACGAAAAAGGCTACTATGGGAACAGCTGCTGCATACCATAAATAACTCTGACGTACATACCATGTCGAGAGCGGTAATCCAGCTTGCGGGGCAACTGTCTCAAATGGGAATGGTATCATGAATTGCACCACTATGCAGATGGGCAATAAGATGAATCGGAGCCATAAAGGATATGTATGGTACGGTCCTATGATATACTCATACGGGAGCTGGCTGTTACCATCTATATACTCTACCGAATGATGCGGATGTACGTATATTTTCACAAAATCATTCGTACCCCAATAACTCATTGTAACAGAGCCTATCCATATAAATGCTATTATTGTAATAACGATGGCTACAATAGGTTTTATATCTTCTTTCTTGAAACGGGGCAAATATACTGCTGCAACAAAGATGAACAATACATATAAATAAGTAACACGCATAGTAGCCAATATGATGATACCTATCGCTAATAATGCTCCATATTTCTTGCATTTGTACTTGTCGCGTAGTGCATAGAGCCCGCATATCGCCGATACCAATCCGAATATGATAAATGGTTCTTTCGATAGAATAGTAGCCGTGGCAAGAATGCTGGGTATGAATGCAATAAGACACATCGCGTACCCACCGATTTTAGTTGCTTCTTGATTGCTGGGCAGTATAAATGAAACAGTCCGGGCAATAAGCACCATACTGCATAGCAACAGAAATATATTGAATATCATGGGATATGCTATGTCGGTAATACCTGCTTTCACCCAAAGAGCCAAGAACAACGGGTAACCCATATACGAGACTACGGGCGAGTTAGCACTGACCGTCCCGTTGGCTACATCGCGCGACATTTCATAAAATGCCCGCGCATCATTGAGCAAATGAGGAAATTCGGGAGTACCTAATCGTGTAACAGATTGCCAATAATTCAGTATAAAGAAAATCGACATTGAAAAGAACGCTATGCACAACGCAATATGCCCCGACGTCGTATAATACGACGAGTTTTTATATATGTAGCGGGGTATGATAAAGGCTATCATCAATGCGATCCACAATAACAACCCTTTGACTTTAAGGAATATTAGCAGAGGTATCAATATGAGCCCTGCCATCAACAATATATCGCGATTCTTTATGTTATGGAATAGCTTCACGGAGAAAAATTTTAATTCATCACAAATGTATAATATTTTGCTATAATGGGAACATTAAATATACTTAAAAATGAGAAGAGGCAAATTTCAGAAGGCAAAATATCAAGGAAAATAAAAATATATGTATATTTGCAGCGGTTATTTTGTGACTAAACTTTTATAAGATATCAGAAACTATCAAACCGAATTGGATATGAAACTAAGAACCTTCTCCATTCTTGGGCTTGTAGCGTGTTTGTGCATGTCGTGCTCTCAGGAAAAAGAGAATTCAGGTGTAGGATGTGGCAGTTTCGTGCTTACCCTTCATCCTGATTATGAAGTTATACCTGTCTTGCGAAGTTCTGATGCCGACCCATCAGATGAAACGCCATCGACAGACGAGTTTGCCATCAGATTGACCAAAGAAGATGGAAGTTACAGTAAAGAGTGGAGCAGTATTGCCGATATGCCCGTAGATGCTACTTTCGATACGGGCAATTATACTCTCTATGCTTATTATGGCAGTTTGACAAACGAAGGTTTCGGTACGCCGTTTTATCAAGGCGAAACGAAATTTTCCATTCGTGACGGTGAGACGACCCCGGTCGAGGTGACTTGTACGTTAGGCCATGTAAAAATCAGTCTCGAATACAGCGAGGCGTTTCGTAAATACTTCACAGATTACGAAACAACCGTACGTACACAAGGCGGCAAAAATGTTGTATTTACAAAAGACGAAACGCGCAGCGCATACGTCCAACCCGGCGATATATCGCTGAAAATACAACTCACCAAGCCCAACGGCATTTCTGCCACATACGAACCGGCGAAAATCATCGGTGCCACCGCAAGGCAACATTATATAATAACATTCGACGTGAGCGAAAGTGTTGGAGCTGCTATCGTCTCTATTACTTTCGATAACTCCACTGAGGTAGAACCCATCACAATAGATGTGTCGGACGAAGCAATGACTGCTCCTGCTCCATATTTTACATTAGATGGAATTGCAGCAAATGAAACAAAAGAATTGCAGGAATGCGAAACACCCGATTCAGGGAATCTGGGCGTAATGATTACAGCACGAGGCGGATTGGCCGGTTGTACGTTGATAACGCAATCGACATTCTTGCAGTCGATTGGATTCCCGACAGAACTCGAACTGACAGACCTGAATGCCGAGGAACTCGCCGCCATTGAAAAAGTGGGGCTTGTTATCAAAGGTTTCGGCGATAGCAAGGATAAAATCGGATACATAGATTTTACCACCATGTTGTCGTTCTTGCAAATTGCCGAAAACGGCGATGCCGACCACACTTTCACTATATCTGCACGCGATATCAATGGGAAAGTATCGGACGAGCCTGTGACATTTACCATTCATAACACACCTTTGCTTCTCAGCATAGGCGACATTACCCCCATCGTATTGGGAACTACCGACGTAAATATTCCATTACAGTTCAGCGGGAAAGACATTTCACAATTGCAAATCATGCGTCTTGAATCGACCGGTATATGGTCGCCCATATCGTATGAAGCCAATTCGAGCAGCGGTACGACATACAACCTTGTGGCAAAATTGCCTGAGGGTAATAAATCTCAAACTGTGAAAGCTGTATATAAAGGTGTGAAAGAGTCGGAAGAAAAAAACATCGGCATAACCATACCGGCCTACCATCTTGTAGCCAACGACTATGATATATGGAGCAACCGTGCTTCGATTCGCGTAGTTGCCGATGAGCCCTCTTATCAAAAGACCATCGAACAATATATCACCATCTATGTACAGGAGGACAGCGAATGGAAAAAAGCAAATTATACGACACAAGCCGGTGTCTATGGGCTTACAGGGTTGAATGCCGGAACCACCTATAACCTAAAAGGCGGTTGCTTGGCAGACGGAAGTGACTTGCAAACAAGCAACATATTGAAAATAAATACCGAATCGGCACTTTCACTGCCTAATGGAGAATTCGAAGAATGGACAACATTATATTCCGAGACCATCAATAAGGGCGGACGTTACGGTAAAGTGGCCGGATGGCAACAAGAGACAGCTACTGTAACATCGAGCAACCCTGTGGGTTGGAGTACTGTTAATCCCAAAACTGCTCCTACATCGCCGCAAACTAAAAATACGTGGTATGTAGTTCCTTCGACTTTGCAAACAGCAGGAGTCAATGGCAATGGCGTATTATTGAGAAATGTAGCTTGGGATAACGCCGGCGGAACACCTCCAGAAGGTCACTGGGGCTTCTTGACCGAGTCGTTGGAGTCGCTGACCCCTCCCACCATACAGAACCGCAGTGCCGGAAAGCTCTTCCTTGGATCATATAATTACGACCATGCCTCTGCAACAGAAACATACGACGAGGGAATAGAGTTTGCTTCTCGTCCTGCCAAACTCACCGGATACTATAAATATACAATGAGCGGCAACGATGCCAACGGAGTTGTTACGGTCGTTGTAGAATATCGAAACAACGGTGAGACTACAACTCTTGCATCGAGCGAAATAGCCTTGACCCCGGCTACCGCGTACACGGCATTTGAGGTTCCCCTAACATATACCGATACGAGCCATAAGGCAACGCATCTGAGGGTAATGTTTACTTCGTCGAACCATGCCTCGTACAATCAGGCCGAAGAGTCTGCACAAATATCTACTGTCGATAATAGGGCGCAAGCCGTATCTGTGGGTAGCGAATTGTATATCGATAACGTAAAACTTGAATACTAATATATAACGAAATAAATCTCATGATGAGAAAGATATTAAACATATTTCTTGTAGCCGCCGTAAGCATGTTATTATCATGCAATAAGGAGAATATAACTTATCCGGCAGGCGGAAGTACCGGAACGCTCGATTTAACCTCCATCGCACTCACATGCAACACCGAAGAGACGGTATTGCGCAGCGGCGGAAACATCGATACGCAAGACTTTATCGTAAGCATATATAATGTGCAGAATGTATTGCAAAATGAATGGACATACAAAGAGATGCCAGAAGTGCTTACATTATCGGCCGGCGAATATGTATTGAAAGTAAAATCACACGAACCGCTTGACGCCGCATGGAATGCTCCTTACTACTATGCAGAGAAGAATTTTGCTATCGTTGCCGACCAGATGACAGTCATAGGCGACATAGTATGTGTGCTGAGCAACGTGAAAGTTACGATAGAATATAGCGATGACTTGTTGGCAGTACTCGGCGAAGGTTGTAAAGTAAATGTCGGCCTCGGATTGGGTACGCTCGATTTCTCTATCGACGAATCTCGTGCCGGATATTTCACTGTGAAAGAAGAAAGCAACCGATTGTATGCTTATTTCATGGGCCCGATAGACGGATATATCGATACGATATATCGTGAAATAGACAATGTAAAAGCCGGTGAGTGGCGCATTTTGCGTTATTCGTTGAAATCGCCCGAACCCGGTGACCCGGCCAACGGTAACTTTACAACATCTTTGCGAGTAGATGTTTCTTGCTATATCGTAGAACAAAACGTAGAGATACCTGTTGAAGAAGATGTAATAGAAGACCCCGAGCCTTCTAATCCCGATACTCCCACTCCACCCCCTTCGGGCGAAGAAGCTCCGGTGATTACAGCAACCACCTTTGACATCAGTGAGCCGCAGATAGTAACCCCCGACCTCACCATAAAAATTATGGTAACCAGTGAAAATCCATTATCAGGATTTACAGTAGATATAGAATCGACTACACTTACAGCCGATGAGTTAGAGAGTGTAGGTCTATCTACACATCTCGATTTGGCTAACCCCGGCGAATTGAAAGAGAATCTTCAAGGGCTCGGCTTCCCGGTAGAAGACCAAGTGATAGGCCAAAACGAATTGTCGTTCGATATAACCCAATTCTCGACTTTATTATCGGCTCTCGGTCCCGGTACACACAAATTTATAATGACTGCTACCGACAATAAAGATAATGCAACCACTGAGACATTAACCCTCATTACTCAATAAAGATGAATAGATTTAATTTGAAAACATATCTGCCCATATTGTTTATAGCCGGCATTTGCAGCTTGTGCTCATGTCGTGACGATATACAAGAAAATGGCGACGGCAAGTTGGTATTGAGAATGAGCATTGCCGTACCCGAAACCTCTTCACCGGACAATGCAGCTGCGATTGATAGCAAAATGTTGGCCGACAGTTGCCGTGTGAGAATATACGGTAGCAAAAGTTTGGTACGCTATTACAAAGGATTGGATAACATGCCACAAGAGTTGTTGTTGGCTGCCGGAGATTATCGAATCGATGCCGTAAGCGGCGATTCGGTGGCTGCAACATTCAGAACAGGTTACTACAAAGGTAGCTCAAACATCAATATAAAAGCCGGCAGCACTACGACCGGAACGCTTACTTGTAAGATTGTGAATACCTTGGTAACCGTAAGTTTTACCGACGAGTTGAAAGAGGTACTGAGCGATTATGAGGTGACAATAGCAAGCAGCGCAGGCTCGCTTGTTTATACGCAACAACATGTTGATTCGATAGGTTATTTCATCCTGCCCTCGAACGAAACACAACTCAACTGGACTATTACCGGAAATTCCGACGGTGGCAGTGTGTACACACAATCGGGTACGTTGCAAAACATCAAACCGGCTACAAAATATGCTCTAACATTCAATTACAACGAGACAGGATATACATCCGGCGGTGCATATTTCAATCTCACGGTCGATGAGTCGGCCATAGAAAAGGTCGAAGACATCGTCATCTACAAACGTCCCGACATCACAGGCGACGGATTCGATATAACGAAACCCTTGGCCTTTGAGCTTAATGCCGGTACGGAAACTGTCATTTTGGTAGATGCTTCTTCGGCATTGTCATCACTGATTGTATCGGGCGATAAGATGCAAGCTATGGGATTACCGGCAAACAGTATCGACCTCTATTCGGCCACAGAAGATGTCTTGTCGTCGTGGAAAAATGCAGGACTCTCCTACTCTTATACGTATAATGGCAACAGTGAAGTATCGAATGCCCGCATTGTTTTCTCCGAGACTTTAATGAAAAGTTTGGCCGAAGGCAGCTATGAAATAGCTATTCACGCATCGGATACGCACGGGAAGGAATGGACTGAGACACTCGTTATTTCAGTATCGAATGCGGTCGTGCTGACACAAGACCCTCTGAGAAGTGATATATGGGCTCATCATGCGACGCTGAGAGGTCAGCTGTTGAAAGCCTCTTCCGAACCGATAGTATTCCAATATAAGAAAGCCAACGAATCGGCATGGAATACCGTAGAGGCTACAATGGGTGAATCGGATGTCTTCACTGCCGAAATAACCGGACTTGAAGCCGGTACCACCTATCAATACCAAGCTGTATGCGGCGAAATCGCTTCGGCTACGGTTGCAACATTTACGACAGAAAGTGAGTTTGTAATACCTAATGCCGGATTTGAGAATTGGCATAAATCGGATAATGTATGGTTGGTTTATGGCGAAGGCGAAGAAATGTGGTGGGATACCGGTAACCACGGTTCGGCTACACTGAATGTCAATGTCACTACACAAGATACCGATATCAAGAATAGTGGAACATCATCTATTAAAATGGCTTCACAATTTGTGAGCCTCTTTGGAACAATCGGTAAATTTGCGGCAGGGAACGTATTTGCCGGTTCTTATGTAGGTACCGAGGGTACGAATGGCATATTGGACTTTGGCAGACCTATATCTTCGCGCCCATCGCAACTGAAAGGATACTACAAGTATATCGCAGGTGAAGTAGATTATTCCGAGACCGACGAGTTACCCGTAGGAGCTACCGATAAAGGTAACATATATATTGCCATCGGCGATTGGACATCTCCTGTAAGGATAACGACCAAAGATAAAAACATCTTCAACAAAGATGATGAGCACATAATAGGTTTTGGCGAGATAGTTCCCGATGCCAATACGCCCGGCGACGGACTGATACCGTTTACTATCGACATTGACTATCGCTCGTATGACCGCATCCCTACTTACATAGTGATTGTTGCCTCGGCAAGTTATTATGGCGATTTCTTTACAGGAAGCAGTAGTAGCACATTATGGCTCGATGACTTGGAACTTGTATATGAATAAAAGCAAAATGAAAAAAGGTTTTTGTGCCATATTGTTCCTGCTATGTGTTGTTACGGCCACTCATGCAGAGATATTGCCCAAAGACACTACCCAAACCCGGGGTTTGAAACAATATACCTTTGTTCCGAAAGGGCAATGGATTATAGGCGGTACCGTTTCGTATGCCGAGATGAGCGGAAACAACTATCAGTTTCTGATTATCGAAGGCATCAACGGGAATGGTTATAGCTTCAATATAAGCCCCATGTTTTGTTACATGTTCGGTAATAACATAGGTGCGGGAGGGCGGTTTTCTTACGACCGCTCTCTCGTAAAGCTCAACTCTGCCGAGATTAATTTGGGTGACAATACAAGTTTCAATATCAACGACCTATATCGTTTGGGACACAACTACTCGGGTATGGCTGTACTCAGGAACTATATCAGTATAGGCAACAACATGCGATTTGGTCTGTACAATGAAACTCAGTTGCTTATAGGCGGCGGAGAAAGCAAGATTGTCAGCGGTACGGGCGAAGCGGTAGAAGGTTCTTTCGACCGCAATTTCTCGATTGGCATTAATTTAGCACCGGGTATTACTGCTTTTATCAACAATTTTATGGCAATAGAACTCAACGTGGGATTGCTCGGATTTAAGTATACCAGTAGCACTCAGGCCACCAACCAAGTGTATATGGGAAAAACCAACAGTACCTCGGCAAGTTTCCAAATCAACCTGTTTTCAATAGGTTTAGGATTAGCTTTTTATATATGATATGGCGATGAAACGAATCAAATATATAATCCTATTGCTGACGACTTTATGCGCCAATATCTCATGGCCGGCTTTTGCCTCAGAACCCGATACGCAAACGATAGCTGCTGATACCACGGCCTCTCATAAAAAAGCGACGAGGACGTTCGACCGCGGACTTACCAATTACGTACTCATTCCCCAAAAAGAGTGGATTTGCGGTCTGACGGCATCTTATATGGGTTATAACAGCGACGACAGCGACATAGCACTGATTATTAAAGACTTCAACTTTACCGGTTCTATGTTCGGCATACATCCTTTTGTGGGCTATTTTATAAAAGACAACCAGTGTATAGGTGTCAAACTGGGATATTCGAGTACATCGGCCGATTTGAACAATTTTAATTTGGATATTATGGAAGATTTGGATATTTCGCTTTCAAATCTTACCTATTCGGCTCAATACTACTCGGCAGGTATATTCTATCGTACGTATGTGGGTATCAGCCCCAACGGACAGTTTGGCGTTTTCAATGAAACGAGCCTCAATTTTACCAGCGGTACCAGCCTGTTTGCCAGAGGAGTGGACGAAAATCGCAAAGAAACGCGAACATTGTCGACCGAAATATCGTTAGGGCTGAGCCCCGGTATATCGGTATTTATATTTGACAATGTAAGTGCCAATGTATCGGTGGGTATTTTAGGATTGAACTATCAGCAAAGCAAGCAGTTTACCGACAATGTAGAAACAGGAAGCTACAAATCGAGTGCCGCTAACTTCAAAATCAATATCCTGAATATCAACATAGGTATTACAGTGCATATATAAAAGAAGTATTTCATGAACAAATATACGCGTTACTCCATATCGATAGGATGCTTATGTGCCGCTCTTTTATTAGGAGGGTGCATTAAGAACGATATCCCCTACCCCCATATTCCGGCACAGATACTCTCTATCGAAGCTGCCGGGTTGGTTCAGACACCTACAATAAACAACGACACGCGCACTGTGTCGCTCGTGTTTGCCGATACGGTTGACCTGCAAAAAGTTACCATCACCGGTGTACAGATGACAGAAAATGCCGAAGCGACTCCCTCTATCATCGGCGTACACGACCTTACATCACCGCAAGAGTTTGTTCTGAGCATCTATCAAGACTATACATGGACTATCTCTGCTTCACAAAATATCGAAAGAGAGTTTTCAGTAAAGAATCAAGTAGGCAATGCTTTAATAGAAGCCGTAAATAAGCGTGCCCGTGTATTTGTAAGCGAATATACCGACTTGGAGCAGATAGAAATAACAAGCCTTGTATTAGGTCCGCAAGGACTCACAACATACTCTCCTACCCCCGAAGAGTTACACGATTTCTCCAACGGTCCGCGCACTGTCACTGTAAAATATCACAATATTACCGAAGAATGGACATTATACGTGGTGCACACTACCAGCAATGTGTCGCTTACCTCGGTAGATGCATGGACATGTGTCGCATGGCTATATGGTAGCGGATTGGAACAAAATGACAATCGATTCGAAATAAAAGAGGCCGGTACAGATACATGGAAGGAGGTACCCGAAGAATACATGATATCGCGAGGCAGTAGCTTTGCAGCCCGGGTGCCGCACTTGAAACCCAATACCGAATATGTGGCACGGGCTTTCATCATCGGTGAAACGAGTAATGAGATAACCTTTACGACCGGTCCCGAAGTGGAATTACTGAACGGCAACTTTAACGAATGGTGGCTCAATGGCAAAATATGGCAACCATGGGCAGAGGGCAGTACACCATGGTGGGATACCGGTAACCAAGGAGCCGCTACATTGGGCGAATGCAACTCTGTTCCTACCGAAGATGCCGTGGAAGGTCTTGCTGCAAAGCTCCAAACACGTTTTGTGGGTATAGCGGGAATAGGCAAGCTGGCTGCCGGAAATATCTTTGTGGGCAAATTCGGAGGTGTTGAAGGCACCAATGGAATTATCTATTTAGGGCAGCCCTTCACATACCGTCCTACCAAACTCAAAGGTTATTACAAATACAGCGGTGGCACAATAGATTATACCAATAACTTGCACAGCGACATTATGGGTAAGCCTGACAGTTTGTTGATATACGTAGCCTTAGGCGACTGGGATAGTCGTGTGGAGGTGCGGACTAACCCTAACAATCGTAAACCTTTCGACCCCAATGACCCGCATATTATCGCTTACAATCAATTCGTCAGCGAGCGATCGGTCTCCGAATATCAACCTTTCGAACTCGAATTTAAGTATCGCTCTACAAGCCGTATCCCTACCTATATCATTGTGACTGCTACAAGTAGTAAGTATGGCGATGAATTTACGGGTAGTACGAAGAGTGTACTATACGTCGACGAGTTTTCTCTTGAATACGATTATTGATAAACCGTAATCAATAAAGTGATGGCTACTTTATGTGCAGCGTTAAGCTCCCTAAGTAGCCATTGCTTGTTTTATGATAGTTGTATCAGCTCGACAGACGATACACTCTAACAAAAATTCTTTCTATCGCTTCGTCTTCATCGTGTCGTAAGGACATCTATTTTACCGATTTATGCTATTTATAAGTCTCTTACGATAATGTCTCGTCGCTCTGTCAAGGGGCTGTTTTATAGACGCAAAATACCTCCAACGTTATCATCCGACATAGAGATATAAAAAACTCTCCGATACATTCTCATTTATGTATCGGAGAGTTGCTATTGAATGATAGTTTTATACAGGATAATTTACTTTTTGATATTAGGCAGTTCCAATCCGTAACCTTTGCGCTTGTCTTCTATCTTCAACCAAAGTCCCAGTAGCAAAGCCAAAAGACCCAAAGAGGCAAATAGCAGCATAGGTACTGTATAGTTATATTCCAAAGGATTGGTTACACCGGGGTTGGTCGACACCAATACCGAACCGATTATCATGGGGAACGAATACAAGCCGATATTCTGTATCCAGAATATCACGGCGTAGGCCGAACCCAGCAGCTTGCTATCGACCAGTTTGGGTACAGACGGCCACAAGGCGGCAGGTACCAGCGAGAAGGATATACCCAACAAAATAATGCCTGCATAAGCAATGGCGGTAGATTTTGTAGCCGGCAGCAACAAGGCAAACGAGAGGTGACATACAATCATCAGAATAGCACCGAAAATGAGCATGGTAGCACCTTTGCCCCTGCGGTCTAAGAAATTACCCAAAAACGGCGTTATGGCTGCTGCACCAAGCGGGAATACGAAAAATACCTGTCCGGCTTGCTCGGCGGTATATCCCAAGTTGCATTGCAACATGTTGATGGCATATTTTTGGAAGGGGAATATGGCCGAATAGTAAAGCACGCAGAGCAACGATACAATCCAGAATACCTTCGACGAGAAGATTTTGCCCAAGTCGCTTACTTTGAATGGGTCATCTTTTTCTTCTTCGGCTCCTTGCTCATCGAGCTTCTTATCCATAAAGGCATATACGATAAACGATATAAGTCCTATCAATAACAGCAATACGGCTACCGCTACCGGACGCGATACATTGACCGGTGCAATATTGGCTACAACAGGAGCGCCTAATACTACAACAGCAACACCGATACGGGCTATTGCCATCTCTACGCCCATAGCGAGAGCCATCTCTTTGCCTTTGAACCACTTGACGATGCCACGCGATACCGTGATACCGGCCATCTCTACTCCGCAACCGAAGAACATAAAGCCTATGGCAGACATCTTGGCCGACGCCGGCATGCCTTCATAAAACGGCGTTACATTCCACCATGCGTTGGGCAGGTTAAGAGCGTTTTGCATAAAATGCTCTATACTACTCCCGATAAACATGTCGCTCACGGCAAAATAATTGATCGATGCACCGCATAACATAACAGCTCCCGACAATATAGCCGTAAAGCGCACACCCATTTTGTCAAGGATAATTCCTGCAAAGATTAGGAAGAATACAAACACGTTGAGGAACGTTTCAGAACCGGCATACCTACCGTATGCTACGGGGTCCCATCCGCGTTGCACCTGCAACAGCTCTTGCAACGGCGAGAGTATATCCATAAAGATATATCCGAAAAACATCGCCGAAGCCAATAATACCAACGCCGTCCACCGTGCGGCAGCCGAATCGTTGATTTTCCTTTGAATAGCCTCTTTCATAATTATATATACATTAAATAATTGTTTCGTTTCTTATCACTCATTTCGCTTTTCGAGACAAACGACGTTCTCTACATGATGTGTGTGCGGGAACATATCTACCGGCTGTACCGCAACGACACGGTACATGGCATCGAGCAACGATAAGTCACGCGCCTGTGTAGCCGGATTGCAGCTTACGTAGACGATACGTTTCGGCGCAGCATATTGTATGGCTTTTACCACATCTTCGTGCATACCGGCACGTGGCGGGTCTGTAATAATGACATCGGGCTTGCCGTGACGTTCTATAAAGTCGGCCGTGAGCAGGTCTTTCATATCACCGGCATAGAATAGCGTATTCGTTATGCCATTGTATGCAGCATTCGACTTGGCATCTTCTATGGCTTCGGGAACATATTCTATACCTACTACCTGCCGAGCCTGTCGCGACACGAAATTGGCTATTGTACCCGTGCCTGTATATAAGTCATATACCAGTTCGTTACCCGTGAGTTGTGCAAAAGAGCGCACTACTTTATACAGTTCGTATGCCTGCTCCGAGTTGGTCTGATAGAATGATTTGGGACCTATCTTGAAACGCAGACCCTCCATCTCTTCTAAGATATAGTCGCGCCCCTTGAAACAAATCACCTCTTGGTCAGTGATGGTGTCGTTGGCTTTGTGATTGATAATATAGAGCAACGATGTTATCTCGGGGAAGGTATCGGCAATATGTTGCAGCAGGTCGGTTATGGCATCGGTGCGGTTCTCATAAAAAACGACAATGAGCATTACCTCGCCGGTTGTCGTAGTGCGTACAATAAGATTGCGCATCAGACCGCATTGTGCTCTCAAATCGAAAAATTCCAAACCTTTTTCTAATGCGTATGCCCGCACATCGAGCCTGATACGATTCGATATATCGTCTTGCAATCCGCAATATTTTATATCCAATACTTTATCGAACATACCGGGGATATGGAAGCCCAAGGCATTGCGGTCGGTATATACAGTATCGTCGTTCATCTGTTCTGTCGTCAGCCACGAACGGTTGGAAAATGTATATTCCAATTTGTTACGATATGCTCTTTGCCGTGCCGAACCTTTGATGGGTAATATATCGGGCAAGGAAATTTTGCCTATACGCACGAGGTTGTCTTCGACTTGTTGTTGCTTGAATTGTAATTGGTACTCATAGGGCAAATGTTGCCATTTACACCCGCCACATACGCCGAAATGAGGACAGAACGGCTCTACTCGCAATGGCGAGGGCTGGCGCATGGCGGCGATACGAGCCTCGGAGTAACTTCTTTTTTTACGTGTTATTTGCAAATCCACAACATCGCCCGGAGCGGCAAAAGGTACAAAGATAACCTTCTCATCCACTCTGCAAACAGCTTTTCCTTCGGCAGCCACTCCTGTAATTTCTACATTCTCTATGAGTGGCAATGGTTGTTTTTTACGTGTCAAAAGTATATGATATTAATAAATACAAATTCGTTCAAAGTTAGCTATATTTTTCGACCCACAGACGTGCAGAAGGCAAAAAAATACATCTTATAAAATTTCTTGCCAATATGTGTATGAGAACTAATTATTTATTCTATCTTTGCTTCACATTTGAAAATCGTTAAAAACCTTAATATCATTTTTCAAAATGAAAAGAGTTTATACATTTGGAAACGGTCATGCCGAGGGGCGTGCCGATATGAGAAATTTATTAGGAGGGAAAGGCGCCAATTTGGCAGAAATGAATTTGATAGGCGTTCCCGTTCCTCCCGGATTTACAATTACGACCGAAGTATGTACAGAGTACAATCAACATGGTAAAGATGCTGTCGTAAAATTAATTGAAGATGATGTACGCAAATCTATTCACCATATAGAGGGGCTTACCGGCACGAAATTTGGCGACGATTCCAACCCGTTGCTGGTATCGGTACGTTCGGGTGCCCGCGTCTCCATGCCGGGTATGATGGATACGGTACTTAACCTCGGTATGAACGACACAGCCGTAGAAGCATTGTCGCGCAAATCGGGCAATCCGCGTTTCGCATGGGATTCTTACCGTCGTTTCGTACAAATGTATGGCGATGTTGTGTTGGGTATGAAACCCAAAAGCAAAGACGATATCGACCCCTTTGAAGAGGTAATGGACAAAGTAAAAGAGGAAAAAGGCGTTAAACTCGATACCGAGCTCAATGTCGACGACCTCAAAAAATTAGTTGTACTCTTCAAAAAAGCCGTTAAAGAATATACCGGTAAAGATTTCCCCGACTCGCCTTGGGAGCAATTATGGGGCGCCATCTGTGCCGTATTCGACAGCTGGATGAATGAGCGTGCTATTATATACCGCCGCATGAACCAAATACCCGAAGAATGGGGTACCGCCGTCAATGTACAAGCTATGGTATTCGGTAATATGGGTAACACGTCGGCTACCGGCGTAGCATTTACCCGCGATGCCGCTACCGGCGAAGACATCTTCAATGGCGAATATCTGATAAATGCACAAGGCGAAGACGTGGTAGCCGGCATACGCACGCCGCAACAAATCACCATCGAAGGTTCACGTCGCTGGGCAGATTTGCAAGGTATCAGCGAAGAAGACCGTGCTGCCAAATATCCTTCGCTTGAAGAGTCGATGCCCGAGTGTGCCAAACAATTGATAGAGACACAACAAAAACTCGAAGACTACTTCACGGATATGCAAGACCTTGAATTTACCATACAAGACGGTAAATTGTGGCTGCTGCAAACCCGTAACGGAAAACGTACAGGTGCTGCTATGGTAAAAATAGCCATGGACATGCACCGTGCCGGCATCCTCGACGAAAAGACTGTTTTGAAACGTATGGAAGCCGATAAACTCGACGAGCTGCTCCACCCCGTATTTGACAAAGCTGCCTTGAAACGCGCCAAAGTCATTGCCAAAGGTTTGCCCGCATCGCCGGGTGCTGCTGCCGGTCAAATCGTATTCCATGCCGACGACGCCGAGGCTTGGCACGAACGTCGCAAACGCGTAGTAATGGTACGTATCGAGACTTCGCCCGAAGACCTGCGCGGTATGAATGTAGCCGAGGGTATCCTCACAGCCCGTGGCGGTATGACATCGCATGCTGCCGTTGTTGCTCGCGGTATGGGTAAATGCTGCGTATCGGGCGCCGGTGAAATTAAGGTAGACTACAAAGCCCGCACCGTAGAAATGGGCGGTAAAGTATACAAAGAAGGCGACTGGATTTCGTTGAACGGCTCTACCGGTGAGGTGTACGACGGACAAGTACCTACCGTAGATCCCGATTTGAGCGGTGACTTCGCTACCATCATGAATTTGGCCGAAAAATATACCAAAGTAGACGTACGTACCAATGCCGATACTCCCAAAGATGCTGCCGTAGCACGTCGTTTCGGCGCCAAAGGTATAGGTTTGTGCCGTACAGAGCACATGTTCTTCGAGGGCGACCGTATTAAGGCCATGCGTGAAATGATTTTGGCCAAAGACGAAGACGGCCGTCGCGTAGCACTCGCCAAACTGTTGCCCATGCAAAGAGGTGACTTCGAAGGTATCTTCGAGGCCATGGACGGCTACGGCGTAACCATCCGTCTGCTCGACCCGCCTTTGCACGAGTTCGTACCTCACCAAACAGCTACCATGAAAGAGTTGGCCGACGAAATGGGCTTGACACTCGAAGAAGTGAAGCTCGCTTGCGACTCGCTCGAAGAATTCAACCCCATGTTGGGTCACCGTGGTTGCCGTCTGGGTTGCACCTACCCCGAAATCACCGAGATGCAAGCTCGCGCCATTATCGAAGCTGCACTGAACATGAAAGCAAAAGGTATTGCAGTATATCCCGAAATCATGGTACCGCTGGTAGGCGTAGTACAAGAGTTGAAATTGCAAGCCGAAATCATCAACCGTGTAGCCGAAGAGGTATTTGCCGAGCGTGGCGACAGCATAGCTTATAAAGTAGGTACGATGATAGAAGTACCGCGTGCTGCTGTTACAGCCGACCAAATTGCCGAAGTGGCCGACTTCTTCTCATTCGGAACCAACGACCTTACGCAGATGACATTCGGATATTCGCGCGACGATGCCGGCAAGTTCTTGAAGATATACAAAGAAAAAGGTATCCTCAAAACCGACCCGTTTGCCGTACTCGACCAACAAGGCGTAGGTCAATTAGTAAAAATGGGTGTAGAGAAAGGCCGTGCTACCAAGCCCGAATTGAAGATAGGTATTTGCGGCGAACATGGCGGCGAACCTTCGTCTGTTAAGTTCTGCGCACACCTTGGCATGAACTATGTATCGTGCAGCCCCTATCGTGTGCCCATCGCCCGCGTTGCTGCCGCACAGGCCGCTCTTGAATAATACATATTATTATAATCAAATAGGCGGTAAGCTCCGTGAGGGCTTACCGCCTATTTTTTTTTAAGAAACAATCATGCGAACACGTTTACCTGTGAACGCAAATGTTGTATAATAGTTGGAAGATTTTAGGTGTGCCGTTGTATAAGTGTTATAAAATGCCATCCATAATTACCCACTCAGGAGCCTTGTTTCGTCAGGCAGCCGGTATCCCTATAAGTTGCCATCACAACGGTATATCATCATGACAGACAAAGAAACGAAAAGTTATTTTTTTGTCGAGCGACACAACAGCAAACAAAAATCGCCGCTTACCTTGTAAACGGCGATTGGTTTCTTATACAGTTATGTCTTATTATTTTATTTCTGTTGTGATAGCCTTCATGTGATTATAAACATCTGTAAGTTTCTCAACAATCAAATCGAGGTCGTTACCGGGAATCGTGTCGATAAGGTGCAGATATACGCGCTTCCCCCGGTATTCTTCCCGAGGCAAATAGTCGGCAAAACGGCTTAAAACAGCTTCTTTATAGGGTGAATAGTCGGCAGTCTTCCACGTAGTAATACAAATATAATAACGAGCACAAGGGTTGTCTTTATCCTCGACGAACCACGATTCGATGCCGATTTGATGTCCATGCTCATTGAATGTAATACCAAGGTCGGCATACTGGTATATCCACCACGAAGCATCATCAGTGCATTCTTTCATTATAGATGCTAAGCACGATATCTGCTCGTTCCGTAAAGCAATCATCTCTCTTTTCAGTTGTCTGATACCATCGAGCGCTTGCTCTATCTCGGTACGTTTCTCTACAAATAAATCAAATTTTGAATTTTCCATGATGTTATTATTATTTAAATCAGATGTAACAGATAGGTTTTCGCGGAGCCAATGTCGGCAAAGCATATCTTTAAACTTTTTTTGGCCAAGGCTTCCGTTATAAGCATACCACCAAGCTGAGGCGGGATGTACAACATAATAGAATTGCGTACTATAACTATCAGACAGATAATGTGTGCGATAATACTCGTATTCAATAAAGGCTTTTTTGCTGAGAAAAATCACAATATCGGGTGTTAACCTTTCTATGATTTCGGTAAGTGCTATTCCTGAAACCATCTTGTCAATCGATTGCGGTTTGAACCCCTTATCTTTACCATTGAGTGCTGGACGAAGAAAGTAATTATAAAATGCCGCTTCGTTCAAGCCTTCTTGATATGGAATTTGCCTCTCTCGTAAGACCTCTCCCATAATCTTATAGACTTTATTGAAGGTTACATAGTCCTTCCAATTTTTTACGGCACTTTTCATTTCTTGCGGTATCAATTTATCGGTATTGGCATAGTACCACTTTCCGGCATCCTTAAATACGCTTACTTCTTCGGAATAATCGGGAAAATAGTTGCTCTCTCCTACCATAAGCATTTTTTTGTGCACGCCGTCTTCCCGCCAATAATTACAGCCTACGGCAGGTATCAACTCCGGGAATCGCTCGAATATACCACCCGGTACGATTTCACTCCCTATGCCATAATAGTATTCAGGTTGATTTTCGCTGTACTTTGATTCCATAAAAATATTTATCCGTTTGTATTATTATTGTTTTTCGATTTCTTGACGTAGCTGACATTATACGTATCAACATTATTGAGATCGACCACTGGCGGTTTTTTGTATTTTACCGAGAATACAATCATACAAACTACCCATGTTGCCACATAGACAAACAGCATCAAGCATAACGACATCCACAATATCTCATTAAAAGCATATTTACTTTCGCCTTTCAGCTCGTCTTGATTCAAATTTTCGTATGGGTTCACTATCTTGTCGAAGTCTTCCTGAGACTCCATTTCGATAGTATCTTTGTCGCTACTCCAGATATTTTTAATTGCCGAAATCCCCGAAGTCCCGGTTTCGCCGATACCACTGAAATAGGCTTTGAAATTTTGCCCTAAATTATCGGAAGTGGAAAGAAGACATACCATCCATACAAAAAAGGCGATGCCAAAACCAATAAAGCGCGAATAATGCTTCCGGGTATCTTTATAGCGTCTTTGAGGACGCTTTTCCATCTCGGTATGCACGGGCAGAAGATCGTTGATGGTAGCATTTGCATCGTCAAGATCTCGCTGCAATCCCTGCCCTCGATAACTTTTTGCCGATATGCGACCGTTTTGGTTAATGTGTATTCCCTCGTTTTTTACTGCCGCATTTACATAGTCTCTCGTGTCAATAGCGTCTGATAAGCACAAGGTAACATCTTTGAATCGGTCTTTTTCACTATCGAGGAGCCAAAAACCTATTGCAAAAAACGGTTTGTCTTGCGAGTACAAATACCAATTCGCCAAAAAGAATATCAGTACCAATACAGGGGCTATTACAGGTATAAGCTGTACGAGCATCGAGAGTATCGTGACAAGTATTATCAATATTGTTATTCCAATCAAACACGAAATCGTATTCTTAAAATTTTTTTCTTCTTCTTCCTTTCTGTTTGCCATAGCTATAATTATTATGATTAGTGGTTATTTGTATTTTTTATATTCGGTAAAAGAGATACCGGTACCTCGCAAACCTGTCGTAAAGCGTACTCCTTTCTTGCCAAATGTGATATTCAATATTTTTGAAATGAAAGAAATAGATATTCCTTTCTTACTCACATTCAACAATAAAAAACGGGAGAGACGGAACCGACGCCAAAAACGTATATAAGCCATACCGATAAATTCTTAAAAACCTTGCTAATGTTTTGACTTCATATTCGGTGCGATACCATTAATACTCATCGGCATCCTCTCCGGAAAACATATCCGTTTCATAATAATCCGTCACAAAACTTCTGAACCCTTTTTCGTCATGAGTATAGAGTGGTTGGTTGCCTGTACTCAATGATGAGAATACAGAGACCAGATGTTCTACTTCCGACTGTTCGGGTGTATAACCGCTCTGTTTTATAATCTCTGTATAATTTATATCAGGCTTATTCTTGCTTGTTAAATAGTAGACATATAATGTATGTAGATTTATATCCCCTTGCGCTATCATGGAGAATTCATATAGTTTCTCGTTCATAACCGTGGATATCAGTTCCATCGGAGAAAAATCTTCTATTTCCAAATCCTTGTAATCAGGATACATCGCTTTTAATTCCGATATAGTATAATAGCGCCCTGTTTCTGCGTTTTGTGCTTTGGGCGGGACGGTCTCACTATATAAAGTAGTAAGATAATTCCATAATTCTGCCGAGATATCAGCTTCGAGTCTCACTGTGTCGAAGCAATCTTTTGCTATAATGTATCTTTGACTGAAAGAATTTATGATATCCTCGTCGTAATTACTATTAAAATTCAATCCCAGACCGCAGAAATCGGAAAAAAATTGCGCTCTATACATCTTATTGAAAGAATTGATTTCCATATCGGCCGATGCAGATAGCTGTTTCTCCAATAAATCATTAATTTTCAGATATGCAACTATCGTTGCATCTTGTTCATCATAAGTTATACATGATGTAAACAAACCCACCAAAAGAGTAATAAGCGCCGTGTGTTTGAAGAAAAAGTACTTCATAAAAATAAATATTTTAGGTTACGCCTCGATTATCGTACTTGGCTTCACGGCTGTACATGGTATATATAAAAAAGGGGTACAGCACCCATCTTTCACTTATCTCTTCGGTTAGGCTCTGGTAAGCTCGGAATCGAAATAAGAGAAAGCAGCCTGCACCCCGGTCGGGGGACATGCACATCTAACTATTATTTGAGATTCCTTGTTGAATTTACCAGATTTAACCGAATCAAATAATGGTCTACAAACTATGCTATATGTCTGTTATTCTATACTGTCTTTTTATTTCATATAATATTGTTTGACACAAAGCTAAACAAAAAATATAAAATCTGCAAAACAAACAAGAAAAACATTGCAAGCTGCTTTCCGTCACAAAAGTACAGGCTCGATATGCCAAATCATGACACATGCGTATATAATTTTACTTTTATATCATGGCATACGATAGAATTATACTGCACCTTTTTGTTCGACTCATGCCGATGTTTATGGATATTTTTTGTATGTTTGTATTTGTGTAAGGCCAAAAAGACGGCTCGCAAAGCAAGCACGCGTCATGGAGCTAATATTAAATATTATCATTCAGGGATTTATCATAGGTATTGTCGTATCGGCTCCGATGGGTCCTGTGGGTATGTTGGTTATACAACGTACGCTGTATCGCGGTCGTCAGGCAGGCTTTTTCTCGGGGCTGGGCGCCACGACATCCGATTTGTTCTATGCTATTCTCACCGGATTGGGCATGACGTTTGTCATCGAGTTCATAGAGGCGAACCAGCAATTATTGCAAATTGCCGGTAGCTTGGTGTTGATAGGCTTCGGTATATATCTCTACCGGCAGAATCCGGCAGGTAAAATAAAACAAGGAGGCAACTCAAAACTGAGCTTTGCACAAGATTTCGTCACAGCGTTTTTTGTGACGGTATCTAACCCGCTCATCATTTTTTTATACATCGGACTGTTTGCCCGCTTCAATTCGTTCGTATCTGAAACACATATTGTCTATCACCTCATAGGTTATACCGCTATCGTCTTAGGAGCAGTGGCATGGTGGTTTTTTATAACGACAGCTGTTAACAAAGTACGTCGCCACTTCAACGTGCGCAGCTTGCACCTTCTAAATCGCACTATCGGTATCATTATCCTGTTACTTGCCGTAGCCGGTCTATTGATGGGCTTAAAAGGATATTTCTCATAACCGCATATTTTATTGAACAATCGAGGCCGGTTTTATGAGTAAAACCGGCCTCGATATGATGTCGTTTCTTTTCGGGCGACTCTTCAATTTATATAATCACACGACGAGACTTGCTGCGGTCTTTGTTTTGCACACGACGATAATATATCCACAACATCACGGCAGCCACTATGAAAGCAATAGCATCCGATATAGGCATACTTGCCCATACGCCGTTGATTGCATATATGCGAGGAAGATATATTAACAAAGGTATCAAGAATATAAGTTGTCGCGATAACGACAAAAATATCGATATCGAAGCCCTGCCGATAGATTGGAAAAAGTTGGAAATAACAATTTGTCCTCCTACAAACGTAAACATCACACATGAAATGCGAAGTCCGTTTATCGACATCTCCGTAAGTAACTCGTCGGTCGTAAACAGCCCCACGATAGTGGCGGGGAAAAGTTGCGCTAATATGAAACCGATAGAGGTGACTATCATGCCGGCAGCTATACCATAGAATAATGTACGGCGTACACGGTCGAACTGTAAAGCGCCGAAATTATAACCTATGATAGGCTGCATACCTTGCGTGATACCTATAACTATCATCGTAAAGAGAGTGAGTACACGGTTTACCACACCATACGCTCCCACAGCCATGTCGCCACCATAATGAATAAAAGAACGGTTTATGATTATGACCACCAAACATGCGCAGGCATTCATCAAGAAAGGCGACATACCTATCGAGAACATTCGCAGCACGATAGAGAGCTTGAATTTCATATAGTTTTTGTCAAAATGTACAAAACTATTTTTATTCAAAAAATGATTCAGCACCCATACCAAACCGAATGTTTGTGATACCAACGTAGCCAATGCAGCACCTCGTATTCCCCATTTCAACACGAAGATGAATATGGGAGCAATAATAACATTGGCCACGACTGTAATAATAGACGATAACATGGCTTTGGTAGGATACCCGGTGGCACGCATCACGTTGTTGAGGCCTATGAATACATAGGAAATAGGCGTACCAAGAAGTATCACCTCCATAAAGTCGCGGGCGTATGGCAGCGTGTCGTGACTTGCACCGAAGAATAATAATATATCATCTAAAAACAGATATGTAAGTCCGCCGAAGCAGGCGGCATTGATCAAACACATCCACAATACGTTATGCAGTGTCTCGGTGGCACGTTCCGTATCGCGTTGCCCCAATAAAATAGAACTGATGGTAGCACCGCCTATACCTACCAGCGTACAGAATGCTATTACCAAGTTCATCAGCGGAAATGTTACAGCCAGACCGGCTATGGCGAGGGCTCCTACTCCGTGCCCGATAAATATGCTATCTATGATATTATACAGAGACGTAACGGTCATGGCTATGATAGCCGGAATGGAATATTGTATCAATAGACGACTGATAGGTGCCGAACCCAATATTTGAGGAGTCTGTTTTTCGGTCATATTTTATAGCATTTTTATCTGTTGCAAAGGTAACGAATATTTCACGCCAATATTTATTTTTGTTTCTTTGCAGTGCTAATAAATCTAATAGACTATGAACAATTATGCAGCACTATTCGACCTTGATGGCGTCATCGTCGATACCGAAAAGGAATATACGCATATATGGGACGAAATAAGGAAACGGTATCTGCCTCATAATAATAGCTTTGCACATGATATAAAAGGACAATCGCTCCGACAAATATACGATACATACTTTCCCGAACCCAAACAGCAAGAAGAGATACGTGATTTCTTAACCGAGCAAGAAGGGAGATTGCTCTACGACTATATTGCGGGAGTCGAAGATTTTATCGGCTCATTGAGACAACATCACATCGCCACTGCTCTTGTCACCAGCAGCGGTAACATCAAGATGCAGCTTCTCTATAAGAAGCATCCCGAGATAGATTCTTGGTTCGACACCATTGTTACGGCCGACGATATAACCCATTCCAAGCCCCACCCCGAATGTTATATACTTGCAGCCCGGCGACTGGGTATTTGCGCCGAACGGTGTGTCGTTTTTGAAGACTCTCTTGCAGGTCTTACGGCAGGGAAAAACGCCGGTATGTATGTTGTGGGGCTTTCCACTACGTTCCCGGCCGATATAGTTGCCGCCTCAGCTCACGAGGTAATCTCCGATTTTACGACATATACTTATCAAAAATTGGTTGCAGGGATAGAAAAACATTTAAAAGGTACAGGTATATCCTTGTCATAAAATAAAAACAACTACCTTTATAGGCTGAATTATATATTTGTACAAATATGAAAATTAAATTATTTACAGCAACCGCTATGGCATTGCTGTTGCTCTCTTGCGAAGGGCCTATGGGACCGCAAGGCCCGCAAGGACCTGCCGGCGAAATAAACTGGAAAGTATATGACTTCAATGTCCCGTCTACTGCATGGGAGCTTGTAGGAAATGCCGACGGGCTCAATTCGTATTACGTCTATATCTTCGAGGGTAATCAGGCTCCCAAAGAGTTGGAACAAGTATTGGAATACGATGGCGACGTAACCGGATACTTCGTATCGCAACTCGATAATGGTGACGAAGTGTTATCGCCCCTACCCTACATCGTTTATAATGGCAGTAGCAACAACACGGGAGAATGGCTGTGGAGCGAACAATATACATTCGATTTCACTCGCAACAGCATCGCTTTCTACGCATTATACAACGACTTTGCCACATCGACATTACCGCCGAGTTGCAAATTCAGATTGAGCCTGAAATGGTAAAATTTGTAAAATTCGGGAACAAAATCGATAGCATATCGGTTATAGATATATAATAGGAGAAGAATAGTTTTGTGAGGCCGGGCAGCCGTGAGGTTTCCCGGTTTCTTTTTGTATTTCAGCATTCCTCCTTTTTTCAAAAAAAAACCGCCAATCCATAACAGAACTGACGGCTATTATAGTCTACTTTTCGTCCGTAGACTTCGAGTTTGCACTATACCCTCGTACCATACAACTCTATCTTGAATTTTATACACGAATAATTCATATAAAGATTATCTCTATCAAGAGATACATTACCATTTACATGCTATTAATATTTGCAAAGATAGTCTATTCGACGGATTTTATATAGAATAAAAAGTATAAATTATTCTCAATTAAAGCAAAACCTTTATTTTCTTTCCCTTAGGACTTTCATTATTATATCGGTCTATCGCCGTGACTACGTACACATACTTTTGCGAACCATTCTTATATGGCAACAGATATGCTGTGTTGCGAGTCACGGCCTGCAAGGCATTTGCCGAATCGAGGTCGATAGGCTCTCCCTCTGCAAAACGATAGATAGCAAAAGCTATTTGCTTCTGCTTTTCGTCCCGGGTTTTACGAGGTTTCCATTCAAGCATATAACCATAGGGCGTGTGCCGGGCTTTGAGTGATGCCACCTCTTTGGGCTGTGTGGAATCGCGATGCGTATATGCCGGTAACAATGCCGGTGAGGCATAATAACTACGTGACAACAAGGCTGCATAATCGCGATGCTCCTCGGCTAATTGATAGCCGAACCACAAACAGTCGCCCTTTACATTATCGAGATAACGGCTTAACTCTATTTTGCGCCCCATTTGGCTTTTGTACGGTACTATATCGGGGGTGTCGCAGCTTCTCGACAAACTTTGCCCTATGTATAAATGACATCTGCCCAAATCGCACGCATTCCACCATCTTACCAAGGTATCGTAATTGGCATTTTCGTTTTGGAAAGTCCAATAGAGTTGCGGCACGATATAGTCAATCCATCCATTGGTAGCCCACAGCAATACGTCGGCATACATATCGTCGTAACATTGCAAGCCGTTGGTATTGCTGCCTTCGCTCCATGAAGTTTTGTTGCGGTATATGCCAAACGGACTGATACCCAACCGTACCCACGGTTTGGCAGAACGGAGCAACAACCGGTGCAACGACTCTATCAACAGATTTACATTTTGGCGTCGCCATTCGTCGCGTTTCTTTCCCTTCCCATAACGAGCATACGATTCGTCGTCGGGGAATTTTTCACCTCGCACCGGATAGGGATAGAAATAATCGTCGAGGTGGATAGCATCGACATCGTAACGAGTCACTATATCATCAACCACGGCAAGAATATGAGCACGAGCCTCCGGTAAGCCGGGGTCGAAATAGAGCTTTCCGTTATAGCGGACAAAGAGTTGCGGCTCACGGTAGTACAGATGGTTCTTCGGCAATTTTTCGTCGGCCGAAAGGGTGACTCTGTACGGGTTAATCCAAGCATGCAACTCCATGTTGCGGTCGTGGCATTGTTCTATGATAAATTGCAACGGGTCCCACTCGGGCGATGGAGCTTTACCTGCCTTACCTGTAAGATGCCGGCTCCATGGTTCGAGTGTCGACGGATAGAATGCGTCGGCTTGCGGCCTTACTTGAAAAATCACGGCATTGATACCTGTCGCTTGCAAGACATCGAGCAACTCAATGAGCTGTGCTTTGTTTTCTTCGACAGTGCGCTCGACATAACGTGACTGCCATGCTGTGGGCAACCATGCGCCCCGAAATTCTCTCTTTGGATGTTCTTGCGCACAGATATGAAAGCAACATACCACCACGAGTGCTATTGTTGCCCCGATATATTTGTTACTCATATTTTTCTTTGTACGCTCCGAAACAGACCTGCGATATACCGCGCATGGCTCTCGAAACGACAAGTCTTGCGCGGTATATACATTAGGCTGTTACTGCTGAGGAGCTGTCAGCTCTACTTTTGAGGAGACACCGACAGCATCGGTTGAACTATTATCGCGCGAGTAATAAACTGTATATATCTCAGCTGTATTATCGTTATATTTGACAGCACACTGCGTCACCATTGCCGTATCCGACCAAGAAACGATATATTCTTCTATCATCGGTTCTCCATTGCTTTCTATATACGCAATAGTATCGCCACTTAAAGTATAAGCCATTTTGTAAGTCTGCAAGGTATCGTCCTTTTGCAAAATCACAGTTTCATACAATTTATCATGAAAGATTACTTTCTGACTCATCGTATCAGAAAAATACGTAAGAGACACAGAATCTGTCGGATAATAACGCGTAGCGATGGAATCGACCAGCCAAACGCCCGTTAAATCTTTAACCGGTTCCTTTCCATCGTTTGTTTTTTTACACGAATACGACAAGAATAATGATGCCAAAGACACCAACGATAATAAAATGATAGATTTACGCATAATACATGGAATTGTGTTTATACGAACAAAGATAATTAATTGATTCAAAAACTACATAAAAAAAGAGGCATAAATGAGAAAAAGAGATTTTAAGACAAGAATGATAAAAGAAATTACCGAGTTCTTCTTTTTTTTCGTACCTTCGTGCCAATTTATTACCAAGCCATAAACAAGAAGGAAAAAATGGATAAAAAATTTGCCGAATATACCCAATTCGACCTCTCGCAGATAAATAAAGAGATGCTTCAAGAATGGGATAACAATGATTTGTTCCATAAGAGTATGAGCATACGAGACGGTCACCCGTCTTTCGTATTTTATGAAGGGCCGCCATCGGCCAACGGAATGCCCGGCATACACCACGTCATGGCACGCTCTATCAAAGATATCTTTTGCCGGTATAAGACGATGAAAGGTTTTCTCGTCAGAAGAAAAGCCGGATGGGATACTCATGGACTACCGGTAGAGTTGAGTGTAGAAAAATCATTAGGCATCACAAAAGAAGATATAGGTTCCAAAATATCGGTTGAAGACTATAATGCGGCATGCCGTAAAGATGTCATGAAATATACCCATGAGTGGGAAGACCTGACCCATAAAATGGGCTATTGGGTAGATACCGAGCACCCGTACATCACCTATGACAACAAATATATAGAGACACTGTGGTGGCTGCTGAAACAACTGTATAATAAAAATTACCTGTATAAAGGCTACACTATACAACCCTATTCGCCGGCAGCTGGTACGGGGCTAAGCACACACGAACTGAACCAGCCCGGATGTTATAAGGATGTAAAAGACACTACCTGTATAGCCCAATTTACCATCAAGAATCCCAAGCCCGAGATGAGCCAATGGGGTACACCGGTATTTCTGGCATGGACGACAACCCCCTGGACATTGCCTTCAAATACGGCTCTCTGTGTAGGTCCTAACATAGAATACAGTGTCGTAGAGAGTTACAATCCCTATACCGGGAAGCCCATCAGTGCCGTTGTTGCCACCGCTTTGTTACCGTCGCTTTTCAATCCTAAGGCGCAAGGCATAGAACTTTCCGACTATAATCCCGGCGACAAGCTGATACCTTTCAAAGTAGTAGCATCTTATAAAGGTACCGAACTCGACGGCATGGAGTATGAGCAACTCATGCCATGGGTAAACCCGGGAGAAGGCGCATTCAGAGTCATCACGGGCGACTTCGTATCGACCGAAGAAGGTACGGGTATCGTACATATTGCACCTACTTTCGGTGCCGACGATAACCGCGTGGCAAAAGCTACGGGCATACCTCCGTTGATGTTGTTAGACCGTGACGGCAACCGTCGTCCTATGGTAGACATGACAGGCAAATTCTATCGCATAGAAGACCTCGACCCCGAGTTCGTAAAAGAAAATGTCAATGTCGACCTTTATAGCGAATATACCGGCCGCTTTGTAAAGAATGCCTACGACCCCTACCTCACCGACGAAGACTCTACGCTCGATATAGACCTGTGCGTAATGCTGAAACAGCAAAACAAAGTATTCAAGATAGAGAAGCATACCCATAACTACCCGCACTGCTGGCGTACCGACAAGCCGGTATTGTATTATCCGTTAGACAGTTGGTTTATACGCACAACGGCATGCCGAGACCGCATGATAGAACTCAACAACACGATTTGTTGGAAACCGCAGGCCACCGGTACGGGTCGTTTCGGCAAATGGCTCGAAAACCTACAAGACTGGAACCTATCGCGCAGCCGTTATTGGGGTACTCCGCTGCCTATATGGCGTACTGAAGACGGTAGCGAAGAAATATGTATAGGTTCGATAGAGGAGCTCTACAACGAAATAGAGAAATCTATCGCCGCCGGATACATGCAGGAGAATCCGTACAAAACAAAAGGATTTGTACCGGGCGATTATACAGAAGAAAATTACAACAAGATAGATCTGCACCGCCCCTATGTCGATGAGATAGTACTTGTGTCATCGACAGGGAAACCGATGCACCGCGAAAGCGACCTGATAGACGTATGGTTCGACTCGGGTGCGATGCCGTATGCTCAAATACACTACCCGTTCGAAAACAAAGAGGCTTTCGATGCACGGGAAGTCTACCCCGCTGATTTCATTGCCGAAGGAGTAGACCAAACGAGAGGTTGGTTCTTCACTCTGCACGCCATAGCTGCAATGGTATTCGACAGCGTATCATACAAGACGGTCGTCTCAAACGGTTTGGTACTCGACAAATTCGGCAATAAAATGTCGAAACGTCACGGCAATGCCGTCGACCCGTTTACCACAATAGAAAAATATGGTTCAGACCCTCTGCGATGGTATATGATAACCAACGCATCGCCGTGGGAGAATCTGAAATTCGATATGGACGGTATCGAAGAGGTTCGCCGTAAATTCTTCGGAACGTTATATAACACATACTCGTTCTTTGCATTGTATGCCAACGTAGATGGCTTCACCGGCACAGAGCCCGTCATACCGGTAGAAAAGCGTCCCGAAATAGACCGATGGATTATATCGCAACTCAATACTCTCGTAAAAGAGGTAGACAGCGATTATACCGGTTACGAGCCCACCCGTGCAGGACGCGCCATATCGGACTTTGTAAATGACAATCTGAGCAACTGGTATGTCCGACTCAACCGCAAACGCTTCTGGGGCGGCGAGATGGACGACAATAAACTGGCAGCTTACCAAACTCTTTACACCTGTTTGGTAACCATCACCCAGTTGATGGCGCCTATTGCACCTTTCTACTCCGACAAGATGTATAAAGACCTCACTGCCATGACCGGCGACGGCGCACTCTCGGTTCACCTGAGCGACTTCCCGTCAAGCGACGAGGCTTGCATCGATAAAGAATTGGAAGAACGCATGCGCATAGCCCAAGACATCACCTCGATGGTACTTGCCTTACGTCGGAAAGTAAATATCAAGGTACGCCAACCGCTGTCGATGTTGATGATACCCGTCGTAGACGAACAACAAAAGCAGCATATCGAGGCAATGAAGAGCCTGATTCTTACCGAAGTCAATGTCAAAGACTTGAAGTTCGTTGACAATGCGGCAGGAATCTTGGTAAAACGCGTAAAACCCGACTTCAAGAAACTCGGCCCGCGTTACGGCAAGATTATGAAACAGCTTGCCAATGCCATAACCGGCATGAGCCAAGAAGATATAGCTACATACGAACGCGAGGGCAGCTATACATTCGAGATAGAAGGCACAAAGGCTGTCATAGGGGCAGACGATGCCGAGGTACTCTCGGAAGATATACCCGGATGGTTGGTCGCCAACGAAGGCCGACTTACCGTTGCATTGGATATAACTCTTACCGACGAGTTGCAAAAAGAGGGGTATGCCCGCGAATTGGTAAACCGCATCCAGAATATACGCAAATCGAGTGAGTTCGAGATTACCGACAAGATACGTATCACCATCGCTCACGACACCGTCATAGACGAAGTCGTAAAAGAGTATGGCGAATACATCTCGCGCCAAACACTTGCCGACAGCATTGTCATAGGCGAAGTAAGCGGCGAAAATGTCATAGAGCTCGACTTAGACACATTCAAAATAAATATCCTAATAGAGAAAGCATAATGCCATTATGACCGAACTCTATCGGATACTATATGTTAGTAAATTATTTAACTCATAAAACCTTATCCTTATGGCAGAAAAAACTCGTTACTCAGATGCCGAACTCGAAGAGTTCCGCACTGTCATTAATGCCAAACTTGAAAAAGCACTGAGAGATTACGACAATTTGAAGGCAGCCATCATGAATACCGATGGAAACGATGTAACCGATACATCCCCTACATTCAAAGTATTGGAAGAGGGTGCCAACACGCTCTCAAAAGAAGAAGCAGGACGACTTGCAGAACGTCAGATGAAGTTCATCCAACATCTTCAAGCTGCCCTTGTACGCATAGAAAACAAAACTTACGGTATTTGCCGGGAAACAGGCAAACTCATCCCCAAAGAGCGATTGCTGGCTGTGCCACATGCTACACTGAGCGTCGAGGCCAAAAACAAAGGAGTAAAATAAATTTACACATCTGCTCCGGCTACATGACACTATGACGGTATGTCATGTAGCCGGCACATTTTTAACTCTCGTATCAACCATTTTCATATAGCATGAAGCGAATAACAAGGGGACAATGGGCTGTCATCATTGTCGTAGCCATACTGCTCATAGACCAATGCACCAAAATTGCTGTAAAAACCAACATGTATTTAGGCGAGACCATAGATATAACGGGTTGGTTCAAAATAGCATTTATCGAGAACAATGGTGCGGCTTTCGGCATGGAAATAGGCGATAAACTCTTCCTTACGCTGTTTCGCATCGTAGCAGCCGGCGCACTGGGCTATCTGCTATGGTATATTACCCGAAGAGAGCAATATACAATGGGTTTTGTTGCTTGTGTGGCCGCCCTCGAAGCCGGTGCCATAGGCAATATCATAGATTGCATGTTCTATGGTATCATATTCAATGCCCCCATACCACCCGAGGTAGCGGTATTGTTCCCCGAAGGTGGCGGCTATGCCGGGTTTTTGTACGGTCGCGTGGTAGACATGCTCTACTTCCCGCTGTTCGAGTTTTATTGGCCTGACTGGATGCCGTTTATTGGTGGCGAGCTGTTCGAATTTTTCCGTCCGGTATTCAATATTGCCGACTCTGCCATTACCGTAGGCATGTTGTGCATCATATTGTTTTACCGCCGATACTTTTTGTCTGACCACTCGACACAAACCAGCAACAACAACGGCCAATGAAAAAAGGCTTCGTAGGCATATTGTTGGTAATACTATTTCTGCCGTTTACCTCGTGTAAACAGCAGAACGAAGGAGTATTGAGTAAAAAACAGATGTCCGATTTGCTCGTCGACGTACATAAATCGGAGGCTGTAATGGCTCTCAATTATAGTAAATTCCCCAACGATAGCGCCAAAAGTGTCGTTCGTGCAGCCATCTTCAAGCGGCACAATATTACCCAAGCACAATTCGACTCGTCGCTTGTATGGTATGGCAACCACATAGAAGATTATATGGAAATCTATGACCAAGTCATAGACCGGTTGAACAAAGAGAATGATGAGATAAAAACACTCATAGCAAAAGACAATGCTCAAATACTCACCCGTGCCGGCGACACGGTAGATATATGGAAACTCGAAAGAAGCCATATCTTCGACGCGGGCAAGAGAGAAAATATATTTGCATTCGATATTACGGCCGACGAGAACTTCTTTCACAATGACCGTTTTATACTGAAAATACATGTCGTAAACGTACCGAAAGACGACGCCAAGCCGCTTACATATTTGGCCGTAAGGCACGACGAACAAAATATAAACTATAATTGGGGTAAAATAGAGAAAGAGGGATGGAACGAGCTGAAAGTGCAATGCGACTCGTCCATACGGATGAATACCGTGTACGGTTACATTGCCATGCCCGAACGCAGCGACGCTCATGTAATGTACATGGATAGCATCATATTGCTACGTATCCATGAAAAGCCGGGCATGGAAGAGTTTTCGTACCATGTCATGGAGTCACTGCCCAACCGTATCGTAAAACGCCCCGGAATAAAAAGCTCCCAAAAGGAAACGACAAAACCCAAAACATCGTCGGCCAAGTTGTTATATAAAAACCTAATACCTGAATAAACACTATGAAAAGAGGATTTTTCTCACATCAACTTTGCTGTGGACGGTCGCTGCTCAATAAGCATATCTTATACCTCACGATGGATTACAGGTTAGACTCTATCTTACCGTTCCAGCGCGAAGTATCTCTCACGACATTTTGCGAAGGTCTGTTATTGGCCGTCTCTCCCGCTTTCGACGAGTTAAAAGATAAATTCATTTCGAGTCTCGCACAAGAGCTGCAAAATAACTCTTCCATAACCGTCGGCGAGGCCGTATTACGCAACAGCATATATCGTAAATGTTGCATCAGCGACGACGAAGAGTGTCGCCTGTATGCCATCACATCGATAGACTGGCACACGGGAAGGCTTCGCGAACATGCCGGTGTAGAACTTATCGAAGTAATGAAATAGCACGTCGATGCCATGATACGCGATTGCGGATGGAATCCATGGCATGGCTGCACGAAAATATCGGAAGGATGCCGCCATTGTTATGTCTATCGTTTCGACTCGCGTTATGGAAAAGATAGCCGAGAGGTTACAAAAACAGCTGCATTTTCGTTGCCGATACAACGCAAAAAAAATGGAGACTATAAAATACCTTCGGGGAGATTGGTATATACCTGTTTCAGCTCCGATTTCTTTCTCGACAAGGCCGATGCGTGGCGACCTGCTGCATGGGAAATGATGCGCATAAGAGAAGACCTGCACTTCCTTTTCATCACCAAACGGATAGACCGTATCGCGCTATGTCTGCCTGACGACTGGGGCAAGGGTTACCCGAACGTAACGATAGGGTGCACCGTAGAAAACCAACAGATGTGCGACTATCGCCTGCCCTACTTTCTACAAGCTCCTATTGCCCATAAAATCATCGTTTGCGAGCCCTTATTAAGCTCCATAACATTACCCTCTTGCAAAGGTGTCGAACAGGTTATTGCCGGAGGCGAATCGGGATATAATGCCCGTCCTTGCCATTATGAATGGCTTTTACATTTAAGGGCGCAATGTGCCGAGCAAAACATAGGCTTTCATTTCAAACAGACAGGCGCGCTTTTTATAAAAGACGGACATGCCTATCATATACCCCGTCATGAACAAATATCGCAGGCTCACAAGGCAGGGATAGACTTATAAAGCCTACGACAAACGACGTAACTCTATCCGCTGTGTCATCGCCGGAGACGAAAAGCGACAGCATACATAAACGATACGAAACAAAAAACAGCAGAGATGCTCGTCGCATGTCTGCTGTATATTCAGTTTATCTTCTAATAATTAATCCATTAAGGTCAAAAAAAATACATGTTTTTCATCATAAACATGCCCATTCTCTTAATTGTTATGGGCTGAAAAAGTGTAATTCTATAGTAGATTAAAGGTAACTGAGATTGGTTTTATCAATTGTTGTTTTCTCATTACGCGACAAAGATACAACAAATTATTTTACCAACTACAAAATTTTGACTTTTTTTTGTGTTATATTATCACAATTACCTTTTAATATACCTTATAGACACTTACAGAGGCGATTACAATTTATAATCTTCCTCTTATTCACTGGTAAGAAGGAAATATCGCACAACAATCGTTGTTATTCCCAGCCGCCACCCAAGGCTTTATATAATTGCACAAGAGCAAGTTGCTTGCCCAAAACGGCCTGACTCAGACTTATTTGGGCATCGAAGTACCCACGTTGTGCATCGAGCACATCGAGATAGCTAATATATCCCTTGATATATTGCAGATTGGCCAATTTGTTATTGCTGTATGCTGCCTGTTCCAACTTCTTACGCGAATTATACACGTCCTTGCTTTTATTGAACGTTATGATAGCATCGCGGGCATCCTTGAATGCAACCAATACCTGCTTTTCGTATTTATATACCTCACGTTCGTATGCGGCTTCCTGAGCCCTCCATTTGGCTTTGTTTTGTCCGAAAGAGAATAGCGGAGCCAACAAGTTGGCGCTGATAAACGTATAAGGCGAACTGAAAAAATCTTTGAACTCCTCACTTTCGAGACCCCAGTTGGCCGTCAGACTCAACCGCGGGAACATATTGGTGAATGCTATGCCAACGTCGGCATTGGCTGCTATCAACGCTTTTTCAGCGGCCTGTACATCGGGGCGTCTTTCCAAGAGCGATGAAGGCAATCCGGCCGGCAGCTCATCGGGCAATAGCTCTGCTTGTTCGTCCATCATCATGCGACGTATGGGATATGGGAATTCTCCTGCCAAAAGGGCAATTTCATTTTCTTTCATGGCAATAGAGCGTTCCAAATCGGGCACTAAGGTTGCCGTACGAGCTAACTCTACTTGTGCTTGCTGGTAGGGTGTCTCAGAAGTCAAGCCACCTTCGAAACGCAACTTTGCTAGCCGTAGGCCCTCTTCTCTCGCACGCAATGTCTGCTTTACAATAGACAACTCGTTATCCAAAGCCGATAGTTCAAAGTATGATTGTGCCACCTGCGCTACCAAACTCACTTGCAATGCACGTTGATTGTCTATTGCTTGCAGCAATTCGGCATTGCTGCGCTCGTATGCCCAGCGCAACCTACCCCACAAATCTATCTCCCAAGAGATAAGCATCGCACCGTGTATTTCGGGCATGACGTCCCTGTCATTTCCTCCATAATTTTCCACTTCGCGATTGGCATGAATATCGGCATCGAAATGTGGTAGCATCTTGCCTAAATCGACACGCTTCAAAGCGGCCAACTCCTTTATTCGCGCAATAGATGCCAACATGTCCTTATTGTTTTCGAGAGTCTTCCGAATGAGTTGTTGCAAAATCGTGTCGCCATACACCTCCCACCAATGCATGTCGGCCAACGAAAAAGTATCATCGGCTTGTGTCAGCGAATCTAACTGCCCGGGCAACTCCATTTCGGGACGGACATACGCCTTGCCCAACTTGCACGATGTAGCAGTAAGCAGGCATATAAAGCCTATCGCTATCAATATATATGGGGTATGTTTCATGATTTCTGCTTTTTAGGCATCAGCCTGTTCTTGATTTTATAAATATAGACAAAGAAGAAAGGAACGAGCGTAATACCCACTGTCACGGCCACAATCATTCCGAAGAAAACGCCGGTACCTATGGCTTGACGGCTGGCAGCACCGGGACCTGTTGCCAGCACCATAGGCAACATACCGAGTATAAAGGCCAATGAGGTCATAAGAATAGGCCTGAAACGCAAATGAGCAGCATTTAATGTGGCTTCTATCAAGCCTTTGCCTGCCTCTACTTGCTCCTTGGCAAATTCTACGATAAGGATGGCATTCTTGGCAGCCAATCCCATGAGCATCACCAATCCTATTTGGAAATAGATATCATTGTCCAATCCGCATAACCACACGCCCAAGTATGCTCCCAATGCTGCTACGGGCAACGATAACAGTACGGATATAGGAATAAACCAGCTCTCATACAATGCCGCAAGGAACAGGAACACAAATGTAAATACGAGTGCCAGCACAAGGCCGGTTTGTCCGCCGGCTTTCTTCTCCTGATAAGAGAGACCGCTCCATTCTATGCCGATATTGGTGGGCAGATGCTTTTGCGCTATCTCTTCCAACGCCTGCATGGCCTGACCGGTACTGTATCCCTTGGCAGCCTCGCCACGGATGACCGACGAAGTAAACATATTAAATCGCTTGATACTGCCCGGGCCTGTCGTATATGAGGCATCGCCCAATGCTGTGAGAGGAATCATGGCATTGTTGCTGCCGCGGACAAAATAGAGATTCAGATTATCTTTGTGCTCTCGATATGGGGCTTCGGCCTGTATATAGACACGATATATACGGTTAAACATATTGAAGTCGTTGACATAAACCGAACCGCTATAAGTTTTCATCGTCGCGAATACATCTTTGAGGGGCACTCCCGACAATTTCACCTTATCTCTATCGACATTGAAATAGAGTTGCGGTATTTCGGCCTGCAACGAAGATGACAAGCCCGTAAGCTCTTTCCGTTGCGACGCATAATACATCATCGTATCTACCGCTTGTACAAGATTGTCGAATGTTGCGTCGCCGCGCGCTTCGAGTTGCATTTCGAATCCGCCCGAGCTACCCAAACCCGGAATAACAGGCGGTGTCGAAAGATATACTTTACTCTCGGGGTACTGCTGGAATTTGTCACGCACTTTTGCCATGACGTCTTCTATGCTTTCGTCGCCCCGCTCATCCCACGGCTTCATGATGACAGTCAGCTCGCTACGGTTCTGACTGGTTCCCACACGGGGACTTGTACCTGTTACATTCAAGACATATTGTATCGACGGTTCTTGCATCAGGAAGTCTATGGCTCTATTGGTTACCACCCGAGTACGTTCCAACGTCGCACCTTCGGGCAATTCCAGTTCCACTTTGAAATAACCTTGATCTTCGGTCGGCAAGAAGCTGGTAGGAATTATCTTGTTGAATAATATAATAAGTACTATCGTACAGCCGAAGAAGGTCATAACCCGACGAGGGTGGCCTAAGAACTTCGATATTATTCCTATATACTTATCGTTACCTATCTGCAACCATTTGTTTATATAGCGGAATACAATATTTTTAGGTTTGTCGGGGTCGATGGGTTTCAGTATAAGCGAGCACATGACCGGGCTAAGCGTGAGTGCCACCACGGTGGAAATGATAACCGAAACGGCAATCGTAATGGTAAACTGACGGTACAACATACCCGTGATACCCGAGAGGAAGCTCACCGGTACAAACACGGCAGCCAGCACCAACGAAGTGGCTATCAGCGCGCCGCACAACCCGTCCATAGCTTTTTTGGTAGCTTCGTATGCACTCAGATGCTCTGTTTCCATAATACGCTCGACATTCTCGACCACAACAATAGCGTCATCGACGACAATACCGATGGCCAAAATGAGACCCAACAGGGTGAGCATATTCAACGAAAAACCGAAAATGAGCATGAACCCGAATGTTCCTATCAGCGATATAGGAACAGCCACAATAGGAATCAAAGTCGCTCTCCAACTTTGCAACGAAAAGAATACCACGATAATAACGAGCAAGAGCGCCTCAAAAAGTGTTTTATACACTTCGTGAATCGACTCTGATATATATGTTGTCATATCGAAGGGTATCTCATATTGCATACCGTCGGGGAAGTTTTTGCTCAGCTCCTCCATTGCCTCTTTCACATTGCTGGCAACCTCCATAGCATTGGCACCGGGAAGCATGTATATATATAGCACTGCGGCATTACCGTCGTTGATACCACTCTCGGTATTATATGATGCCGACTCCAAGGAGATGCGAGCTACATCGCGCAGCCTTATAATCGACCCGTCGGAATTGGCACGTACCACAATATCTTCAAACTCACCTACCGACGACAATCTGCCATGTGTGGTAATAGGAATGGTAATATCGACATCCTCAACAGGTTGTTGTCCCAACACACCGGCAGCCGCCTCGCTGTTTTGGTCTTTCAACGCATTCTGCAAGTCGTTGACCGTCAAACCGAAATTGGCCATTTTATCGGGTTGTACCCAGATTTGCATGGCATAGTAGCGGCTACCTATATTAGAGACGCGCCCTACTCCGGGGATACGACGCAACAGGTCGAGAACGTTGAGTGTGGCGAAGTTACTCAAATATATCTCGTCGAATTTAGGGTCGTTCGAGGTAAGACATATCGTCATCAACTGGCTGGGCGACTGTTTCTCTACGGATATACCGTTTTGTATCACCTCGGCAGGCAGACGCGATTCGGCAAGTTTTACGCGGTTCTGTACCTCGACAGCCGCAAGGTCGGCATTGGTAGAGACGTCGAAGGTAACGGTTGCCGAGAAACCTCCCGAGTTGGAGCTGCTTGACTCCATATATAACATGCCCGGTGTTCCGTTCAACTCTTGTTCGATAGGTGTAGCCACTGCCTGCGATACCGTTTGAGCACTCGCGCCCGGATACGACGCACTGATTTTTACAACAGGCGGCGTAATTTGCGGGTATTGGTCGATAGGCAACATCGTGAGACCTATCAGTCCCACAATGACTATGACAATAGATATAACGGCAGAGAAGACCGGATGATCGATGAAAAAATTGACTTTCATGACTCTCTGTTATTTCACAAATTATTCTTTGGGAGTTTCGTTATTGACAACTACTTCCATTCCGGGCGACAACTTATGGTAGCCTTCGACCACAATTTGCTCACCGGCGGCCAATCCACGTTCTACAACGACCATATTGTCTTGTTCGGGTCCCAGCTCTATAAAGCGTTTCTCAACCGTGTTATTTTTACGTACCACGTATATATAAGCTCCTCCCTTTTCTATAATTACAGCTTTGAGCGGCACGGTAATGGCATCTTCACGAACTTCGAGCAGCAATTTTACCTGCGTAAACTGTCCGGGCAGCAACACGTGGCCGGGGTTGGGCATCTCGGCACGTACCGAGAATGTACCTGTGCGCGGGTCTACCTGCGGCTCGGCAAAATCGACAAGACCTTTATAAGGATACTGGGTATTGTCGGCAAGGGTCACGGTAATATAGGGTTGC
The DNA here is from genome assembly GCA_944321085.1 of uncultured Barnesiella sp. Classification (GTDB taxonomy): domain Bacteria; phylum Bacteroidota; class Bacteroidia; order Bacteroidales; family Barnesiellaceae_A; genus Barnesiella_A. The sequence goes on from CALUJY010000002.1 coordinate 225,031, forward strand.
CATGAACGATTCTCTACTTTTTGTCCGAGGTTGATATTACGCTCTTTACTTCTCAAATAATCGAGTGCAGTCATGCTGAAATCGACCAATACGGTATCGCTTTTAACGACTGTCGCCAACTGTGTTTTACCACTGCGTCCCACCAGCGTACCCAAATCGACAAACCGCTCACTGATATTGCCCGATATAGGCGAACGCACTACGGTATAATCGAGTTCCATCTCGGCCTGATCCAAATCGGCCTGACTCATGATAACCGATGCCTTGGCACTCTCGTATGCCGCCACGGCATTGTCCAAATCGAGCTGGCTGGCAGCATTCTCAGCATAAAGCGGTCGTATGCGCTCCAAATCGTGTTGCGTTTTGCGTTCTTGTGCTTGGTCTTTCTTCAACTGCGCCGATGCTTTATCTACTTTCGCCTTATATTGCCGTTGGTCTATCACAAAGAGCACTTGGTTTTTCTTCACATAAGTACCCTCCTCAAACAACATCTCTTCCAAGAAACCTTCAACACGGGCATGTACCTCGACAAACTGTTGCGCACGCACACGCCCTACGTATTCGCCATATACGTTGACATCGCTTTTGCCCACTTCTACGGTCGATACGATGGGAAGTATTCTTTCCGGCTCTTTCTTTCGGGTAAAATAAATCACGGCAGCGACCACTGCTATAATAAGTACCAGTATCGCTACTGTCTTTTTCTTGATAATGAAATAGGACTTGACATTCTGGAAAGGACGTCTCATAGTTCTTTATATTATAAATTTGCGCACAAAGATACTGACAAAAGACGTACCAAAAACTTTTATCGGCTACAAATGCGAAACAAAAAGCATTTATTAGATAATATTGGGGAACAATGGGGAATTTTTCCTCGGGACATTCCACACATTACCATTTTCGCACTAACTTTGCGTTGCAGAAATGTGAATTATGGTTAGTTATTTGCAAATAGACAAACTCACAAAATCATTTGGCAACCGTATTTTGTTCGAGGATATTTCTTTCGGTGTTGCCAAAGGTGAGCATATCGGTATCATTGCCCAAAATGGCAATGGAAAAACAACCTTACTGAATATCATTGCCGGAAAAGAAGATTGCGATAGCGGCCATATTACATTCCACAACGATATAAAGGTAGGTTATCTCATGCAAAACCCCACATTTGCGCCCGACCTTACCATATTACAGGCTTGTTTCAATTCGCCCAATGAAACGGTACAAGCCATATCGCGATACGAAAAGGCATTATACGATAATGAGCCACAGGCTCTGCACAATGCCATAGAGGAGATGGACCGGCTGAAAGCATGGGAATATGAGCATCGCGTCAAAGGTATCCTTTCGAAGCTAAACATCAAAAATTTCGAGCAACCTGTCAAAGAGTTGTCCGGCGGGCAGATTAAGCGTATTGCTTTGGCCAATATCCTCATCACCGACCCCGACTTGCTAATTCTCGACGAACCCACCAACCACCTCGATATAGAAATGACCGAGTGGCTCGAAGAATATTTGCTGCATAGCAACATTACTTTGTTGATGGTCACTCACGACCGTTATTTCTTAGACCGTGTCTGTACACAGATTTTAGAGATTGACAATCACACATTATATAGTTACAAAGGAAATTTTGGTTACTATCTCGAAAAACGACAAGAACGCATAGAGGTACAAAATGCCGAAACAGCACGCGCCCGCAACCTATTCAGAAAAGAGCTCGAATGGATGCGCCGACAACCGCAGGCACGTGGAAGCAAAGCCAAATCGAGGATAGATGCATTCTATTCGCTCGAAGAGAAGACAAAGCAACAACGTAACGAACAGGCTGTAAAATTAGATGTAAAATCGTCATACATAGGCAGTAAGATTTTCGAAGCCCAATATGTAAGCAAATCGTTCGGCGACCTGAAAATCGTCGATAATTTCTATTACAACTTTGCCCGCTACGAAAAGTTGGGTATCATAGGGGCTAACGGAACAGGCAAATCGACCTTCGTCAAAATGTTGGTAGGCGAGATTCGTCCCGACAGCGGACGGTTCGACATCGGTGAAACCGTGCGTTTCGGCTACTATTGCCAAGAAGGTCTTCACTTCAAAGAGGGAATGAAGGTGATAGACGCCATCCGGGAGATAGCCGAAGAAATCTCTCTCGGCGACGGCCGCAAACTCTCGGCAAGCCAATTCCTGCAACACTTTTTATTTCCGCCCGAAAAACAACACGACTATATCTACAAACTGAGCGGCGGCGAGAAACGTCGGCTTCATCTTTGCACCGTACTGATGCGCAATCCTAATTTCCTTGTCCTCGACGAACCTACCAACGACCTCGACATTACCACGTTGAGTGTCCTCGAAGAGTATCTGCAAGCCTTCAAAGGATGTGTTATCGTAGTGTCGCACGACCGCTATTTTATGGACAAGGTCGTAGAACACATTTGGGTATTCAAAGGCAATGGCGAGGTAAAGGATTTCCCGGGCAACTACACCGACTATCGCGAATGGAAAGCCGAGAAATTACGCGAGGAACGCCAACAGGAAAAGAGTGAAAAGCAGCAAAAAGCGCCGTCGAAACAACCCGAATCGTCTCAGAATCGCAACAACAGCAAACGCAGGCTTACATTCAAGGAGAAAAAAGAGTTAGAAGAGCTCAACAACCTGCTGCCACAACTCGAAGAGGAAAAATCGCGATTGGAAACCGAGCTAAGTTCCGGCACTTTGTCGCCCGATGAACTCTATGCACACTCTGCACGTATCTCGGAATTGATACAACTCATAGATGAGAAAGAGACACGCTGGCTCGAATTGTCGGAAATAGAAAATTGACAGACGCTTTTATTCGTATTTGACCGTTTGTGCCGGCCGTATCAACGCCACAATATACGACGGTCCTACCAACATCAACATCGACACGATAAGGCTGCCTACATTGAGTAATAACACATACCACACATTCAGCTCTATGGGAACATAGGGTATATAGTATGCCTCGGGGTTGAGTTTGAGCACATGGAAATACTTTTGCACCGCACATAAAGTCAACCCTACGACATTACCCCACAACAATCCTTTCCCCACCAAAAAAACCGATACATTGAGAAATATGGTACGGATGGAACGATTGGATGCTCCCACTGATTTCAAGACACCTATCATAGAGGCATTTTCGAGTATAATGACAAGTAATCCCGAAATCATTGTAAACCCGGCAACGACAGCCATGAGTATGATGATGACCCACACATTCATATCGAGCAAATCAAGCCAGCCGAAAAATACGGGATTCAATTCGCGCACCGATTGCGTATAGTAATGTTGCCCATAAGCATCGGGGTTTATGAGTAGTTGCGTGTATATCCGGTAGGTCGTATCGTCTAACCTATCGTAATGCGCCACTCGTAACTCAATGCCGCTATACTGGTCGGGCTGCCATGCGTTGAGCCGTTGCACCTGTCGCGCATCGCCTATTACAAAAAGATTGTCGAAGTCGCTCAGGTCGGTTTTGTATATGCCCTCAACAATAAACTTGCGTGCTCTCACGGCTTCGTCTTGCACGAAGTACGCCAGCACGCCATCGCCCACTTCGAGGCTCAACTTGGATGCTATCGCCTGTGAAACAAGGATACGGTCAGAGACCACACTATCGGTAAGCTGCGGAATACTCCCCGCAGTCAGATAAGAGGAGAAGAAAGACCAATCGTAACCGGGCATCACTCCTTTTATGACGATACCCATATAGTGCTCGTCGGTCTTGAATATGCCGGGTTTCGTGGCATAAGGCTCTACGCAAACAATCTCTTTATCGGCCGACAGCAACTGCGACAGACTGTCGGAGAATTGTATAGGAGGCGTCTCGTAAGTGGTATTGCTCGAAAAAGCCGAGATTCGGATATGTGAACCGAATCCGACGACCTTTTCACGAATCTCTTTCTTGAATCCTACGACAATGGCCACGGTCAGAATCATCACCGCAAGCCCTAACGCCACACCGGCAATAGCCAACCTTACGGCCGGCGGCGATACTTCGTGCTGGTGCTCCTTATCAAAATAGATACGTCGGGCTACAAACGACTCCCACTTCATATATAGCGATTGAAATCTGTCGTGTGCAAAAGTATGATAAAAGTAAAGATTAAACAAGTATTGCCTTGCAATAATAACTCTGCCGCCATATTACCTACACGCATCTATCGATTTCTTCTACCGATATTCTGATAAAACGGCAGCCCGTTTTACTCAAATGTAAGAGCAAACCCGTTTTACCGATATGGCACTCCCCCATTCTTTCAGACAACAATTTTTCTTATCTGATTATCCCATAAAATTCCTACCTTTACACCCTCTTTTCGTTCCGCCTGTTAGATGCGGAATAAGAGATACGATAACCATTAAAAAATAATAAGACAAACACATGGGAAAATGGCAGAAAATAATCGGTATCTGCATCATCGTTGTTACTGTGCTATTTTTAATATCGGCATGTTTGGATGTCTATTTCGATATAAAAGATTTCATGTCGCCCACCCCGATGTATTATGCAATCAGTCACAGTCATCTCTACTTCGGGACTATTCTATGGGGCTCAGTACTGATATGCTTACTGACCATCATGCTTTTTATTTTCTTGTGGAACGAAAAAAGGAGCAAGAAATAAAGCGCCCTCATATATATGGATATTGCGCCAAACAATGTAGCCTATTATTCGTTTTAAAACACAATTCAAGCATACGACTTTATACAAGAAGATTTTTATACCTTTGCGAACATATTTATCGGTTCTTACAACAACGAAATGAAATGAATCGGTATAGATTGCTTTTACACAAATCAATGAAAAAGGATTTGATATGAAGAAAAGTTTCTCTCGTCAGATTATCGTATTATTGGCCATAGTACTGTTGTTTGCCCTTTTGTCGCTCATTCCCATGTACTTATTCAATCGTCCGGGAATTGACCCGTGGCGCATGAGCATTGCGATGATGGTCATACAAGACGTAGGCATATTCATTATACCGGCCTTCATTACTGCCCGTATATTCAACAACGGCCGCACGGTACAGACACTCATGCTCGACAAGTTTCCCAGATGGAGCCAGTTGGGCATGATGTTACTCATATACATCGCCTCCATACCTATAATGAACAGCATTATAGAATGGAACGAAGGCATAAGGCTGCCCGAATCGATGGCCGGCATAGAGCAATGGTTACGCGCCCAAGAAGATATGGCATTGCAAGCTACCGAACTGATGATGGACATCGACTCCGTAGGGCAGCTCATTGTAGTTATTCTCACCGTCGGTTTGTTGACGGGAATAGGCGAGGAACTGATATTCAGAGGGTCGATACAACGGCTGATGATAGAAAACCGAGTAAACATCCATGCAGCTATATGGATTTCGGCTTTCATATTCAGCGCCTTGCACATGCAGTTCTACGGTTTCGTTCCCCGCATGTTATTGGGAGCGTTTTTCGGTTATTTGGTAGTATGCAGCGGTAGTTTGTGGCTCCCTATTTTGGCTCATGCCCTCAATAATACGATGGCTACCGTCACCTATTACCAACCTTCCTTAGAAACTATACCTTGGTTGGGCGCTACCACCCCGGGAATAACCATAATCAGTACGATAGTTACTCTCCTGCTTGTGTTGTATTACGTAAAATACATGCGTATAAAGCGCTGATTTTTTAGGAATTCGACAATATATCTTCGAGGTCTTTGCCCGACAGGCGAAGGCGGAACTTGCCATTGTGAGCAACAGAGATATTGCCTGTTTCTTCCGATACGATAATGGCTATGGAATCCGATTCCTGACTGATACCGAGTGCCGAACGATGCCGCAAGCCCAACGATTTAGGAATGTCGGTATTATGCGACACAGGCAATATACAGGCCGCGGCGGCAATGCGGTCGTTTGCAATAATCATGGCGCCATCGTGCAAAGGGTTGTTCTTGAAAAATATGCACTCTATAAGGCGTGAATTGACATTGGCGTTGATAATCTCTCCCGTATGCTCGAACTTTTCGAGCGGTGTGTTGCGCTCTACCACAATCAAAGCGCCCGTTTTGCTTTTAGACATATTCATGCAGGCATATACTATCGCCATGACATAGGGTTTCGTCGTACCCTTGTCGTTTTTGCGTAAGAAACCAAAAAGGAACTTCCAACGGTTTTGCGACCCTAATTCGAACAAGAACCGACGTATCTCTTCTTGAAACAGGATAACCAATACCAACAGGCCGAGGCTTATAAACTTATCCATGATAGCGCCCAGCAACTTCATGTCTAAAAAGAGGCGGAACACCACCCACACAACGATGAATGCCAATACGCCGTTGAAAATCTTTATAGTACCCGACTCTTTCATCATCTTGTAGATGTAGTAGAGCAAGGAGGCTACGATAAGTATGTCTATGGCATCTTTAACTCCGAAGTCTATCATGAACATTATGTTTATTCGTTGAGTGTTTGCATTACTATTTTCACTGCTTCCACGGCCGGACGCACATCGTGTACCCGCAATATATCAGCCCCGCCCAGCAGAGCCATGACGTTGAGTGCCGTCGTACCGTTTACGCTTTCCTCGGGTGTCGTACCGAGTAATTTATATATCATAGATTTCCGCGAAACGCCAACCAGCAACGGCAGACCTAATGGCAGAAATTCGTCCAAATGTCTCATCAACCTGTAATTATCGGTCACGGTCTTGCTGAACCCGAACCCGGGGTCGACAATAATATCGCATACGCCCATACGGGTGAGGCGGTCTATCTTTGCGGCAAAATATTGCAGCACATCGGCTACGACATTGTCATATACAAGATACCGCGCGTCCATCATCTGCGACGGGATACCGCGCATGTGCATCATAATATACGGCACCCGCAGGCTTGCCACCACATCGTACATGTCGGGGTCTAACTCGCCCGCCGATATGTCGTTGATTATCTGCACACCATACTCCTCAACGCAACGACGAGCCACCGATGCCCTGAACGTGTCGACCGACACAATAGCTTCAGGTGCTATACGACGCACAATTTCCAGACCTTGTGCCAAACGCCGCATCTCCTCGTCGGGCGAAACGTTGTCGCACCCGGGACGCGATGAGTAGCCACCTATATCTATCATATCGGCGCCTTCGGCAAGGAGTTCCCGTACACGAACGGCAATCTGTTCTTCGGTAGCACAACGGCTGCCGGCAAAGAAAGAGTCGGGTGTAACATTGAGGATACCCATCACCTTGGGCTGCGACAAATCTACCAACCTGCCACCGGCATTGAGGGTAAGTCTCTTATTTTTTTTGTCGAGAAGCATACTGTTTCCTTATAAGAAGCGAAGTTACAATTTTTCCGTCAAACAGAACCTGTTTACCTGCATAAAAACAATATTCAATGCTATACTTTGTTATTCACAACCCGAATCGACAGATTACAAAAAATGTGTCGTTGCCCGCATATCGGTCATTGCAAATCGGGATATTTGCCGTTGGGTCTCATAACAAACCGTACTCTACCGTTTCATTCTTCTCCTATTCTCGGCACGGGTTGCATGACACGTTGCGAAGGTACATTTTGCGGTTTATACCCTATGGTATCGTCCACCACACGGGTGTGACGGACGTAGCTGCGTTTGTCGTCGGCCTGTAAAACAGAGTCGGCTTGTGAACGAAACAATGCTATTTCTTGTTGTAGTACCGAATAATCGGCCGTAGCATCGCGCCGCTGTCCCTTATGATACGATATACCGACTTGCATAATCGCCATAACGACAACTACGGCCACAAGGACGACCGTTGCACGACGTTGCCCCCGCGATAACGCCAACCACGCATCAATAAAAGAGTTTCTATTCATAATATATTATAAACCAAACATCAAACAGATAATGTCATGACAACAAAATCTGTTAAACCGCATTGTATGATTTGTGCAAATTTAATATCTTTGCCGCAAAGTTCGAGCCTTATTTTCAACAAAATACAAAGCTCCTCCTTATGAAACACGTAACATATATTTCCCGCTATATCCCCACGACAATGGTTCTTGCAGCCATCTTGTATTTGTCATTGGCTTCTAACCCTGTGCCCGACACGGGTGGTTTATTCGATTTCCCGGGTAGCGACAAGGTTGTGCATGGCATCATGTATATGGGGTTGACACTCGTCTTTTGCTTCGACTACTATCGTCATGTTCCCGCAAAAAACGATTCTCGTACTATGCTTGCCGCCTTTATCATCGCCATTGCATTGGGCGGAATTATCGAGATACTGCAACAAGCCATGCACATGGGACGTACCGGCGACTTTTATGATTTCATCGCCGATGCCGTGGGTGCTGCCATAGGTATGGGGCTGGGACTGTGGGTCATAAAACCGTTCTTATTGTCGCGACAGGCCAAAACAGCCCATTGAAACGGCTGTACTTCGGACAACGGCACACCTTTCGGCACATATCAATCGGTAACTTCGCCCGACTGACGACGGATATATGAAAGTATATCGGTATCGCCGGGTGCAAACCAACGCATATCGGCATCACGCAAAAACCACGTCAGTTGTTTTTTGGCATACACCCGCGTGTTCTTCTGTATGCGCGCCACAGCAGTATCATAGTCCATTTTACCTTCGAAATAAGCAAAAAGTTCCTTATATCCCACGGTATTGAGCGAATTACAGGCTCGATATGGATATACCCTGCGCGCTTCATCTACCAATCCGGCCTCCATCATAGCTGTAACACGGCGATTGATGCGGTCGAAGAGTTGCTCTCGCGGCAAGTTAAGCCCTATCTTTACGATGCGGAACGGCCTCTCTTTCACGGTGTTGGTACGCAAAGAAGAGTACGGTTTTCCCGCCTCTAAGCATATCTCTATGGCGTGTATGACACGCTTGTGGTTGTTGCGGTCGACAATCGCATAATACTCGGCATCCAACTCGTGCAACCACGCAAGCATATAGTCGTTGCCGTGTTGCTCATAGCAGGCATACACCTGCCGACGCACCTCATCGCTAATGGTAGGCAGCAAATCTATCCCTTTGCACACGGCATCGACATACATCATGGAACCGCCGCACATGACGGCATAAGGCGAACGGGCAAACAAACGGGGAAGCAAAGCCATCACATCGCTCTCGAACTGAGCGGCACTGTAATAGTCGTCCAACCCCAACATACCTACAAAATGATGGGGCACCTGCGCCAATTCTTGTGCCGTAGGCGCAGCCGTGCCGATGGGTATATCACGATAGACCTGACGAGAATCGGCTGAGATAATCTCAGCCGATAATGCTTGCGCCACACCAATGGCAGTGGCCGTCTTGCCCACACCGGTAGGTCCGGTAATTACGACAAGTGTCGGGGTCATTTTGCGTCGGCTACCAGTCGGGCTATTTCTACAACCAATGCCGAGGCTTTTTCCATAGATTGTATGGGCACAAACTCATAGCGGCCATGGAAGTTGAGCCCGCCGGCGAATATGTTGGGACAAGGCAGCCCTTTGAACGAGAGTTGTGCGCCGTCCGTCCCACCTCGTATGGGTTTCACTTTCGGCACAATACCTACGTTTTTCATAGCCAGCGACACGAGGTCTATAATGTGCATGACAGGCTCTACCTTCTCGCGCATATTGTAGTATTGGTCTTTAATCTCTATCTCTGCACAACCGGGAAATTCGTTATTGATTTTACGAGTCAGGTGTTCGAGCTCCTTCTTGCGACGTTCGAAACGGTCACGGTCGTGGTCGCGGATAATATATGTCAGTACCGATTTCTCGACATTTCCTTCGAACGAAACAAGGTGATAGAAACCTTCGTACCCCTCGGTATGCTCGGGCGTCTCCCAACGCGGCAGCATGATGGCGAATTGGTTGGCGATACGAATAGAGTTAATCATCTTATGCTTGGCATATCCGGGATGCACATTGCGGCCGCGGAAAGTGACATGCGCCACAGCAGCATTGAAGTTCTCATATTCGAGTTCTCCTATCTCACCGCCGTCGAGCGTGTAAGCCCAGTCGGCACCAAACGCTTCGACATCGAATTTGTGTGCGCCCAACCCAATCTCTTCATCGGGATTGAAAGCAACACGTATTTTGCCATGTTTTATCTCGGGATGAGCCAACAGATACTCCATAGCTGTAATAATTTCAGCAATACCGGCCTTGTCGTCGGCACCGAGCAAAGTCTTACCATCGGTTACGATAAGGTCTTGCCCCACATAATGCAACATCTCGGGGAACTCTTCGGGACGCAACACCACGTTTTCTTCGGCACACAACACAATCTCGCCACCGTCGTAGTTTTTCACAATACGTGGCGAAACGTTGCGCCCGCTCATATCGGGGCTGGTATCCAAGTGTGCTATAAATCCCACCGTCGGCAACTCTTTGTCAGTATTGGCTGGCAGGGTAGCCATGAGATAACCGTTCTCGTCGAGTGTTATTTCCGAAAGTCCCAAACGTTGCAACTCTTTTTCGAGCGCTTTGGCAAAAATCATCTGCCCCGGAGTACTGGGTGTCATGTTGGTAAGCTCGTCCGACTGCGTGTCGAAGCTCACATAGTGGAGAAATCTGTCTATAAGTGTCATATTCACAGTGTTATTAAATTCAGGAAACAATATTCGGCAAAAACGTCTCATGCCAAACACACAACAAAGGTACTACATTTTTACTCATCGGCTACAATAAAATGTAATAAATTTCATGCTGTAAATCACTACTTCTCCCTTCTGTTTTCCATAACAGAGTAACGCTATCGCGATGTACCAAGGTGAACAGGTCAACGGCACTACATACCAGATCTCTAATATTTTACAAACTCTCCGGGCAATAGCTAACGTTAATACATCTCTCAATCGAAGAGACTCCATAGAATTTGTGTAACTTTGCAACGTATTCAATAACACAACAGCAGCAATGGCAAAGAAGAGACGGAGTACACAAAAAAGCAAGAAAAAGAAACGTAACAATTCGAAACACATCGTACGCAACACGATAACCGTAATTGTTATTATTGTCATCATCGTCGTGCTATTGCTATATCTGCGAAACAACACATCGCCCCTACCTCTCAGGAGTAATAATACACCAGCCTATACCAGCAGCGCAGTAGAAGAACATATCGCCGACCTCGACATGGCTCGGACACCGCAAGGCCGACGCAGCCAAATCATAGAGCACAAAGGCTACACGGTGTCGTACAACTCGCAATGGCGACTGCCCAATTGGGTGGCATACGAACTCACCGCCGAAGAGACGCGCGGCGATGCCGAACGCAGCAACCGGTTTCTTGTTGACCCCAAAGTGGAAGGCGTATGCCCCCGACACAACGATTACACCCGCAGTGGATACGACCGCGGCCACATGGCGCCGGCCGCCGACATGACATGGGACAAACAAGCCATGCGCGAATCGTTCTACATGAGCAACATCTGCCCACAAGTACACGGACTGAACGCCGGTGCATGGAAACAACTAGAAAACAAAATACGTATATGGGCACGACGCGACAGTGCTATCATCGTTGTGAGTGGCCCTATTGTGAAGAAATCGCACCCCACGATAGGCCGCAACCGCGTGGCCGTACCCGATTATTTCTACAAAATCGTAGCATCGCCCTACGTAAACCAACCGCGCGGCATAGCCTTCATATTCAAAAACGAGGTTGCCAAAGAACCGCTCTACACCTATACAGTGACGATAGACAGCGTAGAAGCTCTTACGGGAATAGACTTCCTCTATAACCTCCCGGACAGCCTCGAAAACTATATAGAACAAAACATCGACTTGCAATCATGGCAACTATAAACCTCGACACAACACACGACACTATTTGCGCCATATCCACCCCTCCGGGGATAGGCGGCATCGCCGTTATCCGTATCAGCGGCAACAAAGCTATACCCATCGCCGACAGCATCTTCACCTCTATCCACCCTGGCAAAACCTTGGGCAACCAACCGGCCAATAAAGCGCTATTCGGTACCATACACGAGCAAGACAATATCATAGACGAGGTAATAGCAACTCCCTTTCGAGCGCCGCACTCATTCACCGGAGAAGATACGGTAGAGATTTCGTGCCACGGCTCGCTCTATATACAACAACACATCGTTGCACTGCTCATACAGCAAGGCTGCCGCATGGCCGAGGCTGGTGAGTTTACGCGTCGGGCATTTGCATCGGGACGTATCGACCTCTCGCAAGCCGAAGCCGTAGCCGACCTGATAGCAGCCAATACGGCCGCCGCACACCGCCTTGCCATGAACCAAATGCGCGGCAAATTCAGTCAACGCCTTTCGCAACTAAGAAACAATCTGCTCGAATTCGTCTCCCTTATAGAGCTCGAACTCGATTTCAGCGAAGAAGACGTAGAATTTGCCGACCGTACCCGTCTGCAAGACCTTGCTGACAATATCGCCCATGAACTGCAACAACTTGCCAACTCGTTCGCCATAGGTAACGCCATAAAAAACGGCATCCCTACCACCATCGTAGGCGAAACGAACGCCGGGAAATCGACCCTGCTCAACCTGCTGGCACACGACGAAAAAGCTCTCGTGAGCGACATACACGGCACCACCCGCGATGTGATAGAAGACGTCATCATCATCGGCGGCATGCAATTCCGACTTATCGACACAGCCGGCATACGCGACACACACGATACCATAGAGACGATGGGCATTGAGCGCACGTTCGACAAACTGAGGCAATCCGATATAGTAATTTGGCTCATCGACAGCACCGATGCGCCCGAAAAAATCGCTGCTATGGCACAGCGCATCGCTCCGCTATGCGCAGGCAAACACCTCATAGCGGTGTTCAACAAAGCCGACCTGCTCGACAAAGAACAAACCGAACGGCTCACTGCCACCTACGATACGCTGCCCATCGACGCCGATACCCCCCTCTTCATATCGGCCAAATACAACACCGGTATAGACCGCCTCACTCAACGCCTCGTAGCCATTGCCCGCACATCGGCCGGCGGAAGTGGCGATGTAATAGTGACAAACATACGCCACTACGAAGCCTTGACAAAAGCCCTCGATGCCATACAGCGCGTGCAACAAGGCCTCACCACCACCCTATCTGCCGACTTCATAGCACAAGACATTCGCGAATGTATGCACTACTTAGGCGAAATTACCGGCGAAATATCCACTAACGAAATCCTCGGTTCCATCTTCTCACGCTTTTGCATCGGGAAATGATATATCGCAATTAACTGCAACGAATTAGAACCAACTATAATGAAGTCACTGATTATCAGTGGCTTTTTTATTTGTCCAAAATCCGGCTATGTGCAGTCGGAGATAGTTATCCGCCATATTTTTCTACCGTATTTCTACCGCGGAACATTTTCGGGATTTGCCCCGATGTCACGATGACGCAGTAGTTGACGTGTGTTGACAATGGTTTACGTGTGTTGACACAAAAGAGGAGAAATAAAGAGATTTGAACTCAAAATATATTAGGAAAATATGGAAGTAAGAAAGATTTGCCAATGGTGTGGAAAACCATTTATCGCTAAGAAAACAACGACTTGCTATTGCAGTCATCAGTGCTCCAATCTCGGTTACAAAGAACGTATCCGGGAACGTAAACGCCAGATGAGAAAAATGCAGGAATTGCTGCAACCTAAACAGGCTGCAGAAGGACAAGATTTCTTCTCATTTGCACAAGCTGCCAGGCTCATGGGGGTGACCCGCCAATATGTTTATAAATTGGTAAAGGAATCAAAACTAAGAGCATCCCGTATCAGTGGAAAGAAATCTCTTATCCGTCGTGCGGATATTGAGCTAATGCTAAAGACAAAACCTTATGAGCGAATAGTTCCTAAAGACGATTTTGACAAGAGTGAATACTATACCACTGAAGAAATAGCGGAAAAGTATAAAGTCAATGCTAAATGGGTATGGACTTATACTCGGCAGCATAAGATTCCCAAAGTCAAAGTCCGCCAATTCAACTACTACAGCAAAAAGCACATCGATGCGGCATTCACCAAGTACAGGACTGACGATGCCTTGACCGAATGGTACACACCGGAAGAGATTGAGGAAAAATATGGAATGACCCGTGTAGCCATCCGCTCGCATGTCTATCGCAACAACATCCCCTCTAAGAAAGAGCACGGCCAGATATTCTACTCCAAACTTCACTTCGACCTGTCAAAACAGACCGCCGAAGAAGACTCGTCTGAATACTACACAGTACAGGAAGCCATGAAGAAATACAATCTCACCAGGGATTCTGTTTACGGCATCCTGCAATTCCACGAAATAAAACGAGAGAAGAAAGGCAGGTTCGTGCGCTTTCTGAAGGTGGAATTCGACCACATCATGGGAGCCCGTTAGTGGCTAAATGCGACCGACTGTAATTATTAAAAAATTATTCCCTGCTGATTATGGTCTGTATAAAAGCATTAAGGATTTTCGCAGCAAAAATCAGTTACAACCATTTAATATTCAACATTATGTCAGAATGCAAAACAGTTACATTGAGGACGCGCCCTTTGAAGAAAGGTATGCTGTCGTTCTACCTTGATTATTATCCGGGCTACCGGGATCAGGAAACAATGAAGACCATCCGCCATGAAGGATTGAACATTTACATCTATGCCAATCCCAAGAATCAGCGTGAACGCGACTTCAACGCTGCCATGTCGGAAAAGGCCGAAGCAATCCGGTGCCGGAGGTTCGAAGCCATCGTAAATGAGCGGTATGATTTCTTCGACAAGCGCAAGTACAAAGCGGACTTTCTGGAGTATTACCGGAAGCAGCTCCGCAAGCATGACCAGAAATGGGGATTTGTCTATCAGCACTTCTACAACTTCGTTCACGGCAAATGCACTTTCGAAGAAATAGATGTGGACCTATGCAACAAGTTCCGGGAATACCTGCTTAACGCAAAGCAACTCCGGCGTGACGGACAGATATCAAAGAACTCCGCTTCCGGCTACTGGTCCACTTTCCGGGGATTCCTGAAGATTCTGTATCGCAACAGGATGATAAAGACCAATGTCAATGACTTTCTGGAAAAAATCGAACCGGAAGATGTTGCCAAGGAATACCTGAGTGTGGAAGATCTGTATTGTCTGGCTGAAACTCCGTGCAAGATACCTGTTCTAAAGACTGCTTCCCTCTTTTCATGCCTGACCAGTTTGCGGCTCAGCGATATACTTTCCCTTTGCTGGGAGGAAATCGTTGACTTTGCAGCTGGAGGAAAATGTGTCCATACCATCACCCAGAAGACCAAGACGGAAGACATCATCCCGATAAGCGATGAAGCTTTGGAACTGATCGGGTACAGTCCCGAGAAAAGAGGTCTAGTGTTCAAAGGTCTGAAACGGAGCTGGACACAGCAGCCTATGAAGGAATGGATCCGTTCCGCAGGAATTACCAAAAACATAACTTTCCACTCATACCGCAGGACATACGCGACTCTTCAAGCCGCAGCCGGTACTGATATCCGTACTATCCAAAGCAACATGGCGCACAAGAGCATCACTACCACCCAACGCTACATGAAAGTAGTCGACAGCAACAAGCGTGAGGCGACCACCAAAATCACATTGACAAGGAAGGGGTGACCTGACTGATTCATGCCTGTTTTATCGGTTAGAGTATGATTTTTCGCTGAAAATCATACTCTAACCATATTTTTTCTTAATTCCCGGCTGATTTTCCGACATTATTTACAACTGTCTGAAACCGGACATCTATTTTTGTCCTATCATAATTCCAAATAATAACAGTTTATGGCAGATAACAACCGAATATCCATCAAAAAGACAAGCCGGGTTCTTGCAATTACATGTGTCGCCTATACGACAGTGGCAACAATATTGTACAACAATTATCAGATTGACCTGATCGACTATTCCACTCCGGTCATATTAGGAACCGTAGCAACCATCATGTCATGCGCTGCACTGCAACGCCTGTTCTGTTCTCTACTCTCCAAAAGCTGCCTTTCTTTTGGCTGCAAGGAGTTGTCCTCAAGAGGAACTGTCCCTTCCGAAGCAAATCCTGATACAAAGGAAGAATTGCCTCCAACTGATAATGCAACCAGTGAAAAACACGTCGAGAGTCCATATCTTAAGGAATATGAAGCACGCATAGAAGAATTGCGGCGCAATGAAATGGAGAAGAAGACCGCTATTGTGCACGCGATACATGAATACACCACACACGAAATGTCACAGTTCTTATCCATAGACGATCTTGAAATTCTCCATGAGAACATAGAATCTCTGGCATACGGACAAGCGGAACCATATAAACCGGTTCGTTCTAAGCCCGATAATCAAATCAAGTCCCCCTCGCTAAGACATTATGCATGGAATATCGGGGAGAGACTTGATATCCCTTTAATCGACAGGGCAAAGTTCATAAAAACAATATTCCCGCATGAACTGGAAAATGCGACAATCGAATACCTTTGTAAAAATCTTCGTGACTCAGTTCCCGCCATAATTGCCATAGATGTCCCGAAGAACGGGGACTATCATTTCAGTTGTATGCAAACTTCAGCAGACAGCGATAATTAGTTTCTGCTGATTATAATCTGCAAAATATCATTATGTTGGTTTGCAGCATGTTAAACAATTAAATCGTTTAGTCATGCTAAAAGAAAACCTTACATTCAATGATTTGCCGGAAGTGGTAGGCAAACTTTGCGAAAGAATCGAGAGTCTCGAAAATGCGTTGAAGGACAATTTTGCAAAACAGGTTCCTGTCAAAGAAAACCTGCATGTCCCTATGACCGTCGAGGAAGTATGCAGCTACCTTGGAATATCCAAGTCATCCTTCTATTACAAGGCCAAACACGGAGGGATACCTGTCATCAAGCAGGGGAAGCATCTGTTCGTATATCGCGACGAACTGGACAAATGGCTGGAGACCGGAAGAAAAAGCCAGGTGCCTCTGAGCTTCGAGGAGGAACACGAGCAGATGCTTGCTGCGACAAGACATAAGGCCAAACCAAGAGAACTGTAGGAATATGGAAAAGACGAGCTGCAATATTCCTACTCCGGAGGAATTGAGAAACTACATAAAAGAATCTGTCATAAGTGTGACCGGTACATACGAACAGTCCGCTTCCGTGCTTATGGTGGATGATTCCACAATCGGGACCCTGGGAAACTTCAGTGCATCTATCGGAAAGGCCAAAAGCAAGAAGACCTTCAATGTCTCCGCCATCGCTGCGGCCGCCCTGAAGAATGGCACAGTGCTGCATTACCGTGCCTGCTTTCCGGAGGGAAAAAGGAAGATTCTCTATGTTGACACGGAACAGGGCAAGAACCATTGCCAGATTGTTCTGGACAGAATCCTGAGACTGGCAGGTCTGCCGAAAGATTGTGATGCAGACAATCTGACGATGCTGGCACTCCGTAAATATTCGCCCGAAGTGCGACTGGCAATAACGGAGGAGGCAATCGGCATGATACCCGATTTAGGTCTGGTCATCATAGATGGCATCCGGGACTTCATCCATGATATCAATTCACCCGGTGAATCCACCGATGTGATATCCAAATTCATGCAATGGACCGATGACAGACAGATACACATCCATACCGTCCTGCATCAGAACAAGAATGACGAACACGCACGCGGTCATGTCGGCACGGAACTGAACAACAAGGCGGAAACCGTCATGCAGATAGAGCCAGACAAAGATGACAAGTCCATAAGTGTGGTGGAAGCCATACACTGCCGTGACCGTGAGTTTGAACCGTTTGCCTTCCGGGTAAACGATGATTCCCTGCCCGAACTGGTGGAGTCATATCAGCCCCAGAAAAGGCTGCCAGGACGCCCTCCCAAGGAACCGTTCGACCCGTACAAGGAAATATCTGAAGATTCGCACCGCTCCGCTTTGAACGCCGCTTTTGAGGAGGGGAACATCAGCGGCTATAACGGCTACCTTGAACGGCTGAAAGAGGGCTACGGACGGCTGGGGATAAAACTGGGGTACAACAAGACGGTGGAATTGGCAAAGTTCCTATGCAACAAGCGGATGGTCGTAAAAGAAGGGAAAGAATACAAATACAACAGAGATTTCCATTATTGAGCCCCTATGCCATCAAATCCCGGTGTGACATTTTCCTGTGACATTTCCCGGCTTTACTTTAATATCGGGGTGTAGATATGGGAATAAAGCAAAGCTATGGCAGGTTTCATCATACAGGTGCAATCTGCCATACTTCCTTTTGTATGTACACTGGAAACCGGACAGCATCTGCACTATTTGAAGTGAAGCTATACTCCATGCCGGGCTTGCCCGTCTGCCAGTAATAAACCCTATGGGGGAGCCTAATACCCCACGCGCCTTTCGGCAGCGGGATGAGTGCCACTTAAAACAGCAAGCTGGGCACGGGAAAATCACTGTAGGGATTGGACAGTGGACGAAAAATCCTATCTCTCTTGTAGCCAACTATAATATCTGCTTTATGCATATAGTTCCCGCAGAAGAATCAGATAGGACTTTAACCAAGTTATGATTTGAGGCAATAGTTATGGCTGGCGCAAAAACACATCATGTGAAACTAGGGTAAGCCTACGATTCCTAAATGCGAGGTCTACAACTAAAACTCTTAAACCCATTCGGCAGAATATTGAACAGTCCCATGCTTTGGCTATTGGACATGTCGTTGATATTTTATTCCCTATTTTTGAGTCTGATTCATCATGTCCATAGCCAAACTTACTATCAAAGTCAAGTTACGAATGTCCAATGAGTATACCACATACCCATTTGCAAAAATTGGTTCATGTTATGGCAAACTTCTATCATGAGCTTTGGTAGATGAGAATTCGTAGATTGGATAATCTTTGCCATGATCAACTTTGAAAATCTGGCATAGACAGAAACGGCATCTGGCAGAGTTAGTTGTTACATCTACTCTATATATCCCAATTAACGAAATATTTTTTGCTCAAACTGGCAGCACGTATTAGGAACAGAGAAAAGTCATATTAAATCTGGCAAATCTATATAGGATTTTTATTCTAACTCAGGCACACTTTTGGGACAGTATAGACCTACTACAAATATTGGTTTGATAACGATTACTATGCCGCACCGTTGAAAGCTTTCCTCCCTCCTTGATTGAGCGACATTTGAACGGAATAACGAAAGAAAGCATCTTCTTCCTCTTTATTCAAAGTCCATTATTGTCTAAAATTACAGAAGTGTTCCTCCAATGTATGCAAATGCCTCAAAAATTCATTTGATTGCTTGGTGTTTTCCACCATACAGTACAGACTAATCATTATATATTCTCGCAACAAATCAATATTCGTTATGCTATGACGACAGTCATACACTGGAATATTGGGGTCTAATCTTGTTGGAACTATTATCTCAATATTATCAGGCATGTATCCAAAGACATTCATATTCTTTGATGTTTTAACCCAATTCCATCGATATGGACGAGAACCTCCAAAACTGTCTGAAGTATATCGTTTTAGAAAATACAATATTCTTAATCGCCTATAAATGTAAGTGAAAATTATTACAACTCCCGCAATAAGCAATATTAACCACAACGATATTTCAATATCCAAAAACGATGCTGGAATTTTAAGAACATACTCTAATATCCCTATTAAAGCAAGAATTCCACCAACAAGTGGCCTCCCAAAGAACGAAATGAACTTCTTCATAAATTTTATAGCTAATGTATTGCAAAGGTAATCTATTTATCAACAACTAATCCTACAAGTATCACAAAATCGATGCTATTCGCCATTTTTATTGCATATTATTTTATATGAATGATGTGTAATTGAAACTGTTTTCGTACATTTGCAAGATAAGGCAAATAATAATGTCCAAATGGAAGTAACAAAAGACATAAATCGAATTAAAGTGGTACTCGTTGAGAAGAAACGAACCAACAAATGGCTGGCTGAACAACTTGGAAAGGATCCGGCTACGGTGTCAAAATGGTGTACGAACACTTCGCAGCCGGGATTGGAGACTTTGCTTCAGATAGCCAATGTACTGGAAGTCGATGTAAAGGAGTTGCTAAACTCTTCTCTGGAAGGTGAGGTACAAATGGTAAGACTTGTAAAGTAACAGAAACACGGATTTGTTTATGAATAAGAATGAATTGGCAAATAAGATACGCGGAATAGATGGTCTGACAAACGATGAGAAATCGGCATTGATAGAGCTGCTCCGCAAGCAAAAGAAATATGGTCTGGTATGGGAAGATAAGTCCGAAGATGTGGAAGAACGGCTTCGCGAAGAACTGCCTGTGCTGATTGAAGATACAGGCAAGGCTATTATCTGCGAGGATGCCGATGCGCCCAACCATATCCTTATTGAGGGGGACAACTTAGAAGCCCTGACTGCCCTTGCTTATACGCACGAGGGGAAAATTGATGTCATCTACATTGATCCGCCGTATAATACAGGCAACAAGGATTTCGTCTACAACGACCAGTTTGTGGATAAGGAGGACAGCTACCGTCATTCCAAATGGCTGTCGTTCATGTCAAAGCGTCTGCGCATCGCCAAACGGCTACTATCGGATAAGGGCGTTATCTTTATTTCCATTGATGATAATGAACAGGCGCAGTTAAAGTTGTTGTGTGATGAGGTGTTCGGTTTGAATAATCTATGTGGTAACATTATTTGGCGGAAAAAATCAGGCGGCGGTCAAACCGATGCTTTTTTTGTGACAGAACATGAATATATATTGGTTTATCAAAAAACCGACCAATTTATTTGGCAAGATGAATCAGTTGCTATATCTGAGGATTCTTTCAAGTATATAGACGAACGAGGTCGGTATAAAATTACTCCATTGGAAAAATGGGGAAGTTCTGCACACCGTGAAGATAGGCCAAGTATGTATTTCGCCATAAAAGATCCCAATGGTAACGACTATTTCCCTGTTGCACCTGATGGTTTACCAGGACGATGGAGAGTAGGTCTTGAAAGAATGAATCGCTTAATTACGAATGATGAAATTGATTGGAAAAATGGCAAGCCACAAGAAAAAACCTATTTCACAGCAATTTCAGACAAAAGGAAAGTAAATAAATCGCGCAGCATTTACTATAATATTGGAGAAACAGGAGAGGGCACTAAACTGCTAACTGATATTTTTTCACAAAAAGATATATTTGGCAATCCTAAACCATTAAATCTTATTAAAGATCTAATATCGCATAACAATAATAACTCCACCATTCTTGACTTCTTCGCTGGCAGTGGTACAACCCTCCATGCCACTATGCAACTGAATGCTGAAGACGGCGGGCACAGAAAGTGCATCTTGGTAACCAACAACGAGAACAATATTTGCGAGGAAGTGACCTACGAGCGCAACCGCCGCGTGATACAAGGCTACACCACCCCCAAAGGCGAAGAAGTGCCGGGACTGGCAGGCAACACGTTGCGCTACTACCGGACAGACTTTATCTCCCGCGACCGCACGCCCCGGAATATGCGCGCATTGGTCGCCGACGCTACCGGCCTGCTTTGCATAAAAAACGACATTTACAAGGAAGCCAAACTTGCCGGGCGGAACATCAACCCGAAGATAGCCCGCTACTTTGCACAAGGCGGCAGGAGTATGCTCATTGTCTATGACGACAGGGCCGTATCTGCCATTGCGGAAATCCTTGAGACGGTAGAGCTGGGCAAGGAGAGAATCAAGGTGTATGTGTTCTCTGCGGGCAGCTATGCCTATGATGACGAGTTTGAGGAAGTGGCAGGCAAGGTGCAGCTTTGCGCCTTGCCGGATGCCATCTATCAGGCTTATCAAAAAGTCCTGCCCAAACGCCGCCCGAAGTTCCTGCCCGAAGCCATGGAAGAAAACGAGTGTAGCAACAGTCCTGAGAACGGAATGCTTAACTTTACGGATGAGGAGGCAGAGGCATGAGCGAGGAAATGAATAGAGGGAGTATCATCCTGTATCAGACACCGGACGGGCAGTCGAAGATAGAAGTCACGTTGTCGAATGACACCGTGTGGCTCACGGCCGACCAGATGGCGGAACTGTTCCAACGCAACAAATCCACCATTTCAAGGCACATAAGGAACATATTTGAAGAAGGAGAGCTCAACGCAGATTCAACTGTTGCATTTTTTGCAACAGTTCAAAATGAAGGTAAGCGCAAGGTAGAAAGAAATATAGCTTTCTACAATCTCGACATGATAATCAGTGTAGGTTATCGTGTCAATTCCCATCGGGGCGTACAGTTCCGCATCTGGGCAACACAGGTGCTGCGCGAATATCTGATAAAAGGATTTGCGATGAATGATGAACTGCTGAAACGTGCCGGAGGCGGCAATTATTTCAACGAATTGCTTGCCCGCATTCGTGATATACGCTCTTCGGAAAAAGTATTTTACCGCAAGGTGTTGGAAATCTATGCGCTCAGTATCGACTATGACCCACGGGCAGAAGCGACACAACAGTTCTTCAAGACCGTGCAAAACAAGATGCACTTCTCGGCTCACGGGCATACGGCTGCTGAAATAATCTATGAACGCGCCGATGCGCAAAAAGACTTTATGGGCATGACATCATGGACAGGCGCATTGCCCAAACGTACAGACGCAGAAGTGGCGAAGAACTATCTTTCAGCGGATGAACTGGATACGCTGAACCGCATTGTCAGCCTGTATCTTGACTTTGCGGAATTACAGGCAAAATCGCACCAGCCCATGTATATGAAAGACTGGATTCAAAAGCTGGACGATTTCCTGAAACTCTCAGGGAAAGAACTACTCACCCATGCAGGCAAAATATCGGCAGAAATAGCCAAACAAAAAGCCGACATGGAATACGACAAGTTCAAGGTGAGGACAGCCAACGAGCTTTCCCCGGTGGAAATACATTTCTTAGAGAACTTCGAGAAAGAACAGAAAAAATTGAAACAATGAAAAATATACTATACCAGCAAAAGGCAGTAAGCGAACTGGTGGAAAAGACCATCGGGCTGCTTTCGCTCAGCGGCAACCGCCATACACTCATATTCAAGGCACCGACCGGCAGCGGAAAGACCGTTATGGCATCGGAGATGCTTATGCGGCTGAATGATGAACTGGCCGAACGCCCGGACGCACCGTTCACCGAAGTGGCATACATCTGGATCGCTCCCAACAAGCTGCATGAGCAGAGCTATTTCAAGATGAAAAACCATTTCACGGAAACAAAGATTCTGCGCCCCGTGATTTATGACGAGCTTGACCATTCCATAGAAGGATACATACGTCCTGGAGAAATCCTATTCGTAAACTGGGAAAGCATCAACAAAGACAACGCAGTGATGGTACGCGAAACAGAACTTTCAGCCTCACTGTATGACATTACCCGCCGTACACAGGAAGATAACGGCATACCTATCATAGTGATTATAGACGAAGAGCACATGTTCGGAAGCCGTAATGCCAAGAAATCGGAAAAGGTGCTGAGCAACATTTGCCCGAAAGTAGAAATCCGTATTTCCGCCACACCGTTGCCGGAATCTACCGCAAAGGCGGAAGAGCAGGTTACAGTGCCGAGAGAAAGGGTGATTGCGGAACAGATGATAAAGGAAAGCGTCATATTGAATCCCGCATTGGAGTTTAATCCTATGCTTGGCACATTGAACCAGCAACTTATCAGTCTTGCCTTGAAAAAGCGTGAAGAACTGGCAAAAGCCTACCAGAAAGAAGGCGTTGACATCAATCCGTTGCTTCTCATACAATTGCCCAACGACGGGGAAACGATGACCGGAGATGACAATTCAGTCAAGGAAGAAGTGCTGACCTATCTTGACAGCATAAAAGGCATCAATGTAGCCAATGGGAAACTTGCAATCTGGCTGAGCAATGAAAAGACAGACAATTTGCAGACAATAGCCAACCCGGATGATATTGCCGAAGTCCTGTTGTTCAAGCAGGCCATTGCTTTGGGATGGGATTGCCCGCGAGCTGCCGTCCTGTTGATTTTCCGAAAGATAGAGAGTTTTACTTTTTCGGCGCAGACCGTAGGACGTATTCTTCGTATGCCGGAGCAACGGTTTTATCAAAACGACATGTTGAACAGAGGATATGTCTATACCAACCTGAGCAAGGATATTATCGAGATTGTGAAAGACGATATGGACTATCTGTCGTCGCTTCACGCCGTGCGTCGGATGAATCTAAATAATGTGTCGCTTGTTTCTGAATACAACGAGCGTACCTCTGCAGACCGTAATCGTCTGGGATCGGACTTCAAGAAAGTTCTTATGGAAACTTTTGAAAGGAACTGGCTTGTAAAGAACTTTATGCCCTCATTGTTTACAGCAGCTGAACTTGACGGAATAGCCGAAGAAGAAGTAAGCGATGAAGATCGGGAAAGCCAGACCTACAAAAATCGTAAAGCCGTAGAGGATAAAATCAATTTCAATGTAAGAAGCATCGGAATAGAGATAGTGGAAGACCTCAGTATCACAGGAGAAGTCGGGCAGACCATGATTCGCAACAAGGCAAAATACGTGCGGACCATGCAGGAACTGGATGCCGCTTATATGGCTTTTTGTGCAAAGGAACTTGGAAACGGATATGAAAAAGTAAGTATAAAGACTTTGGCCGTGGCTCTATTGGAAGTTATGGAGGATTTGTTTGAACTGTTTGAGAGTGATGCCATCAAGGTCATTCTATATCATGCCAACCGCCCTAAATTTGCGGATATTATAGAAAAGGCACTGAAGCAATATGCCATAGTTCTTTCACGCCGTCGTGCCGCATATCGCGCCAAAGGATATGTGAAATACACATGGGAAGTTCCGGCAGATAGATTCTACAAGGAAGATACGAACAGCGTGTGTCCGAAGATAGAAAATCATGCGTTGGTGCCATATATCCAGGAAAACAGAGTGTCTTCACCTGAACAGAAATTTACGACATTCCTTGAGGAAAACACGGAATACATCGACTGGTGGTACAAAAACGGTGATTCAGGGAAACAACATTACGCCATCAGTTATACAAACGTGAACGGCGATAAAGCTTTGTTCTATATCGATTTCGTGATACGGATGAAGAACGGACAAGTCTTTCTGTTTGATACCAAGAGCGAAGACAGCGACAAGAATGCTCCAAACAAGCACAATGCTTTGATTGACTATATCCATAGCGAGGAAAATGCCGACAAGCACTTGAAAGGCGGTGTCATTATACAAAGTGGAGAGAATTGGAAGTATTGTCCTCTGAAAATAGAGAATACGACAGACATATCAGGTTGGGACTGTTTTTATCCCGATGAATATAAAGTATAACGATTATGGCAAAAGGAATAGACCCGAAATTTGTGCATTATGGCATCCGCAAAGATGACCTTGCAACGATTGAAGCCATCTGCGAAGCCGAAAGTATTGATTTTAATTGGCTAAGCGAGGAAATACTGAAAGCCTATCATGCTAAAAAGGTAGATGTGATAGAAATGAGTGACAGCGATGCGGAAGAGATAATACGAGCTGCCATACAGAAAGTACGTCAATAAATGAATTTGAAGTCATGCTCATACAGAAAATAAAGATAAGCAATTTCAAGACCTACTTGTCTCTCGACCTCGACCTGACAGTGGATGACGACCGCCCGATTATACTTATCGGTGGCTCGAACGGCGGCGGTAAGACAACCCTGTTTGAAGCCATAAGCGGTGCGCTTTACGGGCTTAAAATAGAGAGTAAGGAACATTTCATGGAGTTACTCAATCAGGGAGCGATTAATAAGGTGAAGCCGGAAATCAGCCTGCAAATAACTTTTGTAGGCAAGGTGTTGGGGCAGCAGCAGAAGTATATCCTGAAGAGAATCTACCAGCTGAATCCGCAAGGTCGTCCTCTAGAAAGCGTTTCCTTGAACATGAACGGCAATATGTATGTGTATGGCACTATGACCGCACCGAAAGAAAGAGTGCGAGCTGAACAGGAAATCAGTAAAATCATCAAAGCCAACCTACCGCAAGAATTGAGCCAGTATTTTCTGTTTGATGCCATGCAGTCAAGTGAACTGCTGAAAAAAAATGTGTTCCAGCAGACCATCCGTGACAATTTTGAGAATGTACTCGGATTCAAGAAGTATCTGCAACTGAAACGGGCATCTGAGAAATTGCAGCAGGAATGGGCACAGCAACGATTGGAAGCCGAACAGGAAGCCAAAGAATACAACAATCTGTGCAGTCAGAAAGACGGCCTTGTGGCTAAAATGAACGCTTGTCTTGCCGAGCAGGACAGACTGTACAAATATATGGCATCGGTCGAGGATGAATATCAGCGTGCCAAAGAAGGAGCGCAACAGGCCATGAACCTGAACAAGCGTATTCAGGATATTACCGGGAAAATCCGGGCAATAACCGATGAAGCTGCCGATTATGCCGAAAATCTGAAAACATTTATCGAGAATATCGAGATAAATGTCTTTCTGCCTAAACTAGCATCCAATCTTTCACAGGAAATCAACAACATACTACGCATAAAAGAACAATTGTTGAAACAGAGTACCGGTGCCTATCCGATAGAGACACTCCGTGATGTGACGGCAAAGATTATCGATTACCTGAAAGAACTGTCATTGTGCAGTCAGGCCGTTGACGAGGAGAATGTGGTTGCTCACATGGTCGCCTTGCAGAATACCACCAACGCACAAGACCCATACGACTATTTGGACGATGCAGAGGTTAAAGCCTTAAAGGAATTGCCGAAAAAAGGAGGCGGAAACCAGTTCGTGACACTTGACAGGAAAAGGCAGGACATGGAAATACAGCTTGCCAACCTTGACAATCTGCGTACAGAAAAGCGGACGCTTGAACAGACACAGGCTGGTGGTAACAATCTTTTGATAGCCAATTATGAGGATGCGAAACGGGCCGTCGATAAATTGAAGACTCAGGAAGATAGCTTGAAAAGCGAGATACAACGTCTGGAGAAGCGGATTCATCAGTATGATGTGCAAATTCAGCAAGAGCCAGACTTGAAGTTTGATACACTGGTAAAACTCCGTCCTTTCTTCGATAAGGTGGCGGACAGCCTGCTGAAAAAGAAAAAAGCTCAGATTGAGACTGAGATGCAGTCGCAGCTCAACAAACTGCTTGTTTCTTATAAAGGCCATGTCGCCCGGGTGGAATTGTCCGACAGTATGGAGAACTTCAACATCAGGTTATACCATAGTGCAGGTAATGAAATATCCTTGAATCAGCTCAATGCGGCTTCCAAACAAATATTCATACAAGTGTTGCTGAAAGTGTTGCGCAATCTCGGAGATTATAACCCTCCTGTAATGATTGATACCGTTATGGGAGTACTCGACAACGAAAGCCGTGACGCATTGATGGAAGAATATTTTCCGCAGTTGGCTGAACAAACCATTCTGCTGTGTACGACATCGGAAATCCGCACGGACAGCGATTATGTGAAACTGGAACCGTTCATATCGAAGACCTACACCTTGCACCGTAATGTGGAGGAACAGAATACAACAGTAGCGGAAGGTTATTTCGGAATATCCCTAAATCAGTAAACGACCATGAGTATAATAAACTTTTCAAATACCCGCCAGATGGAGGGACTGCTTGACGAAATCAGTCCGGTGAAGGATCTTATCGAGACCAAAATCAACTTGTCACGTGTAGCAGACAGAGAAAAGCGTGTGAGCCTGACACTCAACAAGGTGATGCGTATTTGTTTCATAGTAGGACTAAGCGTTACCGTAGAGCGTAAGGAAGATGACTTCAAGGACATCCAGCTTTCCACCTCTTCAACCCGTATCGTGCCAAGTTTTTTCACAATGCACGATTTGTCCACATTATATTCGGCTCTATTGAAGTTGCGCTATGCCAATCTGAATATAGACTGGTCACAGAATGCCACAGTTTCACGTATCATTGCCGCAGAAATGTTGCGCGGAAGAAATTACTTGTTAGAGGACAACAACCTAGACTCTTTCCTGTATGCAGTAAACAGTAAAGTGGCAATGGCAAAAGACATTCCGGTGCTCAATCTGATTATCGGAAACTATGGTGATGCTGAAATGGAAGCAACGCTTGATATCAACAGCCGTAATATCACCAACTCGCAAATTATCATAGCTGGTGCAACCGGTTCAGGCAAAACAAACCTCTTGGCTGTCCTGATGCAGCAGTTCCGGGCCTTGTCCTCGGAATCTCAATATCCTGTAAACTTCCTGTTGTTTGACTATAAAGGCGAGTTCAGCGACATTCAGAACAATCATTGGCTGTCGCATTTCGATGTGGACCGAAGTTGTATTTTAGATCCCATCGAACATCCCCTACCATTCACACCGTTCAAGGATTTCTTAGGTCGTCCTATCAATGAGATAAATCTCTATTCATCGGAAATGGCTTCAGCCCTCTGCTCGATAGACAGGGTTTCTGCAAGTGCCAACATGAATAACCGTCTGAGCGAAGCCATAGTAGAGGCATACAAGAAGACAGATGGAGCACCTATCACGTTCTCAATGATGTTGGAAGAGTATCAGGCAAAGATGACTGATCCGGCTAAGGATGACAGTATTTCGTCTGTGTTAAAGCAACTGGTTCGCGCAAACATATTCGAGGAAGAAGACAAAGCTGACCTTATCGGGGACTGTTATATTATAAAGATGGACGGTTATCCTAAAGATGGTCCAATAGCAAAGGCAATCGTGTATTTCATCATATCAAAGTTGAACAACATCTATGAGCAGCTTGAAAAACAAGCTACTAATGAAGATGTTGTCCAGATTCGACACTTCTCTATCATTGACGAAGCGCATTATATGCTTGACTTTGACAACCGACCTCTGAGAAATCTAATTGCCGTAGGTCGTAATAAAGGATTGAGCATTATCCTTGCCACCCAGAACATGAGCAGTTTCAAGAGCAAAGGGTTTGACTTCTATGCTAACGCTCAATATCCACTCATAATGAAACAGCAGACCATCGATGACAAAGTAATCAAAGATCTGTACGGAGTGAGTGGTCAAGAATTGCAGGAGGTTCGGACAGCAATAGCCGGACTTCAGAAAGGCGAATTGATAATCAAAGACCAGATGGCATTCGCTTTAGGAATGGGAAAGAAATATAAGAAAATAAATGTAACACATTTGATATAAAAATTTGATAATGATAAAATTACCCTTTGAAATTATTCGACTTTTGTGGAATTGTGGGAACAATAGAATTGAACATCTGGATGGATTTGCTAAAGAGTTTTGTGATGCAACATTCGATATTGTTTCCACATCACCCTTTGTTATACAGGCAAACAATACCAATATACTTCTTACACGAGATGAAAATGACCCTAGTATTGAGAATTATCAATATGCAGTATTAACAAACAAGAAACCTCGTAAAAGTGATATTATCAAAGGGAATATTATATCAATTAGATGGCTCAAACATCCAAATTTCAAGAATCTACAACCTAATGAGATAGTAGCTTCTTGGAGAGGTAAATTCCTTTATAAGAAAGAAAATATTCAAGAATCTATCTTAGGGCTTCGAGCTCCGCAACTTGGAGCTATATATGCTTTTATGTCTAAAGCCCAAATTCATCATGGTAGGAATATCATTGTCATGCCTACTGGAACAGGAAAGACAGAAACAATGTTAAGCATTCTTATTGCTAATCAATGTCCAAAGGTACTAATAACTGTTCCATCCGATGCTTTGAGAGACCAAATATCTAATAAATTCCTCACATTAGGTATACTTCCGGAGTTCGGGATAGTGGCCAGTGATTGTAACTATCCGATTGTGGGTGTCGTTAAAGAAGGTATGGATTATAATGGTTGGTATACACTAATTGAAAAATCTAATGTTATTATCACAACCATGCCCCTTATTACAAATTGTGAATCAGCAATCATAGATTTATTTAAGGAAAAAATTAGTCATCTATTCGTTGATGAAGCCCATCATTCCGAAGCCAAAACATGGAGTGAGTTTATTGATTCTTTTGATGATGAGAAGGTAACACTTTTTACGGCGACACCTTTCCGGAACGATAACCGAAGATTACGAGGAGAATTTATATATAATTTTTCTCTAAAAGAAGCCCAGTCTCAAGGGTATTATAAACCTATAAAATTTATCCCAATAAGGGAGTATGATTTAGCTAAAGCCGATAAACGTATTGCAGAAGTTGCTGTAAATCAACTTCGTTATGATTTAGAGAATGAATATGATCACATTCTTATGGCTCGATGTAGTACAAAACAAAGAGCTAAAGAAATAATGGAAATATACCAGCAATATCCTGATTTAAATCCAGTTTTGGTATTTAGTTCAATGCCTAACCAAAAAGCAATCCTAAAAGACATAAAAGACAAAAAGCATAAAATCATTGTTTGCGTAAATATGTTGGGAGAAGGATTTGATATGCCCGAATTAAAAATCGCAGCGATTCATGATGCCAAACAAAGTTTACCAATTACCTTACAGTTTATAGGTCGATTTACAAGAACTTCATACGACTCTAATCTTGGGAATGCAAGTTTTATTACAAACATTGCATATCCTCCTATATTGGAAGAACTAGAAGAATTATATGCAAAAGATGCAGACTGGAATAGTTTGCTACCACTTCTAAATGACGGAACCACTCAACAAGAAAAAGATTTTAATCAATTTATTCAATCATTTGGAAATTTAGAATCATCAAAAATTCCGTTTCAAAGTATAAACATTCCATTAAGTGCCATAATTTATAGAACCTCTAATACGTGGAATCCAAAAGCATGGGAAAATGTACTATCTCCTGAAATTTATAATTATCGTTTTGGAAGTAGTACTGCTGATGGAGACACATTAGTTGTAATTGGTGGAAGTATTGAAAATGTCGATTGGGGTAATGTTGAATGTGTGCAAAATTTACTTTGGAACATTCTTGTCATCCATAGATATTGTACACCAAAATATAATCACGCCTATGTCTTCAGTACGCTGAATGAAACAGACGACATTGTAAAAGCTATTTTCGGAGAAGACGATGTCATTAAAATTTCAGGACATTGCGTATTTCGAGTTTTTCATGATGTAAGACGTTTTGCTATTGTCAATTTTGGAGGCAGAAAAGCCCGGATGGGAAATGTCTCGTTTAAGTCCTACTATGGGAAAGATGTTCAAGAAGGTATTTCTATGACTGAGAAAAAGCAATTAACTGCAAATAATTTATTTGGAAATGGTTATAGAAATGGAGAACGGATTAGTGTGGGATGTTCGGTAAAAGGGAAAATATGGAGTCACACAAGAGGAAATTTACTTGAATATACGAAATGGGCCAGAATGATCGGAAAGTTAGTTGAAGACGAGAATATTGATCCAGACTCTTTTATACAAAACACTTTAAGAGTTTATTCAATCTCAGAATTACCCCCAATTATGCCTATTGCAATTGATTGGGATCCTGAGTTATATAGAGATTATCCTGAGCATGGGATCTACTTGACACACAATGCTATAGATTATCAATTCTGGTATGCTACTATTGAATTAGCGGAGTACGAAATAAAAAACTCAGTCACATTTAATATCATCATAGACAATTTCAATTTTACTTATGTAATAGAATACTACGAAAAGGATAATCATAAGACATATCATGTCAAACAAGTAAGTGGAGATAGATTAAAGATAAGATATGGAACTCGTCTTTATGATGATATTTGCGATTATTTTAATAATGATGATGCAGTTCCTGTTATTTATTTTGCAGATGGATCTTGCCTTTATGCAAATAACTTAGTTCGTGTAAATTCTGATATCGTTCCATTCTCACAAGAAAAATTAATAGGCATAAATTGGGATAATACTAAAATTGAGAATGAATCACAACATGTAGAACCATATGAGACGGATTCAATTCAATATTTCTTTTCAAAATATATATGGGATAAGTTTGACCTGATTTATGATGATGACGGTAGCGGAGAAATTGCAGATTTAATTGGATTCAAAAATGAGGACAATGCAATACACATACATCTGTTTCATCTCAAATACGCACATGAAGGAAGAGTAAGCAATTTGATTTCAAATTTTTATGAAGTTTGTGGACAAGCTCAGAAATGTTTAAAATGGAATGATAGGGATAAAAGTCGCCAATTATTTAACCGCCTTTTTGCACGAAAAATAAAAAAGTATCAAGGAAGAGAATGTTCGAGAATACTCAAAGGTTCGGAGGAAGAACTTGAACAATTAAGTTCACAAGTTAATTGGAAAAAAGATTTGATTATGCACATCAACATAGTTCAGCCAGGACTAAGCTGCTCAAAACCTAGTCAAGATATACTTAATCTATTAGGTTGTGTTGCCTCATATATCAAAGATGTCTCTAATATTGATTTAAATGTATATTGTAATCTATAAAACGTCAAATCTAATTATATAAAATTCTTTTACATTAATATGAATTCTATCCGTATATTCCTATTAAAGGGAAAAGAGAGCATGATTGACCATGTAAAGAGCATTCAAACACTGGGATGTGCTTACTGGAAAAAGTCCCGCAATAAAAGATTGGAAGTTGGTGATATATGCTATCTATATCTCATTGGTAAAGGTCATTATCAAGTGCGTTATCGTCTCGAAGTCGTAGATACAAGTTGTATTCGCGATGATAGCTCATGTTGGATTACTCCATTCAAAGCAGATAATAACTGTTATAAACTCGTTCCAACAGCAGCAATATATGTAGGGACAGAACTATCATTAGATACTCTTGAAGAAATAGGTATCAATCGTCATTGTCAATTCAAGGAACTTAATGAATTTCAAGAAGTTTTCTTGAGAAAATATTTTCCATGACCGTTGAACTCCCATATAGCAATTAAATTATAACGACAATTATAGAAGAATAAAAGATATTAAGTTTTATATAAATTTGCTTTAATAAATTACATATTCGAAAAATGCAAGGAGAAAAGTTTACCACATATCCGCTAAGTATTAGCGCTATACTGGGCCTAATTAAAGCTAATGATATTGCTATCCCTGAAATTCAGCGCCCATTTGTATGGAAAAGCAAACAAGTCCGTGATTTAATGGATTCGCTATATAAAGGATATCCCGTCGGATATATTATTCTATGGAAGAATCCAAATGTCAAACTTAAAGATGGTACAATATCAGCTGGTAAGAAAGTTCTCATTGATGGACAACAGCGAGTAACTGCATTGATGACAG
>CALUJY010000003.1 GCA_944321085.1 uncultured Barnesiella sp.
TAATACCACCTCCACTCGACAGAACAGGAATCTGCATCCCGCCTCACGGTTTCTACCCGCTGTACACCTTGGCGAAATTATGCTGATAGGCTTTTATATTATCTTATTTTCTAAAATTTGTTGTTTCATTTCATATCGTATTGTTGAAAGAATATGGCAAAAGCGAATAGGAGTGTGTTTTTGGGGCATAAAGCGGGTATGTGCGAAAGTGTGAAAATATGGTTGCAATGGTGTATCGTGTAGAGTGGTTGTGCCGATATAAAGTGCGGGTTTCTATTCTTTTTTGTCGTTGTTTATTGTATCTTTGTCGGTAGAAGGATACGTATGATGATTGTTGCTGTATTTAGGATGGAGCGCAAAGGTTATACGTTTTGTAAATCAATAATGTAGATTGTTATGTTTTCAGGAATTGTAGAGGAAGCTGCTACTGTCGTAGCATTGCGTAACGAGCAAGGTAACTTACATATTACGTTGACATGTTCTTTTGTAAGTGAATTGAAAATAGACCAAAGCGTATCGCATAATGGCGTATGTCTGACAGTTGTGGATATTCGCGATAATACTTATACGGTTACAGCCGTACAAGAGACCCTTGACCGCTCTAATTTGGGACTGCTGAAAGTGGGCGACAAAGTGAATGTGGAGCGCAGTATGCTTATGAATGGCCGTTTAGATGGTCATATCGTGCAAGGTCATGTAGACCAAACGGCTCGATGTGTCGATGTTACCGAGGCCGATGGTAGCTGGTATTATACGTTCCAATATGAGTGTTCCCGTGAAATGGTACGCCGTGGTTATGTGACGGTGGACAAAGGTTCGGTTGCTGTAAACGGTGTAAGCCTTACGGTGTGCAATCCTACGGAGGACACTTTCCGTGTAGCTATTATTCCTTATACGCGTGAACATACTAATTTCTCCCAAATAGTGCCGGGAACGGTTGTGAATATAGAGTTTGACATCATAGGTAAGTATATTGCCCGTATGATGCCTGTCGGATGTGAAAAGTAGCGCAATGATGGAGAATTTTCTTGATTTGGCATCGCGCCGCCAAAGTGACCGTGCGTTTGACCCGTCGCGACCGGTAGAACCTGAGAAGTTGCAGTATATCTTACAGTCGGCCATGGTTGCACCATCGGCGTGTAATGCACAGCCTTACAGACTGATTGTTGTAGATGATGTCGAGTTGAAGAACAAGGTGGCCGATACGACGTCGTCGCGCATTTTGGGTATGAATCACTTTACAAAACAGGCTCCGGTACATATTGTTGTGGTGGAAGAGAATCCTAACCTTACGTCGGGTATAGGCGGTGTCGTGAAGAATAAGCATTTTCCGTATATCGATATAGGCATCGTGGCTGCTCATATTACGCTGGCTGCTGCCGATTGCGGTCTGGGGTCGTGTATTTTGGGGTGGTTCGATGAGAAGAAGTTGCGCTCGTTGCTATCGATACCGGCTCGCAAACGTGTTTTGCTCGATATTGTCTTAGGTTATTCGGTGCAGCCGTTGCGAGAGAAGAAACGCAAGGATTTTGATAAGGTTGTGAGTTGCAACGGATATTGAGGCCGCGATGATGCCGGTATGCCCAATATATATATGCAACAGGAGTTGTCCGGCAACGAAATAAAAGCTGCGCTTTATTTTGTTTTGCACTCATTTGCATTATCTTTGTCATGTGAAAAAAACAGGTTATAGGGGCTACAAGTCGTTTATGCCTGCTGTTATAAGTAAACTATTAACAACTAAGAAATATTTGTAAATGGGAAAAGTTCTTATTATCGGCGCCGGTGGCGTAGGCACGGTGGTTGCTCATAAGGTAGCGCAAAACCCCGATGTATTTACCGAGGTAGTATTGGCAAGCCGCACACAATCGAAATGTGATGCTATCGCCCGCAAGATAGGCGACCCGCGCATCAAGACCGACCATGTGGATGCCGATAATGTGGAGGAGTTGGTGCAACTCTTCAAAAAACATCGTCCCGATATTGTCATCAATGTGGCATTGCCTTATCAAGACCTTACTATCATGGAGGCTTGCCTGCAATGCGGGGTGAATTATCTCGACACGGCCAACTATGAGCCGGTAGACGAGGCGAAGTTTGAGTATAAATGGCAGTGGGCTTTCCGCGAGCGTTTCGAGAAAGCCGGTCTTACGGCTATTTTGGGTTGCGGTTTCGACCCGGGTGTGTCGGGCGTCTTTACATCGTATGCCGCCAAGCATCATTTCAAAGAGATGCACTATCTCGACATCGTGGATTGCAACGCCGGTGACCATCACAAGACTTTTGCTACCAACTTCAACCCCGAGATAAATATCCGTGAGGTCACTCAGAAAGGACGTTATTATGAAAACGGTGCGTGGGTTACTACCGAACCTCACGAGATACACAAGCCGCTTACCTATCCCAATATAGGCGCACGCGAATCGTACCTCATATATCACGAGGAGTTGGAGTCGTTGGTGGTAAACTTCCCCACAATCAAACGTGCCCGTTTCTGGATGACTTTCAGCCAAGAGTATCTCACACATTTGCGTGTCATACAAGACATAGGTATGGCGAGCATCGAGCCTATCAATTATAATGGTATGGAGATTGTTCCTATACAGTTCCTTAAAGCTGTCTTGCCTAATCCCGGCGAGCTGGGTGAGAATTATACCGGCGAGACGTCTATCGGATGTCGTATCAGCGGTATAGGCAAGGATGGCAAGCCGTTGACTTATTATATCTACAATAATTGCAGTCACGAGGCCGCATACAAAGAGACCGGTACGCAGGGTGTGAGCTACACAACCGGTGTGCCTGCCATGATAGGTGCCATGATGTTCCTCAAAGGCGAGTGGCGTCGTGCCGGTGTGTACAATGTAGAAGAGTTTAATCCCGACCCGTTTATGGAGCAACTTGCCAAACAAGGTTTGCCTTGGCATGAGGTGCTCAACGGAGATTTGGAGTTGTAATATCTCTTTTGGGTGACATAAGGGCTGTGGCAGAAGAACTCCTTGCCACAGCCTTTTTGGCTTTTAAGCTATGCAGTGCTCGGGTTAAGTGCCCTTTATCGGACGGAAAAGATGTTGTCGCACTGTTATACAGTCGTTGCGGGCGAGTTGTGTTTCAGGGGTAAGATAAAGGCGTGTGTAATTAAACCTACGTCAGTGAGAGACGTCTAATAAAAAAATACATGCCGGCAGCCTGATAGGCAAGAGGTCGTTTGCCGCGTGTCGATTGGTAAATAATTGTATTCTTGTAGGCATAATAATCTTTATTCTCATGCATACCAAACGTACAATATCAACCTTGCTATTGATAGTTTCGCTTTTTATGAGCGTGTGGGTTGTAGCCGATAGTGTATCGGAAGTTACAGCTAAACAATTACGTCAACAACCTCGTACCGTAATGAAAAATGCACAAGAACAATTGAATGAGGCTTTGCGGAGTGGCAACTCGCAAGAAATTAT
The DNA here is from genome assembly GCA_944321085.1 of uncultured Barnesiella sp. Taxonomy (GTDB): domain Bacteria; phylum Bacteroidota; class Bacteroidia; order Bacteroidales; family Barnesiellaceae_A; genus Barnesiella_A. Next base: position 3,453 of record CALUJY010000003.1, read on the forward strand.
TGCGGCGGTGGTGCAAGAATCCGTTTCGCAACTATTTATCGATATGGACAGCTTGTCTGTCGTGACCGACCGTGTCTCGCAGGTCGCAGCCTCTTGCAAAAGCGAGGCCGACAAGAGTATTCTGCGTCTCTTCTTGGCCGACTTATATATGCGGCATTATAACTATGATACCTACAAGGTGAGTTCACGTTCTTATATCCCCGATAACAAAGATGTGGAGACGTGGGCTATGCTTAATTATTGTGATACGGTGGAGGCTTTGTTGAGTCTTGCTCTTTATCCGGCGGAGGTTCTGCAAGCTACCCCTATGTCGGCTTATCGCAAGGTTATGGAGGTATCGAACGACGATATGACCGACAAAGAGGCATGGAAGCAAGCATTGTTGCTTAATCCTACGCTCTACGATTATGCAGCCCGCAGGGCTATTGTTTTGTATGCCGACGTGGCTCGCATGCGTCCCTCGCGAGGGCAAGGCAGCCGTCTCGAATCGGAGCCGTTTTATGCTTCGGCCGATGTTTTTGTCGGCACTACGCTTCCCGAAGGGGTAGGTTCGCCCGACATTTGGCGGCTGTATAAGGAGATGTTGGCTGCTCATGCCGGCGACAAGTCGCGAGCGGCTTTCTTCATGTGGGACTTGGAACGTCTGGAATATGCCCGTGAGGTGTGTATGGATGAGACGCTTTATTGTCGCGCTCTCGAACGGTTGATGAACGACTATGCCGATGAGAATTATGTTATAGAGGCTGTTATCGAGTGGGCGCATTTGCAGACCGACAGTAACGAGTATGATGTATTGCGGCAGGTGTATGATACGTTGAATAAATGGATAGAGCGTTACCCGCACTATTATCGTACCGACTGCTTGCGCGAAATATGCCGCACCATGACTTATGCCCATGTACGCGCCTCTGTGCCGCAAGCTATTTATCCCGATACCGAGACCACGGTAGAGGTGGAGTATAGCAATGCACACCAAATAAACTACTCTCTGATACATTGCACGGGCATACGTCCTACCGAGAATATCCCTTATCTCAACGACCGGCGTGCACAAGGCAGCGAGGTGACTCGCGGAAAGGTGGAGTTGAGCGATACGATTACTTTCGTGTCACATCAGGCCACACTGACATTGCCGGCACTTACCCCCGGATGTTATGCCTTGAAAATGGATGCCGATGGGAAGGATAGCGATGTGCTCTTTTTCATCGTATCGCGATATATGGTACTGTCGCTCTCGTCGGTCTCCGATACGGCGATGCTGCTTGTCGTGGACAGTCGCTCGGGTAATCCGGCTGTCGGTGTGCCGGTAGCACTCTACGATAACAGTGACAATCGTGTCACCTCGGCAGTTACCGATACGATGGGAATATGCCGCATGGCAATCGATATGAAACGCTCGTACAAAGCCTTTGTCATGGATGGCGACGACCGTTTTGCGTTGCCTGTTTCGGTTTACGGACAGAAACTTCATCAGGGCAGCGATAAGAATGTATCGCTCTTTACCGACCGTTCGGTATATCGTCCCGGGCAGAAACTCTATTTCTCGGCGATAGTTTACCGCCTTGCCGAAAAGGTGCGTGAAGTAGTTCCCCAAGCAAAAGTACACCTCATTTTGCAAGGCGCCAATGCCGAAGAGTTGTGGTGCGATACGCTCATTACTGACCGGTATGGTTCGGTACATGGCGAAGTATCGCTTCCCGAGGATGTTCTCACAGGTATGTGGCAGTTATCGGCCGGGGTGATGAACGGCGATGATTATGATGCTGAGGAGAGTCGCGCTCTGATGGTGAGTGAATATAAGCGTCCGCAGTTTGAGGTGGAATGCAATCCTATCAAAGGTTCGTTCTCTTTTGGCGATACCATAACCGTAACGGGGCATGCCGTCACCTACTCGGGAGTACCGTTGCCGCAAGCCGATGTCGAATATACTGTGGTACGTAAGCCTTTGTACTGGGGCTGGTATGGCGGTTCGGACGAGGTAGTTGCCGATGGCGCGACGCAAACCGACAGCCAAGGTAATTTTTCACTCGATTTCCTTGCCGATGCAGCCGGTGACGACCCCTATGCACGTCATGCCATGATGCGTTTCAGTGTGACGGTAACGGTAACATCATCGACCGGCGAAAGCCAAAAAGACGAAGTGTCGGTTGTCGTGTCTGACGCCTCGATTTATATCGAGATGGATATGCCTGCGATGGTTCGCTGCGATAAGGCCGGCGACGTAGCCATTTCGGTGAAAAACAGCGATGGCAACAATGTGCCTGTGGCGGTCGATTTCAGCCTCTATCGTTTGGCCGACGGTGAGGTGGGTACGTCGTTAGATAGACTACAACCCCAAGGCGATGCCGTATGGACGGCAAAATTGTCTGCCGGTGTTGTCAATTTATCTTTGCCGTGGAGTACTTTTGCCTCGGGAGCTTATCGCTGTGTGGCGCGAGCCGTCGATATGCAAGGACGAGCGGTAGAGCAGATGGCATATTTTGTACTCTATCGTACCGACGATACCCGTCCGCCTGTGTCGACTCCGTTGTGGATTCCCGAAGCGGTGCAAACGGTGCAGCCCGGCGAGACGGCGCGTTTTGCCGTAGGGTCGTCGTTCACCGATGCCAGCCTCTTTTATACGGTTGTCGATGGAGAGAAAACCGTGGCGTGCCGCCGCATAGCGTTAGACAACAGCATGGCGGTCATAGAGATACCCTATCTGCCGCAATACGGGACATCGTTGCAGGTGGCTTTGGTATTGGTGCGTGATGGCGTTGTTTACAAGGGAGCACGCCTCTCGGCACAAGGCCGATTTACTTATAACGGCGGACTTGTCGTACAACGCCGCGAACCCGATTATAGACTGACTATTGTGCCCGAGACATTCCGCGATAAGACGCAGCCCGGGTCGCACGAGACGTGGCGTTTCACTGTGCGCGATGCAGCCGGCAACCCGGTCGACGCCTTGTTTATGGCAGAGCTGTATGATGCTTCGTTAGATGCTTTGTATAAGCATCGGTGGGCATTTGACCCTGTCTATCATTCGCCCGGTCGCGATGTCGTGTGGCAGACTCCGTGGCGGCTGGGTAGCGACGTCTCTTTCTATGCCTCTTATGCTACTGTCGCGGCATTGTATAAAACGCCGTTTATACCTTACATCGTATTGAATACCTATGGCTTGGATGGGCTGCTTATGAATGGTATGAGATATTATGGGTTGGCGTCAAACAAGATGATGCGCAGCATGGCTGTCCCGGATTGTGCCGAGGCCGTTGTCGATATGGTGACTGTCGAAGAGGTGGCATTGGGAACAGCACAAGAATTGGAGAATAGTTTTGCCGCAGAGGGCGCGATGCCGCAACAGGCTGTCAAAGAGATAGACTATCGCGACAATCTTGAAGAGACGGCTTTCTTCTATCCGCATTTGGTGACGGATAAAAAAGGTCGTGTTGCGATAGAATTTACACTTCCCGATGTGAATACGACATGGAATTTCTTCTCCTTGGCCGTAACACCTGTGTTACAGAACGGTAGGTTCGATGCCGAGGTGATTTCGTCCAAACCTCTTATGGTTGCGCCCAATATGCCGCGTTTCGTTCGTCAGGGCGACAAGCTGCAACTGTCGCTTGCCGTACAAAACACGACCGACACGCTGTTGTGCGGGATAGCACATGTTACGTTGTATAATCCCGAGAATGAGCAGGAGCTATATGCCGATACTTTGCCCTTCGAGGCACAGGCACATGCCGTGGCGACGGTACAGTTTGCCATAGAGGTACCCGAGTCGCTCTCGGTGATGGGTGTAAGGGTAGGTGCTATCACGCCGCTCTATGCCGATGGCGAGCAGCAGCTTGTGGCCATATTGCCGGCTACTGCGATGGTTACCGAGGCATTGCCTTTCTATATCGGCGCCGATGTGTCGGATACGACCATCGTGTTCGATGCTATGGAGCGGCAGATGTCGCGTCCGACGCTCAGAAACAACCGCGTAACGTTGGAGTATTGCGATAATCCTGTGTGGTATGCCGTTGCTGCTTTGCCTCCGCTGGCCGAGCCTCTCGATAATAACGCCGTATCGGTAATGGCCTCGCTCTATGCCAATGTGGCGGCACATGGCATAGCGGCACAGAACAAAACGATAGCCGATGCGTTGCGTGAGTGGAAAGAGCGTGCCGGACGAGGCGAGAAGCCGCTCGCGTTTGTCTCGCAGTTGGAACAAAACAAGGAGTTGAAACAGCTCTTGTTGCAACAGACCCCGTGGGTGCTCGATGCTGCCGATAATACAGCCCGTCTCTCGCAACTGGCCACTTTGCTCGATACCGACCGTTCGCAACGTCTTGCTGCGGCCGCCGTGCGTCGGCTGCAAGAGATGCAACTTGCCTCGGGCGGTTGGGGATGGTATGAGTATATGCCGCCGTCGCTCTTTATTACGCTGAATGTGTTGGAAGGTTTCTCCCGCCTGTCGGTATGGGGCGATATGCCGTATGATGCCGATGTGGCCGATATGGAGATGAAGGCTTTGCGGTATGTCGATAATGAGCTGGTGCGTTCGCATAACGGACAACAACCCAAGGCGGTATCTTACGATGAGTTGTGCTATCTATATACGCGCAGTGCATATCGCGATGTACCTATTGCCGGCGCCGCCCTTTCATTGCACAAACAGTTGATAAATTTGGTGATAGCCGAATGGCATACGTACAGTGAGATAGAAAAAGCCTATGCAGCGATAGCCCTTTACCGATATGGTTATGAAAAAGAGGCGCGCGCGATAATTGAATCGCTGCGCGAGTATGCCCTCACGACATCGTCGCAGGGAATGTTTTGGGCGCACAACCGCAGCAGGTACTTCTATCGCAACAGTGCCGTGCAGATGCAATGTGCCATATATAGCGCTTTTGAGCTGATAGACCCGCGTACGACCGAGCTCGACGCCATGCGCCAATGGTTGCTCATGCAAAAGCAGACGCAGATGTGGGCTAATGTGCCTTCGACGCTCGATGCGGTGACTGTGTTGCTGACGTCGGGTAGCGATTGGGTAGCCGAGGGACGCAATGCGCGTATTACGTGGGGCAATACCCGGTTGCCCGAGCCTATGGCCGTAGAGCAGACATTGGGATATGAGAAATTTGTGCGCAGTGGCGATGCCATCAATCCCTCTGATGCCCGTGTCGTTGTCGATGACCATGCCGCGCATCCTTCTTGGGGCGCGTTGTATTGGCAATACGAAGATAAGATGAGTGCCATAGAGGCGCAGAACAGCGAACAAATCAGTGTAGAACGCAACTATTTTACCCGTCGTGACGGTGTGCTTGTTCCGGTGGATGCCGCTTCGTTGAGGGTTGGCGACAAGGTGCTGGTGCGTATGGTGCTGTATATAGACCGCGATATGCAGTATGTAACGCTTACCGATTCACGTCTGGCCTGTTTCGAACCCGTAGAGCCGTTGCCGCAGTATGAATGCGGCGAGGGAATATGTTATTACCGTGAACCGACCGACGCTGTTACAGCTTTCCATTTCGACTTTTTGCCGCGCGGTAAGCGGGTGATAGAGTATGAGGTTTACGTCGATCGTGCCGGTATGTATCAGGCCGGTGTAGCAACCTTGTCGAGTTTCTATGCACCGCAATATACGGCACACTCGGCGGGCGCATCGTTTACGGTAGAGTAATCGGAACAGTGCAGAACTTGCTGTCGCTATAACAAAAAAAATCCGAGGCAAAACCTCGGATTTTTTTGTTTTACGCTTGGCTTGGAGTGTAACGGAGCGCTTTCGGCAACTCTTACACAGCAGCTTGTGCGAGAGTAGGATTTATTCGCCTTTGATAGCTGCGATACCCGGCAGTATTTTACCCTCGATAGCTTCGAGCAATGCGCCGCCGCCGGTAGAGATGTACGATACTTGGTCGGCCATGCCGAATTTGTTGATGCAGGCAACCGAGTCGCCACCGCCGATGAGCGAGAAGGCACCGTTTCGGGTAGCTTCGGCAATAGCCTCGGCAATAGCACGCGAACCGTCGGTGAAGTTGTCAAACTCGAATACGCCGGCAGGACCGTTCCACAGAATGGTTTTGGCGCCTTTGATGGCATCGGCAAATGCTTTGCGTGTTTCGGGGCCGGCATCGAGACCTTCCCAGCCTTCGGGTATGTTATTGGCGGGAACGATTTGCGTGTGAGCGTCGTTTGAGAAAGCGTCGGCAGCAACACAGTCGGTACCCAATACGAGGTTTACACCTTTGGCCTTGGCTTTGGCGATGATGTCGAGGGCAAGGTCGAGTTTGTCATCTTCGCAGATAGAGTTGCCTATCTTGCCGCCAAGAGCTTTGGCGAAAGTATAGGTCATACCGCCGCACAAAATGAGGTTGTCGACTTTGTCCATAAGGTTTTCTATGATACCGATTTTGGTCGATACCTTAGAGCCGCCCATGATGGCAGTGAACGGACGTTTGATGTTTTTCAGCACGTTGTCTACGGCTTTTACCTCTTTCTCCATGAGGTAGCCGAGCATTTTGTGGTCGGCATCGAAATAGTCGGCGATGATGGCTGTCGAAGCGTGTTTGCGGTGAGCCGTACCGAAAGCGTCGTTTACATAGCAGTCGGCATACGAAGCCAAGTGTTTTGCAAACTCTTTTTGCGATGCTTTCAGAGCTTTTTTAGCAGCCTCTTTCTCTTCGTCGGTAGCAAATTCGCCGCGCGGTTTACCTTCCTCTTCGGGATAGAAGCGCAGGTTTTCGAGCATCAAGGCTTCGCCCGGTTTCAAGGCAGCAGCAGCCTCGTCGGCTTTCATGCAGTCGGGAGCGAATTTTACTTTTACGCCTAATTGTTCCGATACGGCATCGACGATTTGGCTCAGCGAATATTTCATGTCGGGGTTCTTTTTGGGTTTGCCCATGTGCGACATGATGATGAGGCTACCGCCGTCGGCCAAAATTTTCTTTAACGTGGGCATTGCGCCTTTGATGCGGGTGTCGTCGGTTATTTTTCCGTTTTCATCCAAGGGTACGTTGAAGTCTACCCGTACAATCGCCTTTTTACCGGCAAAATTGAATTTGTCAATGGTTTGCATAATTGATACCTATTAAATTCGTTGGATTTATTATGTTTTTACATATTGGTTTTCATTACTTCGAAGTAGCTTTGCGGATGCAGGCAAGCCGGGCATACTTGGGGAGCAGCTTCGCCCTCATAGATAAATCCGCAGTTGCGGCATTGCCATACAGTTTTGCCGGCTTTCTTGAAGGTTGTGCCTTCTTCTATGTTTTTCAGGAAAGCGAGGTAACGCTCTTCGTGACCTTTCTCGGCGATGCTGATGTTTTCGTACATGGCAGCAATTTCGGTAAATCCCTCTTCACGGGCTACTTGGGCGAAGTGCGGATAGTCTTTGCTCCACTCCTCATTCTCACCGGCAGCAGCGGCGCGCAAGTTGTCGGCGGTGGTGCCTATAACGCCGGCAGGATATGAGGCCGTTATTTCTACCATACCTCCTTCGAGATACTTAAACATGCGTTTGGCATGTTCTTTCTCTTGGTTGGCGGTCTCTTCGAAGATGGCTGCGATTTGTTCGTAACCTTCTTTTTTTGCTACGCTTGCAAAATAGGTGTAGCGGTTGCGAGCCTGACTTTCACCTGCAAAAGAGGTGAGCAGGTTTTTTTCGGTTTGGGTTCCTTTTACACTTTTCATAGCTTTTGATTTTATGAGGGCATTGCCACTCGATTATATTAATCCTTTATTTTGTAAGAGTCGATACATCTCTTTTTGTACGCTTTCGGCTTGTCGGCGAGCAGCTTCGGCAAAATGTTCGTCGTTGCCGGCGTATATGATTTGTCGTGAAGAGTTTACAATCAACCCGCACATATTGTTCATTCCGTAGCGTGCAACTTCTTCGAGGCTGCCACCTTGTGCCCCTACACCGGGGACGAGCAGGAAGTGGTGGGGTACGATGCGGCGAACGTCTTCGAAGAGTTTGCCTTGCGTAGCGCCTACTACATACATCATGTTGTCGGTGTCGCCCCATGTTTGCGATATGCGCAGTACCCGCTCGAAGAGCCGTTCTCCGTCGGCGTCGGCCGTGAGCTGGAAGTCATGCGACCCTTTATTGGATGTAAGGCCTAAGAGGATGACCCAGTGGCCTTCGTAGCCAAGAAACGGTTTCACGCTGTCTTCACCCATGTATGGAGCTACGGTTACGGCGTGTATGTCGAGGTGCTCGAAGAAGCTGCGGGCATACATTTCGCTGGTATTGCCTATGTCGCCGCGCTTGGCGTCGGCGATAATAAACTGGTCGGGATAGCGGTTGCGTATATACTGCACGGTCTTCTCGAAGGCTTCCCATCCGGCCAATCCCATGCTCTCGTAGAAAGCCAAGTTGGGCTTGTAGGCGATGCACAGGTCGGCTGTGGCATCTATGATGGCTTTGTTGAAAGTGAATATGGCATCTTTGTCGTCGCGTAGGCAGGCAGGTATTTTGCGTATGTCGGTATCGAGCCCTACGCATAGGAATGATGCCTTGCGGCGGATGTTTTCAAACAATTCTTGTCGGTTCATTTTCTATCGGTTTATGGCACCCGTGCGTCTGCCGTTTGTCAGTCGGGTGGGGGTGATTACAGGTTGCTTTCTTTGAGTCGTTCGGCATTTTCGGCCACGATGAGGTGGTCTATGCAGTCTTGTATGTCGCCGTCCATGAAGCCTTGCAGGTTGTATATGGTGTAGCCTATGCGGTGGTCGGTGATGCGTCCTTGCGGATAGTTGTAGGTGCGTATCTTGGCACTCCGGTCGCCTGTCGATACCATGGTCTTGCGGCGGGCAGCTATGTCGTCAATATATTTCTGGTGCTCTTTGTCGTAGATGAAGGTGCGCAATCGTGCAAGGGCACGCTCTTTGTTTTTGGGTTGGTCGCGAGTCTCGGTACACTCTATCAATATCTCTTCCGAGATACCTGTGTTGGGGTTCTTCCACACGTATCGCAGTCTGACGCCCGATTCTACTTTGTTGACGTTTTGGCCTCCGGCGCCACCCGAACGGAAGGTGTCCCATTTGATTTCGCCTTCGTTTATCTCTACGTCGAACTCTTCGGCTTCGGGCAGTACGGCTACGGTTGCCGCCGAGGTATGGACGCGTCCTTGCGTCTCGGTGGCGGGGACGCGCTGTACGCGGTGTACGCCGCTCTCGTATTTCATCGTGCCGTAGACATTGTTGCCGCTTACGGCAAAGATAATCTCTTTATATCCGCCGGAAGCTCCCTCGCTGTAACTCGATATGCTTATTTTCCATCCCTTCGCCTCGCAGTATTTGGCATACATTCTGAACAGGTCGCCGGCAAATATGGCAGCCTCGTCGCCACCCGTTCCGCCACGTATTTCTACGATAGCGTTTTTCCCGTCTTCGGGGTCGGCCGGTACGAGGAGCAGTTTTATTTCTTCCTCGATTTGCGGTAGCCGGGCGTTGCTTGTCTCTATCTCTTCTTTGGCCATTTCGCGCAACTCGGGGTCTGATTCGTGTTCGAGCAGCTCTTTGGCCTCCTCTATATTTTGCAATAAGGTTTCGTATTGCTTTGTTGCGAGATCTATTTTTTCTAATTCGCTGTATTCCTTGGATAGTTTCACATAACGTTTTTGATCGGCTATCACCGCGGGGTCGGTGATGAGCGTCCCTATCTCCTGAAAGCGTAACTGTAAGTCTTTCAGCTTGTCGAGTAAAGATTTTTCGCTCATTGCAAGTCTCTTGATTAGTCCGCAAATTTAATGAAATTTTTCGGCAATTATACGAGTATGGGCATCTTGTTTCACGCTTTACGATTTATTGTGAAAAATGTTGCTTTTTTCCCCTTATACGGGGCATGGTTGGCAATTAATGGTTTAATAGGCAGAAAAAATAGTATTGAAGTTTCTTTCTTTCCCGAATATTTGTTATCTTTACAAGTGTATATTCTGTGGCATTTGCCTCGGGATGCATAGTATGAGTTATAAATCTTTTAATTCTGATGGTTATGAAAGGATTGGAATTTGTTTTGGCTTTCCTCGGCGGAGCTGCCGTAGGTGCCATAGTAGGTTTGTTGATGGCTCCCGAAAAAGGAGAAGATACTCGTGCCCGCATAGTACGTTTCCTCAAAGAGAAGGGTATCTCTCTTAGAAAGGAAGATATTGACGAGTTGGTAGAGAAGATAGAAAAAGGCCCCGTTGCATAATATTGCGATAGCAGGCTTGTCCCGCTTTCTGCCGATGCTTCTACCCTCCTTTCTTTCGGTGGCGTGGGGCAAGGCTGCGTTGCGTAGCATATCATTGCCATGGCACAACCATCTTCTGTCGATGCCTTGATAGAGACAATCAAGCGTTACTTGCATTTGCGCATAGAGCAGGTTAAGTTTCTCGGTACCGAGAAGCTCAGCGTCATTCTTGCCGCATCGGTATTTCTGATGGTGACGATTTTGCTTGCCGTCATAGCCGTATGCTATTTCTCGGTGGCGTTGCTGCAACTCTTGCAGTCGTGCGTAGGGCTTGTATGGGCTAGCGTCATCATGGGCGTTGTAATGCTCCTTTTGATATGCTTGATATATCTGATGCGTAAGCGTTGGATTCTCGACCCCATAACACGTTTCCTCTCGCGGGTGTTGCTTGATGATAAGGACGATGATGATACGGAAAACCCTCAAATTGGATAGGATTATGAATGGAAACAACACCCGGCAAACAACTTCGCTGCGAAGAGGTATGACTTTCGACGAATTGCGCCGTCACCGCCGTATGCTCGAAGCCGAAGTGGCCATAGAAGAGGTACGGCTTGTAGAGAGTGTACAAAAGATGATGCGACCGTTTTCTATTGTGCGTTCGGTATCATCTTTTGCTTTCAACCGTTTTATCAATGGTTTTTCGTTGGTAGATGGTTTAATCTACGGTTTTCGTTCTGCAAGCTGGCTATCGGGATGGGTGCGCCGCCTGATTCGTCGCTAAATTTACGTATTATAATGAACGATTACACACAAGTTACGGTAACGGTTTCGCCTTGCAGCGAAGACGTTACCGATGTTTTGGCTGCGCTCCTCTCGGAGCGGGGCTATGAGAGTTTTGTGCCCTCTGATACGGGTATGGTAGCGTATGTGCCTTGTCGGTTGTTCGACAAGGCGCTCTTGGATGAGGCTATCGACGAAATGCCTTTTACCGATGTAGATATTCGTTACGAGGTGGAAAATATCGAGGGACGCGACTGGAATGCCGAATGGGAGAAGCACTATTTTCGTCCTATCGTTATCGACGACCTTTGCGTCATACACAGTTCGTTCCATACCGATGTGCCGCAGGCACAATACGATATTGTCATAGACCCTAAGATGGCATTCGGTACGGGGCATCACTCTACGACCTGCCTTATGCTCAAAGCTATTCTCGATGCCGATGTGTACGGTCGTCGCGTTCTTGATATGGGGTGCGGTACGGCATTGCTTGCCATTTTGGCGCGTATGCGCGGCGCAGGTAGCGTGACGGCGGTCGATATTGACCCATTTGCTTATGAGAACGCCTTGGAGAATATACGTCTGAACGGAGTGTCGGATATAGATGTGCGCCTTGGCGGCTGTGAGGCTCTTCGTGACAGCGATTGCTTCGATTTCGTTTTTGCCAACATCAACCGCAATATACTTCTTGCCGATATGGCTTGTTATGCAGCGCACATGGCTACCGGCGCAAAGCTCTTCATGAGCGGTTTTTATACCGACGATATAGATGTTTTGCTCGAAACAGCCCGGACTTGCGGTTTGCGTTTCCTCGGAAGCGCCGAGGATAACCGTTGGGCTATGATGGCTTGCGTCAAGGAGTGAAGTTGCGGCCTGATGTTTGCGTATCCTGTCGTGCTGTGTGAGAAGTACGAATAGAGTACCGACAGTGAATAGAAGTTGTTGAATATCGTTATACAACAAGGGCGCGCCCTTCGCGGGCACGCCCTTGTCTTTTTAGGGGATTATCCCTTATAAACCTTAATATCTGCCACTGTTAGCGTACAATTTTCATGCTTTCTTTGTCATTGATGCGTACGATATATATGCCTTTGGGCATTCGGCTCATATCTATATTGCTCTCTGAACGAGCTACGCATACGCCTGATAAATTGTAAACTTCTACTTTTGCACCGTTGTTGAGGATTACGCGGTTAGCATAGCTTACGCTGCTCTCTTTCTCGGCTTCAATGCCTTCCATACCCGAGTGTACGCTTACTGCCATGGCTTGTACGGTAAAGCCGCCGGTAGCACCGGGAGTGTAAAGATATATTTTGCCTGCCTCATTTATGTCAACAGATATATCCGTGATAGTATTGCTTTTGCTTACAGGTACGTTAGCCAGCTCTTCGCCTGCTTCATTGGAAACTACGAATGTGCGGCCTCCGGTAGCCGATACGGTAAATTTGATGTTGCAACCTTGGGGTACATCTACAATCAACGAGTCGGTCTTTCCGGCACGTATGGCGCCTACTGCACCGGCGGGCATATCGCTGCCGGCATAGTCGCGGTCAACGCTGACGCCTGCTGTCCCTTCTATCCACGAAGGCATGATGTATGTGTCGTTGATGGGAGCGTTGAATCCGATGCGGAAGCTATTGTCACCCAATACGATATCGTTCGATATCAAAGCCATGCCTGTTCCTTCCCAATCGGGGTCTTCGGCCAGCATGTCATAGTATAAGCCGCGTACGCTTGTGGTGAGTATCGAGTAAGATACTATGCTACCCGGCATAACGTTGGCAACATCGAGTATGTAGAGGTTGTTACCGCAGATTTCTACATTGGCAGCTGTTTGCATATTGGGCATGGGGAAGTCGGGGTCGGCAACGTTGAGCATGATACCGTCTTGCATAACCACCTCGGTATTGAAGGTAGCTTTCAGAGCGTGTATGTATTCGTCGGCAGCAGGAGTTGCATCTGTAACAGTAAGGGCAACTTCTTCTGTGACAAATTGAAGTCCTAAGCCGAAGTCATCGTAATAGAGGTTGCCATCGATGTCGGTTACAGCGCCGCTGAAAGTAACTGTGTACATAAATCCGGAGTTGAAACGAGTAGAAGGCGTAATGTAAAGATTGTTATCTTCTACCGAAACTTCGCACTCACAGAATCCTTCGGCGATGATGTCGTAATTTTCATCGAATTTTATGCCATATACGTTGACCATTGTGGTATCTACCAATACGATAGGCTCTGTGAAGGTGATATTTATCGTTTTATTAACTCCGGCAGGAGTACCCGTCATCAGGTCTACGCCCTCGCAATAGATTCCGGTGGGCATGGGAGGTGTTACGTCGAGCTCGCGGTTGGTTACCGTAACGGTATAGGTAAGTGTAGTGGTACCATCGGTTACGGTGAGCGTACCGCCGTTGTAGTTGCCATCGAAGTTATATTCGGTTGCCGAGCCGCCAATGGTTACTACGGGTGCTGTTGTCGAGAGGTCGACATCGGCAGCTACCGTACCTGTAATGGTCATGTCGGTGTTATCGATGGTCATCTCTTCGCCAGCTACGGTGAAGCCTTCCAATGAAGGCGTTGCGGGTGCGTAGAATGTTACAGACGACAAATAAACAGATGCTCCTGTACCACCGACAGTGATGGTGCATTCGCCTGTTGTACCGGTCTCGAACGGGCCATAGGTGTTGCAACCGTTTGCCCACTCTTGTGTGGCGATGGTGGTACCGTTTACGCCGATAGCCAATGAACGAACCTCTTTGTTACCTTCGGCTGTTACCTCAAAAGAGGCGCATCCCGATACGGTAAAAGATACGATGCGGTCGGTGCTCGAAAGGTTAGGAATAGTTTCACCAGCTTCAACGCATTTGCTGCGGGTACTGTAATTGGTCTTGGTATAGTCTATCCAATCGCACGCTTCGATGTTGGCTTGCGAGCAAGATGCTACTTCGCCATCGGTAATTGCGTGGTAGTTTTGTGCTCCTGCGCACATGGCAGTAACTGCTACCGCCAAAGAGAGTAAAATTTTCTTCATGATATTTTTGTTGGTTTGTTTGATGAAATAATAGGTGTAACAAAAATAGTAAATATTTATATATAATACTATGTATTATATAATCCGATATATACACAATGTTATCAATTTATATCTGCCCTAATTGTATTTATTTGTTTCTTATTGTAATAAGAGAGTTCTTATTGTGTATGTTTTGTATCTTGATTTTGATTTTTCCTTTGCCGGCAGAAGTGTAGAATAGTAACCGGAGCAGTGTGCTTTGTGGCAGATATTATGGGGACAGGAGGGCGTTGTCAGTCGAAGTTGAAGTTATACTCATCCTGAAATCGCTTGAAGTCTTCATCTGTCAGGCCGCTCTCATTTTTGCATTCCTGATTGATTTGTTTCATCGTTTCTAAGAACTGTTCCAATTCAATACACAGGATGGTGTGTTTTTGGCCGAACAGGTAATTGTAGATTTCGGGAATATCGAGTACTGCTTTTACTGCCGAGACGGCGTCGGGGTATTGGTCGAAGTGTTTTTTCTTACTGAAAGCAGCAAACAGCTCTTCACGAACCGATTGGATATCGTCTATTATATCGTGCATCATCTCGATGCCCGATATGGAGCCGTAGAGGGAATAGATAAGTGAGAAGTTGTCTATCTCTTCGAGTACGGCCATGTTGTCCTTGAATATATTGTGGGCAACGCCTCCGGTGGAGAAATAGTTGCTATTGGACAACTTCTTGACAAAGAGGTTGAGCGTATCGCGCGATATTTCGTGCAGGTGGTCGGGGTAGCAAGATACTACCCGGGTATATAGAGAGTCTGTTGCTTTGAGATCGTTTATTACTGCTTCGAGCGACCGGATAGAGAAATCTGTTTCCTTGATGGTCGATATAATGATGCGTTTATAACGGTCTTGTTTGGCACGGTAGTCTATGTAGGCGGTGGTACCGAATGTGACTATGATGCCGAGGAATGCACCGATAAAATTGACAAGGATGTCGCGAATGAGTGTTTTTGTCTTGTTATTCATCTTGATGGGATATATTAGGGGTTGATGAGGTGCGGCGGATGTATTGCATTATCAGGGCATCGGTATAATGGTCGTGCTCGCGAATCCATTCGTGCAGAATATTGTGGCGGTTGAAACCGCAAGCGGTGAAAAGCGAAATGCTTGCCTTGTTGCCGATGCGGGCGATGGCATAGAGCTGGTGCATGTGTAGCAAATCGAAAGCATATTCGCATAGCGCATTCAGGCTCTCTCGGCCATATCCTTGCCGGCGGTATTCGGGGTTGATATATAGCCCGACTCCGGCACGGTTGTGTGTGGGGTCGTATTCGTAGAGGTCGGCTATCCCTACGCGTGCCCCGGTGGTGTTGAGGGTGACAATGAGCCGCAGTTGGCGGTCGCGGTATATGTCGGAGGTATATTGGTCGATATATTGGTGCAATAAGGCTCGCGAGTAGGGGGCGACGGTTGCGCCTTCATACCATACCGAGCTGTCGTTTTCTATGAGGTAGAGATAGTCTAAGTCGTCGGGCTCAACGGCTCGGAGGGTGATGTGTTCTCTTTGGAGGTAGCGGGTAGAAGTCATAGGCGGGTGTAATAGAGTGTAGAAATATATAGTGTCTCTTTTCGGGCAGATACGACAATCTGTTTCATGTTTGTCGGCCGGGTATCGACGGTTGTAATGCCATTTTATACTCTTTGCTTATTTATCAACGGGCTGTCTGCGGCGATTAGTATATATGGGGCAAATACCCTGCGGCGTGTGCTGCCGTCAGCTTTTGAAGGAATCGCTAAACGGAGTGCGATTGAGGATGGAGCGGCCGAGGGTTATTTCGTCGGTATATTCAAGCTCATCGCCTACCGAGACGCCTCGGGCTATCATTGTGATGCGTATATCGTAAGGAGCCAGCTTGCGGAAGATGTAGAAGTTTGTCGTGTCGCCTTCCATTGTCGCACTGAGGGCAAGGATAACCTCCTTGATGCCTCCTGCGGCCACACGGGCGGCCAGCGAGTCTATTTCGAGGTCGGCGGGTCCTATGCCGTCCATAGGCGATATTACACCTCCTAAGACGTGGTAGAGCCCTTTGAATTGTCCGGTGGCCTCTACGGCCATGACTTCGCGCACATTCTCGACAACGCAGATGGTAGAGGCGTCGCGTGTGGCATCTGAACAGATGTTGCACACATCGGTGTCGCTGATGTTATGGCATACGCGGCAATAGCGTATGTCGTGGCGCAGGCGTATAATGGCGTTGCCGAAGTTGTCGGCTGTCTGTACGTCTTGCCGCAAGATGTGCAGGACGAGGCGCAAGGCAGTTTTGCGTCCTATGCCCGGCAATTTGGAAAATTCGTTGACGGCATTTTCGAGCAGTGTCGATGCAAAAGTTTGGCTCATTGCGATATATTGTTGCGGGGCTCTTGCGGCGTTTTGCCGTAGACAGCCCGGTATATGATGTCGGTCGCGCCGGCTTGCAAGGCGATGTAGTCGCCTGCGATTTTGCCTGTGGCGGCGAGTTTATCGGGGTGGGCGACAAGGTCGTCGATGAGTTGCTCTAATTGGGCGTAGTGCCCGATGGTGAACGCGCCTCCTGCGGCGAGCAGGTTACGGGCTTCGCGGAATTTCTTGAAGTTAGGACCGAACATGACAGGTATGCCGTATACGGCGGCTTCGAGAATGTTGTGTATGCCTACACCGAACCCGCCTCCTATATATGCCATTTTGCCGTAGCGGTATATCGACGACAGCATCCCGAAAGTGTCTATGATGAGGCAATCGGCTTGGCGTATGTTGGCCGGTGTGGCTTGCGAGTAACGGATGGTGGGGCGGTTGAGCCGCGACTCTATTTGTTGGAGGTGTTTTTCGTCTATCTCGTGAGGGGCTATGATGAGTTTCTGTTGAGGCCGTTGGTTGAAGTATTGTATTATCAGAGCCTCGTCCTCAGGCCATGAACTGCCTGCCACCCAAATGAAACGCTCATCGCAAAATGCTTCTATCAGCGGGTACTCTTTGGCTTGGTTGCGGATGGCGGCTACACGGTCGAATCGTGTATCGCCTGCTACCGTAACGTTGTCGATGCCTATTCCGGCAAGGAGTTTGCGAGAGGCTTCGTCTTGCACGAAAAGGAGAGTGAAGCACCTCAACATCTCACGGAAGAAGCCGCCGTAAGGACGGAAAAAAGATTGCGATGGACGGAAAATGGTAGATATGATATAGGTGGGGATGCCTCTCTTTTTCAGTTCGTGGAGGTAGTTACTCCAAAACTCATATTTCACAAAGATGGCTTCTGTGGGTTTTACAATCTCTATGAAGCGACGCGCGTTGCCGGGCAGGTCGAAGGGGAGATAACATACGCAGTCAACTTCGCTGTAATTTTTGCGCACTTCGTAGCCCGATGGCGAGAAGAAGGTGAGCAGGATGCGGTGCTGCGGATTGTTGCGTCTGAGGGCTTCGATAAGGGGGCGACCTTGCTCAAACTCGCCCAGCGAAGAGGCGTGTATCCATGTGTATCGGCCTTCGGGCGAAAGATGTTGTTGCAGGTGCTCGAATACATCGGCTTGCCCTTGTGTGAGTTTCTTAGCCTTGGTATTGAAGTGACCCGCCATCGCGACGAGTTGCTTGTAATATGCAATACCGATGTTGTATAAAAGTTTCATCATAGCACTTTTTGTTCAGTCAGAAAATATTGCGTATTCGGTTGCCCGATTTATGGCGGGCTTTGAAATCTTGGTCTATGTAGGCTCTTACGGTGAGTACTTGCCGGCACCCTATGTTGCCGCCGGGTGTGAAATAGAATCCTACCGAGGCGTAACAGTTGACAAAACTGTTACGGAAGATGTAGCCATACACGTCTAAGCGGTCGTGCCAAGCTGCCGTGTAGTAGGCGTCGCCTTGGTATAACAGCGTTGCAAATTGGTCATATAACGGTTGTGCTGCCGTTCCGTAGCAGAATTTGTTGCGCAAGCCGAGAAATCGCCATTCGAGAGTGAGGTCGACAACGAAAGCATGCGATACCAACCAGTCGGTGACGCCGCGTTCGCGGTCGAAGGTGGCGAGGTAGCCGCAGCGCAATGTGAGCGAGTCGAGAGGGGTGTAGTGCGAGAGGTTGACGCCTACATAGGGGCGTATCATCAGGTTGTCGGTCACATGGGTGGTGTGCTCCGGTTGTTCCTCTTTGGCACGAGCCAAATGATTCATAACAACTGCTCCGCCGACAAAGAGGTATGGAGTTATGTTGATGCGTCCTTGTGCTACCACCATGAATGCTTCGCGGGTTGTGCGTGTGGGGAGGCCTCGCCAATCGCACAACGCTTCTACGTATCCGAGTTTGCTGCGATGCTGGAAGAGAGCCCCTTGTATGTTGGGGCTGAAAAACGCCAAAGAGTCGCTCGCTATGAAGTCGTCGAGCGGCTCTATGAGTTGCGTACGCGGGAATAAGCCCATCGACATGGCAAATTCGGGCGTATCGTAGCGATAGTAAATCGTGGGCTTAAAGGTCGCTTCGTCCCACCGGCTGTCTATGGGTTGTATCCAACTTACACCGGCCACGATGCTGTGGTTGCCGAACCCTACGCCTATTGTCGGCGATAACCGCGTGGCAAAAAGGGTCTCCGATGGAGTGCGTGCGTAGGTGTACTCGCGGTTGTCGAAGTAGGGTACACATTCGGCACTCCATAATAACGACTGTGCTCGTGCCATACCCGGTAGGAGGCATAGCACGAGAACGAGCAATATGCAGCATCCGTATAGGCGACGAAGTGACATTAACCGAGGCGTTCTATGGCTTTCTGTATTCGTTGTATGGTCTCTTCGCGACCTAAAATTTCTGTGATGTCGAACATGTGCGGGCCTTTGCAGTAACCTACTACTGCCAGACGGAAGGCATTCATCACGTTACCCATGTGGTAACCTTTTTGTGTAATCCATCCTAAGACCACTTCTTCGGCGGCATGCGATTCCATCGTGGGAAGCGAGCGCAATATCTCTATCAGCTCGTTCATGCGGGCACCCATGCCTTCGTCCCAGCGTTTGCGTACCGATTTCTCTTCGTATTCGGTGGGTGCTTCGAAGAAGAATGCCGTTTGCTCCCACAGCTCGTTGACAAAGCTGATGCGGCTCTTTACCAACCCTACGATGCGAGCGAGTCTCTCTATCTCGCAGTCGTGGTGTTTCTCGCGGAGCAGAGGCAGGTACATCTCGGCAATCTCACGGTCGCTACGTTGTTGTATGTATTGGTGGTTGAACCATTTCCCTTTTTCGTAATCGAATTTGGCGCCACTCTTGCTGCAACGGTGCAGGTCGAAGAGTGAGATGAGTTCTTCCATCGAGAGAATTTCACGGTCGTCGCCGGGGTTCCATCCCAAAAGCGCGAGGAAGTTGACGACAGCCTCGGGCAGATACCCTGCCTCGCGGTATCCCGATGAAATCTCGCCTGTTTTGGGGTCATGCCATTCGAGTGGAAAGACGGGAAATCCCAGTCGGTCGCCATCGCGTTTGCTCAGTTTCCCTTTTCCGTCGGGTTTGAGCAGTAAGGGCAGGTGGGCAAATTGCGGCATCGTCTCTTCCCAGCCGAATGCACGGTAGAGTAAAACGTGCAACGGGGCTGAGGGCAGCCACTCTTCGCCGCGGATGACGTGGGTGACCTCCATGAGATGGTCGTCGACGATGTTGGCCAAGTGATAAGTGGGCAGATTGTCGGCCGATTTGTAGAGTACCTTATCGTCGAGGATAGAGGAGTTGATAACTACTTCGCCGCGGATAATGTCGTTTACGACAACATCTTCGCCCGGTTCTATTTTGAAGCGCACTACATATTGCGTGCCTGCCTCGATGGCAGCTTTCACCTCTTCGGGCGGTAATGTGAGCGAGTTGCGCATCTGCATTCGCGTCGAGGCATCGTATTGGAAGTTGGGCATTTCGTTGCGTTTGGCTTCCAGCTCGGCCGGGGTGTCGAATGCGATATATGCCTTGCCGTTATCGAGCAGCATATCGACGTAGCGGCGATAGATATCTTTTCGTTCGGACTGACGGTAAGGGCCATATTGGCCGCCGTAACCTACGCCCTCGTCGAATTTGATACCTAACCACTCCAAGGCTTCTATAATGTAGGCCTCGGCTCCCGGTACAAACCGTTGGGAGTCGGTGTCTTCGATTCGCAAAATCATTTCACCCCCGTTTTTGCGGGCGAAAAGGTAGTTGTAGAGAGCGGTACGCACACCGCCTATATGCAGAGGCCCTGTGGGGCTGGGGGCAAAACGCACCCTTACTTTACTTGCTGTCATAACGATGAATAGTTAAAAACGCACAAAGATAGTGTTTTTTTTGCAACCCTGCATATACACGGCTGCGGCTGAATGAAAAATTCAACCGCAGCCGCGTCGGTGGATGTATCAAGAGCTCTGAAATGCTTCGGCAAGACTTAGGCCGCAATCCGTTTTGTCTGGCTGTTCGAGGTTGTCGGTTCTAAGTCGATGGCCTGTTGAGCTTTTTTCGAAGGTGTTCTAATTGCGGTGGCCGAACGTAAATGCGAAGCCGGCACGGAAGTTGAAGTTTGTGCCATTCACGGGGATACCTTGTGCTCCGAATTTTGTCGTTGGCGATATGTAGTCGCAACCGGCAAATATATTTACTCCCTTGGGGCAAATATTGATGAGGGCTCCAAGTGCGCCGCCAAAGGTCGATGCCGAACCGTTGATAGCGAGATGCAACCACGAGAGCGGTCTGAAATTGACGACGGCCAGTCCCTCGGCATAGGTGTAAGGATGACCGAAACGGGTCGATGAGAGAATGCCGAATGATATTTTACGGTTGAGTATGGCGTATTCGGCTCCTATGTTGAGTGTAGTGCGCAACGAGTTTGTGACGGTTGCCGCTGCTGTCGGGGTGACATTTATGACTTGTGACATATTATTTAGCAAATCTTCGAGTTGTTTCGAGGCTTCGGGTTGTCCCGGAGCACCAACTTCGTCGAATCCCGTATATTCGAATGTGCCGCCTGCCACAGCGCGTTCCATATCTATCCATGAAATAAACCCTATGTCGGTGAGTGCGAGCGACACGGTTAGGTTGGGTAAAGCCTCGGGAGTGTATGCGGCTCCTAAGTCGAAGCCTAAGCCTAAACCTCCCAATCGGTATGAATCGAATGCTATATTGGTGATGTCGCCGTTTTCGTTATATACTAAATGCATGCCACTCGATAGTTGTGCCGAACCTTCGGATGTGATATACCAGCGATTTTGTGAGAGGTCCACGCCAATATGTTCCATGTCGATAGAACCCCCCAGTGCGCCTACGAGCAGTTTTACTTTGGCTCCGTAGGAGAAGCCTTCCAAAGCGGGCAGCTCGCGTTGGTGTCCGAAGGCGAGTTCTATGTAATGGTCGGTATAGACCGATAGATTGTCTATGTCGTATCTTGCTACGCCTTGTGAGTTCTGACCCAGTTTTAGAAATTCGAATAGTGTCGAAGGTACGTTAGCTGCGGCAAAGCTGCGTTCTTTCAGTATGATGGTATTGAAACCGCCCCATGCGTGGAAGCCAACCGAAACGAGCGGTATCTCTATGGACATTTCCATTTGGTTGTTGGTGGGCAGTCCGCCGAGAAATTCGTTGGCGCTTACTTGTGACGATAGTCCGTTGACGAGCATATCGCCACGTTGAAAGAAGAAGTTGCCCATTCCGAAGTTGGAGTGTAAGCCTATCTGTGTGCCTCCTAATACAGGCGCAACGATGTAGTTCGATTGAGCCCCGAATGCCGGGTTAAGCTCATTGCGTTGCACCATGCTTTCCAAGAAGTATCCCGAGTGGAACGTTTGAGCCGACATTTGAGCTGCTGCGATTATCAGCAAGCCGGCAAGTATGTGTCTGATGTATGTTGTTTTCATTGTGATGTTGATGTGTATTATAGGGTGGAGATTATTGCTTTATCGTAATGCCGTCGGATAGGACAAGTCTTAGATTGTTGAATTGCAGATATTGGTCGGGGCTTAGAGTTCCGCCATTTTCTGCTGTACCCGATACCGAGAATCGTATGGCGTTGAGGTATTGCAATGCTCCGTTGCTGTGGTCTTCTATGGAGATAGAGAATTCGGTAGTGGCATTGCCGCGTATAGGAGTCTCCTGACTGATGATGAGCCCTTCCATTACATTCCCCTCCGAGTCTAACGGCGTGAGGGTCATGGTGAGGTCTATGGGTAGGGTGCTGACGGCATCGCCCTCCAAATAAAGACTAGTAGAAGCATCTGAGATGCTCGATAAGTCGAGGTCTAAATCGGGGAAAGTATCTTCGTAGCAGAGGTAGAAGTTGTTGCCGAATGAGATGGGAACGTTGATGTTGTAGTTGAAGTCCAAGTCATATTCGGTGTCGAATGTTAGGGTTACGTCGCTTGCGGGAATGCGGGGTGAGGCATATACCTTAATGAGGCGCGGAACACGATACATAAGAGCTTCGAGGCCGGGTATATATCCCGGAGTGCCGGCGTAAGCGTCGTCGTTTGTGATGACGATGTCTTGTTTTGTCAATGGGTCGATTCTGAGATGTTGAAGGGTCTCGATTCCGTCACCCGATGTACTGCCGTCGATAAATTCTGATTGCAATTTTATATTGGTCTCGATTGTCCCCGGCGAATTGTTGGTGATTGTGAGATTAATCATGATTGACGTCAGGTCGAGACAAGTATTTTCGTTTTGGAGAAAGTCGGGTAGGTCGTTCAATTCATACGTATATTCTATGGGGTCGATACTTTTTTCTATGCAGACCGATGCTTCGGCGATTTGAATTGCCTCCGATTCTACACCAATTGACAGTTGCAAATCGGGGTCCCATCCGCTGAAATTGAATTGCTCGTTAATGCTGATAGTGCCGCTATATACCAAGTCGGTCTCTATATCGATGTTGCCATCGGGTTGTCGTAAGGCAGCCGGTTCAAAAGAGACAGAGTTGATGAGTAATGGAATCTCTTCGGTAAATGAGCCGTTGTTGCAATTGACTTCGCGTGAGATGTAGAGATTGCCGTGTTCATCGAGAGTAACATCGTTTTGTGTCGGTTCGACGATGAGCTGTTGCGGTATCTTGAATCTGAAATCGAATTTGGCTTTTGTGATTTGTTTCGGGAACCCGTCGGAATGTAGTATTACGTTAATAAGTGTTTGTGGAGTAGGACTCATAGAGCTTATGCTGATAATCTCGGCAGGTACATCGGGAAGATTCAGACTTATGGGCTCTGCCTTTTCGGGTATAGCAGCCGTGATACCCGATATTTCCATATCCAATTCGGGTAGCGGTCCTGAGGTGTATCCTGTCGCATCTAATGCTTCTTGCATACCCGGGAGCGTGCTGATGGGTTCCAAAAAATTGATGCTCGCATCTTCGAAAGTGGGGGTAATGGGATTTATCTTTACTTCCGGTATGGATATTGTCGTAGGAGAATTTCCCTCAAAATGTATGGCGTATTTGCCGTCGTGTACTGTGAGAATATCGTTTTCATCGATAAATTCTGTCAGATAGAATTTTGTTGTGTTCCCTACCGGGGCTGTAAGCCCGTTCCCGAAAAGTTGCATATCACCCGAAATTTTGTTGATGTCGTAAGTGTCGTCGCAACCGGTTGTCAAGCAGACGGCACCTGCGATGAGAGATAGTGCTACTGTTTTCTTAATGAGATGTTTCTGTTTCATTAGATAGATTGTTGATGTATAAATGTTTTGCAAAGATAGGCTTTTATGAGTGGAAACAAAAGTATATAGTAGCATTTTTGTTCTTGCGATTGTTGGAGAAGTATGGCCGTCAATTGAATGTTTTATTTTATCTTTGTCATGCAGCTCTACGATACGGAGCGGGATAATGGCCTATGAAAATACTTTATGCGATGGTGGCGGCAGCGGTATCACTATATACCGGTACGGCGGGCGCAGACGATGCCGATAAGCGTGCAGTTACTTCCGACAATGGCAGCTCGGGTGCGACGGTTGAAACGCCGCCTCCGTTGGTTTTGGACAGCGCGCTTACGCCAGCTATACCTTTTACACCGCTGGCTGTCACGATGTATGGTTATGCCAAGCGGCTTCCCGATGCGCGCGAAACATTTGTTTTGCGTAACGAGACGAATTGTTATCGTATTTCACGGGTATTGGTGAAGATTGTTTATTCTACACAAGACGGCAAACCGTTCCATACGCGCGAGGAGTTGGTGGAGTGCGACCTCATGCCGGGTAGTTCGCGTATGGTATCGTTGAAGAGCTTCGACACGGCAAAGACCTATTACTATTACCTCTATCCGCCGGTTAAAGCTGCGGGTATTCCTTATATGGTGCGGTACGATGTGCTGCGCTACGATGTGGTAGTGGAGTAAGTAGGCAATGCCGCTTTTTGTGCAGTATTATAAATAGAGAAGATAAAACCCGAGGGGGCTGCGACCACACTCTTTCTGTCGGTCGCAGCCCCCTCGTAGGTATGGGATAGTACCAGTTTCAATACCATTGAACCTATGGACGGTAAGGTGTCCTTAGGCATGGTGTCGGAACGGAACGGTTAGAATGTTTCGGTAACAATACGTATGTCGGGGCGCGAGGGCATGGATGCAATTATCCAAACTTTGCCGTTGCTTACTTTTTCTATTGATACATTTTCGCACAAGATATACTCAACAATGCTGTTATTGTTGTCGCGCAAAGCCACTATGCCATTGCTTAGTGAACCTCGTGCCGTGAAGTCGCCTTCGGCCGAGAGCCGCATGAATTGTCCGGTCTCAGTGAAATAGAATCCGTAGGTGGTAGTGTTATCGTCGCGTTCCCAGCCCGAGGCATCGATACCTTTTTCGCAAGATACTTGCAGCCCCGGTGTCGTCTCGGTGTTGAGCGTCTCGGCCAACCAATTTTCTACTCGTGGGGTGGCATATATGAGGAAGTCTTTTTGAGCCGCGCTGCGGTCGATGGTGATGGAACAGGTGAGCGACTCGGTGCCTTTGGTTACGGTGAGGGTACAGGTGCCTACTTTCAGACCCGTAACTGATATGGTGGCGTCGCTGTTTTTGGTGCATGCGGCGTTGTTGTTGTCGGTGCTGATGTCGAAGTCGGTTCCTCCAGAAACGGTTATGGTGGCCGTTTCGCCCTCGACTATGGTGAGAGCGTCGGGCTGTATGGCAAAACGGTTGGCATCGATGCCCTTATCGGGATTACAGGCTGCAAGCAGGGTAATGCCGGCAATGGCGGCGATGAGCCATGCGCAATGTTTATGGATGATGTTGTGGAGATACATATTTTATGGTGTTTTATTCGGTTATTACGACTCTTACCTTGCCCGTTATGTGCGAGGTCTTGAATTGGATGGTGTGTGTGCCTGTTGTAAGGCTTGCAGGAGAGAAGGTATTGTCGGCAAGTCGGTTGCCATCAATATACCATGTAACTGCCTCGTTGTTGTTGCGCAGAGCCAGCAATATGTCGGGTGATGTTTTGGAGTAGCTCGCTTTAAGGTTATCGACCGATACTACGGCGGGCTCTACGGGCATACAGAGACCCCGTAACTGCACGATTATATCGTCGGGCAGATTGTCGCATTGCAGCGTCAGTTGAGCCTCATGGAATCCGTACTCGTTGGGGTGGAAGGTTATGGTGAAAGTAGCTCCCGTAGCGGCACATACCTCTTCCGGTTCGAGTTGCGTGGGTGTAATATCGAAACTGCTGCTGTTTGTCCCGCTCACATACAGGTATATGGGCGAAGAGATATATTCGCCTTTTACAGTGTATGAAACGGTGTGACTGCCGCCCATGACCTCGCTGCCGCACAGAATAGTGGTGCCCGATGTGATGTCGAGTTTAGATGCTGCTGTGGCAGCTCCGCTGAAATGGAACGCATATTCGGTAGAGTCGCCCCATATATATTCGGCCAGTTGCGGGTAATCTATAAAGGGGTTGCGGTTGTATTGGAAGCTGTAAACGGCATTGTTGCGGTCTATCTCTTTCTTGCTTACGGGGTCTTGGCGGTGCCATTTGAGTAAAAGCTCTTGCGAGTAGTTGTTGAGGGTAGGGTATGTGCCTGTGGTGAACATGTTAGGGCCTGCCGATACCCATGTGTAGTCTTGGTAGCAGGTGACAAAATACATGTACATGCGAGCGAAGTCGCCTTTGTACTCGTCGTGCGGCTCGAATACGTTGAACGGCATGCCTGTTGCTTTGCCTATTCGGGTGTAGCCGTTGTCATACGAGGCGGTGCCGTCAACCTCTCCCAGCGCGTAATTCGATTTAGCCGAGTTGGCGTCGGCATCGGCCGGTACGAGGTGGTGCAGATCGAAAGAGGCATCTACTGTGTAGGGGTATGAATCGCCCCACCAACTTTTGGGTACACTGTGCTCTATGTTCATATCGCGATGCGAACCTGATGCCGGGAAGTAGCGGACGTTGCCCGAATACATATCCCATATAGAGCCGTCGGGACGGATGTCGCTTTGGCGAAATACCACCCATGTGCCGTTTGCGCCGTATTGGATGCGTACGTGTTCTTTAATAAGTTTGTGCAGCTCCGTTTTTAAGTCGCCGCGGTTACGACCCTCGATGTTGTCGGGATAGTAGTCGCGAGGCATGTCGGCGCATACGGTTGCCGTATAGAGCAGAGCGATGCTTGTCAGTATATTCCGAAGGTTAAACATATTTCTTCTATATTGTGTGTATTGAAATTCTGCAAATATAGTGAAAGTCGAGTGTCGAGACAAATGAAAAAGAATTTTTCAGATATGGCTCGACCGAGACGCCTCCTATATTATCAAAATATAGTGAAAGTCGAGCGAAGAGACAAACGAAAAGAAAATTTCAGATATGGCTCGACCGAGACACCTCTTATTATTATTTTTATAACAAAAAACCTTATGGCTGCAATGAGCCTGTTATGTTGGCTTATGCAGTCTGCCGATGAGGATATGACAGCTGCCGTTGCAACAGCGTGTCATGGAGAAAATGTTGCCGCAGTGGTTCTATACGTATTGTCAGCTGCGTACGTAGTGAGGTATTTCGTTGGGGATGACCATTGAAATTTCTACCATGCCGCATATCTTGCCGTCGACTCTCCACGGTGTTTGATATATCATCTTTTTTACGCCCTGTTTCTCTATCGTATAGGCGTTTGAGTGGCCTGTGGCGAGCATCTCTTTTATTTTCTCTTGTGAGGCGGCACTGTGGCAGTCGAAGAGGTTATGGCCTATGAGGTCGCCATGTTTGGCAAAAGTCTCTTTGGCTTTGTCGTTCATATACAGAATGATGCCTTGTGCATCGCATACGGTGATGGCGCAGTTGGTAGCATCGCACCAGCGGAGTTCTTTTGTGAGTTCCATAAAATATATAGGAATAAGTATAGGAATAAGGTTTGTACGATCAGTATACAGCGCGGGCTACTCGGGCTACGCTACGGGCTGCCATGAGCGAATAGAAGTGTATCGACGGCACACCGCTTGCGATGAGTTGGCGAGCCTGCATGGTGCACCACTCGACGCCCACTTCGGTAGCCTCTTCGTTGCTTTTGCATCGTGCCAGCTCGGTAGCGAGCGGGGTAGGCAGGTCTACGTGGAATATTTTGGGCAGTACGGTGAGTTGCGAGAGGAGGTTGATAGGTTTCAGTCCCGGTACGATAGGTACGTCGATTCCGTTTTCGCGGCAGCGTTTGACAAAAGAGAAATATTTGTCGTTGTCGAAGAACATTTGTGTTACTACATACCCGGCACCGGCATCGACCTTTTCCCGCAGGCGACGTATGTCTTCGTCGAGATTGGGGGCTTCGTCGTGTTTCTCGGGATACCCGGCTACGCCATATTCAAAGGGATGTGCCACAGGTGCTTCCATCTGAGTACCATCCAAGAGGTACCCTTCATTGAAACGGTTGATTTGCTGTGCAAGTTCTATGGCGTGGGCATGTCCGTCGGGCATGGGGGTAAATTGCTTTTCGTGTTTGGCTTTGTCGCCCCGCAGTACCAGCAGGTTGTTGATGCCGAGAAATTGCAGGTCGATGAGGGCATACTCGGTCTCAGTGGCTGTGAACCCGCTGCATATAAGGTGCGGTACGGCCGTGAGTCCGTAACGGTTTTGTATGGCGGCAGCCACGGCAACCGTGCCGGGACGTACGCGCTCCGAGACGCGGCGGAACAGACCGTCGGGCGTATCTTTATAGACCAGCTCGCTGCGGTGCGAGGTGATGTTGACGTATGCCGGTTCGAACTCGCGCAACATGTCGATGGTGGCAAACGTGCGTTCTATGGAGCTGCCTCGCAATGGAGGTAATATTTCGAAAGAGAATCCTGTACGTGTGGGATTTTGCAACAATTCAGTAACAAGCATTTTGTATAAAATGAAAATTTCGCCACAAAGATAACGAAAGAAGAGAGCAATACCAAGCCAAAAACTTGCTTTTGAGCGTAGGTATTGTCGAACTGCATCTTATCTTCGAGGAATCAACGGTAGCGAAAGTCGAAAGCAGAGACAAATGGGAAACGCAGTTTTCGACATTTGGCTATACCGTGCCGCAACTTGTCTTACCCCAAAATAGTGGAAGATGAGCATAGAGCCAACCGAAAACAGAATTTGCTTTCGCGAGAGGTTTGTAGAAACGCAATTTGCATAAAAATAAGTTTGTATAAAAGAAAGAAAGTGCTATTTTTGCAACGGACGCAATAGCGCACGTGCCGTAGAGAGAATATAATAACACCTCAAAATACACACAATGAAAAAATTATTATTTCCAACCCTGATCTGTTTGACGATGATCGGATGTCAGAATGCAAAAGTAAACCCGTTCCTGAGCGGGTATGATACGCCCTTTGGCGTGCCTCCTTTCGAGCAAATAGAGAATGAACACTATTTGCAGGCCTTTGAAGAAGGTATCAATCGCCACAATGTGGAGATTCAGGCTATTATAGATAATCCTGAAGCTCCCACGTTTGCCAATACCATTGCCGCCCTCGATCTGAGCGGCCGGATGCTCAACGATGTGAGCCTTGTATTTTTCAGTGTCTTGGAAGCTGAGAACAACGATACTTTGCAACAGATTGCCGAGGAGGCTTCGGTGATGCTCTCGTCGCACAGCGATGATATGCTCATGAACGAGGCATTGTTCGAGCGCATCAAGCAAGTGTATGACAATAAAGACAAAGAGACGCTCGATGTAGAGCAACAAAGCCTCTTGGAGCGTTATTATAAAGACTTTGTACGTGCCGGTGCCTTGCTTACGGCCGAGCAGAAAGCCCAGTTGCGCGACATCAACAGCGAGCTGGCTACGCTGGGTTTGCAGTATGGCAATAACGTACTGGCCGAGAACAATGCTTTTGAGTTGGTGATAGAGGACGAAGCCGACCTCTCGGGTCTCCCCGAGAGCGTGGTTACCGCTGCTGCCGAGGAGGCAACCGCTGCCGGATATGATGGCAAGTGGCTCTTTACCCTCTCGGCTCCCAGCCGCGTTCCTTTCCTGCAATATGCCGATAACCGCGACTTGCGCGAGAAGCTCTACACGGCCTATATCATGCGTGGCGATAACGATAATGCCAACGACAACAAGGAGATTGTAAAACGAATGCTCGCTTTGCGTTTGGAGAAGGCTCGTCTGCTGGGCTTCGACACCTATGCTGCCTTTGCCCTCGACGACCGTATGGCCAAGACCGACTCGGCCGCCAATGCGCTGATGATGAACGTGTGGAAATATGCCGTACCCCGTGCCAAAGAGGAAATTGCCGACATGCAACGCATCATAGACCGCGAGGGCGGAAACTTCAAGCTCGCGCCGTGGGACTGGTCGTACTATGCCGAGAAGGTGCGTCAGGAAAAATATGCTGTCAACGAAGATGAGTTGAAACCCTATTTCTCGGTCGACAACGTGCGTGAAGGAGCTTTCATGGTAGCAGAGAAACTCTATGGCGTTACTTTCAAAGAGCGCACCGACCTGCCCGTATATCATCCCGATGTGAAAGCATTCGAGGTATTCGATGCCGATGGCAAGCATTTGGCTGTGTTCTATTGCGACTACTTCCCCCGTGCCAGCAAGCGCGGCGGTGCTTGGATGAGCAACTTCCGCGAGGCTTATACGGCTGCCGACGGTACCGATGTACGTCCCGTAGTATATAATGTATGCAACTTTACGAAACCTACGGCCGAAGAACCTTCGTTGCTGAGCATCGAGGAGGTAGAGACGTTGTTCCACGAGTTCGGTCATGCACTGCACGGTATGCTCACCCGCATGCACTATCCGTCGGTGAGCGGTACGAATGTGGCTCGCGACTTCGTGGAGCTGCCTTCGCAGATAAACGAGCATTGGGCTACACATCCCGAGGTGCTGAAACTCTATGCCCGCCACTACAAAACGGGCGAGGTGATACCCGATTCGTTGATAGAGAAGATAGAACGCTCGTCGAAATTCAACCAAGGTTTTGCCACCACCGAGTTCCTTGCTGCTGCCATCCTCGACATGCGTCTGCATGAGTTGACGGATTATAGCAACTTCGATGTGCGTGCTTTCGAGAAAGAGCTTGCCACCGAGATAGGTCTCCCGGCCGAGATATGCTACCGCTATCGCAGCACCCACTTCACGCACATTTTCTCTAACGACTATTGTGCCGGCTATTACAGCTATCTGTGGGCTGAGGTGCTCGATGCCGATGCCTTCGACGCTTTTGTAGAGCATGGTGTATTCGATAAGGCTACGGCCGACGCTTTCCGCACCAACATCCTCGAAAAAGGTTCCAGCGAAGAGCCTATGACCCTCTATGTACGCTTCCGTGGCGCACAACCCAACCCCGACGCTTTACTGCGCGGTCGCGGACTGAAATAACACGGCTTGCAACATAATAAACGACGCGCCCCTGCTGCGATATATGGCAGCAGGGGCGTATTTTATGCTGAGGTATAGAAGCGGAGTGTCAGACTTGTACGATTTTCTCTAACGAGAGATACCAGAGGAACCCATCGACTTGCGGGTAGCCCATGTCGCGAACCAATGCCATGTAGTTGGCAAGTTGCTTGCGGTAGGTGGCGTCGCGTTCGATGTTGCCGAACTTGTAGTCGATGATGACCACGCGGTCGCCGTCGATGATGACACGGTCGGGGCGGTAGAAGACCGATTGCGGTTGCAGTATCTCGGTCTCGGTAAGGACGGTGATGCCGGGTGCATACCACTGCCGTGTCTCGGGCAGCGACAGCCACTGTTGCAGTCGGGCTACGGTAGAGGCCTCGTCGGAAGCAGGCAAGGAGCCTTCGCCGACAAATCGCCGCACGGTGGGGACTATGTCGTCGTAGTAACGTATTTCGGCGAGGATGTTGTGCATGAGTGTGCCATAGTCGCGGGCGTCGTTGCCGGTGATACCCGTCGATTTGAGCCGGAGCCGCATGCGGTTGCCGGGCAGTACGATGTTGTAGGTGCTCTCTTGCATGGGGCGCTCGGCCTCGGTGCAGGGCGCAGCGGTTCGCGGTTTGTTGCCGGTATCGAAGGTCGCTTCGTCGTCGCCTTCGGTAAAGAAGGCCGACAGGTCTATTTCGTTGTCGTCGGCAGGCGTCGCGTCGTGTGCGGTGATGACGTTGTATATCAGGTCGCTCATGGTGCTTAATTGTATGTTGTCGCCCCCTTTTTTCGGCAGGGAGGGGAGTTGTGCGAAGACAATCAGCGACTCGATGGCGCGGGTAAAGGCGACGTATGCCAGATTGAGACTGTCGATGTGCGAGTTGATGTTTTCCTCGAAATATTGTCGGGCAAAGAGCGTGTCGGAGAGCCTTTTGCTGCTGTATGTGAGTGGCAGCACCGGCATTTGGTCGAAGGGCGGTTCGGGAGCAGAGCACCATAAGATGCTTTTGTTCTCGCGATTGAGAGGCCACATGGCGTAGGGAATGATGACTACGGGAAATTCCAACCCCTTCGACTTATGGATGGTGAGCACGCGTATGGCATCGAGGTCGTCGGGCGACTTGATGGCAAAACAGCTGTCGGCATGGTCTCGGGAGCGTTTCTCCTTGGCATCCCACCATGTGATAAAGGAGTGCAGGTCGGCATTGTGCGTGCGGCAATAGTCGGTCACAATATCCTGAAAAGCCTCGATGTATGCCACATATCGTTCGGTGTATCCGAAATGGGCGAAGTAGTCGATGATGCGTTCGCACATCTCGAAGAGCGGCAGTTGTTGTATGCTGTCGATAAACTCTTGCAGGTCGCTGTCGAGCAGTCTGTTTTGGCGTCGTTGCTCGAAGTAGGCTGCCAAAGCCCGGCTCTCGCCGTGTCGGGTGGCCAGCCGCATCAGTTCGTGTTCGTATGATAGGAACAACTCGTAGATGGGAACGTCGGGGCGGTTGATGTGCCGCAGCATACCCATGATGAGCTTGATGGGCGGTGCGTTGGTGATGAGTAACGCTTCGTCGGATATAACCCTCAAATCGCGCAACGAGGAGGAGCCCTCGGCGCTGAGTGCCAACAGAAACTCGACGATGCGTTTGGCCTCGGTATTGGTGTTTACAAGAAAGGCGATGTCGCGCATGCGGTAACCTTTCTCGAAAAGCTCTTGCAGCAGGGCGGGGATGCGTAACTCTGCGGCGTTGTAGAAAAGTTCTTTTTTCGATCCCTCTTTTTTCAGCCAGTGTATGGCGACGCGGCCGCTCGAATTTTTGTTGGTCGGTGCCACCTTCTGCGTGAGGCGGGCGTATGCTGCCGCTATCTCGGGTTCGGGTCGGTCGCCGGCCAGCGACCGGTTGATTTTATCGGTGAGACTTTCTTGCAACAGTTGGGCAGCTTTCTTGAAGAAAGTGTTGTTGAATGTGACTATTTCGGCACAGCTGCGCCAGTTGGTCTCCATGTCGTGATGTACGAAAAGCGGGTTGCGGTCGGCGTCGAAAGCCTTGTGCAGCAACCTCCAATCGGAGTTGCGCCAGCGGTATATGCTCTGTTTTACATCGCCCACGATGAGGTTGTCGTTGTGGTTGGCGAGACTTTCCGTGACGAGCGGTTCAAAGTTTTGCCATTGCAATCGCGAGGTGTCTTGGAACTCGTCGATGAGATAGTGTTCGATGCGGGTGCCTAACTTTTCGTAGATGAAGGGTGCGTCGCTTTGGTTGATAATGCCGTTGAGTATCTCGGATGTTTTCGATAACAAAAGTGTGTTGTGCTCTTGCTCGTATTCCATGATATACTTGTCGATGTCGGCGAGTATGCCCAGAGCATAGAGGTGCTGGGAGCACTCTATGGCGGTGCGATAGTGCGTGTATGGTTCGCCCAAATGGTTGGCGACGGCCTCGATGGGGGCTGCGATGGCTGCGATGACAGCCTCTGTATCGATGCCGCTTTTCTTTATCTTGGTCTTGGCAAACCATTTTTCACGGTCGGTCGCATATTTGAGGAAGCGCATTACGTCTTCTTCGGTAGAGATGACAGCGTGAGGATTGGCGAAGAGGTCGAGCCGCTTTGTCCAGTTGTAGGTAAACAGCTCGGTGTCGATGCCTGTCCCGGCAATGGCGTCGCGGGCTTGCAAAGCGTATGTCCGCAGCGTGTTGCGATAGTCGGTGCAGAGGTTGCGCATCGTTTTGAGGTATGCCGTGAAGTCGTCGCGCTTTTTATCCAGTAACAGGTCGCGGTGTTTTTTATAATTTTCCGATGAAAGTTCGCGAGCTAATTGCTGGATGTCGGTTTTATCGCTGTTATGTCCGTAGATGTCCCATGTACCGCCCTCTTTGATATTCTCTTCGGCGTAGCGAATGAGCCAGTTGAAGAGGTCGTTGTTGGCGCTATCGTCGAGGTCGTCGAGCATGCGGTCGATGGCCGTGGCGGTGACGAAGGCATTGTCCATTTCCACATCGAAGCCCCCTTGCAGGCCTACCTCTTGGGTGAAGGCACGCAGTACTTGTTGGAAGAAACTGTCGATGGTGTTTATATTGAAAGCCGAGAAGTCATGCAGAAGCTGGTATAGCACCGTTTGTGCAATCTGTTGCAGTCGGTTTTCCGTGCAGCCGAAAGCCTCGCACAACGGTTGGCAATAGGGCGCATGGGCGGTATCGTGCGATAGCAAGTCGAGTTGCTTGACGATGCGCTGCTTCATCTCGTCAGTCGCTTTGTTGGTGAAAGTGACGGCGAGAATGCGCCGGTGAGGCGATGAGATGTTGTTGTAGAATTGGTACCGGCCGTTCTCGTCGCGCTTGCCGAGTAGCATTTTGATATACTCTAAGGTAAGCGTGTAGGTCTTTCCTGAACCGGCAGAAGCCTTATAGATGTCTAACATGGGTGTTATTATATGATACGGGCTTTGTAGCCTGCACGGGTCAGCAGTTCGAGCGTCTTCTGCCGATGGTCGCCTTGTATGAGAATTTCGCCGTCCTTGTCGGAGCCTCCTACGCCGCAATGCGTTTTCAGCATCTTGGCAAGAGCTTTCAAGTCGGCTTCTGTCCCTATAAAACCGGTGATGAGGGTGACGGCCTTGCCGTTGCGATTGCGTTTGTCGAGCTTGATGCGGAGGTTCTGCCGGGCAGGGGGAAGGGTCTCGGCTTCGGCCTGTTCGCCGGTATCGTATTTGTAGTCGGGGTTGGTCGAATATACTACATTGAGCCTATCTTTCCAGTCGTTGTTGTTTGCCATGGGTCGTTGTGCTTTTGAGTCTCTACAAAAGTACGACAACAAGCCGTAACGGATGAAAAAAACGGAGAGATTATTTTTTTCGGTGGGACGTTTTAAGTTTTATTTGGGTTTTGTCGCCGCCGGTATGATACGATTTCGGTCGGGAAAATATGTACTATATACACCGTTTTTTCTTACGTAATTTGCGATGCTGTCGTTGTCGTTGCCGAAGCGTGTCGTTGCGACTGCCGAAGTTTGTTCTGACGGCTGTTTTGCATGTTTGACAGTAAAATTGTTTAATAGCATCTTACAGATATGAGAAAAGCCGTTGTTTTACTATTTGATATGATAAAATTGACGAATTGACACCTTTTTATGGATGAAAAGCTCGTAAATTGCCTACGCTATTAATATGATTATTCTCGGAAGTGAGTTTAATCGAAAAATGTACAGATATGAAAAACGTAGGGATTATTTTTTTGAGTATTGTATTGGGCATACCGGCATTTGCCCAGATACAACAATTTGATGTGGCATTCCCTTCACCCGTGGCATTCTATGATTTTGATGGTGATGGAGAAAAAGAGTTTGTGTATATGTCGAATTATTCCGACAAATTGCAATTCTATGACGGTATCTCGCAAAGTTTCGTGCTTTTGCCCGAAAAGGAGCAGATTGTAGATTATATGCAGTATGGGGAAGTTGTCGGCATAAGCGATGTCAACGGTGACGGAATCGTCGATATAGCGCTTTACTCGGAAGAAAATTATGGACGGAATGTGCAGAATACGGTGGTAAGCAACGGCTCGGCACATGAGGTCAAAAGGATGCTTGTCTATCCGCTTTGGGATGCCGACGGCGATGGCGCTGCCGAAGCCGTAGAGGACAAGGGCGGTTATTACCTTATATGGAAGCATCTGGTTGACGGTGTATGGAAATCGTGGCAAATGGATTTGTGGGCGTACGAAGATTATCAGGGCGATTTCGATTCGGCTTCGTGGATGGAGATGCAGGAGTCGGCAGCGGTAGGGAAGAATCCGGCCGGAGACCCCCGCAGTATACTTACCGGAGCCGCTCTCGAACCATCCAGTACCCCTGTACCTATTACTTCACCCAATGTGACGATTGACCTCAATCGCGACGGTTATGTCGATTTGTTGGAGACGGCGTCGGGTACGCTCTATTACGGTACGCCCGAGGGGAATTATGTGGTATCGACAGTGGGCGGTACGGTGGTGGCAAAGGACCTGAACGGAGACGACATTGTAGATTATATTGTGTATGGCGGCGAGTTGAATGAGGTGAAGACGTTGCTCTATGAAGGGGGCGGCGAGTTTCGTGAGGAGACTCTGATAGATAACCTCGCAGCCGACAATCCCGTGTGGTGTTACGACTTCGACAAGGATGGCGATGTGGATATCCTGTTGACATTCAGTTCGCTGAATACCGATGGCGAGACCTGTTACACGCTCTTTTTCGAGAATGACGGCACGGGTAACTTCACGCGTCACGAAGAGTATCAGGAGCATCGCTGGCAATATTCGCTTTGTCGCGATGTGGATAATGACGGTTATTACGACCTCTTGCTTTTCTCTTATGACAACCCCGTACCGGCTAATATACAATATGACGATTATGAGGTGCAGGTGATGTTGCGGCGCGGTAATGGAAACCTGTCGTTCGGTGAGGCCGAGGAGCTTTTCTCGGTTACGACGACTTACTATAACGCCTTGCGTCCCGACTATCCCGACTATGCGGCTCTGTCGCATTGGTCGATTCATGCCGAGAACCTCGATAACGACGGGTATGCCGAGGTGTGGCTAAGTGCTTCGCCCGATTTTAACAGCCTGCCTATGCCAGCGAGTGTGGCCAAGGTTCCCGGGCGGGTCAATACTCTCCCTGCCGCGCCGACGGGCTTGCGTGCCGATTACAGGCCTTCTACCGGGAAGCTCATTCTTTCATGGAATGCCGCTACCGATGCCGAAAGCAGCAGTAAAGACCTTACTTACGCCATACGCATCGGCTCGCAACCCGGGCAGGATGATAAGGTGAAAGGCTATGCCCATGCCGACGGTAGGCGTGAGAACTTTGTCGACGGCAATGCCGGGAGCTTCCTGGGTAGAGAGCTGGATATTCGTTCGTGGAAGCCCGGCACTTACTATGTGAGTGTGCAGGCGGTCGACCCCAACCATGCCGGCTCGCCGTGGAGCGACGAGATAAGTTTTGTGCATACCTATCTGCCGGTCGACTTCACGATGTCGGCTACGCAGATATCGACGGTAGACACGCTGACGGTATATTATACCTACGACGACAGATTGGCATACAGTTGGGATGCCGGAGATGGCGCCGTGGTATCGGACGAGCAGGGCAAGGCTTGTATAGAGTGGAATACGGCCGGGTACAAAGTGCTTACGCTCGTGGTCACGGCTGCCGACGGAACGACGGCAAGAAGTTCACAAACCGTGAATGTATTGGCCAATCATGTCGGATTGGGGGAATATACCCCCTTTGTTACAGAGAACATAGCTTCGCAGCGCAACTTCTATGACTACGACAATGACGGCCTTACCGATTTTGTGAAAGACGACGGGTTGTATAAAAACAACGGTGACGGTACGTTCGGCAAAGCCAAGGGTATATTCAATCAGGGGCTTGACATAATGTATTCACGGTGGATAGATATGAATATGGATGGCCTTGCCGATTTGTTGTATAACATATACGATACCCAGGTAGGCCGTTACAGCATAGGTGGCATGTTGGAGAATGAAGAGAATGGCAACTTCTCTAAAAATTCATCTCCCGATATTACGGTAATAGGAAGTGACGGGAGCGACAACGGCAAATATATGCTGGTGTCGGAGGCCATAGACCTTGATAACGACGGCTTTGTGGATTTTATTTCCGACAACAATTACGTATATCGAAATGAGGATAACAGAACCTTCACGCAGACGAAGATGAAAGACATGTATATGTCGTCGGTGTATATAGACTGGGACCGTGACGGCTTATGGGACAATGTGGGAGAATTGCAGCGAAACGGTAGCGACTATACTGCCCTGACGGTGTATCGCAACAAAGGAAACTTTGAGTTCGAGACATTGACGATACCTATCGAGGAGCCTGTCACGAGCGAATGGAATTATAATCTGCACCTCGAACCCATCCTGTCGGACCTGAATGGCGACGGTTATCTGGATATGGTATTCTTCCAAGACAAACATACGGTGCTGGTGCTTTATAACGAGGAGAATCTGCGTTTTGTGCCCGGCTTTGAGATAGCGATGGGAGACGATGTAACCGACATACCGATGCCTACCGAATGTTGTCTGTTCGATATGGATAACAATGGGTATGAAGATATCTTCTTCTTTGCCTATAATAAATTGCAGCAAGACTCGGTGGGC
Source organism: uncultured Barnesiella sp. (assembly GCA_944321085.1). Lineage (GTDB taxonomy): Bacteria > Bacteroidota > Bacteroidia > Bacteroidales > Barnesiellaceae_A > Barnesiella_A. The sequence goes on from CALUJY010000003.1 coordinate 41,339, forward strand.
CTGTATGGTGTATTCATAGATGCACAGGGCGTGTACAACCGGGGTTTTGTGACGCCCGGAATACGGTATCATAACAGCATAGCCATGGCAACATTGGCCAACGGGGAGGCTCCGGATGTATATGCCGGCTATACTACTGATGACGCGTCGTATCTCTATATGGCCGACAACTTGACAAAAACGACCAATACGCCGCCGCAGACACCTGCGATGGTAACGGCCGTGCAAACCGACAATTCGTTGTTGATAGAGTGGAATCCTGCTGTCGATGCCGAAACCCCGTCGTCGAAGTTGCGTTATAACCTGTCGGTCAAGAAAAAAGGCGCAAGCGGCGATGACAGTTATATTATTTCGCCGTTTAATGCCGGCAGCAATACGACAGGTCCGTTGTTGGCCGGTATTTCCGCGTCGGCAACCGGAGGCTGCGTGACACAATATTATTATCCTGTTGCGACACGGTATGAAATACCGGTCGACAGATTACCCGTCGGTGAGTTGGAGATACAGATACAGATACAGACAATAGATTTATGGGGCGAAACCTCCGATTTTTCGGCTCCTGTAACTGTTAAGATAGAAAGTCGTCCGTTGCTCGAAGCACCTCGCTCGGTATGTTCTGATGAAGTGGCAACGATAGTTTATAAAGGCACAGTGGCAGATGATGTAGTGCCAGAGTGGGATTTTGCCGGAGGCGAGGTGTTGTCGGGTAGCGGTTACGGCCCTTATGACGTGGTATGGAAGAGCGATGGCGTGAAGCAGGTGACGGTGACTGTGGATGGTGCTGAGTCGATGGTAAACATCGCAGTGCAGCCCGATTACAATGCTGTCTTTATCGCACCCGAACGGGTATTCTATAATGCCGATTTCGCTATTACATTGCCCGATGTGCCGCGTAATGCTACCTTTGCATGGTCGCTGAGTGGCGAAGAACGCGACGGCGAGGATATCGAAGTGGTGGGTGAACCCGGTATGATACGGGCTACGGCGCGTATTGTAGGGCATCCCGAGCTTACTGAGCGTACCCTGACGCTTGCTGTAGGGCTCAATGGGTGTACCAAGGTGCACCAGTGTACGCTGCAAGTCCTTCCCGAGCTTGCGCCTCCCGTGCTGTCATTGGTGGAGAGCGAAGGCACAAAGAATGTCGTGACATGGAATGCCGCATGGATGGATGCCGATTGCAGTGATATCGTAATTTATAAGGAAGGGGCATATCTGAATGATTTCATTGAGATAGGTCGTCGCCCCAAAGCAGAAGGACGGTTTGTCGATACGGCCTCCGACAATACGGTGCGCAGTGAAAGATATGCCATAGCCATGCTGATGAACGATGGAACGATAAGCCCGATGAGCGATATACACCAAACCGTGTTGCTGACAATCAACAGGGGTATGATAGCGGGTAATTACAATCTGATATGGAATGGCTATGTAGGGCGTGAAATAGCATCTTATCGTATATTGCGGGGCGCATCGCCCGATGCTCTGCACGAGATAGCAACCTTGTCGGGTGCCGCTACAAGTTATGTCGATGCGTCGGTAGACGCCGAGCCTTATTATGCGCTTGAAATCCATCCCGTAGAGAATTACTATCCCGATGTTTCGGGTTATATGTCGTTGGCTGCTGCCGACGAAAGTGTGAGGTCGAATGTGGTATATTCGGGTGATGCTCGCAATATTACCTATGTCGAGCAGTTGAGAATACTGACCGTGGGTAATGTCGATGCGTTAACGCCCGAAAATCCGGTGGCATATTTGTATGCCGAGGTACTCCCCGTGACAGCTTCGTATGCGCAAGTGGTATGGGAGGTTGTCGATGGCGAAGAGTATGCAAGTGTCGATGCTTATGGCGTAGTTACTGCCAAAAATAATGCCCAAGATGGTTTGGTTACCATTATGGCGACAGCAGTAGATGGCAGCGATGTGACGGCATTCATACAGCTTACAGTGGAGAAAAATTCGGGTGTAGGGCTTATACCCGCAATGAAATATGCCGAAGTAAAGGCATATCCTGTACCTGCGAGTGATGTGTTGTATATATCGTCGCGTGAGACGATAGACCGTTTGCAGCTCATCGATATGCAGGGACGCGTGGCAAAAGATGTACGTGGCGATAATCGTATGCTCGATGTTTCGCGTATTCCGCAAGGCACGTATCTGCTGAGGGTAGTACTTGCTGATGGTTATGCGGTATCGCTGAAAATCGTAAAGAGATAAGAAAAAAAACGTGGCAGCCATGCCCCCCCGCAAGCTTTTTGTCCGGCTTTGGGGGGCATGTTGTTTTTATATGGTGACAGTGACAATAATTTTTACGTGCAGTAATTGTGACGTGATGCAATAAAATGACAATGACGCCGTTTCTAAGATTAGAAGAAAAAGATAGAAATGTTGCTTAGATATACGTTGAAACGCTTTTTTTGTAAAGTTGCTTCACTCTGTCATGTTGCATGGATTGTGACAATAGCAGTAGTGTGCGCCGTCTTGGGGGGCACGGAACGTGCTGCCGCACTGCCGGTGTCGCACTATGCCGAGCATTCGGTATTGTCGTCGGGATATTGGTATAAAATATCGGTTACCAATAGCGGCATACACGAAATCAGTTACAACCGTTTGCGCGAGTGGGGATTTACCGACCCTTCGCGGGTGCGCATATACGGCTATGGAGGCGCTATGTTGCCCGAGACGGTAAGACCCGACGATGTCGACGACTTGCCTCAGATACCTGTCGTACATTACAATAATCGTATCTTATTCTATGCACAAGGAACGGTTTCATGGTGGTATGACCCTTCTTTGGGGGATATGTTACATAGGCAGAATACCTACTCGACGGCCGGATATTATTTTATTACCGAGAGCAATGTTCAAGCAGCAGAGCCTGCACAAGCCTCGCTTAACAGTTCCATGACAGGAGAGGAGGTTAGTGTTTATGACGGATATACCCTGCACGAGCAAGAGTTGGCTTCGCTCAGTAAGAGCGGCAGGGTATTTCTCGGAGAGGACTTCCGATATACGCAGTCGCAAAGTTTCTCGTTTTCAACCCCCGGTATAGTAAATAATACGCTTCGTGTCGAAGTGGCTTTCGGTGCCAAGGTGACGGGTGGAGGTGCTACCCTGAAACTGTATCATAACAACCGTCAGGTGTCGTCGGGGACGGGTTGGAACATCGGAGCCAACAGCGATGCCACATACGAGTTTATGAAATATATTTCGCCCGAAGCCGATGTAACGTCGAATGACGGGAATGATGTTTTTACCGTTACTTATCAACCAGCCGGAACGACGATAGAAGCCCGCCTTGATTATATAAAATTGCAATATAAGCGTGATTTGCGATTGTACGACGGAGCGGTGCAGTTCCGTAACAATGATTTCCCCGCGGGCGGTACGTTTGTTATAGGGAATTTCGACGAGCGGTGTATCGTGTGGGATATTACAACGCAATATTGTCCGCAACAGGTAGCTGTGAAGGTGACCGATGGCAAAGCACGCTTCTCGCCGGTTGAGTGTCTGCATGATTATATTGCTTTCGACCCGGCTTCATCGTTTCCTTCGCCCACGGGTGTAGGTGCGTTGTCGAATCAAGATTTGCACGGCATGGATACCCCCGATATGGTGATACTTGCACCACGGCAATTCCTTACTTATGCCGACCGTGTGGCTGCATTGCACGAAAGTGTCGATAGCATGAATGTAGCTGTGATAGATCACGACCTTGTCTTCAATGAGTTTTCGTCGGGAACTCCCGATGCCGTAGCATATCGCCGGTTGATGAAGATGTTTTACGATCGTTCGCAGGCCGATGTTACCGGCACGCAGGTGAAATATTTATTGCTGTTTGGCCGAGGCTTCTATGATAACCGACGTATTATCAGCGAAGTGCGTAATTGTGGCTATCCCACCTTGCTTACTTATCAGAATCCACGCAGCGATAATGAAACATATTCGTATGTGTGCGACGACTTTTTTACTTATCTTAGTGACTCTGTTTCAACGAACAACGGCTCGAATAGAATGTGCATTGCCGTAGGCCGTTTCCCTGTAAAGAGTAACAGCGAGGCTGAGGTGGTGGTAGAGAAACTGTATAAGTATGTGACGCAACCTAATTACGGAGCATGGCGCAACCAAGCCATCTTGGTGGCCGACGATGGTAACTCGGGGACACACATGCGTCAAGCCGAGAGCGTCGAAACGTATTGGAAAGCCGACCGCTCAGATCTTGTGGTGAATAAAGTCTATATAGATGCTTACCCCGAGTCGCAGACGTCTACGGGGCGTACTTATCCCGATGCCAAACGTCGTATGATGCAACTGCTCGAAGAGGGGCAGCTTGTGCTCGATTACGTGGGGCATGCCAACTCGGTAGGGTGGACGGGCGAAGACTTGCTGAACATTACCGATATACGTTCCATGTACCTCAAAAACCTGCCTTTTATGATAACGGCGACATGCGATTTCAGTCGTTACGACTCGGAGGAGGAATCGGGAGGAGAAATATTTTTCCTTAACGAATTTGGCGGTGCAATAGCTCTTTTTTCTTCGACCCGCGTGGCGTGGATAAACGAAAACGGACGGTTGAATAATGCTTTGGCGCAATATCTTTTCGAGAAAGACGAGAATGGCAATGTCTATCCCATAGGCGAGATTATTGCCAAAGCCAAAAATTATATCACCGACTTGTACTTCAAAAATCCCGAGAGTTATCATTCGCCAGACAGTAACAAGTTGGTATATTCGTTATTGGGCGACCCTGCCATGCGGTTGGGCTATCCTTCTTATAAGGTGAGTGTGACACGGATAAACGGAAAGCCCATAGGGAGTGCCATTACTCTTGAAGCACGTTCGAAGGTGTCGCTTGAAGGTAAGATACTTACACCTGCCGGAGAGCTTGCCGAGGATTTCTACGGCCTTGTTATGGTTAACGTTTATGACGCAGCCGAGACAACGCTCTCGAACGGTTACGAGGACGGTGTGCAGGTGGAGTTTAAGGAACGCTCCAACAAACTCTTCTCGGGGCGTGCCAATGTCGATGGCGGTACTTTCAGCCTCTCGTTTACCATGCCCAAAGAGACAAGTTTCTCGAACGAAAGCGGTTTGATAAGCCTTTACGCATACGATGCCTATGGGCGTGAAGCGAGCGGTTCTACCGAGATGATAAAGATAGGCGGCTCTTCGTCGCGTCCGCAGACCGATACGATAGGTCCTGATATTCTCTATCTGTATTTGAACACAAGCAATTTCCAAAACGGCGATATTGTTAACGAATCGCCTATGCTTATTGCAGCAGTGTCGGACTCGTCGGGTATCAATGTTTCATCGTCGGGAATAGGCCATACCATGACGGTAACGATAGATGGGCGCAAAGCCTATTCGGATGTAAGCAGTTATTATACGCCCGATACTACGGGAATGGCGGGCGAGGTATATTATCCGTTGAGCGGTTTGGAGGATGGCTCACATACTTTGGCATTCAGAGTGTGGGATAATGAGGGCAATTCATCGACAGCGACACTCGATTTTGTCGTACAAACCGGCTTGGAGCCCGAAATATATAAAATCTATGCCGACCAGAATCCGGCTCGAACGTCGACAAATTTCTACTTGGAGCATGATCGTCCCGATGGTATCGTGACCGTGACTGTAACTGTCTATAACCTCATGGGTATGCCTGTATGGCAGACACAAAAAGAGGGACGTTCTGACCTGTTCAAGACTTTCCCGATTACATGGGACCTTACCATGAGCGGAGGAGGCAGAGTGCCCGGTGGAATTTATCTATATCGCGCAACTATTTCAACCGACAATACGCATATTTCCACTCGTTCGCAGAAACTGTGCGTGGCGCCTCGGTAAGCGTCGCAATGATGGGCGATAGGCTGCCGAATGTATGCTGTCTGTATGTTTTTGAAAATAATCGAAAAAACGGGTGCGGGCAGCATTCAAAAAATATTTGTATTTTTGTACTCTATTATTTTTTGAGAGAGGGAAATGTATATGACGAACCTTGAAGCTAATATGAATATAAAGCTGCCCGAGCCTACGCTGCGAAGATTGCCATGGTATTTGGCCTATGTGAAGTTGATGCAAGGCCAAGGTGCTGAATATGTATCGTCTACTCAAATATCCAAAGCCATTAATGTAGATTCATCGCAGATAGCGAAAGACCTCTCTTTTATCAATATTTCGGGTAAAACCCGGGTGGGTTACGAGGTGGCATCGTTGGTAGATGTGCTGGAAGATTTTCTCGGTTTCACATCGAGGCATCGGGCTATCGTCTATGGCGTAGGTCGTTTGGGCGCTGCTTTGATGCAGGATACAGGATTATTGCAATATGGGCTGGATGTCGTGGCAGGTTTCGATGTCAGGGAGTTGCCCGATCATGCTAATGTCAATGGAATACCGGTATATCATGTGTCGCAATTTGCCGAGCAACGCGCTGCGCTGAATGCTAAGATAGGTATCCTTACCGTGCCCGTAGAGTGTGCGCAAGAGGCGACAGACTATATGGTGTCTAACGGTATAAAGGCAATATGGAATTTTACTCCTTACCGTATCCATGTCCCCGAGAATGTCGTGATACAAAATACCTCGATATATGCCCATTTGGCAGTGATGTTTAATCGCATGAACAATATAACCGAATAGTCGATAAAATGAAGATTTTAGCCGTAGGATGGAATTATCGGTTGCATAATGTAGAGATGGGGCGTGAGGAGCATCCTGCGGCTCCTACGGTATTTATGAAGCCCGAGACGGCCTTGCTGAAAGACGGCAAGCCTTTTTTCTTGCCTCATTTTTCGGAACGGATAGAGCATGAGGCCGAGGTTGCTGTCAGGATTTGCCGTTTGGGCAAGAATATTGCACCCCGATTTGCTTATCGCTACTACGATGCGCTCACGGTAGGTGTCGACTTTACCGCCCGCGACTTGCAGGCGCGTTTGCGAGAGCAAGGTGCTCCGTGGGAGATAGCCAAGGCTTTCGACGGCTCTGCTGCATTGGGAACGTGGGTCGATAAGGATACGCTGCCGTTGGAAGAGGGCATCCCCTTCTCATTGCAGATAAACGGTACCACGGTGCAGTCCGGCAATACCCGCGATATGATATGCAGTATAGACGAAATTATTGCTTATGTGAGCCGCTTTTTTACGCTCAAAATGGGTGACATCATCTATACCGGAACGCCGCAAGGTGTGGGCGCGGTACACATAAATGACCATATAACCGGATATTTAGACGACAACAAGGTTTTGGAATTTAATGTAAAATAAGATATGAATTTATTGAAAAAGATAATCGGCGCATCTCTTTCGACAGAAGTGAAATATCTCTCGTTTTTTGCTGTTTGTGCTGTTGTTGCATTCCCTCAACAAGTTTGTGCCTTGCCGGCGGCTCACTATGCCGACCGCTCGGTGCTGAGTAGCGGTACATGGGTGAAAATTGCTGTTTCGGAGCGTGGCGTACACCGCATCGATGCTGCTACGTTGCAGGCATGGGGCTTTGCCGATGTTTCTTCGGTATGTGTCTATGGAAAAGACGGATACATGTTGCCCGAAGTATTTGCTGCTGACGATACCGACGATTTGGAGCAGATACCGTCGTATGTCGATGGAGACGACCTGTATTTTTATGCTTCGGGACAGGTGCAATGGAATTATAATGCGACAGTATCTTGGGAACATACCAACAATTATTATTCCGATGTGTCGTATTATTTCCTTACGACCGGAGTCGCTCCGCTGCGTATGGAAATGGTGAGAGCAACCGAAATAGCGGCCGATATGCAGCAGATAACCTCTTTTGAGGAGTATATGGTGCATGAGAAAGATAGTACGTGCTTAGGACAGACCGGTAGAATGTACGTAGGAGAAGACCTGTTGCAATCGTCCACGCTCTCGTTGCAAGTTCCCGGTATTGTGGGCGATGAGATGCAGATATATGTGGCGTTGGCTGCCAATGCCTCTACTTCCTATAATCTGCCTGTGACGGTGAATGGAGAGAGCTTACAGCCTGTTATTTCGGTAAGTTCATCCGACTCTTATACCTATGCCAAGGAGGGTCGCCGTCTCTTTACCATCCCCGCTGCTGAACAATTGGATATGACGTTTTCTTCCTCGGGTTCGGGGTCGCTCAATTCGTATTATCTCGATTTCATACGGCTGATTTATGACCGGAATTTGTCGTTAGAGGGCGGACAGTTGCAGTTCCGCGACGATGCTGCTGATGGCTATTTTGCCATAGACATAAACGACAAGCTCCCCGGCAATGTGTGCGTATGGAACGTTTCAGACGTGGTAAAGCCTCATGTCGTGGCTACAACGTTGGTCGATGGCAAACTCGCTTTTGTACCCGAAGGGTCGCGCGTCGAGTATGTAGCGTTCGATACGGCCGATGAATTGCCCGTACCGCAGTATATGGGAGTGGTAGAAAATCAGAACCTGCACGGTATAGGCTATATCCCCGATATGGTGATAGTTACTACACGTTACTTCATAAAAGAGGCCGAACGCATCGCAGAGTATCACCGTACGCAAGACAATATGAAGGTGATTGTATGCGACCAGTTGGCCGTATTCAACGAATTCTCCGGCGGTACGCCCGATGCTACGGCCATACGGCGTATGATGAAGATGTTCTACGACCGTGCCGCCGCCGGTTACGGCAGTGCGCCTCGTTATTTGCTCTTGTTCGGTCGGGGGTCGTATAACAACCGTGCTATCGCCGGAGCTATGCACAATGAAGATAATCGTCTGTTGGTGACGTATCAATCGGAGAGCAGTACCGACTCGCGTTATTCGTATGTAACCGACGATTATTTTGCGTTTTTGGCCGATGATTCGGGTGAAGACCTTACGTCTGATGTAATGCTGGTAGGCGTTGGCCGTATGCCTGTATCGAATAGCGGAGATGCCGGTAAGGTGTACGAGAAACTGATGCGTTATGTCAAGCAAGAACCTATGAGAAATCTTTGGAAAAACAAATGTTGCTTTATAGGTTATAAAGGCGATAGTAACCTACATATTCGTCAGATAGATAATGTATCGGAGCTGACCGTCGAGGCCAACCAAAAGTATATGATTATCGATAAGGTTTATCAGAGTGCATACGCATCGACCGAGAGCGAATCGTATGTGGGCGCTCGTGACCGCATGTATCGCGATTTCGATGAGGGTACTATCTTATATGATTATATGGGACATGCCGGCCCGCAAGGTATCGACGGGTTGATGAACATAGCCGATTCTCGTGCGCTCACAAACAAGATTCTGCCTATTTTTATTACGGCCACTTGCGATGTGTGTCCATTTGACAAAGACGAGCTGTCGTTCGGAGAAGAGCTTTTCAAAAACGAGAACGGTGGTTTCATAGCCCTATTCACGACAACCCGAACGGTATATACGAATGGTAATGAAGATATAAATCGTGAGTTGCTGCGGGAATTTTTTGTTCCCGGCATCGATGGTAAGATACGTATGGGCGATGTGATGCGCCGCGCCAAAGAGAAGCTCACGAAAAACAGCAACGGCGTTAAGGTAAGCGACCCCAATAAATTGAAGTATTGTTTGATCGGTGACCCGGCCATGGCCATACCGCTGCCTTCGCATGATATTGTCATTGACCGTATCAACGGCGAGTCTGTGGGCGATGGCAACCAAGCTATGTTGCAAGCCAACAGCACGGTAACAATATCGGGCGGTATATATACGCCTGACGGAGAAGAGGCTGCGGATTTCAACGGGGTCGTATGTTATGAAGTGTACGATGCCGAGACCGTGGGCACATCGGTAGAACCCATTGGCACGTCGTCGCTCGAAATGAATTTCAATACTCGCAGCTATAAATTGGCCTTTGCTGCCGATACGGTGGTAAACGGCAGGTTCGAGGCTACCTTCCGGTTGCCGGCACAGTGCTTGCAAAACGGGGGGACGGGGTTGATTTCGCTTTATGCTTACAGCAACGATATGAGTGTCGAGGCAAAAGGCTATACCGAAGATTTCGTTATCGACGGTATGGATGATACGGTCGCACCTGATGAAACGGCTCCTGTGATAGATAATGTATGGATTGACTCTCCTTCGTTCTTTGAGGGCGATGCCGTGCCGTCGTCTACGGTATTCCATTGCGATGTATCGGACGAAGAGAGTGGCATTGTCGTCAGCGAAATGTCGGTAGGCAAAGGGGCTGTTTTGTGGCTCGATGGTAAGGTGCTTTGCAGTGACCTTTCGGGGCAATACTCGCCGGCTTTGAACTTCGGCTGTGGCAGTATAGATTATGCGTTGAACAATCTGAGTGTGGGCAGCCACACGCTTACGTTGCGTGTCTTCGATAACGCCGGCAACTCGGCCGAACGCAGTGTGTCGTTTATCGTGGAAGATGCCGTATCTACGGCCTATGAGCTGAGTCTCGATACCGATGTCGTTGCGGAGCAGGTAGCTATGAGCCTGAGCGGTGCCGTAGAAGAGAGTATGACTGTGTGTTATGTTGTGGCAGATGCTCATACCGGCGAAGAGGTGTGGACCCAAGAGACTACCGCTCTGCAAACGGTGTGGAACATTGCCTCGGGCAGCGAGAAGATAGATGCAGGCGACTATCTTTGCAGGGCTTATATTACGGTGGGAGACAATCATATAGTTACACCCGACAAAAAAATAGTTGTGTTGGGACAATAAACGGAACTGTTTTCTGTTTATTAAAGTGATTAATGTAATCTCTTTTACCGCATGAAGAAAATAATCATATTCATACTGGCGGCCGCTGCAATCGTGATGCCGCAAATGGCCAATGGACAAGGCGAGGTAGTACGACAATTTAATCCGGTCAATACGGGAGCTACGTCGCTTACCATTGCACCCGATGCGCGTGGCGCCGGCATGGGCGATATAGGTGCAGCTACCGACCCCGATGTCAACTCGCAGTTTTGGAATGCCTCGAAGTATGCTTTTGCATACAGCGATGGTGGTATAGGGATATCCTATACGCCGTGGTTGAGCAAACTCGTCAACGATATATACCTTGCCAACCTCAGCGGATATTGGAAGTTCGGCGAGGGCAGTCCGCAAGCCGTCAGCGCATCGTTGCGCTACTTCTCGTTGGGTAGCATTGTACTTACCAATCAAAATGGCGATGAGGTAAACTCTATAAACCCCTTTGAGATGGCGGTCGATGTTGGTTACTCGCGTAAGTTGTCGGAGAGTTTCTCTATGGGTGTCGTATTGCGCTATATCTATTCCGACCTCGGTTTCCAATACGACGAGAGCGGTAGCGCTACGGGTAGTGTGAGCGGTGCATCGGCTTTCGGTGCCGATATATCGTGGTATTATACCTCTTATCCCGTGATAGCACGCAACGAGTGCCAATGGTCGTGGGGTATGAACATCTCGAACATAGGTTCTAAGATAGCTTATGACAACGGCAATGAGTCGACGTTCCTGCCTACCAACCTCAAATTGGGTACGAGCTTCCTTTTTCCCATTGCCGATGCCAAGAATACATTGTCTATCAACCTCGATGTCAACAAATTGCTTGTTCCTACGGCACCGCAAGAGTATCAGTTCCAAACGACCGACGAGAATGGCAATACTGTTACCGATGAGGCTGCTTATACGGCTGCGCAGGAAGAGTATAACAACATGTCGCCTTTCGAGGGTATCATCAAGTCGTTCTATGATGCTCCCGGCGGTTTCAGCGAAGAGTTGCGCGAGATAAACTTCTCGGTGGGTATCGAGTATGCCTATAACCGTCAGTTCTATTTGCGCGCCGGTTACTATTATGAAGACAAATACAAGGGTAACCGTCAGTTCTTCTCTTTCGGCGCCAGCTTTGCATACAGTGTATTGCAGATAGATGCTGCATATCTTTTGGCTACGGCGGCATCCAGCCCGTTAGACCAGACATTGCGTTTCACTCTCTCGTTCGACCTCGAAGGTATCAAGAATCTTATACGTCGCTAATGGCTATGAAGATAAGAGTGGGTTTCGGATATGATGTACATCGTTTTGCCGAAGGGCGAGAGTTGTGGTTGGGCGGCATACGCATCGACCATACACTCGGTTTACTAGGGCACTCCGATGCCGATGTTGTGATACATGCCTTGTGCGATGCTCTCTTGGGAGCTGCCAATATGCGCGATATAGGTTATCACTTTCCCGATACGGCGGGCGAGTATGCCGGTATAGACAGTAAGATATTGTTGCGCCGTACCATAGAGCTGCTTGCCTCGAAAGGCTATCGTTTGGGAAATGCCGATATTACCGTGTGTGCCGAGCGACCCAAACTCAACAAGCATATACCCGCAATGCAGGCCGTACTTGCCGATTGTATGGGAGCCGATGCCGAGGATGTTTCCATCAAGGCTACTACAACCGAGAAGCTGGGCTTTGTAGGTCGTGAGGAAGGAATTGCAGCCTATGCCGTGGTACTCATAGAAAAATGCTGAATCGAGCCATGTCGTTGCAACGCTCTATACGAAACGTTATAGCCTCTATCGAGGCGCATCCCCGGACGAGTATGTGGTGTACGGCGTTGTTTGCCGTGGCGTATTACATGCTGGTGGCGTTGCAGGGGCTCGACTATGCCGACGAAGGCTTTTCGCTCACATTCTATCAGCAAATTTTTTCCCATCCCGAAGATGTGGAATACCTCTTTCTCTACTATCTGACCGGCCTGTTGGGCGGGGTATGGGAATTGCTTTTCGGACAGTGGGGTAATTATGGTTTCCGTGTCTTTTTCGCCCTTGTTTCGGGGTGTAATGTGCTTGTCGCATTCTCTATTTTACGGCGTTACTTGCCGGTATCGACCGTGGTACTCGGTTGCCTTGCATCTATTTTGTGGCCGGGTTTGTGCCTATATTATTTCAATCACGATTGTCTGACAGTGCTTTTGTTTTTACTGTCGGTGTGGGCTTTGTTGCGCGGAATAGAGCAAAATAGCCGATGGCTCTATGCGGCAGGTTTCTTCTTGATGCTGAATGCTTTTACCCGCCTGCCTAACGCCTCGGCCTTTGTGCTGGTGCTGTTGCCGTTGGTTGAGGCTATGTATTCGGGTGCACATTGGCGTGCTGCCGGTAATATGTTGCGCATTGTGGCAGGCATGGCCGTCGGTTTGACTGTGATGTGCGGGGTGATGTTCTTATTGGGACATCAGTCGGTTTTCTTATCGTCGTTAGAGGCGTTATTTGTCATGAGTGGCGATACCTCCGATACACACAGCATCACAAATCTTCTTTCGAGTTACGCCTATTCCTACAAAAGCATTATAACCATAACGATATATGGCTTCTTGGTGGCCTTGGTATATGTGGCAAGTACACAGTTGATAAAGGTGAAAGGAATCTCCCTGATTGCCGGTGTTTGCTGTGTGGCTATGCTCTACGGCCTGTTGTCGCGCAATGCCTACGGTATGTGGGGAGCCGTGACTTCGGGCACGGTCATATATATGTTGAGCCGTTATAAAGAGAGCCGGCAGGTGCTGCTGGGTATTACCTCGTTGGTCTTCTTGCTGTTGATACCTATGGGAGGAGACTCCTATTACAATGTATGCAACTCGTGTCTGTGGTTGGGGATGCCGTTGTTGGTGAGCCTTTTCAGACAGCCGGTGAAGTGGGAAGTATCGTTCAGAGAGAGCCATTGGCGGGTGTGGCGCATCGGTCTCGATGCCGTCAACAAACGCCATCTATGCTACATTGCCGGTGTCACCTTCCTGTTATATGTAGTGATGCAGAGTAATTGTTATTTCGATGAAGGCAGTAAGATATATAAGCTGTACCGTCCGACGACAGTAGATCGTGTAACGACATATACGACGCGCGAACGCGCCGAGATTACCGACGATGTGGTTGCCGCTGTAAAAGCACACAAGATAGAGGGCGATTATCTGCTCGTTTTCGATAACGCTCCCATGTTGCACTATCTGACTGGGTTGAAGCCCTATTTGGGTTCGCCTTGGGGTACATTCTGGGGCGAACGGATGTTTGAGGAGCGTTTGTTCCGCTCAGAGAATAGTCCCCGTCCATTGCCTTTGATAGCCGTACCTCGGTTCTATTATGAAGATTTATCGCCGGTAGATTATTTCGATGCTGCCGAGTGGCCTCGCATGGCAGGTAAAGCCGAGGTCTTGTTGCGGTTTATGAGACGAAACGGTTACCGGGAAGTCTATTCCGACCCATATATCTCGCTCTATGTACCATACGACGGGGTTGTATAGGGGTTGATAGCTTGGTATTCGTTTCGGTAACGATGTTATACGAAGGAGTTGTATCGGAATATCCGGTGTAACTCCTTTGATGTAAAAATAGGATGCCTTCCCGACGGGAAGGCATCCTATTTCTATCGGCGTCGGTTTTATAACCGTATTATTTGCGAAGCTCGGCGATACGTTCTTCTATCGATTTTATTTTACTTTCGGCATCGGCTTTCTTCTTGCGTTCCAAGGCAACGACATTTTCGGGGGCATTATTTACAAAGCGTTCGTTGCTCAATTTGCCCATGACGGTACGTAAGAAGCCTTGCATATATTTCAAATCGGCTTCGAGTTTTTGCAGTTCGGCTTCTACGTCGATGTTGTTGCCCAGCGGTACGGCATACTCGGTAGTACCCACAAGGAAGGTGGCCGAGTTGGCATCTTTTTCGGCAACGCGTTCTATCTGCGTAAGGTTCGAGAGTTTCACGATAACGCTGTCGTTGCTATTATCATGGTCGCCTTTGAGTATTTGCAGGGCGAGCTGTTCGCGATTGGCAATGTTCTTTTGCAGACGTATGGCGCGTATGCCCGAGATGATTTGTTTGGTCGTTTCAAATAGCTCTATCACATGCGTGTCGTAAGTCTTAGGCTCGGGCATGTGGGCTACAACGATGCTTTCGCCCTCTTGTCTTTCGGCGAGGTGTTGCCACAACTCCTCGGTGATGAAAGGCATGAAGGGGTGGAGTATGCGCAACAGGGCGTCGAAAAATTCGAGCGTGCTTTGGTAGGTTACGGCATCGATAGGTTGCTGGTAAGCCGGTTTTACGGCTTCGAGATACCACGACGAGAACTCGTCCCAGAACAGCTTGTAGACGGCCATCAGGGCTTCTGAAAGGCGGAACTTCGAGAAGAGGTCTTGTATCTCTTCGAGTGTTTGCGACAATTTGGCATCGAACCAACGGGTAGCGATGGCTGCGCTTTGAGGTTGGGCAAGAGTGTTGTCTACTTCCCATCCTTTGACGAGGCGGAAAGCATTCCATATCTTGTTGCAGAAGTTGCGGCCTTGCTCGCAGAGGCTGTCGTCGTAGAGTATGTCGTTTCCGGCAGGAGCGGCGAGCATCAATCCCATGCGTACGCCGTCGGCACCGAAACGTTCTATCAGTTCGAGGGCGTCGGGCGAGTTGCCCAGCGACTTCGACATTTTACGACCTATCTTGTCGCGTACGATACCGGTGAAATATACGTTGCGGAACGGCGGTTGTTGGCGATACTCATACCCGGCCATAATCATGCGGGCTACCCAGAAAAATATGATGTCGGGTGCCGTAACAAGGTCGCTGGTGGGGTAGTAGTATTTTATTTCGCTGTTGTCGGGGTCGTTGATACCGTTGAATAGCGATATAGGCCACAGCCACGACGAGAACCATGTATCCAAGCAACTCTCGTCCTGACGCAGGTCGGCAAGCTGCAAGTTCGGGTTTTGAGCTTTTGCACGTGCCTCTTCGAGGGCTTTTTCGGGCGTCTCGGCTACCACATAACCGCCTTCGGGCAGGAAGTAGGCCGGGATGCGGTGTCCCCACCATAATTGGCGTGAGATACACCAGTCTTTGATGTTCTCCATCCAGTGACGGTAGGTATTCTTGAACTTGGCGGGGTAGAATTTGATGTCGTCGTTCATCACGGCATCGAGGGCAGGGCGTGCAAGACCCTCCATTTTGAGGAACCATTGCATGGAGAGTTTCGGCTCTATCACCACGTTGGTGCGCTCGCTGTAACCCACCTTGTTGTCGTAGTCTTCTACTTTTTCGAGCAACCCGGCTTTTTCGAGGTCGATGGCAATCTGCTTGCGTACGTCGAAACGGTCTAATCCTACATACAGGCCGCCGGCTTCGCTGATGGTGCCGTTGTCGTTGAATATGTCGATAGAGGGCAGGTTATGCTTTTCGCCCAGCATATAGTCGTTTACGTCGTGTGCGGGCGTTACTTTCAAGCAGCCCGTACCGAACTCCATTTCTACGTATTCGTCGGTAATGACCGGTACGGCACGGTTTACCAAGGGTACGATGACGCGCTTGCCTTTGAGCCAAGTGTAGCGCTCGTCGTTGGGATGTACGCACACGGCCGTATCGCCGAGGATGGTCTCGGGACGTGTCGTAGCTACTACGATATAGCGGTCGCTCCCTTCTACGTAGTAACGCAGATAGTAGAGCTTGCTGTGTCCGTCTTTATATATTACCTCTTCGTCAGAGAGGGCTGTGAGCGCTTTGGGGTCCCAGTTTACCATGCGCACGCCGCGGTATATCAATCCTTTCTTGTATAGGTCGACAAAGACGCTGATAACGCTTTTAGAGCGTTCTTCGTCCATTGTGAAAGCGGTACGCGACCAGTCGCACGATGCGCCCAGCTTTTGTAATTGTTTGAGGATGATGCCGCCGTGTTCCTCTTTCCATGCCCATGCGTGGCGGAGAAACTCTTCGCGAGTGAGGTCGTTTTTCTTGATGCCCTGTGCTGCCAATTTGGCTACCACTTTGGCTTCGGTAGCAATCGACGCATGGTCGGTACCGGGTACCCAGCAGGCATTTTTGCCTTCCATGCGGGCGCGGCGCACGAGGATGTCTTGTATCGTATTGTTCAGCATGTGCCCCATGTGCAGTATGCCGGTGACGTTTGGCGGGGGAATAACCACTGTGTAAGGCTCGCGCCCGTCGGGTTTCGACTCGAACAGTTTGTGTTCCAACCAGTAGGCATACCACTTGGACTCTACCTCTCCGGGGATGTACTTAGTAGCTAATTCTTCGCTCATGCTTCTATTTTTTAGAATAGTCCTTTTATTTTCGTTTTGTGATAAAATCGTGCAAATTTACAAATTATCCTCGTATGTGCAGGGGGTGACGGGCTAAAAATGGGTGGAGTTTTCAATGTCGTGTTTCGATGTATGCCATAAAAGTTCGGGTACATAGTTTGTTGCGTCGCACATCGGGGTTGTTGTGCGATGACAATCCGGCTGTCTCCTCTGTCGCAAATATTGGATGCCCCGACGACGGCGTTTCTATACGACAAGGTCGCAATCTGTTGCGATAGCTGAGTAAATAGATTGATTATCAACGTATTTGCGGCTATTGCTGCAAGTTGCGACCTTGTATCGCGATGTCGTTATCGCAGGGGGTGAATTATTTCCGTTGCAAACCGGCGGTTGCGGCTGTGTTATATTGTGACCGATGTGTTATCGGTTACTCCGACGAGAGGATACCGTCGACGATAAATTCGCTGTAACCGCGCCAAGGCACTACGCCGTGATACTCTTTGTAGCTGAGTTCTACGGTCTTGCCGCTCATGCGCATGAGTTTTTGCGCCAGCTGTTCGTCTTCGATGGAGAAAAGGAACGAGTTGGATTGCAACTGCCCTTGCGTACGCGACTCTATGCCTTCCATGATGAGTTTGCCTTCGTAGGTCTTGAAGATGTCGCCTTTAAGTACTACGTAGTTGAGCGTTCCGCTTTTGACGCCCGAACCGAAGACAAAGAAGTAGTGCCAATAGATGTAGCCGCCTGCTACGAGAATGAGTACTATCAGCAAACCGCACCCCCAGTTGCGCAGGGTGCGTTTTATTTTTTGTCCCACAGTCTTTTGTTGAGTTGAGGGCACTTGCTCTTGGTTAGGTTTTTGTTCTTCCATAATGGTCTGTTATTGGTTGACTGCGGGAATGTGTGCGAGTGTGGCGCACAGAATGTCCCAGAAGTTTTGTACGGTAGCTATATCGATGCGCTCTTGTGGCGAGTGCGGGTGCTCTATGGTAGGACCGAACGAAATCATGTCCAGACCCGGGTATGCTGCGCCTATGATGCCGCATTCGAGGCCGGCGTGCATCATCTTTACTTCGGCCTTACGTCCTATTATATCGGGATACAGCGGCAGCATGGTGTTCAGGATGACCGATTGCAGATTGGGTTCCCAACCCGGATATGCGCCATCGAATGTTACTTTGGCTCCGGCAAGCGAGAAGGCGCTTTCTATTTCAGAGGCGAGTGTGTACTTCTGCGTTTCGCTGGAACTGCGAGCCAGAATTTTTACGTTGGCAATGCCCGAGTTGGCGGTGACGATGGCAAGGTTCGACGAAGTCTCTACTACGTCGGGAGCATCGGGTATCATGCGGTACACACCGTTATGGCAGGCATTGACGGCGTTGATGAGGTCGTCTTGCGCCGGTTCGGGCATCAGTTTGTCGGGCATCTCGGTTTGTGTGGCAGCGAAGGTGAGAGCCGTCTCTATGTACCCATATTCGTGTTGCAGAGTGTCGCCAAAGTTCTCTACAAAAGCGATGAACTTGCGTTCTCTTACGCGCGGTATGACGACGATGGCTTCTGCTTCGCGCGGTATGGCATTGCGCAATGTCCCACCGTTATAGGAGGCGAGCCTTGCGCTGTAACAGCCTACGGCGATTTTGAGGAAACGGAACATCGCTTTGTTGGCATTGAGACGGCCTAAGTTGATGTCCAGTCCCGAGTGACCGCCTAAGAGGCCTCCCAAGGTCACTTTGTAGGCGAGACAGTCTTCGAGGTGGGCTGATTCTTTTTCTTGATAGCGGAACTCGGCCTCAATGTCTAATCCGCCGGCGCAGCTCATGTATAGTTCGCCGTTGGTCTCGGAGTCTAAGTTGAGCAGTATTTTGCCTTTGAGCATACCCGGTTCAAGGTCTTTGGCGCCATACATGCCGGTCTCTTCGTCGCGGGTGAAGAGGGCTTCTATCGGTCCGTGAGTGAGGTCGGTAGCCTCTAAAATAGCCAAAATCGTCGATACGCCTATACCGTTGTCGGCACCTAAGGTGGTGTCGGAGGCCATTACCCAACCGTCGACGATACGCGGTACGATGGGGTCGGTCTCGAAATTGTGTCGGACATTCTTGTTGGCTTGCGGTACCATGTCCATGTGGCCTTGCAGAATGACGCCTTGGCGGTTTTCCATACCCGGGGTAGCGGGCTTGCGTATGATGACGTTTCCGGCGTTGTCGCGGAACGATTCTAATCCTAATTGCTTGCCTATGCCCAAAATATACTCGGCAACAGCTTCGGTGTGTCCCGACGGATGCGGAATGTTGCAAATAGCGGCAAAGTGCTTCCAAATTGCCTGCGGATTGAGGTCGGTGATTTGTTTAGTCATAATTCCTTCATATTATGGTAATGAGGTTATTCGGTAGAACAATCGTTGGCCGCGATTGGTTTGCCGTGTCGTCTTTCGGCAAATATAGCAATTGTGGTGTATATTCCCAACAAAATGGTTACTATCATTTGTGTGCCGTGGGCTACGAGGGCAAAGGCTCCGGCTTTTTCCTGCCCTATACCGTAGATAGACAGGCCGAAGATGACGGCAGCGTGCCACGGCCCTATACCGCCTTGCACGGGAATGAGCATGCCTATGCTGCCCAATACGAAGAGTACGAGCGCTTGCGTGATTCCTAAATCGTGCATCCAGTCGAAGGCGAAGAAGCACAGGTAGAGTTGCAGCAAGTAGCAGCTCCAAATGAGCAGCGTGTATATCAGGAACTGTACCTTGCCCTGCATGGAGGCAACCGAGCGGAATCCTTCCCATAACTTGCCGAGAAAACCTCGGATTTTTCTTATCCATTTGTTGTTGCTTTTGCCTATGGTGAGGCATGCTACAAGGATGCAGACGGCAGCTATCGCAAGGTAGAGCCACGGCGAGGTTATCATGGCATGCAACTTATCTTGTATTTGCGGATACGTATGTAAGAGATTGTTCAAGACTCCTATTTGCGACAGAAATACGGCTGCCGTGATGATTACTACCATGACCATATCGGCAAAACGGTCGCTCACTACCGACCCTAAGATGCGCGAAAACGATGCTTTTTCGTGACTTGCCAAATAGGTGCATCGCCAAAGTTCGCCGAAGCGTGGCAGAATGAGGTTGAAGGCGTATGTACCGAAAACGGCGTTGCATATCGTACCGAAAGCGGGTTTTATGTCTAATGCCCGCAGTTGTAGTCTCCACCGCAAGGCCCGGAAGATGTGGCCGCACACGCCTACGAGCATCGAAGCTACTATCCAGAAAAGATTCATATCGGTTTGCAGGATAGATAGTATGGTGTCGAGGTCGAACTGTCGGTACAATAAAATAAATATGCCTACACCCAAGATGAGAGGTAGGACATACTTGACGATGTATGATAGGATTCTTTTCAAAGTTCGCTAATTCCAAATAAATGTTGTAAATTTGCACTTCACGAGGAGAACCGGTTATCTGTTGCCGATTGTTGCCTGCAACAGATAGGCTGCCGGCCTCGATTGCGAAACAAAGATACGGGTTTTCTTGTAACGTAACTCTGTTTCGATATACAAATGTGTGAGTCTGTAACGATTATATTTGATTAACAAATAGAGCACATGTCAGTGAAGCGACCGATATATAGTGTAAAGCCTAAGAAGTTTTTGGGACAGCATTTTCTTAAAGATGAAGATATTGCCTGCCGCATAGCTGCTACGCTCGACGATTATCGTTCGCTCCCGGTATTGGAGATAGGTCCCGGTATGGGCGTACTTACGCGTCCGTTGCTCGACAAGGGGCATAATCTCATGGTGATAGAGCTCGATACCGAGTCGGTAGAATATCTTAGCCAACATTTTCCCGAGTTGGAAGGTCGTATATTGTGTGAAGACTTTCTCCGATGCGATTTATCGTCTCTTTTCCCCGGAGAGTTTTGTGTGATAGGTAATTATCCCTATAATATATCGAGCCAGATTTTCTTCAAAGTACTCGATTATAAAGACCGCATACCGTGTTGCAGCGGAATGATACAAAAAGAGGTAGCCGAACGGTTGGCGTCGCCACCGGGCAACAAATCGTATGGCATACTGAGTGTATTGTTGCAAGCGTGGTACGACATAGAGTATCTTTTCACCGTCTCGGAAGAGGTTTTCTTGCCGCCGCCCAAAGTGAAATCGGCCGTCATACGCATGACACGCAACAACCGCACGACATTGGGCTGCGACGAGTCGCTTTTCAAACAAGTGGTAAAAACGGCTTTCAATCAGCGTCGCAAAACATTGCGCAACTCGTTGAGCTCGCTGCTGAACAAAGAGTTTATGGAAGATGCTGCCTATAATCGTCGCCCGGAGGAGTTGTCGGTAGAAGAGTTTATCTCGCTCACGCGTAAGGTCGATGAGGCGCGTGGTAAATAGGAGTACTCGGTAAGATAAATACAAATAGAAAAATGGAGCAATTTTCACAAGATTATATCAAAGAGTTCCGCACTATTATCGATAATAAAGATAAAGAGCGTGCGCTGGAACTGCTTAACGAATTGCACCCTGCCGATATTGCAGCATTGTATCAGGAGCTCGACTTGGATGAGGCAGAGTTTGTCTATCTTTTGCTCGATGCCGATAAGGCTGCTGACGTGTTGCTCGAACTCGACGAGGACGACCGTCGCAAGATGCTGAAACATCTGCCTGTCGATGTGATTGCCAAGCAATTCATCGACCACATGGACTCTGACGATGCCGTAGATGTGATACGTGACCTCGACGAAGATGCACAGGAAGAAATTCTTTCGCACATAGACGACGTAGAGCAGGCGGGCGATATTGTCGATTTGTTGAAGTACGACGAAGATACCGCCGGCGGTATCATGGGTACTGAGATGGTTATCGTCAACGAGAATTGGAGTATGCCCGAGTGTCTCAACGAGATGCGCAGGCAGGCCGAGACGATGGACGAGATATATTATGTATATGTCGTCGATGATGACGAGCGGCTGCGAGGCATTTTCCCGTTGAAGAAGATGATAACCAATCCTAATGCTTCGAAGATAAAGCATGTCATGGAGAAAGACCCCATATCGGTGAAGACCGATACATCGATAGAGGAGGTCGCACAAATCATAGAGAAATACGATATTGTGGCTGTACCGGTTGTCGACAGCATAGGCCGTTTGGTAGGGCGCATTACCGTAGACGATGTGATGGACGAGGTGCGCGAGCAGTCGGAACGCGACTATCAATTAGCTTCGGGTATCTCGCAAGACGTGGAGAGTGCCGATAATGTCTTTACACAGACGTCGGCGCGCCTGCCGTGGTTGCTCATAGGAATATGCGGAGGTATAGCCAGCGCTGCCATTTTGGGCGGTTTCAAGAGTAATTTTGCAGCCAATCCGGCTTTGGCTCTATTCATACCGCTTATAGGCGGTACGGGAGGAAACGTAGGTATTCAGTCGTCGGCTATCGTTGTACAAGGTTTGGCTAATGGTACTCTCGACATCAAGCATGCCGGTCAGCAATTAGTAAAGGAGAGTGGCGTGGCTCTTATCAATGCTGCCATCATATCGTTGCTGGTATTTCTATATAATTGGTTTTTCATGGGCAACAATCTCATTACGGCAGTAGTATCGTTGTCGTTACTGGCAGTAGTGCTGTTTGCTTCCATATTCGGTACGATAGTTCCCTTGACGTTAGAGAGATTAAAGATAGATCCGGCTTTGGCTACGGGGCCGTTTATTACTATAACAAACGACATCATAGGAGTGCTTATTTATATGGGTATGTGTAAGCTCCTGTTGTAGAACAAAGGTAAAAAAGAGTATATTATGAAACAGAATGTAATAGATATAGATGATGTAAAAACATTAATCCCCGAATTGCAGAATGAGAAACTTATAAAAATATTATTTGACGTGCTGCATGTGACAGATGCCAATACGTTACATGCGAGGCATTGCGACAAGCAAGGTGCAGATTTTACCGATGCCATCCTGCACGATTTGGGGATAACATTACAAATAGAAAACGCTGAACGTCTGCAACATTTGCCCGAAGGTTCGTTTGTGACAGTAGCTAATCATCCCTTTGGCGCCCTTGATGGTCTTATCAATATTTCGCTTTTTGCTCGTTATCGACCTGAGTATAAGGTGATGGTAAATCGTATCCTTACCTATATAGGTGCTATGCGTGATAATTTCATCGCTGTCGAACCGGTTCCTACCGAGGCGGGCAAGTCGGTGTCGATGAATGGATTGCGCGAGGCCATACAACAAGTACGCAACGGCTATCCCATAGGGTTTTTTCCGGCAGGAGCCGTGTCGAAACTTACATGGAGATTGACTACCGAAGACCGCGAATGGCAGCCCAACATCATGCGTCTTATCAAACAATTCAAAAAACCTGTTGTCCCTGTCCATTTTTATGGCCGTAATAGCTTGTCGTTCTATTTTTTGCGCAACATATCGTGGAAACTTAGTTCGATGAGTCTTGCCACCCAGTTGTTTAACAAGCACGGCAAGACCATTCGTGTGTTTATTGGCGAAACGATACAGCCCGAGGAGTATCTCCATATCGAGGACGAGCATGAGTTGGGAAAATTTTTCCGTGCCAAATCTTTTGCGTTGCGCGATGAAATGAAATAATTATAAAAATATTGCTGCGAGATAAGCTCTTACCGTATTTTCATTATTTTTGTAAAGGAATAAGGAGGTATTATGATTTCATCTGAAATACAACAGGTAAAGCAACGTTTCGGGATTATAGGCAATACGCCGGCTTTGTTGCAGGCGGTAGAGCGTGCCGTACAAATTGCTCCCATCGACGATGTGGATGTGCTTGTCACGGGTGAGAGCGGTGTCGGAAAAGAATTTTTCCCTCAGATTATACATGCTTACAGTGTGCGCAAGCATGGCAAGTATATAGCCGTTAACTGCGGAGCAATACCAGAGGGCACTATCGACTCGGAGCTGTTCGGTCACGAAAAAGGTGCATTTACCGGAGCTGTGGCAGCTCGTAAAGGATACTTTGAGGAGGCTGATGGCGGTACGATTTTTCTCGATGAAGTAGGCGAATTGCCCTTGACGACACAAGCACGACTGTTACGTGTGTTGGAGAGTGGCGAGTTTCTGCGTGTAGGTTCTTCGGCAGTATTGAAGACCAATGTGCGAGTCGTAGCAGCTACAAACCTCGATATGGTGAAAGCTATTTCAGAAGGGCGTTTCCGTGAGGATTTGTATTATCGTCTGAATACCGTACACATTGAAGTACCGCCGTTGCGCGACCGCGCCGAAGACATTCCCTTGCTGTTCCGTAAATTTGCTACCGACTTTGCCGAGCGTTACCGTATGCCGGCTATACAACTTACCGATGATGCCCGTCATGCGCTTATGTCTTATCGCTGGCCGGGCAATGTAAGGCAGTTGAAAAATATAGCCCGGCAAATATCTATATACGAGACTTCGCGAGAAATATCGGGCGATATTCTCAAAAGCTATTTACCCCAATATACGGTAGGTTATCTGCCGGCATTGCACCGTGGAACCGGGGCGGGCGAGGCGAATACCGATATGTTTGCGAATGAGCGCAAGATGATTTATGAGGCAATTTTCAAGATGCAAAAAGAGTTGAGTTCTTTGCGTGCCGATGTAGATCGCTTGCTTGCCGAACGACAAATGCCCGTCGTCTCCGAGACACCTCGTATGCTTGTACATCCCACGGGTACCACTACGCACATCGCATATCCGCCGGTCGTGTCGGTGAATAATGAGGCACACAACCCAGCCGAGATTCCGCATGGCGAGGTGATTTCTACCGAATATTATGAGGAACAACCTGCCTCTCTCGAAGATACAGAGCGTGAAACTATCCGCCGGGCTTTGGCTCGAAATAACGGTAAGCGCAAAAAAACAGCCGAGGAGTTGTGCATTTCGGAACGTACGCTCTATCGCAAGATAAAAGAGTATAACCTTGAATAAAGAATATGAAGAAATTTGCTTCGTGCCTGATTATATTGCTGTTGTCGTCTTGTACGATTTCTTATAAGTTCAACGGCGCTTCTATCAACTATAATCTGATAAAAACCATCTCGGTGAGTGATTTCCCCATCCGGGCAGCATTGGTATATCCGCCCTTGTCGGAAGTCTTTACTAATTCGCTGAAAGATGCTTACACGCAGCAAACCGCATTGCAGATGGTCGATGTCAACGGCGATTTGCAGGTCGAGGGAGAGATTACCGGTTACGACCTCTCGCCTCAGGCGGTGGGTACCGATGCTTATGCTACGATGACGCGTCTCACGATTACCGTAAAAGTACGTTTCACGAATACCAAAGAACCTCAATACGATTTCGACCGCACGTTCTCGGCATATCAGGATTTTTCCAGTACCCAAATGCTTACCGACGTGCAAGATGGCTTAATAGAGACTATTACCGATGAGTTGGTTGACCTTATCTTTAATGCAACGGTAGCAAACTGGTAAAGGATGAACGAGTTGTTGGATTTAACCCGTTTGTTAGAGCCTCAGATGGCAGGTCGAGAGCCTGTCACTTGTGAGCAGGTTGAGAAGTGGCGTGAGCTTTATCCCTACTTCTCATTGCCGTTGTTGCTCTATTTGCAGCAGAATAGAGATTGTGATGCCGCCCTGTATGCGAGAGCTACGGCTATGATGGGCGATTTGGAATGTCTGGCTTCGCTTGCCGGTAAGATGGAAGACTTTACGTCGATTTATCCGCCCGAGCGACAAGTACGTGCCGAGACGACCGACGATGCCATAGAACTCTTTTTGCAAACTTATGGCAAAAATGATGATAGTGGCGATAATGCCCTGCTTATCGAGACCGATGATACGCCGCAACCGCAAGAAACAGTTATCAGGAAGGACGATGCAGAAAATGTCGCACCTCGCTCGGTGAGCGAAAATGATACCGATACGTCTTTTGTTGCCATACCGGCGTACGACTATACTGGCATGTTAGAGGCTATGCCCGATGCTGCTGATGCGTCGCCGATGCAGGGTGACGACCTTTTATCGCGATTTATCGAAGCCGATGAGAGCGGCGAGAGAATGTTCTTGAAATCTGCGACCGACAAGCAGCCACCGACCGCCCTGCCTGAGAAAGACAAAGAGCTTGATTCTGAGCCACTTTTCACAGAGAGCCTTGCTAAAATATATATTCGCCAACGCAAGTATGCCAAGGCGTTGGAAATTATTCGCAAGTTAAGTTTGAATAATCCGGAAAAAAATATTTACTTTGCAGACCAAATCCGGTTCCTTGAGAAACTGATTATTAACATCAAAAACTAAACTATAAAATGTCAACATTTCTTACTATTCTGATTCTTATTGCATCTTTGTTGATGATAGGGGTCGTGCTTATACAAAAATCAAAAGGAGGAGGCTTAGCTTCGAACTTCGCTTCGTCCAATCAAATCATGGGTGTTCGCAAAACGACCGATGTGGTAGAGAAAGCTACATGGACTATTGCTGTTATTATCATGGTGTTGAGTGTAGCAACAGTGTTCTTTATGCCTTCGCATCGTGCTTCATCTGATGCAGAACAATCATTGATAGAGATACCCACTTTGCCGGCTGCTCCTGCTACTTCGGGCTTCGAGACGGCTCCTTCTGCCGAAACTCCCGCTCAGGATCCGGTTGAAACTCCTGCTCAATAAAAGCGCGGCGACAGAATAATGATAAACAAGAAAGAGGTGCTGCCTATTATAGGCAGCACCTCTTTCTTGTTTTATGCACCTCTTTCTTGCTGCGTATTTCTCTTTTTAAGATATTGCCTTAGTATTCCGGCATAGAGATAAAATCGGCCGGCTTAACCTCGTAATGAGGCAGTCGGCCAATCTTATGTTATCTCTTGAATCTCTCTTTTTGAAATATCTCCGTTGCTTTTGTTACGAGGTATTTTTAGTCCTTCTTTCGCCTTGTGGCGATTATTTTCGAAGGCTTAACGGCTGAGATTGAGAGACGTCGTAAGGTGTGTATCAGTCTAACGGCAGCGTATAACCTATACTTACCATGATATTGCCGGTCTTGATGCTACCGCCATAAGCAAGGTCTTTGGCGGTAATGTCGAATAAGCCCAAGTCATACGCTGCACCAATGAAAAATTCTTTGTACGAGAAGCCTATGCCGAATTGCAGTCCCGCATCGAAACGGTGCAGGCCGCCTTCTCCTTTTACAAAGGGATTACCCAGAAAATCGCCTATGTCGATGATTTCGCTTTTCAGGATAACATCTTTTACATTACCGCCCACGCCGCAGGCTACAAATGCACCGGTATTGAGTTGTAGCTTGAAGTCGTCGGCCAGTTCTATGCGAAACGATGCCAGCACCGGAATCTCTAAGTAATATAATTCGTATAGTCTTCTCCAACTATATTCGAGTTCTTTTTCTTTATCTGAGAGGTAAAAATCGAAACTTTTGGTTGTGAAATATACACCGGGTTGTATGTAGAACCAGTCGGTGATGCCTATATCGGCGATGACACCAAAATGCCCGCCGAATTCTTCGTCGAAGCGGGTGTCTATGCCTTGTTTGGCCAATTCTTTTACGAGGTTGCCGTTATAAGAGCCGCGAGACGACGAGATGTTCAGTCCGCCGCGAAAACCTATGGCAATGTCTTCGCGCTCTATTCTGTCGGCAACGGCAGTATGGCAGATGCAGCATAAGCTCAACAGTGTAATGATGATGTTTCTTCTCATATTTATCAGTGGTATTGTTGGGTGTGATTATCGTGACATTTTTTCTTTGACGAATGCGGCTATCCATTCGGCCGTCTTTTGGCAGCCTAAGATAGAGGCGTTGATGCACATATCGTATGATGCTCCGTCTCCCCATATTTTATCGGTATAGAAGTTATAGTATGCCGAGCGTACTTTGTTGCGCTTCGTAGCCAACTCTTCGGCCTCTTTTTCGGTAACGCCGGTATTGCGGCCTACAATACGTTGTATGCAGTCGTGCATGGGCGCGTGAATGAATACACTGAAACAGTTGGGATTATCGCGCAAGATATAGTCGGCGCAACGTCCTACGATGACGGCGGGATGTGCCTCGGCAATTTTACGTATGACATCCGATTGCAGCTTGAAGATAATCTCTTCCGACAATCCGCCTACGGCCGGTATGCCGTTTATACCGGCCATCCACCCCATCGATATGGCATTGATAAATCTGTTGGGCGCTTTTTCGTCGGCACGTTCAAAGTGTTCGGTACATAGCCCGCTTGCTTTCGATGCTTCGTAAATGAGCTCTTTGTCGTAGTATTTCACATCGAGCAGTTCGGCGAGCATCTTGCCTATTTCACGACCGCCGCTACCGAATTGCCGTCCTATGGTGATAACCAAATTTTGGCTCATAGTGTAATGATTTTTAGGATAATAATTTTCTGTATGTTGCTTGTGACAGGTATCGGACAAGGTTTTTCTCTCCTTCTCGTGGGGAAGAGGTAGTACCTGTCTTACTTCTCTCTTAGAGAACAAATTTATAAATAAAATGATGTATTGACAATAACTTATAAAAAGTTTTTTCTTTCTACGATGATATAGGCATGGTATAAGGTGTCGTCGTGAAGCGGTGTTAGAGGCAGGTAGCCCGAGACGATGCGCCTGCCTTCGATGACCAGTGGGTGTTGCGCATACATGGCGCGATGCCGTTCGATATGTTGTGCTGGCGACGGTGCATACGCTACGTGATAGCTGCCGCTGCTTCCTTCTGCCATGAAGCGGCTGGCTATGCAATGGGCTACGAGTCCCATGTTCATACGTAAATTCAACTCTATACAGGGGTACAATCGCAGTGCAGTATCGTCATCGCGGTATATGATGGCATCTATACCGAAATACCCTTTGTAGTGAGGCGCAATGAGCTCGGTAGTGATGTGTTGCAATGCTGCTTGTGTGGCGTGTAGCGTGGCGGGCGATATAGAGCGCGATAGGTATCGCTCTATCGCCGTGTCGGGGGCGAGTATATTGCCGGTGTAGCTTCCGTGTCGGTCGGTATTGAAAAGCGAATAACCTGCAAATCGGGTTTGTATGCCGTTGCTGTAAAATTCAAAGGCAAGGTCGGCTGTTTTGTCGAGAAGTACTTCGCCCATGATGTAGCCTTGCTTGCGCAGTATGCCCTCGGCTTGTCGGGCTGTCGAGGTGTCGTATAGACCATTGACGCGGATAATGCCGCGACCGCTGCTCGACCATGGCGCTTTGAGCAATGTGGCGCGATGCGAGGTCGCAAATCGTTCTGTGCTTGCGGCATCGTACAGTATTTCGGGTATCGGTGGCAACGGATAGTCGGGGATTAGTTCGGCAAAGCGTTGCAATATGTCGCGGGTTGTGGCGCGTCCCGACAGTCGGCGTATCTCTGTTATTTGTTTGTCGTCGGGTAGTTGCCGGCTTTCTATGCCGGCTTTTTCGAGTTGTTGGCATGTGTAGGCACTCCATCCCCATGGGCAGCATTCCCATTCACCGGGAGGCAGAGCGGGCGCTGTGCGTGAGGTGATGCCTAATCGTTCTATCGTTTGTTGCAGCTCGTCAGATGGCGGCCGTTGCGATAGTATGATACTCTCTTCGTCGGCATACCATATCGGTAGCAGAGCCAAGTCGGCAGCTATCTTGCGGGCAGCCGGCGGCGGTGTGTAGTATCGCTTGCCCGAGGCGAGTGCTGTATCGTTTTCGGGAGCGAAGAGATAGACTTTTTGCAGCGCCATAGAGTGTATTTGTGATGCAAAATTACGAAAAAACTCCTTTTGTAAGGCTTTATGGTGCAAGAGACGGTATATAGGTATTTCCTGATGTAATAAGAAAAAGGGCTGTTTCTGAATTTTGTGTCAGAAACAGCCCCGTAAATGTGTCGATAAGAGAATTATTATTTTGTCCTTATCTTAGAACCTGCAAGGGTAAACCACAAAATGTAGGCATAGTAGATAAAGAGTGTGCCTACGGCTACACCGATACCCAGTGCCGGGCTGTCAACGATGCTACCCATGATAAGGGGCAAGATGGCAGCTCCTATCACGCCTGTGTTGATGACACCCGATGCCTCTTTGGTGTTAGGACCGAGGTCTTGCAACCCGAGGTTGAAGATGAGCGGCCACATCACAGAGTGGAACAGTCCGGTGACGATGAGGGCATAGATGCTGTAAATACCCGGTAATGCAAACGAGAGCGCTACGCAGACTGCCGCAATGGTGAGGCAGGAGGCAAGCAGCGGGCGAGCTTTGAAGCGTGTAAGCACGATAGTACCTAATGCACGTCCTACGAGCATGCCGCCCCAATAGAACGAGAGTAGGGAGGTGGGGTCTCCTTCGATACCTAAAGAACGTATCTTGGCAGGCAGGAGGCTGGGTATGCCGATTTCTACACCCATGTATGCTATGATACCTATAAGAGCAAGCCATACGTGGGGATATTTGTAGGCACTCGATTTGTAAGTAACGTTGCCCGACGCCTTGCCTTCTGTCTCTTCTTTTGACTCATTAATCTCGGGTAATTTCAGTTTGAGAAGGATGAGGCAAAGGATGAGGGTGAAGATACCAAGACCGAGGAATGGGAACTTGATAGATGCTGCGCTGTAACCTTCACTTCCCGATACGATAAGCATCGATACGAACAATGGGGCTACCGTTGTGGCGAGCGAGTTGAAAGTTTGGCTCAGGGTCATACGGAAAGCACCTTTCTCGGGGGCTCCCAGAACCATTACGTAGGGATTCGATACTAATTGCAGCAATACTATACCTATGGCTACGCAGAACATGCAGCACAAGAAGATGTAGTAGATGCCCGATGTTTCGCCCCACAGTGCAATACCGCCGAAGTTGAGTACAAAACCTAAGGTAATGATGGCAAGACCCAGCACGAGCGTGGTTTTGTAACCTAATCTCTTCATGAGAATGCCCAGCGGGATAGAAAGAATGTACGCGCCGTAGAAAGCGGTATTGACAAGTTGTCCTTGTGTCTCGGTGAGTCCGAACGTTTGTTTGCAGAAGTCTATCATAGAGTTGTTCATCGTCGTTACGAAGCCGAGCAAGAAACAAACGATGATGACAACCGTCAAGGCAAACGTGTAATTGGGTTGTTGTTTCATGAGTTTTTATTTGGAATTTACGCAAAAAGTTTTTCAGGATATTCGCCGGCATCGACAAGTTGCTGTATCTTATCGACAACCGATTGGCGGTCGGCTGCATAGGTTACGCCAAACCAGCGGGCTGTCGTGTCGAGAACCTTGACAGTCGATGTACCTTCTTTGATAAGTTTATTTACCATCAACGGGATAAAAAATTCGGCTTTCAGATTGGCAATGTTCTCGTTGAGGAACTCCGAGAAGAAGGCTTCCGAGTGGTCGAAATAGTCGGGTGTGAAGCCCCACATATTCATCGATACGGGTGTGTTGTCGTCTATGGCAACCCATTGGTCGTTTTCGTCTTTGTATTTTACTACACCGTCGATGCGTTGTATTTGCGTTCGTTCCACTACATCGGTGAGCATGCGGTTGCTATCCATGGCACATACGCCGCGGGCTACGCTGCCGCTCTCTGAGAGGGTGTTACCCACGCGGTAACCTACCATGCAATATTGGTTTTGAGTACCTTCCATGGCTGCAAGTGCCTTGCCCAATACGGCAAAACTGTCGCGTCCGTAGAAGTCGTCGGCGTTGATAACGGCAAACGGTTCTTTGATGACATCTTTACCCATGAGTACGGCGTGGTTGGTTCCCCACGGTTTCACACGGTCGGCGGGGCAGCTGAATCCCTCGGGCAGTTTGTCGAGCGATTGGAATACGAGCTCTACCGGTATGTGGTTGATGTATTTGTTGAGAACTTTTTCGCGGAAATCTTGCTCGAAATCTTTTCTGATTACGAACACGACTTTTCCGAATCCGCCACGGATGGCATCGAAGATAGAATAGTCCATGATGGTCTCGCCGTTGGGTCCTAAGCCGTCGAGCTGTTTGAGACCTCCGTATCGGCTACCCATACCGGCAGCCAAGACAAATAGTGTAGGTTTCATGATTAGTAGTATATTATTTGTATTTGTTCCGATTAGCATATTTTACGGGCGCCGTCCGATATAACTACGTCGTATACCTTGGGAAGTTTACCATATTTTGCGCGATAGGCTTCTTTGGCGCGGGTGATGAATGCGTCGTAGAGTTCGTTTTTCACCAAGTTGATGGTGCAACCGCCGAAGCCTCCACCCATGACGCGCGAACCGGTAACGCCGCATTCGCGGGCTATATCGTTGAGGAAGTCGAGCTCTTCGCAGCTTACTTCGTAGAGTTTGCTCATGCCGTGGTGGGTTTCGTACATTTTCTGTCCTACGGTTTCGTAGTCACCGCGTTCGAGTGCATCGCACACGTCGAGCACGCGTTGTATCTCTTCGATTACATATTCGGCACGCATGTAGTCTTCGGCCGATACCTCGCCTTTCACCTCTTGGAGCATCTCCATGCTGGCATCGCGCAGGAATTCTACGTGGGGGTGTTTCTTTTGCATGGCAGCAACCACAGCCTCACAGCTTTGGCGACGTTTGTTGTATGCACTCGATGCCAGCTCGTGTTTCACAACCGAGTCGAGCAGAACGAGGCGGTAGCCTTCGGGTTTGAAGGGGAAGTATTGATATTCGAGGGAACGGCAATCGAGTCGTATCAGGCTGCCTGCTTTGCCGAATACCGAGGCAAATTGGTCCATAATACCGCAGTTTACGCCGCAGTAGTTGTGCTCGGTGGCTTGCCCTACCTTGGCCAACTCGAATTTGTCTACTTTGTTATCGCCGAAGAGGTCGTTGAGGGCGTATGCGTAGGTGCTTTCCAATGCTGCCGACGACGACATGCCGGCACCGAGGGGAACATCGCCGGCAAAGGCCGTATTGAAGCCTTTTACATCTACGCCGCGTTTAATCATTTCGCGGCAAACGCCGAAGATGTAGCGAGCCCATGATGTGCGCGGGGCGTCTTCTTCTTTGAGCCTGAACTCTACGTAGTCTTTCATATCTATCGAATAGGCGCGTACTTTGTCAGTTCCGTTGGGGCGAATCTCTGCCATCATGCCTTTGTCTATGGCGCCGGGGAATACGTAACCGCCATTATAGTCGGTGTGTTCGCCTATGAGGTTGATACGGCCGGGCGAGGCATATATATTGCCGGTTTGTCCGTCGAAATGTTTGATAAATCTGCTTCTTACAAATTCTATATCCATAATATTAATTATTAAGGGGGTTAACAATGAAATTTATTTTTCTCTCTCTATTTTTCTATGCCGAATGCGAAGGTGGTGCGGCTTGTGAATGTTTCGCCTTTACGCAAGAGTGTAGTGGGGTATTGCGGATGGTTCGGCGAATCGGGGAAGTGTTGGGTCTCTAAGCAGAATGCCGATTGAGAGGGGTAGAATAGGCCTTTTTTCCCTTCTGATTTGCCTGCAAGCCAATTAGCGGTGTATAGTTGGATACCCGGTTCGGTGGTACATACTGTCATGACGATACCTGTGCGGGGTGATGAGCAGCGAGCTCCTTCGGCGTATGAGCCGTTACCTTTGTCGAGGACGTAGCAGTGGTCGTATCCGCGACCGAAGATGAGTTGTTCGAACGGTTCGTCGATGCGTTCGCCTATGGTATGCGGGGTGGAGAAGTCCATCGGCGTCCCTGCTACCGGTACGGGGTCGCCGTAGGGTATGGCGGTGTCGTCGGCAGGAAGGTATTTCGATGCGTGTATCGTGAGCACGTGGTCGTGTACGGTGGGTGTCCCTGCTCCCGAGAGATTGAAGAAAGCGTGGTTTGTCAGGTTCAGTACCGTGTCTTTGTCGGTAGTGGCTTGGTAGGTGAGTTCTACCTCGTTGTTGTCGGTCAGACGGTAGGTGACCGTGACGTGCAGTGTGCCGGGGAAGCCTTCTTCGCCGTCGGGCGAGGTGTAATGCAGCAAAAGGGTCTGCTCGTCGGGTTGCTCGGCATCCCATACTTTCGAGTTGAATCCTTTGATGCCTCCATGCAGATTGTTGGGGCCATTGTTGATGGCGAGTTTGTCATATACGACACCGTCGATTTCGAAACGGCCGCGGGCTATGCGGTTGGCATAGCGTCCGCATACGGCGCCGAAATAGGGCTCTTCGGTCGTAAGATAGTCGGCAATAGATGAGTGCCCGGTGACAACATCGGTCATCGCACCGTTGCGGTCGGGTACTAAAAGCGAAACGATGCGGGCTCCATAGGTACAAATGGTTAGCTCGCATCCGTTATGATTGGTTAAAGTATACAGACAGGATTCCTTTCCGTCGATGGTCGTGCGGAACTTTTTATTATCCAATCCCGACAGAGTCAGTTTATTAGACATGCGTGTATTAGATTTTACAGATTAACCTTATTAATTCCTATTGAAGGGCGTTGCCCTAATTGTGCCCCAAAGTTAACTAAAAATACCCTACACCTGTAAAGTTTTTCTCCATAAAATGTTAAAACGTGTGATTTCTTCGAAATGCTGCCCCCTATCGGTTGTGTGCGCTGATATTTTTGCGGATGTGCACTTTATTTATGCGGTATTTGCTTCGCTGCCATCATTTTGTGAGGCCGGTTGCAACGGAAACAACAAGCGCGACTCTCCCGAGCCGCGCTTGTGTTTGAAAGTGATAGTTATAAAAGTGGTATTAATTTTGAGATATTAATGTTTTACGAATTTATAGGTACTGCGGTTTCCGGCTCTATCGTATGCCGTAGCGATATAGATGCCTGCGGGAAGAGCGGCAATCTCTACCACTTGCATGTTGCGTGACGATGCTACCTTGCGACCTGTCAGGTCGTAAACGTTGATGGCTGCTGTTTCTCCGTAGCAGATGAGAGCTGTGTGGGTAAGGTAGAAGTCCATCTCGGTAGTTTTTACGTCTGTTACATTGTCGTAGCCGTTGAGGTATTCATATCCGCTGATGTAGAGGTCGGTGATATGCATGTCGCCCGTGCCTATGTTGGTGATGCGTATCTCCACGGGTTCTTTGCTCTTTATGGCCATGGAGGCTACGTCTACGGTATGAGTGCCTTTCTTATACTCTGCACTTTGCTCGGTCCACGATGTTTCGCCCGCAGCGCGGCTCTCGACTTTGAGCGTGCGTCCGCCGGTGATGTACATGCGCATTTGGAAAGCGTGGAGGCATGGGAGTGTAAATTCGGCAGTGCCGTTTTTCGATATGGCGAGGGCGCCTGTTGTGCATCCGGTATAGTCAACGGTACCATTGCCGGCATATTCGGGTTTTATTGTCCAAGTTCCGCCGGTGATGAGCGAAGCGATAGAGTCGGGCATGACGGTGTCTTGGAAAGGATACCAGTTGCTCAGAATTTTCTCGCCATAGACGATATTGCCCTCTTCGTCTCTGAAATCGGCGTAGGGGTCGTCGGGCTCTTCGTCTTCTACGCTACCGTCGTTTTCGGGGTATATGAGAGTATATTCGTTGTTGTCTATGCCATATTCGAAGGCTCCCATGTCGGCCGATGTACCGTTGTAGGGAAGCGAGACGATGCTGCTGTATTCGGGATTTTTAATGTCGGCCGCATCGTATTGGTCGATGATGACGCCCGTATCGATAAAGTCGGAACCCTCTTTGAGACGGCCGAATCTGAGAGGCAGCGAGCCGTCGGCTTGACGGTCGGCAAGGGCATCTTCGTAAGTGAGGCTCACAAATTGGTTTGTGCGGTCTGTCGTGCTCTTGTTCAATCCGGTTTCGCCGGTATAGGGGTCGCTTCCGTCGCGGTCGCTATACGGGCTGCAATGGTCGAGTGTAGTCCAGCTGCAATATTGTATGTCGGCGCGAGGTTCCGAGGGTGAATCCTTGTAGTTGAATTGGTGATTGCGTTCTTCGCCGGCAAAGCCTATGCAATTACGCAATACCCAGTTGCCATACTCGGGGATGGCATTGTTGAAACCGTAGTTTACGCCGTTGCGTACCGATACGCAGTTGAAGAGATACGTACCTTCGTTGTGATTGTTTTGGTCGAAGCCTTTGTTGACGTTGTCGATGGAGATGCAGCGGGTGAAGATGTGTGCGCCGAACGATGTTTTTTTGTCGTTGCTGCCACCCATTTTGAATCCGTTACCGTTGCCTTTGTTGTATCCGTTGTTCATCGTCCAGCAGTTGTCTACAACGATGGGATATACCGTGTAGTAGAAATCCCATCCGTCGTCGCTGTTGTACCATGAACGGCATCCGTGAAATTCGTTGCCGGGGCCCGGGAAGAGTTTTACGGCAAAACCATCGGCATCGCCGCCGTTGCTCCATACGTCGCAGTTGTTATAGCTGTCGCAGTTGAGTACGATGTTATAGCGTCCGTACTTGAAGTCGGGGTTACGGGTGTTTTCGCCATTGTCGCCTTTGCCGAATCCTTGTTGCAGGCCGGTATCGCCATTGTCGTGGAAGACACACTCTTCTACGACACAGAAGCTACCTTCTAATTTGAGTGCATTGTCGGGTGCGTTGCAGAACTCTATGCCGCGATAATGCCAATAGTTGGCGCCTATTTTGTGCATGATACCGCGGTTGTTTTTGGCAACATCTTCTATTTCGCGTTCAAGACGGTTGAAGTCGAATACGGGTTTTTCGCCTTCGGCGGCAAAGAGGCATATCCGTGCATCTTTTGTTCCGGTTTGTTGTATATTGATGGTTGCGTCGGGCTCGTAGGTGCCGCCATGTACCCAAATGGTATCGCCCGGCATGACAATGGTCAATACCTTTGTCAGCGTTGCAAAGGGTTGCTCTTCCGTACCGGTATTGTTATCGTCGCCATTGGTGGCGAGATGTAATTGACGAGCTTCGGTTGTGAAGTAGGTAAATAATGATGTTAAGATGCACAATGTGAGTGCTTTCAATCTAAGAGTAGAACTTTTCATGGTATATCTCTCCAAAACTTGCTGCAAAGTTAACCCTTAAATTGCTAACTCGAGTTGTATTTTTAGCTTGTTTATGTGTATTATTTAGTCATATTGAATAGAAATAGCAGAAGCTATCCTTTTTTCTTTTTGTTTTCGCGTATTTCTTCGGCGATATTCCATTGGCGGGTTGCCATATCCGGCATATTGAGTTGCATGAATGTGTCGCCGAGGCGTTCATGAACTGCCGCATGAAGGGGCTTTTGTGCTACGGCTTTGGCGAAGTCGGACAAGGCTTCTTCGTAGTCCTTGCATTCATATCTGAGTTTCCCGCGATTGTAGAGGGCTTTGAAGTTGAGCGGACTGAGGCGTATGGCCTCGTTGAAGCATTCCATCCCTTTGATGCGGTCGCCGCAATCGACGAGCGTGACGCCCTTACGTACCCACGCGTCAACCAATGTAGGGTCGAGTGTGAGGGCTTTGTCGAAGTTGGCGAGTGCTGCCCGGTAGTCGCGGGCTTTCACGACGCATTCGTTGCCCATTTCGTAGTATTCTTGGGCATATTGTCGCAACATAGCGTTGCGTTTGTGCGAGGTTTCAAGCAGGAGACGGTTTTCTTCTTTCAGTTTTTTGATGATACCCAATTTGCGGCGTATGTATCGCCGTATGGCGGGTTTCTCTATGTCGTAGCGCAGGTGTATGGCTTTGAAAAATTCGTCGAGGAAAAGTTCTATATCGTCGTTGTCGAAGGCTTCGGCTGCGGCATGGTAGCGGCGGTCGGCTTCGGCTTGTTGCAGGGCTTGCCTGATGAGAGTCGGGTTGTTGAAGCTGTTGCTGAAACGGACAATCTCGGGGTTGACGAATATCTCTTTGAGCGAGATAGGACGGGTGAGCGTGATGCCGCCGAGCGAAGTGCAGCGGCTCAGTGCCACGTAGGCTTGTCCTCCGGCAAAGGTGCCGCCCGTAAAGTCGATGGTGACGTGGTTGAAGGTGAGGCCTTGGCTCTTGTGTATGGTGATAGCCCATGCCAACTTTATGGGGTATTGCCGGTATCGGCCTAATACTTTCTCTTCTATGCGTTGCTCTTTCTCGTTATAGGAGTATCGTATGTTTTCCCATGTGGCGGGTTCTATGAAGCATTCGTCGCCGTTTTCGAGCAATATGTTGATGCGTTGTCCGTCGATGATTTCCGACACGATACCCAGCGAGCCGTTTACCCAGCGATGTTCGGTGTCGTTTTTGATAAACATGATCTGCGCACCTGTTTTCAACTCCAATTTCAGCGGGGTCGGGAGGCTGCTGTCGGGGAAGTCGCCCGTTATCTCGCCTTCGAAGGTATATGCCTCGCCCTCGATTTTTTCCAAATGGCTTTCGTTGATGGCATCGACATGGTCGCGGCGTGTAGCGAGTGTGATGGAGAAATTCTCCTCTTCGCCGGTTGGCTGTTCCGGTTGGCAACGGGTGTTGAGGATGGCTATTTCGTCGAGGCCAGCTTTGTTGCAACGTATCTTGTCGAGCAAGGCCACGAACAGCGGGTCGCTTTGCCGGTATGTTTTGCGCAGTTCTATGGGCACCAACGACATCTCCTTGAATACTCGTGCCGAGAAGAAGAACGGTGTAGGGTAGAAGCGTGCCAATATATCGCGCATATCGGCGGTGACAACAGGTTCGAGCTGATATACGTCGCCTACCAACAGTATCTGCTTGCCGCCGAAAGGGTCGCGCATGTTTCCCGAGAATACACGCAGCACACGGTCTATGAAGTCTATCATGTCGGCACGAACCATCGAAATCTCGTCTATGATGATGAGTTCCACCTCTTTGAGCATCTTGCGTTGTTGTTTGCTATATTTCAGCATTTCGTAGATGCGGCTACCTTTCAAACTCAAATCGGGGTCGTCGGGGAGGATAGGTCTGAACGGCATTTTGAAAAACGAGTGTATGGTGCTGCCTCCGGCATTGATGGCGGCAATGCCGGTTGGGGCAAGTACGACGTATCGTTTGCGTATGTTGTCGCAAATATAGCGCAGGAAAGTCGATTTTCCCGTTCCGGCTTTCCCTGTGAGGAATACCGATTGTCGCGTGTATTTCAAGAGTGCGTAGGCATCTTGAAACTCGCGATTGTCTGTGTCGATAGATGATGTCGTGTAACTGTTCATGCGCTGTGTGTAGCGATATGCGGCAATACGATGCGTGCATTTGCCGATACGAAATTACGCTTTTTCGAGCAAAACAGGCCGTTCCCGGCTCGAAAACTTGCAGACAATCGTTTCTCGTGTCACTCTTTCGGTTTGTTATTTGCCTCGGGTGTGTCTTCTTGCCGTATGTCGTGCTCCTTTTTCAGGTCGTCGCCCCAATGTGTTACAGTTTCGCGCTTCTCTCTCTCGATGACCTCCTTGGCCTTCTTCGCATATAAGATGATGCGCAGCGATTGGTCGTATGAGAAATAGTTCCATATCCAGTTGAGCAGGATATTTATTTTATTGCGTACTCCTAATATGGGACGCAGGTGTACGGTGAGCCACAAAAACCACGCTACGATCCCTTGTGTTTTTATACATCCTATTTCGGCTACGGCGCGGTTGCGGCCTATCGTAGCCATAGTGCCGAGATTTTTGTAACGGAAAGGTTGCATGGGCTTGTCATGCGCGAGGCGTATAAGATTTTGAGCAAGGAGTTTGCCTTGCTGTATGGCGACCTGCGCCAGTTGCGGATGACCGTCGGGATAGTTGGTATCGCAAGTCATGATACATTGGTCGCCTATGGCAAAGATGTTATCGGCAACTTCGGTACGGTTGCAGGCGTCTACTTTCAGCCGTCCGCCGCGACCGAAACAGAACTCGGGCAGGTTGTCGGTTGCTACGGCCTTTACGCCACTTACCCATATAAGCGTGCGGGTGGGGATGGCAGTGCCGTCTTTGAGTATGACTTGATGGGCATGGTAGTCGGTGACGAGTTCGCCGAGCCGTACATCGACGCCCATTTCCCTTAAAAATTTTTCGGCTTTTTGCGACGATATGGGCGACATGTTTCCCAGCAGACGTTCTCCGGCTTCTATGAGGTATATGTGCAACAGCTCTTTGTCCATATCGGGATAATCGGCCGGGAGTATATACCGTTTCATTTCCGATAATGCGCCTGCAATTTCCACCCCGGTTGCGCCGCCGCCAACGATGACGATATTGAGCAGCTCGCGGCGTTCTTGCTCTGTGGCGCAGGTGATGCTCCGCTCTAAGTTCGACAGCAGGGCGTTGCGCAAGCCCATGGCCTCGGACAAGGTTTTCATGGGAATGGCCTCTTCCTCGATATGCTTGTTGCCGAAGAAGTTGCTTGTAGTGCCTGTTGCCAACACGAGGTAGTCATAGTCGATTTTTCCGATAGAGGTTTGTATGATGTTTTTTTCGGGAAATATCGACCGCAACTCGGCCATGCGGAAGTGGACATTTTTACATCCGTGAAACAGTTTCCTGAAAGGGAATGCAATAGCACTCGGTTCGAGGCCGGCCGAGGCTATTTGGTAGATGAGAGGTGGAAATTGGTGGTAGTTGTTCTTGTCTATCAGGATGACCTGATACGGCGATTGGCGTAACGCATTGGCTAC
The DNA here is from genome assembly GCA_944321085.1 of uncultured Barnesiella sp. Lineage (GTDB taxonomy): Bacteria > Bacteroidota > Bacteroidia > Bacteroidales > Barnesiellaceae_A > Barnesiella_A. The sequence goes on from CALUJY010000003.1 coordinate 81,728, forward strand.
TTTGAGGCCTCCGAAACCTCCGCCAACGATGACGACTCTCTTTTGAGCCCCGTTTCTTGCAATGTTGAAACTCATGGTTGTATATTGTAAATATGTCGATATTCCATCTTCATGTAAAGAAGTCTTCTCGCTTTCATCGCGGTGCTTCTGTCCATAAAAAAAGAACCATAGCATCCTTGAAAGTAGAGTTTGCTATGGTTCTTTTATATCAGTAGGTTATAATCTATAACTTCTCAGGGGGTATTTTGGTTTTGCCGTACCCCGCATAGTAATCTGTTTTGTTATCAGAATTTATATCCTATGGTCAGTTTTACCATGTTGTGACGCATGTCCATTGTACTCGACAAGGGGGCGAGGTCGCCCTCAAACGGGGTAAACGGATATATGTCGTACTTCTGCATGCGATGTACATAGGCTACGTCGAGCGAGATGTTGTTGATACGGTATCCTAAACCGCAACTGATGTTGTGTGCATCGTGCGGCAGATAATAGGTGGTGAGTGTCCCTTCTACAATCTCGGGCGTGACGGCATGGTTGAGTATCGAGTTATTGAGTTGCGAGCCTTCGTAGGCATATCCGGCACGCAGACTCAGCATGGGCAATATGCGCACTTCGCCGCCGACGCGTACCGTACTCATGCCTGCCATGTAGTTATTTATATTGGTGTTTGTGACGGTGTAGTCGAGGCTACCACTGCTGCCATAGCTCATGTTTTTGGCATTGGAGTATTCGTAATCGACGCTCAATAATCCTACTTTACCTATGACGGCGGCAACGCTGCCTATGATACGCCACGGTGAATGATATTCATAGCTTGCTATGCCTACGTCGGTATAGTTGCTCTCGGTCGTACCTCGGTGTGAGCCTACGTTATAGTCGGTACCTGCCCAATAAGTGTCGGTCAGACGGTAGTATGTGGGTGAGTGATAGGCAAATCCTATGCGCAGGAACGAGACGGGGCGGAAGATGAGTCCTAATTTTACACCGAATCCGTAACCGTTGGTGCGCAATGTGTTTGCCAATTCATAGTCGGCATTGACCGTTTCGCGTATGATATTGCCTTGTCCGTCTTCCTCAAAAAGGAGCGCGTTTTGCAATGTCTCGCCGTAGTAGCTCTCTATGCGGTAGTCTATGTTGGTGAGCCCCAAGGTAAGTCCCCAATATAGCATATCGCTGATGTTGCCGCTTACGTTGATGTCGTACTCGTCGATACTTCCACTTGTGGTGTTGTACAGGCTGGCGTTGCCGGTGGTATTGTTCGACGGTGAGAATATCCCTTCGTATTGCGTGGCCTCTTCTCCGCCGAGCGAATTGATGAGGAATGCGTTGTATCCTAAGATGGAGAGCCACGGAGTCCACGAATCGCTATACGGATTGTAGCTCGAATTGCCTATCATCTCGTTGGGTAATACGCCGGCAGCCGTTGTTTGTTGGGCAATGAGCTGGGTCAGCGACGACCCTATGTTATTCCAGTCGGCACGGTAGCTGTTGTTGAAGCTGGCCACGTTGTTGTAGGAGAAACCGAAGTTCAGCGTACGCAGCGCATTGTTGCGGAAGCGTATGGTTCCTACAAATCCCAAGTTGTCGCCCGAGAAGTAGAAACCCGAGTTGGTATTGGTTCGGCTGCTCGTTTGTGTCGAGTTATTGTAGAAATTCAGTCCTCCGGTTACTGTGATTTCCGAGCTGCGGTATATACCTAATCCTGCCGGGTTCTGTCTGATAGTGCTTATATCGCCACCTAATGCGCCGAAAGCTCCTCCCATGGCAGTGTAGCGAGCCGTCCCTTTCAGTTGGCTGGTAGTCATGGGGAGGGCGTCCAATGCGCCTTGCCCCATGCAGGAGAGGCTGCTTGCAATCAATAATGATGTTATGATGATGGATTGTTTCATTTTGTAGATTATATATCGTTGATTGTTTTATCTTCTGCCGCGGCTACCTCCCGAACTCATGCTTCCGCTGCGGGAACTGCCTACTGAGCCTCTCGAACTGCCTACCGAGCTCCTCGATGTATTGCCGCGCGAGGGCGAATAACTATTGCGGGAGGTGCTGCTCGACGGGGTGTTGTAACTCCGAACCGATGTTGACGAAGGTCGGCTTGTCGAGGTACCTCTGTATGAGTTTTGCGTGTTGATAGTGGTACGGCCTGTCGAAGTGCTGCTTGTGCCTCTACCGGTGGTACTTATCGATGTCGATGGACGACGGGTGCCGGTAGTGCTGCCCGAGGGTGTACTAATGGAACTCGACCCCGTTACGCCACGGCGACCACTGTCGATGATGTTGCCGTTTGTGGTGCTTGTGCCGCGGCGACCATTATTGATAGTGGTAGTGCTGCCTCCTCTTCTGCCGGTCGATTCTATGTTGTCACGACCGTTCGATGGCGTTGTGTAACGTTGTCCTCGTGTGCCGCTCTCAGACGACGAGCCCGAGGTGATACCTTCTCGGCGTGACGGCATGCTGTTGCCTCTTGTACCGGCGGTGTATGTGCCTCCGTAGCGGGTACTGCTGCTGCCGGGACGTGCGGGAGCGTCGTTTCTCCATTGCCGCGGTCCTCGGCCGTTGGCCGTGTAGTACCAGTCGTTATGCCATCCGTAGTGAGGGTATCCCCAGCCATAGTATCCGTGATAGGGGTATCCCCATCCGTAATATCCGGGATATGGATAGCCCCATCCATAGCTGAAATACCACGGGTCGTAGTAGCCCCATGATGTCCAGCCGTAGTTCCATCGCCATGCCCAGCTCGAATAAGAGTAGGGTGCCCACATATAGTTCCAGTACCAAGGATTGGTCCACGTTGGGGTTACCCATGCGTAGTTGCCCTCGATATAGACATTCCAGTCGTTGTTGTCGAGGAAGTATATGTCGGTATATGCCGGGTCGCTTATGTTGATGGCATAGCGCGGGTCATAAAAGCGGTGTATGCGTATGGTGTATTCGTAGTCGTCGAGCGACCCGTTGAAGTCGTCGAGGTAATAGCCTTCCTCGGGTTGTATATATACGGTATCGCCCGGGGCTACTTCGTCGCTTTGGTATGTAAAGGTTGTGCCTATGACGGTGCCGTCGTCGGTGGCATCGGCATACGCACTTGTGTCGTCTGAGTATGAGCCTCGGCGGTTATATTCGTCGACATCTCTTTCGGCAGGTGCCGTTGTCGTCGTGGTGGTTGTGGTGGTGACAGTTGTTGTGGTTACCGCAGCAGCCTCTTTCTCTTTCTTTTTTTGTTCTATTACGGGATTCTCCTCTCCGGGGGTATAATAGATGTCATCTTCTATGTAATAGCTTTGAGCCATAGAAGGAGATAACATGTTAGCCCCTAAAACGGTTAACGCGATGATAATACTTCTCTTTTTCATAAGTCAAAATCCTCCTGTCGTCTATGGTTTATAATATGACTCTCGGCAGGCGTTAAGGTTTAAGCCTTTAACCTTAAATAGCACCAAAGAATAATATTGCAAACAAAGGTATTTAACTTTGGCGAAACAACGCGGTAAAATAACGTTTTTAACGTTCGATTAGGAGTGTTATGTTTGCTTATAACCGCGTTTCGGTTTATCGGGCGGTATTGCCGACAAATTTGTCTGTATATCGGCGGGTTATGGTTGTTGCCCGAGTTTGAGGTAGAAATCGCGTGTGAGAGCGATGTACTCTTGTGTGTATTCGCCCGGTTGTTTTTCTATGGTGAGGTACGATACTGCGGGGCGTGGCAGCAAGGCATGCCGCCACTCGCATAGCATGCGTTTGGGAGGCTTCCCGGGCAGCGTGTTTACGACGAGCTGCCGCGATAGGCTCCATCCTGTCAGCATAGCCGTTTCGTCGATACGGTCGAATAACTTTGCCGGGAAGACGAGTGAAAGGGTGCCACCGTCTTGCAGCAGCATGCGAGAGAGACCGAAAATGGCATCGTATTGCAACGTGATGGCGTGCCGTGCTGTCCTGCGGGCAGCATCGGGCGGGAGCAAGTCGTCGAAGTAAGGCGGGTTGGAGAGTATGGCGTCAAACCGGGAGCCGGTAGAGCGGGCAAATAGGTTGAAGTCGGCATGTTCTATCGTGATGCGTTCTTTCCACGGGCAGGCACAGCAGTTTTCCCGGGCTTGTTGCGCTGCATCGGCATCTATCTCTATCCCCGTTATGGCTGTATGGCGGGAGCGTTGGGCTGCCATTATGGCAAGAATACCAGTACCGGTGCCTATATCGAGAATGTTGCCTTCGTGCGGAAGTGCTGCCCATGCCCCTAACAATACGCTGTCGGTGCCTACTTTCATGGCACAACGTTCTTGACGTATCGAGAATTGCCGGAAGTGGAATATATTTGCAGACATTATATGGCAGTTCGTAGGTATGACATGCAAAAATACGTATAAAAAGCGAGGTGCCGAAATTTTTTATGATTTCAGAAAGTTTGGCATATTACTTGTGGGATAACCCAAATGCACGAGAAGAATTGTGTATCTTTGCAAATTCTGACAGCGTATGACAGAATGGCATTTTTTAGATAAATATTATAAAAGGACAATATATTATGTTTTGTGACAGCGACGAAAAATCTTCACCTATTATGCCGATTTTTGCCGAAGTAAATATACCTCAGAATGACGAAAATTGTACCGATGTCAATTCTGACGATTTGCCTATATTGACTCTGCGCAATATGGTACTTTTCCCCGGTGTAGCCATGCCGGTGTTGGTGGGGCGCGAGAAAACGATGCAGCTTGTCAAGGAGGCGCAACGTAAGCATACCTCTATCGGTGTCGTCTGCCAAGTCGATGCCGAGATAGAAGACCCTACGGTGAAAGATTTATATCCCGTAGGTGTGGTGGCTGATGTCATCAAAGTGTTGGAGATGCCCGACGAGACAACGACAGTCATTTTGCAAGGTCGGCGACGTTTCCTTCTGAGTGAGCAAACAGAGTCGTATCCTTATTTGCGGGCACGGGTTCGTTTGCTCGACGATGAATTGCCCGAGAAAAAAGATAAGGAGTATGAGGCGCTTATACTCTCTATCAAAGAGCTTACGTTGAAGATGTTGCGCACCATCGGCGACCAGACCAAAGAGATGGCGTTTGCTGTCAATAACATAGACAATGCCATATATCTTACCAACTTCGTATGTTGCAATTCACCCTTCGAGCCTGCCGAGAAGCAAGAAATGTTGGCCATAGACGACCTGAAAGCTCGGGCATACCGCCTCTATGAGGCTCTCAGCCGCGAGGCTCAGCTTTTGGATATAAAGGCCGACATACAATCCAAGACCCGTGAAGGTATCAACCAGCAGCAACGCGAGCATTTCCTGCAACAGCAGATACGTACTATTCAGGAAGAGTTGGGCGGCGACGGTGTAGAGCAGGAGATACAGGAATTGCGCGACCGCGCCGAGACTAAAAATTGGAGTGAGAGCGTAGCCGAAACGTTTGAGAAGGAGGTGCGCAAGTTGGAACGCTTGCATCCGCAAACGCCCGACTACTCCGTACAATATAGTTACCTCGAAACCTTGCTCAACCTGCCGTGGGGCGATTGCAGCCAAGACTCTATCAACCTTAAAGAGGCACGCGAAGAGCTCGATAAAGACCATTACGGGCTTGAAAAGGTAAAAGAGCGCATCATAGAGCATTTGGCCGTGGTGAAGCTGACAAGTCTCTCACACGCTCCTATCTTGTGCTTGTATGGCCCTCCCGGTGTGGGTAAAACGTCGTTGGGCAAGAGCATTGCACAGGCATTGCACCGCGAGTATGTACGCATTTCGTTGGGCGGTTTGCACGACGAAGCCGAGATACGCGGGCATCGCCGTACGTACATAGGTGCTATGCCGGGACGTATTATGCAGGCTCTTGTCAAGGCCAAAAAGAGTAACCCTGTTTTTGTCCTCGATGAGATAGACAAGATTGGCAACGACTTCAAGGGCGACCCGGCATCGGCTTTGTTGGAGGTACTCGACCCTGAACAAAACTCGACTTTCCACGATAATTATATCGATATAGACTATGACCTATCAAATGTCTTTTTCATCGCTACTGCCAACGACCTGAGTACGATTTCTCGTCCTTTGCTCGACCGTATGGAACTGATAGACATCAGCGGTTATATTCTTGAAGAGAAGATAGAGATTGCCCGTCGCCACCTTATTCCTAAGCAGATGAAAGCCCACGGTTTGGAAAAAGGCGATGTAGATATTCCCAAAAAGACTATTGCCGCCATTATAGACCGTTATACCCGCGAGTCGGGTGTAAGGCTTTTGGACAAGATGCTTGCCAAGATAATGCGTAAGATAGCCTTGAAGAAAGCCGAGGAGACTGTCTATAATCCGACGATTGCTGTCGATGACCTGCGCGAATATCTGGGTATCCCCACTTGCCAAAGCGACAAGTACGAGGGTAACGAGTATGCCGGTGTCGTCACAGGGCTTGCATGGACGGCCGTAGGTGGTGAGATTTTGTTTGTAGAGTCGAGCCTGAGCAAAGGCAAGGGCGAGAAACTTACGCTTACCGGAAACTTGGGCGATGTGATGAAGGAGTCGGCTGTGCTGGCGTTGCAATACATCAAGGCTCATGCCGATATATTGGGTATCTCGGAAGAGGTATTCGAGAAGTGGAACGTACACATCCACGTACCCGAGGGCGCTATACCCAAAGACGGTCCGTCGGCCGGTATCACTATGGCTACATCGTTGGCGTCGGCATTTACGCAACGCAAGGTAAAAGCGCGTCTTGCCATGACGGGCGAAATCACCCTGCGTGGTAAGGTACTCCCTGTGGGCGGCATCAAGGAGAAAATTCTGGCTGCCAAACGCTCGGGTATCAAAGAGGTCATTCTCTCGGAAGAGAATCGCAAGGATATAGAAGAGATTAACGAAATGTATCTCAAAGGGTTGACATTCCATTACGTCAATACCATTAAAGATGTTTGGGATATAGCGTTGACATCGCAAAAAGTACCTCATGCCTTAAATATAGAATAGTATGGAAAAGACAGGTAAGAAAATACGTATTGTAGTTCTCGACGGCTATACGCTCAATCCCGGTGACCTTTCGTGGAATGCTCTCGAAAGCGCGGGCGATTGTGTCATTTATGAGCGCACGTCCCCATCGGAGGTGGTAGAGCGTTGTCGCGATGCCGAGGTGGTGTTGACCAATAAAGTGCCCGTCATGGCGGCTGAGATAGAGCAGCTGCCGCGCCTTGCATATATAGGTGTGTTGGCTACGGGATATAATGTTGTAGATTTGCAGGCTGCATCGCGTCGTGGTATTGTGGTGACCAATATTCCGGCATATAGTACCGATTCGGTGGTGCAGATGGTATTTGCGCATCTGCTCAACGTGACCAATGCCGTGCAACTTCACAGCGATAGTGTGCGTCGGGGCGATTGGACACATTGTGCAGATTTCAGCTATACCCTTTCGCGACAAACCGAATTGGTGGGTAAGACTATCGGTATTGTAGGTTTGGGACATATAGGAAGCCGTGTGGCTGCCGTAGCCTATGCCATGGGGATGAAAGTGGTGGCAAGCACCTCGAAAAGTCGCGATGAATTGCCGGCATATATCACGCCGCTTGCTTGGGATGACTTTTTGGCGGCAAGCGATGTGTTGTCGTTGCATTGTCCGCTTACCGACCGTACGCGTCATTTGATAGATGCTGCATCCATAGCCAAGATGAAAGAGAGCGCTATACTTATCAATACAGGCCGCGGACCGCTGCTCGACGAGCAAGCTGTTGCCGATGCGCTCGAAAGCGGTAAGCTGGCCGCTGTATGCGTCGATGTGCTCTCTACCGAGCCGCCCGCTGCCGATAATCCGCTCTTGACGGCGCGGAACTGTTATATAACGCCGCATATTGCATGGGCTACATACGAGGCTCGTGTGCGTCTCATGCAGATAGCTGTCGCTAATATAGAGGCTTACCTTGCAGGGGCTCCGGTCAACAGGGTGGGCTGAGAAATATATTCGATATGATATGATAAGGATGCGTCTCGTTGGAGCGCATCCTTATTTTTATGATGCTGTTGTGCCTTTTCTTTTGTAACGGCACATCGGTTTCTGTCGCCGGTTACGACCGAGGTTGTAAGGGGAAATAAAAATGAGACTGTCGCCGGTTTCTTGCGGGACAGTCTCATGTCAGTAACAGTTAAGTTATGATTAAAAGTAGAATTTCTTTATCAGAACCCGTGGAAAGTGTGGATGGGCGGGAACAAGATTACCTCGGCAATGAGTACGGCAGCTCCGGCGAGATAGCCTAAGAGTGCCAGCCACGAAATGTGTTTCATATACCAACCGAAGTTCATTTTTTCCAGTCCCATGACTACTACACCTGCGGCTGAGCCTATGATGAGCATGCTGCCGCCTACACCAGCACAGTAAGAGAGTAACAACCAGAAGCTGCCGTCTTCTACGAAGCTCAGGCGGTATATCTCGCCGGCAGCCAGCAAGTCGGGAACTTGGTCAAACGGTACAATCTCGTACATACCCATAGCGGCTGCTACGAGGGGCACGTTGTCTATGATAGACGATATACAACCCAGCAGTACATTGATGATGTATATGTTGTGTACCTTTTTATCTAACCAGTCGGCCATGCTGCCCAAGATACCCGATGCCTGCAATACGGCTACTGCCATGAGGATACCCAGAAAGAAGAGTATCGTAGGTATGTCTATGCGTTGCAGGATACGAGAAAGACGGTTTTGGGGTTCGCCGCTTGTCAAAGATTTCTTGTTGTACATCAGCTCGGTATATATCCAAATGATACCCAAAACGAAGAGCATGCCTATGAACGGAGGTAAGTGGGTTATGGTTTTGAAGATAGGAACGAAAATCAAGCCGCCGACACCCAGATAGAACAGTGTGCTGCGCTCTTTGGCGCTTATTATGCCGACTTTGTCGTTTTGGCCGTTTGTTGCGAGTGCAGGGAGTCGTCCGCGCAATTTAGAGCTGATAAACAGCAGGGGTATCAAGAGGGCAACCAAGCTGGGTAGCAGTACGTAGCAGATAAGTGCGCCGGCGGAGACATTGTTGTTGACCCATAGCATGATGGTCGTGATATCGCCGATAGGCGACCATGCACCTCCTGCATTGGCGGCGATGATAATCATGCTGGCATAGAGCCACCGTTCGTGTTGGTCGTTGACTAATTTGCGCAGCAACATCACCATGACAATAGCCGTTGTGAGGTTGTCGAGTACCGATGACATAAAGAATGTGATAAACGACAAAATCCACACCAAACGCAGTTTGTCGCGTGTCGTGATGCGTCGCGTTATGATGGTAAATCCTCCGTGTGTGTCTATGAGTTCTACGATGGTCATAGCACCGATAAGGAAGAATAAGGTTGATGATATGTCGCCCAAGTGTCCTATGATTTCCACATGATTGACATAGTCTGTCAGATGCGAAACATCATATCCATGCTGCGCGGCTTGTTCAACAACATACGGAATGGAGTCGGCTCCTAAGATAAATAATACCCACATGAGCATGCCCAAAAGCAAGGCAGTTGCCGACTTGTCGATTTTGATAGAGTGTTCCATCGCTATGCAGAAATAGCCTATTATGAACACTACAACGAGAGCTACAAGCATATTTGATATTAGATTTAGATGGTTTTTTATGTGTGCAAAAGTAATACAATATCTTGAAATGAGTTTGCTCTGTGAAAAAAATCACCTATTCAGTGAAAATACTATACTTTTAGTTGAATGTATAAATTTTTACAGAATGCTTTGTTGATGTTTATACATCATGCCATTCAGTGTGATACCCATTTCAGCCCGATGATAGAAGCTATCAGAGTAGTGATAAAAAACAGTCGTGCCATCGTGGCTGGTTCGTGAAAAAAGACAATACCTAATATCACCGTACCTACTGCTCCTATACCTGTCCATACGGGATATGCCGTTCCTATGGGCAGTGTCTGTACGGCTTTGGCAAGGAGTACCATGCTTAATATCAGACATACGAGAAACCCTGCGCCCCATGCGTAATATTCCGTTCCCGTAGTTCCTTTCATTTTTCCTAAACAGAAAGCGAAGCCCGATTCGAAGAGCCCTGCAATAATCAAAATAATCCAATTCATAAAATCTCTTTTTATACCTTGTCGTTTGGTTGTGATGTTGAGATTGTCGGGTGGTGATGTCGGTATCAACTCTTACCCGATGTGCGGGTGCAAATTTACGTTATTTTTGCATCGGAGGAAACAGGGTACGCGCGAGAGGGGTGTTTTAGGAGAGATGGTTATACTGCCTGCCGGGTCGGGTAGTGAAAGTTTGCAGGAAACTAATTTTGCAATCGGTATTCGAGCGGCGTGTAGCCGGTCAGTTTCTTAAAAAGATGGCAGAAGTATTGTGTTGACGGAAATCTTAATTCACAAGCTATGGTATGGATGCTTTTAGTGGTTTGCATCAGCTGTTTGCGAGCCATTTCAATGCGTTTTATCTGTATGAATTCCGTACTGCAATAGCCGGTCTCGTGTATGAGTAGCGTTTCTAAATAATCGGTTGAATGATTCAGCGTTCGTGCTATGTTCGCTACGGTGGGTAGCTTTTGCCTGCAAGAAGACGCCGGCAGGAAATAGCTCTCTATGATGCGTTCGGCTTGGACTATAAGCTCGCGATTCAATTCATGTCGAGTAATGAATTGCCGTTTGTAGAAGCGTAAGCAGTAGTTGAGCAGTAAGGTCAGTCGGTTTACGAGTATGGTGCGGCTATATTCGTCGATACCCCAGTTTAATTCGCTGCGGAGGAACTCTATCTCATTGCAGAGAATGTTGCGTTCGCGTATCGAGAGGTGTAGAGCTTCGGTAGGGCTGAAATGAAAAAACGCATATTTTTTTATTCCTTCTTCTAAGAGAGTTCCTTTCAATAGCAACGGATGAAGTAACAGCAGGTAGCCTTTTGCCGTTTGTAATATGCTGCTCCTGTCGGCCATGATGAATTTTTCGGGAGAAAAAGCGATAAGCGTGGCGTCGCAATAGTCGCACTCTTTCCATCCGTTGTTGTGGCAGCAAGCGGTGTTGTTACGCAGCAATATGGCGTACAGCTCCGTTTGCATAGAGGGCAGACAAGCGCCGCCATCCAAACGAATGATGCTGATAAGCGGATGTCGTGTCTTCTCATGCAACAAGTCGTTGCATTGCGATATGGAGCTTATTTTTATTGCTTCTTCCATGATTGCGTACTGTCACGTAGGTAGTTTGCGATATTCGCTGGGGGTACAGCCTACTCGTTTCTTGAAGATACGCGTGAAGTGTTGCGGGTATTGGAACCCCAATTCGTAGGCTATCTGGTTGACTGTTTTCTCCGAACCGATAATCTTCTCTTTTGCCAAATCTATGATTTTGTTTTGAATGTACTCTTGGGGAGACTTGCCGGTCTCTTTCTTGACCAAGTCGCCGAAATAGTTGGGCGATAAGCATATCTTATCGGCAAAGTATTTTACCGAAGGCAATCCGTTTTGCATAGCTCTGTCGTCGATGAAATAGTTATCGAGCAACTCTTCGAATTGTGTCAGAGCATCTTTGTTGACAGTCTGTCGGGTAATGAATTGTCGTTCGTAGAAGCGCATGCAATAATCGAGCAACAACTCTATGTTGCGCGATATAAGCCGTTTGCTGTGCTTGTCGATAGGATGTTGCAGCTCGCGGGCTATTTTGTCTAAGCAGTCGGTGAAGATATCTTTTTCTTCATCGGAGAGGTGCAAGGCTTCGTTAGAATTATACGAGAAAAAAGAGTAACGTCTTATCTCTTGTCCTAACGAAGTGCCTCGTATCAAGTCGGGATGGAATAGGAGCCCTTTTGCCAGAGGTTTTACGCCTTCGGCCATTTCGACCGCACTTACCTGTCCCGGAGCGAAACTCGTCACTGTGCCTTCCTGATAGTCGTAGATTTGTCGGCCATAGCGTATATCGCCGCATTTTACTTGTTTTAAGAATAGGGCATATATACCGTAGTGCAAGGTAAATCGAGAGGGAAACCGCGTGGCTTGCGATAGGTCTATGACACTGACCAATGGGTGCATCGTTTCCAATCCGAACAGTTTGTTGTACACGTCTACCGTGTCGAGTTTTATGACATCTTCCATAAGGCCGTTTGCTGTTATATGTAGCAAAGATAATTAATATCGCAATAAGTGGAACATACCTCCTCTCGAATCCGTAAATCGGTTACAAAGTTCAGTAATATATATGTTTATTAAGAGCTGTATAAAACTTTGTATAATATTGTAATAAAATATAAGCAACATTCCTGTTAGCAGCAAAAGCTGCTAACAGGAATGTTGCCAAAGAAGAAATTAATGCAATGTTCCGATAAGTACTTTTTTACCGTTTATAATATATATGCCTCTTGCAAGGTTATATAGGTCGTTTATATCGGCATTCAGGTTAATGAGTATACCTTTTATATCATATATTGTATATCGGGTTTCTTTATCGGTGTACAGAGCCTCGATGCTTGATATAAACGAGCCATTTACTTCTATATCATGTGCCGGCATAGGGTCGCCTTCATGTATGGATGAAATCCATCCTCCGAATATCATACCTTCTTTTATGGGGTCATCTATAAAATATACAGGAGTGCCGTAAATTACATATTCGTGGTAATATTCCTCATCATCAAGATAATAAATCACGCAATATTCGTTTATCTCGAACGAACCATAAATTACAACATCATGAGCAGGCATTGTTTCGGGAATTTCGCTCCATCCGACAAATGAGTATCCCTCTTTTATGGGATCATTTATCGGTGGAATGTTTGAACCATAAGCTACGGATTGGCAGGCAACAGTATCGTTGTCGATAATATAAACAACGGTGTAAAGTTCTGCTTCAAACTTGGGGGTGAGGGTGGTGTCGGCACTCAGTGTAAGTTCTAGTGGATTTTCTGTCACTCCGTTTGACCATGTTACGAAGCGATATCCTTCATCGGCTATGGCATGGAGTCTCAGCACAGTGCCTGCCTTATAGCGTCCCGGGGTTGCTTCTACGATGCCATGCTCTGCATCACCTACTGTCAGAGTGTAGTAAGGAGTGCCGTATTCGACAGGTACTGTTATAGTCGTGTGCGTACTCATATTGATGCCGTTAATATTGCTCATCACTACATTGTCAAGGGTAACTGTTGTTGAAGTGGATGTAGTAGGGGAGAACGCGATGGTAAAAAGCGCTCCAGAATTTCCTTTTACTGTTTCGTTGCTTAACGAGTAAATAACAACTCGGTAGCTTCCATCACCCATTTGCGACAGCACTGTATTGTGTGCAGCTAACCTTTCGGTAACAGTGAGTTCCGTTTTCTCCTCCGAGGTGTTTATAAGCCCGTACAGATCAAGTTGTAGTGCCACTATTTCGGTATAGTTTTCCATACTTATGGTTACTAAGCAGTCGCCATTATCGGTAGTTGTAACCTCTATTTGTAGGCTATTGGGTTCTATCACTGTGCCGTATATAGCAACATTCTTCATGCGCAGTTCTGGGTCGTTCGAGTAGAGTTGCATTGTAGTGGAGAATTCACCTGCAACTTGTGGGTTATATCTTACCTGAAGAGTGTCACTAGCACCGGCGGGTATGTTGAGCGGTAGCGGGGTGCACATCTCGTACCCTTCTGATAGAAATACCGCCTGCTCTATGTTGAGGGGGGCGTACCCGATATTGTGCACTTCGTATTCAGTCGTCACATCGTCTGTTATAGGCTGGTTACCAAAGTCGATCGTATCATTGCTGCTCAACTGGGGGCTCTTTATCTCTACCGTTCCGCCACTTGTAGCCGATATCATGTTTTCCATTGCAATATTGCTAAGTATTACGTTGTATGGCTCTATGCTGTATGTACCGCTCCTGCCGTCGAGTCGTAATTCTATTGAGAGTAGGTCACCTTCATTGCCTGCAAAGGCGGTGTTGTAAGGCGAGTAGACAAAGATTTGCAGCACTCCATTGTGGATTGTTGTCTCCACGTGGTGGTCGATACTGCGGTTGAGCAGCGTCGCGCTCCCTTCTACGTATGTTATTACTTCGGGTAACTTTACGTCGCATTGCATGGCCACAATGGGCTCCATGTTTTGCATCGAGAAGGTTAGCGTAACCGTTCCATCGCTTATCCCTGAAGCCGACGAGAGGTGTAATTCGTTCACCGAGAAAGGCTCGGCTGTTACTGTTGCCGTTTGGATGCCGTTTACGGCATTGCTTGTGATGTATATGTTGCTGGTAAATTTGCCGCGTTGTGTGGGCGAGAATAGTACTTCTATGTGGTGGGTCTCTCCCGCTTCTATGGTGAAGGTATCCTCTTCAGCTGTCAGCCATTCGCTGTCGCTTGTTATCTCTGTTATCTGCAAGGGTAGGTTGCCGCTATTTTGCAAGGTCAGTGAGGCGTGGTGAGTATTGCAAATGGGAACCAATCCGTAGTCGATGTTTGGAGTGACAAGAGTCAGTTTGGGGGCGACAATGACAACTTCGCCGGTGTCGGTGTCAAGAGGCAATGCCTCACCGGCGGCATTGCTCAGTAGCACTGTCGGGGTGAGTTTATAAGTACCGGGTTGGTATCCGAGGCGGAGTCGTAGAGAAAACAGTTTGCCTGAGTTGCCTTTGAAAGGGTGTTGCGCCAGGCTGTAAGCATAGATGCGTAGCTCTCCGTCTACCACTGCGGCGACAAGGCTGTGTCCGTCACTGCGTACCTCGTTAAGTTGGCAAGAGCCATCGACATACGTGAGGTTAGAATCCAAGGCGATATGTGTCTCTATGGCTGTTGCCGCATCGTCGTTGTCGAGTTGCAGCGTTATCTCTACTTCGTTGCCAGGGCTTCCGCTAGCACTTGCAATTGTCAAGGTGTTGGCTGCAAACATGGCGTGCCACAGACATGTTATGCAAGATATCAGAAACAGTTTTTTCATTGTTGTATTGTTACGGCGGTTATTTCATGTATATCAGCTTTGCAGTCTGTATTTTCACACCATCCACATAGAGTGTGGCAAGGTAGATGCCTTGCGGAAGTGATTCTTCGGGTTGCCATGTGTAACTGTGTTGTCCGTAACTTTCGTGTGAGCTGTGTTCGGTCACTATGCACCCCGAAATATTGGTTATGACTATGCGTGTATCGTGGGAACCTTCGCTACCTATCATGTATGCTATGCTCACCTCATGTCCAAAGGGATTGGGCGCGGGTAGACGCATTTGAGCTTGTTTAATTGCGCCTAAACCACTTACGCCGCCGTCAATTGCTACGATGTTGTTACCGCGTGGATCGGAGAGGATAACCTCATCGACAGTTGCACCGCCGAGTTTCAACAAGGCGTGTTTTCCTGCCGGAATACAGTCTCCTTCCAAGGAGTAGGTCAGGTAGATATAGCCTCCATCAACAGTACTGCAAACACTCTCAAATCCGGCAAAGTTTGCCAGAGTCGTTACTGTTTCGCTGTTGGCGGTTTTTATCATGCTCTGTATGCCACCCAAGGCGATGGGTGAGTCGAGGTAGAGTGTGTCGCCGCTTATGCTGTATGTTGCACTTTGTTCCATTGAAGCTATTTGTGCGGCGGTTGTCGTATGTGGAGTAAGTATTATATTTATTGTACCTACTACGTCGAGAATGTTAATAACAAGGTCATTGTTTACATCGGCAGCTTCATAAATAAAAGGTTGTGGTTCTTGTCCTGTAAGATAACTTATTTCTGTTACCACGTCGGCAACATCTACTGTCATACTTCCATTGGCATCGCCTTTGATAATTGTAGAATTATGATAGTTAACATCGCATTGTGCCGCATTAACTATTTCCCCGGTTTCTATGTCTATAAGTAAAGCTATTACCTGACAGTTGTCAGGTACGAATACATTTTCCGGTAGTTCTAGCTCACGATTGTATTGGTATGTTACTCCACATTGTACCTCTTTGGGTATACTACCCTTTATGCCGGTTTGCACATTGTCGTATATGGCACGAGCCACTTTTTGATAATACATTTGTGCAGCAGGTATTGTGCTGGGTAAGTTTTCGTAACCACCCATTGGGCCGTATGAGCCGCCCGAGTAATAGTTCGATTGATCGTAGTTGCTGTCGCCGGGTCTGTTGACGTCATTTTCTATAATAACCAATGCAAGCTGCATACCAATATCGTTACTTGATGTGGCAAATGTCGTAGAGGTTTGTGTATGCAGTTTTGTCTTGTTCTCGTCGGCCCATTCAGCGTAGATTGATATATCTGCCCATGCGGGTTTGTTTATGTGGGTGTTGTAGAAGGTGGGCATATATTGGGGGTCGCCTTTTGTGTTTGTGCTACGCATGCACATGTAGAAAGGATAGCCCGTGGTGTAAGCGCTGAGGTAATTCATATAACTATCTAGCTGCATGGGGTCTCCACCGTGTACAGCAATGCCGATGAAGTTGTCTGGGTAAAGTTCATTCATTAGTTCCATATAATAGATACCCCTTACACAATATCCGCACCATGTACCTGTAAGCTCTTCAACGACAACTCGTTTGGTAGGTTGGTAAGCTTGAGTGAGGATGCAACCTTCTTCTTCTACGGTCTCTCCTTGATTGACGGTTACCGATACGGTGAAGTTCTGCGGTTCGCCGGGGGTGGGAGCGGGCAGTGATTCGTTGAAGATAAATGTATGTGTGGCGTTCGGTTCTACATTGAGACCTTCATAGGTACGCGAGGTGGAAAAGTCGCCGCAGGTGAGTGTAGCCGTATATTCGGTGATGGTGGTGGCTCCGCCTGCTGTAACGGTACCCGATAAGCGTTGTCCGGTAGAAGCATTATCTTGCAGACGTTCGTAGCTGAGGGCTATTTCGGCAACCGGCGGTATACCTACAAAGATATCGTCGACGATAAGGAAATCTTTGGCCATTGATACATTGACGAAAGCGATGTATATTGTTTGTCCGGCATAAGCACTCAAATCATAGCTGTATTTGGCTACGTTGGAACGGATAGACAAATTTTCTGCCAGTACGTCCGTGAAGTCAGCTGTCTCGACACCGGTAGTGGAAACAAGTACATTCAGTTTGCCTATCTTGGTAGATGTACTGAGGGAGTATGTTTGTGACTTGAATGTCAATGTCTGCCCTTCACCTACGACGATAGCCGGTGTGATGAGCCAGTCTTCTGCCAAACCTATGGGAGTGTACGAAGAGTTACTTACGGCAGCAGGATTGTGATTGATTTCTATTACTTGCCATGCAATGCCCGGAGCAAAGCCATATTGTTGGGCAGCACTTGTGGGGGTTCTGCCGTCGATGTCGTATGTGGTGAAACCTTCTAGAGCATCAGAAAAATTGCATTCAAAGGCTGGTGTAGATTCTGTTTCACCTGATAAATAAGCCGGATAGTCGTATGTTACAGTTACGGTTTGTCTATCGTATCCTGTTTCATCATTGATGTTGATTATTGTATATTGTGCAATGGCTTTCGATGTTTCACCATTAGGTATGAATTGTGTGTGGAAATCGGTTGTTTCACCCCCTGCTGGCACAGTGATTACGCTGGTTTCTGTTGCAGTAGGAGCATAGCAAGAGCTTCCTACGCAGAGGGCTAAAAAGCTGTTGTCTTCATTGGAGATTACGCTGGTTTGTATGACGATGTTTACATCGTGGTCGGTCATGTTGCGCAAGGTAGGCGCCCATTCCATTTGTCCCATTATTTCGTCATATTCATACAGCCTTATGTTGGCGTCGTTTTCAATAATTTCGCCGTTTTGTACGAAACGCACCGATTGCGCTTGCATGTATCCTATGGCGCAAAGGGCAATCGATGCCAAAAGTAATGTTCTCTTCATATTTGTATCCTTTCTTTTATTAGGGGTGGGTATTTATTCTATTGTTTGTTCGGGTATTTCTGTGCATTCGTTGCATTGCAGAACGACGTGGTTGCCGCTATTTTCGCAGGCAAAAGCTATGATGTGGCAGTTGTTGGTTTTTATTCTGCAGATATTCCCTTATGGAACTGTTATTGGCAGAATTGTCGTAAAAGTTCTGAATGTTTCCATGTCGAAAGTGGATTATATGCTTGATGAATTGTCTGTTTAATTGATTGATTTTTAATTTATATTGTATTTTACGTAAGATTGTCGTAGAATAAAAGAATATTAGGCCATAAAAAAACTGTGAAAAAATTTGCATACTATATATATTCATTATATTTTTGCACCGCATAACCAAAAAAGGTGCGTTAGTTCAGCTGGTTAGAATACATGCCTGTCACGCATGGGGTCACGGGTTCGAGTCCCGTACGCACCGCAAAGTAATAGGCGGCTTTGGAATGGAAAACTCCAAGGTCGCTTTTCTATTTGTTGCCATAGAACCAACCTTTTATATGACACGCTATGGTGTGTAATAAAGTGTTCTCTATTATATGTGGCATAATTGATTTTTGTATTATGAGTGTAGTTGTCCGCAGTCATGGTATTTATAGCTTCCTTTTCCCCTTTATTCTGATAGTGTATTTTTGTTAAAAGTCATACGAATCCAATTACAAATATATGGAAAATATTGTAATTTAATGCTTTGTGATATAATGTTTTTTTTGTGTTATAAAGCAGTTGTTAAATTCGATTGTTTAGTGTGTAATGGTTTATATACTGATTTGTAATTTCTAGTTTAAAAAGTTAAAAATATTTATAAATACTAATATATAACAATATAAAATAGATATATTTTGTGTTCGTTTATCAACAAAGCCTTGTATGTCTTAATATATAAATAATTTATGTTTCTATTTTATAATAGAGTGGGTCTTGTAGCTTCGTTTTTATGGTGTGCGACGCTATAATTGGTTATTGAATTTTATTATGTTGTTTCCGTATATGCCACGGGGCTGCACAATATATTGTTGCAGCCCCGTAGAGTATGGTGTGACGTTTGTGTCGGTTATGCTCTTTTGGAAAGAGTATGTGAAGATACCTCCCTGTTTTGTCAGTCGTTCATAGAGAGTAGGAATTCCTCGTTGCTCGATGTGCGTTCGAGGCGGTCTTTGAGAAATTCCATAGCCTCTACCGAGTTCATGTCGGCAAGGTAACGGCGCAAAATCCACATGCGGTTGAGGGTCTCTTTGTCGAGCAGTAGGTCGTCGCGGCGTGTGCTGGATGCATTGATGTCGACGGCGGGGAAGATACGCTTGTTAGAGAGCTTGCGGTCTAATTGCAATTCCATGTTACCCGTACCCTTGAATTCCTCGAAGATTACTTCGTCCATCTTGGAACCCGTATCTATAAGGGCGGTGGCTATGATGGTGAGGCTGCCGCCATTCTCTATGTTGCGTGCTGCACCGAAGAAGCGTTTGGGTTTGTGCAGGGCATTGGCGTCGACACCTCCCGAGAGCACTTTACCCGATGCCGGCGACACGGTGTTGTAGGCGCGGGCAAGGCGGGTGATAGAGTCTAAAAGGATGACTACGTCGTGGCCGCACTCTACCATACGTTTGGCTTTTTCGAGCACGATATTGGTAACTTTTACGTGGCGCTCAGCGGGCTCGTCGAAGGTCGATGAGATGACCTCGGCTTTCACGCTGCGAGCCATGTCGGTAACCTCCTCGGGACGTTCGTCGATGAGCAGTATTATCATGTACACCTCGGGGTGATTTTCCGATATGGCGTTGGCAATATCTTTCAGAATTACGGTTTTACCGGTTTTAGGTTGTGCTACGATGAGGCCGCGTTGTCCTTTGCCTATGGGCGAGAACATGTCGACTACGCGGGTGGAGAGGTTGCACGATTTACCGCTTGTGAGGTCGAATTTCTCGTTGGGGAAGAGCGGTGTAAGGTGGTCGAACGGTACGCGGTCGCGTACGAACTCGGGCGAGCGTCCGTTGATGCGATCTACCTTGGCCAGCGGGAAGTATTTTTCGCCCTCTTTGGGGGGACGGATAGGTCCTTCTACCACGTCGCCTGTTTTAAGTCCGAATAGTTTTATTTGCGATTGCGACACGTATATGTCGTCGGGCGAGGTGAGGTAGTTGTAGTCGGGTGAACGGAGGAAGCCGTACCCGTCGGGCATCATTTCCAATACGCCCGATCCCATGAGTATTCCTTCGAAGTCGAAGGGGCGTTCTGCGGGGTTATTACGCTGCTCGTCGGCTGCTTTGGCGTTGTTTCCGGCGTTTGCGTTGTTATTATTATTATTATTGTTGTTGTTATTGTTGCGTTTGTTTTCTTTGTTACCGGCTGCCGGCGTTATTTGTTGGGTGAATACGTGCCCGTTTTTGTCGCGCGAGATGAAGCGTGTTGCCTTGGGGAAGAATGCCGAAAGTCCGGGTGAAGCGGGGAGCTCTTTCTCTTCTTCTTGGGCGGCCGGGACAGGCTCGTCATAGTCGTCCTCCTCTAAGTCTTGCGGTACAAGTTGTTGAGGTTCTTGCTGTTCTTGCATGGGGGGTAAGAGCGGCTCGTTGATGTTTGTGACAGCTTCGGTCTCTTTTTTAGCAGTTTGTTTTTTCCCTGTCTTTCCGTTGTTTTGAGGTACAGGGGCTTGTATAGGCTCTTGCTCTGCTATGGCTGGTTCTGTTTTGTCGTCTTGCGAAATAGCATTTGACTCGGAATGAATCGACGAGAACAGTTCGTCTACCGACTCTAAGAGGGCAGGGTGGCTTGCCGGGAGCGAGGTTTGTTCGTTTTCTTGCGGCGCATCGGTCTTTGCGCTTTCGGCTTGGGTTTGTTTCTTTTTGCGACCCGGTTTGTTTTTGCGAGGAGCGGGTTCAGCCTTTTCGCTGTCGTTGTTGTCGATAGAGGCGTCTTCGGCCGGTGAGGCGGTCTTGCTGTCGTTTGCAACGATTTCTTCTTCTTTTATGTCTTGTGCAGGGGCATCGTCGGCCTTAGAGTTGTCGGCCTTGGCCGTACGTGTTCTTTTTTTCTTTTTTTTGCCTTCGTTGTTCTGGGCCGAGACTTTGCTTGCCGATATAGCCTGTTCGTCGAGAATAGTATATACCAAATCCTCGGCTTGTGTATTATTATTTACTTGGATGCCTAATTGTGTGGCAATTTCTTTTAGTTCAGGTAAGGTTTTTGATTTAAGTTCAAAAATGTTGTACATCGAGTGCTCGTAATTTGATTATAACGAAAAAATGACAATCTCAGCTACGGATTGCAATTTGTTCTAATTTTGTAAATGGAAATATGTGGAAAATGAATTAAAAGAGAAAAAGAATTACAATTATCTCTTTCGTTTATGTGGCAAATATACGGTTAATTTTATTAAGAAAGGGCTTTTGTAGGTGCCGTGGAATGCTGTTTTAACATTATTTATGTACGTCGTCGTTTGCTATGGATACCAATAGTATATGGCGGGTGTGCGGTGTGATACGTGCCGTCGAGGCGGCGCGACGGCCTACGACCCACAATATTTCTGTGGTGTCGCACAGCAGTAGTTGTTCTTCTTTTTCTATAATAGACATTTTGTTGTCACTGAAAAAGTCGCTTATTTTTTTGCGACCTCTCATGCCGAAAGGAGCGAAAGTGTCGCCCTTGCGCCAGTGACGCAGCGTAAGCGGATAATGTAGACGGTCGGCATCGAAACAGGCGTATAGCGGTGAGCGGGGTATTACGAACCCTTCGGCCGGGTGGTACGATATGCTTATGCCGGCAGCATTGTGCGTCTCGCCTTTGTCCCATGTAGCTACCGGTAGCTCGGTAGTATTCTCTGTCAACCGACTTACAATAAGTGTTTTACGGTCGCATATAAGACGGCGGTCTGTGCCGATGAATATTTTGCCCGGTTGGGGTGAGTCGCAGCAAACTAAAATGTCTGTAATCTGCGATGCGTTGAAGCCATAGGGTGCTAATATCTCGAATAGCAAGGCTTCGGGAGAGGGTGTGGTTTGTAGTTGTGCTATGTCAATAGAAAAGGTGTCGCCTTTTGTGTGGCATACTTTTTCTTGCAGTTGGCCGATGGCGTAACGATATATCTTTTCGCTTTCGGCAAGGTTGTTTATGGTACGTTCGATGCTTTCGTCTACTGCGGGGTTGAGCGTGCGCAATAGAGGCAGTACTTCCAATCGTATTTTGTTTCGGGTGTAGAGCGTCTCTGCATTGGTGCTGTCGTTGACGTAAGTGAGATTGTGGCGCGTGAGGAATGCCAATATCTCTTGTCGCGATATTTCCAATAAGGGGCGTACGATATGGCCGTTGCGAGGTTTCATGCCGGTGAGCCCGGCTATTCCTGTGCCGCGCGAGAGGTTGAGCAACAAGGTCTCTACGTTATCGTCGCGGTGGTGTGCCACGGCAATGGCATCGGCATTGTAACGGATGCGCATCTCTTCGAACCAGCGATAGCGCAATTCACGTGCCGCCATCTCTATGGAAATACCATTGTTGCGAGCATAGTTTGTGGTGTCGAATGTGGTTTCGCAAAATGGCACGTCCAACTTTGCTGCTATACGGGCTGCATGGTTGCGGTCGCGCATACTTTCGTCGCCGCGCAACATGAAGTTGCAATGGCAAGCGATGACGTCGTATCCGAGTTGTTTCAGTATGGCAAGTAGTGCTACTGAATCGGCGCCGCCGCTGAGCCCTGTTATTACGGGATGGTCATTGTCGAGGAGTTTGTGCGATGCGATGTAGTTGGCGATATGTCGGGTTGTCGAGTCCATAAGTCGGGGGCATAAACCGCGTGAGCGTTGCGAAAGTATTTGGTAACGTAGGTGTAATGATGCAGGTTGTCGTGTCGATTGTTTTTCCTGTTTTGAAAGGTCAGCCGTATTCAATGGGGGCTGTGGCAAATTATCGATTCTGCCACAGCCCCTTCATATCAATTAGGTACGCTCTTTAAGTGAACGCGATACCATATCAGGCATTTTCTCCTAAGAGAATTTCAAGGATTTGCCAAGCCGAACGCGATACGGGAGAGCCCGGACCGAAGATGGCGGCAACACCGGCTTTGTAGAGGAAATCGTAGTCTTGCGGGGGTATTACACCGCCGGCTATGACTATGATGTCTTCACGGCCGAGTTTCTTCAACTCGTCGATTACTTGCGGTATGAGCGTCTTGTGTCCGGCAGCAAGCGACGATACGCCCAATACGTGAACGTCGTTTTCTACTGCTTGGCGGGCAGCCTCGGCAGGAGTTTGGAACAAGGGACCCATATCTACGTCGAAACCGCAGTCGGCATAACCCGTAGCACATACTTTGGCACCCCGGTCGTGGCCGTCTTGTCCCATCTTGGCAATCATGATACGGGGTTGACGACCCTCGCGTTTGGCGAATTTTTCGCACAACTCGGTTGCTTTCTTGAAGTCGTCGCTTTGTTTGTTTTCTGATGAATACACGCCTGAAATAGTTCTAATGACAGCTTTATAACGGCCTACAACTTTCTCGCAGGCATCCGATATTTCACCCAAAGTAGCGCGCACGCGGGCTGCTTTTACGGCAAGGTCGAGCAGGTTGCCTTCTTTCGTCTCCACACACTTGGTGATAGCTTCGAGAGCTGCTTTCACAGCGTCGTTGTCGCGGTGAGCTTTCAGGTCAACAAGTCGTGCTACTTGCGATTCGCGTACGGCAGTGTTGTCTATTTCGAGGATATCGATGGGGTCTTCCTTAGCGAGGCGATATTTGTTTACACCTACGATAGTCTGTTTGCCCGAGTCGATACGAGCCTGCGTACGAGCGGCAGCCTCCTCGATGCGGAGTTTGGGTATTCCCGTCTCAATGGCTTTTGCCATACCGCCGAGTTTCTCAATCTCTTGTATGTGCTCCCATGCTTTGTGTGCGATTTCGTTGGTGAGCCATTCTACATAGTAAGAGCCTGCCCACGGGTCAATCTCTTTGGTGATGTAGGTCTCTTCTTGTATGTAGATTTGCGTATTGCGGGCAATACGTGCCGAGAAGTCGGTAGGCAGAGCGATGGCTTCGTCGAGAGCGTTGGTGTGCAACGATTGTGTGTGGCCGAGGGCGGCGCCCATAGCTTCTATACAGGTACGTCCAACGTTGTTGAAGGGGTCTTGCTCGGTGAGCGACCAGCCCGATGTCTGGCAGTGTGTGCGCAGGGCGAGCGATTTGGGATTCTTGGGATTGAATTGTTTTACAATCTTAGCCCACAACATACGTGCGGCACGCATCTTGGCAACCTCCATGAAGAAGTTCATACCTATTGCCCAAAAGAACGAGAGACGCGGAGCGAACGAGTCGATGTCCAGTCCGGCATTTACACCGGCACGGAGGTATTCGAGACCGTCGGCTAGCGTGTAAGCCAACTCGATGTCGGCAGTGGCGCCGGCTTCCTGCATGTGGTAACCCGAGATGGAGATAGAGTTGAACTTGGGCATGTTCTTCGAGGTGTACTCGAAAATGTCGGCGATGATACGCATCGAGAACTCGGGCGGATAGATATAGGTGTTGCGCACCATAAACTCTTTCAAGATGTCGTTTTGTATCGTACCGGCCATCTCTTCGAGCTTGGCACCTTGTTCGAGTCCGGCGTTGATGTAGAATGCCATAATGGGCAGTACGGCGCCGTTCATGGTCATAGAAACCGACATTTTGTTCAGAGGAATACCGTCGAAGAGTACTTTCATATCTTCAATCGAGCATATCGATACACCGGCTTTACCTACATCGCCTACTACACGGGGATGGTCGGCATCGTAACCGCGGTGTGTAGCGAGGTCGAATGCTACCGAAAGACCTTTTTGTCCCGAGGCAAGGTTGCGGCGATAGAATGCGTTTGACTCTTCTGCGGTGGAGAATCCGGCATATTGACGGATTGTCCAAGGACGTATGGCGTACATGGCGCTATACGGGCCACGCAAGAAGGGGGGTAATCCGGCAACGTAGTGGAGGTGCTCCATGCCTTCGATGTCGGCGCGGGTGTATGTGGGCTTAACGGGGATAAGTTCGGGGGTTATCCATTTCTCGTTTTCGTTGCAAGGTATAGAGCCGCAAGCCTGCTGGCCGAAAGCATCGGCCTTGATATCTATATTCTTAAAATTGGGTCTCATTTTTTACTTGTGTTTTTAATTCGTTAGATAGATAATTGGGCGTTGAAGCTTTTGAGCGTGTCCAATACGTTGCTGCGTACGTGGATAAATTCTGTAATGCCGATGGCTTTGAGCTCTTCGGTGCATGCCGGGGCTCCGGCTACAACAAAGAGTGCGCGGCCGTTGAGGTACTTGAATGCTTCGGGTGCGAGCGTTGCATATTCATCGTCGCTCGAACAGAGTACCACGATGTCGGCTTTGGCTTCGAGAGCAGCATCTATACCGGCTTCTACGGTATCGAAACCGAGGTTGTCTATGATTTTATATCCTGCGCAACCGAAAAAGTTGGTAGCGAATTGCGAGCGGGCGAGGCGCATGGCAAGGTTGCCTATGGTGAGCATGAATACTACGGGTTGGTGCGAAGCCTTTTCCGTAGCGAGGCGCAATGCCTCGAATTCGCTCGATGCCCGTTTGAAGTCGAGGTGGGGCAGGGTAGGTGCGCTGCAATTTCCTTGGCAACCGCAGTTGTGGGTATCTTCTTTACCTGCAACTTTGTCGAGTGCTTTGTCGTTGAGGTTGGGATATTGGTTGCTGCCGAGGAGTATCTCTTTGCGGCGCGCAACGTTGGTGTGGCGTTCGGCCGACACGGCGTTGACTTGCTCTTGTACATACCCGGCTTGCAATGCTGCATGGAAACCGCCCCGCTCCTCGATGTCGAGGAATATCTTCCACGCTTGCTCGGCGATGGATACGGTGAGGTTTTCGATATAATACGAACCTGCTCCGGGGTCTGTGATTTTGTCTATATGTGACTCTTCTTTGAGCAACAGTTGTTGGTTGCGGGCGATACGTTCCGAGAAGTCGTCGGGAGTGGCATATACTTTGTCGAACGGCAAAGTGGTGATGGAGTCTACGCCGCCGAGAGCTGCGCTCATGGTCTCGGTCTGCGTACGCAATAGGTTGACGTACGAGTCGTAGAGCGTTTGGTTGAATTCCGATGTGGTGGCGTGAGCCATCATCTTGCATGCGTTTACGTCGGCCGGATTGTATTGTTTTACGATTTGAGCCCACAACATGCGAGCGGCACGGAATTTGGCTATCTCCATGAAATAGTTCGACGAGATACCGAAATTGAATTTGATACGTAATGCAGCTTCGTCGGGGGTAAATCCGGCGTCGGTGAGCATGGCCATCCATTCGTTACCCCAAGCGAGGGCGTAACCGAGTTCTTGGGTGATGTGACCGCCTGCGTTGTTGATGAGCAGTGCATCTACGGCAAAGACGCGGTAGTTTTTCAGGGCAGCGGCAGCCTGCATCACTTCACGGGCGCGGTCGGCCATGTCGGTAACGTCTTTTCCTTTTTTGAGAATGCGTTTGTAGGGGTCGAAGTTGATAGAGCCGCGTAACGTGGCAAGGTCGTACCCTTTTTTCTTGTAATATTCTGTGAGGAGGGTGGCGAGGCTTGCGGCATTGCGTATGCAAGTGAGGAAGTTAATTTCTATGCAGTCGGCATGGATGCCGTCGAGCAAAGCCTCTATACATTCGGGGGTGATTTGCTCGCTTTGCAGGTGGAAACCTAATGAGTCGACGCCTTTGTCGAGGATGTCGAGCGCTTTGGCATTGGCTGCTTTTACGTCGGTAACGTCGATGTCTTGACGGGTGAGCCACTCGTTGTCGGTGCGAGTGCCGCGCACGAAGGGATATTCTCCCGGGAGCGAGTTCAGCGTTTTTAAGCTCTCGATGTCTTCTTCGCGATACATCGGTTGTACATTGAAGCCCTCAGACGTCCTCCATACGAGTTTTTTGTCGAAGTCGGCTCCTTTCAAGTCTGCTATCGCTTTCTCTTTCCACTCCTGTGTGGAGACGGGAGGAAATTGATCGAACAGTTTTTCTTTACTTACTGCCATAGTGTTATAATTGATTAAGTGTACTATAAGTGTTTTTCGTCGTTGTTGCTACAACCGGTGGCGGGGCGTTTTGCGCGGTGCTGCCGTTACAGGTTGTAAATCGGCTGTAAATGTACGATTTATTATTGATAAAAACTACTGTACGGGGTCTGTTTTTTTATCTTGTCGGTTTTGTACTTACTATTTTTCTCTTTTTTGTTCGGCAACAGCTTCGGCATCCCATTTGTCACTGCCTGTAAGTACTTGTGCTGCGGTGTATTTCTGCGGGTCGGTGATGATTTTTGCCCACTTGGCACGTTGACCTTTCGCACCTGCTCCGGTCGACCCGTATTCGCCCATGAAGGGTGTGTCGAGGTCGTTTTTATTGTGCCATACGCGCCATCCGTCGGGGTGGATGTGGCTTGCCATCTCGCAGTTGATATAGACGGCGCTGCCATATTCGCGCCACGGGCGGCCTAAATATACCTTCTCGACGCCTTCGCCGGCTGTCAGTTTGCAATGGTTGAATACAAATCCGTAAGGTGTTCCCTGCCGTGTGGCGGGAGCTGCTATGTATCCTTTCCCGATGCTGTGTATGGTGCAGTCGTCGAAATAGGCCGTAGCCCAGCCGAAAATGAAATCGACCGTGCCTTCTATGTGGCACTCTTTGTAATACTGGCGGATGTCCCGGTCTTTCCCGTATGGGTAAAGGGTGTCTTGGAATCCGCGGAAGGTGCAGCGGTAGAATATGGCGCGGTCGCTGTCTATGAGGGCGGCTACGGCTTGCCCCACGGCGCCGGCGGTGTTGGCGAAGGTGATATTTTCGGCATAGAAGTCGTCGCCGTAAATATAGCATGTGGCCGAGCCTGATGTTCCCATAGGCTCACCCAGCGCGTTTTTCTTTTGTGCATAATCGTTGCCCGTGACGATGACACCCTCTTGTCCGATGAGCGACACGTATTGTTTCGATGGTGCTACAATCAGTTTTTCATGGTATGTGCCTTTGCGTATGAGTATACGGGTCTCGCGACCTTTGCTGTAATCGGGTACGAGTGCAATGGCTTCCTGTATGGTAAAGACATCGCCGCTGCCGTCTTGTGCTACAACGATGTCGTAGTGTCGCATATAGGGCTTCAAGGCGGGTACGGCGTTGGCCAGTTCCCGTACGGCTATGGCTGCAACAGCCTTGGCACCTTGTATGTTGAGGTGTGTGTCGTCTTTTTTCCCTTCGGGACAGCAGGCGAGCTGGCCGGGTTCTACCCACATGAAGTAGCAACGCGATTTCTCATCGCCCAGCGATGCCACCCACTCGTGCGTGAGGGCGTTCATGTCTATAAAGGGTACGCCCATTTCTTGTGCTACGCGCCGTGGAGCTTCGCGGTACTCGCCGTGGGTGTCGGTCAGTATGCCGTCGACGAAGTTGCGGCGTACGATAGAGTTGAACAGTACGGGGATGCCTCCTTTTTCGCGTGTCTCGTTGACGAACTTGCGCAGGTTGTCGTCGAATGTCGAGCCGGGGTCGGTGTGGCGTTTTTCGTCGCTTTTCTCGTCGTTGTGCCCGAATTGTATGAATACGTAATCGCCTTTCTTTATACGGTTGCGCACGGTTTCCCAGCGTCCTTCGTCAATGAAACTTTTGGTGCTTCGGCCGTTCTGTGCATGGTTTTCTATAACCACCTCTTCCGAGAAGAAACCGGGCAGTACGAAACCCCATCCGCGTTCGGGGTTTCCACCGTCGAGTTTTTTGTTGGCCATGGTAGAGTCGCCTATCATGAAGATTGTGAACTCGCGTTCGTTACGGCCGCTCAATAACAGCAGGAGTGCGACAAAGAGCAGCGGGAGGGTAAATTTTTTCATGGTTGTCTGTTGTCTGGTTGGATTGATGATGCGAATTTACAATATTTTGTTGAGACGAGTAGAATGGGGCCGAAAAAATTGAGACGGCACAGCGTGCTCATCCCCTCTCCGGGGGGATGAGGCGCGTGTTGTTTTTGCGGTATTGTCGTGCTGTCGGGCAGAGCGAATAGCGCCTCGCAGAGGTGTGTATAATCTGTTTAATCTTGTAGAGAATTTGTTTTTGTCAATATAATGGATAATAAAAGCACTATTCTAAATTGCAAGGCACAGCGATAATTGCTAATATTGCACTCTGTAAAGAAACCCGCAGTGGGTTGCTTGATAATGCCATAAACACATCATGTATCGTAGTAAAATTAATTTATTCTCTCCCATTGGTATTTTGCTGGCTTGCACTCTTGCCGGATGTGAAGTACAAGAAGAAAAGAGTGGCGAATTTGACGCATATTACAAAGATGTGCCGTTCGAGACCATACCGGTGGAGCGTCCCGTGTTTAATGATTATACCGTGTCGGTAACCGACTTTGGAGCCGTAGGCGATGGTATTGCCGATGATACCGAAGCGATAAATGCCGCCATTACCGCCGTGTCGGACAAAGGCGGCGGCAGGGTGGTTATACCTGCCGGAATATGGTATGTGGGCCCGATAGAACTCAAAAGCAATGTAGAGTTGCATGCCCGTCGCAATGCGTTGGTCATCTTCAACGATGACCCCGAAGCCTATCCTATCATAGAGACTTCGTTCGAGGGGTTGAATACACGCCGTTGCACATCGCCTATCTGGGCACGCAATGCCGAGAATATAGCCTTGACGGGTGAGGGCGTTTATGACGGAGCCGGCGACAGCTGGCGCTTTGTGCGTCGCGAGAAGGTGACCGGCCCGCAGTGGGAAGAATTGCTGTCGCGTCCCGGATGCTATGTGGATGGCGACCTTTGGTATCCGAGCAAAGAGTCGTATGAAGGACACCGCATTTGCGATGCCTTCAACAATCCGCAAGGCTTGCAGAGCGACGAGGAGTGGGAGGCGATACGCCATTGGCTGCGTCCTGTGATGCTGAGTTTCGTAGAATGCCGCAATGTTGTGATAGAGGATGTCACGTTGCGTAATTCTCCGGCGTGGATGTTGCACCCTTTGATGTGCGAAAACGTGATTATAAAGAATGTGAAGATATTCAACCCGTGGTATTCGCAAAACGGCGATGCCCTCGATGTGGAGTCGTGCAACCGCGTGCTTGTGGCCGATTGCCTCTTCGATGCCGGCGATGACGGCATCTGCATCAAGTCGGGAAAAGATGCCGATGGCCGCGAGCGTGCCATGCCTTGCAGTCATGTGGTCGTACGCAACACCCAAGTGCTGCACGGGCATGGAGGTTTTGTCGTAGGTAGCGAAATGTCGGGCGGAGTGAATCATATTTACGTAGAAAATTGTACCTTTACGGGCACCGATGTCGGCTTGCGCTTCAAGAGCACTCGCGGGCGCGGAGGTGTGGTAGAGGATATCTATATCGAGAATATAAATATGTGCGACATACCCACCGATGCACTGACGTTTAATCTCTATTACAGCGGCAAGTCGGCGACGGAAGACGACGGAAGCGGTATAAAAGGCGTCGTAGAGGAGCCTGTGACCGAAGAGACGCCTGAGTTTAGGAACATATATATCAAAAACATAAAATGCCGCAATGCAAATAGGGCGATGTATTTCCACGGATTGCCCGAGATGCCATTGAATAACATCGTCATAGAAGATGTTGACATTACGGCAAGCCAAAGCGGGCGGTTCGCTTACAGCGACAGCATCACCATGCGTCGCGTGCGCATCAAAGACGCATCTGCCGGGTTTACATTCAGTAATTGCAACGCGGTAGATACCGTTGGAATAGAATATATAAAATAAAAACTATCATATAAACTAAAATCATAATACAATGAAACCATTAAACAAAGAGACGGCATCTAAGACCGTGCGCCCCGAGCGTATTATTCAATTTGGCGAAGGTAACTTCTTGCGTGCTTTCGTAGATTGGATTATTTTTAACATGGACGAAAAGACCGACTTCAACAGCAGTGTTGTAGTCGTTCAACCGATAGACCGTGGCATGGTAGATATGCTCAACGCACAAGATTGCCTCTATCACGTCAATCTTCAAGGTATAGACAAGGGCGAGTCGGTAAACAGCCTTACTAAAATAGACGTTATAAGCCGTGCGTTGAATCCCTACACCCAGAACGCCGAGTTTATGGCACTTGCAGACCAACCCGAGATGCGTTTCGTTATCTCCAATACGACCGAGGCCGGCATTACGTTCGACCCCTCTTGCAAGCTCGACGATGCACCCGCTTCGTCATATCCCGGCAAGTTGACACAGTTGCTCTACCGTCGCTACAAAACTTTCAATGGCGACATGAGCAAGGGTCTTATCATCTTCCCCTGTGAGCTTATCTTCCTGAACGGTCACAAGCTGAAAGAGACTATTTACCAATACATAGAGCTGTGGAACCTCGGTAACGACTTCAAAGAGTGGTTCGAGAAGGCTTGCGGCGTATATGCAACGTTGGTAGACCGCATCGTACCGGGATTCCCCCGCAAAGATATCGACGCAATCAAAGAGAAATTGCAATACGACGACAACCTGGTAGTACAAGCCGAGATATTCCACCTCTGGGTAATTGAGGCTCCGCAAGAGGTAGCCAAAGAGTTCCCTGCCGACAAAGCCGGTTTGAACGTATTGTTCGTACCTTCGGAAGAGCCCTATCACGAGCGTAAAGTGACGCTGCTCAACGGCCCGCACACCGTATTGTCGCCCGTGGCATATCTCTCGGGTATCAATATCGTACGCGACGCTTGCCAGCACCCCGTTGTAGGACGCTATATCCATCGTGTGATGTTCGACGAGCTGTTGGAGACTCTCAACCTCCCGAAAGAGGAGCTCGTGAAGTTTGCCAACGATGTGCTCGACCGCTTCAACAACCCGTTCGTCGACCATCAGGTAACCTCTATCATGCTCAACTCTTTCCCCAAATATCAGACCCGCGACCTCCCCGGCTTGAAGGTTTACCTGCAACGCAAGGGCGAGCTGCCCAAAGGCTTGGTTCTCGGTCTGGCCGCCATCATTACCTATTACAAAGGCGGTGTGCGCGAAGACGGAGCCGAAATCGTTCCCAACGACTCGCAAGAGATTATGGACCTGCTCAAAGAGTTGTGGGCTACCGGCGATACCCGCAAGGTGGCAGAGGGCGTGTTGGCCGCAGAGTTTATCTGGGGTGAGAACCTCAACAACATACCCGGGCTTGCCGACGCTGTGAAAGGTTACCTCGACTCGATACAGGAGAAAGGCATGCTCGAAACAGTAAAAGCTATTTTGGACTAATACAGCCCGTTACAACAACATGAATACATATATAAAGATAAATCCTGCCGATAACGTAGTAGTGGCTATCGACCCGCTTAAAGCGGGCGATACCATTACCGTCGACGGCGAAGATATAACCCTGCGCAGCGATGTGCCCGCCGGTCACAAGGTAGCGCTCAAAGAGTTTGCCGAGGGCGACAATATCATCAAGTATGGTTGTCCCATAGGCCACGCACGCATGGCGATAGCCAAGGGCGACTGGGTGAACGAAAAGAACATAAAGACCAATCTCGAAGGTCTGCTCGATTATACCTACAATCCCGTAGATACTACGCTCGACATACCTCACAGAGAGCTCACCTTCGACGGTTATCGTCGCAAAAACGGCGATGTGGGTGTGCGCAACGAAATATGGATTATCCCTACGGTAGGCTGCGTAAACGGGGTGGTCAATCAGTTGGCCGAGTCGCTCCGTGCCGAGACCGGCAGCAAGGGCGTCGATGCCATCGTAGCTTTCCCACACAACTACGGCTGTTCGCAACTGGGTAATGACCATGAGAATACGCGCAAGGTATTGCGCGACATGTGCCTGCATCCCAATGCCGGAGCCGTGTTGGTCGTAGGATTGGGTTGCGAAAACAACCAGCCCGATGCCTTCCGTGAAATGCTGGGCGACTACGATACCGAACGCATCCGCTTCATGGTGACCCAGCGCGTGCACGACGAGCATGAGGAGGGTATGAAGATATTGCGCGAATTGTATGCCATCGCATCGCAGGACAAACGCGAGAGCGTGCCTTTGAGCGAGTTGCGCGTGGGCTTGAAATGCGGCGGTTCCGACGGTTTCTCGGGCATTACGGCCAATCCCATGCTGGGCGTCTTCTCAGACTTCCTCATCGCCCAAGGCGGAACGTCGGTGCTCACCGAGGTTCCCGAGATGTTTGGCGCCGAGACCCAGCTGATGAATCGTTGCGATACGGTAGAGCTCTTCGATAAAACCGTACATCTTATCAACGATTTCAAGGCATACTTTATGGCCAACAAGCAGCCCATCTACGAGAATCCCTCGCCCGGAAACAAAGCCGGCGGTATATCGACCCTCGAAGAGAAGTCGCTCGGTTGCACACAGAAGTGCGGCAAATCGGGTGTAAAAGATGTGCTGATGTATGGCGACCGTCTCAAAACCCGTGGCCTCAACCTCCTGAGTGCCCCCGGCAACGACCTTGTGGCTGCCACGGCACTGGCCTCGGCAGGCTGCCACATGGTACTCTTCACGACAGGCCGCGGCACACCCTTCGGCACCTACGTCCCCACGGTGAAAGTATCTACCAATACCAACCTCTTTAACAACAAGCCCGGCTGGATAGACTTCAATGCCGGCACGCTGGTAGAGGGCGAGAGCATGGAGTCGCTGAGCAACCGCTTCATCGACTATATCATCGAAGTGGCAAGCGGCCGCTTCACCAACAACGAACGCAAGGGCTATCACGAGATAGCCATCTTCAAGACAGGCGTTACGTTGTGATGCAAATCATTGAATAATCCGGCATGCAGCCCGAAAGGCTGCATGCCGTCAAACATTAAAAAAGAGACAGAATATGAAACCTTTTATGGACGAAAACTTTTTGCTGCAAACAGAGACTGCACAAAAGTTATACCACGAACATGCGGCCAAAATGCCTATCATAGACTACCACTGCCATCTTGTCCCTAAAATGGTAGCAGACGATTACCGCTTCCGTTCCATCACCGAGCTTTGGTTGGGTGGCGACCATTACAAATGGCGTGCCATGCGTTCCAACGGCGTCGACGAGCGTTACTGCACCGGCACCGATACGACCGACTGGGAGAAGTTCGAGAAATGGGCCGAGACCGTACCCTATACGCTGCGCAACCCCCTCTATCACTGGACACACCTCGAACTGAAAACGGCTTTCGGTATCAACAAGATACTCAAACCCGAGACTGCTCGTGAAATCTTCGATGAGTGCAACGAGAAGTTGGCTCAACCCGGTTACACAGCCCGTGGATTTATGCGCCGTTACAACGTAGAGTGCGTATGTACCACCGACGACCCCGTAGATAGCCTCGAATATCACAAAGCTACACGCGAGAGCGGTTTCGAGATAAAAATGCTCCCCACATGGCGTCCCGACAAGGCCATGGCCGTAGAGGTACCTGCCGAATTCCGTGCATACGTAGAGAAACTTGCCGAGGTAAGCGGCGTGACCATCAGCACCTTCGACGATATGATCGAGGCCCTGCGTCGTCGTCACAAATTCTTCGAGGAGATGGGTTGCCGCCTGAGCGACCACGGTATCGAAGAGTTCTATGCCGAAGAGTATACCGATGCCGAGATACGCGCCATATTCAACAAAGTATATGGAGGCAAGGAGCTTACGCACGAAGAAATTCTCAAATTCAAGTCGGCCATGCTCGTAGCCTTTGGCGAGATGGATTGGGAAACCGGTTGGACACAACAATTTCACTACGGCGCCATCCGCAACAACAACACGTTGATGTACAAGAAACTCGGTCCCGATACCGGTTTCGACTCGATAGGCGAGTTTACAACCGCCAAAGCTATGTCGAAATACCTCGACCGCCTCAACAGCGAGGGCAAGCTCACCAAGACGATATTGTATAATCTCAATCCGTCGGCCAACGAAGTGATAGCTACCATGTTGGGTAATTTCCAAGACGGCAGCGTGCCGGGCAAGATACAATTCGGCTCGGGCTGGTGGTTCCTCGACCAGAAAGACGGTATGGAGAAGCAGATGAATGCCCTCTCGTTGCTGGGCTTGCTGAGCCGCTTTGTGGGTATGCTCACCGACTCGCGCAGCTTCCTCTCTTATCCGCGTCACGAGTACTTCCGCCGTACCCTTTGCAACCTCTTGGGTCGCGATATGGAGAATGGCGAAATACCCGCTTCGGAACTCGACTTCGTAGGTCGTATGGTAGAAGACATCTGCTACAACAACGCAAAACGTTTCTTCAACTTCTAAGTCTCGCATAACCCCAATCTACATTCCTGCTCGTAGGCAGGAAATAAAACAGGGAGCTGTTCACGGTGTCGTGGGCAGCTCCCGCTTGTTTATATGCAACTGCTGTTGGTGAAGCGATTTATATAGCCATGCTCTTGCTTTGTTGCTGTTGCCATATTAAAAAAAGGAGGAGGAACTTCCCGAAAAATCGGAGTTCCCCCAACTCAATGTTTTCACAACGGAATAATCCTTATTGTGATTTGATGAATTTTTATGTTACAAAATTAGACGATATTTTTTATAAATACAAATGTTTGGAATAAAAATTTGTATATTTGATGAAGAAATATTTGAATAATCATTTTTTGAAAAGCATGCCATGAAACGAATTTTAGGTTTAGACTTAGGAGCTAACAGTATAGGGTGGGCTGTGGTAAACGAGGCCGAGAATAGTGATGAGAAATCGTCTATTATAAGATTGGGGGTAAGAGTAAATCCCTTGACGGTAGATGAAAAAAATAATTTTGAGAGTGGAAAGTCTGTTACGACACAAGCCGATAGGAGAACCAATCGCTCGGCGCGGCGTAATTTGCAGCGTTATAAGTTACGTCGTGAATGTCTGCGTGAAGTTTTGATAGAGGGAGGCGCGATTACTTCCGAAACGGTGTGTGCAGAGCAAGGCAAAGGTTCTACTCACGAAACATATCGTCTGAGGGCTATGGCCGTAACCGAGCCGGTAACCTTAGAGGAATTTGCGAGGATATTGTTTGCCATCAACAAGAAGCGGGGCTACAAAAGCAATCGTAAGGCTAATAAAGAAGATGGTGTGGCCATAGATAGCATGTCGGTAGCAAAAGAATTATACGATAGAGAAATAACTCCGGGACAGTATTGTTATGAGTTGTTGCAAAAAGGAAAAAAGAAATTGCCCGATTTCTACCGTTCAGATTTACAAGTAGAATTGGATAAGATATGGTCGTATCAACGTTGTTTCTATCCCGATATTTTCACCGACCAATTGCAAGAGCAACTCGTCGGTAAGTCGCAGCAGCAATCGGTAGCCATTATGACCAAGTGCGGTATAAATCTTGCCGAGAATAAAGGGAAAGAGAAAAAGCTGCAATATTACAAGTGGCGAAGCGAAGCAGTATGTAACAAGCTCGATATAGGCGAAGTTGCGTTGGTAATATGTATGTTGAATGGCGAAATAAATGCTTCGAGTGGTTATTTGGGCAATATAGGTGACCGGAGTAAGAAACTCTATTTCAACCGACAGACAATCGGGCAGTATTTGTATAGTCTGTTGTGTCAGAGCAGGCACAACTCTTTGAAGAATCTTGTATTCTACCGTCAGGATTATTTAGATGAGTTTGAGGCAATATGGCAAGAACAGAGTAAGTATCATCCCGAACTCACGTATGCGTTGAAAAAGAAGGTGCGCGACACAATTATTTTCTATCAACGCCCGCTGAAAAGTGCAAAGGGATTGGTAAGTATATGTGAGCTGGAAGGCCATATCCAAGAGATAGATAAAGATGGCAAGAAAGTGCTGCGGACGGTAGGACCGAAGGTATCCCCCAAGTCGTCGCCTATATTTCAGGAGTTTAAGATATGGCAACGTCTGAATGATACCCGTCTTACCGAGATAGTGCGACATCCCATTACGCACCGTATAGAACGTATAGTGCGAGAACTGTCGATAGAGGAGAAAAATATATTGTGTACAGAACTCTCTATCGTAGGTGGGCTTGAAAAAGGAGACGTGTTGAGGTTGCTTTTCGGAACTGCTGAGAACTATGATTTGAACTTCAAAGAATACGAAGGCAATAAGACATTTAGCGCCTTGTTTG
This sequence comes from uncultured Barnesiella sp., assembly GCA_944321085.1. Lineage (GTDB taxonomy): Bacteria > Bacteroidota > Bacteroidia > Bacteroidales > Barnesiellaceae_A > Barnesiella_A. Next base: position 118,531 of record CALUJY010000003.1, read on the forward strand.
CCAAGTATCGACAAATTGCCGAGCTGGCAGGGGGGAATATGTCGAAATGTAAAACAGCCCGAGAGAAGATAGAAGCAGTAGAGAGAGTTTTCGATACGTGTAATTACGAGACACAACTTCTTCACTTTGACTCTTCGTTGCCTTCTCACGATTGCTATTTGCAACCGGCTTATATGTTGTGGCATCTGTTATACTCTTATGAAGGTGACAATTCCAAGTCGGGATTAGAAGGGTTGATAAGAAAGATTATGGAATTGACAAGGATGGAGCGAGAGTATGCTGCAATGATTGCAGGGGTCTCGTTCGAGTCGGATTACAGTAGCCTGAGTAACAAGGCTATGCTGAAAATACTGCCTTTTATGAAAGATGGCAACGATTACGGCGTGGCTTGCTGCTATGCCGGATACCGACATTCCAAAAATTCATTGACCAAGGAAGAGAACGAGAATAGGCCACTCAAAACACACCTCGATATATTGCCCCGCAATGCGTTGCGTAATCCGGTGGTTGAGAAGATACTAAACCAGATGGTACACGTTGTGAATGACGTTATAGATAAGTATGGCCCATTGGATGAGATACGTGTAGAGATGGCACGTGAGATAAAAAGCTCGGCACAAGAGCGTGAGGACAAGTATAAAGCCATGAACGACGCGGCTCACAAGCACGAGGCGATACGAAAGATATTACGTGAAGAGTTTCATATTGAGCATCCGAGCCGTAACGATATTATACGATATAAATTGTATGAAGAGCTCGAAATGAATGGGCATAAGACATTATATACCGATACTTATATATCGCGTGAGAGTATTTTCAGTAAAGAGTTCGACATCGAGCATATTATACCGAAAGCGCGCTTGTTTGACGACTCTTTCTCAAACAAGACATTAGAGGTGCGCAAAGCGAATATAGAGAAGGGCGATATGACAGCCTATGACTATGTAGCCACGTTGGGTGCCGAGGCTTTGGCAGCCTATGAAGGGCGGGTCGATTATTTGTATAAAAAGAAAAAAATATCGGAGGGTAAATGGAAGAAGCTGAGAATGAAGCAGGCCGATATTCCTGATGACTTTATCGACAGGGACTTACGCAACACGCAGTACATAGCCCGATATGCGATAGGCATGTTGCGCGATGTTGTAAGAGTCGTTGTTCCTACGGTTGGAGCAATAACAAGCCGATTGCGTGAAGACTGGCAGCTGGTAGATGTGATGAAAGAGCTCAATCGCAATAAATACGAGCGATTGGGGCTGGTAGAGTATTATCGCGATAGAGATGGTCGTCTATTGTGGCAAATAAAAGATTGGAGCAAGCGCAACGACCATCGCCATCATGCCATGGATGCTCTGACGGTCGCTTTTACAAAGATGTCTTATGTGCAATATCTCAACAATCTGAATGCACGTAGCGATAAGTCGTCGAGCATATATGCCATAGAAAAGGCCGAACTAAGTCGGTCGGGTTATGGCGGACAACTGCGTTTCAATCCTCCTATCCCCGATTTTAGGCGAGAGGCTTTGCGGCACTTGCAAACGGTGTTAGTATCGATTAAAGCTAAAAACAAGGTAGTTACACTCAATCTTAATAAAACAAAACGCAAGGGCAGTAATGAAGGGTGCATGCAACTGACACCCCGTGGCAGCCTGCATAAAGAGACGGTATATGGTATGCGACGACAGGTCTCGGTGATAACCAAGACGATAGGTGCTACGTTTACTGCCGATGTGATACAGCGAGTGACAAACAGACGGTATCGCGAAGCGTTACTGCAACGGTTGGCACAGTTCGACGGCGATGCCAAGAAGGCATTTACCGGCAAAAACCGTCTCGATAAGAACCCCGTATATTGCGATGAGGCTCATCGGCAAGTTGTTCCTATGGCAGTAAAGGTATTTACCTATGAGGTTATATATACTGTGCGCAAGAGTGTTGCCGATAAGTTGAATATTGAGAAGGTTGTTGATAGTGGCGTCAGAAAAAAATTACAAGAGCATATCGACAAATACGGCGAGGCCTCATTTTCTGACCTTGAAGCACATCCTATCTATCTTGATGAGGAGAAAGGGATAACCATTAAAAAAGTTACGGTTAAAGGATTGAACAATGCTGTGCCTTTGCACGATAAATGCGACTATGCCGGTAGATATATTACCGACGCCGCCGGCCGCCGCATTCCTGCCGATTATGTAAGTACCGGAAACAACCATCATGTAGCTATTTTTAGAGATGCCGATGGCAAGTTGCAAGAACATGTCGTTTCTTTTATGGAGGCCGTAGCACGTTGCGTGCAAGGATTGCCGGTCGTAGATAAGGCATACAACAGAGAGGTAGGTTGGACATTCCTTTTCACCATGAAACAGAATGAATATTTCCTATTTCCCGATGAGGAGTCAGGGTTCAATCCCCAAGAAATAGACCTGTCAGACCCTGAAAATTATGCCCGTATTTCGCCGCATCTGTTCCGGGTGCAGAAGTTTACTACTAAATATTATGTATTCAGGCATCACTTAGAAACGACTATCGACGATGATAATAGGTTGCAAGATATTACATGGAAAAGAATAACGAATATGCAAGCCCTTGAAGGCATTGTAAAAGTGCGTATCAATCATATTGGTGAAATCGTACATGTAGGAGAAGAGTAGTATGATAAAGAAAACACTCTGTTTTGGCAATCCTGCCTATCTGAGCCTCGCCAACGGGCAGCTTGTGATAAAGTTGCCCGAGGTAGAGTGTAACGGCACGTTGCCCGATGCATTCAGGCGTGAGGCTGTGCGTACGATTCCCATTGAAGATATAGGAGTAGTGTTGCTCGACAACCGGCAAATCACAATAACACAGGGCGTTTTGGAAGCGTTGTTAGAGAATAATTGTGCCGTGATTTCTTGCGATGCTTCGCACATGCCTGTGGGACTGATGCTGCCTTTGGAAGGCCATACGTTGCAGAGCGAGCGGTTTCGGCATCAGCTCAATGCCTCTTTACCGCTGAAAAAACATTTGTGGCAACAGACTGTGCAAGCCAAGATAACCAATCAGGCAACAGCCTTGCATCGCTTGCAGGGTTGTGAGGTGGGGAATATGCGTTCGTGGGTACAAGAGGTACGCAGTGGCGACCCCGATAATTATGAAGCTCGTGCAGCAGCCTACTATTGGTCGTGCTTTTTCCCCGGTATCGACGGTTTTGTGAGAGCCCGTGAAGCGATGCCACCCAACAATCTGCTCAACTATGGTTATGCCATATTACGGGCTGTTATAGCCCGTTCGTTGGTAGGTTCGGGCTTGTTGCCTACATTGGGCATACATCATCACAACCGCTATAATGCCTATTGCTTGGCCGATGATATTATGGAACCTTATCGTCCGTATGTCGATGAATTGGTGGCCGGTATTGTTGCCGAAGGTATAGCCATAGATGTACTTACTACCGAGTTGAAAGCGCGTTTACTTACCATCCCTGTACTCGATGTAGTGATAGAGGGTAAACGTAGCCCTTTGATGATAGCCGCTACCCGTACCACAGCTTCGTTGGCAGCATGTTTTGCAGGAGAGCAGCGCAAAATAGCCTATCCTGTGATGTAAGGAAACTCGGAAATTGTGTTATGAGTAGTTTTAGTAAATACCAAATTATGTGGGTATTAGTGTTTTTCGACCTTCCTACCGATACCCGGCAAGAGCGTAAGCGGTATGCCGACTTTCGTAAGCGGCTTATAGGCGATGGTTTTTCTATGTTCCAGTTTTCTATTTATGTTCGTCATTGTGCCAGTCGTGAAAATGCCGCAGTCCATATCAAGAGGGTAAAGTCGTTTCTACCTGAATATGGCGATGTAGGAATATTGTGTATTACCGACAAGCAGTTTGGTGAGATAGAGCTATATCATGCAGCCAAACAGCAGAGTGTGGTTGCTCCTTGTCAGCAATTGGAGCTATTTTGAAACAAATAAACCTGCCCGATGGCAGGTTTATTTGTATTACATACGGTCGTTTTTTTTATTCTATTTCTTGTTGTAAGTTTCTGATGTGCAGCTGTATACATGCATTGTGCTGTATGTAATCACATCAAAGATACAAAAATTCATCAAATCACAACATCTTCACCTACCAGCCCTGTACTTCCGCGCTGTATGTAATCACATCAAAGATACAAAAATTCATCAAATCACAACGATTTTTTCAGAACTCAAAATTTGTCCTTTGCTGTATGTAATCACATCAAAGATACAAAAATTCATCAAATCACAACGGCATGAGAGTTATTTCCGACAGCAAAACAGCTGTATGTAATCACATCAAAGATACAAAAATTCATCAAATCACAACATCGCTCGGAGAGCCTGTAAAGGTAGGACGGCTGTATGTAATCACATCAAAGATACAAAAATTCATCAAATCACAACTTCCCTCATATAGACAATTCAAGCCCTATGCTGTATGTAATCACATCAAAGATACAAAAATTCATCAAATCACAACGAATACGAAATTAGAGCGTTAAAGATGGCGGCTGTATGTAATCACATCAAAGATACAAAAATTCATCAAATCACAACCGTTGCGGTAAACATAATCAATTCTTGCGTGCTGTATGTAATCACATCAAAGATACAAAAATTCATCAAATCACAACTTGACAACATCCTTGCTGCAATTTGCTCTTGCTGTATGTAATCACATCAAAGATACAAAAATTCATCAAATCACAACTCATAATCTTATTTTATTAGTCGTTAAATGCTGTATGTAATCACATCAAAGATACAAAAATTCATCAAATCACAACCGACCGGGTGCAATACGTTGAGGGCAAAAGGCTGTATGTAATCACATCAAAGATACAAAAATTCATCAAATCACAACTGTAATCATTAATTATTTGCTCGTCAATAGCTGTATGTAATCACATCAAAGATACAAAAATTCATCAAATCACAACCCCAGTGTGTTGATGTTTACATTTTCGGGCGCTGTATGTAATCACATCAAAGATACAAAAATTCATCAAATCACAACTATCGGACAAAATTATATATCCCTTTTATGGCTGTATGTAATCACATCAAAGATACAAAAATTCATCAAATCACAACACTTGAAGCATAGTATCGACATAGCTTTCAGCTGTATGTAATCACATCAAAGATACAAAAATTCATCAAATCACAACGATAATGTCGAGAATATAGGTTGCAAGGCTGCTGTATGTAATCATATCAAAGATACAACATATTTGTTTACCCAAGTTGCGTATATTACAGATTATACCGAGTTACAAAGTTATTGGCAGCTGCGAGGGTGTCGATTTTACCTACGTCGAGCATTGCAAAGTCGTCAGGTTGGTATGCGGCGATGGTTTCGTTGTGCATGGCTTCTAAATAGAAGTCGATGATGGAGAACTTGTCGGGATAATCGGCCATGAGGGCGAAGATGCGTGGCGACACGAGGTGTATGCCGGCAAAGGCGTAGGGGTGTAGTGCTGTGGTGTCGATGCCCGGTGGACGTGTAGCGCCTGTGTTGACGTTGTGCCATCCGGCCAAACGGTTGTCGTTGTCGAAGAGAAGGTAGCGGCTGGTAGGGCGTTCGCTTACGACGACTTGCGCCAGACAATCGGGACGAAATGTTGCCGTGAAATGGTCGAGCGACAGGTTGGAGAGGATGTCGACGTTGTGTAGCAGTATGGGTTCGTCACCGGGGAATAGCGAGGCTGCGTGGCGTAGCCCGCCGCCGGTGTCGAGCAGCATATCGCTCTCGTCCGATATGTCGATGCGCATATTGTAGTCGTGGTTGGCAAGGAAGTCGACGATTTGCCCTGCGTGATGGTGTACGTTGACTACGGCATGGGTGCAGCCTGCGGCGTGCAGCTTCGTGAGCAGACGGTGCAATAAAGGAACGCCGCCCACGGGTACAAGGGCTTTGGGCCGGCGGTCGGTGAGCGGACGCAGACGGGTGCCTAATCCGGCGGCAAAAATCATGGCTCTCATGGTGTGGTACGGGGTGGGTAGGTGTTTGTAATGTGTTGCTCGCGGTGTATAAGTCGCACTTCTATATCGGGATACTTTTCGTGCAGATGGCGAGCTAATGCTTGCGCCGAATATACCGAGCGGTGTCGGCCTCCGGTACATCCGAATGCAGCTTGCAGATGCGTAAATCCTCGTTTCAGATATTTCTCAACGGCAGCGTCTACCAAGGCGCAGGCGTGATTGATGAAGGGGAGTATCTCGCCATCGTCTTCGAGAAAACGTATCACGGCATCGTCCAGTCCTGTGAGGGTGGTATATTGGGCATATCGTCCGGGGTTGTGTATGGCGCGGCAGTCGAAAACGAATCCGCCTCCGTTGCCGCTTTCGTCGTCGGGGATACCCATGCGGTATGAGAAGCTGTACACGGTGACGCATAGTGTCGTGCGGGGTGTTGCAGGGGCAAAACGGGGCATGGACACCAGCTTGTCGAGTGTGGCTTTCAGGTAAGGGTAGTCGTCGGCAGCGCCGTCATGCAACTGTCGCCGCAGGCTCCCGATGGCTTGGCTTATGCTTTGCAGGAATAGCGACTTGCGTTCGTAATAGCCGCGGAATCCGTAGGCTCCCAAGACTTGCAAGGTGCGGAAGAGGACAAAGCGGGCAAGGTCGCGACGGAAAGCTGTGTTGTCGATGGCGATGCCTTTGGTTTGCAAGGCGGCAAGGTATTCGTTCAATAAGCGTTCGCGCAAGTCGTCGGGGTAGAGAGCGCGAGCCTGCCACAGGAACGAGGCAACGTCGTAGTGTATCGGTCCGCGACGTCCACTCTGAAAGTCGATAAACCACGGTTTGCCATCTTTTGTCATGACGTTGCGGCTCTGGAAGTCGCGGTACATAAACCCGACCGGATGGGCTTCGAGCAACTGTCGTGACAACCGCTCGAAATCGTCTTGCAGACTGTTTTCGTCGTATTCCAAGCCCGATGCTTTGAGAAAGCAGTACTTGAAGTAGTTGAGGTCGAACATGATGGCACGTTCGTCGAATCGGCTCACCGGGTAGCACGTCGTATCGTAGTCGAGCCCCTTGTCGCCATCTATTTGCATGGCGGCAAGTTGTCTCATCGTTTCGGCCAGCAGACGGTAAGCCTCATCGTCGTAGATTCCCGTGGTACGGCAGGTTGCCAAGCGGTCGTAGAGCGACAGGTCGCCCAAGTCGGTTTGTAAGTAAGCCATGCAGTCGTTGCTTACGGCTACAACTTGCGGTACGTTGAAACCTTTGGCAGCCAAGTGTCGCGACAGTGCAATGAAAGCGCGGTTTTCGTCGGCCGATGACCCCTGCACTCCTATCAACGTCCCGGTCGGCGACGTGAGCCTGTAATAGCGCCGTGGCGAGCCTGCGCCGGCAATAGGTTGCACGAGGGTCGCATCGTGCCCGGTGTATGACGAGTATAGTTGTTCTATGGTATTCATAGGTCGGTATGATATGCTGCCCATCATGGGGCGGCTGATTTTTGTTTTGCAAAAATAGTGAAAGGAGAGAGGCGAGGCAAACGAAAACGAAGTTTTCAGATGAGAATAAGCCATGCTGCCCCTGTTTTTTGCAAAAAAAGCAAGAGCATAGCATTGATGTTTGCCCGATATGTATTCCCGAACCGAACCTTATTTATCGGAAGATACGGAATAATGTATATCGGGCGTTGGAAGTTGCCGTGTGGGTAGTTACAAAAAACAGTGGACTCCGAAAGAGGTTGTGGGAACCTTCGGAGTCCACGAGTATTATTCTTTATGGGGCGTTTGTGCCCCGTGGACTGTTTTATCTTTTCAGTATACGTTCTACTTTGTTGCCGGTTTTGACGATGTAGATGCCCGGGGCGAGTGTCGACAGGTCGGGAGCAACCGCCCGCTGGTGCAGTACACGTATTCCCATGAGGTTATATACCTCTATCTCTTGTATATCATTGTTGCCTTTTGTGTCGTTTAATCCCGAAGCCATTCCTATGGTGAAGACCATAACGTTGCTGATGCTGGCAGAATTCGATTGTAATTGATATAAATTCGATGACTGTATATAGTAGAGGGCTAATATATAGGTTTTCCCTATTTCGGCATTGACGAAGTTAGCGTTGAAGCTGACATTCTGCGTTTCGCCCGCACCGATAAATAAATCGGTGGCAAACGATGTGATACTTGTACCACCCTCTTCGGGGAAGACAAAAGCATAGAGTTTGTCGCCATAGTATCCCGAGGTGCACTCTATTTGTGTCGAGAATCTTAAATCGTCGGCTATGATAGCACCTTCGTAATCCATGGTGATGGGCGATACCAATGAGAGTGCTGTTGCTCCTGCCGGGGCTTCTTCGACGGTGATAGGCAGCGGGTCGCTTATGATGTAGTAGTCATAGTCGAAGACATATAGTTCGTAGTCGCCGGCTGTTTCGGGAGCCGTCAGCTTGAAGGATATGTCGGTCGAGCCTCCGTTTATGATGTTCACCAGCACGGCATTCGATATGGTTTCTATGTTCAACGAACCTGCCTGTACTGTGGCTACATATATGTCGTTATAGTATTCGTCGCCGCTGTTTGTAATTGTGACATCGGCTATGAATGTTTTCCCGGTGTAGAGAGGAGTACTGACCGCAGCGGTTGCATTTAACTCCGGAGTTGCTGTTGACGAGTTGGAGAAAATGATGCTGTTTGTTCCCTCGACAGTTGCAATAAGGTAGCGTTGGGGCGATTGTATGGGGGTAGGTATTTCGTACCATATACCTGTACTGTTGTCTCGGCAGGCGGGATATACTTTGTATGTGCCTTCTGCTGTGGGGAAGTCGGTCAGTTTCATGCTGAATCGGTTATACCCATACGTCGGTGGCAGTTGATTAGTATAAGAGGCAGCTTCTATGTAGGTCTCTGTACCCTCTGCGTCGACGATTTTCAGTCCCAAAGTAATGTTGACGGTCGTGATACCTTCGTTGAAGAAATTACCGCTAAATGTTACTGTTGTATTGCGTGTTGCGTTGTTGGTGTCGATGGTGAAATTGTCAGAACAGAGCATCATCATTCTCGGTACGGAGCCGGCTTCGGCTTTACGTATAAATGTTGCGGCTTCTTGTCCGTAGTTGTAGCCGGCATCACTGCCGCCCGAGCCCTGCATGTCGGGGTCGAGGGCTGTCAATAGAAAGTAGCCGTTGCTCAAGCCGCTCCATCCCCAATTGATGTGGAAATAGCCGTTGTTGTAGCCGTCGCATACAAAGGCGTGTCCTGCCGAACTGTTTTGGCCTCCGTAATATACCGGGTAACCGGCTGCAAGGCTGGCATAGATAGAGTCTTGCCACTCTTCGAGCCCGTAGTAGTTGCGTTGTATCAGCGCGGCGCTGACGTCGTAGCCGAAATACTCTACAAGGCCTTGTAAACTAGTTAGTGAGATGGCTCCGCTCGAGATAGGCGAATAGCTCATTTCCGAAGCGATACCGATATCAGACATGAGTTGTGCCACGGCATTGCGCGACTCTTCGCTGCTCGAACTGTTGTAGATGTCGGTCATAGCATCCCAATTATATATGCTTTGGCTGAAATCGGCCGACAGTGTACCAAGGTCTTCGCCGTTGAAAGTCCATTTATACGAATGAGAACCGCTGCCCTGTACCGGCCATTTGTGGTAATACATGATTTGTGCCCAAGCGGTGGCTACACAGCCCGTGAGGCATTGCATACCGCTGTACGAGGGTAGTGTCGTGCCGTTGTATATGGGGCATTGCAGGTTGTAGGGTTCGGTCTGGTCCCATCGCGACGTGATAAGCGGAGCTATCGGGGCATATACGGGCAGTTCGGCACTTATGCGATTGCGATTGGTTCTCGTCGATGTCTCGGCATAAGATAGTTGGCGTTCATACTCGCCGAGCCACCATCGCATGGCGTCGGGCATGGCATTGGGGTCGAATGTGCCTTCGAAAGCATATCCCAGTACGTTGTTGGATGCACGGTCGTCGGCAGCCACGATGACATATCCGTTGTTAGTGCCACGGGTGAAGGCATAGTAGCCATCCGAAGCCTCTGCCAAGCGTAAGGGGGTATCTGTTGCGGGGGCATTCTGACGGCCTGTTTCACTATTGAAAAACTCGCTTGCTATGACGAGCGCTTCTTCGTTGTTTATTCTGTCGGCATACATTTCACCTGCAAACAGAAACAATAAAACGATGAGATGTAATGTCTTTTTCATAATCTATCTGATTTTGTTTAATAATATATTCAACAAATATATAACTTTTTTAAACTCGTTACATGTTCTGCCGCTGAATTAATAAATATTAATAAGATAAAAATCTTTGTCGGTTAGAACTGTGATCTAAGTCGATGTTGGCAGGAAAAACAATGCGAAACAAAAAAAGCGTAACGGGCTTAGCCCATTACGCTTGCTTATTGTCAAACGGCAATTGGTTTATTTCACTACCACCAATGTGCCTTTGTCGGCTGTGCTTACTACATAAGTACCGGCTTTGACAGGTATAAGAGTGCGATGTCCTGTCGCAAATATGCTTTTTACTTGTGTTCCGTTTAGCAGATATATCGATACCTTGCCTTCGTAGTCGTTTATCACAATGTTGCCGTTAGTTGCATATATGCTTGTATGATGGGTATTGATACCATCTATACCGCTCGAAATGTTGATGTCTATCTCCGACAGTGCATCGGCTGCGTCGCCGTTGTAGGCTATCATCGTAGCAAAGGGTGCAATTACGGGCGATGCCGATTGTATATACTTCGTACCATCGCTGTTCAGTACATAGTATGTCGTGGCATTGGTAAGGTCGGTAGCGGGGCAGCTTATCAGTGACGGGTTGCCTATCAGAGTGTAAGTGCCCAGTTGTGCAGCCTCGCTGTTCTCGGTGTTATTCCATCCAGCGGTAGAGGTGAATGATAGCTTGCTGGGCGTGACAGTTGCCTCTGGGCTGATGCCTATAATACCGGTTGAAGCCGTTTCGGCATCGGTAGTGACAAATTCGTTGCCGCTTAGTGTTGCCCACTCGATATGGTTGGCGAGAGTTGTGCTCTCTCCTTCGGCCGTGAAGGCTTCACGGTTTGCCGTGGCAAAGGGAAGCGATATATCGTTCCATTTCTTGCCGGTAGTAAGGTCGAGATGGTATATTATGTTGCCTGTAACACTCTCTACTCCCTTTATCTCCTTATTGCCTGTGATATCGAGATTGCCCTCTATGGAAGCGGGCAGCTCAATGCCGGCAAATGAGGCATCACTGTCGAGGATAGAGTAGAAATTGTGGCGACCCTCTTTCGATACGATGAGTTTCACGGAGTAGCCGTTGATTTCGACCGATACGACCGACTCGGCATCCTCCTTGGTGTATGTTACAAGGGGTGTTGCCGTGGTGGCAAAGGTGGCGGCATCGCCTGTGTAGTTGAAAGTCTCTTTGTCGAATCCTGTGAGAGTCGAGCCGTTTACGGCTACATCGGTGAGACGTAAGCCTTCTACAATGGCGGCACCGTCAAATGTTACGTTTATGGGGGTTGCCGTGCCCGATGCGCGGTCGGTGTACCACAGTACGTTTATTGTCATAAGCATATTGCCATCGGCATCTTCGTTGCCGGTTACGGTCACATCGCAGTCGAGTGTTATAAAGTCGTTACCGAGTACGAGGTTCTCGGCGCTGCCGCTATAAGTTTTCGACCCGTTGTTTTCGCTGATAGCGACGTCGGGTACTACGATGTCGCCGATAGAGAGACCCATGAAGGTGAAGTTACGCAGTGCAAAGTCGCAAGTTGTTTCTGACGTGGGGATTATCTCTACGATATTGTAAGTATGAGATGTTTCCATTCCCAAAGCATCGAGGTTTATCGTCAGCAAGCCGTTGTAGTAGAAGACTACGGGCGTTTCGTATTGCACGGTGTATGTGTGCGAGGTGTTACCCTCGGCATCTTCTCCGACGTTCGTCACGGTGATGGTCACGGTTTGTGCAACGGGGTCGCACTCGATTTGTGTAGTGGCGTTTTTGCCATCGGGGACGGCTGTGATTTGCGAAGCATCGGTGGGACATGTGCCTGTTACAACGTAGTTATATGTGTCCTTGTCGAAACCGGTCAAGGGAACTCCGTCGATGCTGAGGCTTTCTAATTGCGAGTAGTAGAGAAATTTCACGTTGTCGGCTTCGAGTATGTTGTTGGGTATGATATTCGAGCGAGTCCAATAGTCGGCCGACGATAGTATGACGTTCATCTTCTTGGGTAGTTCCGAGAGGTTCTCTTCTATATATTGAAGAGGTACGGTAATTTCAGTCCATTCGTTTATGGAGCCGGTAATTTCGTAGTCGCACGAGGCTATGAGTTTGCCGCTTTGCGTGGGGGTCACTTTGCCCATGATGGCGCGGTCTACGTCTTCGAGTTCTACCGTAGCACTTTCGGTATAGCCAGTCGACGAGCTACCTGTAATAGCCGAGCGTACGCCCGATTTGTAGGTGCCGTTCCATAGGTAGACTATGATGTGGGCATTCTCGGCACCGGCACTATTGTCGCGTTTGAAGTAGCCGGTGATGGCATCGGGGCGATAGGTAAACTCCATGCCGCCGTATGCACCACCATCGCCCATGGCAATAGCAGCTGCGTTCAGCTTTGACATGTCGGCAAAAATCCAAGGAGTAGCAAAAGTGATGAAAGCAGGAGCAGGTGCTGCCAATGTTGCAAATCCCGGTTTCTGATTGGTAAGTTTTACGCTGGTACTACCATCAATGCCTGTCCCCTTTGTTACAAAGCCGTCGAATGAGAGAAATTGCTTTACATTGCTGCCATTCCACTCGGCCAGCTCTATACCCGGGCGCGTAAACGAAGTAGATGATGCCGTTTGCCATGTTTCACCACAAGTCGTTTTCCAATCCTCAAACCCTACATTGGGTAACTGCTGAGCAGTACTATACATAACACCTAAACACAATAAGGCTCCCGTAGAGCCTAACAAATTAAAAACCTTTTTCATATTATTGATGTTAAAAACGCCGTAAATATAGCTTATTCCAAATGATACAGCCCGCATAGAAGTCTTAAATTTAACACAAGTTAGTGTATCAGTTGTGTAATATTTATTTCTTAAATTCATCTTGCAATCTTTCCTATCGTGTTGTATAATCTCGTAATCTATTTATTTACAGAGATATATAAATTATGTATGTTCTTTTGGCATAATTTGGACGCAAAAAACTTGCGGAAAGCAAAAAAAGAAGTACCTTTGCGCCCGGGTAAGTCCTACACGACCAGCTCCCTGTGAATCCCCCAGGGCTTGACCGCAGCAAGGGTAATAGGTTGTAGCGGTGCGATGTAGCCAGCTTACCCATCCGCCGATATAGCTCAGTTGGCCAGAGCACGTGATTTGTAATCTCGGGGTCGTGGGTTCGAATCCCTCTATCGGCTCTTCTACACAGTTTGAATCGTTGAGTGCTGCCTCGAAAATCGGGGTAGCACTTTTTGTATGTTGTTTTTTTGATTATTCGTTTTTCGCGGCCTTAGCTTCTATTATATCTTTTGATAAGGAAGAATGCGGCTCGGCATAGCCCAACTGAAAACTTCGTTTTCGCTTGGCTCTGCTCTCACCTTTCACTATCTTTGTAAACAGTAAAAAAGATGTGATATGGTTTTTCCCGATGGTATTTGGATATTGGCATTGACTTCGCTTATAGTCAGTGCATTGGGGTGGAAAAAGTTTCTCTACTTCATTTCTCTCGGATATGGTTTTTCAATCGCGGCCATGGGGTTGGTTATGGTGGCGATGTATAGGACAAGTCTTACGCCACATATGTTGTTGCTCGCTTTGTTGCTGATAGCCTATGGCTGCCGTTTGGGTGGATTCTTGCTGCATCGCGAGTTGCGTAGTACGTCGTATCGCAAGGAGTTGCCTTCGTTGACAAAGAGTTCGCACGAGATGGGTGCGGGTGTGAAATTCGCTGTTTGGATTTCGGTGGTAGTGTTGTATGTGTGCCAAGTGTCGCCCGTCTTTTATCGTTTGGACAATGCGACAGTAGGGGCAGAAGTGTGGGCTTATGTCGGTGCCGGCATTATGTTGTTGGCCTTGATACTCGAAGCGGTGGCCGACTATCAGAAATCGGCAGCCAAGAAATTGCGTCCCGACCGCTTTTGCGATACGGGGCTTTACCGTATAGTTCGTTGCCCCAACTATTTCGCCGAGATACTCTTCTGGACAGGATGTTTCGTATCGGGTGTCGGTGCGCTGACGGGGTGGCAGTGGGCTGTTGCTGTTGTCGGGTATGTTTGTATCGTATATATTATGTTCGGAGGTGCCCGGCGGCTCGAAATACGCCAAAACAAACGTTATGGCACTGATCCCGAATACCGGGCGTATGTAGGTCGCGTGCCTATCATCGTTCCGCTTGTGCCGCTCTATACGGTAGAGAAATATACTTTTCTGAAAGGGTAAGGCATGTGTTGCTTCCTGTCTGAAAACAGGTTGCAGCGAAGACCGAGTTACCCGAAAGGCTCTTGTGCTGTTGTTGGTAGGCGATGAGGCAAGACGGCCGACAGCGAAATATTTTTTGCAGAATTTGTTGCCCCGGGTATTGGCGTATTCGGGCGAAAAAGGTATCTTTGTAGTATGAATAACGTTGTGCGACATATCGAATACTTGCTTACACGCCACGATTGCGTGGTGGTGCCGGGGTGGGGTGCATGGATTGTGCAGTCGGTTTCGGCCGTGGTTGCAGGTAATGCAGCACCGATACCTCCTCGCAAATGGTTGAGTTTCAATGCCGCGCTGTCGCATAACGATGGTACGTTGGCACACTCGCTCATGCGTGCCGAGGGATGCAGTTACGACGAGGCGATGGCGCAGATTGCTGCCGAGGTATCGTCGTGGCGTACTGCTTTACAAGCGGGGCAGAGCGTGGAGGTAGGTCATATAGGCAGTTTCAGTTGCGAGGATGGCGCTTCGTTGTTATTCAAGGAGTCGGCGCATAGCGTGGTGAATGCCACGTTGTCGATGTTGCCGCACATCACCCTCTCACCCCTTTCCGAAATGCCGCAGGAGGATGCCGATGTCGTTGTATCGGGATGGCGACAGGTGCAAGAGCCGAGTTCCGTGCGCCGTTTCTTCGGCGTGGTAGCGTCGGTGGCAGCCCTTGTGGCCGTGTTGCTGTTTATTTCTACTCCTATCGACGATAATTATCCTACGCAAAACGATTATGCAAGTATCGTAGCTGCCGAATTGTTTGCGCCCTCTTTGCCTGCCGAGGCAGAAACAAGCGAGGCTGAGCCCGCTATGGTATCCGAAAAGGAGCTGTTGCCGGTTGCGGTTGCTTCAACAATCGAGGTACAGAGCGATGAGGCCGGGCATGAGGCTGTCGTCGATGTCGTGCCGCGGTATATTCTTGTCGTAGGTTCATTGCCTACGTATGCCTTGGCAGAGAAGCAGGTGGAACAGTTCAGGGCTTCGGGCGTGACTGCTCCGTTGCATATATATGACAATGGGGGTAAAGCCCGGTTGTATATAGCCGGTTATGATACGTTGGCCGAGGCGCGGCAACATCTTGCAGCTGTGCAACACGACGCGGCATCGCCTTTCGAAGGCATTTGGATTTGCCGTACGCGGTAGGCTGCGGTACGTGGAAAAGATGAGCGGCTGTCGTGCCGGGCAGAGATGCCGACGACAGTCGGAAGTATCGAAAGGTGTGGCGGTTGCGGCAGACTGAAAAGAGGGCTAAATTCCGATTATTTTCGATGAAATGGATGTATCGCAAAGTTGCGGCGGAGTTTGTTTCGTTGCACTAAGAGTTCGTGCCGTGTTGTAGGGAGATAATCTTATTGCAACATGTTCGGACATTTTGCCCTGCGATTGCTGCCAAATTTTACGGGGGTGCGACCGGATTGTCATTCCGTCGCACCCCCGTATCGTATTCGGCTATACAGGTATTCCGAAGGTTTATTCTTCGGGTTTGGCCGAAGGTCTGGCAATGCTTTCGCGCATCGAGGTATCGGCTTCTATATTTTTCATCCTGTAATAGTCCATGATGCCCAGATTTCCGTTGCGGAAAGCCTCGGCCATAGCCCGGGGCACGTCGGCCTCGGCCTCAATCACCTTGGCGCGAGCCTCTTGCGCCTTAGCTTTCATCTCTTGTTCCAACGCAATAGCCATGGCGCGGCGTTCCTCGGCTTTGGCTTGCGCGATGTTCTTGTCGGCTTGTGCTTGGTCGATTTGCAGCGTAGCGCCGATGTTCTTGCCTATGTCGATGTCGGCTATATCGATAGATAAGATTTCGAATGCCGTACCCGAGTCGAGCCCTTTGCGAAGAACCAATTTTGAGATGGAATCGGGATTTTCGAGTACTTGTTTGTGCGATTCGCTCGAACCGATAGACGATACGATGCCTTCGCCTACGCGGGCTAATACGGTGTCTTCGCCGGCGCCACCTACCAATTGGCGGATATTGGCGCGTACGGTAACACGGGCTTTGGCTATGAGCTGTATGCCGTCTTTGGCAACAGCCGTAACCGGCGGTGTGTCTATCACTTTGGGATTGACCGACATTTGCACTGCTTCGTACACGTCGCGACCGGCGAGGTCTATGGCCGATGCCATTTTGAAGCTGAGCTCGATGTTGGCTTTGGCGGCCGACACGAGTGCATGTACGACCCGCTCTACATGACCGCCCGCAAGGAAGTGCGCTTCCAGTTCGTCGCGTGTAATGGTGCTGAGGCCGGCTTTGTGCGCCTCTATCATGGCGCGTACGATGATTTGGGGCGGAACTTTACGGATGCGCATCAGGAAGAGTTGCAACAGCGAAATGTGTACGCCCGATACCATAGCCGAGAGCCACAGCAGGAACGGCACGTAGTAGAAAAAGATTGCCAATAAAACGATAATGGCAATGACTAACAGAACGGAAAAGATTACCATGGTGTTTACTTGTCTTTATCTTGGTTATGAATTTGTTTCGTTTTTTTTTCGGGTACAATGGGACTTACTACAATGGCTGTCGGCTCGACTTTTATTACCTGTACGGGCGTCGATTCTTCGATGTATTCGCCCGTGGAGTGTGCTTCTACCGTGCACCCGTCTATCAGCACCGTACCCATGGGATTGAGGCGCGAGAGGGCAAGCCCTTTGTCTCCTATGTTGATTGTCTGTTTTACGTTTGTAGGTGCCGTACTGTCTATCTCGGCTTTCAATTTCATCTTATCGAGCATTCGTGAATGCAGGAAGCAATATATCAGAACCCATGTGATGACGATAGCTCCTGCCAGCGTGGCGATGCCGGCCGTAATACCTATATGGGCAAAAGCGTAGTAGAGGGCTCCGCCGTAAAAAAAGACGGCCGCAAGACCTGCCACAGAGAGACCGGGAAGGAAAAAGAGCTCTAATATTACCAGCACCACGGCCAGCAGCAACAGTACGCCGATAATGATGAGGTCTATTGCAAGGTATGTCATGGTTGTCTGTTATAACATGTTGCGGAACGAAAGTTCGGCGCGTCGCGCTCTCTTTTCGTATTCCAACGGTTGATTACGCATTTGCTCTATCTTCTTTTCCAAGGCAAGGATGGTGGGTTGCAACTTGGCTTTTTCTGCCGCAGAACTTTTGGCATAGGTGCGGCGCAATTCGTTGAGTCTGCTTTGGGCTTGTGTGAGCTGCGCTTCGGCATCGCGCGCCATGTTGTAGTAGCGCAGGGCTTCGGCATTATGGAATTCTTGCGAACGGGTATATACAATGCCGTTGCACAAAACAAAAGTAAACTCTTTTTGGGGCGCGATAGCAGCCTCGGGGTCGATTTGAGCGATGGCTTCCAGCAGTTGGCTGTAATCGGCGCCTTCGCGCCATGTCTCTTTGATAGAGGATATGCGTGCCAAACGGCGTAGCCGGTCGTTGGGTTCGTCGGTGTATATCTCTTTCTCGGGATTGGGAATGAAGATATATACGGTGAGTTTGCCGGGGATGTGGTTGCGGTCGGTGACAAACCAGCCTACGCCCAGCGTTTCGTCTATTGCCAGCATGTAGTCATTGAATACCGAGTTGAACGGCATACCTACGTTCTGCGGTAACATGTAATCTTCTCGCTCGGAGCTGAAACGAGTTATGAATATGTCGTAGCCGCCCAGCGAGTTCTCGCCATCTTGGGCGTAATAGAGTGTCTGTCCGTCGGCGAGCATGAAGGGGAACGATTGGTTATCGGGCGTATTGAGTGTTGCCGATAACGATTGCAAGCGACTCCATTGCCCTCCTAACAGGCTGTTGGAGACACACAAGTCGTAATTGCCGTCGGTGAGCGGATAGCCTAAAAATATAATGTCGTTGCGTTGCGGTACGAAAGCTACCACGGGTGTATCTTGGGGCAGGTCGAAGGGTAACTCCTCGCTGCTTACGAGCCGACCCGATTCGGGAGTGAGCCTGTATGCCTCGAAAAACGAGAGCGAGTCGACCGTGAGGCTGTCTATCACTTGCACCCGTTCAACACCGCTTATCATGCGGCTGCCCAGCTTTGCGCTTGTTATCTTGGCTACGATGGTCGAGTCGGGCTCGCGTTTGTCTTTCTTCAATGCCTCGACATATTTTTCGTATGCTCCGACAGCTTCATCGAACATACATGCTGCGGCATACGCTTGTCCCAGATAGTAATTCGATTGCAATACGCGACGCGAAACGGCTTTTTTCAGATAGGGGATGCTGGCCTCATACTCTCCTGTCTCGTAGAGACATACTCCGTACCAGTGGTTGAGTGAGCCGTCATTGGGCTTTCGTTTCAGCTCTTTGGCAAAAACCGGGGCGGCTTCTTCGTATTTGCCGGCTTTATATAACTCTCGTGCCTCGTCGAGCGTAGGCACCTCGGCGCGTGCTTCGATGGGAAGCGCCGTTATCAAGCCTATAACCGACAAGAGTATCAAGGAAACACGTTTATACATCTATGTTGTGACTTATGAATTATTTTCCAAATATACGAAATGTTTTTGGAATATCGAGTCTCGAAGCCCCTTTTTCAGTCTTGTCATGTACATCTGTACCGGTCTCTCGGTTTTTATGTCGGTCGGCATGTCGCCGGGGTGCTATTCGGGTTGTTTGTCGTCGGGCATTTTGAGAGCTGCCGGAACCATTTCATCGAAAAAACGTTGTCGTTCAGCAGGGGTTGCAAAGGCATCGTAAGGGAGATAGAAAAACGTGTATCGTCCGATGTATAGAAGGCAGGCTTCGCGTGTTGTTGTTATACGTTTCACATCAGCCCAATTCAGTATATGCCTTTTCGTTTCGTATGCCATGCAATCTATTCCCTGCTTGTCTATGACGAGCGACTTAGGAGTTACCGAGTAGAGACATTCGGGAAGCAGGGCGTAGTGATAATAGACGAAAAACAGCAACATGGGTATAATGACGAATACGACCAAGAGCAATACGATGCCGTATCGCAGGTCGTAGCATGCCGCTATTATCAATGCCGCAGCGAGCAACAGTGCTACACTCCACCAATCGCGTATTATTCCGCTACACAGTAGGGTGAAATATCGGCTGTACCCGATATGGTACACGTCGGTTGTTATGGCAGTTGTCTCATTCATGTCGTAGGCATTAGGCCGGATGTTGTGCAAACTTATACAAAAAAGAACAATTATCCGTTGTGAAGAGAAAGAAATCGGGTATTCCTCTCCGATTTCTTGTCCGACACGGTCGAGGGGTAGTGTGCATCTATTGTGTTATAGCTTTCAGCGGATGTGATGGAATTTTTCAATTTGTCACAGCATTTTGCAAAGTAGGGGAATATTCGGAAAGCAGCGCATTGTAGTCCGGTAAAACCGCAATGCTCTGTTTCGACCGGGCAATCAATCTGTAATGGCTTCTTTATGAGGATTGTGTAAGAAGTCATACATCAGTTCTATCTCTTCGCGCGTCACTCGTTCGGCCGATAGGGGAGGCAGCGTATCGAGAGTGAAGAAACCGACGTCTAAGGTGTCGAAGGCCGTTTGCGGTGCGCCGCCCGTAAGAGTGCAACGGATAAATATTTTGTAGGTATAGTGTGGGGTGGGCGGGTGATTGTGGCGGCTCATGTCGAGTATTGCCAGCAATCGCATGGGAGTCACCTCGTAGCCGGTCTCTTCGCGTACCTCTTTGACTGCCACTTCGCCGGGAGAGAATCCCACGTCGCCCCATCCGCCGGGGAGCGACCACTTGCCGTCGGCGCGTTCGCGAACCAGCAAGATACGTTCTTTGTCGTCGAAAACGACGGCTCTTATATCTACTTTGGGTGTTACATAGTCGGTGGCGGGTGTGTAGCAAGCCGCTACGGTCTCAATCTCGGTATTTGTGAGTGTGGCTGTGAGGCGGTTGCTCAGGTCGAGCAGCTCATCGTAGCGTTCTTTATCGTATTCGTTGAGGGCATAGAACTGTCCGTTGCGGGCAATAGCTCTTATGCGGTCGGCTATTTGCAGGAGTTCTGTGTGTGTTTTCATGAGGGTAAGAAGGGTTGTTTGGGGGACAGGGTTGGGGTGATGGTGTCATTGGAATTACAAGGTCACCTTATAGGCAAATCCTATGTAGGTGTTCCATTGTTTGGGTGTGGAGAGCCACATCTGTTCTTCTCTTACCTTAAACTCTACCTTGTTGCTCTTGTTTATGGCATAGCTTACGCCGGCGTTATACCACATGCGGTCGGCACGACCTTGGTTTTTGCCGTTGAGAGCCAAAAAAAATTCTACTTCGGCAAAAGGTTGCCAAGCCGATGAATTGATATAGAAATTGCATCTTATGCGGGGACGCAGTCTGTTGTAGGGAGTGCTTTTTGTCAGGGTGTAGGTAGATTCGTAACGAACCGACCACGAGAGCCCGGCAGGGTAGAAATAGAGGTCGCCGCCCAACCCCAAATGGTAGCGCAACTTGTGGTAGTATTGGTTCCCGCTACTCAGGTGGTAGAAGTAATATCCCAAAAACTGAAATCTCAGATATTGCGGCAGAATATCGGCTTCGACTTTGCCTATGGTCATGGCGCGTTCGAGCTGTGTACCCAATGTGTAGATACTTCCTTGCAGTATGATGTTTACCCGTCCCCATCTTTTCGAAGCCGAGAGGTCTATGATGCTGCCCACGCGGCAAGACGGGTCGGCGGGAGTGTCGGTGTTTGCTTCGGCGTGAGCGGCGGGCATCAGTAACAAACAGCCCAGCAAGGCGCAAAGGTATCTTTTCATAATCTATTCGTGGTGATATGGTTCGTTATTGAGTATAGTCATGGCGCGGTATAATTGTTCGGTAAAAAACAATCTTACCATCTGGTGCGAAAAAGTCATTTTAGAGAGTGACAGTTTCTCTTGGCAACGCTCGTACACATCGGGCGAGAAGCCGTAAGGGCCTCCTATGACGAAAACCAGCCTACGTGCCGAGGTTTGTTGTTTCTGTTCTATGTATGCCGCAAATTGCAGTGAGGTGAGCTCTTTGCCGTGTTCGTCGAGCAGTATGACGCAATCGCCGTGTTGTAGCGTTTTCAGTATGGCATCGCCCTCGCGGTTTTTTTGTTGCTCCATAGTGAGATTGCGCGTATTTTTCAGCTCGGGGATGACATAGAGTTCGAAAGGCATGTATCGTTTTATGCGGGAGACATATTCGTCGATACCTTCCGTAAGATAAGGTTGTGAAGTTTTTCCTACGACAATGAGTGCAATTTTCATTCGGGCAAGACCTTAACGAGTGAAGTATATGGCATAGTCGCGTGTCTCTTGTGGAGCGATGCGCAGCGATTGTTCGGAACAAACGGCATCATAGACAAGCGTATCGCCGTTGCAAACGGTATGTAATGTATGGGAGTGCGTGGTATAGTCGTATGTACCGGTTGCGGTAATTGTCGCGTCTGATGCCGTTGCTGTGAAAGTACCGTTGTCGGCATACTCTATGGAGGAGCCTTCGTCGGTGGCAAAAGGCGTGCGGCCTTCGATATAGGTGATGTGCCAATTACCTGTTATGACGGGGTCGGAGGTGTTGGCAAGATATGCCGTGATGGTGACTTTATCGCTGTATTCCAATGATAGGCAAAGGGAATTGTTGTCCAATGACTCTATGTGTAACGGGTGGCTCGTGATAAGTTCAACCAATGTTTCGTCGATAC
This sequence comes from uncultured Barnesiella sp., assembly GCA_944321085.1. Classification (GTDB taxonomy): domain Bacteria; phylum Bacteroidota; class Bacteroidia; order Bacteroidales; family Barnesiellaceae_A; genus Barnesiella_A. Next base: position 140,563 of record CALUJY010000003.1, read on the forward strand.
CTTCGAGCTCGGTATTGGGAAGCAGCGAATACTCTTTCAACTCCAATTTGAGCTGTGCAATGTCTATCGAGAACTTGCCTTCGGCCAACATCGTACCGTCGCCTGCAAGGGTAAATAACATATCGTCATAGAGCGATACGGTAAAATTTCCTTCCAAAGTGGTCGTGGTAGTGTGTGTGCCGGTACCCATTTGGGTGGCCGTGTCGTAACTTTTGATGGTCCATGTGCCGGGAAGATATTCCAGCAACACTTCGTTATCTTTTTTGCCGCCGCTGTTTCCGCTGTCGCAGCCGCTGCACAACAACAACAGCAGAATAATAGGGAAGCTGTAAACAGAATATTTCATAGAATGTGCTGTGTGTAGATGTGATTTTGAGCTGCAAAGATAGTGTAAGCGGCGTGGAGAAACAAATTATAACGGTATGATTTTGTTTATCGTTCTTTTCCTATAATTTCTACGGCAAGAGTTACGGCGGGGAATAACTTGAACAGATTAGCAGAGAAGCACATCTCTTTGTGGCGGTATAATAAGCCTATTTGTTTTGTCGCTTTTCTTTGCCTGCACGGTATTTTTCAGTACATTTGCACGCATAACAAGCTATAATCGCAGGACGAAAATTATCAATACTATAATACTGTAACAGAATGGTTTTCTTTTTTAAGACATGCAGCGGGACTGTAATAGCAGTGGAGGCTGACCACTCGTTTGCACCCGAAGAAAGCGAAAAATTGTTGTGGCTTTTCGGCAATGCCACGCAAATGTCCGAAACCTCTCTCTCAGGCTGGTTCGTAGGACCTCGCAAGGAGATGATAACCCCGTGGAGCACCAACGCCGTAGAGATAACCCAAAATATGGGGCTTGCCGGGATAAGCCGTATCGAGGAGTTTTTCCCGGTGGCCGATGGCGATGCTACCTACGACAAGATGTTGCAACGGCTTTATGATGGTATCGACGGCGATGTGTTCAGGATAGACAAGCGTCCCGACCCCATTGTATATATCGACGACATCGAGGCTTACAATCGGCAAGAGGGTTTGGCTTTGAGCCCCGATGAGATGGAATACCTGCAACAGCTCAGTGCCAAGATAGGCCGTCCGCTTACCGACAGCGAGGTGTTTGGCTTCTCGCAGGTAAACTCGGAGCATTGCCGTCATAAGATTTTCAATGGCGTTTTCATCATCGACGGGGTAGAGCAGGAGAGTTCGCTGTTTAAGTTGATAAAGAAAACCTCGGAATATAATCCCAATAAACTTGTCTCGGCATATAAAGATAATGTAGCCTTTATCGAGGGGCCTGTCGTAGAGCAGTTCGCCCCCGTCAACCCCGAAACGGCCGATTATTTTGCCGTACGTGACATTAAGACCGTCATCTCGCTCAAAGCCGAGACGCACAATTTCCCCACTACCGTTGAGCCTTTCAATGGCGCAGCAACCGGTACGGGAGGCGAAATACGCGACCGTTTGGGTGGTGGCAAGGCCAGCTTGCCTATTGCGGGTACGGCCGTATATATGACCTCATATCCGCGTACCGAGGCCGGTCGTGAATGGGAAGAGAGTGCCATACCGCCGCGTCCGTGGCTTTACCAAACACCCGAAGAGATTCTTATCAAAGCCTCTAACGGAGCGTCGGACTTCGGCAATAAGTTCGGGCAACCTCTTATCTGCGGTTCGCTCCTGACTTTCGAGCATGCCGAGAACGGTAAAAAATATGCTTATGACAAGGTGATAATGTTGGCCGGCGGCGTAGGCTTTGCATCCATGCGCGATGCCATCAAAGGTACGCCCACTGCCGGTGAGAAGGTTGTGGTGCTGGGTGGCGACAATTACCGCATAGGTATGGGCGGCGGTGCCGTATCGTCGGTAGAGACGGGCGAGTATGCCAATGCCATAGAGCTGAATGCCGTGCAACGCGCCAACCCCGAGATGCAGAAACGTGTATCGAACGTCATACGCGCCCTTGCCGAGAGTGAAGCCAATCCCATCGTATCTATCCACGACCACGGTGCCGGCGGTCACCTGAATGCTCTTTCGGAGCTGGTAGAGGCTACCGGTGGCAAGATAGATATGGATGCCCTTCCCGTAGGCGACCCCACTTTGTCGGCCAAAGAGATAGTGGGCAACGAGAGCCAAGAGCGTATGGGTATGGTGATAGACGAGAAAGACATAGAACGCGTGCGTCGCATTGCCGACCGCGAACGTTCGCCCATGTATGTCGTGGGCGAGACAACCGGCGACCATCGCTTCGTATTCGAGCAGGCCGACGGTGTGCGTCCCATAGACCTCGCCATGGACGATATGTTCGGCAAGACACCGCGTACCTATATGCACGACCATACCGTGGTAGAACATTATGAAGGTGTGGACTATGATGTGCGCAACTTAGACGAGTATATCGAGCAGGTATTGCAGCTCGAAGCGGTTGCCTGCAAAGATTGGCTCACCAATAAGGTTGACCGTTCGGTGACGGGTAAGATTGCCCGCCAGCAATGTCAAGGTGCCATACAACTGCCGTTGAGCGACTGTGGCGTGGTGGCACTCGACTATCGCGGCCGTGCCGGTATAGCCACTTCGATAGGTCATGCTCCGCAAGCTGCCATGATTGACCCGGCCGCTGGATCGGTGCTTGCCGTAGCCGAGGCATTGACCAACATTGTATGGGCGCCTTTGGCCGAGGGGCTCGACAGCGTGTCGCTGAGCGCCAACTGGATGTGGCCTTGCAAGAACGAGGGCGAAGATGCCCGCCTTTACAAAGCGGTAGAGGCTTGCAGCGACTTCGCGTGCGAGTTAGGTATCAATATTCCCACCGGAAAAGACAGTCTCTCCATGACGCAAAAGTATGGCGATGACAAGGTATATGCCCCCGGTACGGTTATTATCTCGGCCGGTGCCGAGGTGGCCGACGTGCGCCGCGTGGTTTCGCCGGTGTTGCAGCCCGTAGCCGACAGCTCTATCTATTACATCGACTTCTCGTTCGACACGTTGAAGTTGGGCGGCTCGGCATTTGCCCAATCTTTGGGACGGGTAGGCGATGCATGTCCCACGGTATGCGATACGGAGTATTTTGTAAGCGCATTCAATGCCGTGCAGAAACTCATCGGGCAAGGTCTCGTGTTGGCCGGTCACGACATCTCGGCCGGCGGTATCATCACCACCCTGCTCGAAATGTGTTTTGCCAACACCGAGGGCGGTATGGAAATCAATTTCGATTCCCTGCCCGAGAAGGATTTGATAAAGATACTCTTTGCCGAGAATCCCGGTGTCGTCATGCAGACGGCCGACCCCAAAGCCTTCGAGAAGGTGCTGCGCGAGGCCGGCGTAGGATTTTTGTGCATAGGTAAGCCCGCCGAGGAGCGTCAAATCATGGTGCAGAAAGATGGCGCACAATACCAGTTTATCATCGACCACCTGCGCGACGTGTGGTACGAATCGTCTTATCTGCTCGACCGCAAGCAGAGCGGTGAGGCTTGTGCCACAGCCCGTTTCAATAACTACAAGGAGCAACCTTTGCAAATAGAGTTGCCCGCAGCCTTCACAGGTAAGTTGGCCGCCTACGGCATTTCGGCCGACCGTCGTCAACCCTCGGGTGTCAAGGCGGCTATTATCAGAGAGAAAGGTGTCAACGGAGACCGTGAGATGGCATACTCGCTCTATCTGGCCGGTTTCGATGTAAAAGACGTACACATGACCGACCTGATAAGCGGTCGCGAGACGCTCGACGATGTAAACATGATAGTATATTGCGGCGGCTTCTCCAACAGCGACGTTCTGGGTTCGGCCAAAGGTTGGGCAGGAGCTTTCTTGTATAACGAGAAAGCCCGCACGGCTCTGAAACGTTTCTATGAGCGCGAAGATACCTTGTCGCTCGGTATATGCAACGGTTGCCAACTGATGGTAGAGTTGGGCTTGCTTACCCCCGACCATGCCGAGAACCCCCGCATGTGCCACAACGACTCGCATAAGTTCGAGAGCAACTTCATCAGCCTCGCTATCCCCGAGAATAACTCGGTGATGTTCGGCTCGCTGTCGGGTAGCAAGTTGGGCATTTGGGTAGCTCATGGCGAGGGCAAGTTCAGCTTCCCGTACGAAACGTCACGTTATAACGTGATAGCCCGTTATGCCTACGACGCCTATCCCGCCAACCCCAACGGTTCGCCCGAGGGCATTGCCGGCATAGCCTCGGCCGATGGCCGCCATTTGGCCATGATGCCCCACCTCGAACGTGCCATATTCCCGTGGCAATGTGCCTATTATCCCGAAGAACGTCGTCTTAGCGACGAAGTGACTCCGTGGATAGAAGCCTTTGTGAATGCCCGCAAGTGGGTAGAAGAGCACAAGCGTTAAGTGCGTTGAGCCGCAAGGCGATTGGCGAAACTTATCCATGCCGCTATCGGTAACCCACGATTTGTTCGCTACCCGATAGAGACGACAACAGGAAAAATAAGACGAAGCCGACCCAATATTTTTGAGGTCGGCTTCGCATTTTTATTTTCTCCTTTAATATGTATGTTGAGGTGCCTCAGAAAAAGAGAATGACCCCTTATTATAGCCGTTCGGCTTGGGGTCATCCTTCTTATGATTAGGTTTCCTGCTTTACGGATGTACTCCGTATAAGATTAGAACTTCTTTATGGCAATGATATGCATCTTGCTGGTTTTATAACTGTGAGAAATTCCATATATATAATCGTTAGCTTGTGTTGAATCATATTCAGTGGAGCTCCAACCCCAAGCTTCGGATATTCCATTATTATCTAATTCCTCTAATTCATTTATGGCCGGTAGATACCATCCCGTAGCACCATTTGTATTCAGGTCTGCGACGGCTTTGAAAGCCGGATAGAGTGTTTCATACCCCGGTATTTGCAGAATGACATTCATATTGTACTCGCCATCTGTTGCCGAATTGGCACCGGTCAATACCTCTTCTGTCGACCATGCATAGCTATTTGACAGGGAACTATATATTTTACCATGATTTTGCCCTGTCAGAATACCAACTGTTCCTTCTATTCCATCGACAGAATAGGCATCCTCTATGGCATAGCGGCTTTGATATACGGTAATGGTTTTACTGCGAGTCGCAACAGATACGGTCAATTCTGCTACGCGGTCTTCTCCTGTTTCATTGGGGAAAACACGTACAACCAAGTCGCTACCGCTCCACGAGTAGGTACACCAGTCGGTACTGCTTGTGACGATATAATCACCGGCCGTATTTCCCGTATTTATTATACGATAGCTGGGGGTTCGTTCAAATTGCACCTCTTCGGCAGATAATACTACGTCGAAGCGCTCTTGTTTTACTTTCAGTTCAGCTTTGTTGCTTCCGTCTTTCGATGCTACCGTAACAGTTGCTTCGCGAGGCGTTTCACCGTCATTATCCGATGATGCGCTTACCGAAAGGGTATAGGAGCTTGTGCCGTAGTTGCTCTTATCGGTTATCCGTTCTTTGCCTTTGAAACGGACTTGTTCGTTCATGCAGGCAAGCATGTCACCCCCATTGGATTCGAGCGTAGCCTGACACCACTCGGCAGAGGACGTAACTGACAAATCGTCGAAATAATAATTTGTCATGATTATCAAGGACCTTACACTCCCCGCTGTGTATGGCAACGAAAGTGTGTCTTGCGAAAGGGAGAGGTAAGGTTCTGCTCCGGCTTGGATGATTGATATTTGTTGTACATTATTATTGCTGCCCAATATAGATACGGTTGCTTCGCGTTGCGCCCCTTCGTTGGGTGTTACTTCTACAATGATGCCGTCGATCAGGAAGTTGTAGTTGAGAGTCGATGACGTATATACTTGGCACCAGTCGGCAGAAGAAGAGACGCTGAACGGTATAATGTTTTCGTTGCCGAACACGATATTTTGGGCACCGCCATCTTGTCCGAACTCCAATACCTGCAACGGCAGCTTTATCGCCTCTGTGGGATAGAATGGTGTTTGGTATTTTACATCTGCGCCGATAATTTCGTTCATCGAGTTGACGGTGTAGCTGGTGACAAAGAGGCGATAGAAGCCGTCATAACTGTCGTAAGCCACATATCCGGTGCCGGGAGCTACTGCGGCTTTGTTGCTCCATCCATGCTTGGGGATGCGGGTCACATTGCCCAACCCTTTCATTTCGCCCAACGATACGAAGTAACCGCCGCTGAAATTGTCGGCGTCGTCGATGTAGAAATTATCGTCCAAATAAGTTCTTTTGTTATTCCGCATCGATAGTGTAATAGTCCCCTCCGGGTCGGGCACTTCTACCGTAGGGTCGGAGCCGGGGTCAGTAACAGGGGTGTCAATCTCCTCCTTAGAACAGCTCGTGGCGGCCACGGCCATTGCGGCGATGGCAAGCAAAGAGAAATAGAAACAATGTTTTTTCATAACAAAAAAGATGTGTGTGCCACGCAGCCCCCTATCGTAGGCGATAAACAAAAAGCGTGAGGACTCTTAGTTTATCCGCACTGAGGTACTACCAATACCTAACTCAAACAATAAACATATATACCTCACGCTGCCTCTATATAAACACATCTGTGGTTATATGACAAACATGAGCGTCTATAACTTTTATTCTGTTTGAGGTTGAAAGTTGGTAGTTTTCAGTACGAGAATAAAGCTAAACGCTTATAATATAAAATGTCGCGACCGCAGTCGGTACACTGCAAAAATAAGAATTTTTATAATAACAAGTTGTATGTCGGGCTCTTTTTATGTAAATAGTCGGTCTGATATATCCGATGGTGTGACAAGGTAAAGGCAGATATAGCATAGACAAAGCGATTTTTCCGAGGCTTGTAGAGGCGGTGAAAGATAGTGCCTTGTACAATTCGGTTTTCCGTCGCGGACTTTTTTATTGAAAGACCTTTACAAGGGGGCAGACACTTATAGCTTCATTATCAGTTCGATATAGAATTGACAGCTCTATTTGTAAAGGCATGACATCACTTCTCCGAAGGGACGATTCCATATAAGTCGGCAGCATGTGTCGGTGTGTGTTGTCCGGCTTATTTGCCAATCGTTCGGCTCCGTGGCGTATTTGAGTTGTACGTTCGTTGCAACTCGTCGGGAGTTGGCGTTTCTTCTTGTCGGGCAGTTTATTATGCCCGAAGATAGGGATACGATGCAAGGCTACTCGACGGAGGTCGTTTCGAGTAGTTGTTCGGTAAAATGGCGAATGGTGTTACGGGCATACTCTTCCGAGCAGCCGAGCATTTGCGTTATTTCGCCCGGTGCGAAGCCTCGAATGTGATAAGAAACGATTTTCTGTCCCGTAGAGTCGAGCTCCTTGATTCTGTTTTCCAGCTCCGGCATGGAAATAGAGGCGTATTCTTTTGGCCGATTTTGCGCAGGCGTGACATAATCTCTCATACGCATAGTGTTTTATATCGATAAGGTCTATCCGATATAAAAACAAATGAAAGGGGCAAATAGTTCCCGCGGAACAGCAAATTTTATTATTGTTGTTGCGATTTAGGTACTTTTATGACGTTTCTATTTCATGAATACGAAATATACGGCGGCTATGAGACACACGAATGCTGCAAGATGATTCCAATGCAGGCTTTCGCCCTTGAAGAGTACGGTAGTGAATACCGTGAATACAACTAATGTGATAACTTCTTGTATCACTTTGAGTTGCATTAACGAGAACGGGCCTCCGTTTTCCTTGAATCCTAAACGGTTGGCGGGGACTTGGAAACAATATTCGAACAAGGCTATCCCCCACGAGAGCAGGATGACGCCGTATAACGGCCAGTTGCTGATGATTTTGGCTTCTTGTAGTTTCAAGTGCCCATACCAAGCAAATGTCATGAAAATGTTGCTTATGATGAGCAGTCCTATGGTAATGAGTAATCTTGCCATTTTATTGCGAATGTTATGTTGCGTTAGGAAAATCAGCGGGTCAATATTTCAAGTCCTTTTTCGGTCATGACAAAAGTGTGTTCCCACTGAGCCGATGGAAGTTCGTCTTCGGTGATAACCGTCCACCCGTTATCTTCATCGATAAAGACCTCGTGCGTACCCATGTTTATCATGGGTTCTATGGTGAATACCATGCCCGGTACGAGCAGCATACCCGTCCCTTTGCGGCCGAAGTGCAGTACTTCGGGCTCTTCGTGAAATTCGAGCCCTACACCGTGGCCGCACAAGTCACGCACGACCGAGAAACCGTTTTTCTCGGCATGCCGTTGTATGGCATTGCCTATGTCGCCAACGAAGCCGAAAGGCTTGGCTGCTTGCATGCCTAAAACGAGGCATTCGTAGGTGACGCGTACCAGCTTTTCCATCTCGGGCGAAACCTTGCCGATCATAAACATGCGCGATGCGTCGGAATAGTAGCCGTTGTATATGGTAGAGACATCGACGTTGATGATGTCGCCCTCTTCGAGGATGCACTCCTCACTGGGAATGCCGTGGCACACCTCTTCGTTGACCGAGGTACAAACGCTTTTGGGAAAGCCTTCGTAGTTGAGCGGGGCAGGAGTGGCGCCGTGGTCGATGGTATATTCATATACCCAGCGGTCTATTTCGGCCGTGGAGATGCCGGCGCGGATGTGGCTCTCTACATAATCCAATACGCCGGTGTTGATGACGCCGCTTTGGCGTATGCCTTCAATTTGTTCGGGCGTTTTTATCAGTTCGCGAGTGGGGACTATGTGGCCTTTGTTTTGTATGGAGAGTATTTTCTTGTCTAATTCGGTGAGGGGTTGCCCTTTTATGGGTCGCCAATTGCGTATAATTCGTCGTGGCATGATGTTTTTTATTTTTGCCGCAAATTTACGGTTTTGTTTCCGTTTTGAGTAGGGTTGCGAGCTGAAAAATAAGGGAGATTCTTTTCCGTTACATGCCGGTGGACGATGTCATTTATAGTCGCTTCGAGGAGCTATATGTATGGCCATGCGAGGTGTATGTCGAGTAAGAAAAGGGAACAAGGGATTGCATTAGGGCATAAAAAAATTGATTGTCATCCCGACAACCAATCTTCCATTAACCTTAAATCTAATACCATGAAAAACACAGTGCAAATATAAGGGGTTTTGTGTTATACAACATAATTTTTCGACCACAAAATCGTTGTGTTTAACATTTTTTATACATAAGGCGTCTTTCGAGCCCTTTATAAGGGAGAAAATGTGGCATGAGTATGCGCTCATGACGTTGTTTTGGGGTCGGCGAGGGGGATTATATAGCAGCACAGCAGCGGCAAAATTTTCATTTTGCCGCTGCCGTGTCTGATATGGAGCTTGTTGTTGAGGTCGTTATTTGTATTCGTCCCAGCTCTTTATTTGTATTTCATCGAGACTGATGTTGCAGAAAGCATCGATAAAGGCCGCTGCAAGCCGTGTGTTGGTAATGAGCGGAATGTTGAAGTCGATAGCGGCGCGACGTATCTTGTAGCCGTTGTCGAGCTCGGTGGCGGTGAGGTTCTTGGGGATGTTCACGACGAAATCTATCTTCTTGTCGTGTATCATCTGCAACGCTTGGGGCTCTTTGTCGCTCTCGCTCGGCCAATATACTTTGACAGCCGGGATACCGTTATCGGTGAGGAATTGGTGCGAGCCGCCTGTTGCATAGAGGTTATATCCATGTTCGTGCAACTGATGGGCGGCCTCCAACAAGTCGGCCTTCTGCTTGGCGCTACCCGTAGAGAGCAGGATGTTTTTCTTGGGGATGGTATAGCCTACCGACAACATCGATTTGAGTATGGCTTCGGAGGTGTCGTAGCCTATGCAGCCTACTTCGCCGGTCGACGACATGTCGACACCCAGAACAGGGTCGGCCTTCTGCAACCGTGAGAAGGAGAATTGCGACGCTTTTATACCTACGTAATCGAGATCGAACTCGTTTTTGGCCGGTTTCTCTATGGGCAAGCCCAACATGATTTTGGTGGCAAGCTCTATGAAGTTTATTTTGAGCACCTTCGATACGAACGGGAAGCTGCGCGAGGCACGCAAGTTACACTCTATCACCTTGATGTCGTTGTTTTTGGCAAGGAACTGTATGTTGAAGGGTCCCGATATGTGCAATGCTTTGGCGATTTGTCCGGTAACTTTCTTGATGCGGCGCACGGTCTCGACGTAGAGTTTTTGCGGCGGGAACTGTATCGTGGCATCGCCCGAGTGTACGCCGGCAAACTCTATGTGTTCTGATATGGCATAGAGTTGTATCTCGCCGTCGCGGGCTACGGCATCCATCTCTATCTCTTTGGCATTTTGTATAAATTCGCTTACTACAACGGGGTGCTGTTTCGATACGTTGGCGGCAAGTTTGAGGAACATTTCCAGCTCGGTGTTGTTGGAGCATACGTTCATGGCAGCTCCCGAGAGCACATACGACGGGCGCACCAGCACGGGGTATCCTACTTCGTCGACAAATTCGTAGATGTCGCTCAGCGAGGTGAGTTCCCGCCAGCGGGGCTGGTCGATACCCAATTCGTCGAGCATCGACGAGAATTTGTGCCGGTCTTCGGCATGGTCTATATCGGTTGCTGAGGTGCCTAAGATGCGCACATTTTGTCCGTCGAGGCGGGTAGAGAGGTTGTTGGGTATCTGTCCGCCTACCGACAAGATGACACCGTGCGGATTTTCCAACTCGATGATGTCCATGACCCGCTCGAACGAGAGTTCGTCGAAGTAAAGCCGGTCGCACATGTCGTAGTCGGTCGATACGGTCTCGGGGTTATAGTTTATCATGACCGAACGCCAACCCTCTTTGCGTACCGTGTTGAGGGCGTTCACGCTACACCAGTCGAATTCGACCGAGCTGCCTATACGATAAGCTCCCGAACCTAACACGATGACCGAACGGCGGTCGCCTTTGTACTCTACGTCGTTTTCTATGCCGTGATAGGTGAGGTAGAGGTAATTGGTCTGAGCCGGATACTCGGCGGCCAATGTATCAATTTGCTTCACTACCGGTACGATGCCGAGCGATTTGCGGCGGTTGCGTACCTCAATGATGGCCGTTTCGGTGTCTATCATGTTTTGTTTCAGGCAGGCACGGGCTATCTGGAAGTCGGAGAATCCCTGTTTTTTGGCTTCGCGCAACAGCTCTTCGGGTACATCGGCTATGCGGTTATAGCTTTCGATGGCGTTGGCTGTCTCTATGATGCCGTAAAGTTTTTGTAAGAACCAGCGGTCTATCTTTGTCAGTTCGTGTATTTGTTCTACGGTGTACCCTTGTCTGAAAGCTTTCGAGATGACGAAGATACGTTTGTCGGTGGGGTCGTGCAGGGCTTTGTCTATGTCGGGGATGACAAGCTCTTTGTTCTCTACGAAGCCGTGCATGCCTTGGCCTATCATGCGCAGTCCCTTTTGTATGGCCTCTTCAAACGAGCGACCTATGGCCATCACTTCGCCTACCGATTTCATGCTCGACCCCAGTTCGCGGTCAACGCCTTGGAACTTACCTAAGTCCCAGCGGGGTATCTTGCATACGATATAGTCTAAGGCGGGCTCGAAGAATGCCGAGGTCTCTTTGGTAACGGAGTTTTTCAACTCGAAGAGTCCGTATCCCAATCCTAATTTGGCGGCTACGAAAGCCAGCGGGTAACCCGTAGCCTTGGATGCCAAGGCCGACGAGCGGCTGAGCCGGGCATTTACCTCTATGACGCGATAGTCTTCGCTCTCGGGGTCGTAGGCATATTGTACGTTGCATTCGCCCACGATGCCTATGTGCCGTATGATGCGGATAGAGAGCTCGCGCAGTTTGTGATAATCGTTGTTGCTCAACGTTTGCGAGGGCGCTACCACGATGCTCTCGCCGGTGTGGATGCCCAGCGGGTCGAAGTTTTCCATGTTGCACACCGTGATGCAGTTGTCATAGCGGTCGCGTACCACTTCGTATTCTATCTCTTTCCACCCTTTGAGCGACTTCTCTATGAGGATTTGTGCCGAGAAGGAGAGCGCTTTTTCGCCGATGGTGAGCAGTTGCTCCTCGTTGTCGCAGAATCCGCTACCCAAACCTCCCAATGCGTAGGCAGCCCGTATGATGACGGGGTACCCCAACTCTTGCGCGGCGCGACGGGCGTCGTCGATGGTGGTGACGGCGATACTTTTGATGGTTTTTACGTCTATCTCATCGAGCTTTTTCACGAAGAGTTCGCGGTCTTCGGTATCCATGATGGCTTGCACGGGAGTACCGAGGACTTGCACATTGTATTTCTCTAATGTACCGTTTTCGTAAAGGCTTACACCGCAGTTCAGGGCGGTTTGTCCGCCGAAAGAGAGCAAGATGCCGTCGGGGCGTTCTTTCTCTATGACCCTGCCCACGAAATAAGGCGTGACGGGCAAGAAATAAATCTTGTCGGCAACACCCTCCGAAGTCTGTACTGTGGCGATGTTGGGGTTGATGAGTACGGTGTATATCCCCTCTTCTTTGAGGGCTTTAAGGGCTTGCGACCCCGAATAGTCAAACTCGCCGGCTTCGCCTATCTTTAACGCGCCGGAACCTAACAATAAGACTTTCTTTATCTTTTGTGTCGTTTCTTGTGCCATTGTAGTATGTTTCGAGGGTCAGAGTAATTTTATAAATTCATCAAAGAGAAACTCGGTGTCGGTAGGTCCGCTCGAAGCCTCGGGGTGGAACTGAGCCGAGAAGTAGGGCTTGGTTTTGTGCCGTATGCCTTCGTTGGTATTGTCGTTCATGTTGACGAACAGCGGGCTCCAATCGTCATTCAGCGTAGTGCTGTCGACGGCAAAACCGTGGTTTTGCGAGGTGATGAAGCATCGGTTCGTACCCACCTGCCTTACCGGTTGGTTATGGCTGCGGTGGCCGTATTTCAGTTTGTATATTTGTGCTCCCCCGGCTCTCGACAACAGCTGGTTGCCCATGCAGATGCCGAAGATGGGTTTGCAGGTATCTTGCATCGTCTTGCGTATGTGTTCTACGGTGGCGTCGCAGAGGGTGGGGTCGCCGGGACCGTTCGATATGAACAATCCGTCGTACGAGAGGCCGGTGAAGTCATAGTCCCACGGTACGCGTATCACCGTCACGCCGCGGCGTATCAGGCAGCGCAGTATGTTGTGCTTCACGCCGCAGTCGACCAACACGACGCGTTTGCCGCTGTTGCCATATTCGATGACCTCCTTGCAGCTTACGCGGGCTACCAAATTATATATGTTAGGGTCTACCCAATCAATCTCTTCACCTCCGTCGATGATGATTTTGCCTTTCATGGAGCCGCGCTCGCGCAGATGCTTGGTGAGGGCTCGCGTGTCTATGTCGCAGATACCCGCGATGTGTTCTTCTTGCAGCCATTGTGCCAGACTCTTGTCGGCGTTCCAGTGGCTGTATTCAAAAGAGTAGTCGGATATGACGATGGCTTCGACGTGGATTTTTTCCGATTCGTAGTAGGCCGACAGGTTTTGCACCGTATCGCGGGCAGGTACGCCATAATTGCCTATCAACGGGTAGGTAAAAACCAATATTTGGCCTTCGTACGAGGGGTCTGTGAGGCTTTCGGGATAGCCTGACATGGCAGTGTTGAAAACGACTTCACCCGCTACGGGCTTTTCATAACCAAAGGATTTACCCCGGAATACCGTTCCGTCGTCGAGTATAAGCGAGGCTCGTTTGAGATTGTGCATTACGATAGAATATATAATGGTGTTCTACAAATATCTTAGTTTGAGGCATTGTGCGGTTTCTATCGTGAAAACCGTACAAAGTTAGTAATTTTATGGCAGGCGGCAGCTCTAATTACCGCCTTTTGACAAAAAAAATGCCGAGTTATGTAGAGCGGTGGGGCATGCAGGTGTGAGGTGAAGAAAAAATGAAAAAATAGTACAAAAGATTATTTATCGGAATCATTGCAGTTTGTGCAACCTTGCTTATCTTTGCAACGTTTTCAAAGGCAAAAGGTAATGTTTAGTAACACTCCCCGTATGAGCCATTCGATTTCAATCATGCTTTTGTTGTTCGACAAGGCAGATTGCAACTGCTATATATAGAGCCGTGGCTTGCCGCGGCTCTGTCTTTTTTAGATAAGTATGCAGTCGTTTATGGAAAAGATTTATGTTCGACCTTTTCCGATTTTTAGAAAAATTGAGGCTATCGGGGGTAAATAAGCGTAAAAAGCGAAGTGATGAAATTTACTAAAATGCAAGGAGTCGGCAACGACTACATTTATATTAATGGCTTTGAAACCATTCCGCCGCATCTTGCCTCATTGGCAGTGAAAATGAGCGACCGGCATTTCGGCGTCGGTTCCGATGGGTTGGTAATAATATTGCCCTCGGAGATGGCCGATTTTCGTATGCGCATGTTTAATGCCGACGGTACGGAAGCAGAGATGTGTGGTAATGCCGCGCGATGCGTAGGCAAGTATCTTTATGAGCACGGCATGACCGATAAAACTGAATTGACACTCGAAACCTTAGCAGGAGTCAAAAGGATATTTCTTGCCGTTACCGACGGTAAGGTAACTTCGGTAAAGGTCGATATGGGCGAGCCGCAGCTTTCGCCGAACGCTCTCCCTGTCGTATTGCCCGGCCATTGTGTCGTGTCGCAACCCATAGAAGTGTGCGGGCATTGTTTTTCTATGACATGTGTTTCCATGGGTAACCCTCATGCCGTGATTTTCCTCGATGATTTGCAGGTATACGACCTTCATACAATAGGCCATGCCATAGAGACTCACCGGCTATTCCCGAACCGTACCAATGTAGAGTTTGTCAAGGTGCTTGCCCCCGATATGTTGCAGATGCGCGTATGGGAACGGGGGGCGGGCGAGACGTTGGCGTGCGGTACGGGGGCTTGCGCTTCGTTGGTAGCGGCTGTCCTGAATAACCGCTCCCGCAGAGCTGCCACTCTCCGTCTTGCAGGCGGCGACTTGCAGATAGAGTGGGACGAAACGTCGAACCATGTATTCATGACAGGCGATGCCGTTACCGTGTTCGAGGGAGTGTGGCCGGAATAATTAAGAAGAGAAGACAATGGTACATATCAATAACAGGTTCCTCGATTTGCCCGGCAGTTACTTGTTCTCAGAAGTAGCCCGGCGGGTGTCGCACTATGTGTCGCAGCACGAGGGCGAGCGTGTCATACGCCTTGGAATAGGCGATGTGACACAGCCGTTGACGCCTGCCGTCATAGAGGCGTTGCATAAGGCGGTCGATGAAATGGGATGTGCCGATACGTTTCGAGGTTACGGGCCTGAGCAAGGTTATGAGTTCTTACGTGAGGCGATTGTAGAAAACGACTACCGCCGTCGCGGTATAGAGATAGCCCCCGATGAAGTCTTTGTAAGCGATGGAGCTAAAAGCGATACGGGAAATATCGGCGATATTCTGGGGCTTGATAACCGGGTTGCCGTTACCGACCCTGTCTATCCCGTTTACGTCGACAGTAACGTTATGGCAGGTCGTGCCGGCACATATCTCGGCGATGGCCGGTGGAGCAACATTATATATCTGCCTTGTACGGCCGAGAACGATTTCGTTCCGGCGTTGCCGGCCGAACGTCCCGATGTAATATATCTCTGTTATCCGAATAATCCTACGGGTACGGTACTTACGCGTGAGCAGCTCAAAATGTGGGTTGACTATGCTCTTTGCAACGATACCCTTATTTTGTTCGATTCGGCCTACGAGGCTTTTATCCGCCAAGACGACATCCCTCACAGCATCTATGAAATAGAGGGGGCGCGGCAGGTAGCCATAGAGTTTCGCAGTTTCTCGAAGACGGCCGGTTTTACAGGGTTGCGTTGCGGCTATACGGTTGTGCCTCATGAGGTGTGTGCCCGTGACGAAAAGGGTGCGAAAGTGCCTCTCGGTAGTTTGTGGAACCGTCGCCAATGTACCAAGTTCAATGGTGCACCGTATATTGTGCAACGGGCTGCTCAGGCCGTATTTTCGGAACAAGGAGCCAAAGAAACGCGTAGTCTTACAGACTATTACATGCGTAATGCTGCCCTTATACGCACCAAGCTGCAAACGGCCGGACTGCAAGTATATGGCGGAGAAAATGCACCTTATATTTGGGTGAAAGCTCCCGGAGAAATATCTTCGTGGTGTTTCTTCGACAGGCTGCTGTCAGAGTGCAACATAGTAGGCACGCCCGGGTCGGGCTTTGGTGCTGCGGGCGAAGGTTATCTGCGCCTCACGGCATTTGGAAGCTACGAAGATACGCTCGAAGCCGTGGAACGTATCGAAAATTGGAAACTTTGAAAAAGCAAAATATAACCTCTAACAAATATCTTTATTTACAATGTTACGATTCAAAGCAGTAGAAGAGACTTTCGGTAGAAAACCGATTGATGTTCCCGAGCCGCAAGGCCGCCCTTCTGATTATTATGGCGAGTACGTCTTCAATCGGGAGAAGATGTTCAAGTACCTGCCCAAGAAAACGTATGAAGCCTTGGTCGATGCCATAGACAACCAGAAAGCGTTGAGTCGCGAAGTGGCTGACAGTGTGGCCGAAGGAATGAAACGCTGGGCAGTAGATATGGGAGTTACCCACTATACCCACTGGTTCCAGCCGCTGACCGATGGTACGGCCGAGAAGCACGACGGTTTTATCGAGCATGACGGCAAAGGCGGTATTGTGGAAGAGTTTAGCGGCAAGCTGCTCATACAACAGGAACCTGACGCATCGAGTTTCCCGAGCGGAGGCATACGTAGTACTTTCGAAGCCCGCGGCTATTCGGCATGGGATATTTCGTCGCCTGCCTTTATTCTCAATAAGACATTGTGTATTCCTACGATATTCATTTCGTACACGGGCGAATCGCTCGATTACAAGACGCCGCTTCTCAAAGCTCTTAACAGTGTCAACAGAGCGGCTACCGCAGTGTGCCAATATTTCGACGAGAATGTAAAGAAAGTATATGCCTACCTCGGCTGGGAGCAGGAATATTTCCTTGTAGATGAGGCTTTATATAACTCTCGTGCCGACTTGATGCTTACCGGACGTACGCTGATGGGACACGAAAGCGCCAAGAACCAACAGCTC
This sequence comes from uncultured Barnesiella sp., assembly GCA_944321085.1. Lineage (GTDB taxonomy): Bacteria > Bacteroidota > Bacteroidia > Bacteroidales > Barnesiellaceae_A > Barnesiella_A. Next base: position 157,509 of record CALUJY010000003.1, read on the forward strand.
GAAGACCACTATTTCGGTTCTATCCCCATGCGTGTGGAGGCTTTCATGCGCGAGCTCGAAATAGAGTGCCACAAGTTGGGAATACCTTGTAAAACCCGTCACAACGAGGTGGCTCCCAACCAATTCGAGATAGCTCCTATATATGAAGAGGCAAATTTGGCTAACGACCATAACCTGCTCCTGATGAATGTCATGGATGTAGTGGCTCGCAGACATAATTTCCGCGTGCTCTTGCATGAAAAACCCTTCAAAGGTATCAATGGCTCGGGCAAACACAACAACTGGTCGCTTGGTACCGATACCGGGGTACAGCTTTTTGCTCCCGGGAAAACTCCGAAGTCGAACTTGCAGTTCCTTACGTTTATAGCCAATGTGATGGCTGCCGTTTACAAATATAACGGACTGCTGAAAGCAAGTATTATATCGGCAACCAACCAACACCGTCTTGGAGCCAACGAGGCACCACCGGCCATTATATCTATTTTCCTCGGCAAGCAAATCGGCGAGTTGGTAGATAAGATGGCGAAGCTCCCCTCGAAAGATTTGCTCAACATCTCGTTCAAAAACGCGATGAGTCTCGACATTGTGCAAGTCCCCGACCTTATGCTCGATAATACCGACCGTAACCGTACATCGCCATTTGCTTTTACCGGTAACCGGTTTGAGTTCCGTGCCGTAGGTTCGTCGGCTAACTGTGCATCGGCAATGATTGCTCTCAATGCTGCCGTGGCTTGCCAGTTGATGGAGTTTAAGGAGGCCGTAGATGCTCGTATCGACGCCGGAGAGCCCAAAGAGACTGCTATTCTCGGTGAGGTGCAAAAACTGCTTATAGAGAGTCAGCCTATACATTTCGACGGCAACGGGTATAGCGATGAGTGGAAGGCCGAAGCTGCTGCCCGCGGCCTCGACTGTGAGACCAGCGCACCGCTGATGTACGACAACTATCTCAAACCCGAGACGGTGGCTATGTTCAAGAAAGCCGGTGTAATGACATCGACAGAACTTGCCGCACGCAACGAGGTGAAGTGGGAGCTCTTTACCAAAAAAATACAGATAGAGGCGCGTGTCCTTGGTGATTTGGCAATCAACCACATTATACCGGTGGCTACCCGTTACCAATCGGTATTGATTGACAATGTGTTCAAGATAAAGAGCCTTTTCCCCGCCGAGAAGAGCGAGACCATAGCCAACCAAGATATGGAAGAGATAGAGAAGATAGCCTCGCACATGTTGATTATAAAAGAAGAGGTGGCTGCTATGGTCGATGCACGTAAAATAGCCAATAGAATAGAAGATGAGCGAGAGAAGGCCATTGCATACCACGACAATGTGGCTCCGTATATGGAAAAAATCCGTTATCATATAGACAAGCTCGAACTCATGGTCGATAACGAAATGTGGCCTTTGCCCAAATATCGCGAGTTGCTTTTTATTCGCTGATAAAAAGGCTGCGTCATGATTGTATGCGAGGGTGTGCCGGCGGAGAGAAACCGAGCGCACCCTCGTTGGTATGTAAGGGGCGATGCCGTGTTGTCATACCCCTTTTCCACTCTTCGTTCGCCTGTTTGCATAGCCGCGATAACACGAAAATTTACGATGCAAAAAGTGGGGCGGTTATTTCGACATGCCGAAATAATACACTACTTTTGCACATCATTCAATACAGCAAAATAGAGCAATCATGATAGAACCTCTCAAACACGAATGCGGTATTGCCTTGGTTCGCTTGCTGAAACCGCTTTCGTTCTACAAAGAGAAATATGGTACTTATATGTATGGCCTCAATAAATTGATGCTGCTGATGGAGAAGCAGCACAATCGGGGGCAGGAGGGTGCCGGATTGTCGTGTGTAAAACTACATGCCCGGCCAGCCGAAGAGTTTATCTTTCGCGAACGGGCTTTGGGTACAAATGCCATACAGGAAATCTTCGGCAGAGTGCAGAAAACTATTATGCAGACTCCGCATGACGATACGGATATGGAGCAGATAGAAAAGCATCTTCCTTTTGTGGGCGAGTCATACATGGGGCATTTGCGTTACAGTACCACAGGAAAAACAGGGTTGTCGTATGTACATCCTTTTTTGCGCCGCAATAATTGGCGGTCGCAAAATCTGTTACTTTGCGGCAACTTCAATATGACCAATGTAGACGAGATATTCAATCATATCGTATCGCAAGGTCAGCACCCCCGTTTCTATGCCGATACGTTTATTATATTGGAACAGATAGGTCATGCCCTCGACATGGAAAATCGTCGATTGTATGACAAATTCAGGAAAGAAGGGCACGAGGGGTGTATCTCGGAATTGATAGAAGACCACATCGATATACCTCGCATTCTCAAATCGACAGCACCTTATTGGGATGGCGGTTATGTGATATGTGGACAGACCGGCAGCGGTGATATGTTTGCTTTCCGCGACCCTCGGGGTATTCGTCCGGCGTTCTATTATCAAGATGACGAGATTGTAGTCATAGCATCGGAACGTCCTGTGATACAGACGGTTGTGAATATTCCGGCAGAGAACGTACGCGAGTTGATGCCCGGACAGAGCATCATCGTGTCGAAGCGTGGGAATGTATCTTTGGAACAAATTTTGGAGCCGCTCAATTATAGTGCCTGCTCGTTTGAACGTATCTATTTCTCACGAGGCAGCGATTGCGATATTTATCGCGAGCGCAAAATGCTGGGCAAGCTCCTTTCACCGGCCATCTTGCGCAGTATCGATTACGATTTGGAGCATACGGTGTTCTCGTTTATCCCCAATACGGCCGAGGTGGCATTCTACGGAATGTTGGAGAGCATGACAGAGTATCTTATCGGTAAGAAGATAGAGCTTTTGCGTAATTACAATGGCAATATTCCTGATGATGATTTGCGGCGCATCCTTTCTATGCGTGTGCGTTCTGAGAAAGTAGCCATAAAAGATATAAAGCTCCGTACCTTTATTGCCGAAAATGATACCCGTAACGATTTGGCAGCGCATGTCTATGACATCACGTACGGAACGGTTGAGCCTTATGTAGATAATCTGGTGGTGATAGACGACAGTATTGTGCGAGGCACAACCTTGAAACAAAGTATTATAAAAATACTCAATCGTTTGCATCCCAAGAAGATAGTCATTGTTTCGTCGTCGCCGCAAGTGCGTTATCCCGACTGTTATGGTATCGATATGTCGCGTATGGGCGAGTTTATCGCTTTTAAGGCTGCCATGGAGTTGCTCGAAGAGCGCGGCATGGAAAATATCATTGCCGATGTTTACAACAAGTCGCTGGCACAGAGAAATCTACCCAAGGAACAGGTGGTGAATTATGTCCGTGAGATATATGCTCCGTTTACGGCCGATGAAATATCGACTAAGATAGCCTCCATGTTGTCGACCGACGAAATAGAGTGTCCTGTCGAAATCATATACCAAACCATCGACGGTTTGCATCAGGCTATTCCCAACCATCCCGGCGACTGGTATTTTACCGGTAATTATCCTACTCCGGGCGGTAACAGATTGGTAAATAATGCTTTCCTTAACTACGTGGAGGGTGCCGATAATAAAAGGGTATGCTGATATGACACGTGAGTTGTTCGATTTTCTTAGAGAGCTGGGTGCGCATAACAACCGCGAATGGTTTCATGAGCATAAAGTGCAATACGATGTGTTGCGTGCCGGTTTTGTCGATGACGTGCAACGCCTTATCTCGCTCCTTGCCGTGAGTGATGAGGAGCTGCGGGGGGTGCAATCGCAAGATTGCATATATCGCATATATCGCGACATTCGTTTCTCTCCCGATAAAACGCCGTATAAGACATTCTTCTCGGCTTATATGGCGCGAGGTGGCAAGAAGAGTCCCCGCGCGGGATATTACCTGCACGTTGAGCCCGGAAATGTGCTTTTGTGCGGCGGTATTTGGTGCCCCGAGCCCCGGTTGCTGAAAGCCTTGCGGCAAGCCATATATGACAACCTTGATGAGTGGAATTCTATTATAGAAGCTCCGGCATTTAAGAATACCTATCCCGTATTCGATGGCGAGGTGCTGAAAACCGTCCCTCGTTCTTTCCCCAAAGAGGGGGCGCATGCTCAGTGGATGAAGCGGAAAGATTATACGGTGGTGTGCCACTTGCCCGACGAATTTCTTTTGCAAGAAGAGTGGGTAGAGGCTGTGGCCGAGAAATTGCTGTTGCTGAAACCTCTCAACGATTTTCTGAATTATACGGTTGACGAGCTCTCCTTCTGACCGGCTTGTTTTGTTTCGTTTCGTCTCGTCTCAACCAAGGTGATGCCCGTGTATAGCATTACTCCAAGTCGACTACCGTGATGCCGGCACCTCCTAACTGTACGTGTTCGTCGGCAAAGTGCTTTACCCCGTTTACCCCTTTCAGATATTGTCGTATGGCACTGCGCAAGGCGCCTGTGCCTGTTCCGTGCAATATTCTTACCCGACTGCAACTTACCTGTATGGCATCGTCGATAAAATAGGCTATGGCTTGTAATGCCTCGTCGACTCTCATGCCGCGCACGTCTATTTCGTTGGTGAAGGAGAGTTGTTTTTCGCGCATATCTTCGTAGGTCGATGCGCTGATGAATGTCGATTTCTGGGGATTGTCGTTTTTCAGCCGTTTTCGGTCGGTCTTTTCTATCCTGTCGAGCTTGATTTTCGATTGTACGAGGCCGAAAGCGACTGTGGCCTCTTTGGCTCCTATCTCTATTACCTCGCCAACCGTCGATTCTCCTTTTATTCTCACGGCGTCGCCCACAGTGATGGGCATGTCGGTTGTAGCGGCAGTAGTATTGTTGTGTTCCGAGGCATTGTTTTTGGCATTTTTGAGCTTTTGTTTGCCTCGCAGCCGTTTTATTTCATGTTCTATCTTATCGTGAGAGTCGGGGGCGTTTTCGTCTTGCATCTGAGCCTTATACTCTTCGAGTTTTTTGCGGGCTTCTTTGGTGGCCTCTTTGCTCGCTTGCGTCTCCTTGATGGTGCGAATGGTGTTTTCTATCCGTGCATTTGTTTCGGCAAGGAGCGAACGTGCCTCTTGTCGAGCTTTGGCAATCCATTCTTTACGCTCTTTGTCGATTTGTTCGAGGTTTTGAGCATAGCGGGCTGTAAGCTCTTCGAGTTGCTTCTCTTTGAGCCTGATGTTTTGCCGTTTGTTTTCCCAATAACGCTTGTCTCTGACGATGTCTTGCAGATATTTGTCCATCGAGATATAATCCCGGCCGACAATCTCGGAAGCCTCGGCGATGACCTCTTCGGGCAAGCCTATCTTGCGGGCAATTTCTATGGCAAACGAGCTGCCGGGGTTGCCTATGGAGAGGATGAACAAAGGTTGCATCTTGTGGCGGTCGTAGAGCATAGCGCCGTTGACAATGCCATCGGCCTCTTCGGCAAATTTTTTCAGATTTTGGTAGTGTGTGGTGATGACGCCAAACGACCGGTGCTTGTTGAAGCGGTCGAGCAATGCTTCGGCTATCGCTCCGCCTATTTGCGGCTCGGTGCCTCCGCCGAATTCGTCGATGAGCAGTAACGAGCGTTCGTCGCAATATTTCACGCACTGTTTCATGTGCGAGAGGTGCGAACTGTAAGTACTCAGGTCGTCTTCTATCGATTGTTCGTCGCCGATATCTATGAATATCTTGTCGAAGAGTCCCATGTGAGAGTTGTCGTACATGGGTACGGGAAGGCCGCATTGCATCATGTATTGCAGCAGTCCCACGGTTTTGAGGCATACCGATTTGCCGCCTGCATTGGGTCCCGATATGAGCAATATGCGATTTTTTGTATTGAGGTTGATATCGAGCGGTACGGGCGTTTTACCTTGTTTTTGCAAGGCCAGCATCAGCAAAGGATGTATGGCGTGATACCACTCTATTTGGCACTCTTTCTCGATATGCGGCAGTTGTGCATCAATCTCTATCGAGAAGAGTGCTTTGGCTCGTATGTAATCGATGTGCGCCAAAAAGTCGTACGATGCGGCAATTTCGTCGATGTGAGGGCGTAGCGTATCGGTGAAAGCCGTGAGGATGCGTACAATCTCGTGACGTTCTTCTATCTCCAATTCGCGTACGTGGTTGTTGGCTTCTACGACCTCGGCCGGTTCTATGAATACCGTCTTTCCGCTGGCCGATTCGTCATGCACGATACCGCTGATTTTTCGCTTGAACGAGGGTGCGACGGGAATTACCAACCTGCCGTCGCGTACCGAGGGTGTCACGTCGCGGTCGACATATCCCTCGCTCTGTGCGCGACGCAATATGCCCGATAGAATTTGTGATATGCTCGATACGGTTGCCGCGATATTGCGCCGTATACTTTGCAGAGTGGTCGAGGCGTTATCTTTCACCGCACCGTTCTTGTCTATGATGCGGTCTATCTCGGCGATAAGACGCGGGTAAGTAACCACGCCTTGTGCCTGTTCTGCCAAATAGGGGTAGAGAGGTAGTTCGTCGCCGTCGCTATGGAAAAAGGCAACAACACGTCTGATGGTGTCTAACGAGCGGCGCAGATCGTACAGCTCTTTTACTTCGATGAAAGTGCCTTCAATCCTGATTCGCCGCAGCATAGGTTTTACGTCGAAAAAGTTGTCGGATGGAAATTCGTTGTCGCTGCGTATGATTTGCATCATCTCGTCGGTGAGGTGCAGATGCCCGGTAATGGCGCGATAATCGGTCATGAAACTTATCTTATCGACAAGCTCACGGCCTAAGCTGCTCAAACAGCGATTTCGTAAAATTTCTCGTATTTGGTCGAACCCTACTTTTTGTTCGTAATTGTCGGGATATATCACGTCGTTGCTTCAATTTTAGTCCTGCAAAAATAATAAAATATTGTCATATTGCATCTTTGCAGTGATCTGTGTAGCCGATGGGCTGTGTGCCGCTTATACTTGCAGCCCTGTGAGTGGCGCGTGTGCTAAATCCGTGAAGCTCTGTTGTTTTACCTTTTTTACAGACTGTGTGGTGGTATCTTGGCCGAACGTGAAAAAATCATAATACAATACTTTTATGCGTCAAAATCCTTTTAGGATATTGAAAAGTTTAATATATTTGCATCGTGAGGATGGCATGTGGCTTTCTCATAAATTAAAGTTTGATTATAATGTTTGCAACATATTTGTATAATGCAAACTGTCCGCTTTGTCTAAATTTGATTGCTTTGTTTAATTATATGGTATAAATCGATGTATCCAAAAAGGGGTAAAGTGGTAAAATTTATCCCTTGTCCATCTCCAAATGGATTCCGACGGGTTAGACTGAGAAGTTCAGCCCGTCTTTTTATGTTATATTCTGTTGCAATAAAGTATGATACTTGTTGAGATGCCCGTTGCAGTGTAAATTGAGCGTTCGAAACCGCGTTTGCATAGCGTCGATATAGCAGGTGGTATTTTTATAGGATGTAATGATTTTCGATAGCGTAATCATGGTATATTATTCCGCTATTGCATGCCTGCGTGTAGATTTTGCAACATGCGAAAATTCAGTATCATATATGCTAAAAATAAAAAACGTTAAATACATATTCTGCTGTTGACTTCATATGTATTTCAACCTATCTTTGTTCTAACAGCTTTGTTAAACAATCTTGATAGTTGCCATGATAACAAGCGGGAGAAAAGTAAATACTGGGAGGCATCGGATGCTTAGCGAAGATACCGAACAGGCCATATTGCTTGCGGCGGAGCAAGAGTTTATGCAGAAAGGTTATGAGGGCACCAAGACGGTAACAATAGCACGTAACGCCGGTGTGACTCATGCCATGTTGCATTATTATTTTGGGACAAAAGAGAGATTGTTTAACAAAATTTTCAATGAAAAGATGTCGTTGTTGGGTAAGATGGTTACCGACGTTATCTTTGAGCCCGATATGACGCCGTTGGAGAAAATTACGGCTGTGGTTGACCGTCATTTCGATTTCTTGGCAGAGCATCCCGATTTGCCGCGTTTCCTTCTTAACGAGCTTGCTTATAATAGCGAGCGGCGCAGAATGGTGGAACATAAGCTGCGTTTTGCGTGGGGAAAATTATTGCCGCCGTTACAGCTCGACTGGGATAAGATGATTGTAGAAGAAGGCATGAAACCTATCAGTATGATAGATTTTATCTTGGATGTAGTTTCGTTGAATTTGTTCGTTTTTTTGGCGTTGCCGGTCTTAGATGTTGTAATCGATGAATTTTATGGCTCGCGCAAGGCTTTTTTCGAAGCCCGGAAACGTGAAAATGTGGAGATAATCATGCAACGGCTGTTGCAAAATAATAATGCGTATGAATAGGATTGTGGTAGTGTGTATATGTTGCGTGTGGTGTATGTTGCATGCTGCGGCGCAAGTGACGGTTGACGAGTGCCAGCGCATGGCGCAGGAGAACTATCCGCTTATACGGCAATATGACTTGGTAGAGAAGATGACGGGGTTGTCGGTCTCGAACGCTGCTAAGGCTTATTTGCCGCAGGTAACTTTATCGGCGCAGGCTACTTACCAATCGGATGTGGCTTCGTTCCCTTCGGAAATAGAGAATCTTTTCTCTCTCATCGGGGTAGATATGCACGGACTCAATCGCGACCAATACCGGGTGATGCTCGACGTAAGTCAGATGATATGGGACGGCGGAGCTACCAAGGCACGTAAGGAAATGGAGCGTGCCGAGGGTGAAGTGTCGCGGCAAAATATCGCTGTGGAGCTTTATGCACTTGGCAAAAGGGTCAACGACCTTTACTTCGGCATTCTGTTGTTGGAGGAGCAGCTGGCGCAAAACGGCGAGATGCGGCGGCTTCTGCAAGAGAATTATGACAAGGTGTCGGCGATGATATCTAACGGGGTGGCGTTGCCGAGCGACCTCGATGCCGTGGAGGTTGAGTTGCTCACTTCGCAGCAGCAGCGTGTGCAGATAGAGTCGTCGTTGGCGGTATATCGCAAGATGTTGGCCATACTTGTCGGTGACGAAAACATAGAGCAAGCGACTCTTACGAAACCGGCCTATACCGATGTTTGGACGGAATCGGGCATAGACGAGCGTCCCGAAATGCGGTTGTTCGATGCGCAAATATCCCGTTTAGACGCTCAGAGGCGCGGTATAAACGCATCGATTATGCCGCAGTTTGGCGCATTTGCGCAAGGCTTTTATGGCAATCCGGGATTGAATATGTTTAACGATATGATAGAAAACCGTTGGACATGGAACTATATCGTGGGCGTGAGGATGCAATGGAACATCAGCAGTTTCTATACCCGCAAGAATAGTCTTTCAAAACTGGATTTGGCGCGCAAGCAAGTGGAAAATACCCGCGAGACATTCCGTTTCAATACCGCATTACAACTCTCCGAGGAGCAGCAGACCGTAGAACGGTTGCAGAAGGTGGCTGCCGATGATGCCAAGATAATAGCTTTGCGTACTTCGATACGGCAGGCCGCCGAGGCCAAATTGCAAAACGGAGTGATAAGTGTGAGCGACCTTTTGGCCGAACTGACCAAAGAAAACAATGCGAAGATAACGCGCTCGATACACGAAATAGAGTTGCTGAAAAGTATTTACGATATAAAACTGACACGTAATGAATAGGTTGACGATGAAATTTTGGGCTGCGGCATGCGTACTCCTTGTGTTGCCGGGGTGTAACGATGACCGCAATTTCGAGGCGGCAGGAACGTTCGAGGCTACCGAAGTGACGGTATCGAGCGAGGCATCGGGGCGCATACTATGGCTGAGTCTGGTCGAGGGCGATACGGTGCAGCCGAATACGGTGGTAGGAGTGATAGACTCGGTGCAGCTCTATCTCGCCAAATTGCAGGCCGAGCAGTCGCTTGCTTCGGCGCGCAGCAGCCGTCCCGATGTGGAAAAGCAAATTGCCGCATTGAAGGAGCAGATAACCAAGCAAGAGTATGAGCAAGCCCGCGTGAAGAAGCTGGTAGAGGCGAATGCGGCAACGACGAAACAACTTGACGATGTGACGGCGCAAATTGCCGTTTTGCGCAGCCAGTTGGCGGCACAAGAGTCGGCGTTGCATAATAATGTGGGCAGTGTCGACGCGCAGATTGCAGCTGCCGAGTTGCAGGTAGCTCAGGTTGAAGACCGTTTGGCGAAGTGTAAGATATACTCGCCGGTGGCAGGTACGGTATTGGCGCGATATGTCGAGGAAGGTGAATATGCCGTGCAAGGCCGTCCGCTCTTTAAGGTTGCCGATTTGCGTCATGTATATCTGAGAGCTTACGTCACATCGGTGCAGCTTGCCGATATGGTCTTGGGCGATACCGTAACTGTCTATGCCGATTTCGGCGGCGATAAGCGGCGTGAGTACGAGGGTACTGTGAGGTGGATTTCGTCCGAGAGCGAATTTTCGCCCAAGAGTATACCTACGAAAGACGACCGTGCCAATCTTGTGTATGCCGTAAAAATCGCCGTAGAGAACGATGGTTATATCAAGCTGGGTATGTATGGAGAAATAGCCTTACGCAAGTGATATGGATGCCATTGTAACCGACCGATTGACCCTGAGTTATGGCAGTGTGAATGCCTTAAAAGAGGTGACTTTCGCCGTACATCGCGGCGAGTTATATGGCATTATCGGTGCCGACGGGGCGGGCAAGACCACGTTGTTCAGGATTTTGGCAACTCTCGTATTGCCCGATAGCGGACAGGCGTGGGTCGACGGCTACGATGTGAAAGCGCAATACCGCGAGATACGGCGTCGTATAGGCTATATGCCCGGGCGCTTCTCGCTCTATCAGGATTTGAGTGTTAAGGAGAATTTGTCGTTTTATGCTTCGGTGTTTGGTACTACCATCAAGGAGAACTATGAGTTGATAGCACCCATATACAGCCATTTAGAACCTTTCGCACGGCGCAAGGCGGGTAATCTATCGGGAGGAATGAAACAGAAACTCGCTCTCTGTTGTGCCTTGATACACAAACCGTCGGTGCTCTTTCTCGACGAGCCTACGACCGGTGTCGACCCTGTGAGCCGGCAGGAGTTTTGGGACATGCTCGGAGACCTGCGCAGTCGCGGTATAACGATACTCGTATCTACACCCTATATGGACGAGGCTAACCGTTGCGACCGCATAGCCCTTATGCGAGAGGGCGAGTTTATGCAGGTAGATACGCCGCAGCACATCATAGCATCGTATCGCGATGAGTTGTGGGCTGCCGAGAGCGACAATATGTTTCGTCTTTTGGGCGATATAAGACACTTCGAGGGTGTAAAGCGTTGCTATACATTCGGTGTGGAGCATCATTTTACGGCCGATGCGACAGTGGTGGAACGATTGCGCACGTATCTGGCCGCTCGCGGGTACAAGGAGCTGACCATACGTCGTGTTGCTGCTACGATAGAAGATTGTTACATGCAGTTGGAAGACAAATATCATGGATAGCGTCATAAAAGTAGAGGAACTCACCAAACGTTTCGGCAACTTTACGGCTGTCGACCACATCAGCTTTTCCGTGCAGCGGGGCGAAATATTCGGCTTTTTGGGTGCCAACGGTGCGGGTAAGACCACCGCGATGAGAATGTTGTGCGGGCTGAGCCGTCCCACGTCGGGAAGGGGCATGGTGGCCGGCTATGACATAGAGACGCAATATGAAGACATCAAGAACAACATAGGGTATATGAGCCAACGCTTCTCGTTGTATGAAGACTTGAAGGTGTGGGAGAATATCCGTCTCTTCGGGGGTATATACGGTGTCGACGAGAAGGAGATAAAACATCGTACCGATGAGCTGCTTGCCGAGCTTCACTTCGAGAAAGAGCGTAATGCTTATGTCAAATCGTTGCCTTTGGGCTGGAAGCAGAAGTTGGCCTTTTCGGTGGCGATATTCCATCGTCCCAGTATCGTTTTTCTCGATGAACCTACGGGCGGTGTCGACCCGGCTACCCGTCGGCAGTTTTGGGAAATGATATATGCGGCGGCCGAACAGGGTATCACTATCTTTGTCACTACGCACTATATGGACGAGGCGGAGTATTGCAATCGTGTTTCTATCATGGTCGATGGGCGTATCGATGCTTTGGATACGCCGCGCCGATTGAAGAGTGAGTTTGGCGCCACTACGATGGACGAAGTATTCCGGGCATTGGCGCGGCATGCAGGACGAAAGGAGTAGGGTATTATGGATGTATTTGCGGCATTTGTCAGGAAGGAGTTCCTCCATATTTTCAGGGATAAGCGTACGATGCTTATCTTGCTTGTCATGCCCGTAGTGATGATTGTGATATTCGGTTTTGCCCTTTCCAATGAAATCAATAATATCAATCTGGCCGTCGTTTCGTCGCAGCGCAACGAAACGGTGAGGCAGCTCGTGGAGCGTTTCGATGCGAATCACTACTTTACGATAGTGGGCGAATATGCTACGGCCGAGCCCGTAGAGCATTTGTTGCGTGCAGGGAAGGCCGATATGGCAATCGTATTCGGGACAGACTTCGACCGGCAACCTTCGGTACAGCTCATTGTCGACGCTTCCAATCCCAATATCGCGTCGAACGAGGTATTCTACACCTCTTCGGTAATACGCAAGGCTATGGCCGAAACGAGGCCGGCAACCCAAGAAGAAGCTGTTGTGACGACACACTTGCGCATGCTGTATAATCCGCAGATGCGTAGTTCATATAATTTCGTGCCCGGTATCATGGGACTGATATTTATTCTCATATCGGCTCTGATGACCTCAATATCTATTGTCAGAGAGAAAGAGCAAGGAACCATGGAAGTGTTGCTGGCTTCGCCCGTAAGACCTATATATATTATCTTGTCCAAGATGGTGCCCTATCTGGTAATATCTTGTTTCAACCTGCTGACGATACTTCTTCTTGCTTATCTTCTGTTGGATGTGCCCGTGACCGGCGGCATTGCAGGTCTTTGCATCTTGTCGCTGGTGTATATTATTCTGTCGCTTGCGTTGGGATTGTTCATATCGACGGTGGTGAATACACAAGCCGTAGCGATGTTGGGTTCGGTAATGACGCTTATGCTCCCTGTCATGTTGTTATCGGGCATGATATTTCCCATAGAGAGTATGCCTAAGGTGTTGCAGTATATCTCCGACGTGATACCTGCCAAGTGGTATATTATGGCGGCGAGGAAGATGATGATCGAGGGTCAGACTTTGGCTCAGGTATATGTGGAGGCATCGATATTGACGGGAATGACTGTCGTGTTGATGGCGCTATCGTTGAAGAACTTCAAAAACAGGCTCGGATAGTATGGCAAGAATGGGATTTTTGTTGGAAAAAGAGTTCAAGCAGTTTATACGCAATGCGTTGCTGCCCAAGCTGGTGATTATGTTCCCCATACTCGTGATGCTTATCATGCCGTGGGTAGCAACGATGGAGGTGAAGAATGTGGCTGTGACGGTGGTCGATAATGACCGTACGCAGCTCTCTCATAGACTGGTAGACAAGATTGCGGCATCGGGCTATTTCGATATGCAACCGCTCGTTGCCGGTTATCGTGCCGGCGAACAAGACATCTCGACCGGACGTGCCGATATAGTGATAGAGATACCGCAGGGTATGGAACGCAATATAGAATCGGGGCAGAATGTGGCGTTACAGATTTCGGCCAATGCCGTCGATGGCATGAAAGGCGGTATAGGCAGTAACTATCTAGTGTCGATAATAAATGATTTTGTGGCCGAATTGGGTGCTGATAGGGGCGATGAGACAGCTCCTGCCGGTGCATTGTCGGTACTATACTTGTATAACCCAACGCTCAATTATCGTTTTTTCATGATACCGGCATTGATGATTATACTTGTGATAACGATAGGCGGATTTTTGCCGGCTCTCAATATCGTCAGTGAGAAAGAGATAGGCACCATAGAGCAAATCAACGTATCGCCTGTGCGCAAGTGGGAGTTTATTCTTGCCAAGCTCATTCCTTATTGGATAATGGGCGTGGTAATATTCTCGTTGGCGTTACTGTTGGCATATTGGATATACGGGCTTGCACCGGCCGGCAGTTTGCTGACGATATATGCTGCTGCTGTGCTATTTACCATCGTCATGTCGGGTGTGGGGCTTATCGTCTCCAACTACTCTTCTACGATGCAGCAGTCTATGTTTATAATGTTCTTTTTTGCCGTACTGTTTATTCTGATGTGCGGATTGTTTACGCCTGTGGCGTCGATGCCCGCTTGGGCACAGGTTATAGCATCTTTGCTGCCGCCCCGATATTTTATAGAGATATTGCGTAGCGTTTATCTCAAAGGGAGCGGTATAGCCGAGTTGTATGAACAGTTCCTGTTCTTGGCGGGATTTGCCGTTCTTTTCAGTGTGGGAGCGGTACTGAGCTACCAGAAGCGCGGTTAGCCGATTATCCTACCGTGACGGTGCGCGACTCGTCGTCGTTGACGATTATGCGTACCGGTACACAATCATCGGGTAACAGCGGTTCGATGTTTTCAGGCCACTCTATGAAGCAGAGTTCGCCGCTCTCGAAGTAATCTTCACACCCCATATCGAGGGCTTCTTTGAGCTGGGCTATGCGGTAGCAGTCGAAGTGGAAGATGGTGTGCCCGTCGCCTGTACGGTATTCGTTGACGATGGCAAAAGTGGGGCTGTTTATTACGTCGGTAACACCTAACTCTTCGCAAACGGCTTTAATAAAGGTGGTTTTGCCGGCGCCCATATTGCCATAGAAGGCATACACTGTATTATTGCCCAAAAGGCTTATAAAAGAACGGGCGGCATTGCGCAACCCGTCGAGGTTGTCGATATGTATTGTTGTCATGATGTGATGATTTATTTGGGAGAGAGCGTTACGAGGGGTATCATCATCTCTTCCATAGAGATGCCGCCGTGTTGGAATGTGTTCTTATAGTACCCCACGTAGTAATTGTAGTTGTTGGGGTAGGCAAAGAAGTCGCGATTGGTGGCAAAGACGTAGGTCGAGCTGAGGTTGGGTGACGGCAACCCGAAGCGTGACGGCGCTTTTATCTCGTACACTTGTTTGGGATTGTAGCTGAGTGACTTGCCCACTTTATAACGCAGGTTGGTATTGGTATTTTTGTCGCCGATGACTTTGATAGGATTGTCGACGTGTATGGTGCCGTGGTCGGTAGTGAGGATGACCTTGTAGCCGCTCTCGGCGATTTTCTTGAACAGGTCGAGAGCCGACGAGTGCCTGAACCACGACTCGGTAAGCGAGCGATATGCTGCTTCGCTCGACGCTAGTTCGCGTATCATCTTCGACTCGGTGCGGGCATGCGATAGCATATCTATAAAGTTTAGTACACACACGTTGAGCGGTTTGTTGGTCAATGTGCCGAAGTTGCTCAACACCTTTTCTCCAAAAGAGTTTTCGTTGATTTTGGTGTATGAGAAAGGATATGACTTGCGGAACCGTTCTATCTGTGTCTTTATGAGAGGCGCTTCGTTGAGGTTTTTGCCTTCCTCTTCCTCTTCATCGACCCATAAGTCGGGAAACATCTCGGCTATTTTATTAGGCATCAATCCCGAGAAGATGGCGTTGCGGGCATATTGCGTTGCTGTGGGGAGTATGCTGAAATAGAGTTCCTCTTCGAACGTGAAGTAGTTGCTTATGATGGGGAGGATGACACGCCACTGGTCGAGCCGGAAGTTGTCGATAAGCACGAAAAAGATTTTTTCACCGTTATCGAGGAGTGGGAAAACTTTCTTCTTGAATATTTCGTGGCTCATCAGCGGGTGGTCGTCGGTGGTAATCCAACGTTCGTAGTTTTTCTTTACGAACTTGGCGAAAGCGGCGTTGGCTTCTATTTTCTGCATTTTTAGCAGGTCTTCCATATTGGTCTCGGCATGCGACAGTTCGAGTTCCCAATGTACGAGTTTGCGGTACACCTCCATCCACTCTTCGCAAGAGTCCGATTGGGATATGAGGCTACCTATATGGTTGAATTCCTGCTGGTAGTTGCTGGTGGTTTCTCCCGATATGATTTCGCGGCTATGCAGATTTTTCTTGATAGAGAGGAATATTTGGTTGGGGTTGACGGGCTTTATAAGATAGTCGGCTATTTTGTTCCCGATGGCCTGATTCATGATGTTTTCCTCTTCGCTTTTGGTAATCATGATAACGGGGATGTCGGGACGTACCTCTTTGATGCGGACGAGAGTTTCAAGGCCGCTCAACCCGGGCATGTTTTCGTCGAGGATAATGAGGTCGAAGTCGTTGTTTTCGCATGCTTCGAGGGCGTCAACGCCGTTCGATACCGTAACCAGTTCGTAGCCTTTTTGCGTGAGGAACATGATATGCGGCTTCAAGAGATCTATCTCGTCATCTGCCCACAGGATAGTAGGGTTCTTCATCATTTTCTGGGTTGTAGTAGTTGTCAAAAAAGTCGAAGTACTCTTCGAAAGTGCGACCTTGGAGAAGCAGGTCGAAGTTGTGCGTACTTATCATGACGGGTCTTACTCCATCGGGTATGACAAACTCCGGGTCGTCGGTCATCACTTTGCGGTAGTGTACCAACTCGTCAAAGTTATTAAATCCTTTGACAACGAGAATAGATATTTCGTTAAATGTCATTATTTCGAGGTCGAAATCTTTGACAAGGAAGTTCGTGAAATCGAATTTGGCGACGTTAAACAGTAATTGGTTGCCCGAGACGCTGTCGGTGGCATATACCAGCAGGAAGTTGTGCGGCTCGTCGAGAGCCAACGTAAAGGTGGCTGCCGAGTCGGCGGCGAGGGCTGTCGAGTCGTTCCCGAGGCGGGTTTTCCATATCATGCCCCGCACGTTGCCTCCGGCTACGGTACGTCCGCGGGCTATACCTTTGAGTACGTTGCCGGCATAGTCGCTTACGTCGGCCTGCGGATATTTGGAGAGCAGCTCCTGTACCAATTCCTTGAATTGGTCGAACTCTTTGTCGCCGATGTATGCCATAGCGTTGACAAACATAAACTTGTGCATGATGTCGGAGAGCGGATAATGTTCTTGCATGTACCGATAGTTGGCATGCACGATGTCGTTGCGGTTGTCGAGGTATGCGGCGTAGGTCTGTTGGTATATAGAGTCTTGCACGGCGCCCATGCTGCGCAGCTTGTCTAAGTAGTGCGGGTCTTCCATGGCCTGTGCATATTCGCTCTCGGGGAAGGTCGTGCGTATCTTCGAACGGTATATCTCGGCTTGCGATGTCTCGTTGTTGCGCATGTGCATGAGGTAGCGGTTGTAGTAGGTGTCGAGGCGATATGGATTATCGGGGTAGCGACGTTCCAGCTCGTCGAAGGTTTCCGAGGCGGCTTGGTAGTCTTCGAGGTTGTTTTTCAGAATGATGCCCATGTTATATAGTCCCTCGGCTACGATTTCGTTCGACACGGTGAGTTCTTCGGGTGTGAGCGGTATCTGTTTGAGGTAGAACTCTATTTGGTGCGGGTCGTTTTCGGCAGCGAGCTTTGCGCTGTCTTCGGGCAGTTCGGTATCGGTGTATGTCGAGTCGTTTTCCTCATCGTCGTAGTTTACGCCGTTGTTTTCGGCGAAATCGGCGGCCGAGAAGCCCGATTTATTGCGTCGCCGCCAATCGTCTTCGAGTTTGCGCGAGCCCCATTTTTTCTGGAACTCCGATTTACCAGCGTTGATGAGGGTCTGGTTATAAAAATACCACGACCCGTCGGTATTGAGAACGTTGGTGGTAGGTTGGTTGGCATTTCCGCCCAAGAGGTTGCTTATACCTTCGTTTTGAGCAAGATACTCTTCGCGGCGGCGTTCTTCCTCTTCTTTTTTCTCTTGTTCGATAAGGGCGTCGATGATTTTCTGTATGCAGGCGTTACGCTCCTCTTCGCTCATGGCGGCGAGAGTTTGCAAGCTGTCTTGCAGCTCGACGTTTTGGGCATATACGACAAGTTTGTCGAGGACTTCCGAACGTTTCGACAGTAGTTTGTAGTCGGGATAGTCGTCGCTGAGTAGCGGAAGAGCTTCGGAGTAGCAAGGTTGGGCGTCGACATATTCGCGTCGGCCGAAGAGGAGGTTACCGAGTGTAATTTGGCACACGGCTTTCTCTATGCCGTTGCGGGTGCTTTTGGCTACGGCCGTGTTGTAATTGGCTATGGCCTGTACCGTATCTTTGCGTGAGAGGTATAGATTACCTATGGCGTAATATATTTGGTCGTGATAGTCTTTGTTGACGTCTCGTCGGGTCATTTTTTTGAGCGAAGCCACCTCTTTCTCTATGTCACTGCCGGTAAATACCTCGCTCATCTTGATGCGTGCATTGAACTGTGTACGGTAAGGCGGATTCATCGAAATGACCTTCTTGAAGGCAGTATATGCCTCTTGCGGCTTCTTGTCGAGGGTGTATAATTGTCCCAGCAAGAACGTCATGCGTGCACGTTGTTGCTTGCTGCGTTCGCTCTTGATAGCGGTTTGAAGGAAGGGTATGGCCTCGCGATATTTTTTGTTGTGGATGAGGTAGTCGGCATTGACCGAAGCAAACTCGCCTTGCAACGAAGGGGGTAGGCTATCGTTGTTGGCTTTGTATAATACATCTTCGGCTTCATATATCCAATCGAGGGCAATGTAGCTGCGGGCTTGCCACAGCCTTGCCTCGGCAGCCACTTTGGGCAGCCACGTAAAGTGTTGCGATACGTACATAAACGTGGCGGCGGCGCTTAGGAAATCACCTTTCTGATATTGAGCCTTACCCATGAGCATCCATGCATTGTGTATGAACGGATTGTACTCTTCGCGTTGCATGAAAGCCTTGTAGTCGGCGTTGTTGCGTTTGTTCTGGTTGCGTTTGGGTTTGCTTTTGATACTGTGGTTTTGTATCGCTTTCTGGCACTTCTCTATCGTGCGGTCGAAAGAGCCTTGTGGTTGCGGGTCTTTGGGATTGTTGTATGCTTCGGCAGGATTGAGGTAGAGAATATCGGTGAAGTTGTCTTCATACTTCTCTTGTTGTACTTTCAGTTGCTCTTTATAGTTCTCAATGCCGTTGAAATAGACGTTATACCGTGTGGTGAACGAATGGTAGAAGCGGCTCCAACCTGTGTTCTTGTTGTTGGAGCAACTTGCCAGCAACCCTGCCGCTATGATAAGCAAGGGAGCGAGACGGTATATTTTGCGCAGTTCCATTCTTATATAAAACGGCGGGTATGTGTGTTTATTGTTCTGCTGCTTTGCGAAGCCGTTTTTTGCGTTGACCGGCTGCCATGCGGTTGCATATCTTAGCGACGGCATATACCACGACAAGGGTAAACACGATGCTTGCCCCGGTGGGGACATTGATAAAGGTGGATATAACCAGCCCCGCGACGCCGCAGACAAAGCTGATGAGCATAGAGAGGAACATCATCTGTTTATATCGCGAGCAGAACAATTCGGCAATCATTTGCGGCAACGAGAGGATAGAGATGAGCAGCATGATGCCTATCAGTCTGATGGATAACACTACGTCGATGGCTATGAAAAATGTCATGCAGGCGTTGATGGTTGTGACACGGATACCTTGTGTGCGGGCAAAATCGCTGTCGAACGCGGCATAGAGAATGGGGCGGTAGAATAGTAGCACAAATAACAACAAGAGAGCGGCAAAGAGCGTGAATATAAGGATGTCGGTGCTTGTGATGGTGAGAATGTTGCCGAACAGAAATTCCGATAGCCCCGGTGTATAGCCCGGTGTAAGGAAGATGAAAATGATGCCTATGGCCATGCCCAATGCCCAGAAAACGGCTATTGCCGAGTCTTCGCGTACCTGTTTGCCCCGAGCCAGCCATTCTACCCCGAATGCCGAGAGGATGGCGAAAACCAAGGCCGAGAGCGTGGGATTTATTCCCATGTAATAACCTATTCCTAATCCGCCGAATGAGGCGTGTGTGATGCCTCCGGTAATGAATACCATGCGTCGTGTCACGATGTATGTGCCTATGATGGCACCCGTCACCGAGATGAGCAGTATGCCCCATAGGGCGTTTTGGAAAAATGCGTATTGCAGTATGTCCATGATTTACTTTCGCTTTTTGTCTTTTTCGTTGCGCAGCTCGCTTACTACGAGCAGCACTTCGTCTTTTATTTCGTCGGGCAGCTCTATCCCTCGCAGTTGCAGGCTGCGTGTCCAGCCCGGCACATCGGCGCTCTGCATGGTGTAGAAAATCTCCCTGAATGTTTCGGTTTGAGTCTCGTTATAGCCATTTGACGGAATGCCGCGCCAACGGTCTAACTCTTCGTCGTCGTAGTAGATTATTTCGCGGCTTGCCGCGGCAAGCAGACTATCGCGCTCACATACGGCATGTTGACCGCAGCATTCGCCCTTGTCGCGGTCGGTATCGGCTGTCGATTGCGGCCGCCGGCTTTGGGTACGGGGGCGGTATATGGCATATAAGACAATGCCCGTGAGCAGCAGTGTGGTGCATATAACGAGTAGCAGTGTCATGTCGTAGCCTCCTCTTTGTCGGGTTGGGGCGTAATGGAAAATCCTGCCCGAAGCAGGTCGTCCCAGAAGTGCGGGTATGATTTGGCAACCACACAAGGTGTCTCTATCGATATGTTGCCTGTTACAAGGGCTGCGGGGGCAAAAGCCATCGCCATGCGGTGGTCGCTGTGAGGGTCTATGCAAGGTATCGTTTGCGACGGAGTGGTGCGGTTGCCTGTCCATGCCACGGTACCGCTCTTGGGAGAAGTAAATACGAAGCCTAACTTTTTCGCTTCGCCGGTCAGTACAGCTATGCGGTCACACTCTTTGAGCGGTAAGTTGTCGAGACCCGTAAGGCGGAAGGGAATCCCCTGCAAGGCACAGGCGATGGCTATCGTCGGCGCAATATCGGGGGTATCGGCAAGGTGGGCGGTAAAATCTTTTACTGCGACAGGACAGGGCGATAGTGTTACTTCACCGTTGTCGTAGCGAGTCTCTACCCCGAGTTGTGAGAAGTATTGTGCCACACGGGCGTCGCCTTGCAGGCTGTCGTGTTGCAAGGTTGTCAGTGTCATGGGGGTGCGGCTTATGGCCACCGTTTCGTACCAATACGATGCTGCCGACCAGTCGCCCTCTATCTCTATGGCTGCGGGGGTGTATCGTTGCGGGGCTACCTTGATGCTGTTGCCGCGGCAGGATACTGTTGCACCGAAGTGGCGCATGAGTTCTATTGTCATCTCTATGTAGGGGCGCGACACGATGTTGCCCATGATAGAGAGATGCAGACCTTCGTGCATGAGAGGAGCCGCGAGCTGCAATGCCGATATGAATTGCGAGCTGATGTCGCCCTTGATGGCTATTGTACCCCCTCGTAACTGCCGTCCTCGTATGGATAACGGCGGAAAGCCTTCTCGGCTGCAATAGGTGATGGTCGCTCCGGCAGCTCGCAAGGCCTCCACCAAGACACCTATGGGGCGTTGTTGCATGCGCGGTGAACCGGTAAGTATGTGTTGTGTTCCCGGTGTGGAGGCGTAGTAAGCAGTCAGGAAGCGCATGGCGGTACCTGCATCGCCTATGTCTATGATATTGTCTGCGTTGCATATGGCGTGTTGCATTGCCGCAATGTCGTCGCAAGCTGCATCGTCTGTTGTTTGCGGCATACCCGAGAGGGCTCGCAGCATGGTTATGCGGTTGGCTATGCTTTTAGAGGGGGGCAGCTCTATCCGGCACGGCTGTAACGTATGTGCGCCTATGCGGTATATCATATATATATCTATTTAGGGCAACAAAAATACGAAAAAAAGAGGTCTCCTGTTGTGGCACGGGTTCTAAAAAAGCGTAAACCATGATAGTGAAGGTATTTGGCATTGTTCCTCCTTTTTATCGGTGTCGTATAGAACGATTTAAGTAATCGGTATGTGGGGCAGGTTCTTGTCAGTGTCCCGGCTGTTTAACCGGTTATAACTGCGGTGAGATACAAAAATGCAGCTGTGTCGAATGTGAAAAATCTTGCTGCGGTGAAGTATAAATGCGGTTGTCGCCAAGTACAAAATTTTGTTGTGGCGAAGTGTAAAAATGTTGTTGCGGTCGAGTATAAAAAAACTCCCCGCCGGAGGGGCGGGGAGCGTCGCTTCGTTAGTTAGGGCGAAGCGTAAGGGAGAGCAAATTGCTCATTACTTCACTTGTACTTTTGCAGAGGCTTTCTCGTCTACTTTCACAACATATACACCGCGGTTTACAGGAACGTTGATGCTGTTGTCGGTAGCTTTGAGGCTGCGTAAGAGTTTACCATCGGCAGTGTAGATGCTTACCATGTGGCCTTCTACGTTCTCAATCTTGATAGCTCCGTCTACGCCGTAAGCCTTCATGCCTAAGCTCTTCACGTCGGTAACACCAGAGGTGAATGTCTTGGTGTTCGACATGAGCGACTCACCTTCGTCGTAAACAACAGTCACATTGAATGTGAGCTCGCTGGCCGGAGTTTCTGACGTATAGTTGTAGGTATTCTCTGCGATAGGAGTATCGGTGAGCTTGCTACCGTTGAGATATACGTTGTAACCCATGAGCGTGATGTCAACAACCGACGATGCTTTGACATAAGACAAGTCGTCAATCATAAGAGCGAAGGCATCTATTGCATTGTAGTGGATAGCGAAGTACTTGGCATCCGCGGGTAATGTATAGGTGAATTGCTCCCAGCTTTGAGTTGTCTTCATTTCTGATGCCAATACCGTGAACGCGTCGCGGTCTTGCGTCGTGGTAGAGTAGAGAACCTCGAACGATTCGGGATATTGAGCATCGGCAATAGCTGCGTAGAACGAAAGTTCGGTGCCTCCTACAATCTCGGGTGAAATCAACCAGTCGTCATTTCCTGCTCCGCCACTGGGTACCGAAGCGAACGATATCAAGCACTTGTCGCCAGAGTAAGGCAAGAAGTTCGATGCTGCGATATTTGCTTCTGCGGGCGACCATACCATGAATGACATAGCTTCACTTGCGTGGGGGAATGAAACGCCAGACAGGCCATAAGTCTTTAAACCATCACCGTCGATGAGCGTGTATTCGCCGATTTGGTCGATGATAAATCCTTCATAGCTTTCCATGTCGTCTACTGTGGTTTCAGGAACCAGCAGAGGCTCGGACCATGTCAAGGTTACATTTTGCAACGAAGCATCGCAAGTACCTGTCAAGTCTGTGATTACGGGCAGGTCGGGTTGTGTAACGTGTAATGTAAGGCTCTTGACGTTGTCATCGGGATATTCATCGGTAGCTCCTTCGAGTACGGCCTCTACGGTAACTACAACCGATTTACCTATTTGCTCTACATTGGGAGTATACGTGAACGATAAGGATGCTGTCTCGCCCTTGGCAATAGCTTCGGTTTGTTGTTGTGCTTCAACGAAAGCTCCGTCAACAGAGAGGTTTACTGTGAATGCGGCGGCTTCGCTACCCTTGTTGCTTACTTGGACATTGAATGTGCCTTCTTGGCCGGCAGCCAATTTGCTGGGACCTTCAAACTTGTTAACCATGATGTTGTTGATCCATGATTTCTCTACGCGGATGTAGTCGATGAAGATGCAAGATGTTGCGGAAACAGTACCGCTGAGGTTGATGCATATCCACGGAGCATCTTGGTAAGCAGAGAGGTCAACTTCATACTCGGCCCAACCTTCACCATCAGAGAGGTTTTTGTTGAATACCTCGGTGTAGTTTACTTCGTCGGTCGAAACAGATACGCTGAGCGAACCTTCTTCCTCGTAGTGGAACATAGAGAAGTAGAGAACAGGAGCATCCAGTTGTGAAAGCGTCATCTTAGGAACTTGCAAGCTGGCTGTTCCGCCCGACCATCCGTAGTTATCGAAGATTCCGAACATACCGCCATCTTCCGATACTACATCTACACCAAACATTGAACCATCGGTGAGGATACCTGCTGTTACGAATCCATTCGATGAGATGAACCAAGGTTGTGTGGTTAATGTACCGCCGGCTAATGTCTCTTCGAACGGTGCGGCGTAGGGTGTTCCTAAAACTACGGTTTGACCTACAAGACTACTTTCTCCTCCGAGGTTAGATGCTGATACGGCATATGTATAGCCTGCCAAAGCAGTATCCTCTACGGGGTCGACAGTGTATGTAAATTCTGTGGTTTCATCAATAGCTACATACATTCCATCTTGGTCAACATAGTAAATGGTGTATGTTAATTCTGCCGGGTCGAAATATCCCTCACCTGCGCCACTCGTAGGAGCTGACCATGTGATGGTAGCACTCATATTGTCGGCAGTAGGTACGATTGCGAAGTCTTCAACAGGACCCGGAACAGCGTAACCGCAGAAGCATGTTACGGTTGCATAATCGCCATTACCTGCGCTGTTGCTTGTGTAGATGACATAGCTGTTGTTGCCGTTGGCAGCTTCTCCGTCGAATGCCGAGCCTTCTGCGCCGGGAGCCAATGTCATATTGGCTATTTCGAGCGTGTCACCGCGTACAACGCGTACAGTAACATCTTCTGTAAGGTCGCCTTCGCCAAATGATTTTGTCGGGGCTTTGAAGTTGATTGTCACCGTGCTGGCACCTTTTTCGCCCGGTATGGTTTCGATGTCGGTTACAGCCTGAGGTGCATCCAAAGAGGGACCGTCAACGATGCTGATGCTTTCAACATCGAGATAGAACATGTCTGCATCGGATATTGCGTGGATACCTACGTAGTATTTTCCATCGGCAGGAGCTTTGAAGTATGCAGTGAGATTCTCCATGCTGCCTGTTGTCAGGTCTGTTGCAGGTATGATAGTAGTCGTGTGGTCGGCCGGATCGAGAGATGAACCCAAGGTTACTTCTATTCTTTCGGCATAGCTTGTGCTATAAGCTCCGGCAACCAATGTCAGTTCATATACTTTATCGCCTGACATTTCAATGGGAGGAGTCATTGCATAGTCATCGGCATTGTTGGATGAGCTGTAAGTGTAACGGAGTACATTGGAGCTGAATTTCCATGTATTGTCATCATTGTTGTTATCGACGATGGTGTACAGCAGAATGCTGCTTTCTGTGTCGAATGTCTGAGAATAAGGAATAGTGAGGGCGTCGCCATATTGTTTTCCTTCGCTATCGGCGCTCAAACCTTCTTTCTCGCCACTGAATGTAGTAACAGTCCATACATAGTATGAGAGGTTGGTACCGAGTTGGTCGGTATATGTAGTTGCTGTAACGTCCTCTGCGATTACTTCATTATTGCGTTTGATGGTGTAGTTGAGTTTCTCGGGATTTACCCATCCGCCATTGATACCGGGGCCTTGCGGAGCATCCCATGTGATGACGGCATTTCCTGTCTCATCTATATTCACTTGTATGTTCGTTACAGCCATAGGAGCGTCTTCGCCGGTGTATGTCGTAACAGAAACGGTTGCACCGTTACCGCCGGCTTCGTTGCTACAATAAGCACTTATGGTATGCTTGCCTTCTGCCAAGGCTATATTACGCAATACTGTGGCGCCGGGTTGCAAATCGTTTACAGTTTCGTAAGGCTCACCGTCTATCGACAAATACATGTCAACATTACCCTCTAATGTATTGCCACCAACTGTTACAGACGGAACTGTGAAAGTAACATCAGCTGTCAATGCACCCGGTTGGGCATAAGCTACTTCTACTGTCGGACGACCCGGAGCAGCTTCGTCGGCAAATGGGTCGGTAGAGAAGAGGCATGTGAACTCTTCTGATTTGCTGAATACGCTAAGGGTTTCTACCTCACCGCTTACAGGGTCTATTGAGATAACTTCACTTTCTGTTTCGTTAGATGCTGCCCAAATGATTTTCTTGTCTAACGGGCTCCAACAAGCAGATTGCATATATTGGGGTGAGAAGCCAGTAGATGTAACCTTGTCGCCTAATTGAGCGTTGGTTTTGTCCATTTTGTAAACATCTCCTGCACTGTCGATAACGTAGAGTTGTCCCTCTTTATCGATGGTCATAGCGAAAAGGCTCAATTCGCCCAAATTGCCTACCGGTGTGTAGGACCCGTCCTCAAATGTGCAGAGCTCGAAGTGCGAGCCATCGGCACTATAATTGATGGAGTAAATATCTTCTGTGGTGGGGTCCATTGTCATGTTGACTGCGACCTGACTCAAATCTTCGGTGCCATGTACATACGTATCTACGATTTCTTTTGTAGCGAAATCATAGACGTACGTCTGGCAGTCCATCAACATGCCCCAAAATTCGGTATATGCATTGACATAAACCTTTCCATCTACATAGGTACCGGCACCGGAAAGATTGTTGTCTGATGCATACTCAGAGTAGGAGTTGTTGGCGAAGTCAAATTTGTAGATGCCATAGAACGGATCTGTTGTCCAGTCCGAAGAGAAGATAAGCAGACCGTAGATTTCACCAACTGCCGTGCCGGAAATTTGCGATGCTCCGGGACGTTTCATAACCGGTAGTTTGTTGGCATTGGGAATTTCTTTGAATTTCGGAGTGCTCTTCTTTGCGGGAGCAGGAAGTTTCGGACCTTTTTTCACGGTGCGTGCTTGTCCGTTGTGCATAGTTGCTTTTTGAGCAAAATTTGCCGGGCCGGCAAATCTTCCCACCTCGGCATAAGATGTAGCCGGAATCAGCATGGCAGCGGTTAAAAATGCTGCTACATACTGTTTGAAGGTAGTTTTCGTTAGCATAGTGGATTGATTTTAGTTAAACATTGAGAATTTTGCTATTTTTCTCTGATGCAAATATGGAAATAATATTTTTCAAAAACAAGTAATTGTAATAAATTTTTTTATAATAAGATGTTTTTTGCTTGAAAAGGTAAGTAAAAACTTGATGAGAAAATAAAAAATACGGTTTTATTAGCTTCTATGGTCGTTTTTTGAAAAATAAATTTTGTCTAATTTGTTGGCAAATTTATTTTATGTGCATATATTTGTGTGCGTTTTACTTTTAATAATGGATATATGGATAGATTGTGTAGAGAGTTCTTCAAAGCGTTTACGCTTGCCGCTTGTATGGTAGCAGTGCCGTACGGAGGTTATGCTGTTCCGGCGAAGCCTGGTATTATAGAGTATGAGCAGCCCGATGGATCGGTATTACCTTTATATATAAGGGGCGATGAGCGGGCGCATTTTTATGTGAGTTCAGATGGTTATCTGATGTTGCCCGGCAATGATGGCATGTTATACTATGCTACTGTGAAAAATGGCACTGCCGAAGTTTCGGATATGCGTGCTTCACGTGTAGAAGCACGTGGCGAAACGGAAAAAGCATGGCTTGCAGCACTGGACAATCAAGCCGTATGGAATGGTATGAAGGCGCGCGACGTGCAACTGAAAAAACAACGTCGTGCGGCACCGCCGAAACGTGCTACGACTTTTCCCACGATAGGTGTACACAAATCGTTGGTGATATTGGTAGAATATAGCGATGTGTCGTTTACACTCGACGATCCGCAAGATTATTTTTACCGGATGCTTAATGAAGAAGGTTTCAGCGATAACGGCGGAACGGGTAGTGCTCGCGACTTTTACATACAAAACTCCGATAGCCTGTATTTACCCGATTTCGATGTCTATGGCCCTGTTACTTTATCGCAACCCATGAGTTACTATGGCTCGAATGATTGGTTTGGCAATGATATGCGCCCCGAGCAAATGGTGGTAGAGGCTTGCCAGATGCTTGACGACCAAATAGATTTCTCGGAGTACGACTCTGATGGCGATGGCAAGGTAGATAATGTATATATATTCTATGCCGGTTATGGCGAGGCATCGGGCGGTAGTGCCAATTCGGTATGGCCGCACTCATGGGATTTGTCGTCGGCCGGCGAGCATCTTACTCTTGACGGTAAGCAGATTGAACATTATGCTTGCTCTAATGAGATAGAGGGAGGCGGTTTTTATGATGGTATAGGCACGTTCTGTCATGAGTATGGCCATGTGTTGGGGCTTCCAGACCTTTATGCCACAAGTTATACGTGGGCTTTCACTCCTGGAGCGTATTCATTGATGGACTACGGCTCGTATAACAATGACAGCCGTACGCCACCGGCTCTCTCGGCCTACGAGCGCTATGAACTTAATTGGTTGGAACCCATAGCCATACAACCTACCGATACTATCGTGCAATTGCCTCATATAATGGATAGCAATATGGCCTACATTATACGCGTAGGGCGCAGTTCTAACGAATACTTCCTGCTCGAAAATCGTCAGCAGACTGGATGGGACGAATATATCCCCGGGCATGGCATGCTGGTATGGCATGTAGACTATAATACGTCGGTGTGGAATATGAATACGGTAAATAATGACCCCGATCACCAATATGTAGACATAGAAGAGGCCGATAATATACAATCGGATATGACGCAAGACGGAGATCCGTTCCCCGGAGCTGACAATGTGACGATGATTGATGATGACACATCGCCGTCGTTGAAGTCGTGGAACGGTAACCGTACCGAGCGTCGTATCAGTGAAATTACCGAAACGGATGGCTTAATAACATTCCGTTTTGAAAATACAGGTATCGACTATGTTGCACCTGTGGCCGAAGAGCCTACCGACATAACTCCGGTATCGGCGGTATTGCACTGGAAGAAAGTGAATATGGCAACCGGTTACATTCTGAATGTACACCGTATGGAGGGCGAGACCCCGGTGACTATATTACTTAATCGTAACGTGGGCGATGTAGATAGTTATGAATTGACCGATCTGCTTCCCGCTACGACCTACTATTATACGTTGCGTAGTGCATTCGAAGCCGGTAACAGCCCGATATCGGCAGAGTACTCGTTTACGACTGCCGAGCCTACGTTCGAGTACCTCTCGCCTGTGGCACACGAAGCTACCGACCTGACCTCGCACGGCTTTACGGCATCGTGGGATGCTATGGAGGGCGCATCGTCTTACGAACTGAGTGTTTATACCAAACAGTTGGGCGATGTAGAGAAGGTATCTTATGATTTTACCGATAAGATAACAGGTCTGCCCACCGGATGGAGTACTACAAGTCGTAGTTGCTATGGCGTGACGGGATATTATGGCGAGTCGTTCCCCTCGTTGCGACTGAATGAGGACGGACAGTATCTGCGTACAGCCAAACGCGAGAATCCTGTGACCCGATTTGCTTTTTGGTATCGCGGTATCTCGGCCGAGGCTTCGGATGTAACGTTGCGTATCGTAGGATATAACCCCGAGCGTGATACTTGGACACTGATAACGACATTGATGGTAACCGATAATGCCGATGTGTATGAAATAGTAGATTTCTCCAATGACTATTATGCCATGGGTGTTGAGGTCGGCTGTTACAACGGTGGTTCTGTGGTTATAGACGATGTGGTAGTAGAACATGCCGAAACCACACGTATGGCAGTAGATGGTTACGACGGTTTGCAACTTGCCGAATGTAGCAAGGCCGTTGATGGATTGGTCGCTGATTGCAAATATTATTATCGTGTAAGGGCTTACGATGGCGAGATGTTCTCGATGTACTCTAACGAAGTGTCAGTTCTGTTGTCCAGTGGCGTGTGTGGATTGCCTGAGACTACGGGTATCAGTGTACGCCAACATGCCGGTGTAGTTTATGTGACCAGCGATAGCCAAACGCCTGTGAATGCCGAGTTATATACTATGCAGGGTATGTGTGCAGGCCGTTATGTTATAAAGATGGGTACTACTCGCATTGAATTGCCGGTTCGAGGCGTATATGTGTTGCGCATAGGCGGTACCGGATATAAAGTGGTGAAATAGAATGTGAGATGTGATATAGAGTGGGGGTGCGTCATGCAAATGCAAGGCGCACCCCCGCCGTATAAATGCAAGGTGTATCCTGTCAGACAAACGCAAGGCATCCTCTCGGCATATAAATAAAGGAATGGCTATTTCCCGCTATATTTACGGGGGACTGTCGTATTACAACGTTTCGGTAGGCCGTGTCGCAATGTTGTGTATCGTTGCGTCGTATGGCTGGCCGATAGCAGCCTGTCTGTTTGTTTGTTTGTGACGGTTGGTATTCTCGCAAGAGCGAAAAATCTAACGGGGTTACAGCGAAATAAAACGCTGCAACCCCGTAGGTTGTCATTAGGTATTTGTATGGAGATGGTATCGTCCCGTCTCGAACTTGTTGCGACATGTGTATGCGGTCGCTTTTGTCGTATTACGACGACAGGCCGGCCTTATCTGAGGTTATTATTCGGCAGGAGTGTCGGCTGTTGCAGTTTCTTCCTTGGTTTCGTCTTGGGCTGCGGCCTCTTCTTCCTCTTTGAAGTCGGTATATCCTTTTTCGGTGAGCAGGTTATACCATGATATGAGTTTCTTGATATCGGTTACATATACGCGGTCGCGGTCAAAGTCGGGTAATACTTTTTCGAGGTATTCGCGCAATTTTTTCTCGTCGTCTTTGGTCGTGACCGACGCTTTCCCTCCGTTTTCGAGTTGCTTCATGTTTTCGAGTACGTCGGCGAGGGGTACTTCATCGGAGTTGGTAAACATGGCAATATCGCCCAGCGAAATGATTTTCTCATGAGTATAGGCCGGTGTGCGTTTGCCTGTGAGCAACGACTCTACGATGAGCATGTTTTTGCCTTGTGACACGAGCTTATATAGTCCGGGCTTTCCCGAAATGGCAAGAATTTTCTTTAACATGATGATAAATGTTTTTGTTTTTTGGTAAATAACGTCTGCAAAGATACTATTCTGTTTCGAGATAAACAATTGTGCCGGACAAAATTCACGGGCTGTTTTACATGGTGATGCCGGCCTCGGCCAGTAATGCAGCCACCTGCGGCAGAACAGCTTGGCGACCGTCATTGACGATGATGCGGGTGCGGCTGTCGGTGCGATATGGCGTTTGTGAGTCGATGCGGCTTATCACCTCGTCGCGGCCGATAGCATTGCGGCGCATGACACGTTCTATGCGTGTCTCGGTATCGGCGGTAACAAGCCAAACGTATTGCAGCCCGCTATCCATGCCGGCGTTTTGTAGAATGGCGCTTTCGACAAAGAAAGCCGGTGCTGTACATGCAGCTGCGCGGCGAGCGAAGTCGTCGCGTACGGCGGGGTGCACTATTGCATTAAGGCGAGTGAGTTGTGCAGGGTCGTTGAAGACTATGGCGGCGAGCCTGCGACGGTCTAAGCTACCGTCTGTAAGGTATAGTTCGTTTCCCCATGTGGCGGCAATTTGTTTCTTGATGTCGAGGCTGTCCATGATGCGTTTGGCCTCGCTGTCGGTATCGTAAACGGGCAGCCCTGCGATGCGTAAGATGTGCGATACGACGCTTTTGCCGCTTCCTATCCCCCCGGTAATGCCGATGAGTAGGGGTCGATGGTGGTTACAGTGTGTCGGTTGCGCTGGTATCATGATATGTGGGAGCCGGTATGGCAGCCTCGTTAATGATATATTCTACGCTGTCTTGTGCAAGCATAATGCTACGGGCATAATCGGGGGCGTTTATTACTTTGACAGCGGCTTGCGACCCCTCTTTTTGTACCAGCTCGCGAAAGTCGGTCACCACTAAGAAATCGGCGACGGTTGTAGCGGCATACCGGCTTGTGGGTATGATGCAAGAGAGTGAGATGTGCGAGGGGAATGTCATGACGGAGTAATTCTTGGGGATGTTCGTCACTACAATAGGCACTGAGAATGTTTTGGCAGTGTATTCCTCGATGGGGATTGTAATGGTGACCGAGTCGGGGATGGTGCGAGTACCTGCAATGTGTTGCAGTTTTACGGTCAGTACAGTATTTTCTTCGAGATTCTCGGCCGTGAAAGTTTCGGTGGGAATCTTGGTTATATTTTTAATCCGGCTCTCTTTGCCGTATATGGTCACGCTGTCGGGGGTGACAATGACTTCGGCGCCTAAGGCATGGTGAGGCGAGGGTGTGTATGTCCCGTTGAGCTCTACGAGGCAACGTTTTCCGGCATCGAGGGTGTAGTCTATGCGGATGGAGTCGGGGGTATATGAGAGGATGGTGGTGGTGGATTTGAGTTGTCCTCGCAAATAGTCTATCACGCTATTGGCTGAAATGATTACGGCATCTTTTTTGTTATCGTGTTGTGAAAAGTTGATTTTCACAGGGGGGATGTTGTTGAGGTCGTATCCGAGGATGATAGAACCGCGGTCGTTGATGCGAGCTTCTATATAGGGTGGCGCATCATTGAGCAACACAGCTTCGCTGGGTACATTGGTGAGCTCGATGGGAATTTTTATGGTGCGTTCCCTGTTGTCACTGATAGATAGTATAAACCAAAAACAGAATGCAAGGGCTACGAAACAAAGGTATGTGAATATCTCTTTGCCTCGCGGTGAGCGGCACGTTTTGACTATACGGCGAAAGAATACTTTCAGTCGGGTAGCGATGCGATATTGCGAGAATTTTTTCATTTGTGTGCTGTCGTTGTATCTACACGGAAGCCCGGCATGCCGGAAGTCGCTTTGAATATGAGCCCCGCAGATTTTTGTTGGCGGGAGTAGCAACGGGGGCACAACTTATGCGCCCCCGAAGTGATATTAACAAGTTATAAACGGCATTGCGCCGGTTGTAGTTGTCATGCTTGCTTGGGAGTCTCCTCGGCAGAGGGATATACCGACTCTTTGGCAATGCGTATGCGGGTGTTTTCGGCTATTTCTATGATGAAATAGTTGTCGTGTACCTCTTTTATTTTACCGTATATACCACCGGCGGTGACAACTTTGTCGTTGGTTGTGAGGTTCTGGCGGAATTTGGCAATCTCTTTTTGTCGTTTTTGTTGCGGGCGTATCATGAAAAAGTAGAAAATGGCAACCAAGGCCACCATCATGATAATACTCATCAAACCGCTTGAACCGCTGGCACCTGTCTGTAAGAGAATGGTTGTAAGTGTCATAATTGTTTAGTATTCGTTTTTTTTGTGATTAAATCGTTTGAATATGCCGTTCCAGCAAATATTCCTCAAAAGTATAACAAATATTTCAATCTTTGTTTATGATATGCTCCTTTTTTAGCTCCTTAACTATTGCGTCGAGGATACCGTTGACGAAAGTGCCGCTTTGGTCGGTGCTGTAAGTCTTGGCAAGTTCTATATATTCGTTGAGCGTCACTACCGTGGGTATAGAGGGCATAATGAGTATTTCGCTGATAGCTATCATCATGATTACCACATCCATAAAAGCGATGCGGTCTATCTCCCAATTCCGTGTGAAACGCGTGATGTATTCGCGGTATTTCGTCTCGTTGCTCAGGGTGTCGCGCAGAAGTGCTGAGGCAAATTTTTTGTCGTCTTCATCTTTATACATAGGCAAGAGCTTGGCATCTTCGCCTGTGTCGCGGAATTGCTTGATGGTTTTCAGTACGAATGTCGCTTCGGTGTTGAGGTCTTCGTTCCAGTATAGCGAGATGTTTTCGAGTGTCTCGGTCAGGTCGTCCGACGGAGCGATAATCGTTTTGAAAAGAACGCGCCACAATTCGCAGTCGATATTTTTGTCGTTGAAAGGTCCGTTCATATATTCGCGATATGTGTCGGAGGCCACAATGGTATCGAGCGTTCGGCGCAGGTAGTCGGGGGCTACGGCATCCCATAAGAACGGTTTGTCTTTGCGGAATTCTACAAACTGGGCGTTGTTGCGCAGCATTTTGATGAAATGATTCTCTACAAAACGCAGGTTGGGGTTGAGGTCTTCTTCGGTGGGAAGGTACTTGTTGCGAGCCGCCTCGATGCGTTGGGCTTGTAAATCGGTAAGCTCTACCATCAGTTGTAGCAGAGCGTGATATAGTTCGTAACTTTTTTCGAGGCTGTGTTGTAACTCTTTTTCGGCTTCGGCGATGCTTTTTTCTCTTGTGATGAAATACGAGTATGCTACTTGCACTACTTTGGAGCGGATAATCACTCGGTTTATCATATCGTGAAGTGTTTTATGTAATAAACGTTGTCGATGAGCGTGCAAAGTTACCATAAAATGGCGGTTTTTTTCGTTTTCGTTTCGTTTTTTTCTATCGTGCGTCGAAAATAGATGTCGGTACGTTATCTTTGTGCCATGAAACTGCAAGACGAAACGGCATATATACGCGCCCTTATCTCGGAGGGAGAGCATGTGAGACAGGATTTCAAATACGAAATATCCGATTCTCGTAAGATTGCCCGCACCCTCTCGGCCTTTGCCAATACCGAGGGAGGACGATTGCTGATAGGGGTGAAAGATAATGGGCGCATTGCCGGTGTGCGCAGCGACGAAGAGATGTATATGGTAGAGGCCGCAGCCCGCCTCTATTGCCGCCCCGAGGTGAAAGTGTCCATGTCGGTGCATCGGGCAGAGGGCAAAACCGTGCTTTTGGCCGAGATACCGGCGGTAGAGGCGAAGCCGGTGATGGCACGCGATGAGAACGACCGTTTGCGGGCGTATGTGCGTATAGCCGATGAGAATATCCTGGCAACGGCCGTACACATGAATGTGTGGCGGAGTGTGGGCGAGGGGGTGCCAGATCTTCTGACTTATACCGAACGGGAGCAACGTATGCTCGACCTGCTGTCGGTATCCGAGCCTCTTTCCGTGTCGGCAATATGCCGTTGTTTGCCGTTGCCCCGTAGAGATGTCGTGGCGCTTTTAGCCCGTTTTGTGCGTTGGAATTTGGTGGAAATGTGCCACGATGGCAGTAGCTTTGTATATAAAGCCGTTGAATAAATGTTATATATTCCCCCCGTTATATTTTGTTTTTGTAAAAATAAATTTCTATCTTTGCTTGTAGAGTTAAGTTATTTTGAGTGGTAAATGCATAAATTGTAAAATTATGGGCGTTTGGGATGATGTGAAACAGGTCTTTGATGAAATGACCAGCAAAGAAAAACTCTATGTGGGTGTGATATTATTTGTGGTTATAGCTTTCGTGGTGGCATGTATTATCTTCCCTATATCGGTAGTCATATTAGCTACAATAGTGATTTTAGGAATAGTAGGGTTCCTATATACTGAATATAAATCGCTCGATAAAGAGCTGGAAGAGGACATAGCCTACTATGCCAGCGACTCGGCCTGTGTAGAGCGTTGCGGGTCGTACGTCACGAAAAAGGCAAGTTACGGTGTATATAAAGATGGTAGAGGCAAATGCTATGTGATGTCAAACGGCCTTCTTGATGACGAGTTGAAGCGTGTGATAAGTTCTTCCTCGTATAAGTTGAGGATTAAGGGCGAAAGTGCGACAAGTACGTTTTATGAATTATACGACTGCTGAGGCCGGGCCGCCGCTGCTTGTTGTCTCCGTCGGGCAGGCTGTGAGACATGTCATATCGGTTTTCATCTGCCCCCGGGGGAGGGCTCTTATGTAGGACAACAGCGGTGGTGGAAAAAACTTTATGCCACAGATGTGAATAGTAGGGCATATTCTTCGCCGTTTGCTCAAAAATATATATCTTCGCCATACGAGAAATATGAGTTTCGAGCAAGTACATATCATAGAGTTGCAGACGGTACGCGACAGGCGGGGCAATCTCTCTATTATAGAGGGCGGGGACTCGATACCGTTCGACATAGCACGTACCTATTGGGTTTACGACGTTCCCGGCGGGGCACATCGCACGGGGCATGCCTTTCGCACACAACAAGAGTTTATAGTAGCGCTTTCGGGGAGTTTCGATGTGATACTCGACGACGGAAGCGAGCGTCGCAGGTTCCATATGAGCCGTTCCTACTATGGCTTGTATGTGCCCTGTATGATGTGGCGCGAGCTCGATAATTTTTCTACCAACTCGGTGGCGATGGTATTGTCGTCGACACTATACGATGCTGCCGACTACATCGAAGAGTATGAACAATATTGCCATGAACTGCAAGCCCGGCGATAACAAGCCGCAACGATACGCCGCAGCAGATTGCCGTGTGGTGACACTTCCCAAACACATGCGTCCTAACGGCAACCTTACGGTTGTGGAAAATGATATAACACTGCCTTTTGCCGTGCGCCGCGTATATTATCTCTATGATGTGCCCGGCGGGGAGGAGCGAGGCGGCCATGCCCATAAAAAGCTGCAACAGTTTCTCATCGCAGTGAGCGGCAGTTTCGATGTCGTGCTCGATGATGGGCGCGAGCGGCGTGTCGTATCGCTCAACCGTCCCTATTACGGGCTGCACATACGTCCCGGTATATGGCGCGAGCTCAATAACTTCTCGTCGGGTGCGGTATGCCTTGTGTTGGCATCGGAACACTACGACGAGACCGATTATCTGCGCGATTACAACGATTTCCTGCAATACGTACAACTCCTTTCACAATGAAAAACTATCCGTTGCTCTCCTTGCAAAAGCTCAATCACTCCTATGCCCGACAACTCAAAGAGGCGGCCGCTCGTGTGATAGACTCGGGCTGGTATCTCCATGGGGCCGAAACCGAGGCATTGGAGGCAGAGATATGTCATTTCCTGGGATGTTGCTATGCCATCGGCGTAGGGAACGGATTGGACTCTTTGCGGCTTATATTCAGGGCATATATCGAGTTGGGACGTTTGCGTCCCGGCGATGAGGTGATTGTACCCGCCAATACATTTATGGCTTCGGTGTTGGCTTTGACCGCCAACGGGCTTGTGCCGCGGTTTGTAGAACCTTCGGTGCATACACACAACATCGATACCGAGGCTTTGGCACATGCCGTTACTCCACGAGTGAAGGCTATATTGGTGGTACATCTTTATGGCCGTGCCTGCTGGGACGATAGCCTGGTGGCTGTGGCGCGTGATAACGGACTGATTGTTGTTGAAGACAATGCCCAGGCAATAGGGGCGCGTCCCATGAGTGATGCGTCGAGGCGTACCGGTGCATTGGGCGATGCCGCCGGCACGAGTTTTTATCCCGGAAAGAATCTCGGGGCGTTGGGCGATGCCGGTATCGTGACCACATCCGACGCTGCGGTGGCAGAGATGGTGCGCAACCTTGCCAATTATGGCGGAAGCCGTCGCTATGTATATGAGCATCAGGGAATGAACAGCCGTATCGATGAGTTGCAAGCCGCTTTCCTGCGTGTGAAACTGCCTTTTGTCGATGCCGAAAACAGTCGCCGCGATGAGTTGGCGCGACGTTATGACCAGAAAATATCCAATCCCTGTATCACACTGCCCGAGATACCTTGCAGGGGCTCACATGTGTGGCATCAATATGTAGTGCGTACACCTTACCGGGAGGCCTTCATGCACCATCTGCAAGAACAAGGCATTGCCACAGGCATACACTATCCCATACCGCCTCACAAGCAGGAGGCATATGGCGAATACAATACGCTGTCGCTGCCGGTGACGGAGATGCTGGCGCGCGAAGTGGTGAGTATGCCCATTGCCCCTTACCTTACCGATGATGACATAGATTATATTGCTGCGGCGGTAAACAGTTTCCGTCCCTGACGCTTGCTATATCATGCCATAATATCTACCTTTGCACCCGAATATCATAAAATACAATTCAGATGGAAACTCCTCAACAACTTATAGATGAGCTTATAAGACTCGCTTTTGCCGAAGATATAGGTGACGGCGACCATACTACTTTGTGTTGCATCCCTGCCACTGAAATGGGACGCCAGAAACTTCTTATCAAAGAAGCCGGCGTATTGGCCGGTGTTGAAGTTGCGCGCCGTGTATTCAACTATTTCGACCCCGGGTTGAAGATGACGGTTTACATCGAAGACGGTGCCGAGGTAAAGCCCGGCGATGTGGCTTTTATCGTAGAAGGCAAGGTACAATCGCTGTTGCAAGTAGAGCGCACGATGCTCAACATCATGCAGCGCATGAGTGGTATTGCTACCATGACAAGGCGTTATGTGAAGGCGATAGAAGGAACCGGCGCTCGTGTGCTCGATACCCGCAAAACGACGCCCGGAATGCGTATGTTGGAGAAAGAGGCTGTCAAGATAGGCGGTGGCGTGAACCATCGTATAGGTCTCTTCGATATGATTTTGCTCAAAGACAATCATGTCGATTTTGCCGGTGGTATTGAAAACGCCATCAATCGAGCCCATGAATATCTCAAAGAGAAAGGCAAAGACTTGAAGATAGAGATAGAGGTGCGCAATATGGATGAGTTGCGCGAAGCGTTGCGCGTGGGAGGTGTAGACCGTATCATGTTCGACAATTTCACCCCCGAGCAGACACGCGAAGCGGTGGCTATCGTAAATCATCGTTGCGAGACCGAGTCGTCGGGCGGTATTACCTTCGATACGATACGCAGTTATGCCGAGTGCGGCGTCGATTTTATTTCCGTAGGGGCTTTGACGCATTCGGTAAAAGGTCTCGATATGAGCTTCAAGGCCTGTTGAGGCGATGCGGCAGTAGGCCGACTTGTTATTCACATAAAACGCAACTTATTTCGTCATGAAGTAAGTTGCGTTTTTTATGTCGTGATTGTTATCTTCTCTGATATTCGGGTGACAGTAGTCTTTTGAGGTTACTGTTGTATAGCCGAGTGCAGCGTCCTGTCGTAATTAGTCATATAGTCGCTGGCATAGACGGGAACGATTTTGTCGGGGACGACGCCTCGGGCATGGTGTTCCTCCCCATCCATACCGTGCATGCGCATTGCAGTCATGGAAAACGGGAACAGCGGCAAGTCGAATTGCGTCATGTCGCCTGTGGTTCCGGCGGTTGTTTGTCCGATGATTTTACCCAAACCGTAGTGACGTACCATCAGAAGAATGGTTTCTCCCCAACTGACTGTGCCGGCATCGCACAAAAAGGTTGCTGGTAAGGCGATATGCGGCGATTTTGCTTTCAAGGTTTCCGTTTCGATGCGCCACGACCTCTCTTGCTGAAAGGGGAAACAGTTGATAGGTACCTCCGTAGCAGGAGCTGCCGCATCGGATGGAATCAGATGTGCTAAGATAGCTTCGAATTGAAGCGACGGAAGCCCGCGTAAATCGAAACAGAGCCCCGTTATATCGGGAGTCAGCGCCGACAAGAATTGTTTTTCGTTCAGCTCAGGCGATGTCGCGTCGATGTAGAGTATCCCGTTTTCGTATCTTCTGACAGGCCGATTATCACGTTTCGGTCTCGCAACCTCGTATCGCCGGGCATAGAGCGTATCTTCGTGCATACATCCGTCGATATCGCTGCTGCGTATGAGAAACGGAGTGTCATATATCGGCGAGGAAAAGAGCTTGTCGGCTGCCATTTTATCGCGATGCGCTTCTGTTGCGGCATTTGTAATAGACCGGCCATATTGCATGCGCACTGTGGTCGGCCGGTTGTCGATGGTATGGAGTATGCGCCAAGATTGTATGCTGTCTGATTCGGTACGTATAAGCAACGTATCGTTCACCATTTTCGTTTCGACTGCTGCGTAATATTCGGGCAAATAGGCCGATTGAAGGCCGGAAATAGTCATGTCGCTATGCACGAAGAGGTGTCCGTCTTTTATTGGATTGAAAAAACGGCAAATCATATTGTGCCATTCGAAAAGCGACTCAGGAGTATTTATCTGTTCCGGTTGAATCGCCTCTTGCAAATAGATTTCCAACCGGTGCTCCCAGTCGAGATGCTCCTCCTCGTAGTAGGGATAAAAATGCCGGATGATATTCCAGCGCACCGTCAAATCGGCAATTCTTACCGCCTGTCCGACAGCAGTCCGAAAATGAAACGGCGTCTTTGGGTTAGGGCTTTATCGGCATCTCGATGATTGTCCCAATATTGTTTCGCATCGGCGAGCAGGCGGCGTGTCGCTTTGCCATCGAATGCCTTTTGGGGCAGTGCGTGTTGTATATTCAGGTACTTCCCCGCCGCTACTTGGTATGCGTAATAGCGATAGGCTACCGGTGTCGCTACGGAATCGTGGGTGTCAGAAACGGCATAGAGTTTTTTATAATAGGGAATGTAGTGGGCAAGCCCCGGCGTAAGCAGTCGGGCAACAAGGGGAATATTCAGATTACCCGAGCCGCTGTAATAGTAATACCGGGCGTCGTCGTTTTTATCTGCGGCCGTTTCTTGTGTCGGAGTCGGAATATCCGATAGGAACAAAGTGGGGGCGAGCGGTTCGAACACCGTCTCTACGGGTTGCGTTTC
Source organism: uncultured Barnesiella sp. (assembly GCA_944321085.1). Lineage (GTDB taxonomy): Bacteria > Bacteroidota > Bacteroidia > Bacteroidales > Barnesiellaceae_A > Barnesiella_A. The sequence goes on from CALUJY010000003.1 coordinate 197,325, forward strand.
GGCTCTGTCTATAAGCAACGCACACACTTTCATCCAATCGCTTTCCGACCAATTTTGGGTGTAAGGATTTGGGGAGAAATAGCGGATGATGCCATATTCACGGGCAAATTCGACATAATGAGCAATTTCTGCCGCATACCCTCTGCTCGCATAGGCACATAAGCATAGAGTCAGTAAAACCGATATTTTTCTCATTAAAATAAGCGGAAGTTGATGAAGTGAGTGACCACGTTCACCCGAGATGCGGAAATTCATCCAATCACGACAAATTTCCGGTAATTACAGTTCTTGTATCTTGTTGCCCGTCGTATCTATAAAATAACGATTGTCGTTTTCTTGCACTTCGGCACGTCCGTTGATGAAATAAAATGCGTTGTCGTAGTTGCAGGGGATGATTGTTTTACCGCTTTCGTCAATATAGCCGTATTTCCCGTCACGCTTGATAGTTGTAATGCCATCGCGGAAGGGTAGGCTGATATATTCGCATTCGCAGGGGTATATCTCTTCTCCTGCGCGATTTATCAATCCTTGCTTGCCGTTGCACTCTACGATGGCATATCCGCTGATAAAATCGGAAGCCTTATCGTATTTGAAGGGGATGGCAACTTTTCCGTCGGGGTATATGTAACCGCTTTTCCCGCACAGTTTGGCACGGGCTACACCTTCGCAAAAGCAGTCGGCAATATCGTATTCAAAGCCTACCACAACTTCTCCTTTTCGGTTGATGTAACCCCATTTTTCGTTTTTCTTTACAGGGGCAAGACCCTCGGAGAATGAGCGGATGTAATCATATTCGGCTTTGACAATCATTTCGCCCGCAGGGTCGATAAATCCCCACATCTTATCTTCCATTACAGCCGCCATGCCACCGTCGAATCGGAGGGCGTCTTCGTAACGGCAGGGGATGACAAGGTGGCCTGTTATATCGATAAAACCATATAGTCCGTTTAATCTTACTCTTGCCAATCCTTCACAAAATTCGCCCGCAGAGTCGTACATGCAGGGAATGACAATCTCATCGGTGATTTTGCTTTTATAACCGTATGCACCGTGTGACGAGAACGGGGCAAGGTCGGCAGAGTGTTTTTCATCAATAATTGGTTTCATTTCCGTGAAAATTAAAACAGCTTCACTCTATTCTATTTGTCATAAAGGCAAGCGCGTGTCGGTATTGCTGATTCAGGGTCGCTTTTGTGCGATTATGGCACTCGTCTTCAAAAAGCAAATATAACTGAAATGTTTTTTATACAATATGAAGTTTTTGAAAACTATGTTAAGCATTTTCCGATTTACCGTGTCGCACGATGTTATCGTTTCATGGCGCGGTCTATGGCACGTCGGTCTTCGCGTTCTTTGATACTCTCGCGTTTGTCGTATTGTTTCTTTCCTTTGGCAATGGCAATGACTATTTTGGCAAGCCCTTTTTCGTTGATAAACAGTCGTGTGGGGATAATAGAGTATCCCGGTGTTTGTGCCGAGTCGGCTACACGGCTTATCTCTTTGGCGGTAAGCAACAGTTTACGGTCGCGGCGGGTGACGTGGTTGTTGTATGAGCCGAATGAGTACTCGGCGATGTACATGTTTTTTATCCATACTTCGCCGTTATACACGTAGCAGAATGTATCGGCGAGGCTGGCTTTCCCTTCGCGTATCGATTTTATCTCGGTACCGGTCAACACAATACCGGCTTGTAACGTGTCTATTATCTCATAATCGAAAGTGGCACGTTTGTTTTTGATGTTTATATTGGTGTCGTGTTTGGCTTTCATTGTTTAATGTACAATCATGTGGAGGATAGAATTCCATACGAACGGCAATCCCAAGAGGAGTGCCGATGTGGTAACGACAAAATTCAACGTATCTTCTTCGGCAACATTAAGAAAATCTTTGCCTTTATAAATGACCCATATCATATAGAGAGGCGCAAGCTCTATAAACGAAAACGGGCAGGGGAGCAGATTGCCTACTATTGCAACAAGTAATGTGACGGTAAACGTGTATCCTGTGAAAATATGTATTTGTGAGGCATCGCAGGATAGTTTGTAATACTTGTGTGATAGGGCGTTGATGACTATACGTGTCGTTACTATGCATGCCCAATATTTGATAAGCGTCAGAATACTCTCTCGGGTTGCTTCCGGCAGGCTTATGTATCCGTATTCATATTTGATGTATGTCGATGCCGCAGCGAGCAACAGCATTGGATATACGAGCAATGGCAGGATGTATCGTTGCTTTATCGGATTTTCCGACAGCTCTTTCCACGCCTTATCGGGAGCAAACAAGAGTAAAAATTGGGCTCGCATGGGTTTGTTAGATTTACCGTTGACAAAAGTACGTCTAAAATGTTATTGAGCAAAGTTTGCAACTCGTTTTTTGCCTAAAAAATATTTCGAAAAGGTTTTTCAGTAAAAAATCGAAATCGTGGTCATGTCTGCATATCCGGCAGTGCTTGCGGTGTATGGTGTCGTGTTATTGGGGTGAAGAGTTATCCTCGGCTTTTTCTTTGTCGTCCATTCCGAACACGTTTTCGGGATTTGTACCGAATGGTTCTATGTGCACAACGATGTCGTAAACTTCGGGGATGCTGTTGCGTATGCTTTGTTCTACCTCATTGGCCAATGTGTGTGCTTGCCAGAGTGTCATGTCGCCGTCGGCTTCGGCATCGAGTGTTATCATGTATTTGCCACCTATGCTACGTGAGCGCACCCGGTGCGGATTCTTTATTCCTTCAACTTTGCCGATGGCATCGAAAATCTTTTGGTAGACCGACGTATCTTTCACGCCGTCCATCAACTCTACGTTCGAGTCCATGAATATCTTGAACGCCGAGCGTATGATGAAGCAGCTCACCAACAGGGCGGTGATGGCATCGAAGATGGGCATGTGCAGAACGTATGTAAAGAAGAGGCCTACGAGAACGCTCAGCGAGATAATCACGTCGTTGCGCATGTTTATACCGTTGGCTATCAGCATCGAAGAGTTTACTTTGCGTCCTACCGATGTTTGGTATCTGGCGAGTAACAGTTTGCATACGATAGAGGCTATGGTTACGTAGATAGCTATGATACCGGGCAATGGGCGTGCCTCCTCAGAGAAGAGGCGCTCAACGGCCGAGATGAACATTTGCGCACCGGCGAAAAAGATGACCATCGAGAGTATTTTGGTGGCGATAGACTCGGCTTTGGCATAGCCGTAGACATATTTCGAGTTAGGCTTACGCCCCATAATTTTAGCCGTGGCCACCATGACGATAGAGATGGCTACATCGGAGGCCGAGTCGATACCGTCGCTAATTACTGCAAAACTGCCGCTGATAAAACCCACGACGAGTTTGGCGATAGAGATAATACCGTTTCCGGCGATGCTTATGTACGACGCTTTCAGTACTTGTTTCTGAGTGTCGTCGTTGTTTTTTACTTGTTCCATAGAACCGCGAAGATAGATTAAAATGAGTATATCATCAATAGCTATGTGTGTAATTTTTGTCTCTTTTTTCGTAACAAGGTATGGTAGCTTGTGGTTGTCTTGGGAGTGTGGAATGAATCCCGATATTTTTGCAGGTGGCAGTGTGTGAAAACAAAACAGAAAACGGGTGTAAAATGATGACGTTTCGGTAATGTTTTTTACCTTTGTGAGATAGAGGCCGCGTGGCGTATGCTTCGTTGTGGGCGTGATGTCGATGGCTTTTGTAAGATAACCGTTAAAACAAAAAACTTACATATATGAGTGTTATTGTATCTCCTTCTATCCTGTCGGCCGATTTTGGCTATTTGGCACAAGAGTTGCATTCCATAGATAGCTGCGACTGGATTCATGTCGATGTAATGGACGGTGTATTCGTTCCCAATATTTCCATCGGTTTCCCGGTTATCAAGGCAGTGGCGCGTTATACCGCAAAGCCGCTGGATGTGCATCTGATGATTGTTGACCCCGACCGATATATAGACCGTTGCCGCGATTGCGGTTCGCACTATGTGACAGTGCATTACGAGGCTTGCCGCCATTTGCACCGCACGGTTATGGCTATCAAGGATGCTGGTATGAAAGCAGGAGTATCGCTTAATCCTCATACACCCATAGGAGCGTTGGAAGAGATTCTTCCGTATCTCGATTTGGTGTTGCTCATGTCGGTCAATCCCGGTTATGGAGGGCAAGCATTTATAGAGACTTCGGTACAAAAAGTGGCGCGTTTGCGTCGCCGTATCGACGAAACCGGTGCTAAGGCGTTGATAGAGGTTGACGGCGGTGTGAATGTCGAGACGGGACGTCGTTTGGTAGAAGCCGGTGCCGATGTCCTTGTCGCCGGTAACTATGTGTTCGGTTCGTCCGACCGCGCAGCGGCCATTGCTTCGCTGAAACAGTTGGGTGAAGCAACCAAATAAAAGCTATTATGAAGCGATTATTTTTATGTGGAATAAGCCTCTTTCTGGCGATAGGGGCATGGGCTATCAAACCCGACCGTGAATATATATGTTATCCCTATCAAAGTGGATTGATATATGAGCCGTTGGAGGTTGTTACGGCCGATGGATACAAGATAGAGACGTGGTTCTATCCGGCACAAAACCTATCGGACAGCGTGCAACCGTCCGATGCGCCGCTGCCTTTCAAAACCATAGATAGTACCCCTCGTCCCACGTTGATAATTTGCAATGGCGATGCCGCCAATATGTCGTATTATCAGATGACGCTGGCTGCCTGTTATGCCGCTAATGGGTATAATATAGTTACTTTCGATTGGCGTGGTTTCGGTGCAAGCGCTCCGTTTGAGATGGATACCGATTATTTGTGCTATACGGAGATGCTTCTCGATTATGATGCAGTCATAGCGTCGGTGGCCCGGCTTCCGTACGTCGATTTCGATAATATTTTCCTGCTCGGGTGGTCAACAGGTGCCTATCTGTCTATGATAGCGGCACAGCGCAACGAAGTACGTGGCTGCATATTGCGAGGCTGCATTACTTCGTTCGACGATGCTATCCCGGTGATAAAGCATGACAAAGGTAATGAAGACCTGAACCTTGTCGTGCCTGCCAATTTCCCGCTCGAAGCCCTTCCGTTGGCAGCGGCGCCTCGTTTCGGGCGTGATGTGATGCTGATTGTCGGTGAGAACGATACCCGTACACCTCCGTGGATGTCGCAGAAGATATACGATGCGTTGCCCGACAATATATATAAAGAGTTGTGGATAGTGCCCGATGCCCGGCATTCGGCAAAAGATGCCCCCGAATTTATGGCATTGCCCCAATTCCTCGCCCGTACCATTTCGTTTATGGAGGCTTCGGCCGGTCGTGACACTTCGTTGTCGGCAGAGTAACACATAAAGTCCGTAATTCTGTAAATTTTTTCGGCAATTTTGTAACATCGGCGTGGCGGTTTGTCCGTTTCTTTGTTGTAAAAATAAAATGATATGACAGAGAATAGACAAACCGTGATACAACCGTCGTCTTCGATGGTAACATCCGTCTTCCCGGTGCTGAATATGGCGTGCGCTTCGTGTGCTGCCGCCGTAGAACAGACGTTGCGTCGACAACCCGGTGTGAGCGATGCTGCGGTCAATCTGGCGGCAGCACAAGCTCATGTCACATACGACGAGGCCGTCACTTCACCTTCCCGATTGGCCGAAGCGGTCAAGAAAGCGGGCTTCGTTTTGGTGGTAGATGCGCCCGATGACGATGCGTCGTTCGTGACCGGCTATCACAAGCAAGAAGCTCGAAAGTGGCGCCGGCGTATGATAGGGGCATTGGTTTTCTTTGTGCCTCTCATGGCGTTGTCGATGTGGATGCCCGATATTCCCTATTTCCACTATATATTATGGGCATTGGCAACCCCGGTGCTTTTTGTTTTTGGCGTCGGTTTTTATCAAGGGGCTTGGGTGCAGCTCAAACAAGGACGTGCCAATATGGATACCTTGGTGGCGGTAAGTACAGGCGTAGCCTATCTTTTCAGTGTGTTTAATACTCTTTTCCCGCAGTTTTGGATGGCTCGCGGCATTGAACCTCATGTTTATTTCGAGGCCTCGGCGGGTATCATAGCCTTTGTTTCGATAGGCAAGATGCTCGAAGAGCGGGCTAAGGATAAGACCAATGCGGCGATTGTGAAGTTGATGGGTTTGCAGCCGCAGACGGTCATGCGGTTGGAGCCCGATGGCTCGATGTGTGAAATACCTATTGCCTCGGTGGCCGTAGGCGATAGGGTAGTGGCGCGTCCCGGAGAACGTATCGCCGTCGATGGTACGGTTGAAAGCGGCGATTCGTATGTCGATGAGAGCATGCTTAGCGGCGAGCCGATGCCGGTGCGAAAAAAGGAGGGCGACACGGTATACTCGGGTACGCTCAATGGCAAAGGTTCGTTGGTTTATGTCGCCCGAAAGGTTGGGGCGGCGACGTTATTGTCGCAGATAATCAGCGTGGTGCAGGCGGCGCAAGGCAGTAAAGCTCCGGTACAGAAATTGGTAGATAAGGTAGCCGGAGTATTTGTGCCCGCAGTGATGGCTGTTGCGCTTATCGCTTTTGTGTTGTGGATGGTTATAGGCGGTGCAGGCGCCTTCTCTCATGCTTTGCTGGCATTTGTTACCGTGTTGGTTATAGCCTGTCCCTGCGCGTTGGGGCTGGCAACACCTACGGCGATAGCGGTGGGCATGGGTCGTGCTGCCTCGTATGGCATTCTTATTAAAAATGCCGAGAGTCTCGAAGCGGCGCATCGTCTCACGACTGTGGTGGTAGACAAAACGGGGACGCTGACCGAGGGACATCCTGCGGTTGTAGAGAGCTGCTGGACGGATTGTGCCCAAGACTATGCTCCTATATGGGCTGCTATGGAGTTGCGGTCGGAACATCCGGTTGCCGAGGCTGTGGCAGCCTTCTTGTCAGGTGTTGTTCCGTGCGATATAGTTGCGTTCGAGTCTCTCCCCGGAAGAGGTGTCTCGGCCGTAGCGGATGGTGAAACCTATTGGAGCGGCAATGAAACTTTGTTGACGGCGCAGCAGATAGAGATACCTGCTGACCTCCTGCAAAAAGCGCATAGTTGGCAGCAAGAGGCATATACGGTGGTATGGTTCGCTTCGAACCGACGAGCACTTGCTGTCGCGGCGATAGCCGACCCGTTGAAAACCACGTCGTTGCAGGCTGTGGAAAATATGAAATCGATAGGGCTCGATGTATATATGCTTACCGGTGACAATATCGCCACGGCGCGCGCCGTAGCAGCCCAAGTAGGTATAGAGCATGTCGAGGCCGGAGTATTGCCGGCCGACAAAGCCTCGTTCGTGTCGCGCCTGCAACGCGAGGGAAAGGTTGTAGCGATGGTGGGCGACGGCATCAACGACTCGGCTGCCTTGGCGCAAGCCGATGTGAGTATTGCTATGGGGCATGGCAGCGATATAGCTATGGATGTGGCCTCCATGACAATCATATCGGGCGAGCTCACTCGGGTTTCCGATGCGGTGCTTTTATCCCGTAAGACGGTGCGTACCATTCGAGAAAATCTCTTTTGGGCATTTATATATAATATCATAGGTATCCCCATCGCGGCAGGTATTCTTTATCCGGTCAATGGTTTCTTGCTCAATCCCATGATTGCGAGTGCGGCCATGGCTCTGAGCAGTGTCAGTGTCGTTGCGAATAGTTTGCGGCTGCGGTGGAGAAAATAATCATACTATTACTAATCATTATATTGCAAAGAAAATGAAATGGAATTATCTCATGGGTAAAATCGCCGGTTCTCATGCCGGTAAAGAGAACGAATGGGCGTTTCGTACCAATATTATGTGCAACGGCTGTATAGCTAAAATAAAGCCGGTACTCGACAATGCCGAGGGCATTGCCTCGTGGAAGGTTGACTTGAACACTCCCGAGCGTCTGTTGACTGTCGTCACCGACGGTATTACCGAGGAGCATTTGCTGAGCCTTGTGCGCGGAGCAGGCTTTACGATAGAACGCCGGTAGAGCCTATTTCGTTTTATATTCTGACGGTGACGGTATGCCAATATATTTTTTGAGGCATGCCGTTGCCACTTTTTGTATGCCTAACTATCTATTATCTATTTGTTTCCATGTGTAAAAAGCAGTAGCTGTATGTCGATTTATTAAGGCATGGATAAAGAAAGAGTAGAATGTTGTGTAGAATTAACGAAAGAAGTTATACATCGAAACGATTTTTTGCGTATATTTGCTTGTTAAACTTTATCTCATTCTATGGAAGATCAGAGCCTTAAACAGAACCAAGAAGAAAAACTCATCAACGAGGCATTTCAAGATTTACTCAACGGCTATTTGCGCTCCAATCATCGCAAGAAAGTAGAGATTATCAAACGTGCATTTGCCTTTGCACGCGCTGCTCATGAGGGGGTAAGGCGTCGTTCGGGTGAGCCCTACATTATGCACCCCATAGCTGTGGCACGCATAGTGAGTCAGGAGATAGGACTCGGCTCTACATCTATATGTGCGGCCTTGTTGCACGACGTAGTGGAAGATACCGATTATACGGTAGAAGACTTGGAGAATCTGTTCGGGCACAAAATCGCTTCCATTGTTTGGGGACTGACCAAAATATCGGGTGGTATCTTTGGCGACCAAGCCTCATTGCAGGCAGAGAATTTCAGAAAGTTGTTGCTTACCATGTCGGAAGATATCCGGGTGATACTCATCAAGATTGCCGACCGCTTGCACAACATGCGTACGCTGGGTTCCATGCTGCCCAACAAACAATATAAGATAGCCGGCGAAACGGCATATATCTATGCGCCGCTGGCACATCGGTTAGGTCTCTTTGCAATCAAGACCGAGCTGGAAGATTTGAGCTTCAAATATGAACATCCCGAAGTATATGAAGAGATAAAGCAGAAAATAGCAGAGACCGAGGAACATAGACACGAGATATACAAACAGTTCTCGGCGCCCATCAAAAAACGACTCGACGAGAAAGGATATAAGTATACGATGAAGGCGCGGGTGAAATCGGTCTATTCTATATGGAACAAAATGCAAAGCAAGCATATACCCTTTGAAGAGGTATACGACTTGTATGCCGTGCGTATCGTCTTTGAATGTCCCGACGAGTCGCAAGAAAAAAAAGAGTGTTGGGCTATCTATTCTATAATCACCGATTTGTACAAGGTGCATCCCGAGCGTACGCGCGACTGGGTGAGCAGCCCCAAAGTCAATGGCTATCGGGCATTGCATCTCACCGTAATGGGACCCGACGGTAACTGGATAGAGGTGCAGATAAGAACCGAGAAAATGGACGAGATAGCCGAGCGAGGGCTTGCGGCACACTGGAAATACAAAGTGGGAGAGTCGGACGAGGAGTCGGAGCTCGATGTATGGATAAACACCATCAAAGACGTGCTCGACAACCCCGAGCCCAATGCAATGGACTTTCTCGATACCATAAAACTGAACCTTTTCAGTACCGAGATTTTCGTGTTTACACCCAAGGGCGACCTTATTACCCTGCCCAAAGATGCTACGGCTCTCGACCTTGCTTTTACGTTGCACTCCGATTTGGGCTTCCATTGTATAGCTGCCAAGGTCAACCACAAACTGGTACCTCTGAGTCAGAAACTGCAAAGCGGCGACCAAGTGGAAATTCTTACATCGAAATCGCAAACGCCTAAGGAAGAGTGGATTAACTTTGTGACTACGGCCAAAGCCCGCACTCGTTTGGCTGCCGCATTGCGCAAAGACCGTCGGCAAGTCGTTGCAACGGGAGAAAAAATATTCAACGACTTCCTGTCGGAAAATGACATAAATATCAATAACGACCAAATGTCGCGTATATTGAGGCGTTTAGGGTTCAAAAATGATGAAGACCTCTTCTTCAAGATAGGTTCCGGTTCGCTCGATTTGGACGAATCGATACGTAAATTCCTGAAAAATAAGAAGGGCGGTAATTCTCTTATGCGATACCTTACCCTTGGGCTGGCAAAACCCAAGGACGAAGAGCCCAAGCCTGTTACCGACGACCCCAAAGCAAGTATAGACCGTAAGCAAACGTATATATTACGCGAGGAGAACGGGGTGAAAAACTATGTCATTGCAAGCTGTTGCCATCCTATCCCCGGTGACGACGTGTTGGGGTATGTCGAGCCCGACGAGAAAACCGTGGTGGTACATAAACGGGAGTGCCCTGTGGCCATGAAGTTGAAATCGGGCTATGGCTCGCGGCTCGTGGCTACGGTGTGGCAGGCAGGGAAAGACAAAAGATTTCCGGTGTCGATACTTATTAGCGGCATCGACCGCATGGGGATACTGAACGAAATCACACGTACCATATCGGATGAACTGTCGATATATATGCGCTCTATGGATATAGAAGCCAATCAAGGACTTTTCTCCGGCAAATTCAATATTATGGCTCAGGACACAGGTACGGTAGAAAAACTGTGTTCGGCATTGCGTAAAATCGACGGCGTACAGAGTGCTGTGCGTGTCAATGAATAACCTTTACCAATAGCATTAAGAGATGGACAAGAAAAAAGATACTCATATAAAAGTGAGTCGCTGGTTAGTGCTGACCCTCTTTTTTGTGTCGAGTGTGGCGTTGCTGACATATTTTTTCCCTCGTGAAGGGAGTTCCCGCTACATCTTTCAGGAAGGTCGTCCTTGGGCATACAGCCTGCTGACAGCGCCTTTCGATTTTCCTATCTACAAAGATGAGGCGTTGATACAACGCGAACAAGATAGTATATTGCTTACGTTCAAACCCATCTATCGTATCGATGAGGGAGTGAGCCGTATGATGATTGCCCGCCTCGACAGCGTGCTGGCGCATTACCCCTCTATCCCTATCGGGGCAATGCAGCGTAAGGCATATTGCGACACGTTGAAAAGCATCTATAATGATGGTATAGTATCGGCAGAGTGCTACACTGCCTTGCAAACAGGACAAGTACCCGGCATACGCATATTGCAAAACAATGTCGCCAAGAACTATCCTTCTGAGAAGCTGCTTTCGCCCAAGGCTGCATACGAGCGATTTCTTGCCGCATATCCCGATACCTACTCGCGCCACATTTTGCAGATGGCCGAATTGAATGATTTTCTTGTCGAGAATATTCTGCCCGATAGTGTGACAACGCAAAAAGTGCGTGACGAGTATTTGCAGCAAATATCTTTGTCGCAAGGTATGGTGCAAGCCGGAGAACGCATTGTAGACCGCGGCGAGATAGTCACGCCCGAGATATACCGCATATTGAAGTCGTATGAGACGGTAATGGCTAAGAAGACGGCAACCGACACGCAACGCGAGTATCTTACCATAGCGGGACAGATTATCGTTTTCAGTTGTGCGATAGCATTCTTGTTCCTTTTCCTCGCTCTGTTCCGTCACCGTCTGTTCCGACAGAATAAGGTAGTAGGGTTCATCATGTTGCTTGTCGTGGCGGTATCGATAGCGGCTTTTACCGTCACGCGATTCAATTTCAATGCCATATTCCTTATTCCGTTTGCCATCATACCCATCATTATGGTGACGTTCTTCGACTCGCGTGTCGCACTCTATGTGCACCTTGTCACCATAATCATCTGTTCTTTTGCATCTCCTGCACCGTTGCTGTTCTTCTTTTTGCAGCTCATCGTAGGTATGGCGGCAATAGACAGTCTCAACGACTTGTCCAAGCGGTCGCAGCTTTTCCGCTGCTCTATCATTGTCTTTGTGGCGTATGGCATTGCTTATGTGGGATATACACTCTTTACCGAGGGCGACATTATGAAAATAGACCTCACAATGCTGCTCTATTTGGTAATCAGTTGTGTGGTTCTGCTGTTCGCTTATTTGCTCATTTATATTTTCGAGCGTACATTCGGTTTCCTTTCATCGGTGACGTTGGTAGAGTTGTCCGACATCAATTCGCCGTTGTTGTTGCGCCTTTCGGAAGAGGCTCCCGGTACATTCCAGCATGCCATGCAAGTATCTAATTTGGCTGCCGCTGCTGCCATCAAGGTGGGTGCCAATGCCCAGTTGGTACGTACCGGTGCGCTTTACCATGATATAGGCAAACTTTCCAATCCGGTATTTTTTACCGAGAATCAAGGCGAAAATATCAATCCGCACAAAGATCTGCCTCTCGAAGAGAGTGCGCGCATCATCATATCGCATGTGGCCGATGGCCTTAAAATGGCCGAGAAAGCCGGATTGCCACCTCAGGTGCGCGAGTTCATCGCCACTCATCATGGGCACGGGAAAGCAAAATATTTCTATAATACCTATTGTAACATGCACCCCGGAGAGCCTGTCGATGAGGAGAAATTTACGTATCCCGGGCACAATCCACAAACCAAAGAGACGGGTATCCTTATGATGGCTGATGCTGTGGAGGCTGCATCGCGCAGCCTCAAAGAGTATAACGAGGCATCTATATCGCAACTTGTAAACCGTATTATCGATTCGCAGATTGCCGACGGTTTGCTTAAAGCTACACCTCTTAGCTTCCGTGATGTAGAGACTATCAAAGAGGTGTTTACAGAGAAGCTCATGACGATGTATCATACCCGCATCAGCTATCCTTCGTTGCAGAGCGCGTCTCAGGCATAGAGGCGTGTATGACGGAGTGTTGCTGTCGGTGACGTATTCTCGACATGTATCTTGTACAGTTTACGGTCTGCATAGCGGTAGGGTCTGCTGTAAGTGGGAATAGCAAATCGTAAGTGCTGTTTCAGTAGAGAAAAGAATCGTTGCCATCAATTACGGTTTTGCCCGTTAGACGACGGTTTGTTGTATAGTAATCATCGCAAGAATGATTTGTCGGATTGGTAAAATACTATTACCTTTGCGCGAATATGAAAGTGCCATCATGAAATATAAAATACATCAAGAAGGGAAGAATATATTATTGATATTGGCGGCGGCCTTTCTGCTCGTCGATGCCGTAATGGTACTTTTTGTACCCTATTTTTATCTGACGGCGTTTGTTGTGACGGCAACCATTGTCGTGTACTTTATATTGGTAAATTTTTTCAGGTCGCCTCGTAGGCATTTCGATACCAACGGATTAGATGCAGACAGGGTAGTGGTAGCCCCGGCCGATGGTGTGGTAGTAGTGCGTGAGGAGGTTTATGAAGGAGAGTATTTTCACGATAGACGCATGCAAGTGTCGATATTTATGTCGCTGTTTAATGTACATGCCAACTGGACGCCGGTGAATGGTACTGTCAAGAGCGTGGCGCACCAAGACGGTAGGTTCTTGGCTGCCAATCTGCCGAAGTCGAGTACCGAAAACGAACGGTCGCATATTGTGATAGAGACCCGCAACGGTTGCGAAATCCTTATGCGTCAGGTTGCCGGAGCGTGCGCTCGTCGCATTGTTACTTATGCCGATGCCGGTGACGCTTGTACGATAGACGAGCATATAGGTTTTATAAAATTCGGGTCGCGTGTCGATTTGTATCTTCCTCTCGACAGTGAGATAATGGTAGATATAGACCAGCGTGCGGTAGGCAACCAAACCGTAGTTGCCTATTTGCCCTCTCGGGAGGAGAAAAAGTCATGAGTGTGAAACAACATATTCCTAATGCGATAACCTGCCTCAACTTGTTGTCGGGTTGCGTAGGCGTCATTTTAGCCATAAAAGGTTGCTACTACGGTGTGGCATGCTGTGTGGCATTGTCGGCCTTGTTCGATTTCCTCGATGGCTTTATGGCACGTCTGTTAGGCGCATACTCGCCTATGGGTAAAGAGCTTGATTCGTTAGCCGATTTGGTAAGTTTCGGCCTTGCCCCGGCCTTGCTGGTCATGTACGGGTTGCGCCTGTCGCTCCCTGTCGATGTGGCATGGCTCTCGTATGCGGCTTTGCTGATACCCGTATTTTCGGCTTTGCGGTTGGCGAAGTTCAATATAGATACGCGTCAGACACATTCGTTTATAGGACTGCCTGTCCCTGCCGACGCGTTGTGGTGGATAGGCGTATGCCATACCTTCGCAGCGGGTGAAGTATTGCCCTTATGGCAAACAGTGTGCGTGTTGCTGTCGATAGGGCTCTTTTCGTACCTGATGGTGAGCGAAATACCCATGTTTTCGCTGAAATTTTCGAGCTATGGTTGGCGCGGGAATGCCATACGATATACCTTGCTGGGAGCAGCAGTGGTATTGCTTGTGTGGCTGGGTTTGGCCGGGTTGGCACCCATCATAGGTTTGTATATACTATTGTCGTTGTGGCAGTGGAAACGTGCCGCATGACACTTCCTTCTCTGTGAAAACAGGAAAATGGCTGCTTTCGGCGGCAAACAAAATATCGAACATGGAAAAGCTGGATGACATACGGCGTGTGACACCCGAAACCGATAGGCCGGTTGCGGTGATGGGTGAGGCTGTCCCGGCAGGATTTCCTTCTCCGGCACAAGACAAAAACGGCGACTCCATAGACCTTAACCGGGAATTGATAACGCATCCGGCATCGACTTTCTGTGCTCGTGTAGCGGGCGATTCTATGCGCGACTGTGGGATAGACGATGGTGACTTGCTGGTTATAGACAAGTCGTTGCATCCCCGAGACGGTGATGTGGCGGTATGCTTTGTCGATGGAGAGTTTACACTCAAACGCATCTCTTTGCGTCGCGATGGCTTGTGGCTGGTGCCTGCAAATCCTGCCTATCCGGCGTTGCACGTGTCGGAGAGCAGTAATTTCCAAGTATGGGGTATCGTGTCGTATGTCATCAAAGACATGCGTCGGTAACAGGATAGCGGGCAAGTCGTATGTATGCACTTGTAGATTGCAATAATTTCTTTGTTTCGTGCGAGCGTATTTTCAATCCTGCACTCAATGGCCGTCCTGTCGTGGTGTTGAGCGGCAACGATGGCTGCGTCATAGCGCGCAGTAACGAGGCCAAGGCATTAGGTATAGCTATGGGGCAGCCAGCTTTTGAGTTGCGCGACGTGTTTGAACGCAACAAAGTGGCAATATACTCATCGAATCATATTTTGTATGGCGATATTTCGCGACGCATCATCTCGTTTCTGTCACAATATTCTCCCGATATTGAGGTATATAGTATCGATGAGGCATTCTTGCGTCTCGACGGTGTCGTTACTGAGGAGGCTGTCGAGTCGTATGCCCGTGTCATTGTCGATGAGATACAGCGTTGCATAGGTGTCCCGGTGAGTGTAGGTGTGGCAGCCACCAAGACATTGGCCAAGATAGCATCGCATCGAGCCAAGAAGATACCGCGTTACAAAGGTGTGTGTACGCTTTTATCGTCCGACCAAATAGCGATAGCCCTGATGGAGTGTCCTGTGGCCGATGTGTGGGGCGTAGGCCGACGGTTGGCACCCCGAATGCTCTCTGACGGGATAGCAACGGCGTGGGAGCTTTCGCGTCGTCAGGCTTCGTTGTTGAGGCAAAGTTACTCGGTAGAAATTGAGCGTACGCATGACGAATTGAATGGTATTGTCTGTTATGCTGACGACGAGCGACCCGAAGGGAAACAGTCGATTACCGTGTCGCGTACCTTTGGGCAGATCTTGTCGGCGTTCGACGATGTGTATGAAGCTGTGGCACATTTTGTGGCAACGGCCGCGGCGCGTTTGCGGCGGCAGTCTTCGGCGGCAGCTTCGATATTGGTATTTATCAAGGGACGCCAACGGGTTACGACCTGTTATGTAGGGGCGCGTGAGCTACTTTTGCCCGTAGCCACCGATAGTACGATAGAGTTGTCGCAGTATGCGCGGCAGGCATTGCTTTCGGTGTATCGTCCGGGTGAGGCTTACAGAAAAGCCGGGGTTATATTAGGAGGAATTGTACCGCGCGACCATGTGCAGTTGAGCCTTTATGATACCGTCGACCGTGAAAAACACCATAAACTGATGCAGGTGCTCGATGAGGTGAATCTGCGTGCCGGTACCGGGACGTTGCGTTTGGGCGCAGAGGGTAACCGACGCGTCTGGATGGCCAAACAAGAGCATTTGTCGCCCTGTTATACGACAAACTTCAAGGATATATTGGTAGTGAAAGCCAACAAGTGACGACAACTATCGGAATAAATGTCTTGCAAGGAAACGATGGTACCAGCGGTTGCGATAGTTGTGCACGGTATCTTCTATGGCTTTTATGATACGCTCTTCAGCTTGGTTGCACCAACCTTCGAAGTCGGGGTTGGGCGTGTAGTGTTGCATGAGGTCAAGTAACTTGTCCATATCGAATGTTTTCGATACGACACCGGCGCCTACTTTCATAGCATCGTATCCGTTGCATTCCTGCTCTATATGCACAGGCACCATCAATACCGGTTTTTTCAGATATATAGCCTCGCATACCGATTCGAATCCTGCCGTCGTGGCATATCCGCCGCAACCGGCCATGCTTTGTAAAAATTTTTCGTCGTTGATATAATGGAATGTGAGCCCCGGTTCATATTCGTAAGTCTCCGGTACATCGGTCTTGTCCCAGAAGAAGTGCATCTCCACATCGGGGTGGCGTTTGTGCCATTGTTGTACCTCGTCGGCAAATCCGCTGTTGAGCATATAGCCGTGTATGTAGTACCCTTTCGTACTCGATGTGTTGCGTACGGCTTGCCGCAAGATGGGCGGTACGACAACGATGTCGCGTTTCACATCGTCGGGGGCAGGGTAGAACGAGAGTGCAAGCCTTTTGGAGGCTCCTATGCTTGTGGCACGAGTAAAGACGATGAGTGAGTCGAGCTCCACTTTCAGCTTGTCGGGAAAATCGAACTGCTTGTGTAGGAACAGGTACTGGTGCCCTATGCAGATGATGGGAACCTGCATGGGGTGGAATATGTTGGCGATACCCATCATTACGTCATAGAAGTTAATGACGGCGTCGGGTTTGTATCGGCCGATAGTCTGGCGCAAGAACCGTGCCGTCTGCGAAAACTCGGGCAGTTTTATCACATTGTATATGACGCTGAAAAAGACCGACGGCCTTTTATCGCCCGGATGTGCTACGAAATTGGGACTCTTGAATGACAAGATTTCCACATCAGACAGGTGCGAGTAGAGGTATTGGGGTATTTTTCGTTGCGGGCTTTTCCCTACGAGACATGCAACCACTTCGTGTCCGTGTCT
The DNA here is from genome assembly GCA_944321085.1 of uncultured Barnesiella sp. Classification (GTDB taxonomy): domain Bacteria; phylum Bacteroidota; class Bacteroidia; order Bacteroidales; family Barnesiellaceae_A; genus Barnesiella_A. The sequence goes on from CALUJY010000003.1 coordinate 214,344, forward strand.
TTTCAGCATCGAGTGCATTTCTATGGCTTGCATGAAATGCCCGCGACCTTCGCCTTGAACAACAAACAGAAATCTCATAAATGTCGTTTGTGTTGGTTCGTTATACAAAGGAAATAAATTTTTCGATGTGATGCAACATTTATGTCTATGCAACAGGTAAAAAAGAGCTTTCAATACAATTTTATAATTATTGAGAACAAAATTTTTTCTCTCTGTGTTGTGTATAGAGCCCGGTAGGGTAAAGTAAGATTTGTTCTTGTCTGCCATAAGTCTTATTTTTGTCAGTTTTTAATACGCGCCATGTTTTATGTGCACTGTGCGCGTATGGTATCTTTATATATAATATTAAGTTATGATAGAATTTCTTTCTACCCATCATCTTATAGGCCTTTTTATAGGTCTGTGTACTTTTCTTATCATCGGTTTGTTTCATCCCATCACGATAAAAGCCTATTACTATTGGGGTACTCGTTGCTGGTGGCTCTTTTTTCTGCTGGGTATCGTGGGTGTGGTTTTGTCGGTACTCGTAGCAGAAGTAGTGTGGTCGGCATTGCTCGGTGTTTTTTCTTTTTCTTCGTTTTGGACTATCAAAGAGCTCTTCGAGCAAGAGGAACGGGTGAAAAAAGGATGGTTCCCTAAAAATCCTAATCGAAAGTATCCGTTCTGATATTCAGTGTGTTACAATTGTGAATGAACCTTTTTGCACTTTTTCTGAGAATATTTGCTTATAATTTGTATTCTTAATAGGAAAAATATATCTTTGTAGAACCTAAATTTTAAGACTTATGGAACTCGCAAATCTCGATTGGAACAGCCTCGGTTTCGGATACCTCGATACCGATTATAATGTACGTTGCTACTACAAAGATGGAGCGTGGGGCCCGCTTGAAGTGACCGATAAGAAAACGCTTGATGTACACATGGCAGCAACTTGTCTGCACTATGGGCAGGAGTGCTTCGAAGGCATGAAGGCTTTCAGAGGTAAAGACGGTAGAATACGTATCTTCCGTTTGTTAGCAGGAGCCGAGCGTATGCAAACCTCTTGCCACGGCATTTTGATGCCCGTGATGCCTGTCGAACTGTTTAAGGAGGCCGTGAAACTGTGTGTGAAGAAGAACGAGCGTTTCATCCCCCCCTACGAAAGTGAAGCCTCTTTATACATTCGTCCGCTCATGATAGGCACTTCGAGCCAGGTAGGTGTGAAGCCGGCAAAAGAATATACGTTTGTGGTATTTGTCATGCCCGTAGGTCCTTATTTCAAAGAAGGTATGGTACCTACTCCGATGGTTATCATGCGTGGATATGACCGTGCAGCACCCCTCGGTACCGGTAAATTCAAAGTAGGTGGTAACTATGCTGCCAGCCTTATGTCGGGCGAATTGGCACACAAAGCCGGTTATTCGGCAGCCATATACCTCGATGCGAAAGAGAAGAAATATATCGACGAGTGCGGTCCGGCCAACTTCTTTGGTATTCGCGACAACACATATATCACGCCTAAAAGCGAGTCGATATTACCTTCTATCACTAACCGCAGCTTACAGGCTCTTGCTGAAAAGATGGGCTTGAAAGTAGAGTGCCGTCCGGTACCCGAAGATGAGCTTGCTACCTTTGAAGAGGCCGCAGCTTGTGGTACGGCAGCTGTTATCAGCCCCATTTCGCGTATCGACGACCCTGTACGCGGTGTATCTTACACTTACACTACCGACGGTACGGTAGGTCCGTGGTGCAGGAAACTCTATGATGAGCTTTGTGCTATCCGCAAGGGCGAAGTTCCTGATCCTTTCGGTTGGAACGAAATTATAGAATAACCATTTTTTCATACACGGGGCGTTGTCTTTGCAGATGACGTCCCGTTTCTTTTTTATATGGATGATAGCGAGATAAAAAGACTCTTCAATAAGTACTATCCCGAGGGAGAGCCGCTTACGGCGTTGGTATGGAACCATAGCCGTCAGGTTGCCGAGCTGGCCGACAGATTGGCGGCGCAGCATCCCGAGCTCGATATAGACCGTCGTTTCCTCTATGAAGCCGCTTTGCTGCACGATATAGGAGTGTTTCGCACCCATGCCCCATCTGTATTGTGCATGGGCGATGAGCCTTATATGCGTCACGGCCTTATAGGTGCCGAAATTCTCAATGCCGAAGGATTACCGGCGCATGCCCTTGTGTGCGAACGGCATATCGGTGTCGGGCTGACAGCCGACGACATCATAGAGCAACACTTGCCTTTGCCTCCACGCGATATGCAACCCGTGTCGCTTGAAGAGAAGTTGGTGTGTTATGCCGATAATTTCTTCTCCAAGTCGCATCCCGAGAAAATGAAAAGTTTCGAAGATGTGCGCAAATCGGCAGCCCGTTATGGGAAAGATAATGTGAACCGCTTCGACAAGTTGGCAGCTCTATTTGGTTCTAAAATATATTAAAACGGGGATAATGCCCTTTATCTTGCCGAAAATGTGTAATTTTGCACCTTATTGACTGTTGCATGTGCGATGGCAGTGAGAAACAAAATATACATATTGTCTGTTATACTGTTATTCAGCCTATTATCGGTGAGGTCGGTCGCATTGTCTTACGAAGGAGAGGGGCTTGATACAGATGTCGATACTGTTGCGACATCGGGCGACTCCTTGCGACGTTCGGCCATTCGCTCCGTATTGCCATCAGGCCGCAGACGACATCGTACCGACAGTCTCGAACTCGCAGCCCATACCTCTGTCGTAGGCGATACAGTGACAACCGACTCGCTTGTCGCAGCGGTCGACTCGGTGGCTGCCGACAGCCTCCCCAAAGAGAAAAAACCTTTCCTCGAAGATATTGTAGATTTCTCGGCACAAGACTCCATGGTATTCTTGGCCGGCAATATGGCTTATATGTATGGCACAAGTGTCGTGAAGTATCAAGATATACAACTCGATGCCGACCAAATACAGATGAGTCTCGACAGCAGTACCGTCTATGCCATGGGACGTCCCGACAGTTTGGGTGAAATAGTAGGCAGTCCTATCTATAAAGATGCCAGCGGCGAGTATGAGTCGGAGACGATGCGTTATAACTTCAAAAGCAAGAAAGGATATATCACCAATGTGATAACGCAGCAAGGCGAAGGTTACCTTACCGGCGGTCGTACCAAAAAAATGGAAGAGAATGTTCTTTTCATGGAAAACGGACGTTACACAACGTGCGACAACCACGAACACCCTCACTTCTACCTGCAACTGACCAAGGCCAAGGTGAGGCCTAAGCAGAATGTAGTGACCGGACCTGCCTATATGGTGCTCGAAGATGTACCCCTTCCGCTTGCCGTTCCCTTCGGTTTTTTCCCCTTTACCGACAAGTATTCGTCGGGTATCATCATGCCTACGTTCGGCGATGAGATGACGCGCGGTTTTTACCTTCGCGACGGCGGTTATTATTTTGCCATCAGCGATTATGTCGATTTAGCCCTTACCGGCGAAATATATACCAAAGGTTCGTGGGGTTTGCGCGGCCGTTCGGCATACGTCAAGCGATATAAATTCTCGGGTAGTGTCGACATCAGTTATATAACGACGATAACCGGCGACAAGGGTTTGCCCGATTACTCCAAGCAAAACAACTTCCGTATTGCGTGGACACATACGCAAGATGCCAAGGCGAGTACCAACTCGTCGTTTTCGGCCAGTGTCAATTTCGCCACCAGCGGTTATACGCGAAACGATATAGGTTCGTATTACGACCCTAACCAGTTTACTTCTTCGACGTCGAGTTCGTCTATCAACTATACCTACAAGTTCCCCAATGCGCCGTTTAGCATCTCGGCGACCGCCAATATTACCCAACGTACACAAGACTCTACACTCAACGTATCATTGCCCAACCTTACCATCTCTATGAGCCAGATACGTCCCTTCAAACGCAAGAATGCTACCGGGCCCGAACGTTGGTATGAAAAAATACAACTCTCGTATAGCGGTAGGTTGCAGAACTCCATAACGGCAAAGCAAGACGAAATATTGAAGAAGAATCTTGTCAAGGACTGGCGAAACGGTATGAGCCACCGCATTCCTATCTCCGCAACTTTTACGCTCTTCAAATACCTCAATCTTACGGCGTCGGTCAACTTCAACGACCGCATGTATTCCAATAAGATTTTGCGCGAGTGGGATCCTCAAAGCTCTGCCATAGTCAACGATACGGTTTATGGCTTTTATAACGTCTATGATTTCAATACGGCGGTGAGCTTCCAGACCAAGCTATACGGTTTCTATACCCCTATGAAGTTCTTGGGCGATGCCGTGAAACAGATACGTCACGTACTTACCCCCTCGGTATCGTTCTCTTATGCTCCCGATTTCAGCAATCCGTTTTGGGGCTTTTACGAGACTTTGCGATATACCAATGCCAGCGGTCAGTTGGTAGAACAGAAGTATTCTCCTTTCTCCCACGGACTTTTCGGTACGGCGCCGCAAGGCGAGAGCGGGTTGGTCAGTCTGTCGTTTGCCAACAATCTTGAAATGAAAGTCAAAAGCGATGCTGATTCTACGGGTGTGAAAAAGATTTCTTTGATAGAAAACCTATCGGTGAGTACGAGTTATAATATGGCTGCCGACTCATTGCGGTGGTCTAATATCAATACGAATCTGTTAATAAAACTCACGAAAGGTTTCAACCTCAACTTACAGGCTACGTGGGACCCGTATTGCTATCAGCTCAACGAGTATGGCAATCCGGTGCGCGTCGATGTCCTGCGTTCGCAGGCCGGGCGTGGCTGGGCGCGTCTGGCAAGTGCAGGTACGTCGTTCTCTTATACTTTCAACAACGATACTTTCAAGAAAAAAGAGGATAGGGAAACACCGCAGACGGCCGACGAGGAGATGGCCGAAGACCCTTTGCAAAACAGCGCGGCTGCTGCCGAGGAGAAAAACCGACGTTTGCGCGGCGGAAATAAAAACACCGACGAAGGCGAGTACGACAGCGACGGATACTATCGCTGGAATGTGCCGTGGAGCCTTACGCTCAACTACTCGGTAAGTTATGCCTATGGCGACTTCAACAAAGAGAAGATGGAGTATAACGGTCGGTTTGTACAGAACCTGAGCCTTTCGGGTAATTTGAATCTTACAAAAGGATGGTCGTTTAATTTCTCGGCAAGTTACGACTTCACAGCCAAGAAAATCGCTTATATGAGTTGCAATATCACACGCGACCTGCACTGTTTCACCATGTCGGCAAGTTTTGTGCCGGTAGGCCCGTACAAGTCGTACAACTTCCACATTGCAGTGAAGTCGTCGTTGTTGCAAGACCTCAAATACGATAAGCAAAGTCATGCTTACGATAACTTAGATTGGTATTGATATGCTTGCGTTGCCACCTCTTTTCGTAGACCGTATGCAGCGGCTTTTACGCGACGATTATGCTACTTTTGAGCAGGCTGTTGCCGAGACCGAGTCGCCGGTAAGTATCCGTTTTAATCCCGGTAAGAGTGTTATAGATGTTACGGCATATCCCGCTGTTGCGTGGTCGGGTGGCGTAGGTTTCTATTTGCCGCAACGCCCGGCTTTTACCTTCGACCCACTGTTTCACGCCGGAGCATATTATGTGCAAGAAGCGGCATCGATGTTTTTGGGCGAAGTGATAAAGCAGTGGATACACGAGCCTGTGAGGTATCTCGATTTGTGTGCCGCTCCCGGTGGCAAAACCACGCATGCTCTTTCGTTGTTGCCCCAAGGCAGTCTTGTCGTGGGCAACGAATATGTAAAATCCCGTGCCGCGATATTGGCCGAAAACGTGACGAAGTGGGGCTCTCCTTTTTCGGCAGTAACCCATAACAGTGCGGCCGAGTGGGGCGCATTCACGCATTGTTTCGATGTGATTGCTACCGACGTTCCCTGTTCGGGCGAAGGCATGTTTCGGAAAGACCCCGAGGCCATTACCGAATGGTCGCCTGCTGCCGTGACGACATGTGCTACAAGGCAACGGGAGATACTTGTCGATGTGTGGAATGCCTTGCGCCCCGGAGGGTTGCTCATATACAGCACTTGTACCTATAACATCGAGGAGAATGAGGCGATGATTGCTTTTCTTGCAGAGCACTACGATGCCGAGCCGTTGCCGGTAACCGTCCGGCCTGAATGGGGTATCGGCGGAGCATTGCAAGGTGACATGCCGGTGTATCGTTTCATGCCGCATCGTACACAAGGCGAAGGGCTTTTCATGGCCGTATTGCGTAAACCCGAAGATGCTGTTGCCGAGAGAACGCCGAAACGCGCCGGAAAAGAGATGGCAAAGAAGCGTGGCGGCAAGATGCCCGAGGTACCGTCGGCCGTAAAACAGTGGTTGAAGCACTCCGATGATTATGAGTGGCTGTTCGAGGAGAACAGTGTGGTGGCTTATCCGCAACCTTATGCTGAAGAGATGTTGCGAATGCGTCGCGACCTCTATTTCTTGCAGGGCGGTATTGCCGTAGCAACCGTAAAGGGTAGGGATTATATCCCTACGCATGCGCTGGCTCTTTCGCAAGTATTCGATCGTGAGGCGTTTCCCGTTTACGAAGTCGACTATTGTCAAGCCATATCTTATTTACGACGCGAAGCCATCGTGCTTCCGGCCGGAGTGCCGACGGGTTATGTAATCGTTGCCTACCGGGGATTTCCGTTAGGATGGGTCAAAAATATAGGTTCGCGTGCCAATAATCTCTATCCGCAGGAGTGGCGCATACGCGCGACACACATGCCCGAGAAGACACCCGATATTGTTGCGACGCACCTGCCGTAGCGCTTATCGGCCTGAATAACAGATGGCTGTCCCTATGAGACGGTCATATCGGGCGCCCGGCGGACGGTGATATACCTTTACTAGATATTCGTTTACCGTTTCGTAGTAGTTGCCCTCGGTAGGAGCCGCCGTTGCTTGGCTGCTGCCGTCGGGGAGGAAAAGATACATGTAATTATAAGCCCCTTGTTTGAGGAACAGCACCCGCTCGTATTGTTGTGTCTCTTCATTATATTGCATGAGAGAGTTCTCGTCGTAGAGATGTCCTGTCAGTGCGCCGTCGATATAGACGTTGCCGCCCTGCAACCGGTCTTCGTCTAAGGTAAAGTGTACCGCGAAGTAGTCGGCCTCCAAGTCGCTGTCAGAGGCATTGCTCTCGCGTATGACATACCGTCCGTATTGTGTGCGGTCGTAGTAATAGCTCGACCCGTAACGGGGATAGTCTGTTGCGAGAAACGCGTGGTAATAAGGCTCGAAATATTGCATGTCGGTAATGCCCATGCCGGCATATTGGATTGAGACCATTTCGAAGCGTCGGTATTCGTTGCCGGCTTGGAAAATGAGGTCGCGGTTGTGCTCATAGTATATTACGTCGTTCATGATACGCAACGGTTTGGTAACCAATTTCTCATTGTCGTAGCGGCTGTTTTGCGAAACCTGTACTTTCAGGTCGTTGAAGGGGTCGCCTATTTGATAATACGGATGCGACACGGTAACGTCTACCTGCTGATATTCGGTGTTGTAGCCTATATCGGTGCGTGAGGTGACACCGGCACCGACGGTTACGCATTGTTCGCTCACGCTGAAACAAGCCTGTAACACAATGTTTTCAGGTTCAAATTCGGGATACACCAATACCACATAGTTGCCCGATTTGGTCAGTTGCACATCGTCGTTGGGCAGCGTGATGCGATAGTTTACATAGTGGGCAAAAGTACTGTTCGAGAAAGCATAATCTTCTACATTGTTGGTGTTCATACCGTCCATATATTCCAGCTCAGAGAGTTGCGACGGCCGCCAGTCGGCATCGCAATGCACGATGCTGTATTGCAGGTAGGTTACATCTTCTGCCAGATGGTCGAACGATATGACGATGCGGTTGGCTTCGCCCAGCGTGATTACAGGCGGCGCCAACTGGTTGTCTTCGACTTGTACTTGTATGGTGCGCCAGTCGAAGCCGAAAGAGCGCGTACGGTAAGGTTCGTTGTTTTGTGCTCCTAACCATTGGCCGGAGAAGAGAAGGAACGATATGAACAGAAGTTTTTTCATGCGGAATGTTTTGAGTGTAACGTTTGCAAAATTTCGATGGTTTGCAGCTCGCGATGTTGCGAGTGATGCTCTATCTTGTACAAAGATAACAAAAGGTGAGCACCATGGCAATCGAAAACCAAGTTTTTGTATATGGTGTGACCGAATTGCGGCATGTTGCGTCAGAAACGTGCGAAACAGGACGATAGGCGGAGAATGACAATATTATGTTACTGTCTTGATTATATTGCCGTTAGTAATCTATATGGATGGAAATATCGGGACGGATAAAAATAAAAATGAAAAATATGTCATTCGGCTATTGCAGGTAAAAAATAAAGTTGTAACTTTGCACCGCATTTATGAAAAAGGTGTACAGATGATGGCGGGATAGCTCAGTCGGTTAGAGCGTCGGATTCATAACCCGGAGGTCTCGAGTTCAATTCTCGATCCCGCTACAAAAAGAGAAAATCACAAACTGTGGTTTTCTCTTTTTTGTTTTTCGGTACAGGCATTTTCCGTGAGATTTAAGGAGTGCGCTCTTCCATATCTTGGTGATAGAGACAAAAAGAAACCCGAAGTTGCGCAAGGTCGGCAGCTTCGGGGGAGGAGAGTCGGGGAGTGTTATACAGGGCTTATCTTATGGAGACTCTTAGCCCCAACTCTATGCTGAAATTGAGCGGTTTTTCTTTGTATATATTTTCTATCGTAGTGCCGTCGTCGAAGTAGAAGCTGCCGCCCGGCTCGACGTAAAGTCCCAATTGTGGTAATATGTTGAATTGTGCTCCCACCGCTGCATTGAGCGACCATTGCAATGGTTTGGTACTGATGGGTTCTGTGTCGCTTGTAGCACGGTCGTTCATGACATAGTCGGTGGTGATGTGTCCATCGACGCATTTCTCTATCATCATGCCGCCCGATACGTAGAAGAGGAACCAACGGTTTTCCCATATATTGAAATTGACTTTTACCGGTACGCCTATGTAGTGCAGCGTTTGGTTCGAAAGGTAATAATAGTTTTCACTGCCCGATTGTAATTGCGAATGCAGCATAGTGTAGGTTACTCCGCTTTCGATGCTCCACCGACGGTCTATATTGTATCTTACGGTGAAACCTGTCCGTATGGGTTGGCTGTGTTTCGTTTCGGTATTGCATGATTCGTTGGCGTTGAAGCGTATGATTGACATCATGGGAAGCATGGCATTCTCGTTGGCGTATTGTGCAGGCGCCTGTGCGGCATTATAGGGTGCCGACAGTTGTGCGTAGCCGCTTGTGATGTTACTCCCGGGAGTTACGTTCGACACGAATACCGAGGCACTCCATTGGGCGAAACTCCTTTTGAACCGATCGGGTGTTATATGGCGTGTGACGGGCAGATTGTTATCTTCTTGCGCAGGGGTAAGTCTGAGGGGTGTTTCGTGATGGTGGCTCGTGGTGTCGGGTGTCACGGCAGTGTGTTGTCGGGGCTCGTCGGCAAGAGGAGCCGTCGTGGTGACATCGTCTGTCGCAGTAGCGGCGGGGGCGTATGGTTGTGCGGAGCGATGCACGGAGGCAATTCGGGGGGCGTTGTCGGTTGCGGCAACAGATGACGGTTCGGTCGGCTGTTGAAACGATGGCATTTCCGGTTGTTGCCGAGGGACAGAAGCAGTTGCAGGAGAGTCGGGAGTGCGGGGTGTAAGATTGTCGGTGTGGATGAGCAGGAACAAGGTGCATGTTATGGCTATTGCCAGCGTGGCAGCCACGGCAGCTATTCGTTGCCATGTCCGGTGCTTTACCTGTTGCATCGTAACCGGCGTGTTGCGAGCTTTCATGACACGTTCTATGTCATCCCACAGCCCTTCGGGTGCAGGCTCTTCGTAGTTTTCCATGCGTTTCCGCATTTTGTCAGTCCAGTTATTCTCCATACGCTTATGTGTTTGACCGATTGTAGCGATTGATTTCTTCCCGTAACATTGCTTTTGCCCTGTGTAGCTGCGATGCCGAGGTGCTCTCTTTGATATGGAGCAGGTCGGCTATCTCTTTGTGGCTTTTGTTTTCGAAAACGTAGAGGTTAAATATGGTTCTGTATCCCGAAGGCAGAGCTCGTATCATCTCCATGATAGCAGGTTGCGGTATCTTTTCTATCTCAGGTATGTCGTCGTCGGGCGTGTCGGGCAGCTCCCACATGGGGCGTATCCAATCGAAATGTTCTTTCTCTTTGAGTTTGTTTATCGATTCGTTGACAACGATGCGTGTTGTCCAAGCCAGCAGCGACCCTGCACCGCGATATTCGAAAGAGCCCATCGACCCGAATATCTTGATGAAACTGTCTTGCAATACATCTTTGACCGTTTCCTTATCGGCGATATAGCGTGAGCATACGGCTGTGAGACGACCGATATACGTGTCGTACAAATCCTTCATGGCGTTTGTGTCGCCATGAAGGATACGTTGCACGACTTCTTTCTCATTACTCGTTTTTGTCATCTCTTATTTTATGCCGTAGCCTCTTGGGCAAGGCTGTCGGTCGCGAAGATAGTATCGTCAATTATTTTTTGCAATACAAAGGTACATCTTACATATATTGCAACGACGTGTTTTTGCGCGGTGCATTATTGTAGCGCGAGGTCGCCTTTGGTCTCGGCTAAATTGACGGGCGATGGCGTCGACTTGCGGGTGCAATAGTCGAACTCGGTACTCTTCTCTCCGCTGAAAGAGTTCCATGTAAGTTTCAGCTTTACTGTCTCTCCGCCGGTATCGGGCAGGTCGTTCAGTCTGAAAGCCACCAAGCCGTCACCCCATATTCCGCTGATATCGCCATTGGCATCGTGTCTGAATTGTACTTCGTAAGGATTCTCAGGGTTGACGCCGGTAAGCAGGTTTACACGGTGAACAATACCGTTGCCGCTCCATCGTGTTCTGAATCGTAAAGTCAGGTATCCGTCTTCGGCAATCGTTACCCAATCCTTTACAATCTCCACCGGGTCGTTGCCATATAGGCTATCATTTTGGCTGCCTTGGTCGGGGAGTGTCGTTTTGGTGAGGATGCTGTCTATCCAGTTTACGTGTACGGCTTTCGAGTAGGTGGTATTGTGATTTTCCACTTCGTAGCAGTTTACCAACGCACGTACCTCCTTGTCGCCGTAGGGCGATGTCTTCATGTTGACGGGCAGTAAAGTTGTGCTGTCGTCGAGTTGCATGTAGAATGCGCTATCGTCTATGGGCTTTACGGTTACGATGGCGTTGGGCGTATCGTACACTACATAGTAGTTGTTGTCATTTTCTAAGCATGAATGCAGTGTAGGAATCAATGCCGCAAACAGTATGGCGGGTACAACAGGTTTCATTCTCATCTTCATAATCGTCTGTTTGGTATGTAATCAATCAAATTCGTTTTGCAATATAAACTGCCGAATGGGCTAATCTTGCATCGCGAAATGTGAAAAAATATTATTATGATGATTTTGCCCTTCGGGAGGCGCAAGAAAGCAGCTCTGCGCAGCTTAAAACTGCCGTTTTGCGAAATATGCTTTATACGGGGTGCGATGTTTGAGGGTTCGGGTTATTTTTACTACCTTTGCACGGTAATTTATATTGATAACATATAGAGACATAGATACTATGTTTGAAAACCTTAGCGAACGATTAGAACGCTCCTTTAAGATACTGAAAGGTGAGGGTAAAATCACCGAGATAAATGTAGCCGAAACGCTCAAAGACGTACGTCGTGCCTTGCTCGATGCCGATGTCAATTACAAGGTCGCCAAGCAGTTTACCGATACGGTAAAAGCCAAGGCAATGGGACAGAACGTGCTTACCGCCGTCAAGCCCGGCCAGATGATGGTAAAGATTGTGCATGATGAGTTGGCGACCCTTATGGGTGGCGAAACGGCCGATGTAAACCTCAACGGGCAGCCCGCCGTGATATTGATGTCGGGTCTGCAAGGTTCGGGTAAAACGACTTTCTCGGGCAAACTCGCCAAAATGTTCAAGTCGAAACGAGCCAAACGTCCTTTGCTGGTAGCTTGCGACGTGTATCGTCCTGCCGCCATCGACCAGTTGAAAGTGCTGGGCGAGCAGATAGAGGTACCCGTGTATAGCGAAGAGGGCGTGAAAGACCCCGTGGCAATAGCCAAAAACGGTGTGAAATATGCCCGCGAAAACGGCTTCGATTTGGTAATAGTCGATACGGCCGGTCGTTTGGCCATAGACGAGCAGATGATGAAAGAGATTGCAGCCATCAAAGCTGCCATCAATCCCGGTGAAACATTGTTCGTCGTCGACTCCATGACAGGACAAGATGCCGTAAACACGGCCAAAGAGTTTAATGACAGGCTCGACTTCGATGGCGTAGTACTTACCAAGCTCGATGGCGATACCCGCGGTGGTGCCGCTCTCTCGATACGGACGGTGGTAAACAAGCCCATCAAATTTATAGGTACGGGCGAGAAACTCGATGCCGTAGACTATTTCCACCCTTCGCGTATGGCCGACCGTATTTTGGGCATGGGCGATATCGTATCGTTGGTTGAGCGGGCGCAAGAGCAGTATGACGAGGAAGAGGCTCGCCGTCTGCAAAAGAAGATTGCCAAAAACCAATTCGACTTCAACGACTTTTTGTCGCAGATACAGCAGATAAAGAAGATGGGTAACCTCAAAGAGCTTGCGTCGATGATACCCGGCGTGGGTAAGGCTATCAAGGATATGGACATCGACGATAATGCCTTCAAGAGCATCGAGGCGATAATCTATTCTATGACGCCGGCCGAGCGTGCCAATCCTGTCATCCTCAACGGTTCGCGCCGCCAGCGCATTGCCAAGGGTAGCGGTACGACGGTGCAAGAGGTCAACCGGCTGATAAAACAATTCGACGATACCCGCAAGGTGATGCGCATGGTCACGCAAGGTGGCAAAAACGGTATGCGAGGAGCCGTGAAGGGAATGCGTCGCAAATAATACATATCAATAACCTTAATCTAATCCTTTTATGCAACTGATTGACGGGAAAGCCATCTCTGCCCAGATAAAGCAGGAGATTGCGCAAGAAGTAGAACAGATTTGCGCCGCAGGAGGCAAACGCCCGCACCTTGCCGCCATCCTTGTAGGACATGACGGCGGTAGCGAGACGTATGTGGCGCACAAAGTGAAAGCGTGCGAGCAGTGCGGTTTCAAATCGTCGCTTATCCGCTACGAAGAAGATGTAACGGAAGAGGAATTGCTCGCCAAAGTCGAGGAGCTGAACCGTGACGAAGATGTCGACGGATTTATCGTGCAACTCCCTTTGCCGCGTCATATCTCGGAGCAGAAAGTAATAGAGGCTATCGATTATCGCAAAGATGTCGACGGATTCCATCCTATCAACGTAGGCCGCATGTCTATCGGTTTACCCTGTTTCGTTTCGGCGACACCGGCCGGTATCATGGAACTTTTTGCACGCTATCAAATAGAGACAAAAGGCAAACATTGCGTAGTGCTTGGACGTAGCAACATCGTGGGTAAGCCCGTGGCTACATTGATGATGCAGAAGACCTATCCCGGCAACGCTACCGTGACGGTATGTCATAGCGCAACGCCCAATCTGAAAGAGATATGCCGCACGGCCGATATTATCATAGCCGCTATGGGAAGCCCCAACTTCGTTACGGCCGATATGGTGAAAGAGGGTGCTGTGGTGATAGACGTAGGCACGACGCGCTTGCCCTCGACCGAAACCAAGAGCGGTTGGAAACTGACGGGCGACGTGAAGTTCGACGAGGTATCGCCGCGCTGTTCCTATATCACGCCCGTTCCCGGCGGCGTAGGGCCTATGACTATCGTGTCGCTCATGCGCAACACGCTGTTGGCCGGCAAAAAAGAGATTTATAAATAACGCTTCGGACGTAAGTCCCCGAGTCGTATAGAGCGGATGTGCCCCGATGAAAAATTTGGCGCATCCGCTTTTTTCTTTTATCTTCGCCCGTAAGAACAGAAAATATCATCGTATGAAATATATAGGTGCACATGTAAGTGCGCAAGGCGGGGTAGAGAATGCTCCCGTCAATGCCCACGAGATAGGAGCGAAAGCGTTTGCTTTGTTTACCAAAAACCAGCGGCAATGGATGGCGCAGCCGCTCACCGAGCGCAGTATCGAGGCGTTCAAGAAAAATTGTGCCGAGTATGGCTTCGATGCCGCCCATATTCTGCCCCATGACAGCTATCTTATCAATTTGGGGCATCCCGAAGAGGAGGGTATCGCCAAGTCGCGCGACTCTTTTATAGGTGAAATGCAACGATGCGAGGCGCTGGGGTTGAAGCTGCTCAATTTCCATCCCGGAAGCCACCTGAAAGCCATAGATTTGGACACCTGTTTGGAACGTATTGCCGAGTCGATAAACCTTGCTCTCGACCGCACCAAGGGTGTTACGGCGGTTATAGAAAATACGGCGGGACAAGGTACCAATGTGGGGTTTGCCTTTGAACACATTGCGGCTATCATAGAGAAAGTAAAAGACAAGTCGAGGGTGGGGGTGTGCATAGATACGTGTCACGCTTATGCTGCCGGTTACGACCTCGCCACCGACGCGGGTTTTGCCGCGACATGGAACGACTTCGACCGCATCATTGGATTTAACTATTTGCGGGGTATGCACCTCAACGATGCAAAGAAGGGCTTGGGGTCGAGGGTCGACCGTCACGAAAGCCTCGGCAAAGGTGTGTTGGGCGCCCGCTGTTTCGAATTGCTGATGGCCGACAGCCGTTTCGACAATATACCGCTTATATTGGAGACACCCGACGAGTCGTTGTGGCGCGATGAGATAGCATGGCTTTACAGCCTGCCCGGAGCTGCGGCGAAATAGAACATTCTCGGCACATTGCCTCTACGTGAAACACCGATGTACGTCAGCCGTTGACTTCTTCGTCGGTGAGGTAGCGTATGATTTTGGCCGGGACTCCGCCGACGATGGCGTTGTCGGGCACATCTTTTGTCACGGTACTGCCTGCTCCGACGATGGCATTTTTGCCGATGGTGACGCCTTGCAATATGGTGACGTTAGAGCCTATCCATACATGTTCTTTCAATACGATGGGTTTGGGATGCGTTTTCTCTCTCAGTCGGGGCGGAAACAGATGGTTGAGCGTGGCGAATACTACGGCATGCCCTATTTGGCAATAGTCGCCTATGGTTACCCCGCCGTGATCTTGGAAGTGGCAGCAGGCATTGATAAACACGTTTTTCCCCACAGTGATATTTTTGCCGAAGTCGGTGTAAAAAGGAGGGAAGAGACAGAATGTCTCGTCGACAGGTTTGCCTATGATCTGCGAAAATAATTCGCGTACCTCCTCGGGGGTGTGGTATTCGTTATTGAGTTTACATACCGTTTTGCGTGTTTCGTTACTCTGAGCGCGCATGAATGCAAGTACTTCCGGGCTGTCTAGTACCTGTTGTTTATCGGCAATGCCGATGTATTCTTCTATGGTCATGTTAGTTTTGCTTGGTTACTAATCTGTTTGTCGTATACTCTTTTTGCGGCATAAAAGTAGGCGTTCGCTTCTGTACCCCGGCTACCTTGATTGCAGAAAATAGTGCCCCGATTCCTGTTTTTGTCAGCTTGCCGGGGAGCCGGGTCGATATTGCGGCATGTCATCGGTCGCGCAAGGTTGATTTTTCAGCTACTTTGCATTACCTTTGCAGTTGCTCAAATATTATATCGTGGAAAAAGATTTATTGCAAGACCTCAATGAAGCGCAACGCGCCGCGGTACTCTATACCGATGGCGCGCAATTGGTAATTGCAGGTGCGGGGTCGGGCAAGACCCGTGTGCTTACATACAAAATAGCCTATTTGCTTAGTCAAGGATATGAGCCATACCGTATCATGGCGCTCACGTTTACTATCAAGGCGGCTAACGAAATGAAGGAGCGGGTCGCTGCTTTGGTGGGCGCATCTACGGCCGCCCGGTTGTGGATGGGTACTTTCCACTCCATCTTTTCGCGCATCCTTCATGCCAATGCCGAGCAGATAGGTTTCCGGCATGACTTTACGATATACGATACGGCCGACTCCCGTTCACTTATCAAGACGATTATCAAGGAGATGCAGCTCGACGATAAGATATACAAGCCCAGCGCCGTGCAGGCTGCCATATCGAATGCCAAGAACGCACTCATCACGCCGGCTGCCTATGCTGCCGATAATGAATTGCGCGAGCTCGACCGTCGCCAAAAACGCCCTATGCTATACAGTATTTACAATACGTATTGGAATCGCTGTTTTCGTGCCGGGGCGATGGACTTCGACGACTTGTTGTTGTATACCAACATCCTCTTTCGCGATTTTCCCGACGTGACCGAGCGTTACCGTTCGCTCTTCCGTTACATTTTGGTCGATGAGTATCAAGATACCAATTTTGCCCAACATCTTATTGTCAACCGCTTGTGCAAGGGCGGGGGGCATTTGTGTGTGGTAGGAGACGATGCGCAGAGCATCTATTCGTTTCGCGGTGCCAATATCGGCAATATTTTGCATCTCAAAGACGAGTACCCCGATTTGCGTATCGACAAACTGGAACAGAACTATCGTTCGACCCGCAATATTGTCGATGCCGCTAACAGTCTTATCTGTAAAAACAAAGAGCAGATTCCCAAACGTGTTTTCTCTGAAAAAGAGCAGGGCAGCAAGGTGGCGGTGCTGACATCATATTCCGATTTCGAGGAGGCCTTTATGGTGGCCAACCGCATAGTGGAAATGCATCTTACCGATAGCTGTCCATATAACGAATTTGCCATATTATACCGCACCAATGCCCAGTCGCGTGTGTTGGAAGAGGCTTTGCGCAAGCGCAATATGCCGTATCGCATATACGGCGGTCTGTCGTTTTACCAGCGTAAAGAGATAAAAGATGCTGTTGCCTATTTCCGTTTGGTTATCAACCCCAACGACGAGGAGGCAATGAAGCGTGTTATAAATTATCCGGCGCGGGGTATCGGCGATACCACGGTGACCAAGATAGTCTCTTGCGCCCAAACGCATAATGTGGGTGTGTGGGATGTCATTTCGCGCCCTGTGGAGTATAATTTGCCTGTGAATAGCGGTACGCGCGGCAAAATAGCGGCGTTCTGCGATTTGATAGAGACTTTTAGGGACGAAGCCGAACAGAAAAGCGTGCCCGAGTTGGCCGAGCTGATTATCCGTCGGTCGGGTGTTATGAATGATGTATATGCTTCCGATACGCCCGAGAATGTGAGCCGGCAGGAGAATATCGAAGAGTTGCTCAATGGTGTGCAAGAGTTCTTCATGTTGCGCCGCGAAGAGGGCAACGAGCATGTGTCTCTCGCCGATTTCCTTGCCGAAGTGTCGCTTATTACCGACCAAGACCGCGGCGATGAGGCTAATGAAGATAAAATTACCCTTATGACCATTCACTCGGCAAAGGGGTTGGAGTTTCGCAATGTTTTCATTACCGGCCTCGAAGAGGAGCTTTTCCCTTCGGCCATGTGTTGCGACGATGAACGCCAAATCGAAGAGGAGCGCCGCCTGTTGTATGTAGCCATCACTCGTGCCCGCGAGAATTGCATCCTTACCTATGCCGCTACTCGTTTCCGCAACGGGAAGACCAATACATGTCGACCCAGTCGCTTTATCAAAGATTTAGACCCGCGCTATGTGGTGCTGCCGGTCGGGTGGCAACAAAATGTCTCCCGTCCGTCGGTCGGAGAGCGAGGCTACGGATTGGGTATGCCGCATGATTCGTCGCCGCGCCGTCCTTCGTTTACGGCGTCGCCGCCTTCGCGTTTGCGACCTGTTGAAAACTCGCGTCGCCTTGTTGTGCCCGATGCTTCGTCGCACTCTGCCGAGCAGCACGACCGCATGGAGTCGCAGGCAGGAGTGTTGCACATTGGTACCCGTATCCGTCACGACCGTTTCGGTGAGGGTACGATACAAGCTATCGAGGGTTCCGGCGATAACAGTAAGATAACCGTAGTGTTCGAGCACGTAGGCCGGAAACAATTATTGCTCAAATTTGCCAAGTTTACCATCATCAATTCCTAAATAACATAGTCATGCAAGATGCTTTGTCGCAGGCGCCGTCGCCTTGTTACGTTCTCGATGAGACGCTGTTTCGTCGTAATCTCTCGCTCATACGTTCGGTAAAAGAGCGTGCCGGTGTGGATATTATACTTGCCTTCAAGGCTTTTGCTTTGTGGAAAGCCTTTCCTATCGTGCGCGAATATATACCCTATTCCACAGCCAGCTCGGTACACGAGGCACGTTTGGCATTAGAGGAGATGGGGTCGCTTGCCCATACCTATTCGCCGGCTTATACCGATACCGATTTCGACGAGATAATGCGTTGCAGCAGCCATATAACGTTTAACTCTTTGCGTCAATACGAGCATTTTGCCGCGAAGGTGGCCGCTTTTCCGCGCCATATCTCGTGTGGTGTGCGCATCAATCCCGAATTTTCGGACGTTGCGACCGACCTCTATAATCCTTGCGCTCCCGGTTCGCGTTTGGGCGTGGTGGCCGAGCAATTACCGCCTCTCTTGCCGCAGGGTATCGAAGGCTTGCATTTCCATACGCTTTGCGAGTCGTCGTCGTACGATTTGGAACGTACGCTTCGTGTTGTGGAGCAACGTTTTGAACCGTGGCTGCAACAAGTGAAGTGGCTCAATATGGGAGGCGGGCATCTGATGACGCGTAAAGATTACGATGTAGAGCATCTCATTGCTACACTCATAGCATTCAAAGAGCGGCATCCGCATTTGCAAATTATCATGGAGCCGGGGAGTGCCTTTGCTTGGCAAACGGGTGTATTGGTAACGACCATAGTGGATATTGTGGAAAATCATGGCATACGCACGGCCATACTCGATGCCTCTTTTGCTTGCCACATGCCCGATTGTCTTGAAATGCCCTATAAGCCTGCCATTCATGGAGCTGTGGAGCCTACGGCCGGAATGCCGGTTTATCGCATGGGAGGTAACTCGTGCCTCAGCGGCGATTTTGTGGGCGATTGGAGTTTCGACCATGAATTGCAAATAGGCGAACGCATCATTTTTGAAGATATGATACATTATACCATCGTTAAGACTACAATGTTCAACGGGGTGTCGCATCCCTCTATTGCTTTGCTCAGAAGCGACGGCAGCTTGAAGTTGTGGCGTACGTTTGGTTATGACGATTATAAGAACCGCATGGCGTAATACAAGGATGTGGTACGGTTTTCGTCTGGCATAGTTATCGGCTTGCCGGTCTCTTTGTAAGCGTATCGAAAGGAATATTAATGGATAAGCCCGATGGTGTGACCTCTTACGCTGGAATTGTTGGAATATCCTTGCCCGGTAGGCGGGTAGGGTTGCTTGCCCTTATATCGTGATATTTCTGCCGGTGGAATAAACGTAATTACAATTTGTAAGTAGTATTTTTGCATCTCTTTTTACAAATTATAACTATTATTTTCTCGATTCTATTTGGAGGTAATATCGGCTTTTTCGTATATTTGCGATGCAACAAAAGCAAAAAGAGTAAATTCAGTTTCATAATGCCAAATGCCACTGTGAAGTGGGGTAAATGGAAGAGAGTAGTTAATGAGACTACTCTCTTTTTTATAATTTGTAGTCGATGGCGGTTGCGTTGTGTATCTTTGTTCTATAAAGATGTCTCATTTTTGCCTATTTACATTGTTGTTGCATTGAAGATAAAGAGAAAAACGAAATGTAGTGATATTTTTATTGCCTTTCAAATTATTGATTAATAATATTATATGCAGTTTTATAGGTCGCGTATCCTTGATTTTAGTTTTGGTTTTTTATTGTAATGGTGGCAGTGATGTATAACCTGTGAAATGTAATGTCGCACTATATTACATCGAGGAAAAGAGCGGACGGAACACGTAGTAATTTTTGACTTCGGCCGAGTTTGTTGTGACTTATCTGTTTCTTGTTCTGTTGATTCATTCAATGTTCGATATGGGATGTGACGATAGTCGTTTTGTTATGTGTTTTACTTCGTTTTACAAGCAAGATGTTTATTGCTTTTGAAATAGCAACGGAATCAATAGTGAACTATTGATTCCGTTTGTTTGTTGAGTCGGGTGTGTTACGGCGTATTGTATCGGCAAGACGATGGGTCAGGCCGTAGGGTAAGTGCGTAACATGGCAAAACGGTTTGCAAAGAGTTTCGCATCTGTTTGAAAAACGTTGTTGTAAGGACCGGATTAAGTCTTGAGCTGACGTAACGGGTATGGCGATGTCTTTTTGTCGATTATGCAGTGCGTTGCAGTAGATGATTCCTATTGTATATTGTTGATTCTGTGACAATTGTACGCGCGTAATATGTTTCGGTTATATACTGCGATATGCTTGATGATTAAATTGTTATTTTTGTATATAATTTTGGAAAGACTGTGTAACTTGATAATGGAAAATGTTGTTGTATATCCAGACGAATTGAGTTATCTTTGCACCGAATACGCATTGTTTTAAGGCTCCCGATAAATTCTTTTTTCGGCGTCTTGTAAAGCGCGAAAATATACCATTGGGCTCTTCTGTGATGACACTGAAGACCGCGAAGCGCGCCATAAACTCAAAAAAAGGCAGAGCCGATAATCAAATTTCCCGGTTTTAATAAGTCTGTCGTTCCGATTTTATTCATGCCGTAGGCCTTTGTTTGGTAACGGCGATATTACGTGCTCAAATGTAAGAAACGGTACGATTGAAAAGATGTGTACAAAGTGCTATCGGATATCCAAGTTCGTTTATTGACGAGATAGAGTCAACCAAAAGATTCTCATTATGAAAGGCATAGTATTGGCAGGAGGTTCAGGGACGAGGTTATACCCGATAACCAAGGGTGTAAGCAAGCAGATGCTTCCCATCTACGACAAGCCGATGATCTATTATCCCATCTCGGTGTTGATGCTGGCAGGGATACGCGACATATTAATCATCTCCACGCCTCACGACCTTCCGGGCTTCAAGCGTCTGTTAGGCGACGGGAGCGACTACGGCGTTCGTTTCGAATATGCCGAGCAACCCAGCCCCGACGGTTTAGCCCAATCGTTTATCATCGGGGAGACATTCATCGGCGACGACTCGGTTTGTTTAGTCTTAGGCGATAATATCTTTCACGGAGCAGGCTTCTCGGCACTATTGAAAGAAGCCGTGAGGGATGTTGAGGAAGAAGGTAATGCCACCGTCTTCGGATACTGGGTCGACGACCCGGAACGATACGGTGTAGCCGAGTTCGACGCAGAAGGCCGCTGCCTGTCGATAGAAGAGAAGCCGGCCGTAGCGAAATCCAACTATGCCGTGGTGGGACTTTACTTTTACCCCAATAGCGTTGTAGAGGTAGCCAAGCATATCAAGCCGTCGGCACGAGGCGAGTTAGAGATAACCACAGTCAACCAACACTACCTGCAAGAGCGGAAGCTGAAAGTACAGACCTTAGGTCGGGGATTTGCATGGCTCGACACCGGCACCCACGACTCGTTGTCGGAAGCCTCAGTCTTCATCGAAGTGATAGAGAAACGTCAAGGGTTGAAAATCGCCTGTTTGGAAGATATAGCTTACCGCAAAGGCTGGATAAGCCGCGAGAAGATGATAGAGTTGGCACAACCCATGCTGAAAAACCAATACGGACAATACCTGCAGAAAGTCATCTCAGAGATAGACCAGACAGGGAAAGAGAATCTCGATTAAAAAATGGAAGTCATCAAGACGTCGATAGAAGGCGTTGTAATTATAGAGCCCCGCATATTCAAGGACGCCAGGGGCTACTTTTACGAGTCCTATTCACAGAAAGAATTCGACGAAAAAGTCCGACCGATACACTTCGTTCAAGACAACGAAAGCAAGTCGAGCTACGGAGTAATGCGCGGGCTGCACTTTCAACGGCCTCCCTACACACAAAGCAAATTAGTCCGCTGCGTCCGCGGTCGTGTCCTCGACGTCGCCGTCGACATCCGCAAAGGCTCCCCCACCTACGGACAGCACGTCGCCGTAGAGCTGAGCGAAGAGAACCACCGTCAGTTCTTCATTCCCCGCGGCTTCGCCCACGGCTTTGCCGTACTGAGCGAGACCACCGTTTTCCAATACAAGTGCGACAACTACTACGCCCCGCAATCCGAAGGCGGCATCAGCATCCTCGATACCGGCTTAGGCATCGATTGGCACCTGCCCCAAGAAGCCGCCCTGCTGAGCGAGAAAGACACACGCCACCCCCTGCTCAGCGA
>CALUJY010000004.1 GCA_944321085.1 uncultured Barnesiella sp.
TTCAAAAAACCGTGTAATTGGCTATATTTCAATAATTTCAAAGAACTATTTATCCACTTTTACGGGACAGTAGTGATTTGCAATATAAAATGAGGTATATTATTACAAACCTTATAAAACTACCTTTTTATGAAGAAGAGACTACTATTTGTATTTGTGGCATGCCTGTTTACCGTATGCGTACAGGCAGAGGAGACCGACGCAGTATGGTGTGCGGTGACAAATTATGAGACGTATGTGCCTTTGTCGGAGATAGATTATATGCTCTTTCCTGATGATAAGGCCTTGTTTACAATCGTAAGGAAAGACGGCCGGGTGTCGGAGGATGTGGCTCGAGTAACGTTTGGCAAATATATGATATCGTCCGAGCCTGTTCTAAACAGTGAAAAAACGCAAGTATCGTTGTATCCCAACCCCGTAGTGCGCCAGCTGACATTGCAAGGGTTGAAGCCCGATACTAAGGTACGTATTGTGTCAGCCGCAGGCGATGTAGTTCGCGAGTCGGTTGCCGAAGGAACGGCGATGACCATCGACGTGAGCTCTTTACCGACAGGAATCTATTTGTTGCAAACAGAAAGTAGTACCCTTAAATTTATCAAGCAATGAAAGCGAAAAACATAATGATACTGGCTATGATGGTCATAGCCGCGGTGTCGCAAACAGATGCGCGACAAGTCTATATCTATCGTTCGGGAATGGAGTTGCCCGATACGTTGAGTAGTGATAAGCTCTATTTTACTCCGATGGGAGATGATTATATTTATAGTGAGATTCCCCCAAAAATAGATGCCCTGACATTGATTGAAGGTGTTTACTCGGCTACTGCACAGAGTGCGTTTCAAGGGTATCCCGATGAAGAATGGGGAGTCACTATAACACGTGATGAAGTAGAAGAAAACAAGATTTGGGTTCACCCTATATGTTTGTTGTTAGGCCGTGTATCCGTTCCATCTGTTTATGCATTTGTAGATACTATACAACAAACCATTGCAGTACCTTTGGGACAAGAACTTTGTTCGTTTGGATTAAGTTTTGTTTTAGCTAACTTGGATGGAGAAACGACAGGTAATTTAGTTGCTGATTATAGTGAAGAGAGTGGCGCGGTTAGCATAACGTTCAGAGAAGGTTATGGTGTACCAGTCCCTGAAAAGTCTGGTTGTTGGTATCAGGCTTTGCGTACTCCGGTATTCAATAAAATAAGAGGATTGTATAATAGAATTAGTCAGATAGATTCTATCTCTCTTGTACATCCGGCTTTACAGATAAAAAATTATTATATATGGGAATATCAATTAAATATAGAATTCACTACTCCATTAGTTTTAAGTAATCAATTAGATCCAAGTATTTTCTATAAGGCATACGATAAGAATAATGTACTGGTGCATAGTGGTCAAGCCGGTTTCGCAATGTCGGGCGGTGGAGGTCGTGAAGGTGTAATTGTAATGAGTAAATTGGTACCAAGTGAATCGGAAGGTTATTTATATATGATATTAGATAGTTTTTTGCCTTGTGATACAGTATTCAAGGTGGCTGTGTCGCTGCCGGAGGCGTTATTTACCGACCAGTATGGCTCTGTATCACCGGCTATAGAGAGTTATATAGATGCGGACGGAACAGAACATGGCATATGTTATACATACTATAACGAACGACCCCGATTATTGTCTGATGGAGAGTTGTCTGTTGATGCCGATAATCCTCGAACCGCTTATTTGGAATTCAATGAGCCAATGGGCCTTTATGATGAGATGAAAGATATAAAATATGAGTTGTATAAAAAGATCGGACAGTCTGAAGTAGAATTTGTTTCTGAGGGGGTATTAGTATATGGCGATTCTGAAGACAAAGAGATTATGGCCATCTCGTTGCCCGATACAGAGACCTTAGAAGTAGATGAGAAATATATTGTAACGGTATCAGTCGATAGTTGGGGGTATGGAGATAGCAACATAAGTACACCCTTGCCATCGAGTGTCGAAAGTTATGTCGATGCCGAAGGAACTCCGCATGGATTGTGGTGGTGTATCGATTGGGAGGCGCCATATATTGTAAGTCCATATCCTCTCGAAGCAAGCCGCAATGGACGTTCCGTAACAATGGAGTTTAATCGCAGCATAGTCCGAGACAATACGATGGGAGCTATCTCGTATGAAGTACTTGTAGGGGAGGCTGGCGAGGCAAGAACTATATATCAAGGTAATTTCCCCGAAGAAAATATAGCAGCAGAAGGGCGGATGCTTACAGTCACGTTACCCGAGAGTGTTGTCTTCGAGCGAAGAGTGAAATATGTTATTTTACTCTCCCTTGAGGAGGGAGCTGTTGAAGACGTCTATGGAACTAAGATGGAAGCAATTGTAAACGAAATGCAAGAGGATGGGCAGCCTGCCGGGCCATGGTGGTATGTAAACAGACCTATATTGGATGAGTTTTTCCAAGAAGGTGAGTATACTTTTGATATGATGTTTTATAATGGGTCTGATGAATTTCCCTTGTCTACAACAGCCAACTTCTCTTATGTAGGCGACTTTGATATTTCCGGATGGGGAAAAGACTTTACCGGAATTACAGCAAAAGAGTGGAGAGTAAGTGGTTTTCTCGATGGTTTTATTCAAGGTATAACTCCTATCCCTTTCTCGGCATTTAATTATGAAATGATAGACCTAACACCTGTTCCAATCCTGGCATTTAATTGTGAAATAGCAGCACAAAGAGATACGACTGAGTGTATGACCATGATTGCTGCCTCCGGTGATGCACCTCTGACTATAGCTCAATATCAGGGACAAGATGTCTATTTGGTAAACTATGTAGAATCTGAGTGGAGTCTTTATCCCAATGTGGAATTTGTGGTTACTACAGATCCAGACTTAGGAGAGATTGCAGTGACTACATCGGAATGCCCGGCACTTGCTATACAAGACGAAGAAGGTTATTATTATATTATTGCCACGTTGGACAATATGCAGTTTTATCCTTCTGATTCTTTACAAGGAAAGTTTGCCAAGAATGGAGTTTTAAAGGCCACTGTTGTACCTACTCATATAGATGGAGTGAAGATGGGTGGTTTGCGTAAGAATACGATAAAATAGTTTGCATACGTCTATTAGATAAACACGGGGCTGCGACAGAATATTTTGACATGTTGCTGTCCCGTATTTTCATATAGACACAATTTATTACAAGATAGATTACAGATATAGAACACTTTTTTGGTGAGACACGAAAAACAATCTTTTTCATGCTTTCTGAGATGATATCGCAGCCTGCAAACAATAAGAAAAACGATGAGAGAGAAAAAATAGTGAAAAAGTTTGTCCATAAGATAGAAAGTGCCTATATTTGCAAGCCATTACGAATATCACGTCCTACCAACGTGGTGATATTGTAAAACCCATATAGAATTTTCACCAATGAAAAAAGGAATACATCCCGAAAATTATCGTCCCGTAGTCTTCAAAGACATGTCGAACGAAGAAATTTTTATCAGCCGTAGCACAATAGCTACGAAAGAGACCATCGAGGTAAATGGCGAGACTTATCCGTTGGTAAAACTTGAAATCACGAGTTCTTCTCACCCTTTCTTCACGGGTAAACAGAAACTTGTCGATACCGCCGGTCGTGTTGATAAGTTCATGAGCCGTTACGGAAAGAAGAAATAATAAGAACGCGTATAGCATACGAGAGGGAAGCTGCAACAGCTTCCCTCTTTGTTTTTATTTCTGAGGGAGGGGGAATAGTGGCAATAGGGCGCCCGATGTCGCAGCTAGTGCATATCGGTGGGGCTGAACGGTAGCGGAGTGTGCTGAGTGCTATCGAAGTGGCAGAAGCGGCAGTAACCGTTTATTCAGCGCATTATTAACAAATATTATTCTTGCTTGTACGATTTCTTGCACAGGTCTACACATATCTTTGTAGAAAATAAATGCAGCTATATGCTCTGCGTGTTGCGTAAAGTCGCAATAAATACTATTTTTGTAGAAGTAAAAACCGTAAATGCAATGAAAACAGGTGAGCGCCTCCCCGACGTATTGGGGATAGATGCCAACGGCAAAGAAGTGAAGCTCAGCGACTATGCCGGTCGCAAAATAGTGTTGTATTTTTATCCCAAAGACAACACGCCCGGTTGCACGGCCGAGGCTTGCAGTCTGCGCGATGGTTACGAAGCCCTGCGTGAGGCCGGCTATGAAGTGATAGGCGTAAGCAAAGACAGTGCGGCATCGCATCGCAAATTTGCCGATAAGTATAATCTGCCTTTTACCCTTATAGCCGACACCGATACTGCCCTAAACCAAGCACTGGGCGTGTGGCGCGAGAAAAAAATGGCTGGGCGAACCTATATGGGTACCGTGCGCACCACTTTCGTTGCCGACGAGCAGGGTGTGATAACCCATGTGATAGAAAAAGTTGCTACTGCCGACCACGCACAGCAGATACTGCAAATTGTAAATAACAAATAAACATAAAGCAAAATGAGCGAAGAAAACAAAACAACCCAGCCCGGCGGGCGCATACCTGTGTCCGGCGAGAAGCTGAAAGCCTTGCAGGCTGCTATGGACAAGATAGAAAAGAGCTACGGCCGTGGCGCTATCATGAAAATGGGCGATGACCATGTAGAGGAGATTGCCGTGATACCTACCGGCTCGATAGGTCTCAATGCCGCATTAGGCGTTGGCGGTTATCCCCGTGGTCGCGTCATAGAGATATACGGGCCTGAGTCGTCGGGTAAGACTACTCTTGCCATCCATGCCATTGCAGAGGCTCAAAAGGCCGGCGGTATTGCCGCTATTATCGATGCCGAGCATGCTTTCGACCGCTTCTATGCCGAGAAGTTGGGTGTAGATGTGGAAAACCTCCTTATCTCGCAACCCGATAACGGCGAGCAAGCCCTCGAAATAGCCGAGCAACTCATCCGTTCGTCGGCCGTCGATATTGTCGTGATAGACTCTGTTGCCGCTCTTACCCCCAAAGCCGAGATAGAAGGCGATATGGGCGACTCGAAGATGGGTTTGCAAGCTCGCCTCATGTCGCAAGCGCTGCGAAAACTTACGGCGACCATCAGCAAGACCAATACCACCTGTATATTTATCAACCAGTTGCGCGACAAGTTGGGCGTCATGTTTGGCAATCCCGAGACGACGACCGGCGGTAATGCCCTCAAATTCTATGCTTCGGTGCGCCTCGATATACGCCGCATTTCGCAAATCAAAGACGGCGATGAGGTGATAGGCAACCAGACCCGCGTAAAGGTTGTGAAAAACAAGGTTGCGCCTCCCTTCCGTCGTGCCGAGTTTGACATCATGTTCGGCTCGGGAATCTCCAAGGCCGGCGAAATCATAGACCTCGGCGTAGATAAGGGAATCATCAAGAAAAGCGGCTCATGGTTCAGTTATGGCGATACCAAGCTGGGACAAGGTCGCGACATGGCCAAAAAGTGCATTGCCGATAACCCCGAGTTGGCCGACGAGATAGAAGCCCTCATCATGCAGGCGCTTACGCATCCTGCCGAGGAGTAATCCCTCCGCAGGATGTAATGCCAATGTAATGCAACTGTAACAGATGCGTAGCCTTTGCACTGCCGGCATTGTATAAATTTGTAGTTCGAAAAAAGAGAATCATCAACCGCTCCCTCAGGGGAGTAACAAACTGTAACCGTTATGATATACATTCAGCAAGAATTGGAGCGACTCAAACAAGAAGTACTCGACATGTGGGACCTTGTCGGCTCGCAACTCAACCGTGCCGGCGAAGCTCTCCTCTCGTTAGACAAAGAGATGGCACGCGAAGTAACGTGCCGCGAAAAGCGTGTCAATGCTTTCGAGCTGAAAATCGACAGCGATTGCGAGGACATTATAGCCCTCTATAACCCCGTTGCCTTAGACCTGCGCTTTACTCTCTCGACGATGAAGATAAGCACCAACCTCGAACGTATTGCCGACTTCTGCGACGGTATTGCCCGCTTTGTCATAGACTATCCCGACATCAATATCGAGGCCGAACTCTTCGAGCGTACCGGTATCAAAGAGATGATAACCATAGGCAAGGAGATGCTGCGTCGCACCCGCGAGGCATACGACCAAGAGTCGTCGGCAATAGCTACTACCATTTTCGAGATGGACAACCGGGTAGATGAACTCAATCACGCTGCGGTACCTATCATTGCCGAGCATCTGCAAGCAGTACCCGAACGGGCTACCGAGTGCCTCAATCTGATAAGCATCATACGTCGTCTCGAACGTATCGGCGACCACTGCAACAATATAGCCGAGGAGATTGTGTTCTATCTCGATGCCAAGGTGCTGAAACACTCCGGTAAGGATGGCGGGGAGGAAGAGTAACAATACCTCTTCTGTATGGCAGTGAATCGGCAATGCCGGCCGGACACTGGAGTGCAAAGAGACGTTCTGCAATAGATTGCAGACCCTTCCTGTGATGTTATTATATAAAATATAGGTGAGCTTGAGAAGATTATTATCTTGTCAAAGTTCACCTATATGTATAAAATTATGAGTAGAAGAGTATGAAAAATATTTCGAATCAGAGTAAGGGTGCAATAGGTGAATATATAGTCCTTTCGCGGCTGTTGTTGTTGGGGTACGATGCTGCAATAGCCAATTTTACGGTTAATAACGTGAGTGGATATGATATTTTCTGCCGTAACAACAAAACAGGAATGATAAGAACTATTCAAGTTAAAACTACAACCGGAGGCGCATTTCATGTAGGGATGAGCCATGCTCCATTTTTTGATAAGGAAGGTAAGGTTGATATGGTACAAGGGCGTAGGTTTGTAGAGAGTAAAATAGATTCTCCGTGGATATTTGTTGATGTTTCGGGCACGGAATTACAACCCGTATTCCGCTTTTTTATTCTTTCCCGCAAACAAATCATAGATCTGATTCTTACATCTGAGGAGTGGTATTTGACAGGATATCAAAGAAATAAACATCTTAGCAAAAGTGGTAATATACTTATTCCTCGTCCATGGCTCGAAGGAGCAGGGGTAAAGGCGTCAAGTAAGCACATTGAATTTGTAAATCCATTGGCTTCTGTTCGGCTTGAAGATGAGTGGGATAATATTTGGAAGGATTGAAGAAAGCAAGAATATAGGATAACTTATCATATAAGTATAGAAATGCGCGATGGCATTGTTCAATCGAAGTAAATGCTGAATATAGAAATCCGTAAATAAGGAGATTCGGACTAAACAGAGAGCTTTTTAGCGGCTTTAAAGGTTGAAATAATACAAACCGCCTTGCAATATTTTGCAAGGCGTTTGTCGAATTTGGATAGTCTCTTAATTTGCGGAGTGAGGGGGATTCGAACCCCCGATACGCTTTTGACGTATACACGCTTTCCAGGCGTGCCTCTTCAACCACTCGAGCATCACTCCTTGTGTGTGGTTGACGGAGTGCAAAGGTAGCGATTATTTTGATATATCGGCATTCGCAGCCCATGTTTTTCGCATGTCGAGCCACAAGAAAGTTGCAAAGAATTTTTTTTGAGTCGGCTGCGTGTTTTCTCAGAAGCCGGTTTGGCTGGAATAGTTCCGGCTGACAATGTGTCGGCATGTCGGGTATATCGGCATGTCGTGGTAGTCTCCTGCTCTTGCACGAAGGCCGGGCGTCTTTGCAGAGCTCGGTAGCGGGTTAGGATACTATTGTTGTCGGTCGATGATATGTCTATCGGTCGATGTCGAGGGTTGTAAATGCGCTGCCTTCACCGAGGGCTTGATGCAGGTAGTCGGTGGGTATGGCATTGTATTGCGGATTGACTACATAGTGGCCGTTTTCGTCGATAAATCCCCATACCGTACCGGCCTTAACGGCTGCATGGTGGTCTATAAACGGATAGGCGTCGGCAAATTGGCGTTTGATGGCTATCTTGCCGCTACGGTCTACGTAAGCCCATTTGCCTCTGACAAGTACCGGAGCCAGCGGGGCATTGCTGAAAGCCCGGCTATCGTCGTAGCATGGTTTGATGAAGGTTGCGCCGTTTTTATCGCACCATCCCCATTTTTTGTCATAGCACACGCGCAGATATTCGCCGTCGGGAATGATTATCTCATACGACGATAGCATGGTGAGGGGGCTGCCGTTACGGTCTATGAGAAGGTATCCCTTGTCGTCGCGTACAAGGGCTGTGCCTTCATCGTCGAACGAGTTGGCCTCTGTGTAGCGGCACGGGAGGCGCAGTGAGTCGGCGAGGTCGATATATCCCCAAAGTCCGGTACTTATATCTTGAACGGCGGCCAACCCCTGACAGTAGTTTTTGACAGCTTTGAAACGCGGTTTTATCGATTCTTCGCCTTTCTTATTGATAAATCCCCACAGGGTAATGCCGCGTTTCACCGTAGCAAAAGCGGCATGGCCTTCGTGGAAAGCTCTTACCGCCACGGCGTCGCGCAATGAGAGTTTCACACGGCCTCCATCGTCGATGGCTCCGGGCATATCGCCTTTTTTAAGTACCCACGCAAGCCCTTCGCTGAATACCGTTGCACGGTTGTAGCGGGCGGGGATGGTAAACTCTCCCTTGTTGTTGACGTAGCCGTGCAAGGCGTCCGAGTCGCATACGAGTGCCAGACCGTTGTAGTATAGCGACATGTTGCGGAAAGGGGCGGCAAAACGTTGCTCGTCGTTGTACGAGATGTTGCGGCACGAGTCCTCGCTCATAACGATGAGGTACCCGGTTTCGGGTTGCAGCGTATTGCTATTGGGAGTACACGCCACAAACAAGCCTGCAAGGGTTAGCAGGCAGAGAGTTAGAGAGTTGTATTTCATGCGTACAAATGTAGGCAAAATGGTCATATTTTGCAATATCTCTTTTCTTGCCTCGTCGCCTTACTCTTGTCGGTCGCAATCGGGTAGGCCGAGAGGTGTGGGTGTAGAAAGCAGTGTTTGCCTTATTGTTGCAAAAAGGGTTCGAACGATGCCGAGTATTCCGTTGCCATCGTTCCGTCGGGCAGGCTGTATATGAGGTAATAAGCTATTTCGGGGTGGAGGCGTGCCAGCTCAGCCGCTTTTTCGCGTCCCGTCACCATGATGGCTGTGGCATAGGCGTCGGCAACCATGCACGAGGGCGCAATAACGGTTGCGCTCAGTACATCCTGTTCGGCCGGATAGCCGGTTTTTGGGTTGATGGTGTGTCCGTATTTATGTCCGTCTTTCTCGTGGAAGTTACGGTAGTTGCCCGACGTAGCCAGTCCGTGAGTGCCTTGCAACGCTACTATGGCTTGCAGGTCGTTGTTGATGCCTTCGGGGTCATCTTCGGGTGTCACGATGCCTATGCGCCAGCCTTTGCCTTGGGCATTGACGCCGCACGAACGCACCTCGCCGCCTACCTCTATCAGATAATTTTTCACGCCGTGACTTTCCAACAGATGGCCTATGAGGTCGCAACTGCATCCGTCGCCGAGCGCCGAGAAGTTGAGTTGTATGCGGGGGTCGTCTTTCCTGACGTATCCTGCCGAGTCGATATGCACTTTCTCATATCCTACAATGGTGAGTATGCTGTCTATGGTAGCTTGCGTAATGGCGGCGCTGTCGTTGGCAAATCCGAAACCCCACAAGTTGATGAGGGGGGTGCAGGTTACGTCTAACGCACCGTCGGTGCTTTGTGCTACTTGGGTGGCGACGGCAAATACCGATTGGAAGATAGAGTCGGTGACGACATCCTCGTTGCGGTTGACGCGCGAAATGATAGAGGTGCTGTCGAACGGGTTTATCGAGTGGTAATATGCCTGCAAGAGGTCGCGTATTTCCCCGTCGTAACTCTCTGTGGCTTCATATTTCACGGTGTAAGGGGTATGGAGCATCCCGTTCAACACCCGATATTCTTGGTCGGACGAGCAGCTTGCTGCTCCCATTACGAAGGCGATGGCGAGAAAAATCCCTGTGAAGATGCGCGCAGTTTTCATTATCGTATGTTGGCTATGCTGATGATGTCGGCAAAGACGCCTGCTGCGGTGACTGCCGAGCCTGCGCCGTAACCTTTGATAATCATGGGGTACTCTTTGTAGCGTTCGGTGGTGATGAGTATCACGTTGTTGCTGCCTTCGAGGTGGTAGAAGGGGTGGCGGCTGTCGACAGCTTGCAACCCGACTTCGGCTTTCCCGTTGACGAAGGTGGCAACGTAGCGCATGCGTTTTCCCTCTTCCGAGAGTTGGCGGCGGCGAGTCTCGAATTCGGCATCCAGATTCTTGATTTTCTTCATGAATTCTTCGAGACTGCCTTTGAAATACTCTTCGGGAATAAATTGGCTGCGGACTATATCGCTTTGTTCCATGACGTAGCCTGCTTCGCGAGTCAATATGACCAGCTTGCGTACCACATCTTGCCCGCTGAGGTCGATGCGCGGGTCGGGTTCGCTATATCCGGCCTCGTGAGCCATTTCGATGGCGCGGCTCAGAGGTATCTGCTCGCTGATGGTGTTGAAAATGAAGTTGAGCGAGCCTGAGAGTACCGCCTCGATGCGCAGAATATTGTCGCCGCTGTTGATGAGGGCGTTGATGGTGTTGATAATAGGCAGTCCGGCGCCCACGTTGGTCTCGAAAAGGAATTTCACATCGCGGCGGGCTGCTGTCTCTTTCAGTCTGATGTAGCTGTCGTAGCTTCCCGAGGTAGCTATCTTGTTGGCTGCCACCACCGATATGTTATTGTCGAGCAGGTCGTAGTAGAGTGCGGCCACATCGGCGCTGTCGGTGCAGTCTACGAAGACAGCGTTGAAGATATTCATTTGCAGAATTTGGTCTCTGAAATATTCGGGCGACGAATCGGTCTTTGACTCGGACAACAGCTCTTTGTAATGTTCCAGCTCGATGCCATTGCGATTGAAGATACACTTCTTTGAGTTGGCAATACCTACTACGCGCAGGCAGAGTGCCTTGTTTTTCAGCAGGTTCTGTTGTTGCTTGGCTATCTGTTTCAGCAGGTCGCCGCCTACGCTGCCCACACCCATGACAAAGAGGTTGAGTACCTGCGAGGTAGAGAGGAAGAACGAGTCGTGGATGGCATTCAGCGCTTTGCGAAGGCTGTTGCTCTCTATGACGAACGAGATGTTTTTTTCTTGTGCGCCTTGTGCGCAGGCGATGATATTGATACCGCTGCGCCCCAGTGTACCGAACAGTTTCCCTGCGATACCGGGTCTGTTCTTCATGTTTTCGCCCACGATGGCAACGGTGGCAAGTCCTTTCTCGGCGCGTGCCGGGCTTATTTCGCCCAAGGCGATTTCGGTAGCGAACTCTTTGTTGAGCACCTCTACGGCGAGGTCGGCATCGGCATTACGCACGGCAAAAGTGGTGTTGTTCTCCGACGAAGCCTGCGAAACGAGGAATACGCTCACACCCGAACGTGCAAGGGCATTGAAGATGCGCGAGTTGATACCTACGACGCCTACCATACCCAGTCCCGTAACGGTGATGAGGCTCGTGTCGTTGATAGACGATATGCCTTTGATGCTTTTCCCCGTCGACATCTGTTCCGTATTGCTGATGAGCGTGCCGGGAGCATCGGGGTTGAATGTGTTCTTGATGACAATAGGGATGTTCTTGTGGAACACCGGGTATATCGTGGGCGGGTATATGACTTTCGCGCCGAAGTTGCACAACTCCATAGCCTCGGTAAACGAGAGGTGGTCTATGACGTAGGCCGAATTGATAACTCGGGGGTCAGCGGTCATGAAGCCGTCTACATCGGTCCATATCTCCAATTTGTCGGCATCGAGGGCAGCGGCGAGTATGGCAGCCGTGTAGTCCGAGCCGCCTCGGCCGAGGTTGGTGGTATCGTCGGTCGTTTTATCGGCCGAGATAAATCCGGGCAGCAAAGCCACGCGGGGCAGACGGCAGAAGTGCTCGCGGATAAGGCGGTTCGTCGTGTCGAAATCGACGATGTGCTTGTTGAACTGAGGCACCGTCTTGATATATTCGCGGGAGTCGAAGAGCTCGGCATCTTTTATCACCTTGCTGATGATGGTCGACGAGAGACGTTCGCCGTAGCTTACAATCGCATTGAGCGTTTTGGGCGAGAGGTCTTTGATGAGGAATATTCCGTGATATATGTTTTCCAGCTCGTCGAGCAGCTTGCCGCATCGTTCTTCTATCTCGTCGCGATGAGCTTGCGGTACTACGCCGGCTATGACTTGCATGTGCCGTTCACGTATGGCTTGCATGTTTTCTTTGTAGCTCTCGTCGCGTTCGCAGGCTTTGTGAGCCGTTTCTATGAGTTTGTCGGTAATGCCGCCTAATGCCGATACCACTACGATGACCGGTTCGCAGCATTGCTCTACGATTTTCTTTACATTCTTGATGCTTTCTACGGTACCTACCGAGGTGCCGCCAAATTTCAGTACTTTCATTTATTAACCCGAAATTGATATGGTTTCAGGGCAGTCGGGGCAATCTCCTGCTGCCGTATGCTGGTTTTCCCTAAGGGCGTGCAAAGTTAATATAAACATCGGGCATAAAAAAGAGAATGATAGCTTTTTATGCCCGTGATAAGTGGTAATTTGTTTTGCACCGTGTTACCGTGTGCTTACCGATATGTTTTGCCGCGAGTGAAGAGGCTTTTTACCCCTGTGTCGGTGGCTTTTGTTGCTCTTTGTGCCGGAAGTAGTATTCCAAAACATCGTGCGCGGCAGTAAACGACGTTTGTGTGTTGCCGAGAATGCGCTCTTCTTTCTCTTCGAGCATCTCCTTGATGATGGGATTGTTATAGAAGTTGTTGCGCAGTTGCTCGTCGATGGTTTCGTACATCCAATATTTGGCCTGTTCCTGCCTGCGGTGCTCGAAATATCCGTTTTTATGTACAAAGTCGAGATAGTCGTTTATCATCTGCCATATCTCGTCGATGCCTATTTCGTAGTATCCCGAGTAGGTAAGTACTTTCGGAGTCCAACCCGAAGGCGGAAGCGGGAAGAGGTGCAGGGCGTTCCTGAATTGCGCCTGTGCCAGCTTGGCGCGCTCTATGTTGTTACCGTCGGCCTTGTTTATCACAATGCCGTCGGCCATCTCCATGATGCCTCGTTTGATGCCTTGCAGTTCGTCGCCGGTACCGGCCAGTTGGATGAGCAGGAAAAAGTCGACCATCGAGTGGACGGCCGTTTCGCTCTGTCCCACCCCCACCGTCTCTACGAAGATGTTGTTATATCCGGCAGCCTCGCACAGCACGATGGTCTCGCGGGTTTTTCGTGCTACGCCGCCCAACGAACCGGCCGATGGGCTGGGGCGGATAAATGCTGACGGGTGTACTGCCAGCTTCTCCATGCGGGTCTTGTCGCCGAGGATGCTCCCCTTAGACCGCTCGCTGCTGGGGTCTATGGCAAGTACGGCGAGCTTGTTGCCGGGGTTGCGCAGCACGTGCAGCCCGAAAACGTCGATAGAAGTACTTTTGCCGGCTCCCGGTACACCGGTAATACCTATGCGTACCGATTTGCATGTGTGCGGGAGGCACTTCTCTATCACCTCTTGTGCGAGCGAACGGTGCTCATACAGGTTGCTCTCGACCAGCGTGACGGCTTGGCTCAGCATCGATACGTCGCCTTTGATGATACCCTCTACATATTCGCCTGCGGTGTATAGCTTGCGGCGGTGCGTATGTTTGAGGTACGGATTTATCGAGGGCGGTTGTTCTATCCCTTTATTTACGGTGAGGCCTTCATATTGGCATTCGTTCTCGGGGTGTTCCATCTTTTCTGTGTGTGTTTTATGTTATTGAAATTCGGCGGTTATGCGTATTTGTTGCGACGAGTTCGTGGGGTCGTTGCTCACGATGTAAATGTCGCTCAGCAATAGGTTCGAATGGGCGCGTTTCGGGTCTATCTCGATGACAAGTTGTGTCGATTGTCCCGGTTTGAGTGTCGTTTTTTTCGGTTTGGCCGTTATGACGGCATTCTCGTTGCGCACTTTGCGGATGACCAGCGGCGAATAGCCCACATTGGCGATATAGACGATTTGCTGCGTTTTCTGGCTGCCCGTTACGATACCGAAATCGACAATCTTCTTGCCTGTTACCAAGATGGGAGCATTGGCTTTCTCTTCTTCGCTCATGTTGTCGAAGTCGTCGGTAATCGTTGCCGACACGCTGATGGTCTTATATTCGGCCTCCGAGAGCGGTTTGTTGTCGGCAGTAACCCCTGTCAGGGTAAATTCATCGCGACGGTAGCCCCAGTCGTCAATCGCGTCGGGGTTATAGGTAATGACCAGTCGGCCATCCTCGCCGGGCAACAGGGTGTCGGGCACCATGCGTACGCGCAGGTGCTGCGGGGTGTTGGCAGCAACCGGGCAGAGAGTATCTTGCGAGGCGTTGACTACCTCTATGAAGCCGCTCGACGTTTTGCCTTTCACCACTTTCGAGAGGGGAACATGCAGCGTTTTCAGCTTCAAATTCCCTATCTTGTAAGCGTATTGTACCGATTGCGGATGGTCGCCTTTCACTACCTCGCCCGTAATGCGCAGTATGGTACGTTCGGGTTGCGAATTGGCATATACATAAATCCCTTTGCTGAAACGTCCCGGTCGGCCTACTGCATTGTAAGTGACCTTTACCGAACCTTTTGCTCCGGGAGCCACGGCCGTCTGCGTATATTCCGAAGCCGTGCAGCCGCACGTTGTACGTACGTTTTTTATCACCAACGGCTCAGTGCCTGTGTTGGTAAATTCAAAATTGTAGCTTACGGTCTCTATCGCTTCGTCGAAGATACCGAAGTTATGGCTTTTCTCTTCGAATTTCATGACCGGTTGTGCCGAGGTTGCCCCCCAAGCCAAAGCCGCACATACCGATGCAATGACAAAACTCTTTTTCATAATGCAATCTTATTGTTTGGGAAAAACGGCGCCTCTTATGCGGAGACGTGTTTTTTTCTTGTTGGCGTTACTTTTTATGATAATCTCTTTGGCAAATTCGCCGGGGTTGCCCTCGGGCGAGAAAATGATGGTGATTTTCCCTTTTTCGCCCGGTAAGATGGGAGCCTGCGGGAATTGAGCATCGGTGCAACCGCAGTTGGTGTTTATTTCATATATCACCAAAGGCTCGTCGCCCGTGTTGGTAAAAAGAAAATCGTGCGATACCTCGCCGCCCTCCTCGTCCACTCGGCCGAAGTCGTATAACGGTTCTTCGAAAGTCAACTCAGCCTTTCCGGCAGCCGCTGCGGTAACGCATGACATCACGGCAATGCAAAAGAGCCATAATAGTTTTTTTCTCATACTCTTGCCTGTTACGTTTATGCAAATGTACAATATATTTCCTTTCGCCAAAGGGTAGAAAGGAAATGCTAAATCATAAAAAGCGATAATAAAACAATTGTTCAAGGCAGATTTGAGCATTTTTAACCCAAGAACCTCGCATTGCTGCCCTCATCGGATGGCTTCCCTGAGATGCGTTGCAACAATCAAAGGCAGTCATGCGAATGCTTCTATTCCCTTTTTCTTTCTTTTCCCTCCTGTCGGAAAACAAGGACGTAGTTGTCAAGTGCGGAGTGTCAAGAACATCTTTGAGGCGACTTCGTCCCGGAATTTTGCTGCCGGGTTGATGGATATACGGTCGATTTGTTTTCGGCTGATACAGAATAGTATAAAATAAATAGTTTTTACGTCCGATACTTGCTTATGCGCTTCCTGTTTTTTATATTTACATCGTAAATTATAGTTTGTAATGCCATGATAAAAACGGCTTCGGGATACAGCTGTAAAGCTGTCGAAAAGAAAAATCCTTCTTTCGGTTTTGCCGATTGAGGGTATTCCGATTTTTTCATCCTGAATTTTGCCGACTAAGCCGCTTGGTTGTCGGGAAGTGACAATACATTCGGAAAAAGATAAAACAACATAGATTTTATTTTGCGAAATCTATATTCCGCAAAGCAAATAACAAATAGCAAATATCTATAACCCTGAAAAACGAATGCCTATGAAAAGAACAATTACTATTTCGATGCTCTTGTCGGCTGCCTCTGTTGCGGCAGTCATGGCTGCCGGCGTTATACCGGCACCTACTTTTACCAATTCCAAAGAGTGGGTATATGTAGGCGACGTGCAAGGCGATACGTTGCGGATAAAATGTGAAGAACCTTGGCATGAGGGGCTTTACCCCGAGTATTTTTCTTGGGCAGGCATGGAGCTTAAAGAGGCCGACTCGACGGTGAAAATTTTGGCTCCTAATATATATAATGGCGCCTCTGACTTATACGCTCTATTGGGTTTCACGGTAGAAGGCGAGGATGTTACCTACTTCGACTATAATTGGCAGCCGGGAGATACAACCGTAATATTGTCGTTATATAACGAATGTACCGGCATTTGTTCGCGTGCGTACGGGAAGAGAGTCAAAGTCCTGTCGATAGATAGTGTGGAAATATCGGGCGAGATGCGTTGCCGGTACAATTTGGAGTCGCAGAGCGTAGGCGTAGCTACCGATATGAAAGGCGGGTCACATAGGTATGACCGGGAGATATTTTCGGGTATGGGCACAATCTCTGAGCCCTATTCCGATGCGTGGGTCGAAGGAATAGGCTATATGAAGATAGACCGCGATGAGTACCGGCTATATACCCTTGCTTACGTAACAGATGGAGGAGAGGTGATATTCCGTAATACGGTCACCGGCGATGAGCCGCAGACACCGACCGGGCAACAACCGGCTTTCGCTCAACCTCGGCTTGCACAACCGGCGGCAGTCGTTCCTGCCTCAGAGGACGGAACATACGAGCCTACCTTCACGACGACCAAAGAGTGGACGTTTGTTGGCGATATAGATGGCGATACGTTGTCGATAAGGTGCGAAGAAGATGCCGAGCATCCCGGATATGTTTCGTGGAACGGTATTACCCTGAGAGAGACGGAGCAGGGCATCACCCGATACGTAGGATTGGGGAGTACTTGCACGCAAGCGCTCAATGTCATCTATGCCCGGGGTGAAGGCGAGGAGATTCCCTATTTCAGTTACGCATGGCAACCCGGCAACGACTCGTATTTCAATTATGCCCCCTATGCCGTAGAACCCGACGAAGGATGTATCTCTCAAATAGCTGTCACCGGCGAGCAGATAGATGTCGTTGAGATAGAGAGTGTTACCGTGGCAGGCGAGTCCCGTCGCTGTTACAAGATAGCCATGAGCGACTTGGCTGGGATGATAAACGAGGAGTACATTGTCGATAACCTCGATTATTATTTTTTGTTGCAAAACGGCTGGCAATATGGTTTCCATATAGAATTGTCGACGTTGACCGACCCGTACGAGGCCGAGTGGATAGAAGGCATAGGCTATACACGGATGAAGCGCGAAGGAAGGCACTATACGCTGTTATGTGTCACCGACAATGGCGAGGAGATATATCGTAACCCGAGCAGCGAGCTTGTTCCCAAATCAGCGCAACAGCGCATCGAATTGTGCCGCGACGGCGATAATCTCGCAGCCATCTTCCCCGAGACAGGCGAGGGGGCAGAGATTGCCGTGTATGACGCCGCAGGTCGGACGGTGCTGGCTGTACCCTTGCGTGCGGGAGCTACTACGGTAGTGCTGCCTATGGGCGAGATGTCGCGAGGTGCATATATCGTAACCCTTACCTCGACAGGACACTGGCCGATGACTGCCAAAATGGTGTGGTGATGTTATGTAAGCCGGCCGGGGCGGCGATATTGCTTCGGCAGTTGCCGTTGCGGTTTTATACTCCGAGCGGGCGACATTGCCGATAGTTTTTGCCTGTGCGGGGCAGGATAGAGGTCGCGAAAAAATTGCGGGGCTGTGTCGGATGTGTCATTCCGTCGCAGCCCCGCGTGAGTAGGGTAATATGAGTTGTGATTACGATTGCAACAGTTTGGCCGCCATGGCATCGGCAATGCGTCGGCAGTGGTCGGCATCGCACTCTTTGGGTTCGCCCCACGCTTCGCAAGGTTCGTCAACAACTTCCCATTTGATAGTTTCGGCAAACTCTTTGAAGTGTTTCAGTGCGCCTCCACCCCATGTCTTATTGGCGAAGAAGGCCACGTAATGGTTTTTGATACCCATGTGAGCCAGCTCGTTGAGCAGTGTCTCCATCGTGGGATAAATGTTGCCGTTGTATGCCGGGCTGCCCAAGATGACGCCCTTGTAGCGGAATATATCGTTGATGATATACGACGGATGTGTCTCGGACGTATCGTAGATGCGTATATGGTGTATGCCGGCAGCGCGCAGATAGCGGGCGATGAGGTCGGCCATTTTCTCGGTGTGGCCATACATAGAGCTGAATGCAATTACCACGCCGGGCTCTGTGGCATAACGGCTCCATTTGTCGTATCTTGCTACAATATCGGCGATGTGGCTGCGCCATATAGGACCGTGGGTGGCGCAGATAGTCTTTATGGGCAGCGCTGTGAGCTTTTTAAGGGCATTTTGAGCCGGCACGCCATATTTCCCGACGATGTTTGAGTAGTATCGGCTTATCTCCTCTTCGAGGTAGTCGAGGTCGAGCTCGTCGTCGAATATGCCGCCGTCGAGTGTGCCGAAGGCGCCGAATATGTCGCCGCTGAAAAGCAGCTTGTCGGCAGCAATATATGTAACCATCGTTTCAGGCCAGTGCAGCATGGGCGCCATGTAGAAGGTGAGCGAGCGGCTGCCGAGGCATATCTCGCAACCCTCTTTTACCTCCAATGTGCGGCAGTGCGAACCGTAGTAGTTGTTGAGGATGGGGAATGTCTTGGTATTGCCCACGAGGGTAATCTCCGGATACCGCGACATGATAGCCTTGATAGACCCCGAGTGGTCGGGCTCCATGTGATTGATGACAAGGTATTCGGGCGAAGCGCCGTTGCAGAGCGTTTCTACATTTTCGAGGTAGTCGTTGAGGAAGCCTTGCTCGATAGTGTCGATAAGGGCTATTTTCTCGTCTTTTACGACATAAGCGTTGTATGCGACACCTTTGGGCAGAGGCCAATAGTTCTCGAAGCGATGGGTGCGGCGGTCGTTGGCGCCTACCCACCAAATGTTGTTCTTGACTTCAATTGCTGTGTTCATATATAAGGGATAGGTTATAGGTGCGAACCGAAATATTTGAGGAACTGTGTGCGTTCCAGATTGTCGGCGTGTGCAGGGGCTTTGGCGTTGAGTTTTCCGGCAAAAGAGGCGATGGAGCCGAAGTTGTTTTGGTGCATCCAATTCTCTATTTCGCCGAGAGCGGTAGTAATCCACTCGTCGCCGTGGCGGTATATGGCGCTGCATACTTCTACGGCGGTAGCTCCGGCCAGAATGGCTTTGACAATGTCTTTGCCGTTTTGTATGCCGCCCGATACGGCGATGTTGGCATTCTTCACAGTTGCCGAGGCGATGCCCGTCCACCGCAGAGCGTTCGAGAGGTCGGCCGGCTCACTGAAAATGTGTCCGGCGGTATATTCCATTTTATCGATGTCTATATCGGGGTGGTAGAAGCGGTTGAAAAGTACCACTGCGGCAGCTCCGTTGGCATATAGTTCGTTGATGAGGCGCACGGGGCAAGAGAGGTTGTTGCCGAGCTTGATGATGAGCGGCAGGCGTGTCTCTTTGCGGGCGGCTTTGAGGATGTCGATGTGGCGTTGCTCGAAGGCGCCGTAGGGAGCCTCTATGTCGGTAGATATGCTCATAACGTTGAGCTCCAATGCGTCGGCGCCGGCCTCTTCGATGGCACGGGCAAAGTATTCCCAATTACCCGGCGTGTTGCAGTTGATGCTGGCAATGATAGGTATGTCGCAGCGTTGTTTGCTTTGTTTGATAAGCGTAATGTATTCGTTGAGTACGCCTGCTTGCAGGTAGGCCTGCATGTAATCGGCCTCTTCGGTATGTGCGCCGGTTTGTGCAAGGTGTTGCGATTCGCGGACGATTTGTTCTTCGAAGACAGATTTCAGTACGATGGCAGCCGCACCGGCTTGGGCGAGGCGTGCATTGTTGTCGGCATTGTTGGTAAGCCCGCAGCTGCTTACGATAAGGGGATTTTTGAGGACCAATCCTGCAAAAGAGGTTTTCAGCATTTCCATAGTGGTAATGATTGAGTTTTCGTTTTTATGATAGTAACAGACTGCCTTGCTGCTGTCGCTCATATAGCCGCAGTTTTGTTGTCCGGCAAGTCAACTTACAAAGATAAATATCTATTGTGATATATCAAAATGCGGTATGTTAAAGAATTTTCGAACTGAAAAAGAAGCGGGGTTGTGGCCTCTTTTGTCGATTCGCCACAACCCCATAGTTGCATATCGATGAGCTCGCTGTTTGATGAGAGCTGCTCGTAAGGAATGGTATATGCTTACAAGAGTGCTTTTACCTTATTTTCGAGAGCTGCTTTGTTGGCAGAGCCTACATGTTTGTCTACCAATTTGCCGTCTTTGAAGAAGAGAAGGGTAGGAATGTTGCGGATACCGAACTCGGAGCTGAGCTCAGAGTCGTCGTCGACATTATATTTCCCTATGGTAACTTGTCCCTCGTATTGTGTAGCCAACTCGTCTACAATGGGAGCTATTTGACGGCAAGGACCGCACCACTCTGCCCAAAAGTCTATTACTACGGGTTTTCCCGAACCGATGAGCTCTTTCGCATTTTCATCTGTAATTTTCAGTGCCATGATAAGATTGTATTTATTGTTTATAAAATGCATTTCGTAAAGCGTTACAAAAGTAACAAATGCCTATATAATAACAAATGAGGCGGACATTAATTTTGTATCTTTTCAGAATTTAATTCCTGTTTGTTGTCGGGTCGTCGCACAAGTTCCGAAAGTCGGGTTGTCGGGGTAATCCTTGTTTTGTCGTCGGGAACGTCTTGTATGCGATTGAGTTGTTGATATTGCATGTCCGGTCGGGGTGTTTTGTCGCGGCTCTGCGACAGGTAGCACTATGTAAGTGAAAAAAAGTTATAATCGGATTTCTTGTTGGCAAAAATGTTTAACTTTGTTCCGACAAGACCAATGCGACACATGAAACGTTATATTGCCATCATATCACTATTGATAGCCTCTTTTGTGGGGGTGGTGACGATGGTATTGCCGCATCATCATCACGAAGACGGGCATATATGCCTGTTGTGGGGTGGCGATACGGAGAATAAAGAGTCGCACGGTACCGATGAGCCTTTGAGTTGTAATGACTGCCCTTTGAAGATGCAGGCATTGCAGAACACTTCATCGATAAGCTCTCATGGTAACGACCGAGACGGAATGGTACCATTGATAGCCGTATTATGGGGCTGTGTCGAGCTGCCCGAGATAGACGAGCATTCTATTATACCCTATTATATCGACCAAGAGCATTGTTGCATGTGCGCAGTGTGTGCGCTCTGCGGCTTGCGGGCTCCCCCTGTATACGTGGCATAATGTCGGTTTTGCCTCTTTTGTCTCTGAGGCAGTTTCTATAATTATTTTTCCAATCTGTTTTTTGCGATGGCAATAACCCAATGAGTGGTATAGCATACCGTGGGGTTGTGTGTTGCCATATCGCGATTGTATAACATAATACATTATGAAAAAGCATATTTCTATTATATTGCTTTCGTGCGTATATCTGTTGGCTGCATGTGTCGGCAACGGGCACGAAGGGCACGAGCATGAGGCTGCCGAGGGGCAGCACAATCATGCACTTGAAGAACATGACCACGACGCGCATGATGGTGAGCTCCATGCGCATGAACACGAAGGGGCTATTTCGTTAAAGCCCGGCGAAGCCGAGGCGATAGGTCTTGCCACCGAAGAGGTGCAACCCCGAAGTTTTGCAACGGTGATAAGCTGTTCGGGCAGCGTGACGGGTGCTACCGGCGATGTGGTTACGGTCGTTGCATCGCAACCTGGTAGGGTACACTATACTCGTTCGTGGGTAGAGGGTGAGGCCGTACGCGCCGGTGCGGAATTGTTTGCCATATCGTCGCGCAATGTAGGTGCCGGTGATGCCGCCGAGCTTGCACGGGTAGCATACGAAACGGCCAAGGCCGAGTATGACCGCGTGTCGTCGTTGGTGAAAGACAAAATCGTTTCGCAGAAAGAGTACGAGCAGGCTCGCGAGCGTTACGAGCAAGCCCGGTTGGCTTATGAGGCCGTAGGAGCCGACTCGCAAGAAGGGTCGCAGGCAACGGCCGCCAAAAGCGGGTATATAACCCGGTTGTGGGTAAAAGAGGGCGACTACGTAGAGGCAGGAGCTCCGTTGGCAACCATAGCGCAGAACAAACGCTTGCAATTACGCGCCGAAGTTCCGCAACGTTATTATTCATGCCTGCCGGGCATAACAACCGCACACTTCGTCACATCGTACGACGATACCTTGTATGAGCTGGAAAAGATGAACGGTAAGTTGCTCTCGTATGGAAGGAACACCGGCGAGGGTTCGTATTATATACCTGTAACGTTCGGTTTCGACAACCGCGCTACGCTGGTGCCTGGCACGAGTGTCGAGGTATATTTGTTGGGCAAAACGCGCGAGAATGTGTTGACACTGCCCGTAGAAGCTCTTACAGAAGAGCAAAGCCTCTTTTTTGTCTATCGTATGATTTGCGACAACAGCTTCGAGAAAGTCGAGGTGCAAGTGGGCGCGAGCGATGGCAGCCGGGTAGAGATACTCGGCGGAATAAACCCCGGCGACCACATCGTGACGCATGGTGTCTATCGTGTGAAATTGGCGGCCAACAGCGGCATCATACCCGAGGGTCATTCGCACAACCATTAAACTCGCCACGCCATGTTGAACAAGATTATCGAATTTTCACTGCACAATCGCCTGTTGGTGATTGTGGTATCGGCCTTGATATTCCTGATTGGAATATACGGGGTGTCGCACATGGAAGTGGATGTTTTTCCCGACCTCAATGCTCCTACCGTAGT
The DNA here is from genome assembly GCA_944321085.1 of uncultured Barnesiella sp. GTDB lineage: Bacteria > Bacteroidota > Bacteroidia > Bacteroidales > Barnesiellaceae_A > Barnesiella_A. Next base: position 22,795 of record CALUJY010000004.1, read on the forward strand.
GGTGATGACCGAAGCCCCCGGTATGGCTCCCGAAGAGGTGGAGCGGTTGGTGACCTTCCCCATAGAGACAAGTGTCAACGGCGCGACCCATGTACGCCGCGTACGCTCGTCGTCGACTACCGGATTTTCTGTCGTGTGGGTAGAGTTCGACTGGGGTACCGACATCTATCTGGCACGGCAAATAACATCGGAGAAGCTCGCGTTGTTGGGCGAAACCCTCCCCGAAGGGGTAGGAACTCCTACGATGGGGCCGCAATCGTCGATACTGGGCGAAATGATGATTGTGGGGCTTACGGCCGATACAACTTCGATGCGCGACTTGCGTACCCTTGCCGATTGGACGATACGTCCGCGCCTGCTCGCCACCGGAGGTGTGGCGCAGGTAACGGTGATAGGCGGCGAGATGAAAGAGTACCGCATCTCGGTTGACCCTGTGCGCATGAACCACTATGGTGTGACGCTCGATGAGGTGCTTGCCGCCTCACGCAATATGAATACCAACGCCAACGGCGGTGTGCTCTATGAGTATGGCAATGAGTATATCGTGCGCGGTGCCGTATCGACAACCGATGTCGAGGACATAGGTCGTGCCGTGGTAAAGCGTGTCAACGGTATGCCCGTCGTATTGGCCGATGTGGCCGACGTAGAGATTGCCGACAAGTCGCCTAAGCTGGGTTTGGCATCGGTAGAGACGAAACCCGCCGTGTTGGTGACGGTGACCAAGCAGCCCAATACCGGTACGATAGAGCTTACCGAGAAAGTGGAGGCAGCCCTCGCCGAGCTGCAAAAAAATATGCCTGCCGATGTGAAGTTGTCAACCGATATTTTCAAACAGTCGCATTTTATAGAAAACTCTATCAGCAATGTGCAGCGTTCGTTGATAGAGGGCGCGATATTTGTCGTTATCGTGCTGTTCTTCTTCTTGATGAACACGCGCACCACCATTATATCGTTGGTGGCCTTGCCTTTGTCTATGATAGTGTCGTTGTTGGCGCTCGATGCCATGGGCTTTACCATCAATACGATGAGCTTAGGCGGTTTGGCGATAGCCATCGGTTCGCTGGTCGATGATGCCATCGTCGATGTGGAGAATGTATATAAGCGGTTGCGTGCCAACCAATTGTTGCCGCCCGAGAAGCGCGAGTCGGTGTTGCATGTGGTGTTTGAGGCTTCGAAAGAGGTGCGTATGCCTATCTTGAATTCTACGCTGATTATTATCGTGAGCTTTCTGCCGCTCTTTTTCCTTTCAGGGATGGAGGGTCGCATGTTACAGCCGTTAGGCATTTCGTTTGTCATAGCCTTGGTGGCATCTACGGTGGTGGCATTGACGCTTACTCCCGTTTTGTGCAGTTATCTGTTGGCTGGCGACAAGTCGCTGAAAGCCTCGAAAGACCCGTGGCTGACACGCCATTTGCACCGCATATATCACAAAGCTCTCGACAGCGCATTGTCGCATTACAAACCCATTTTGGCCACAACGATAGGGTTGCTGGCCGTGGCGTTGGTATTCTTCTTTACGTTGGGGCGCAGCTTCCTGCCTCCCTTTAATGAAGGGTCGTTTACCATCAATGTAGGTACGTTGCCCGGTATATCGCTCGAAGAGTCAGACCGCATAGGGCGTCAGGTCGAGGAGCTGTTGTTACAAGTGCCCGAGATACAGACCGTGGCGCGGAAGACAGGTCGCGCCGAACTCGACGAGCACGCACTCGGCGTGAATGCTAGCGAGCTGGAAGCACCTTTTGTACTGAAAGACCGTTCGCATGAGGAGGTGAAGGCCGATATAAGAGCCAAACTCTCTACCCTGTCGGGCGTCAACGTCGAGATAGGGCAACCCATTTCGCACCGCATAGATGCCATGCTGTCGGGAACGAAAGCGCAGATTGCCATCAAGCTGTTTGGCGAAGACCTGAATAGAATGTATGCCATAGGCAATCGCATCAAGCATCTTGCCGGTGAGATAGATGGTGTTGTAGATTTGAATATCGAGCAGCAGGTCGAGCGTCCGCAGCTGCGTATCGTGCCGCGTCGCGACCTGTTGGCCAAGTATGGCATAACGATTCCCGAGTTTGCCGAGTTTGTCAATGTGGCGTTGGCCGGCGAGGTGGTGTCGCAGGTATATGACGAAAGCCGTACTTTTGACCTCACGGTGAAGGTGCGCGATGATGCCCGCGACACGGCCGAAAAACTGCGCGACCTGATGATAGACACGCCCGATGGGAAAGTGCCTCTGCAACAAGTGGCGGAGATTGTTTCGGCAGCGGGGCCTAATACGATTAACCGAGAGAATGTGAAACGTAAGATTGTCATATCGGCCAATGTTGCCGGGCGCGACCTGCGCAGTGTCGTCGATGAGATACGCGGGCAGGTCGATGCACAAGTCAAATTGCCAGAAGGCTACTACGTAGAGTATGGCGGACAGTTCGAGAGCGAGCAGGCGGCGTCGCGTATCTTGGCGATAGCCTCTATGGTCTCTATTTTGGTTATATTCTTGTTGCTCGTACATCAGTTCAAGAGTGCGTCGCAGTCGGGTATCATCCTGCTCAACCTGCCGCTGGCATTGATAGGCGGCGTGTTTATACTTCGTTTCACGACCGGTGAGATAAGCATCCCCGCCATCATAGGTTTCATATCGCTCTTTGGTATAGCGACCCGCAACGGTATGTTGCTCATCTCGTGTTACAATACGTTGCGTGAGGAGGGCGTGTCGTTGCGCGAGGCTGTCATGCACGGGTCGATAGACCGTCTGAATCCTATCTTGATGACGGCGCTTACGTCGGCATTGGCGTTGATACCCTTGGCTCTCAACGGCGATGCGCCGGGCAACGAGATACAGAGCCCTATGGCGCAAGTCATATTGGGCGGATTGATAAGCTCTACGTTGCTCAATGCCTTTGTTATACCTATTGTGTATTATTTGATGAACCGTAAAAACGAACATGTATGAAACGATATATATTAGGCGGCATCATTCTGTTGGCCGTATGCTCGGTGTCGCAGGCACAAGAGCCCATAGAGCGCATATTGGAGAGCGTCGCCGCCAATAACAAGGGCGTTAAGGCTGTGCAGGAACAGGCCGTTGCCGACCGCGCAGCCCTTTCGGCTGCCAACAGCCTCGAAAATCCTACTTTCGACTTCGAGTATCTGTGGGCCGAGCGTCAAGTGCCCGGCGGCAACAAGTACGGGTTTTCCATTATGCAGGGCTTCGACTTCCCGTCGTTGTATGTGCAGCGTAACAAAGTCGCCGGAGCACAAGAAACGTTGGGCGACCGGCAGGTGCGTTATGCCCGGCAAAACACTCTCTTGCAAGCTCGCGGATTGTGCATCAGATTGGTCTATCTCAATAAACAAATCGCGCTTGTTACCGAGCGTGTGGCCATAGCCGATACGCTTGCCGCACTCTATAACAGGCGGCTCGAAGAGGGCGATGCCAACCGCATAGAGGTGAACAAAGTAGAGTTGGAACGGCTGAGCCAGACTACCCGTCTGAAACTGTTGCAAAACGAGCGGGAGGCTGCTGTGGCTGCATTGATAGCTTGCAACGGAGGCTCGGTTTTGCCGGTAAGCGGCGATGCGTTGACAGAATATCCCGTTATGGCAGTTCCTGCCACCGAACAAGAGGCAGTGGCCATGTGGCAGCAACAGGATGCTGCGTTGCAACTGCTCAGACAGCAACAGACGATGACCGAGATGCAGCTCTCAGTAGCCCGGCAAGGATGGATTCCGAAATTCGAGTTGGGATATAAGCAAGCCTATGAAGTGGGCGATATGTTCTACGGATTTGCCGTAGGCATCTCGTTACCCCTGTTCAAGACTCGCAGCGAAGTGAAGGCCGAGCGGGCGCGGGCTTTGTCGCAAGCATGGCAGACCGAAGATGCTGTCGTGCAGAAGGCTTCCGAGGCATCGCAGCTATATAGGGAAGTGACAACCCTGCAATCGGCCTTGCAAGACTACGAACTGTTGGAACAACAAAATAACAGGACGTTGCTGATGAAAGCGTTGCAAAGCGGGCAAATCTCGCTCTTGGAGTATATGACCGATATGGCACAACTCAACGGGATCGACGAAGACCGTTTGCTGATAGAGTATCAATACTATAATAAGTTGTCGGAGTTGGACCAATATAATTTGTAGAGTGTCAGATGCTTTACGAGAGGGGTTGCAGTACAATGTTTGTCGGGCTGTAACCCTTTTCTGTATATATGCCGTTGCAACATAGGTTTTGGTTTATGTGACGTACAGCCGTAGGCCGGGTCTCTGTGCCGTCTAAACCTGCGGTATGAAGCGATTGCGTGAAGTACAGGCGTGCGAAACCCGTATCGCCCTTTTTCGTCAAAAGTTGTCGGTAACAGAAAATAAAGACCGTTTGCTCGATTTTTGGACGGCGTATCGGGTTAATTCATGATTTTTATATAAGTTTGCACACTTACTATGCGATTGGGTGGGTTGAGATGCCGCGGTCACGCATAGGACAATTATTCCTTAAATACAAGACAATGAAAAGAAATGTAAAGCGGATTTTGGTGACGGGCGGAGCCGGTTTTATAGGCTCGCACTTGTGCCGCCGACTGTTGAACGAAGGGAATGATGTGATATGCCTCGATAACTTTTTTACGGGCAGTAAAGAGAATATCAGGCCGCTCATAGGCAACGACCACTTCGAGCTGGTACGTCATGATGTAATCAATCCCTACTATGCCGAGGTAGATGAAGTGTACAATCTGGCATGTCCGGCATCGCCCATCCACTACCAATATAATCCTATAAAGACCATCAAAACCTCAGTGATGGGAGCCATCAATATGCTGGGGCTGGCCAAGGAGGTGCGTGCCAAAATATTGCAGGCATCGACGAGCGAGGTGTACGGCGACCCCTTCATACATCCGCAAATAGAGTCGTACTGGGGCAATGTCAATCCCATAGGCATCCGTTCGTGTTACGATGAGGGGAAGCGTTGCGCCGAAACGCTTTTTATGGACTATCACCGGCAGAATAATGTGCGCATCAAGATTATACGCATATTCAATACCTACGGTCCCAACATGCACCCGCAAGACGGTCGCGTGGTATCGAACTTTATCATGCAGGCATTGCGGGGCGAAGATATAACGATATACGGCGATGGAATGCAGACGCGCAGTTTCCAATATGTCGACGACCTGATAGAGGGAATGGTGCGTATGATGCAGACCGACGACGATTTTACAGGACCTGTCAACATTGGCAACCCCGGCGAGTTTACGATGCTCGAACTTGCCGAGATGGTGTTGCGGCTCACGGGCTCTCATTCGCGTATCGTATTCAAGCCTCTGCCTGCCGACGACCCGCATCAACGGCAACCCAATATAGACTTGGCGCGCGAGAAATTGGGCGGATGGCAGCCTACGGTCACTCTCGAAGATGGCTTGAATCGTACGATAGACTATTTCCGCAATTTGGTTTAACGATAGTCCCGGTCGCAAGACCGGGATGTATAACAATATTTACGGTTTGTCGGCGATGCCGATTTGCCGTAAAAAGCAAGCGGGCGACTGAAATGTTTCAGTCGCCCGCTCGTTATAATAAATCCCGTCTTATTGTGCCGGTTTGTAACGGCTGTTGAGAAGGGTTACAATTTCATTCGTGATGTCGTATGCAGGATTGATATAGAGCGTGGCTGCGCTGTTGAGAATAACTTCGTATCCGGCAGTCTTGTTATACTCTCTGATGAAAGACATGATAGAGTCGTTTATCTCTATGAGAGTCCTTTGTTGTTCTGCGATGTTTTCGTTATCGAGACGTTGTGCATAGCTTTGCAGATCGGCCTCTTTCTTGGCAAGACGCTCGTATTCTTGTTGCATTCTTTCTTGCGAAAGGAAAGCGTTGTTCTGGTATTTACGTTGGAATTCTTCTTGTTCTTTTCTCAACGAGGCAGCACGGCTGTTGATACTGGCACGGTCGTTCTCGGCTTTATCGAGAAGTTTTTTCTGCAAGTCTTGTGCGTAGTTGTATTTTTGCAGGAGTGTATCGGTGTTGATATATGCGATAGGTAGTTGCCGTCCGTTACCTACGAAAGAGGTGTCATTGGAATTTGCAACGTTGACTGTTTGTTGTCCGGCATTTTTGCATTGAACAAACAGCAAGGAACACGCGATAATGGCTAAGGCGCATAGAGCGGTGAAAATTTTTTTCATAATTCTCTGTATAATCTATTTTAGTTTTTATTCGTTCGTCAAGTAATCGGCAAGATTCTTGCGGTTGCGCTGCTCGGCATCGGTGGTTGCGGCGCATGAGATACCCCTCTTTTTCAGCTCGGCATTGTGGCCTATGTGCATATCGGGAAATTTGCCGTTCTTCACAAAGAACACCCTTATTCCCAATAAAACGACAGCCACCGCGATAATTAGTGCTGTAATGAGTATGGTATTCAACATAAGTTTATTATATTTGTATTCGTAAAGTCAAAGGCTTATATGTGCATTCATGTAACGGCATGTATTGTATGCGCCCTTGTTTTTATTTATGCGTTGCAAAGATATGAAAGAGAATCAATGTTTGTATCTTTTCGGCAAGCTAATTTTGGTTGCAAGATTTATTAATGCGTGAAATTAACATAAATTTTTCCGCGATTACACTCGTTAGCGGTCGCGGAACCACAATTAAAATAGAGATACTATGAATGTGAAAGACCTAAACCCCGCGTTGGTATGGGAAATTTTCGATGCTATTACGCGTGTGCCCCGTCCCTCGAAAAAAGAGGAGAAAATCAGGGCGTTTTTATTGGATTTTGCCCGTGAGCACGGGATTGAGGCTGCTACCGATGCCATTGGCAATGTGGTGATGACCGTCCCTGCTACTGCCGGATGCGAGCAAGCCCCCACCGTAATATTGCAAGCACACATGGATATGGTGTGCGAGAAAAACAGCGATGTCGACCATGATTTTGAGAACGACCCCATCGAAACTTATATCGATGGCGAGTGGGTGCGTGCGCGTGGTACGACGTTGGGTGCCGACAACGGTATAGGTATGGCTGCTGCCCTTGCCGCTTTGATAGCTCCCGATATGAAGCACGGGCGTCTGCAAGCCCTTTTTACCGTCGACGAAGAGACCGGCTTGACGGGTGCCAACAACCTCGACGGTTCGCTTATCAGCGGTGACATATTGCTTAACTTAGACTCGGAAGACGATGCGCAGCTCTTCATAGGATGTGCTGGCGGTATAGATACGACTTCGACGTTCCGCTATACTTTGCAACCTGCCAAGCCTGGCTATCATTTTGTACGCTTGAATATCAGAGGCCTCAACGGCGGCCACTCGGGTAGCGACATCCATTTAGGTCGAGGCAACGCCAATAAGATACTTGCCCGCTTCTTGTGGCAGAGCATGAAGCGTTATGACCTTGTTATGTCTGAAATAGACGGCGGAAACCTGCGTAATGCTATTCCGCGTGAGGCGCATGCCGTAGTAGGCGTACCCGATGCCGACAAAGAAAAGTTGCGTGCCGACTTTAACTGCTTCATCGCTACGGTTGAAGATGAGTTGCACGGTGTAGATGCCCTTACGGGGTCGTCTATGGAGAGTGCCGATGCTCCCTCGCAAGTAATAGACGCCACCACTGTGCGCAATCTTGTGACGGCGCTCTATATTGCACCTCATGGCGTTGTGGCAATGAGTCGCGACATCAAGGGGTTGGTAGAGACGTCTACCAATCTGGCATCGGTGAAGATGCGCGAGGGCAATACCATCGTTGTGGCTACCAGCCAACGCAGTTCGGTAGAGAGCGAGAAGTACGACATAGCCCAACAGGTAGAGGCTGTTTTTGCGTTGGCCGGAGCAGAGCCTACTCATGGTGACGGCTATCCCGGTTGGAAGCCCAACATGCACTCGCATATCAAAGATGTTGCCGTTGAGGCTTATCAAGAGCTGTTCGGCATTACCCCCGAGATACTTGCCATCCATGCCGGATTGGAGTGCGGTTTGTTCCTCACGAAATATCCGCACCTCGATATGGTTTCGTTCGGTCCTACGTTGCAAGGCGTTCACTCGCCCGACGAACGGATGCATATACCCGCCGTAGAGCGTTTCTGGCAGCATCTGACACGTATTCTCGAAAAAGTGGGTGCCGAAAAGAAGTAAGTCGCCCGGTGGCGACATAAGTCGCTCATAACAACCGCAGGGGCTGTGACTGTATGCTCGTCGAGCATTTCGTCGCAGCCCCTGTCGTATATCGCGATGGTGTTGGTCGGCTATCGGTCGCCACTCCCATCGGGAGAGGTGTGTTGAGGACGGTTGGCAAGAAGCGGGAAAAACAGGTCGAGTATGGCAGGCGTACCGGCAGCAATGGCAACCTTGCGGTCGTTGCGGAACGGCCGCACTTCGCCGCCGGCTTCGGTAACAATAAGCGTCCCCGCGCATACATCCCAAGGCGATATACCCATTTCCCAATAACCGTCCAGATAGCCTGCGGCGGTACAGCACAAGTCGTAAGCTGCCGAGCCTTGTCGCCGCAGACCGCGTACAAGCGGTAGTATGCGGGTTACATTGTCGAGGTTGTTGTCGGGGTTGCGGTCTTTGTCGACGGGAAATCCCGTACACAATACCGACTGTTCTAACCGTTTTTTCTTCGATACATGTATGGCTCTCCCGTTACAGCGTGCCCCTTGTCCGGCGACGGCCGTGTACAACTCGTTGAGGTAGGGGGCATATACGACACCGAAGAGGGTTTCGCCACGATATTGCAAGCCTATCGAGACGCAAAACACAGGCAGACCTTGGCTGTAATTCGTGGTACCGTCGAGGGGGTCTATAACCCAAAGAAAGGGCGACTCTTTTTGGTGCATACCCGTCTCTTCGCCGAGGACTGCGTGCGAAGGATATTTCTCGGTGATTTGCGATAGCAGGTACTCCTCGCAAGATTTGTCGACGAATGTCACGATGTCGTGCTCGTTGGTTTTTACTTCTATCCCCAACTCGCTCTTCCTGAACGAGGCAAGTTGTATTTCGCCGGCATGTTTGGCCCATGCAACGGCGTTCTGAAACATTTCTTCTATATCTATGGGGGCTTTCATCATGAAAAGTAAAAACGCTGCCGGGCGGCGTAGCAACCGCACCGTACAGCGTAAATTTTTATAGTTATTTTCCTGCCTCGGAGCGGCAAGATATGTCAATCATCGTCTTCGACAGAAACGTCTTCTATGGGCAACTGGCGTTTGAAAACTTCTTTGAATGAAATAAGCGTCTCGGTGCGTGCCAGCCCTAATGGTTGCAGTTTTTTGTGAATGATGTCGAGCATGTGGCTGTTGTCGCGGGCGTAGAGCTTGATAAACATATCGTATTGTCCGGTGGTGAAATGGCATTCAACTACTTCGGGAATTTGGCGCAGTTTTTCTACTACATCGTTGAATGAGCCCGGTTGTTGCAAGTAAAAACCTACGTATGCGCAAGTGCCAAACCCTATCTTATTAGAGTCGAGCGTATATTCGGCGCCTTTGAGAATGCCGAGATTAGTAAGTTTCTGTACTCGTTGGTGAATAGCTGCACCTGATACATTGCATTCGCGAGCAACTTCGAGAAAAGGAATACGGGCATTGGATGCAATAAGTTTCAGGATTTTATAGTCCAATGAGTCCAGTTGATGATGTCCCATATTAGTTGATATTAGTTGGTTTGTATATTGTTAATTTTAATTGTCCAGCTCTTTCCTGCAAAGTTAAACTTATTTTTTTATAAATGCAATGAATTGGCGACGAAAGAACTACTCTAAAACGATATTTTTTTTCATATCGTAGACGCCGGCGACAAAAAAAGATTGTTTGCCTATTGATTTGATAGATTGTTGGCGCAGAGTAGCGGTCGAGCGGCAAAATGTGCATTTTATGCAATCCTGTTTTTGAAAAAGAATACATCGGTAGCGGTCGGGCAAGGAAAAATAAAGCGCCCTGTTTTTTATTCTCGTCTCCATGCACTATCTTTGTCTTGAAAAAGTGCGATATGATACAGATGAAACGTATAGATGCTCGGAACGAAGGCATCGCCTTTGTGCGAGCGTTGTATGAGAGTGCATTTCCTGAGGATGAACGCCGCGAGTGGTCGTCCCTGCTGTCGCTATGCGATGCCTGTTCGGCTTTCGAGCTGCGTGTCGTTTGCGACGATGACCGTCGGGTAGGCTTCATCACCGTATGGCAGTGGGCTGATTGGCGGTATATCGAGCATTTTGCCATCGACGCTTCATGTCGGGGCAAAGGCACGGGCGCCGATGTGCTGCGAGCGCTTCTTGCCGAAGACAATCGCCCGGTGGTGCTCGAGGTGGAAGTGCCTGCTGATGAAATGAGCCGCCGTCGAGTTGGTTTTTACCGCCGCTTAGGTTTCGTATTGCATGATGAGTTCTTTTATATGCAGCCATCGTATGGAGAAGGACGCAAGCCGTTGCCCATGTGCCTGATGACGTATGGCGCCTCCGAAAAGACTAATCTATCGGTAGTTGCGGCTCTGCTTTATCGCGAGGTATATGGCGCGGAAATACCGTCTGCCGACGAAAAGTAAAGTTGCCGCGAGACAAAAATGTTAAAATCGCAATTTATTCTCCCCGACAGTAGGATGTTTGGGGAGAATATAGTATTTTTGTAAAAAATATATAAGTCGGTTAAATAAATACAAATGAAAAGCCCCCTTAAATATCTGCTCTGTTTGTGCTGTGCTTGTGTTGTGCTTGTGGGTGTTTCATCGTGCGCATGGACTGCGCCCAAGGAAAAACCTATCGTCACGGTGACGATATTGCCGCAAAAATATTTTGCCGAATATATTGCCGGCGACCGCTTTGAAATAAACTGTATTGTGCCTGCCGGGAGCAACCCAGAGGCGTACGACCCCTCACCGTCGCATTTGGTGCATTTGGGCAAGAGTATGGCCTATTTCAGGATAGGACAGATAGGTTTTGAGATAGCATGGATGGATAAGTTGATACAGAATAATCCTTCCATGAAAGTATATGACAATTCGACCGGCGTGCACATGCTTGTCGGAGTACATACTCACGAACACGACGGCAAAATGCACGAATCATTAGATATCGACCCGCATATATGGAGCTCTCCCAAGAATGCTTATATCATAGCGCGTAACATGTATGAGGCTTTTGTCGAGCTTGACCCCGACGGCCGCGATTATTATCGCGACAATTACGAGGCTTTGCTCGACCGCATCGGCGAGGTAGACTCTACGGTTACAGAAGTGCTTGGCCGAGTGCCCGGAAGGACATTTGCCATCTATCATCCCACGCTCAGCTATCTTGCCGAAGACTATGGCGTGGTGCAGTTGTGCTTGGAAAATGCCGGAAAAGAGTCGTCGGCCTTGCATCTGAAACAAGTCATAGATGAGGCACGTGAGAGCGATGTGCGGGTAGTATTTGTGCAACGCGAGTTCAATGCCAAGCAGGTAGAGACATTTGCTGCCGAGACAGGTGCCCGTATAGCCATCATCAACCCCCTCAACTACGATTGGGACAAAGAAATAATACGCATAGCCTATGCCATCGCAGCCGACTGACGCACTGATTGTATTGGAAAAAGTATCCTTGTCGTATGACGAGCGGGAGGTGTTGCACGACATAGACCTTGTCGTGTCGCAAGGCGATTTTGTGGTGATAACAGGACCTAACGGCGGCGGTAAGACCTCGATGTTGCGCGTCATGCTTAGGCTTTTGTCTCCCAGCGCAGGACGTGTGCGTTATTACAGGAGTGGGCAAGAGGTGGAGCAACTGAAAATAGGTTATCTGCCGCAGAAGAATGCCATAGACAGCCGTTTCCCCATTACTGTATCGGAGGTCGTGGCGTCGGGGCTCTACTCGTCGGGTTTACGGCGGGGTAGGCTCTCGGGCGTGTGGCAACTGCGTGTTGAGGAGATACTCGAACTTTTGGGTATCGAGGATTTGGCGGCGCGGCCGATAGGTGTTTTGTCGGGAGGTCAGTTGCAGCGTGCTTTGTTGGGTCGTGCCATCATTTCGCGTCCCGAGCTCTTGGTGCTCGACGAGCCGTTATCGTATATCGACGAAGCATTCGGGGTGCGTATATATTCGTTGCTCGAACGGCTGTCGCGCGAGACGACCGTTGTCATGGTGACACACCGCCCTGCTAAGGTAAGTAAGATGGCGACGCAAATGCTTTACGTCGACCGCGGACAATTCGGACTATGGGGAGGGTAGTGAGTCATGGCATCAGAAAGCAACAGTAGAAAAGAATGTTGCGTTTTTTTATGTTGCAAAACATAAAAATAGGAGTGCTACCTTATGCTACTCTTCATTACTTTTGCGGTAACACACGAATATCAGCTATAACTATTACATGAAAACTATCACAAAAAGGAGTATTGTCTTTCTATTCATACTGTTTTTCTTCGCGCAATTACAGGCGCAGAAGAAAAATATCAATCATTTGGTAGAGATAGAAATAGTCCCCGACCATGCCGACTGGACTTATAAGACGGGCGAGGAGGTCGTTTTCTCTGTGCGTGTGTTGCAAGCCCATGTACCGCTCGACGGGGTTACAGTCTCCTATGAAATAGGTCTCGAAAAGATGCCTCCGACACAGCGCGGCAAGGTGGAAATGAAGGAAGGGAAAGCCTTGCTCAAAGGAGGCACCCTTACAGAACCCGGTTTTATGACTTGTGCCTGCCGGGTAGAAGTAGACGGGCGTGAATATACCAATTATCTGAATGTAGCCTTCTCGCCGTTCGAGATTAAGCCCACCCAGACCATGCCCGACGACTTTGTGAAGTTCTGGCAGAAGACGTTGCAGAAAACGGGCCAGATAGAGATGGAGCCGCTTGTCACCCTGATGCCCGAGATGTGCACCCCGCGTACCAACGTCTACCACGTACGTTTGCAACACTATCGCAAAGATACATATATATATGGCATGCTGTGTGTGCCCAAGTCTCCCGGGAAATACCCGGCCGTATTGTCGGTGCCCGGAGCAGGAGTAAAGCGCGTACCCCCCGAATTGGAGCTGGCCGAGACGGGCAATGGCATGATAACTTTTGCCATAGGGGTGAATGGATTGCCCCAAACACTCGACGAAGAGGTTTACAACGACCTGCGTTACGGCGTATTGCGCGACTATGGGTTTATACACCTCGACGACAAAGAGCAGTATTACTACCGCCGTGTATATAGCGGATGCGTGCGGGCAGTAGATTTCCTTGTTACATTGCCCGAGTATGATGGCGAGAATCTCGGCGTGGTGGGTGCAAGCCAAGGCGGTGCGCTCTCTATTGTGACGGCGGCGCTCGACTCCCGGGTGAAAGCCCTTGTGGCATTCCATCCCGCATTGTGCGATGTGACCGGCTATCTGCATGGGCGTGCCGGAGGTTGGCCGCACATGTTTGCCCCCAAGAATGCGTTGCTCAACAACAAACCCGAGAAGATAGAGACTTCGAGTTACTACGATGTGGTGAACTTCGCCCGTCTGTTGAAAGTACCCGGTTATTATTCGTGGGGCTACAATGACCCCACCTGTCCGCCCACCTCATACTATGCTGCATATAACGTGATAACAGCCCCTAAGCAGCTCTATGTAGCGCTCGTAACAGGCCATTGGCGGTTGCCGGAGCAGAATGAGGTAACATTCCGGTGGTTGTATAAGATGCTCACCGAAGGGAAATGACGCAAAAAATACAACGATTAGAGTAAAAAATACACACATATTAGCTATGTCGTATATAATTTTGTAACGTCAATAAAACGGTTTTGAAACAATTACAAGGCACAAAATCCGTTTATGTTATTAAAAAACATTTTATGAACCGCAAAGACTATACCATGAAACCTCTCCTGCAAGGCAGGATACAAAAACGAAAAGAAACAATAAATTACTAATACCAACCTAATTTTGCACAGAATGTCAAGAAAGTTAATGAACCTTCGCGCCACTCTGGCAGTGCTATTTGCAGCATTTGTATGGAGTGTGTCAGCGCAGACTGTTACCATTACAGGAACGGTGACAGATGAGACGGGAGAGCCGGTTATAGGAGCTTCCGTATTGGAGAAGGGTACACAGGTCGGCGTTTCTACCGACATTGATGGAAACTTCTCGTTGAAAGTGTCAGGGAAAAATCCTCTTGTTATCTCTTATGTGGGTATGAATACCCAAGAGGTGAATATTGTCGGCAAAAGCCATGTGTCGGTAGTAATGAAAGAGAATGCCATAGCCCTCGACGACGTTGTGGTAATCGGTTATGGCACATCTAAGAGAAGCGACCTTACCGGTTCGGTTTCGTCTATCTCTGCCAAACAGATAGAAAATATACCGGTAGCCAACGTAGCCGAAGCCCTTTCGGGTAAACTTGCCGGTGTGCAAGTAACCACCTCTGAGGGTTCGCCCGATGCCGAAATCAACATCCGTGTGCGTGGTGGTGGCTCTATTACACAAGAAAGTACCCCGCTTTATATCGTCGATGGTTTCCCCGTATCGAGCATCTCCGATATTTCGCCGGCCGACATCGAGTCGATTGACGTTTTGAAAGACGCCTCTTCGACGGCCATCTATGGTAGCCGCGGTGCCAATGGTGTTGTTATCATCACTACGAAGACAGCCAAAGAAGGCAAGTTCTCGGTAAGCTACGACGGTACATACGGCTTTAAGAAGATTGCCAAAATGCTCGACGTTATGTCGCCCTATGAGTTTGCCCGTAACCAATACGAGCAGGCTGTGTTGCAAGACGACCTCGATCGCTATCACACATCGTTCGGTTTGTTCAGCGACTTAGACCTCTATCAACAAATGCAAGGTCTCAACTGGCAAGACGAGGTATATGGCAACACAGGTAGCTACTTCTCGCACAACGTAAGCGTGTCGGGCGGTAGCGAGAAAGTCAACTTCCTGGCCTCTTATATGCACACCGACGAGAACGCCATAATGCTCGATAGCGATTACCGTCGAGACAACTTCTCGTTCAAGATGAACGCCAAGCCCTTCAAGTGGTTGAAACTCAATTTCAGCACCCGTTATTCAGACATGACGGTAGTAGGTGCCGGTGCCAACGACTCGAAGGCCGAGGGCGGTGAGTCATCTACCAGCGACTCTCGTCTGAAACACACCGTTATCTATCCTCCCATCCACGTCAGCTCATTGTTCGACCCCGATGATATGGAAGACGATGAAGATATCGTAGGTTCGTTGGTACGTCCTACCGTCGCTATTCAAGACAACTACAAGAAAAAACACCAGCAACTTTACAGCATCAACGGTGGCGTGACGATAGAGTTTATCAAAAACCTGAGCTTGCGTTCCGACTTCGGTCTCGAAGGCCGCGTAACAGAGAACAACGTATACAAAGGCTCTACCACCTACGATGCCCGCAACTCTTCCTTGGCTCCCGGTATGCCTATCGCTACCATTACCGACGAAGACCGCAAGCGTATACGCAACACCAATACCTTGTCATACAAATGGTCGAGCAAAGACAAAGCTCACAACATCAATGCCTTGCTCGGTGAGGAAATGACCATCACGAGCGTTGTTACGAAAACCAACCGCGTCGAGGGCATTCCTACCATCTTCACACCCTACGAATGCTTCGGTTACCTCACACAAGGTATCCCCGCATCGATAGACAACTATTACGGATTTGACGACCGTCTCCTCTCGTTCTTCGGACGTGTAGGTTACGACTACTTCGGCCGTTACCTCCTCACTGCAACGTTCCGTGCCGACGGTTCGAGCAAATTCGCTCCCGGCAACCAATGGGGTTACTTCCCCTCGGTAGCTGCTGCATGGCGTATCAGCGATGAGGCTTTCATGGCCGGTGCCGAAGATTGGCTCAGCAACTTGAAACTCCGTGTAAGCTACGGTGTGGCCGGTAACAACAACATCAGCGCCGGACAATTCCTGAAAGTTTACTCGTCGAGCACCGAGTTGTTGATGAACAACTTCAACAGCTATTGGGACAATGGTAAGAAACTTACCAACGAAGACATCAAGTGGGAGTCTACTTATACTTATGATATAGGTATCGACTTCGGTTTCTGGAACAACCGTATCAACGGTAGCATCGACCTCTATCAAAACGATGTACGCGACCTGTTGATTGACTTCCCCATCAACGGTGTAGGTTACGAAACCGTAACTCGCAACATCGGTGCTACCCGCAACCGCGGTATCGAGCTCGCTGTGAATGCCGCTCTTGTCAATACCAAAGACTTCACCCTCGACTTCTCGTTCAACATAGCATATAACCAAAACCGCGTAATGGACCTCGGCGGTCTTGAATTCCTCTCGGCAAGTTCGGGCTGGGCAGGCGCTGAGGTTACCGAAGACTACCGCGTTATCGTAGGTCAAGCCATCGGTCAGATGTGGGGCTATGTAACAGAAGGTTATTATAGCGCCGACGACTTTACGTGGAATGGTTCGCAATGGGTTGCCAAAGACGGTGTCGTTGACAACAGCGCCATGACAGGCGACTCTTGGGGCCCCGGAGCATTGAAAGTGATGGACCTCAACGGCGATGGTAAAATCACTACCGACGATATGACGACCATCGGTTGCTCGATGCCCGACTTTACCGGAGGTTTCACACTTGCCGCTACATACAAAGGCTTCGATTTGAGCGCTGCATTCTCGTTCTCGATAGGTAACGAAGTTTACAATGCCAACAAACTCGAATTCGCGACTACCAGCAAGCACTACCACCGCAACATGCTCTCTATGATGGGCAGCGAAAACCGCTACACCCAAATAGACTGGACTACCGGTGAGCGTATTACCGACCCCGATGTGCTCAATGCCATCAACCAAAACGCAACCCTGTGGTCGCCCGTTATGCCGCGTTACGTGACGCACTCGTGGGCAATCGAGGACGGTTCGTTCTTGCGTCTCAATACACTGACATTCGGTTATACACTGCCCTCTGACCTCACACGCAAATGGTATATACAACGCTTGCGTTTCTTCTTCACAGGAACCAACCTCTTCTGTGCTACCAAGTACACGGGTTACGACCCCGAGGTGAGCACACGCCGCAAAGTTCCTTACACATCGGGCGTCGACTACTCGGCATATCCCAAGAGCCGCGGATTTAACTTTGGTGTCAATATAACATTCTAAACCTGTAAAATAATCATGAAACATATAGCATTCAAATCATTTTTGGCTATCGCGTGTGCAGCAGCCCTCACCGGTTGCGATGACATGCCGTTCCTTCAGGTGGAGACCGAGTCGGGAATGGACGAGAGCGTCATCTTCTCGAAAGTAGAGACTACCGAAGGACAGATAGGTTCCATTTACCATACGATGGGCGAAACCAACTCGTATCGTAATAACCTTACCAATAACATGGGTGTCAATACCGATATAGAATTGCAATCGGGTAGTACCGATAGCGATGCACCCACAGCACAAAACCGCCGTACACTCGCCATCTATATGCAGACGGCCAACTTGCAAGATAACTGGTCGTCCGACCGTGGTCGCGACCCCTTCTCGCAACTCTATTCTGCTATCGAGCGTTGCAACTGCGCTATCGCCGGTATCAAACAATATGGCGACCCGCAACCCGGTTCGCAAATGGGAGCTCTCTATGCCGAGGCTTTGACCTTGCGTGCATTCTTCTATTTCGACCTTATCAAATATTGGGGCGACGTTCCTGCTCGTTTCGAACCCATACAAGCCGACAACGTGTGGGTGCCCAAGAGCGACCGTGCCGTTATCTATGACCAAATCATTGCCGACCTCGAAATTGCCGACGAATACGGCGCATGGCCCGGTCAATGGAGCTATACTACCGTAGAACGCGCCAACCGCGTCTTCGCCAAAGCTCTCCGTGCCCGCATCGCCATGAGCGCAGCCGGTAAAGCCCTCGTACGCGTCAACCGCGACTTCGAGAACCCCTATACCGTAGGCGGCGACCCCGGTGAGATAAACTGGGTATTCCCCGATGAGGCCAAACGTACCGAGCTCTGGCGCATTGTAAAGACCGAGTGCGAAGAGTTGCTCGCTTCGGGTTACTGCAATATGCCTACCGAGCAGACTTCGTTCAAGCAATTCTGGGTAGATATCATGAACGACGTTATCTCTACCGGTCGTGAGTCTATCTTCGAGATTGGTTTCCGTACGGGTCGTGGTCGTGTAGCTCACACTTTCGGTGCATACCACGATGGTGCCGACAAATATGTAGAGAAGAAAATCAGCCCCAACTTCGTAGCATCTCCCGTTTACTACTATCGTTTCCAGGAAGGCGATGCCCGCCGCGATGTTACGTTGCTGCCCACGAAATACGTTCTCTCCGATGCCGACCTGCCCACCGGCAGCAAACAAGGTTTCCAAACCATTTCGAGCATCGACAAATTCTACTTCGGTAAATTCCGCGCCGAGTACCGCGATGTAGCAGCCAATGGCAAGCTCACCAATAGCGAGAACGACGAAGGTATCAACTTCCCCGTGATGCGTGCCGCCGACGTAGTGCTCATGGCAGCCGAAGCCAACTGTATGTTGGGCGAGGGCGACCTCGGTTACAGCTACGTACAACAAATCCGTCGTCGGGCTTTCGGTGGCGACGGCGCTATGGACAAGATACCCTACAACACAGGTAGCCAAGCCGGTATGTTGAGCGCAATCAAGGACGAGCGCATGTTCGAGTTTGCCGAGGAGCTTATCCGCAAGCAAGACCTCATCCGTTGGGGCGAGCTCAAAGAGGCTATGGACAAAGCCAAAGAAGAGACTGCCGAGTTGCGTGAGTGCATAGGCGACTTCAACGTACTGCTCAACAGCGATGGCGAGCCCCGCCGCGTGTACTATCGTCTCAACTCAGACAACGAGACCCTCGAAGTACGCAACGTAGACCCGTATGAGCAACCGGCATTCGTGCCGAACGCAGCCGACGGTTATATAGAGACCCGTTGGACCGATGCCACCAGCGATGGCGAGCTTACCATCTCCGATGAGTGGATAAGCAAGGCCTACTATCAAGGCGACCCCGACAAGCGTCAGCTGTTGCCTATCGTCAACCTGCTTATATCTTCGAGCCAATATGTTTTGGTAAACGATTACGGATATTAATCTTATAAATAGAGAATAAGGAATGAAAAAGATAAATAAAATAGCTGTTTGGGGACTGGCCGCTTTGGCGGCAGCCTTCACAGCTTGTGAAGACAATATGATAACGGGCGAGATTGACTACCCGGTAGAAAATCTCTCACGCCTGTTTGCCCCCGTGGAATTTAAGGAAGTAAAACCGATGCCCGACGGCTTCCGCATACAATGGACACCGGTAGACGGGGCACAAGGATACATTTTCCAATTCTGCGCCGACTCGCTCTTCAACGAGGGCAGCGATGAGTACTATGCCGGGCATCCCAATGCTTCGCGTGTAGTATTGTCCGATACGTTGGTAACGACAGCAACCGTCGATACCATTACAGGCCTTGGCTTGGAGCAAGAATACTTCATCCGTATGGCCGCCTTTGCACAAGGCAAGGAGCAATCGCACTGGTTGGTATCAGACCGTTCTTATAAGACAGAAGCCCGTGTAGTTCCCCAAGTTCTCAAAGACGTCGACCGCAATGAGGTATATACCAACGAAGCCACTGTAAGCTGGTACGTCGATATGCTGGGCGAGAACCCCATGGACCAACTCATCATCAAGGTAAGCGGCGAGGGCACAGAAGAGACCGTCATCAATCTCGATGCTGCTACCCAAATGGCCGGACAATACACCTTCACAGGCCTTCTGGAAGCAACCTCATACGAGGTACGCGGCCACAATAGCGCAATAGAAGGCGAGTGGGGCGACTACAACACCGTATCGTTCAGAACCAAGTCGGGCCAAGGCGATGCCGTAAGATACGATGGCTCTACCGACTTCAATACCTTCCTTGCCAACTTGCCCAATGCAAGCACCGTATTTATCCCTGTCGGCACCACAGTAACCTGTGTCGATGGCGACAAGCAAACCAACGTGCTCATAACGAAAGACGTTACCATCCGCGGTGAGAGCGCAGCCGGAGAAGACAAACCGGTCATCTCTGTGAAAGAGTTCCGTATCGTAGGTAACGTAAACTCTATCGTCTTTGAAAATGTGAAACTCGATGCCGGCGAAACCGGTGGTTCATACGTATTCAACCTGCATAAGGAAGAAGGCAGCGTATTTGCCGGTTGCGGCGAACTGTCGTTCATCGATTGCGAAATCACGGGCTATGCCAACGCTATCATCCGTCACCAAGGTAACGAGGGTACAGGTATAGACGAAGTAACGGTAGACAACTGCTACATCCACGACTTCAACCTCTCGGGTAGCAGCTACGCCCTGTTCATGTTCAAGAATGCCGACTACTACGTAGGTGCGTTCAACATCACCAACTCTACCTTCTTCAACGTAGGTACCAACATCATCGAGCACCGTCTTACCGATACCGCCATACACAACTGCAACGCAACCATCAGCGACTGTACGTTCCAGAACTGCGGTTCCAACTCGCGTACCATGTTCGACTTCGATAAGACCGCTACCGGTACGGTAACGTTCGAGAACTGCGTATTCGGCGCTATTATGGATCCCAGTGTACACAAAGGCTTCCGTGGTTCTTATGTGGTAACCAACGTACGCAACTGCTATGCGTCAGACGACTTTACGTTCGCCAGCTCAGCCGGTATCTTGGGCGATATACCCAAGTTTGGTGCACCCGCTGCCGATATATTTGTCGATGCAGCAGGCGGTAACCTTACGCTCACGGGCGTAGCTGCCTCGTATGCAGGCACAATAGGTGACCCGCGCTGGTATTAATATATGCAGGGCGGGGGACAACCCCGCCCGCATTCAGTAACTTAACCATAATATTAAGAGAACAATGAAAAAAATATTGATATTTCTTCCTTTGTTGGTCTTGATGGCAGCTTGTCAGAAAGACTGGGACGAACAAAACGTAAAAGTAGCAACCGACCATGCCCTGCTGGCTCCCGGAGAGACTTTCCAAATCAATGTATTGTCTGAGGGCGATGCTACATTCTCGGCCTGGGAAGGCGATTCGCTCACCTGCACAACGTTGAGCGGCAACGGTCTGGTAACGGCAAAACCCGATGTAGCCGTTCGCGATACCGATTTCGTGAAAGTATCCGTAAAAGGTCTGCGCTCCAAGAACGTTGTAATCGTAGTAGACCCCGCTGCTGTTTCTGAATAAGACAGAGATACCACGTAGATTTCGTTTGATATAGATTTCGGGGCAGGCAACTCATCGAGTTGCCTGCCCTCTTTTTGTTGTAGTCATACCATTCTCTGTCGGTGATAGAGCGATGGGCATCCGCAACCTTTTTGTGGAACAGAGTGCTACTATCTTAGGATTTGCGGGGGAGAAGATAGGCTCTGCTTGCTGTGCAAGAGATGCCTGCTCTGTTGTATCCTGCTGTTCTTGTTGCCCTCTGTAACGGTGGGATATCGCGAGTGACCACCATGTTGAAAAATTTATCTTTTCGTTTGTTTTTCCATTTCTCATTTCCTACCTTTGTAAGAGAAACAATAAAAACATTTGCCTATGAAACATTAGCGTATAAGTGATACGCATATTTTAGACATATTAGGAAAAGCGTTTTAGCTTTATTCTGTCCTCAAAAGTTTGGCGACTAATGACACCGACAAGAATAATAGCGAAATGCTTGCGTATAACGCGGGCTTTTGGTTATTCTGTCGGTAGGTTACGCCAACACCTTGAGGAGGAATAAACTGGAAGTACCGCGTTTTTTTATGTGCGTATTTTTATCTCTTACAAGGTACTGATGGAGTTATCCGAAAGTGAGTAGGAGTTTTATCAAATTCTATAGAAATGAAAAGAATAATTTTATTGACCTTCTCTGTTCTTATGATAGCAGGTTTGGCTTGGGCAACAAATAGCGTGAACTCAATAGAAGATACCCGTATCTGTGAGCAGCAAACACAAATTGATAGCAGCGCACCTGTCCAAGTTTGGTATTATTGTTATAATCATAAAACGGGAGAAACAATTTGCATGGGTTGTGGTTATGTAAGAACCGAGAATGGAAAAATGTTGATATATATTGAGGGACGTTATGGCGGCGATTTCCCTGTAAAAGGTTCAAACCTTCAAGGTTTTCAATATATGTTCAATAAGGGAAATACCGATTACTATTTTAACATGTAAATTAAAATAAGCGCTTTGGCAAGTCGGGGTAAAACGTGCCCCGACTTTTTTATATTCCATGAAAGCGAAACGCATACAGTGCTATTTTACTCGTTGTTTATCATTTTCAGGATGTAGGCTGCGTTTGGACGGTACCAAAAAGTTCCGATGTATTAAATACTCCTATCACTATCTTTCGATAAGACAGGATGCGGCTCGGCATAGCCGGAACTTGAAAACTTTGTTTTCGTTTGGCTCTGCGCTCGCCTTTCACTATCTTTGGATAAGATAGGCTACGGCTCGGCATAAAAAATCAAGCGAGCTTGTTTTTTCTGCACTCACCTTTCACTATCTTTGCATGGCAATGTGCGAGGCATGCAGCTGCTTTGCGGTGGCATCATTTTCCCCTCGCGGCACCCTTAAACAGAAAAGGTTGAGATGAAAGAATTTATACATACCGAGACGTCGAGCGAGCGCGCCCTGTTGGTAGGGCTTGTCACCCCTACGCAAAACGAAACAAAGACGATGGAGTATCTCGATGAGCTGGCTTTCCTTGCCGAGACGGCAGGTGCCGTGCCCGAGAAGCGCTTTTTGCAGAAGCTCGACTATCCCAATCCCCGCACCTATGTGGGTACGGGCAAATTGCAGGAGATAAAGAACTATATCGAAGAGTCGGCTGCCGAGGGCGAGGCCGGTGTAGGTATGGTGGTCTTCGACGATGAGCTGTCGCCCAAGCAGATACAGAATATCGAGCGCGAGTTGCAGGTGAAAATATTAGACCGTACCAGTCTTATCCTCGACATATTTGCCTTGCGGGCACAGACGGCCAACGCCAAGACGCAGGTAGAGCTGGCGCAGTATCAGTACCTTTTGCCACGTCTTACCCGGCTGTGGACGCACTTGGAGAGGCAGCGTGGTGGTATAGGTATGCGTGGCCCCGGTGAAACGCAGATAGAGACCGACCGCCGTATTATCCTCGACCGTATTTCGCGCCTGAAAGAGGAGTTGCGCAGCATCGACCGTCAGAAAACCATACAGCGAAAGAACCGCGGCCGGTTGGTGCGTGTGGCCTTGGTGGGATATACCAACGTGGGAAAATCGACGTTGATGAATTTGTTGAGCAAGTCGGACGTTTTTGCCGAGAATAAGCTCTTTGCAACGCTCGACACTACTGTGCGCAAAGTCATCGTAGACAATCTCCCGTTCTTGCTTTCCGATACCGTAGGTTTCATTCGCAAGCTCCCCACGCATTTGGTCGATTCGTTCAAGTCGACACTCGACGAGGTGCGCGAGGCCGACCTCCTGCTGCATATCGTAGATATTTCGCATCCTGCCTTTGAGGAACAGATAGAGGTGGTAAATCGCACTCTGCACGACATTTGCCCCAATGAGGAGAAACCCGTTATTATTGTTTTTAATAAGATAGATGCTTTTACTTATGTAGAGAAAGCGGCCGACGACCTTACGCCGCGCACCCGCGAGAACGTTTCGCTCGACGAGCTGCGTGCTACGTGGATGGCCAAGATGGCCGAGAACTGTATCTTCATATCGGCACGCGAGCGCACCAATATCGACGAGCTGAAAGACCTGCTATATCGCCGTGTCAAAGAGATTCACACGGCACGTTTCCCCTATAACGACTTTTTATTTCAACATTACGACGACGAGACAATCAATCCCGACGCCACACCACAACCCTAAGACAATGGAAAAACCCTATATCTTTGAGCTGCAATTCAAAGTACGCGACTATGAGGTCGATTTGGAAGGCATAGTCAATAATGCCAACTACCTGCATTATCTCGAACATACGCGCCACGAATTTTTGGCATCGACCGGTACGGCCTTCAAGCAGATGCACGACGAAGGTATCGACCCCGTCGTATGTCGCATAGAGATAGCTTATAAAACTCCTTTGCATTGCGGCGATACCTTTGTAAGCAAGCTCTACATGAGACGCAAAGGCGTGAAATATCTCTTCTATCAGGACATCTACAAAACTACCGGCGAATGCTGCGTAAAAGCTATTGTCGAGACTGTGTGTACTCACAACGGGCGGCCTACGCGCGGCGAGGAGTTCTTGCCTTATTTTGCCCCCTACCTGAGCGAGTAAGCCCGAAATGGATACTTTTACCGACGAACAGTTGCGCTATCGCATAGCCCTTGCCGGGGTGAAGGGTATGAACCGTCTGTTGGCCGAAACCCTGATAAAGGCGACGGGCGATGTATCGACTTTCTTCACCTTGTCGGGTAGCGAGTTGGCCGGGCTGACAGGATGGAGCAGCCGTCTCTTCTTGGACGTTGAGCGAGGCAACGCCTTGCGAGCCGCGGTTCGTGAGGTAGAATTCGTGAGGCGGCACGGTATCACGCCCTTGTTTATCACCGATGCCGAGTATCCCCGACGGTTGGCCGAGTGTAGCGATGCGCCGCTCATGCTCTATTACAAAGGACATCTTCCCTTGGAGTATGACCGGGTGGTGAGCATCGTAGGCACACGCCGGGCTACTGCCTACGGCAAGAGTTTTGTCGATGCGTTGGTACGCGGATTGGCCGCGGCCTCCGATTCGACCCTTATTGTCAGCGGGTTGGCCTATGGCATCGATGTGGCAGCCCATCGGGCTGCTTTGCAGTATGGGCTGCCTACGGTGGGCGTATTGGCGCACGGATTGCACACGCTTTATCCCTCGACTCATCGCCAAACGGCGGTCGAAATGTTAGAGCGCGGCGGATTACTCACCGAGTACACTTCCGGGCAGGACGTTCGTCGTCCCTATTTTCTGGCTCGCAACCGCATCGTAGCCGGTATGGCCGATGCTGTGGTAGTGGTAGAGTCGGGCGAAAAGGGCGGTTCGTTGGTTACGGCATCCATCGCCGAGAGTTACAGCCGCGATGTTTTTGCGTTGCCGGGGCGTGCGGGCGACACCTTGTCGGCCGGATGCAATAATCTGATAAAGCACAACAAAGCGGCATTAATAACATCGGCCGACGACCTGTTGGAGGCAATGTGCTGGACAACTCCTGCATCGCCGACACCCCGTCAAATGCCCCTTCTTACTACCGACGAGACCCTCTCGGCCGATGAACAACGTCTGTTGCAATACTTGCGTGACAATGGCGAGGGGCAGATAAACCGCATGGCCGTAGAGCTCGACTGTCCGGCGGCGACCCTCTCGGCTTTGCTGGTAGAGTTGGAATTCAAGGGGCTTGTGACGGCATTCCCCGGCGGCATGTATCGCCCGGCCGTCTCTTAAACGAAGCATCGCATTTTTCTTCTCCCGATAGGGCAAACACAGAAAAGCCCGATAAAAAATGGTCGCCGGTACAATTTAATCGGCATTTTACAGTTAATATATTTGAAACCCTACGCACGGTTATAACTTACATGCTGCTATGAAGTCAAACTTTCGCTTGCTGTCTCTCCTCTTGTTTTGTGCCGCGGCCTTTGCAGCACAAGCACAGATAGACATGCAATTGTCGCAATATTGGGCAGCCCCGGCCTACTATAATGCCGGAGCCACTGGAGCAGGCGACAAGCTCAACTTCATGGTGGGCACGCGGCAACAGTGGATAGGTATAGAGGGTGCGCCCAAGTCGTTTTGGGGTCGTGCCGACATGCCGCTCCGTTTTTTAGGCGGGCATCATGGCGTGGGTGTGGTATTCAGCAGTACCACCGAGGGATTGTTCTCCAATATGGTGTTCGGTGCGCAATATGCCTATAAGTTGAAGATAAAAAACAGCTTCCTCTGTTTCGGTGTACAACTGGGTTTGGTAGATCAGAAATTCGACGGTACTAAGGTAGAGATACCCACGAGCGATGCCCATACCCCGGCCGGCGAGGACGAAGACATCCCGACCACCGAAGTAGAGGGCATGGCGTTCGATTGTGCCTTTGGCATCTATTACATACATCCCAAGTTCTATGTAGGCCTGTCATCGACACATCTCACCGAACCCACTATCCGTTATGACGACAGCAGCGGTTCGGGAAGCGAAAACGGATATGAAACTTTTGTGAGTCGCCTCTATTATTTTATGGCAGGAGGCAATATCCCATTTAGAAATCCGTTATATGAAATACAGCCGTCGATGATGGTGAAGACCGATTTCAACATATTCACAGCCGAAGCAACCTTCAGGTTGCGTTATAACAAGCTCTTTTGGGGCGGTGTAGGGTATCGGTGGAACGATGCGGTCTCCTTCATGATAGGCGGTGAGTTTAAGGGCTTTATCCTCGGATATTCCTATGATTTGCCGGTGACGGCAGTGCTTCGTGCAAGTAGCGGCAGCCACGAGGTTTTTGTGGGTTACAGCATGAAGCTCGATTTATCGGATAAAAATAAAACAAAACATAAAAGTATTCGTATACTGTAAATTATGAGAAAAAGTCTGTTGAGCTTGATAACCGTTGCCGTCTTAGTGGCGGCCTGTGCTCCCGGCGCACGCAACTCCGGCGAAGTGACCGGCGTAGGTGGCGTGTCGTGGGCTGAGCCGGCTCCTTATGGCATGGTATTGATAAACCGCGGCGCATACGATATGGGTCCCAGCCGCAACGACAGCGTGTGGGGCATCGCCCGCGATGACCACGGCATATCGGTAGACGCATTTTATATGGATGAAACAGAGATTACCAACTCTAAGTACAAGCAATTTGTATTTTGGGTACGCGACTCTATCATCCGTGAGCGACTTGCCGACCCAGCTTATGGCGGAAATGAAGTTTTCAAAATAGAGGAAGACCGCGAGGGAAACCCCGTGAAGCCGCACCTTAATTGGTCGAAGGCGATACCTTGGCGCAACCCCAACGAAGATGAGGCACGTGCCATAGAGAGTCTCTATCGCATCAATCCCATTACGGGGCAAAAGGAGCTCGATGTGTCGCAGCTCAACTTCCGCTACGAGGTGTATGACCTTACCGAGGCATCGAAGCGTCGCAACCGTTTAGACCCCGCTTTGCGCAATCTCAATACCGATGAGCCTGCCGACCCTAATGAGGTGATAATGATATCGAAAGATACCGCATTTATCGACGACGAAGGGCGCATACATCGCGAGACCATCACACGGCAACTTTCGAGCGAGTATGACTTCCTCAATACCTATATCGTCAATATCTATCCCGATACGACGGTGTGGGTCAACGACTTCGACAATGCCTATAACGAGCCTTATGTACGCATGTATTTTGCACATGCCGGGTATAATGACTATCCCGTAGTGGGTGTGTCGTGGGACCAAGCCAACGCATTCTGTGTGTGGCGTACTCTGCTTTACAAGTCGGCATTGGGCAAGAATCCCGTTATCGTAGAACCCTATCGCCTGCCTACCGAGGCCGAGTGGGAGTATGCCGCCCGTGCCGGTAAAGACGAGAATATCTACCCGTGGGAAGGTACCGAGTCGGTTGACGAGAAAGGATGCTTCTATGCCAACTTCAAGCCCGGTGACGGCGATTATGTGCGCGATGGTCACCTGATAACGGCGCAAGTAGGCACCTATACCCCCAATGATTTCGGGTTGTACGACATGGCCGGTAACGTCTCGGAGTGGACATCGACCTCCTATAACGAGGCTTTGAGCCGCATCACCAGCGATATGAATCCCGAGTACAAATACAATGCCGCCAAAGAAGACCCCTATCGCATGAAGCGGAAAATAGTGCGTGGCGGTTCGTGGAAAGACGTATCGCACTACGTCCGTTCCGACCTGCGCATGTGGGAATATCAGAACGAGCAACGCTCCTACATAGGATTCCGTTGTGTGCGTACACAAGTCGGCTTTGCTCACGGCCGTAAATAGAGTTACCATTACCAAAGGAATAAACGACCATATTTGCCAATATTATGGGAAAATACAGAAAATATAAAAATAAGATAGAGAAATTCTTGTCGAGCGACAGGGGACAACGTTTCTTCAACTTTGCATACAGTATAGGTGCTGCCGTCGTTATTTGGGGTGCCCTCTTCAAGATATTGCACCTGCCCGGTGGTAACTTCCTGCTTTCGCTCGGTATGGGTACCGAGGTGCTTATGTTTATTTTGTCGGCTTTCGATAAGCCGGCAAG
The DNA here is from genome assembly GCA_944321085.1 of uncultured Barnesiella sp. Lineage (GTDB taxonomy): Bacteria > Bacteroidota > Bacteroidia > Bacteroidales > Barnesiellaceae_A > Barnesiella_A. The sequence goes on from CALUJY010000004.1 coordinate 50,949, forward strand.
TTCATACCATTGGGAAGACGTTTTCCCCGTTTTGGCATCGCGCGACCCCGAGGAACGACCCGAGTTCGGTAAGGGTGGGGGCGCTACCATTATAGGTGGTAAGGGCGGTACAATCGTGGTAGATGGGAACTCCGGCACATCCGGTACGACATTGTCGTCCGACGAAGCCCGTCAGGCTATCGGCCTGCCCGAAGGCATCAATCTGAGCGAAGCCGATACCCAAAGCCTCAGCGACAGCATACAGAAAATGTCGGCTGCGGCCGACCAGCTCTCTCGCATGGCCGAACTTACCGACGCAACGCAACAATACTTGTCGCAGTTGGCGGCCATATCATCGCAAATGGAACAGCTGCGCACGGCTACCGAGTCGCTCACCCAAGTATCCAATACGTTGCTCGGTTCGTACCAGTCTATCACATCGCACTCCGATGGCCTGAGCGAGCAATCGAGCGGCTACGTTGAGCAAATGGAAGCCCTCAACCGCAACATCAGCGGCTTGAATACGATATACGAAATACAGCTTAAAAGCATCAGTTCGCAACTCGATAATATCGACCGCGTAAACAGCGGTATCAAGAATATCAGCCGCATGTACGAGGCTGCCATGGGCGACAGCGACCGCTATTGCAAAGAGACAGAGAAAATGACGCAGTACATACAGCAACTCAATTCGGTATACGAGAAGATGATTACTGCCATGACCATAAACATGTATCGACCCATGCCCGGTGCGCCCATCGAAGAGCCGCACAAAGCCGACGAACCCTCTCGGACAGCTGCCGATAACGACGTTAAAGCATAAATACAATGGCTGGAAATAGCACGAAACTCTCTCCAAGGCAGAAGATGATAAACCTTATGTATATCGTCTTGACCGCCATGTTGGCTCTCAACGTGTCGAGCGATGTGCTGAACGGTTTTCGTCAGGTAGAAGATGGCTTGGGACGCTCTACGGCAACGGCTGCCGTGCGTAATGAGACATTGTATCAACAGCTGGCCGACTTCAACGAGCAAAACCCCGAGAAAGGCGGTTTATGGTATAATAAATCGCTCGAATTGAAAGAGCGTACATCGCAGCTCTACGACTACATCGATTCGTTGAAGGTGGTCATTGTCAAGCAAGCCGATGGCGAGGATGGTGACGTGAGAAACATTCAACGTCAGGACGACCTCGAAGCCGCTTCGTTTATCATGTTGTCGCCCTCGAAACGTCAGGGTGCACGTTTGCGCAAGTCGATAGAAGACTATCGTTCTTACGTAAGCGACATTATGCCCGATTCTATCAAGAAAGCAACCATCGAAGATTGTCTCTCGACACATATCAATACACGTACCGAAAAGATTACCCCTACGTTGTGGGAAGAGACGCTCTTTGAAAACATGCCCGTTGTAGCAGCCGTAACTATCCTCACCAAAATGCAGAGTGATGTATTGTATGCCGAGAGTATGGCTCTGAGCACATTGATAAACAACATCGACGTAGGAGATGTGCGTGTAAACCAACTCGACGCATTTGTTATTCCGAACTCGAAGAACATCATCCGAGGAAGCAAATACACTGCCAACATCGTGCTGGCTGCAATAGATACGACACAGTTGCCTAACATCTATATCGATGGCAAGGAACTGCCTGCCGACCGGAAGGGGCATTACGAAGTATTCTGTAATACGACTGGTGTCTTCGATTTCACAGGTTATCTCGAAGTGCCTCACGGCGATGGTACAGTGACCCGTCACGATTTCAGCTCTTCCTATACCGTAGTAGAGCCTTCGGCCACCATATCGGCCACGATGATGAACGTGTTGTATGCCGGTATTGCCAACCCCATCAGTATATCGGTACCCGGCATTCCCAACAATGCCATACAAGCCACTATGACTAACGGAACCCTTACCCGTCAAGGCGATGTGTGGGAAGCCCGTCCCTCGAAGGTAGGCAAGGAGGCTGTCATATCTGTTACCGCAACCATCGACGGCAATACGCAGTCTGTTGCCAATACGGCATTCAGAGTACGACAATTACCCGACCCGATGCCTTATATTGCCTATCAGGACGCCAAGGGCTACGAGCAGCATTACAAGGGTGGCAAGCCCTTTGCCAAAACCCTTCTATTGCAAGCCGCAGGTATCGGTGCTGCCATCGACGACGATTTGTTGAACGTAACATATAGAGTGTTGAGTTTCGAGACCGTCTTCTTTGACTCCATGGGTAATGCCATCCCCGAAGTCTCTGACGGTGCAAACTTCTCTCAACGACAAAAGAACTCTTTCCGCAGACTTTCACGCGGAAAACGGTTCTATATTTCGCGGGTAAGGGCTGTGGGTCCCGATGGGATAGAACGCGACCTCTCACCCATAGAGGTAATAGTAAATTGATAAAACTGCATAAATATAAAAGTGTTTATGAAAATATCGCAAGCTCTCATACTATCGGCATTATGCGTTTCGTTTGCCGTTGCGCCTGCCGGGGCACAGGTTGTGCGACGTGCCGACAAGGATGCGGCAAAGACGCGCGACAAAGATAGCGGCCTGACGGTACGCGCCCAATCGTTATACGAACCCAATTCTCCGGCCGAAAAAGACGTGCCGTGGTTGCGGGTCATATACCGTCAGTTAGACCTTACTCAAAATGCCAATCTGCCGCTCTACTATCCCGAGGAACCTACCGAAGATTTGCAGAATCTTTTCCGCATCATCATGCGGCTTTTGGCCAACAACCAAATTACGGCATACGAGTATCTCGACGGGCGCGAGGTCTTTACCGACCAATATAAAGTGAATGTGCGCGACATGTTCGACCGTTTCCATATCCTTTATACCGAGCAAAAGGGAAGTACCGAGAAAAATCCCCTCTTTACCGTAGAAGAGAGCGACGTACCTTGCAACGAGGTGTTGTCGTACTATATCATCGAGAAGTGGGTGTTCGACCGTCGGGCATCGAAGTTCAAGGTCGAAATCGAGGCTATCTGTCCCGTCTTGCATCGTAGCGGCGATTTTGGCGGTGAGCCCGTACGTTATCCCATGTTCTGGTTGCGTTACGACGACTTGCGTCCCTACATGGCACAGCAGTATATCATGACCGGCGACGCCAATCAGGTGATGCAATACAATTACGATGACTACTTCAAGATGGGCATGTATGAAGGCGATATTTATAAGACTCGCAATCTGCGCAACCAGTCGCTCATGCAGCTTTTCCCCACCGATTCGTTGATGAAACATGCCCAAGACAGTATAGAGCAAGGGCTCGACACCTTTGGTCGCCAGCTTTGGGTGCTTACTCCCGAGGAGATAGAGGCTGCCCGTGAAGCCGCCGAGGCTGCGGGCGATACTACTGCCGTAGAAAGCTCTGACGACAAGAAAGCATCGGTGAAGAAAGATAGCAGCGATAAGAAAAAAGAGCGTTCGTCGCGTTCTTCTCGCAGCAGTAGCAGCAAGAAAAAGTCCAAATCCGTGAAGCCGAAGCAATCGTCGGGCAACAGTGCTCCCGTACGCTCGGTACGTCGTACGAAATAAGGAATATTTACGTGAAAGAATAGGGGTGGGAGAGTACGTCGAGACCAACCCCTACTACAGACTAAGCAGTAATAAAAAGCCCTGTCATAGTCCCGGAAGGAAGTATGGCAGGACTTTTTTATGAGATAGGTATGTGACGGACAAATTTCAGATTATGAGTTCGTCTTCATGAAATCCTACTATTGATAGGAGCTTTTTGTCGTCTGTTGTGCGGTAGGTATGCCCGAGCCTCTGGAAAGGGGCGGCAAATATTTCCCGCCGGTTATAAGCGATTGGTTTTTACGGCGCAAGCCGTTATTCCGGCCGGAGGTAATGTAAAACACGATGACAGGTAGAATAAAACGAAAAGTGCTTTTTCTTTTGGAAAAATTGCACTACTTTTGGGACTTAGAATTTATACACGATTTCAAGACCTTAAATAGCTATCATAAAAAACAGTTTCTATGTATTTGCTGGGATATGACATAGGAAGTTCTTCGGTGAAGGCTTCGCTTGTAGATGCGGCGACAGGCCGGTGTGTCGCTACGGATTTTTTCCCTAAGAAAGAGATGGAGATAATGGCTGTCGCTGTCGGCATGGCAGAGCAGCACCCCGACGAGTGGTGGCGCAATTTGCAGCTTGCCACGCGCTCTATATTGACCCGGTCGGGCGTCGATAAATGCGACATAAAGGCGATAGGTATTTCTTACCAGATGCACGGCCTTGTGGCTCTCGACCGCGACGGGAACCCCCTGCGTCCGGCCATTATATGGTGCGACAGCCGTGGCGTGCCCTATGGCAGGGCTGCCTTTGCAGCTTTGGGCGAAACCTATTGTTTAGACCATCTGCTGCAATCGCCGGGTAATTTTACGGCGGCCAAATTGGCGTGGGTAAAAGAGCATGAGCCTGCGGTGTATGAGCGCATCGACAAAATATTGTTGCCGGGCGATTATATAGCCCTGCGCCTTACGGGCAATGCGGCTACGACTCTCTCAGGACTTTCTGAGGGAATTTTTTGGGATTTCAAGGAGAATTGTGTTTCGCAACCGCTCATGTCGTATTTCGGCTTCGACAATGCCATTCTGCCGCACCTCGTGCCCACAATGGGCGAGCAAGGGCGTGTTACCGCCGAGGCTGCCCGCGATTTGGGCTTGCAAGAGGGTACCCCCGTCACGTACCGTGCGGGCGACCAACCTAATAACGCTCTGTCGCTCAACGTGATGGAATCGGGAGAAATAGCCTCTACTGCCGGTACGTCGGGCGTGGTTTACGGTATCAACGACAAGATAGCGTGCGACAAGTTGTCGCGCATCAACCTCTTTGCGCATGTCAACCATACGGCCGGGCATCCGCGGCTCGGGCTTATGACCTGTATCAACGGTACGGGTATTCTCAATTCGTGGCTCAAACGCAACGTCGTTCCGGCCGATTGCTCATACGACGATATGAATGCCCTTGCGGCACAAGTACCCGTAGGGGCTTGCGGTGTGAGCGTGATACCCTTTGGCAATGGCGCCGAACGCATCTTGCAAAACTGCGAGACGGGAGCTTCGGTGCATGGATTGAGTTTCAATACCCACGACCGTCGCCATTTGTTGCGTGCCGCCCAAGAAGGCATCGTCTACTCTTTCATGTATGGCATAGAGGTTATGGCTGCAACCGGTATGCAAATTTCGGTTATCAAAGCCGGTGTTGCCAACATGTTCCTCAGTCCCATTTTCCGAGCCGCTTTGGCCGGCGTTTCGGGGGCAACCATAGAGCTGTACGATACCGACGGTTCGGTGGGTGCTGCCAAAGGCGCGGGTATCGGAGCCGGTATCTATGCCGATGCCACCGAGGCTTTTGCCACGTTACGCCGATTGGAAACGATAGAGCCTTCGGCAACCGATGCTGCGGCCTACCGCGAGGCGTATGAGCTGTGGAAATCGCGCTTGCAAAGCTGTATAGCTGAATAAAAAGAAAAATCTATAAACTTTATAACACACAAAAATTATGGTAAAAAAAGAGTATTTCCCCGGTATAGGAAAAATTAAGTTCGAAGGTAAAGAAAGTCGTAATCCACTCTCTTTCCGTTATTACGACCCCGAAAAGGTAATCATGGGTAAAAAGATGAAAGATTGGTTGCGCTTCTCTATGGCATGGTGGCACACCCTCTGTGCCGAAGGTTCCGACCAATTTGGCGGCGGTACCAAAACTTTCCCGTGGAACGAGGCAAGCGACCCGTTGGAAGCTGCCAAGGCCAAGATGGATGCCGGTTTTGAAATCATGCAGAAGTTGGGTATAGAATATTATTGTTTCCACGATGTTGACCTCATCAGCGAAGGCCGAAACGTCGAGGAGTATGAAGCCAACCTCAAAGCCATCGTAGAGTACGCCAAGCAAAAACAGGCCGAGACGGGTATCAAACTCTTGTGGGGTACTGCCAATGTCTTTGGCAACAAGCGTTATATGAATGGTGCTTCTACCAATCCCGATTTTGACGTGGTAGCTCGCGCTATCGTGCAAATTAAGAATGCCATCGACGCCACCATCGCTTTGGGCGGCGAAAACTATGTCTTCTGGGGCGGTCGCGAAGGTTATATGTCGTTGCTCAATACCGACCAGAAACGCGAGAAAGAGCACATGGCAATGATGCTGCGCATGGCCCGCGACTATGCCCGCTCGAAAGGTTTCAAAGGCACGTTCCTCATAGAGCCCAAGCCCATGGAGCCCTCCAAACATCAGTATGATGCCGATACTGAGACGGTAATAGGTTTCTTGCGTGCCCACGGTCTCGACAAAGACTTCAAGGTAAACATCGAGGTAAACCATGCCACGCTCGCAGGCCACACCTTCGAGCACGAGTTGGCTTGTGCTGTCGATGCCGGTATGTTGGGTTCTATCGACGCCAACCGCGGCGATTATCAAAACGGTTGGGATACCGACCAGTTCCCCATCGATAACTACGAGCTTACGCAAGCTATGATGCAAATCATACGCAATGGCGGATTGGGTACAGGCGGTATGAACTTCGATGCCAAAACACGCCGCAACTCTACCGACCTCGAAGATATTTTCATCGCTCACATCGCCGGTATGGATGTGATGGCACGCGCTTTGGAGTCGGCCGCCGAGCTGTTGGAAAAATCGCCTATTCCCTCGATGCTCAAAGAGCGTTACGCCTCTTTCGACAGCGGTATGGGCAAAGAGTTCGAGGAGGGCAAGCTCACGCTCGAACAGGTATATGAATATGGCAAGAAAGTAGATGAGCCCCGCCAGACAAGCGGTAAGCAAGAGTTGTACGAGGCATACCTCAATATGTATTGCTGATTCTTTCATATATGAGCTTCCGCCCGTTGCTCGCAACGGGCGGAAGTCTCTCATTTATAAAGTCGAACTATCACAAAAAGTTATATCATGGCAGACACACAAAACGGAAGCAAACTCTATCTCACGGGGATTATCTCGGTAGCCATTTTAGGCGGTTTGCTCTTTGGGTACGATACGGCAGTCATATCGGGTGCCGAAAAAGCTCTCGAAGCCTTCTTTATCGAAGGCAATTTCGGTTACAATAAGTTTTGGCATGGCGTGACGGCATCGAGCGCACTCATCGGTTGCGTTATAGGCAGCGCTCTGTCGGGCGTAATGGCGTCGGGATTGGGACGTCGCAACTCGCTGCGTGTGGCAGCGCTCCTGTTTTTCGTTTCGGCGTTAGGTTCTTTCTATCCCGAGTTCTTGTTTTTTGATAAAGGCGATTCGTCGTTGGCATTACTTGTAACATTCAACATCTATCGCATCATCGGCGGTGTAGGTGTCGGGTTGGCATCGGCTGTATGTCCTATGTATATTGCCGAGGTTGCTCCCTCTAATATTCGCGGTACGCTTGTGTCTTGCAACCAGTTTGCCATTATCTTTGGTATGTTGGTGGTATATTTCGTCAACTACCTCATATTGGGCGACAACCTCAATCCGCGTGTTGTCGATGGCATAATTGTAAACCTTGCGGGCGACGATTACGAACGGGTGCGTTGGACGATAGATAAGGGCTGGCGTTACATGTTCGTCTCGGAAGCTGTGCCGGCAGGACTTTTCGGCCTGCTGCTCTTCTTCGTTCCCGAAACGCCGCGCTACTTGGCTATGGTCAATAGAGACAAACAGGCATACGATATATTGGAGAAGATAAACGGTCGTAAGAAAGCCTCGCAAATCCTTGCCGAGATAAAAGCTACCGCCGGTGAAAAGACAGAGAAACTCCTTACCTACGGCGTGGCCGTCATAGTGATAGGTATCATGCTCTCGGTGTTCCAACAGGCAGTGGGCATCAATGCCGTGCTCTATTATGCACCCCGTATCTTCGAAGGCGCGCTCGGTGCAGGCAGCGACGGTATGGCTCAAACCGTGATAATGGGTATCGTCAATATCATCTTCACTTTGGTAGCCATCTTTACCGTCGACAAGTTCGGGCGCAAGCCGTTGCTTATCATCGGTTCGTTAGGCATGGCCGTAGGCGCATTTGCCGTTGCAATATGCGACTCTATGGGGCTCAAAGGCATTGTCCCTGTACTCTCTATTATCGTCTATGCCGCCTTCTTCATGATGTCGTGGGGCCCCATCTGCTGGGTACTCATCTCAGAGATATTCCCCAATACCATACGCGGTGCAGCAGTAGCCATAGCCGTAGCCTTCCAGTGGATATTCAACTACCTCGTATCCTCAACCTTCCCGGCGCTCTACGAGTTCAGTCCCTTCTTCACCTACGCCATGTATGGCGTGATATGCGTGGTCGCCGCCCTCTTCGTATGGCGTGCAGTGCCAGAGACCAAGGGCAAGACGCTCGAAGATATGACCGCCCTTTGGCGCAAAAGACAGTAATAATTGCGAAGAGCTTTTTTATGGAGTAGCATTCCTTTATATTGGCAAAAGACTGACCGTATATTGTAGTTATTAAAATAGGGCAACCCTGCAACATTATAATACGCAAGGTTGCCCTATTATCAGAAGAGAGCTTATAGTCTTAGAATTTATATGTTGCGCCTATTGCAAACATGCTGTACGAGTTAGGATAATCATCATTGAGATTAGCACTGATAAGTCCAAATTGAGCTTCTATGCCCCACTGATTGGTCAGATAATAGGTTGCACCAACATAAGTTGCAATTGCCGGTACGACCTTAGGGTCGAAGCTCGACCATTGGGTGTGGTCGAGGTCATTATAGTAGTATCGAGTTGTTATATCAGTGTATTTATCTTCCATGTGGTTATTAACGTTTTCACTCTTAAATCCTTGCTCATTGCGATAGTTGCCTATAATGTAAGTCATACAACCAACACCACAACCCATTTTTAGGTAAGTATCAAGTTTTGGTATAGGAGTGAAATGGAAAGAGACTGTTACCAAGGCATTCACATCTTCTCGTGCAATGTCGGCGTCGGCAGAGCCTTCTCCTTTGCGAGTGATTTGCTGTTGGTCATTTATACTGCTCCATTTATTGGTTATAAATGAATACATGCTTCCTGTTGTCGTCCTATAATATTTGTAATCATATTGTCCGATGACAAGGTTTTGGTACTTACCTCCATAGGTGTTGTTCACGGCAAATCCCACGCCGATGGTTACTTTATCGGCTATGCGAGCGATGCCCCATTCCATACCAAAATGTTGGTCAAATGTTGCAAGTGGTTTATAAGCATAGTCGACCATACCGATTCCTACGGTTAAGTCTATTTTTCTTTCGCCTTTAATAAAGGTACCTTGTGCTTGTGAGCTGATAGCAACAGCCATTATTGCACTTAAAAGTAAAAACTTCTTCATGTGATATTTATCAATAAAACTTCAATTGGTTTATTGTTGATATTAAACTCGATAGAGAGTCCAGAAGTCTTCATCAAGCCATTCCATAAATACTAATGTTTCGTCAGTGAGCGTTATGATACTGTATGTATTCTCTACTATTTCACCATCGAAGTCCCACATAATTTTGAGTACATCATCTTTGACTGTATATGTAAATGACGTTGTACTGGTAAGTTCTCCATTTTCATATTCCATTTGGGCTCCTGTGTGATTGGCATTGAAAGACATGAGGAAGTAATCTCCTTCGTAGTAATAGTCGTATCTCCACGTACCTACGATGAGGTCTTTTTCGCTTTTGTCGCAACTTGTGAAAACTCCTGCCGACATCAATAGTGTGGCAAATAAGATAAGAATACTGATTCTCTTTTTCATTTTAGTGTAAATGTGTAGTTAATAAATATGGTTGATTAGTCTAATAATCAGGTGTATTTTCTTGTAATAACTCTTATAATCGTACTTCAAATTTATTCGTTTGCAAATTTATGTATATTACTATTTACCCCCCCAAATTTACGTTAAAATATATTAATTATACAATGGGTGCATTAGCATTTAATTTAGCAGACGCGTAATACAAGCCGCTAAACCATAAAAAATAGTTGTTGTGAAAGGATATATTTCCGGCCGAAAACATTACATTTGAGGCCATGAAACGTTTCTACCCTTTATATACCCTATGTATGGTGGCGGTTGTCGTTTGGGCGGGATGCCAAGGCAAAACGTCGCGCGAGGCGGTGCGCGAAGAGATACCCGCCGTAGAAGTGCCTCGTTTCGATGCCGATAGCGCTTATGCTTATGTGGCGCATCAGGTATCGTTCGGTTATCGAGTGCCCGGTACCGAAGCTCATCGCGCCGCGGCCGAGTGGTTGGCTGCCAAGTTACAGGCTTGCGGAGCAACGGTGACGCGGCAGGAGGCTGTCCTTACGGCGTGGGATGGTACCCGCTTGCCCTCTTGCAATATCATCGGCTCGTTTGCTCCCGAAAAGGCGACACGTGTGTTGTTGCTTGCACATTGGGATTCGCGTCCTTATGCCGATTACGACCCCGACCCCGATTTTCGCCGTCATCCTATCGACGGTGCTAACGACGGCGCGAGCGGCGTGGGCGTATTGCTCGAAATAGCCCGCCATTTGGCCGACAATCCGCCGCAAGTGGGGGTGGATATTCTTTTGCTCGATGCCGAAGATTACGGCGCTCCGCACGATGTGTACGACGATGGCAGCTCGTGGGCGTTGGGCTCGCAGTATTGGGCTGAGCATCCGCACAAACCCGGGTATAGGGCGCGTTTTGGTATTTTGCTCGATATGGTAGGGGCAAAGGGAGCTATGTTTTATCGCGAGCAGTTCTCGCAATACTGGGCTTCGGCCGTACTCGATAAGGTATGGGCTGCCGCTGCACGATTGGGTTATGACTATATGTTTATCGATGAGTCGGGCGGCGGTGTTACCGACGACCACTTGTATATCAATCGTTATGGCATTCCTACCATCGATATCATACATCAGGAGCCACAGTCGCACACCGGATTTTTCCCGTATTGGCATACCCGTGGTGATAATATGGAGCATATCGACAAAACCGTTCTCGAAGCCGTAGGCCGTACGGTGATGACGGTTGTATATGAAGAAAAGGTGCAATGATGTGTTGTCCGGTTCTACTTGATATGTGAATACGCTGTTTGCAGTGAAAAATTAATATAATCAAACAAAAAAGAGATGACAATAGATGAAATTCAAGACGAGATAATCGACGAATTTTCGGCATTCGACGATTGGATGGACAAATACCAGATACTCATAGATATGGGCAATTCGCTGCCGCCCTTCGATGAAAAATACCGTGTAGACCAGAACCTCATCGAGGGTTGCCAAAGTCGTGTATGGCTGCATGCCGAGTATCGCGACGGGCTTCTTTTCTTCACGGCCGATAGCGATGCCATTATCGTAAAGGGCATTATTTCGTTGTTGATGAAAGTCCTTTCGGGTCGTACGCCCGACGAAATTCTTGCCTCAGACCTCCATTTTATCGATGCCATCGGGCTGAAAGAGCATTTGTCGCCTACGCGTTCCAACGGTTTGCTCTCTATGGTAAAACAGATGCGCCTCTATGCTCTTGCTTTTAAGACCAAAGGCGACGAAAACAGTTTGTAACAATGAAAAAGATAGCACTTTTCTGCTCTTCATCCGAGAGCATCGACCCCCTCTACGTTCACGAAGCTGCCATCATAGGCGACTGGATAGGTAGCAACTCCTGTACGCTGGTATATGGCGGCTCGGCGCGCGGGTTGATGGAGGTTGCCGCCTCGCACGTACATCAGTCGGGCGGTAAGGTGATGGGAGTTATTCCCCAACGTTTTGCCGACAAGCACATGGCCAGTTCGCATATCGACGAGTTGGTGGTGACGGCCGATATGCAAGACCGTAAACGTAGCATGTTGCAAGCCTGCGATGCCGTAGTAGTGTTGCCCGGAGGAGCCGGCACGATGGATGAGTTTTTCGATGCTTATGTCTGCCGTAAGTTAGGCTATACGCAGGCTCCCATCGTTATTTGCAATACCGGCGGTTTCTACGACCCGTTGCTTGCGCAGCTGGAACGTTGTTATGCCGAGCATTTCGCTTCGCCGCTCGAAGCTGGCATGTATCATGTGGCCGAAAATGCCGATATGGTATGCCGCACCCTTTACCGATTGTTTCCCACATTAAAATTACAACAACATGGAGAAAAGTAAATTGTACACACGCGGTGGCGACGCGGGCACTACGTCGCTGGTAGGCGGCCAACGGGTTGCGAAAGAGGATGTCCGCCTCGAAGCCTATGGCACAGTCGATGAGTTGAATGCTGCCGTGGGGCTGTTGGTGGCTCTGTTACAGGCCGACGATGCCGATGCCCGTTTGTTGCGTCACATACAGAATTGTCTGTTTGTCGTAGGTGCGTCGCTGGCTACCGATATAGACACTACACCCCTTCACGAGGCAAGTCGTTTGGCCGATGGGGAGGTTACCATCATAGAGCGTCGCATCGACGAAATAGACAGTCTCTTGCCGCCGCTCAATCGCTTTGTGTTGCCCGGCGGTTGCGAAGGGGCAGCGCGTGCTCATCTTTGCCGCACGATATGTCGCCGTGCCGAGCGTCGCATTTGCGCCCTTTCGGTCGAGCATGCCGTTGCCGATAATGTGATGAAATACGTTAATCGTCTCTCTGATTACTTCTTCGTTCTCGCTCGTTATCTGAACTTTACGGCACACCAACCCGAGTCTTTTTGGGGCGATGAATAAAAATTTTTCACAAAGGTTGTAACAAAAAGGTTATTTGCTACGTCTTCTTTGTGAAACCATTAAAAAACAGAAAATATGAGAAACTCAAAAGTATTCTTCATCGTATTGGCCGTTGTTGCTCTCCTTCCCGTGATGGCTTGTGGAAGAGTCCGTGTAGAAAGTAGCGAACGTTTTGTTACAAAACCTGTCACGCAGAAGTTAGGCACTTTCGATAAAATATCGGTTGTGGGCTCGGTAGATGTAGAGTTTACCGTAGGCGACACCCGCAGTATGGAAATTTATGGCGCCGACAACGCGATACAATATGTCGATTTGTCGGTTCGCAATAATACGCTCTACGTAGATTTGAGCAACGATGTGAGTTTTTACGGCAAAACCCGTCTTACGGTTTTGGTTACCGCTCCGACTCTTACCGAAGTATCGGTTTCGGGTAGTGGCGATGTCGAGGTATTGGGACGTTGCAACACGCTCACCGACGTTTCTGTCACCGGTAGCGGTGATGTAGAAGTGCGCAATCTCAATGTAGGTTCTTTCAAGGCTTCGGTTGCCGGCAGCGGTGATGTAGAGCTGCACAATCTTACGGCTAAGAATGTAGATTTGCGAGTTTCGGGCAGCGGCGATATAGAGGTGCGTGGTACTGCCGACAGAGCGACATATTCGGTGAATGGCAGTGGCGACATCGACGCCGAGCATTTTGTTGTGCGAGAGCTTGCAGCCTCAGTTTCGGGCAGCGGCGATATAGAGTGCTATGCCGAAGACCTTCTCGATGCCTCAGTCTCGGGTAGCGGTGAAATCTCTTACCGTGGCAACCCTGCCAAAATCAATCGTTCGGGACGCGAGTCGTCGATACGCCGCGATTATTGATGCCTTCGGTTATTTGCTCTTCTCTTCTGGCGGTAGTATGACTACTGCGGTGAGAATGACGATATGGAAAATGGGGATGCGTTAAAATCGACATCATGAAGATGTATTTATAATCTGAGACCTGACTATCCTCATTAACAAGAACCCTATCATTACCCCGAAAGGGAACATGATAGGGTTCTTTATATTTGCTTATTTCAATCTGTAACTTTTGAATGCAGGTTCGGGTTTTGCCTCTCCGTTATAGGATTTTGCAAAGCCTTGTTACGGTTTGGGGGAGGGGTTATTCCCGGCCTTTGGCGTAATTCTTAGCCTGCTCGGCAATCAGTTCGCTGTCGGAGAAATAGTCTATGCGCATGGCATGGCGTACGCGACCGAGTGTTTCGGCAGCCTTTTCGCGTGCAGCCTCGCTGCCCTTTTTCAGTATTTCGTACACGGCGGGAATATCTTGTTCAAACTCTTTGCGTCGTGCCCGTATGGGAGCTAACTCTTCTTGCAAGATGGCTTCGAGGAACTTTTTCACCTTCACGTCACCCAGTCCGCCCCGGCGGTAGTGAGCCTTCAACTCGTCGAGGTTCGGATATTCGGGCAGATAGGCGGCAAAGTGTTCGGGTCGGCAGAAGGCGTCGAGGTAGGCAAATACCGTGTTCCCCTCTATCTTGCCCGGGTCGGATACCCGCAAGTGGTCGGGGTCGGTGTACATCGATTTCACCCGTTTGCTTACCTCGTTTTCCGTGTCTGAGAGGTAGATGCAGTTACCCAGCGACTTGCTCATCTTTGCCATTCCGTCGGTTCCCGGCAGACGGCAGCACGCCGAGTTGGTGGGAAGCAGTATGTCGGGCTCTACGAGAGTTTCGCCGTAGATGTAGTTGAAGCGGCGTACTATCTCGCGTGTCTGTTCTATCATGGGCTCTTGGTCTTCGCCGGCAGGTACGGTAGTAGCATCGAAGGCCGTAATATCGGCAGCTTGGCTTATCGGGTAGGTGAAGAAGCCCACCGGGATGTTGGCCTCGAAGTTGCGCATCTTTATCTCGGTCTTCACCGTAGGGTTGCGTTGCAGGCGCGATACGGTGACGAGGTTCATGTAATAGAACGACAGCTCGCACAGCTCGGCTATTTGCGACTGTATGAAGAGCGTGCTTTTGGCCGGGTCTATGCCGCACGACAGGTAGTCGAGAGCGACTTCTATGATATTTTGCCGTACCTTCTCGGGGTTATCGGCGTTGTCGGTCAGTGCTTGCGCATCGGCTATCATGATGTATATTTTATCATAGTCGCCGGTTTCTTGCAGTTCTACGCGACGTTTGAGCGAGCCCACGTAGTGACCTAAGTGCAAGCGTCCCGTGGGGCGGTCTCCTGTAAGGATTATTTTTTTCATATCGGGTAATTTTTTTGTTTCTCTGTTTTGTATGCTATTCCTGTATTGTGTTTCGGCACTCTTTTGTTACATTTCGCCGGGAGTAGTTCTGTTCATGTGGGGAGTGCTGCCATCGTCGGGCTTTCGGCCTAAGAGTTTGTCGTACTCCTCGTTGTTGTTTATGATTTCCAACGCTTTTATGAAAGTGGGATCGCTGGGGTTCATCACCATGAAGTAAGCCCCTGTGTCGAACAGGTCGCGGGCGATGAGGGCTTTCAGTTGTTGAGCTATCAGTTTTTGTGACCGTGCGGCCTGCTCCTCGTTGTATTTCACGCTGTCGGCATCGCCCAGCTTTTTCAGCTCTTGCAGCATCTTGTCGTCGACTTCAAATTGGCGGTCGAAGTCGTAGACCTTTTTGTATTGGTTGGCAAGACGTTTGCGGTTACGGTCTATGTAGTTGATGGCATATTGGTTGAGCGTCCCTTTCGCTACTATATCGCGGTGATAGTCGGTGATGCGGGTAGTATCTAAGGGTACGAACACGTCGGGCATGATGCCACCGCCGCCATATATGGTGCGGTGGTTTACGAGGGTGCTGTATTGCAGCGAGTCGGCAAAGTGTATGCTGTCGGCGTGCATCAGTTCGCCGTTGAGGTAGCGTGTGTATAAGTCTCGGGCATACTCTTCGTTGCCTTTGTCGTAAGGTTTCTGTATGCAACGGCCGGCCGGAGTGTGGTAACGGGCTACGGTGAGGCGTATCATGGATCCGTCGGAGAAGGGGATGGGACGTTGTACCAACCCTTTGCCGAAAGTGCGTCTTCCTACGACGACGGCTCTGTCCCAATCTTGCAAGGCACCGGTCAGAATTTCGCTTGACGAAGCACTGCTTTCGTCTACCAATACTACGACTTTTCCGTGGTTGAAAGTCCCGGTTCCTTCGGCCATCGCTTCGCTGCGGGGAGCCTTGTCGCCTTCGGTATAAACAATGAGTTGCCCGTCGTTGAGAAACTCGTTAGCCATCTCTACCGCACTCATTAGATAGCCGCCCCCGTTGCCTTGCAGGTCGAGTATGAGTTGTGTCATACCCTCCTCGCGCAGCTTGTCTACCGCCTCTACAAACTCGTCGTGTGTCGTAGCGGCAAAGCGGCTTACTCGTATATAACCTGTTTTGTCGTCAACCATATATGCGGCATCTATGCTGTATATGGGTATTTGGGCGCGCGTGATACGAAAAGCGATGGGCTCTTTGGTACCTTTACGCAGTACTCCCACATCGACTTTGGTACCCTCCGGACCGCGCAATCGCTTCATGATGTCGGTATTTTTCATCTTCACGCCGGCCACGGCAGTGTCGTTTACCGTTACGATGCGGTCGCCGGCTCTCATGCCTACGCGTTCGGCAGGACCACCGGCGATGACTTGTATCACGTAGAGAGTGTCTTTGTTCATGTTAAACTGTATGCCTATGCCGCTGAAATTGCCCTCTAACGGTTCATTCAGTTCGCGGGTCTCTTCGGCGGTGGAATACGACGAGTGGGGGTCGAGCTGTTCGAGCATCCCTTTGATGGCATCCTCGGCCAGCTTGTTCTCGTCGACCGAGTCGACATATAGTTGTGTCACGGCAAACAACGCCGTGTTCAGTTTGCGCATGGCACTTGTGGCTTGTGCTGTTACCATGTTGCAGACTGCGCCTGCAATGAGGCAGGCGGCAAGTATGGTGATTTGTTTCATTTCTGGGGAATATTAAGAGTTTTTCTCTCGGGCAATATCATCCCGTCGGGGAGAAATTCGTTTACTTCATGTCCGAAACATATCAGTTCGCGCACTGTCGACGAGCTGATGTGTGCATATATCGGTTCGGTGAAAAGTACGATGGTTTCCAGTCCCGATATGACGCGGTTCACGTCCGACATAGACTTTTCGTACTCGAAGTCTATCACCGAGCGAGCCCCTCGCAGCATGAATTGCGCTCCGTGGCGGCGGGCTATATCTACCGTCAGCCCGTCATACGATATGATGCTCACCCGGGGTTCGTCGGCATATATCTGTTGCAGCATCGCTATGCGTTGCGCTTCGGTAAACATAGGTTGCTTCTTGGTATTCGTGCCTATGGCTATCACTATCTCGTCAAAAATACACAGCCCGCGCTGCACTATCGAGTAGTGCCCTTTGGTAAAGGGGTCGAAAGTTCCCGGGAAGAGAGCCGTCTTTTTAGAGTAAGTTGGTGTCATCTTCTATTACAAGATTGTCTATGATGAAATTCTGCCTCTCCATGGTGTTGTTGCCCATATAGAACTCCAACAGCTCATTGACGAGGTCTTCTTTGCGCAGCATGACGCGGTCTAAACGTATGTCAGGTCCAATGAAGAGCTTAAACTCCTCTTTCGATATTTCACCCAATCCTTTGAATCGCGTTATCTCGGCATTGTTGCCCAGCTTGTCTATCGCCTTGATACGTTCCTCGTCGGTGTAGCAATAATACACCTCCTGTCCCGGTTGTTGTCCGGTCGATATGGGCTCGACATCTTTTTTGCTATGCCGTCCGCGGGGCGTCTTGGCTGGCGTGAAGTGCTTGTTGCGTACCCTGAACAGGGGCGTTTGCAATACATATACGTGCCCCTTCTTCACGAGGTCGGGGAAGAATTGCAGCAGGAAGGTCAGCAGCAGCAGGCGTATGTGCATACCGTCCACATCGGCATCGGTGGCAATGATTACTTTGTTATATCGCAGCCCTTCTATGCCGTCTTCTACGTTGAGGGCAGCCTGCAACAGGTTGAATTCCTCGTTTTCATACACTACCTTTTGTGTCAGTCCGTAGCTGTTGAGCGGTTTGCCTCGCAGACTGAATACCGCCTGTGTCTCCACGTCGCGTATCTGCGTGATGGTACCCGTTGCCGAGTCGCCCTCGGTGATGAATATGCAACTCTCCTCCCTGCGGTCGACGGCATTCTTTCGCCGGTCTTCGGGGTCGTTGTAGTGTATGTGGCAGTCGCGCAACTTGCGGTTGTGCAAGCTCACTTTCTTTGACCGTTCGCGGGCGAGTTTGGTGATACCTGCCATTGCTTTGCGCTCCTTCTCGCTCTCGGTGATTTTGTGCAGCATGATATCGGCCGTGTCGCCGTTGATATGCAGAAAGTTGTCGAGCTCTTTTTTCAGGAAGTCGTTGATGAATTTGCTCACCGTAGGTCCGTCGGGGCCCATGTCGCGCGAGCCGAGTTTGGTCTTGGTTTGCGACTCGAATACCGGTTCCTCCACCTTGATGCTTACGGCGGCCACTATACCGTTGCGTATGTCGGTGTACTCGAAGTTTTTGCCGTAAAACTCTTTGATGGTGCGCCCCAACGCCTCGCGGAATGCCGTCAGATGCGTACCTCCTTGTGTCGTATGCTGTCCGTTGACAAACGAGTAGTACTCTTCGCCATATTGGTTGCTGTGCGATATGACGACTTCTATATCGTTGCCTTTCAGGTGTATGGGCGGATATAGGGGGGCAGATGTCATATACTCGTTCAGCAGGTCGGCAAGTCCGTTGCGCGAGTGGTATTTCTGTCCGTTCAGTACGATGGTAAGCCCTGTGTTGAGGAAGACGTAATTTTTCACCAACGAAATGATATACTCTTCGTGGTACTCGTAGTCTGTGAATATCTTCTTGTCGGGAGTAAATTGTACCAAAGTGCCGTTAGCCTCTTCGGTAGGCATGTAGTCGCTCTCTTCTATTGCCTCGCCGCATTCGTAGCTCACCGAGCGACTCATCCCGTCGCGGTACGACTGTATGAAGAACGACGACGACAAGGCATTCACGGCTTTGATACCTACGCCGTTCAAGCCCACCGATTTTTTGAAAGCCTTCGAGTCGTATTTGGCGCCTGTGTTCATTTTCGACGACACATCGCGTACCTTGTCGAGCGGAATGCCGCGGCCATAGTCGCGTACCGATACGTTGCCGTCGGCTACCTCTACGACAATCTGTTTGCCGTAGCCCATCATGTATTCGTCTATGGCATTGTCGAGTACCTCTTTCAGCAGTACATATATGCCGTCTTCGTTGTGCGAGCCGTCGCCCAATTTGCCTATATACATACCCGGACGACGACGGATGTGCTCTTTCCAGTCGAGCGTCCGTATCGAGTCCGAGTCATATTCAAGTCCCTCTATCGGGGTGTTGTCTTCGATATTCTCCATAAAAAGTTCCGCGTAATAGCCGTTACCCGCCACCCTGTCCTTTTCTGTCGAGGAGAATGGCAGGTTTCGTTTCGTTACAAAGATACTCTTTTTTCGAGAATTTTCAAATTCCCGGCTCTGACACGGCTATCGTTATACGCTGTTTCAGCCTTTTTTATCATTTAATAGCGAGTAGCATGTCGCTTTTTTGAATGCCGAACCGAAAAAACGTCATGTCGCGTATGCCTCAGCTTCGGCCGTGATACAGAAGTTTAGTCGTGCTGTGGGTTTTCTATTGCGTCGAGCAATCCTTCGCAAGCATCTTCGAGCAGATTCAATACGTATTCAAATCCGTCAGCTCCTTCGTAGTAAGGGTCGGGTACGTGGCTGGCTGTGTAGTGGCGGCAGTAATCGGCCATGCGGCATACTTTTTTTTCGTCCTCGGGGGTAGGGGCTATCTCGCACAAGTCGTAGTAGTTATGGTCGTCCATGGCTACGATGTAGTCGTATTCGCCTACCATGTCGCTTGTCACGCGCTGTGCCCTGTGTTCCAGTAGGTAACCGCGGCGTGCCGCTGCCGCTCTCATACGGCGGTCGGGCAGGTCGCCGGCGTGCCCTCCATAGGTACCTGCCGAATCTATATGGTAACGGGCTTCCAAACCTCGTTGCTTTACAAGATGTTGCATGATACCCTCGGCAGCCGGTGAGCGGCATATATTTCCGAGGCATACAAAAAGTATAGAAATTTTTTTCTCTTCTCGGGGCGTATGGTATTCGTTTTTTCTCATTGTTCTTTTATTATCCCATTATATATACGGTTTTGTACGGCAAATATTATACCCGGTATCCCTTTCCGCCCAGTTGTATGCTGTCTGAAATATGACCGCGCCGAGCGCCTATCGATAGACATCATGTCTGCAAAAGGGTATTTTTGTTGGCAACTGTGTGGTGCCGGCAGCGGACGATGACCTTTTCGTAACCTCCCTATGGGTATATACATACTTGTTTGCCATAACGATGATAATTGCATAAAAACTATTAAATATCTGCGACAGAACAATGCCGATTAGAAAAATATGCCTTAAAAAATGAGCACGATACACTTCTATTTAGGGACAAACGATTAACTTTGCGGCTTGGATATGCTTGACACGATTGATAAAACGTTAGCTGAATGAAAAATAATAAATTGCTACTTATCATCATACTCTCGGCGGCTGCCGTATTGCTTATTGGTGCAGGAGTGTGGATTTATGTGCAGAATCGCCAAATGGCCGATTTCAAGGAACAAGTAGAGATAGACCGTCAGCGCGACGAACTCGAAAAAGAGTATGCCGAGTTGGCCGACCAATATGCTCTGTATGAAGGGCAAAAAACCATTCTCAAAAACGACTCGCTCATAGAGAAGCTCGAAGCCGAGCAGATAAAGGTGCAACGCCTTTACGAAGAGCTGAAAACGGTGAAGAAGACCAGTGCGGCACGCATTGCCGAGTTGCGCAAGGAGTTGGATACGCTGCGTGGTATCATGCGTACCTATGTGGCTCAAATCGACTCGCTCAATACGGCCAATAAAAAACTTCGTGAAGAAAATGAGTCGGTAAGACGCAAATATAACGAAGTATCGCAAGCCGCCGGCGAGTTGCGTCGCGAACGGGAGGAGCTTACCGAGAAGGTGACGCGTGCCTCGAAACTCGATGCCGTCAATGTGCAGATAACACCTTTGAATAAGCGCGGTAAGAAAGCCAAGAAGATAAAAGACACGCTCAAATTGCAGATTACTTTCTCTATCGCCAAAAACGTAACGGCCGAGGTGGGCGAAAAATATATCTATGCCCGCATTACCAAGCCCGATGGCGATGTGCTGGTGAAAAATGCCGGCGACCTCTTCCCCTTTGAAGGCAGTGAGATACCTTACTCTTGCCGTAAGCTCATAGAGTATACCGGTGAGGAGATAAACGGGGTAACATTCTATTGGGATGTCGAAGAGTTTCTCTATCCCGGCGACTACGAAGTGGAAATCTTTGCCGATAACTTCGTCATAGGTCGCGGTTCATTCTCTCTTTCCAACTGATGACGACAACATGGCTCTGCCGGTAGGGCAGGGCGCATGTCGGGCGATATAAGGTAGCCGGCGCATCACCTTTGTGATACGCCGGCTGTTTTTTTGTAAAAGGTGGCGCCGATGCACATTACCCTTCTCGGTACGGCACGCGTACGAACGAACGGCGCATTATCCCATTCGGTACGGCACGCGCACAAACGAGCGGCGCATCACTCCTCTTTTTTCTTGATAATGGTTCTTATGGAAATGACGATGCCGGCCACAATACACACCAAGGCAATGCAGCAAGCCGCGATGGCGATGCTGTCGGGTATGTCTATATATCGTTGGCCTATCAAGAGCGACGACGTAAAGAGCAATCCTATCGTGTTGAGCAGTAATGCTTTGTTTATTCGGTTCATATCGTGTCTCTTCGGCGCAAAGATATAGCCTTTTGTCGTCTGCGACAAATTTTGTCTCATTTTTAACTGACGCAAGAAAAAACCGAAAGAGAAGAGAGGGACTATTCTCTTTCGGTGGATTGTCATATACTGATCTTGACAGATTTATAGTTCCCGCTGCTATATTGTTCTTTTTGCGTACTATTCCGGTCGAGAAGATGTACTCGCCGGGAGGAGTCTGTTAGTATTCGTTGATTCTCGGGAACAGATAAGGGTCTATGGGCGATAGGAAATTGAGGCGTAGCGGCATGATATATCGGCGCAGCTGCTCGGCAAAGGGGATTTCTATCTCATGTTTCATCGTTGCCAAGCATTGCAAAGAAGAGGCATCTATGGCATAGAGTGTTGCATCGGAGAGAGATGTAAGCGACAGAGTCCAGTCGAAAGGGTTGCCTATGATAGATATTGCTTCATGAGTAGGGTCAAAGGCTGGTATCTCTACTTGCTTTATGTCGTAGTTCCCGGTGTAAAGTACATACATGCGGTGACAGTCGTCGACAAGAAAGGCCAAAAATCGGCGGTTGCGAAACTCTGTGAGGAAGAGATGTGTTATGTGCAAGCTGTCGGGCACTGCTATACGGCGACAGTAAGGACGACCCTTTACCTGTTTCAGGTGAAAGAGCTTTCCCTCGTTGTCAGTGATAAGATACCCCTCGTCATACTCTTTCTTGACGGTAGGGTTACCGGCGATGATTTGAGCCGGAAATATAAACCCCTTTTGCCGCATAACTTCGGTATAGGATTGACTCTTTGTCTTATCAATGCGGTTGTCGGTCATACGGATAAACTCTATTCCCTTATCGGTCATGCGGAATACATCATCGGGCATTTCCAAATCGACCCTGCCGGACATCGATTCCATCAGCGGGTACAGTTCTGTTTTCGGGGTGTTGTAAGACGATGGCGTACTCTTGAACATGAAAGATTCCGTTTGTGCCATCTTTGGCGATACGGCCATACCGTGTAATGTATCGGGAAACTTTTCGTCTGCCATGAGTTGCCTGTAATAGAAAAACGGGAAGATACTGTCAAATTCAGTCGCCGTATATCTCTTGCCGCTCCTGTCTATGTAGAGAGGATTGCCTTGTGTGCGGTCTATCCATGCAAAGTCGCCCGTTACCGTGCTATATAAGGTAAAAGGGGTGCTTTGTGGTTGCACGAACAGGAAGTCGTAGAGGCTCGGTATAAGCCACATAGCAAGCCATATTACTGACAACCAGAAAATTATTTTTGCAAAACGTATCATTGTTATATGTGTTGTTGTGCGAGATTAATCTTGTTTGCCGTCTATAAAACGTTGTACCGAGAGCATTGGCAGGAAAAAGCAGAGTATGGCATATATGACCAGCAGCCACGCCATGCGGTTGTAAACCTCGGGAGTTGTAGAGAGAAAGCACGTGCTTGTTATGGCAACAGCTATTGCGATATAAGCGACACGTCGTTTCCATGTCGGTTCAAGTACACACCAAGCTCCCAATAAGTAAGCTATGAAGCCCGCTATATACCATGGCAGCGCAGTGAGCAAGATGCGGTTATACAATTCAGGAGGCAAAAAATTGCGTGTGTAGAGCCAAATGCCGGCCAAGTGCACTGCAAAACAGATAAGCAAACAGCCTATGCCGTAGAGCAACATGATGGCGATATTGAGAAAATGCGGGTAGGGTAGGTGTAGCATCAGCTTCATTCGTTTCTGTTGCATTTCAGGTACAAATTGTACGATGGCGAACAATATTCCTATGACAACAGGTAGGTAAGTGAGGCGGTCTACGAATACGGCATCGCGTTCCAACATTACCAACCATAGATGCTCCACTCCCTTTATCTCTATGACATACCTCATTTTCATAATGCAGTAAGCTACCATGCCGCACGAAACAGTCAATGCCAGCAGATAGTATATCCGTGTTTTAATCCATTCTTTATATAATATAGCTTTTTCCATAATTGTGGGTATCAATATTTCCCCGTGATACCGATAAAAGCATCTTCGAGGTTGTCGGGTTGTGTTATTCGCAGATTTGTGAAAGGTATGGCGGCATCGGTAAGTCTGCGCCGAGCTTCCTCTATGGGCAGCAAGCTATATATCTCTATCGAGTTATGTATGCGCGATGGAGGGAAAAATCCATCTATTGCAGCATGATGGTATCCCTCGGGGATATTATAGCAAAAGGCATGTATCTTGCACATAAGTTGCTTTACAGGCATTTGTACGGCGATACGTCCATAGTCCATGATGATACAGTCGTCTATGAGCCGCTCCATATCTTGTATGATATGCGAAGTGAGAAATACGCTTTTCTTTCCTGTTACGGCATACTCTTTCAGGTATTCTACAAAGAGGCGGCGATAACCCGGGTCGAGGCCGAGCGAGAAGTCGTCGAGGATAAGCAGCTCCGGGTCTTGTGCTAATATCAATCCCAATGCCACTTGTGAGCGTTGTCCGCACGACATACGCGCGATGTGCTGTCCCGGTGCAACTTTCAGTAGCGACATCAGTTCATAGTAAGCCTCTTTGCGCCATCGGGGATAAAAAGCTGAGTAGAACTTTTCTATCTGTGCTATGGTCATAAACGTATATTGCACATGCCCTTCGAGTAGCAGTCCTATATCGCGGCGTTTTTCAGGAGCTATTTTTTGTATCGCTTCGCCAAAGATGCGGCATTCTCCCTTGTATGGCTTCAAGTAGCCGTTTAGTATATTGATAGTTGTGGTTTTGCCGGTACCGTTTTTCCCCAGTAGACCTAAAATGCGTCCTTGCGGTACGTCGAACGATAGGTCTTTGTATATGAGACGTTTGCCGTAGTAGTGGGTGAGGTGTCGGCATTCGATGATATGTTCCATATTTATAGAGTGTCAAGGGGGCATGTCACAACAACCGTACACGTTTGCCGGTTTCTGACAAAGACGTGCACCTGCGATGCAAAGCGAGAGAATCCGAGCGTCGTGCAATGGTACAGCTGTCTGGTTGTTTCCCCTTGATGGAAAATTAAAAGAATAGCAAAAAAACTAGTGGTATTGTCACGCCTGCGAACAATTCTATGCCGCCTCGGCCTATGATACCTTTTTCCCCTTTAAGCATAAATATACCGGTGACGGTGACGACCACTATACCGATGGCAAACAGGTCTGAGAAAAATGTCCACCATTTTCCAGGATTGTAATGAAGTCGGGTCATACTCCCTATCAACGGGCGGCGTTTCACCGACTCATATACTACATGTCCTGTTGCCAGTTCTACCCACAGGTTCGAGCCTCCTTTGAGGAACACTTTCATCTCTCCCGTTTGCGGGAAATAGTGTTTAGTGTAATTATTTTCTTCATCAATGGCTTCCAGCAGTCGAGTCACGTCGTCTCGGGTAATATCCTGTTGTGCGGGCAGACGGTAAGGAATCTTATATTCTGTTCGTTTCACCGAGTAGTGCGGATTGATGGTATCTCTGTGATTCATGACCAATCCCGATATTGCATATATCAGCATCATCCCGGCAAAGAAAAAAGATAGGTCGCGATGGATGTTGCGGCACCATCGTCGTAGCGTGTTAGCGTTCAATCTCATAAGAGGATGCTTCTACGTAATAAAACGAGAGGTAGTTTTTGCCGCTTTGGGCTTTTTCCTCGGCAATACGGCGTCGGAAGTCGGCGATACGTTCGGCTACCGAGTTACCTGTTTCGCCGCGGGCATTTTTCTCAGAGTCGCAGCCGGCTTCCGTCTCACCGTGATGTTCGGCCGTTTGCGCTTGGGCTTGTGCCTCCCAGTTTTGTAGGTACATTTCATCGATGCGTTGTTCCATTAATTTCCCTGTTACGGTCACGATATTGTTGACACAGTCTTGACTGAAAGCTCCGAGGTCGCCCGCCTCGACACGTATCACTTGCGTATCATCGCTTCCCATGATGAAAATTTTACGAGCACCGTGCTTGCAGGTATGTGTACACACTCCTTGGAAAGTCACCTCGCGACCAACAAGAGAGTCGGCGTCGGCCAAAAGTTGGTCTACCTCCATAATGTCGGTAGTAGTCGTTTCGGCATTTGTTTGCGCTGTTTTGTTTTGTTCGGTATTATTGTTGCAGCTTATTATGCACAAGCAGGCAGCTGCAACCGCAGCAATAATGAGAATCTTTTTCATGTCGTATAATTGTATATTTGTGATTGATTGTTTATTACATAGCATTCACCCCTCCGGGATAAAATTATCCTCGGAGGAGTGATAAAGAGAAAGTTATTGTTCTATGCAGCGTCTCATCAGAAAGTAATAACCTTTTTGTCGTTTACAATATATACGCCTTGCGGCAGTGAAACGAAGTTGGAACCTTCGGCCGCCTTTCCGCTATACACGATTTGTCCCACAGTATTATAGATAGTTACGTCCGTGGCCTTGTTGCAGACGATTTTCACGCCTCCCTCCTCGCCGTAGATACGGATACCTTTGTCGGAGACAGCATTTTCCATAGCCGATGTTAGGTCACTCACGTTCCAGCTTGCAAGAATGTTGCCCCAGCCTTGTGTCTCTGTGGTGACATCAGAGTTATAGAAAGTCGATGTGCCGCTGTTGCTTCGGGTGAAAGTGTAGAGGTTGTCTCCCTGTTTGAGGCAGCTCCATGCCGTACACATGCCTCCACCCGAAATGATTTCTATATCCTGGGTGCGTTCCCACGACGATTCGTCATATATGTCCAAGAATATCGAACCGAGCGTGTACCCGAAAGCATACAGCGTATTATTGCTTTTGAAAGCTCCGTAATATCCGCCTATCGATTTACCGTTGACAGCACCGCCCAACCATGAACCATCGGTTGCACTGTATTTGACGATAAATCCTTCTTGCAAAGTTCCTGTGCTGGCAATAGAGGCTTGCGAAGCACCGTTAGCTCCAAAGCCTCCGATGATATGTCCCATTACATACAGCTCATTGTCTATCATTTGCAAACATTTTATCTGTGTAGTATGCTTACCGTTAGAAGCGGGAAATGCTTGTATCGTTGAAATCCATTCTGCTGTAAATCCTGCAACGTCGATACATCCTATTACAATGTCGTCATACAAGGTAGGCGTTACGTTTTTGCCGTCGATACTTACGACTGTTGTCCCGTCGTTGCTCTTCATATTGCCTGCGAAATAGAGCTTACCGTTGTCATAGAGCATATCCACGATTTGGTCGCGAGCGATGATACCTTTTGACGTGATATGGTCTACATAGTTTCCCTCGTTGTCCATTTTCACCAAG
Source organism: uncultured Barnesiella sp. (assembly GCA_944321085.1). GTDB lineage: Bacteria > Bacteroidota > Bacteroidia > Bacteroidales > Barnesiellaceae_A > Barnesiella_A. The sequence goes on from CALUJY010000004.1 coordinate 77,661, forward strand.
AACAGGTCGCCGTTCGTATCTTGTGAGTCTCCGTCCCACTCTGCGACGTTATGGGGCGTGAGTGTTACGGTTCCATTGTTGGCATTGGTAAATACAAGCGTTTTGCGGTATCGGCCGGCGATATATATGTTTTGCTCTGCATCTACGGCTATGGCATACGGGTCTACGCCGTCGGGTGTACCCTCTGTATAGTATGAGGCAAGTTCTTCGGGTTTAGTATCCACTTCTACTTTCTTTACCCATTCTATGTCGCCTGAGTTGCCGATTTTTAAGATAACGATATACTGTACACGGTATCCTGTGTTCCAATTTTCTAACGTCCATTCACTACCGTCGGCATCGGTAAATTTCGGATATTTTTCAGGATAACCGCTGGCGTAACGCATTTTCAGTGCCAATACTGCACCGCCGTCTGCGGTAGCTGCTATGTTTGACGAGTTGATGGTGAGGTCGCCCGAGTTGCTGTAAACGTTCCATAATAAATCCCCGTTGCTATCCAATTTCATGACGAGAGCATTGTAGTTATCCGAGTTGGCAGTTGTTGCACATCCTGTGCCCACTTGTATATCATTATAGTATACAGGACTGCCATCGGTCATCGACCCGAAGTTACAGAAAGTGAGCAATCCTCCATCGGCACTCTCTATGATGGAGTTGGGATTGTCAGAACGGCTACTGTCGATGGTTTTTGCCCAATTCAACTCTTGGGCTGATACGCCGAGCGACCATATCGCTATCGACGCAATGAGTACAAATTTTTTCATGTTTCTGTATTTATGTTAGATAGTTTCCTTTATCAAATGTACCTGTGTCAGTTGTTGGGTCGGGACAATCGGTTGCCCGAATGAGACCTTCTATCCTGTTAGTGCCGACGTTGCAAAAGTACGGCCGTCGCAACCACGCCTGCAATCCCCATAAATGGGTATTCTTGTGTTAAAATCGCCATTTGTGGCGATAGGCGGCTATATAATGTTTGCTCTATCTTTGCCCACGCCAATCGGAGAGCGTATTATCCTTGTTGCTGACACGACTGTTTGTTTATCGTCACACATGGGGCGCAATGAATATGCGAGAGTATGGCCGATTGTAATTTTCAATATACCGTCACAGCATGAAATATTGTTATGTCATACTATTGTTGCTCTTTTCCTTTTCATTGCATACGATTTGTTATGCTGTGACCTTTTCTTATAAAGGAGTTGTTGCCGATGCTGCGACAGGTGAGCCTCTTTCCTTTGCCACAGTCTCGTTGAGTGGCGATAAGAGCTACTCGGTACTTTCTGACGAACATGGGTTTTTTTCTATTGCCGCTGTTGTTGAGGGTGTTTACAGCCTGCAAGTTACGTATGTGGGATACAATCAGTTACGCCGGGAACTATCGATTCACGAAGATATTTCGGCGACACTGAAACTTACACAGTCGAGTAATGCACTTGCCGAGGTGGTAGTGACGGCACACGAGTCGCAGGGTATAGTGAGCGCTTCGAAAATCAACCGTGAGATGATGACTCACTTACAACCCACCAGCTTCACAGACCTACTCGAACTCCTGCCCGGTAACATATCCCAAACACCCCAAATGGGACAGGTCAATACTATTCATTTACGTGAAACAGGTACGCTCGGAGCTTCGGGAACACCCGTCTCCAATGCCGACTACTCCATTTCCTCTTTGGGGACACTCTTTGTCGTTGACGGTGCTCCTATCAATACCGACGCCAATTTGCAGAACATTCCCGGTACGATCGATTCTTCCTCGCCCGAGTATACCCGCGATGCGACGAATAAAGGCGTAGATATGCGCACTATCTCTACCGACGATATAGAGAGTGTCGAGATTGTGCGCGGCATTCCTTCGGCCGAGTATGGCAACCTCACCAGCGGATTGGTCAATATCAAGCGCATACGTCGCGCTACGCCACTTACGGCACGTTTCAAAGCCGATGAGTATAGCAAACTGTTCTCTGTGGGGAAAGGTTTTGCATTCGATAGTCATAATATGTTGTTGAATGTCGATGCCGGTTATTTGGACTCCCGGGTCGATCCTCGCAACCATCTCGAAAACTATAAGCGGGCTACATTTTCGTTGCGCATCACGCGCGATTGGATAGCTGAAAAATGGAGGCTTACATGGTCGCCGAGCGCCGACTATACCGGTTCTTTCGACGATGTGAAATCCGACCCCGACCTTAGCTATCAGAAAATCGATACTTATAAGTCTTCTTACAATCGGACTTCGCTCACCAACAATTTCGAGCTGATACTCCCGCATGTTCCATGGGTCAAAAGTATAGAACTTTTTTCGTCTGTAAGCATGCAGAGCGACCGTCTCGAACGTCGTAAGTTGGTCAGTCCACAACGCGCATCGGTGGCTCCTACCGTGTGGGGCGAAGGCATACACGATGGTACTTTTATTTTTTCGGAATATGTTGCCGATTATGTCAGCGACGGTCGTCCCGTCAATGCTTTCTTGAAAGCCAAGTCGGAGTTGGAGTGGAATCCTTCTTTCGTCAAGCTCCTTTTACGTGGCGGAATAGAGTGGAACTATTCCAAAAACTTTGGGTTGGGACAGATTTACGACCCGTCACGTCCTCTTTCGGCATCATGGAGTACTCGCCCGCGTGCCTATCGCGATATTCCCGCTTTGCAGAATCTTTCGTTCTTTCTTGAAACCAATATCGTTGCCCGTGTGGACGAGCACAAAGTAGAGCTGCAAGCCGGAGTACGTTCTATTATGATGGTGGGGATGGACGAGCGTTATCTGTTGCAGGGGAAGCCCTATTTCGATCCGCGTTTTAATTTGCAATGGCGTTTCCCTGCCATCGGCCTTGCCGGTCGCGACCTTGATATAAGCCTATCGGGAGGCTTTGGGTTGACAACCAAGATGCCTACGCTCGATTATCTCTATCCCGATACATGGTACAACGACATTGTGCAGCTCAACTATTATGACGTTCGTAATCCTCTCGAAAACAGCAGGGTGAATATCATCACTTATATAAAAGATATTACTAATTACGATTTGCAGCCGGCACGTAACGTCAAGTGGGAGTTGCGAACCGACTTCTCTTATAACGGCAATCGGCTCTCGGTTTCATATTTCAGAGAAAACCTTACTTCGGGATTTCGATATGCCTCTTTTTATGCCCCTTTTGCCTATCGAGAGTATGACTATACCGCTATTGATGCCGATGCTTTGCAAGGACCTCCGTCCCTCGACGATATTCCCTATACCGACCGACAGCGGTTAGATGGATACAAACAGCCCTCTAATGGCAGCCGTTTGAGCAAAGAAGGGGTTGAGTTTCAGTTTTCGTCACAACGTATTGCACCGTTACGTACAGCAATTGTCATTAATGGCGCATGGTTTCGTTCTACCTATACGAACAGTCTTCCGATGTTCGAGACCGTTACCGATGTTGTAGACAACCGCCCTGTTTCTGACACTTATGTGGGGTTGTACGATTGGAATGATGGACGTATCAACGAACAATTTAACACCAACTTCATGCTCGATACGCAAGTTCCTGAGTGGGGGCTGATATTCTCTACTTCGGTACAGTGCGTATGGTTTGTTTCTACCCGGCAGATGTGGCGAAACGGCGTACCGGTAAGCTATATCGATGTTGCCGATGGGGCGTTGCACCCTTATACTGAGCAATCGGCTGCCGACCCTTATCTGCAATTCCTTATCAAAACTTATAACGACGATTCGTTTCGCTGGCAGACTGTACCTATCGCTTTGTATGTCAACCTAAAAGTCACCAAGACTATTGGTCGATGGTTGCGACTTTCGCTCTTTGCCAACCGTTTGCTCGACTATCTGCCCGATTATACATCAAACGGCTTGTTGGTACGCCGAAATGTCGACCCATATTTCGGCATGGAGTTGAATTTTTCTTTGTAATGATGTAAAAACGATAAATATGAAAAAAGTTATTTTTATGATTATTTCTGCTGTGCTGACATTGCTGTACGGTTGTGAGAAAGAAAATGGAGTAAACTATGTAGCTGTATCGGTTATAGTCGAATATCCTGCCGACCTCGTGTCTCCGCAGACCGTATCGGAGAGTTTCGAGTTCCGCAATGTTACTACCGGTACCGTTTCGGTATTTGCCGAGCGTAACGGTATCTTACTACCCGAAGGGCTGTATGACTGTTCCTATACAGCAGAAGTGAGGTATCTTTTTGGCAGTGATACCCTCACGGCTTCGGTACAAGGCATGACGCGCTCGGTACAACTTTCTCCTGCTTCGTCGAAGGTGACGGTCAGCAGTTTCGTTCTCGAAGACAAAGGCGATTTTATTATTCAAGAAGTGTTTTTCACAGGCACCCTTTATCCCACAGGAAAACAATATAACGGTACCGGATATGTCAGAATATACAATAATACCGATCACGTTTTATATGCCGATGGTCTCGCATTTATGGAGTCGAAGTTCAGCACGACGCAGAAATACGATTATACGCCAGATCTTCTCTCGTCGCACATGACTGTTCATGCCATCTACGTTATCCCCGGCTCGGGGCAGGAACATCCTGTTGTTCCCGGAGAGTCGCTTATCTTGTGCGATACAGGTATCGACCATCGGTTGGTCAATCCCAATGCCTTTGATTTGAGCCACGCCGATTTCGAGTGGTACGATGTCTCTTCTTCGCCTTCCAATCTCGATATAGATTCGCCCACAGTTCCTAACCTCGACAAATGGTATTGTTACACAAACAGTTTCTTTATTTTGCACAATCGGGGTTTCAAGGCATGGGCTTTGGCTCGCATACCTCTTGATAAAGAAACCTTTCTTATCGAAAATCTCTATGAGTATAAGTATACAATGGTGTTGCCGGCTGGTACATTCCCTATGAGCCAGACAGCCTATAAAGTACCTAACGAATGGATTGTCGATGCCGTGAATGCAAGTGTTGCATCGGAATATGTGTGGAATGTCACCGATGCTTCGCTCGATCGTGGATATACCTATTGTGGAGAAATCGACCATGATAAGACACGCTATTTCAAGAGTGTACGTCGTAAGTTGCTCTACAAAACAAGCGACGGTCGCTGCGTGCTTAAAGATACCAATAATTCAACGGTTGATTTCAATGCCGGTTGTGTCCCCTCTTTGATAGAAGAACAGCATACAGCAGTCGATGCTAATGGAACACCGTCTGTTACTGTTACCTATGATGGCGTGACTCCCGTTGAAGAATAATCTTTTACTCTTATTCTAAAAATGTCTGTTGCGAAATTTTTTTGTGCTCTCAATATTTGCTTGTCGTGTGTTACACCGACGATTGCAGCATTGTCGACCGACACTCTCTCGGCGTCTTCTCTTGGCATCCAAGAACGTATGTGGAGATACACCTCTTGCTTCCGACGCTTTGCTGACGACGTATATACTAATCCTGCTGCGCAATTTCATCGGTACGACTTTTCCCTCTCTTCGGCCTCTGTCAGAGGTGAGTATAATAAAGAGAGTGAACCACTTTACTACGAGGAGGGCGACGGGTACGATACTTTTTCCTTCGATGCTGATGCCTATATACGTCGCAACAGTTTTGTGCTTTGGGGCGATGCCGCTTATAACAACAGTCGTCTGCGGAATGTATGTTGGAATGAAACCTCCGACAGTCGTTTGTTATATCCTTATCTATCTGCCGACTCTGTGGGGGGCGACCTTAATAAAGAAAACTATTCTTTTTCAGGCGGTTATGCCGGAAGTGCAGGCCGTTTTGCATGGGGTGCCCGTCTTTCTTATATTGCAACTGTCGCATATCGCGGGGTAGATCCGCGTCCCAAGAATATAACGTCGCATCTCTCTTTATATCTTGGAGGCGCCTATCTTTACGGACAGTATGGAATAGGCTTGTTTCTTGCAGGCGAAAAGTACAAACAGACCAACGACATAGATTTTTACAGTGAGTTGGGTAGTTCTAAGGTATATCATCGTACGGGGATGGGGATGCACTATGTTCGTTTTGCCGGTAATAACTGCGAGTCCTACTATAATGGTTATCGTTGGCGTGCAGGTATAGAGTTGCATCCTATCGATGGTTCTGGATGGTATACGTGGGGAGAATTTGGTCGTTTCTCTTTTGAAAAAATACTGTCGTCGCTCAACGAGCTGCCAATGGCGGCTGTTACCGAATATCAAGGAGTGGCAGGAGTGGGGTATAAACGACGTATCGACACTACCGCGTCGTGGGGAATACTTGTTGACGGCTGCTATATCGACCGTCGCGGTACCGAAAATATTTTCGGAGATGCTTCGGGCAATATCTATCCGCAAATAGCTTCTATGCAACCCTATCGCAATCGTATGATGTCCGTTTCTCTATCGGGTTATTACGAAGGGGGAACACTGTCTCGACTTTCATACGCTGTGCAGCCGCGAATGAGCAGTTTTTCGTTGACTACGACTTATGCCTATCCGGTACGTAGTATGGAGGTGAATCATATTGATGCAGGAATTGACTTTTACCTCTCTTATATCGTAGGACGCTCCTTGTGGCGATTTGAGGCTGGTACAGGTTATAGTATGGCTTATGCTTGTAATCTTATTGTAGCTACTGTCGAGGGAGGCGACGATGTTTTATTACCCGTTTTACAACATACCTATCGCTCTCTTGCTGCTTCCGATTGGAGTCTCGCAGCATCGCTCTGTTATGCTTACCGCCTTAAAGGAGATTACATGCTGGCTCTTTGTCTTGCATGGCAACATCGCCGCTACGATATAGACATTGCTACTCATTATGCGACGGCTTCGCTCTCTTTGGTGTTCTGAGCCGGTATTAGCAAAGATGACTTTTATAATGCATTCGAGGCAATAACTTCGGTCGCTCACTCTTGGTGTTGCAGTTCATGTACGATTGATTGCAAGAACTCGTTGAGGCTGATGTTATGCGGCAACTTCAATTTATTGCGCAGTCTGTTGCGTTTGGTATAGATACTCTTGTTGTTCGAGTAATTGAAAAGAATGCGTATCTGTTGCGGGGTGAAGTGAAGGCACTCCATACAACAAATATTGATGTCGTCGTTGTTGAGCCGCGGATAGTTTTCGCGCAAATAGCCCGGTACGTCGCCGCAGTATAGTGTGACGATTTTTTGTAAGTCATTGAGTACCGACTCTTTATTGTCGTTACATAATTTCAGGTATTCGCGGCATTTGCGATAAAATTCCTCGTTGTTGTTTTCATAGGCGTCGGTCATTTCCAAGAGCCGGCGCAGAGTCTCGATGCGTATGTCTAATGTGTTGATGAATAAGAATTTGTTGTCTTTTTGTGAGTCGGCAAACTGTTTTAGCGTGTCGAATTGTTTTTTCAAGGATGTGTAATTGGATTTTGCATCTTCGAGCAAATGATAATATTCGTTTATCCGGGCTTCTTTATGGCGCAAATAGAGCAGTAAGGTCAATAAGAAGAGTATGACAGCAGTGGTCAATATAGCCGTAACGATGATATGTCTCATACGCAACATTTTGTATGACTGAGCCAATAACCGGTTCTTGTATTTTATTTCCAATGCCTTGATAGAACTCTCTTGCTGTTCAAAATGCACTTTGTTGGTTATTTCGGTATATTTTTCACTGCATGCCAATGCCTCGCGATAACGTTGCATATCGTTCAGAATATCGCCTTTCAAGGCATAGTATCCCAAGAGTGTCTCATCGTTTTCTTCTGCCCGGTGAGCATAATGTTCTATGTAATAAAGAGCCGAGTCGTTTTCGCCCAACCGGTGGCAGATGTTGCTCAACAAAAAGAACTGTGCCGTGTCGGCTATGCCGTTGCAATAACGGGCAAATGCCGTTGTCAGTACCTTTTTCGATTTCGGGAGGCAGCTGTCTATATTGGCATACAGTGAGGCGCGATATATCTCCGTCTCATACAGTATGGCAGTGTCGGCAATGGATTGTGCCAGCTCTTGAGCTTGGTCTAACGACTCTAAGGCGTGCATAGTATCACCCATACAGTCGTAGGCGTTAGATAAGGAAAGGTACGAGTAGCAGGCATTTTTGGTATTACCGCTTTTCAGATAGTGGTGTATAGACCGTTGGTACATTTTTATCTCTTCTTCCATATTATATTGGAAGCTGTATAGGTAGCCGCGGTTGGCAAAGAGTAAGCCCAACATTTCGTTGTTGTCAGCATCGTTCAAAAATACTTCCGCTATGATAGAAGTCTTTATCGCCATGTCAATCTCTTCGGCATTTTCATATATCCGAGCTAAGTAGTAGAGTGCTATGCCATATTCGGGCATTCTCTTGTGCTTGCTGTAATAGTTTATTGCCGGGGCAATGATAGAATCGTCGGCGATGTCAACTCCCATTTTGTCTAACGCCTGTGAGTATAGCAAGGCATACCGAGCTTTGTCGGGAGCCGTTGTTATAGAGCGGGTGTTTATGTCGGAGAGTATGGCAAGAGCACTGTCGGCATGTAGTTGCATAACCTCTGCCGCAAGGTCCAGCGAGGCCGTGATGTCTGCCTCCGCCTCTTTGTGGCAGGCGGTGACTATATGGAGTGTAAGAAGAAGCGTCGGTATGAGATAGATGAGGCGTTTCATATCGTGCGTGTTTTTGTGTCGAAGGCGATTGCTGATGATAATGGCTAATTGGAAAAGTCTCTTAGAAGTTCTTCTAACGATTCTGTTGGGTTCAGTCCCAATTTCTTACGTAATCGCTGCCGTATTTTTCTGATAGATTCTATTTGTATATTCAGTATGAAGGCGATTTGTTTACTATCGAGACCCGAACAGGCAAAAGCACAAAATCGTAATTCATGTTCGCTGAGATTAGGATATTTACTTTTGAGTTTTTGAAAAAAGGTAGGATGTATTTTTTCAAACGCCTCTTTGAAAGCGTGCCAGTTTGTAGCATCTTGCAGATGGTATTTTATCTGTGTATCTATGGTGCGAGCTATATCGGCCGGTACTTTTCCGCTTTCGTTGGCATCTGTGATTTGTTGTTGTATCGATTTTAGTGCATTGGCTTTTTCTTCTAATATCATGAGGTTGAAGCATAAGCGACGATTTTGGTTTTCGAGTTCGAGTTTTCTCGATTCGTTTTGCAGGCGTTCGTTTTCCAACAATGTGGTCAGCTCGCGGTTCTTTGCCTCTTTCAGCTCCTGTTCCATGCGCTCTTGGCGTTTCTTATTGCGCAAGATGATGATAATGCCTACCACAATAAGCACAATCAACGCAAAAGCAAGAATTATAATTTGTTGCAACAACCGTCTTTTTTCCTGCTCTTGTTGTATCTGCATTTCATAATTCTTGATGGTGTTGAGCGATTCCATTCGCTTTATCTGGGAGGCGTACGTAATGTGCTCTGTCGATTCTTTGACGGTGTAGTATTTGTTCCAATATACCGTGGCGCTGTCGTATTGCTGTATGGCGGTATAATTGTATATCAACCCTAAAATACAGTTTGCAATCGTAGGGTCGTCACGTTTTTCGGCTTCGGCAAGAGCCTCGCGGTATAGTTCTATCGAAGCGGGATATTCTTTTCGGAGATAATGATAAAAACCTATGTGAGTATTGCGTTTATATTCGATGATGCTGTCTGTGATGGGCAATTTGGCCAAAACATCTATATAGTGGCGGTAAGCATCCATGTCGTCGGCATTTAATAAAGAACGGAGCAGCGAAAACAGTACGCTGGCATGGTACCCCGTATCTTGTCGGGTGATGGGATTCGACTCCAAAGATAATAGTATCGACAACGCTTTGTCTTCTTCGCCCTGCTTAAAGTAACAGTTGGCTATGTTGAGCTTTATTTTGGTCGTAGAGATGCTGTCTCCGATTTCCTTGAAATATTTTTCGGCTTGCTCGAAATTTTTGAGAGCCGGCTCTGTCTCGTTCAGATGGTCGAAAAGATTTCCCAGTTTGTTGTGCGTATCGGCAAGGTACCCATAAGCCTTTTCGTTCTTATATTTCTCGGCAGCTTGTGTAAGAAGCAGATAGTCGTTAAAGAGGTTGCCTTCTGCTTGATACTCCCGGTGTCGTTGCAACAAATTTGTCCGTGCTGTGTCGGGTTCTGAGGCAGGGCAATAGATAGCAAGCGTACTAAATAAGACAAGTAATATCGGTAACTTCATATCGCAAAATTACAGAAAATTAATCTTGTCCCTATATTGTCCCTATCTGAAATTACGTTTTTTTGCTAGTTAAGGTAATATTTGCGTCTGTAAAAATCAAACAAAAAAGTGCTTATGAAAAAGATTCCTTTTACCTTGGTATGTAGTATCTGTATAGCGCAGCTTATCAGTGCGCAGGAGACTCTGCCTTTTGTAGAATCGTTCGACGAGCCTTCTTCGATTGAGCGGTTTACGGTGGTAGATGCCAATGACGACGGCAAGACATGGACGTATGATGCCAATGCCAAATTGGTACGCTATGATTACAGTTCGGTCAATGCCGGTGATGATTGGCTCTTTACACCGGCTTTTGTCTTGGAAGAGGGTAAAGAGTATAAAGTATCCTTTACCACACAAGGAAAGTATATGTCTACGTATGAGAAAGTGGCAGTTACCGTAGGAAAGGAGTCGCAACCGGCAAGTCACACACAAGTATTAGATACTGTCGTGGTTATGTGGAATAGTGAGTTTCGCCTGTCGGAATATCTTTTTACGGTAGATGAAACAGTTGCTTATCATGTAGGTTTTCATGAGGTAAGCGACCCCCATACATACTATCTTTTATTAGATGATATTCGCATAGAAGAGGTGTCCAATGAGCTTGCACCTGCCGCAGTAACCGCAGTCGCAGTCGTCCCGGGCGAACAAGGTGCATTGTATGCCGATATTTCTTTTGTCGCTCCATCGCTCAACGTCGAGGGGGGAGAGCTCTCGTCGTTAGATGCCGTCGAGGTGTATCGCGACGGGATAGGTAACCCTATTAAGGTATTTGACTATCCGGCGATGGGTGAGCAATGCCGGTTTTGCGATGAGGTAGATACACATGGAGAATATTCCTATTCGATAGTGGCTCGTAACAAAGGCGGTGAGAGCGAGAGAATAAATATAGCGACATACATAGGTTACGATATACCGGTAGCGGTAGGAGCATTAGATATAACGCTGGTCGACGGTCATCCTTCTGTTTCTTGGTCGGCACCGCAAGCCGGTATTCATGAGGGATATATCGATACCGATGCCCTTACTTATATGGTGATGAGAGACGACGATGTGTGCGTGTCGAGCGGATTGCAGTCGCAGAGTTTCGTAGATGAGACCATCTCTTTTGCTACGACACAGCAGGTGCTGGCTCGTTATACGGTGTGGGCTGTCAATGGTGATGTGGCTGGCGAAAAAGATACCACGTCATACGTCGTAGTGGGTGAGCCATATATCGCTCCTATGACCGAGTCGTTTATGATGGCTGCAACCGATACTTACCCGTGGTATTCCCAAAATATAGGTACCGACAAAGAGAAATATTGGGTGGTTATGACCTATGGATATAGTCCGCAAGTATATGCTTGGGATGACGATGCCGGGCTGGTTACTTTCAGGTCGGCAGTTGCACCGGCTGGTACTACCGAGCGTTTCTATTCGCCCATTTTCGATATATCCGACATGTTGCACCCCTCATTGTCATTCTATATGTTCCATACTGCCGATGCGACAAATCAAGATGCTTTGCAGGTAGAAGTATCGGCCGATGGCTCAAAGTGGCAGGCCGTAAGTGAAACATATCTTTTGGGAACCGCTCAGACAGAAAACGAATGGCAGAAACATGTCGTTTCGCTCGAATCCTTTGTCGGTTGCGACAGTCTGGCTTTTGCCATGAAAGGCATATCGGCACAAGGACGCAATATCCATATAGACTGCCTATCGCTCTTCGACGATTGTTATGATTTGAGACCGTCATCGGTTGTGTCGGAAGGGTGGGTTGACCCCGATAAAACCTTTATTGTTACCGTTACGATAGAAAATAGTGGTGCAAAAGAGATAGAGAATTATTCGGTAGAGTTGCTGCGCAATGGCGAAACGGTGCAAATGCAAGATGCCTCGGCCTCTTTGGCAGCAGGTGAGACGGTACAATTCCTGTTCGATTGCTTCGAGACACTTGCCGTTGCCGGAACAGACGTAACCTTCTCGGCTCGTGTCGTATGCGCGCAAGACGAGAAACCCGACAATGACCTGTCTGACGAATGCTCGGTGCATGTAGCCGCACCTGTATTGCCGATTGTAACAGGTCTGGGCGCATCTACCGACGACCTCAAAGTACACCTCTCGTGGATGCCTGCTGATAATTACGAAAATTATCCAGTAATTACCGACGATATAGAGTCTTACGAGTCGTTTATTATCGACAATGTGGGTAATTGGACGATGGTAGATGTTGATGGTGAAATGACAGGAATATCTTCCAATACCGGGGTGTATCCCAATATTGCCGCTCCTATGGCTTTCCAAGTGTTTAATCCCGTAGATGCCGATATCGATATGGAAACTTACGAGCTTACTTGGGGGCCTTATTCGGGTAATCAATACCTTTTCGGAATGTACAACCAAGATCGTCAGGTTCCTAACGACGACTGGCTTATCTCTACGACCGTTGCAGGGGGAAGTGAGGTGTCGTTCTATGCCAAGTCGGTTACTATCGGCTATGCTCTCGCAACTGTCGAGTTCCATTATTCTACAACCACGGCAGAGCCTGAGAGTTTCCGATTGTTAGATAGCATGACAGTTCCTGCTACATGGAGCCGTTACAACTATCGTTTGCCGCAAGATGCCCGCTACTTTGCCATACGCCATACTACATTAGGCGGCTTGGGATTGATGATAGACGACATCACCTATCAACCTACCACGGGAACACCTGTGATAGAAGAGCCCATAGGATATAATGTGTATCGTGATGGAGTCAAACTTACCGACACTTCGGTCGAAGAAGCTGCCTACGACGATGTCGTGCCTGTTGAAGCTGAGTACAGCTATCAGGTAACGGCAGTTTATCCTACCGGAGAGTCATACTATTCCGAACCGCTTGTTGTGCGCGTCAGCTCATCTGTCGTTTCTGTGGTTACCTCCGACGGCATGGTCTATGGATGCGATGGCTATATCAAGGTTAACCTGCCGCAGGCCGGACTGCTGAGCGTTTACGCTGCCGATGGCACTACTCTTGTTAACCGTTGGCAACCGGCGGGTATTGACATGCTCTCTATGCCTCGCGGCCTTTACATTGTCCGTATGGGTAGTCAAGTATGGAAAGTAATAGTACGTTGATAAGTATATTTGTTACGGCGAATTTTGATTTCGCCGTAACTGCACTGTCATTTTGATGAAAAGGTTGCTGCAAATTCTTTGGAGATGGTAGTTTTGTAGATGTGCAATGTGAACAGAGGGTCGGAGTTGTAACTCAAAGCAGCAAGAGACGATACTCCCGCCGTATAAGGTGCCCGCCCTGACACTCCATGTTTGCTCATTCAGGGCACTTTATATTTATTCTGTTATTGCACGCATAGTTGGGCTGTGGTGGATTTTTCTGTTCGCCACAGCCTTTGTGTTTTCGAAATATCTTTTACGCAGAATTTTACAGCGTTGTACTTTGTTGATACACATTTGTTTAAGCGCCTTATAAGACGTTGTTGCCGTTTATTCGTCGATATTATATAACTTTGCAACCCGATAGAGCTGTCGTTTATGCACGGACGAAGAGGCAAGGCCGGTTATTGCGCCCTGTGAGACCGCTCGTAAAATTATCATACAACAATCCTTTCACGTTTTTGTGTGGAGACTTAAAAATTGCAAGTATGGATATAGAGAAAAATGAGTCGGCTTTGGTCTGTTTTTCGGGAGGGCAAGACTCTACGACCTGTCTTTTTTGGGCATTGAAGCATTTTGCTTCGGTACGTGCCGTGTGCTTCCGTTATGGTCAGAAACATGAACTCGAAATAGAAGTGGCGCGTCGTATTGCCGCCGGGGCAGGAGTACCGTTCGAGGTACTCGATATGGAATTGCTCGGGCAGCTTACCGTAGGCAACTCGTCGCTTACCGATGGTACCATGACGATGGACAAGGAGAAACCCGAAGACGGTTATCCCAATACATTCGTTCCCGGACGCAATATGCTTTTCCTCACCTTTGCTGCCGTGGTGGCATTCAAGTACGGTATCAAGCACCTTGTTACCGGCGTTTCGCAAGCCGATTACAGCGGTTATCCCGATTGTCGCGACACCTTCATGCGTTCGCTCAATGTTTCGCTCAATTTGGCTCTCGATACGCAGTTGGTCATTCATACGCCGTTGATGTGGATGGACAAGGCGCAAGAGTGGGAGTTGGCCGACGAGTTGGGTGTCTTCGACCTTGTACGTAACGAAACGCTCACCTGCTACAACGGCATCATAGCCGATGGTTGTGGCGAATGCCCTGCATGCAAGTTGCGCAAGCACGGCTTGGATGCCTTCTTGGCACGTCATCCCGAAAAGAATCGCGGTTGATGTGTCCCTATGTATCACTCTTATTTTTGTAACTCGTGGATTGGATAAATACCCTTTTTGTAGAACATTCGGCATTGCAGGCCATCATTGTATTGTCACTGATTTCGGCCATAGGTTTGGGCTTGGGAAAAGTGCGATTCTTCGGTGTGTCGTTAGGCGTCACGTTTGTCTTTTTTGCCGGCATATTGGCGGGGCATTTCGGGCTGTCTATCGACCCGCAGATGCTCAACTACGCCGAGAGTTTCGGTTTGGTGATTTTTGTATATGCTCTCGGTTTGCAGGTAGGGCCCGGCTTTTTCAGTTCCTTTCGTAAAGGCGGGGTACAGCAAAACATGCTTGCCACGGGAGTAGTGCTTATAGGCACATTCATGGCAGTGGCCGGCACATGGTTTATGCCCATCTCGTTGCCCGATATGGTAGGCCTTCTTTGTGGAGCCACTACCAATACGCCCGCCTTGGGTGCTGCACAGCAGACGCTCAAACAGATGGGTGTCGATGCCAGCTCTCCCGCTTTGAGTTGCGCTATGACCTATCCGTTGGGTGTCGTGGGAGTTATTCTCTCCATACTCTTTATTCGCAAAGTGTGGGTACGCGACAAAGATTTGAAAGTGAAAGACCACGATAATGCCAACCAGCCTTTTATCGCGGCATTTCAAGCTCACAATCCTGCTATTTTCGATAAAAGCATCAAGGAGATTGCCGGGCTTAGCTACCCCAAATTTGTCATATCGCGATTGTGGCGCGACGGTAAGGTCTGCATCCCTACTTCCGAGACAATTATCCGTGAGAACGACCGCCTCTTGGTCATCACCTCGGAACGGTTTGCCCCCGCTCTTACCTTGCTTTTCGGCGAGCAGGAACATACCGATTGGAATAAAGACGACATCGACTGGAATGCCATAGACAGTCGCCTCATTTCGCAACGTATTGTGGTGACGCGTCCCGAACTCAATGGCAAGAAACTCGGGTCGCTGCATCTTCGAAACCTTTATGGCATCAACATCAGTCGCGTCTATCGCAGCGGCGTGCAACTTCTTGCCACGGCCGGGTTGCGCCTTCAACTGGGCGACCGTCTCACCGTAGTGGGCGAGGCTGCCGCCGTACACAATGTAGAGAAGGTGTTGGGTAATGCCGTGCGAAGCCTCAAAGAACCCAATCTCATAGCCGTATTTATAGGTATCATATTAGGTCTGGCGTTAGGAGCCATCCCATTCAATATTCCCGGTATGTCGGCGCCCGTAAGGTTAGGTATTGCCGGAGGTCCTATTATTGTGGGCATTCTTATCGGTACGTTCGGCCCGCGCATACACATGGTTACCTACACGACCCGCAGTGCCAATCTCATGTTGAGGGCGCTCGGTCTCTCACTCTATCTTGCCTGTTTGGGTCTCGATGCCGGGGAGCACTTCTTCGCGACGGTCTTTCGTCCCGAGGGCTTGATGTGGATAGGCACGGGATTTCTCCTTACCGTTGTGCCAGTGCTCATCATGGGAGTATTGGCATTCAAGTGGTGGCATGTCGATTTCGGTACTACCGTGGGTGTGTTATGCGGCAGTATGGCCAACCCCATGGCGTTGACTTATGCCAACGAAATCATCCCCGGCGACAACCCTTCGGTGGCATACGCTACGGTATATCCCCTCTCTATGTTTCTGCGCGTCATCATCGCACAGGTATTGCTGACATTTCTGCTCTAATACGCACTGTCCGTGACCGGCAGGCGTAGGTTATAAGAAGATATGACAATCCCCTGTTTGTCGCCGTTGTCAAGGCTGCAAGCAGGGGATGTTTTATAAGGTCGTTATATTATGGCATCGTGCTCTTACATGATACCGCGTTCGTGCAATTTCACTTGCCATTTCCATGCCGAGGCTAGCGTGTCGTCGAGGCTCTCTTGCGCCGTCCATCCCAGCACCTTGTTGGCCTTTTCGGGATTAGCCCACACTTGCTCTATATCGCCTTCGCGTCGGCCTGTAATTTTGTGGGGCACAGGCACTCCTGTTGCCCGTTCGAAAGCAGCAATCAGTTCCAGTACCGATACGCCACGTCCTGTTCCGAGGTTAAATACCTCGACCTGTTCAGCCGATTTGTTTTCTATCATGCGGTTTACCGCAATGACATGCGCTTTGGCAAGGTCTACCACATTGATATAGTCGCGTATGCAAGAGCCGTCGGGGGTGTTGTAGTCGTCGCCGAAGACGCTCAGTTCCTTGCGTATGCCCATGGCAGCTTGTGTAAGGTATGGTACGAGGTTTTGCGGCACGCCTTGCGGTAATTCGCCGATTTCGGCGCTCGGGTGTGCTCCTATCGGGTTGAAATAGCGCAACAGTATGGCGCGGAAAGGAGCTCCGGCATGTATCGTGTCGGTAATAATCTCTTCGCAAATCTGCTTGGTATTTCCGTAGGGCGATACGGCGGGTTTTATGGGAGCATTCTCGTCGACCGGCAATACGTCGGGTTGTCCGTACACGGTGCACGACGAAGAGAATACGATACCCTTTACCCCGAATTCGGGCATAAGGTCGAGCAGGTTCAACAACGACACAAGATTATTGCGATAGTAGAGTAGTGGCATCTTCACCGATTCGCCTACGGCCTTGCTTGCGGCAAAATGGATGATACCCTCTATTCCCTCGTATTTCGTGAATACCGAGCGCATAGCCTCTTTGTCGCGGCAGTCGAGTTTTTCAAAAGCCGGACGCTTGCCTGTGATGCGGTAAATACCGTCGAGAACCTCTTCGTTCGAGTTTGACAAATTGTCTACCACTACAACCTCAAAACCTGCGTTTTGCAGTTCTACAACCGTGTGTGAGCCTATATATCCTGCACCTCCGGTTACCAAAATCTTTTTTCCCATAGTATAATTAAAATTAATATACGCTATTGTTTTGATTGATGTTGCAAAGATAATATAAACAAAGCCAATACGGAATAAAGTGCTGCTTTAATTTCTTTCGTTTGCAGCTCTATTCTTCGGCGTTAAGTCGGGTTCGGTATCTTCGGCTTTCAAGTTCGAAACAAAGGAAACGAAAAACGGATTCTCCTCATGCAGAAAGTCTGACACAAGTGACAATAAAAACGCTATTTTGTTTGCATTATTCAGAATATAATCATAGCTTTGTGCAGCGAAGAAAAAAGATAATCTTGATATACAAGAATAGATAAACCCCTCCCTAATTTTTATGGGATAAGCTCTATTACAGAGCTGCGTGACGACAATCCGTGAGGATAGGCGTCACGTTTTTTTAGCAGGTGCTTTGTATTGTTCCCGTATTATATTGTAGGTCGGGAAGACGTGCCGCTCGGCAGGCAGTTTGTCATCAAATATAATTGATGGTTGCCGATGCCGGAGTTCAGCCCTTTTCACGATGTGTGCCATATCATCATTTTATTACACGAGAGTATTATTGAGGTCGGTTTATTTTGCGGTGTCATTCACCAAAAAGAAAAATAATATGAAATCTGCCAATTATCGTATGTATAATCGCCGCAGGCTCATGCCCGATGGCGACAAGGCTGCCATACCGGCCGTATCGACTTTTGCACGAGACGGTTTTACCGTCCTTCAAGAGGCCTATGCCGCATGGGATGCCATAGATGCTTATCGCCGACAGCGTGTCCGTAACCGCAACTATACCTTCGGGAAACAGTGGGGCGATACCATAATTTTACCCGACGGACGAGCAATGACCGAGGAACAATATCTGCGAGAGCAAGGTAAGGTTCCGCTCAAAAATAACATGATACGCCAGCTCGTAAAAAATGTATTGGGACAATTCCGCTCTACACAGACCGAACCCGTATGCGTGGCACGCGACCGTCGCGAACAAGAGCTGGGCGAGATTATGAGTGCCACCATGCAGTATGCCTACCAGCACAACCGATTGTATGAGTTGGATAGTCGCACGTTAGAAGAGTTTTTGATTTCCGGTAGCTGCTTCCACAAAATAGGTTACGGTTATCGTCGCGGCAAACAAGATGTGTGGGTCGATGCCATACCGCCGTCGCGTATCTTCTTTAACAGTATGGAAGATAGTCGTTTGTGGGATTGTACGCTGATAGGCGAGCTTCACGATATGTCGCTGGCCGATGTGATAGCCCGTTTTGCCCCCGGTGACGAGGCTGGCGCGAAACGTTTGGCCGAGATATACGGCGATGTGACCGAGGAGAACCTCTATCACTCCTACGATACGTTGACAGGCGAGCGGCTCGATAATCTCGAATTTTTTATGCCTGTGGCGACAGACCGCTGCCGGGTCATCGAGGTATGGAAACTCGAAAGCCGACCCTGCTTGCGTTGTCACGACATCCTCACCGGCGAGTATTATAAGGTCGATGTCGACGAGCGTAGTCGCATAGAACAAATAAACAGTGAGCGTAAAGCTGTCGCCAAGGAACAGGGTGTCGAGGAGGCCGATGTGCCTGTGATAGAGACCGAGTGGTTCGTCGATAACGTTTGGTATTATCGTTTCCTCTCTCCGCTGGGGGACATACTCGACGAAGGCGAATCGCCTTATTGGCACGGAGAGCATCCTTATTCTTTTAGGCTATATCCTCTCTTCGACGGCGAGATACATTCGTTTGTAGAAGATGTAATCGACCAACAACGCTACATCAATCGTCTTATTACGATGATAGACTTCATTATGGGTAGCAGTGCCAAAGGCGTCTTGCTCTTCCCCGAAGACCAGATACCCGATGGCATGACTATCGACGACATCGCTACCGAGTGGACTCGTTACAATGGCGTTATCCTCTTCCGTCCCAAACCCGGGGCTGTCATGCCGCAACAGATATCGGTCAATGCCACCAATGTGGGTGCCTATGAGCTGCTTTCGTTGCAGATGCGTCTGCTCGAAGATATATCGGGCGTGCACAGTGCGATACAAGGTAAAGCCGTACCGAGCGGTACCCCATCGTCGCTGTATGCTCAGCAAATACAATATTCGGCTACCAATCTGCTCGATATATTCGAGTCGTTCAAGACTTTCCGTGAGGAGCGCGATACCAAGATTATGAAGACGATACAACAATTCTATGACGACGAGCGATACCTTGCCATTGCGGGCAGCTCTTGCGGAAAAGATGCTGACACTTATACGCCCGATGAGGTGCGCAACACCGACTTCGATCTGACGATAACCGAGTCGGCTTCGTCGCCGGCATACCGGCAAATCTCCAACGATTTCTTGCTTGCGCTCTTCAATTCGGGGCATATCTCGTTGCAAGCCTTGCTCGAAACAGGGGCATTCCCCTTTGCCGATAAACTGTTGCAACGCCTCAATGTCGAAGCCGAGAAGCAAACAGACGTCTCTTCTTTTGCTGCTATGCCAGCTGTGCCTACCATGTCGCCCGTGTCACTTGACACACAGCCTATTATGCAACCTCAGACTCAATCTATTATGCCTGCCGAGTCTCAATCGGATATGCAACTTCCTGAACAACAGCAAAGGTTGTAGTTTGTAACTGAGGGGCTTGCGGTACGATAGGAACAATTACGTCCGCCCCGGTTTCATCCTATCTGATGGGATACATTTCGAGAGCAGAAGTTTCAGTATAATATGAATCTCTGCTCTCGATTTTTTTCATTTGTCGTGTGCCGCAAAAAATCGAACTAATTTGACACATTTTATTCTCCATTCTCTGTATATTTGTAGAATATAGGATACGGTTCGGCCGTGCCAAAACTGAAAACATCGTCTTCGTTTGCCACGGCGCTCACCTTTCACTATATTTGTAGAATATAGGATACGGTTCGGCCGTGCCAAAACTGAAAACATCGTCTTCGTTTGCTTCGGCATTCACCTTTCGCTATATCTGTCAAGCGAGAGGACGAGGTTTGTTTGCCGTGTCCCGTTTATGAAAAGTAAAAATAGTTCTGCGATATGATTGATAAAGAGAAATACGCTGATTTGTATGAACGGCAAAAGTTGTTTTTCAACGAACACATTACACGCGAGATTCCATATCGTCTCACTGCCTTAGACCGTCTGCGCGAAGGTATTATAGAGCATGAGGCCGATATTATGCAGGCGTTACAAGCCGATTTGGGAAAGTCGCCTTTCGAGAGCTATTCCACAGAGATAGGTTTGGTATTGAGCGAGATACGTTACATGCAGCGGCATCTTTCCTCGTGGGCAGCCGACCGGCGTTGCACGACGCCCCTCGTACTCTTCGGCTCGCGCAGCCACATCCATTACGAGCCGCGCGGAATGGTACTTGTTATTGCACCGTGGAATTATCCCTTCAATCTTGTCATGCTGCCTCTTGTGGGAGCTATCGCCGCAGGTAATTGTGTTGTGGTAAAACCATCGGGCGAAGCCCCGCACATGGCGGCATGCGTGCAACAACTCATAGATGAGTGTTTTGTCGATGAGTATGTGGCTGCCACAGAGTCCGATATGGAGGTTACCGATGCCTTGTTGTCCCTTCGGTGGGATTATATTTTCTATACAGGAAGCGGTGCGTATGGGCGCCGTGTTATGGAAGCGGCAGCCTCGTACCTTACGCCCGTTACCCTCGAATTGGGGGGCAAAAGCCCGTGTATTGTCGACGATGATGCCGACTTGCGTACGGCCGCACATCGCATTGTGTGGGGGAAGCTCCTCAATGCCGGTCAAACATGTATCGCCCCCGATATTCTCTTTGTGCATGAGAAGGTAAAAGAGGCTTTGATAAAGGCTGTTATCGAGGAGATAAAAATACAATATGGCGACAATCCGGCTCTTAGTCCCGATTATCCCCGTATCGTCAATGCCCGTCACTTCGACCGCTTGGCAGTTCTTTTGCAGTACGGCCGGATTGTGCATGGCGGTACCACCGACCGCGACAGCCTCTATATCGAGCCTACTTTGATAGAAGGAGCCCCCGATACCTCATCACTGATGACAGACGAAATTTTTGGTCCTATTCTTCCCGTTATTCCCTTTGCCGACATAGACGATTGCGTCGAGTACGTCAACGAGCATCCCACACCGTTGGCGCTCTATTACTTTACGTCGAGCAAGAAACGGGCGCGTTATATGATAAATCATACTGCATCGGGTGGTGTATGTATCAACGATACTATCGTGCACGTCGTCAACAACCGTCTCCCCTTTGGGGGGCTGGGAGCAAGTGGCATGGGAGCATATCACGGGCGTTACAGTTTCGAGTTGTTCAGCCATGCCAAACCTGTGGTGAGCACTACCACGCGGCTTCACTTCGATATGAAATGTGCCCCTTATGCCAATCGTTTGCGCTGGGTCAAGCGGCTTTTGCGTTAGACACAGCTACGTGTAATATGAGTTTTTCGTATCTTTGCTGCGTCGGTCACCTCTGTGAAGACTGAGAGTGTGGCCGCTGCCAATACTTAAAACAGAAAAAGAATGTTACAACCCGGACGATATAATACGCTGCGCGTAGTGAAAGAAGTAGATTTCGGCATTTACCTCGACGGCGGCGAGCAAGGCGAGATACTTATGCCGGCTAAGTACGTGCCGGAAGGTACGTCGGTCGACGACGAGATAGAAGTATTTGTCTATTACGACAGCGAAGACCGCCTCATAGCCACTACAGAAGAGCCCTATATCATAGTGGGTGAGTTCGCTTTTCTCGAAGCGAAGTCAGTCAACCGGGTAGGAGCATTTCTCGATTGGGGCATCACGGCCAAAGATTTGTTAGTGCCCTTTGCCGAGCAGCGCGCCCCCATGCGCGAAGGCGGCGTATATCTCGTATATGCCTATGTCGACAAGGCGACGGGGCGTATTGCAGCATCGGCCAAGGTCGACAAGTTTCTCGATAACGAACCCCCTTCCTATAAGATAAACCAACCCGTGGAGTTGCTCGTGGTACAGGAAACAGAGCTCGGGTATAAAGTTATTGTCGAAAACAAGCATTGGGGAATGCTCTATCGTAACGAGATATTTTCGCCCGTAGAGCCCGGCGACTACCTCACGGGATATGTGCGTAAGGTGCGCGACGACGACAAGCTGGACATCGCTCTGCAACCTGCCGGGTATAAGAAAAATGTGGGCGACCTTTCGCAGAAGATTCTCGATGCTCTTGCTGCCGCAGGCGGTTTCCTGCCCTATGGAGATAAGAGCGATGCTGCCGAGATAGCCGCCGCATTCGGGTGTAGTAAGAAAAACTTCAAAAAGGCCATAGGTACTCTCTACAAAGCCCATCGCATCATGATTCTTCCCGAGGGTATCAAGGCGGTGTAGCTTTGTCGCACCGGTTGTCGAACTTTTCATAACACCGTTTTGTTGTTAGGTCGTAGCTCTTCCTATCGCGAGAGCGCAGACTTAACCAAATACTCATGTTATGAAAAGAATCTTACTTATTGCCGTTGCCCTGCTTGCCGGTATCGTGGCGGTGACGGCGCAAAACAAAAAAGAAGTATCGCAACTAAGGCAGTTCTTGCAGCAAACGTCGGCGCGTGGCGATGCCAACTATATACGCTTGCGAATATCTCTCAATAATCCTGCTTCGTGGAGTGGCGTTGTATGGGGGAGCGACGGACGTGTGGCGTCTATTGAATGGAGCGATAAAAATTTGGCAGGTTCGATAAATCTTTCGGGCTTTACGTCGCTCAAAAAAATTGATCTCTGTCGCAACAAAATCGAGTCTGTCAATCTTACCGGTTGCACCTCCTTGCAAGAAGCGAAGCTCTGCCACAACAACATCTCTTCGCTCTCGATAGCCGGTTGTCCGGCGCTCGGCATGCTCGACTGCTCACGCAACCGCCTTGTCGATTTGTCGATTACAGGCGCACCTCGGTTGAAAACGCTCAACTGTTCGGGTAATCTTTTCGTTGAGTTCAGTCTGGCGGCTGCCCCCCAGATAGAGACTCTTTATATACAAAGTTGTCGTTTGGAAAGTCTCGATGTCGATAGCTGCGCCAACCTGCGCAATCTCTATTGCGGTTATAACAACCTCACCGACCTTAACCTGACGGGTACTTTGGGACTGCGCAATCTCAATATCGACAACAACCGCGTTGCCAATCTCTACATGCAAGACCTCACCTCGTTGACGTCGCTCTCTTGTAGCGACAATCACATGTCGGCTATGTCATTGAAGAATTGTCCCGCACTCTCCGATTTGGTATGTTCATATAACGATCTCACTGAATTGTCGCTTGGCGATTGCACATCGCTCTCTTATGTAGATTGTTCTTATAATGACCTTTCGACACTCGATTTGAGCGGTACAGTCATGCTTGAACGCGTTTTGTGCGACAATAACCAACTGACTTTCCTCGACGTGTCGCAATGCCCCAATTTGGTGTATGTCGATTGCCGTTTCAATCAAATAACCGAGTTGCGTACCGCCGGCGACTATAACCTGCGCATGGTAGCCGGGCAGTGGAACTATTGATACCCTCGCGAGGTATGGCATAATTACAATGATAGTTTAAGAAAAAACAGTGTGCCGTGTGGCTGTGGCGGGATGTTTGTCCTGCTGCGGCCACATAGTGTATATGCAGTCGGAGGCTGGTCATTCGGTAAAAAGAGTGAAGGAGGGTTGCTTTATAAAAGCGGGCGGCAAAAACCGTCGTCCGATAGGGTAGTGGAGTTGTATTATATGGAGGGCAGACAGCCCCTCGATAGTGCTGCGTGTGAGAATGGAATGAATGTCGGTCGGAGTCGTCTGTTCCCTGTATCGGTGAGTTATCCGAATTTGCTGATGCGGCGCAATCTCTCTTCGTCGAGAATGGTTATCTTCCTGCCATCTACCACCAAAATGTGTTCGGCGGCAAAAGCCGTAAGGGTGCGTATGGCATTTGAGGTAGTCATGTTCGAAAGGTTGGCAAGGTCTTCGCGCGAGAGGTAGATGTTGAGCGTTTGGCTGTCGGGTTCGTAGCCGTAGTTTTCGTATAGCAAGATGATGGCTTCGGCAAGACGTCCGCGAATATGTTTCTGAGTAAGGTTGACGGTACGAGTATCTGATTGTCCCAAGTTATCGGCAAGAGCTCTTATGAAGAAGAAGGCAAGATTGTTGTTGCGATGTATATGCTCTTCTACGAGCTTCATGGGTAGAAATCCCACTTGCGATGCCTCTATGGCAGCCCCCGAAGCAACGTAGCTTTCGTTGGCGAAATAAGCCCGATACCCGAAATATTCACCCGGGCGGATGAGTCGGATGATTTGGTTACGGTCGCCTATCCCTTTTTTGTACACTTTTACTTTCCCTTTCAGCAGATACATCAATTGTAACGGTTGGTCGCCTTCGCAGTAGATGATTTCGTTCTTTTTGAAAGACTGTATCACGAAATTGTCCGACAACACATGTTTCTCCTCACTGTCGAGGAGTGCCCAGAAGTCCGACATTTCGTTTTGCAGTATGGATTCTAATGTACTCTTTTTTACCATGTGTTCTTCGCTATACGTTAACTCGACAAATATATATAAAAAAATAATACGCAGAGTAGTTTTTGTGTAATAATCTATTGTTTAACATGCTTTTTAGACACTACTTTTTACAATACTCTCGTCGTTCTGCTGTGTAATGTCAATGAAGAGGCAATAAAAAACGCCGATATGAAATAAAAATCTCATATCGGCGATATTTTGTTACGCTCTGTCTCGTATGGAATTCTTGCATTAAGAGTGAGACCTTCTCATAAGCGGGCGAGAGCTTTTTCCAACGCTTCCATGTCTCTTACGATAACAGTATAAGGCCGTTCGCTGCTTATGATGCCGGCACGTTGTAACTGTTGCATCACTCTTGTCATGTGTGACAAAGGCACGACGCCGCCTCTTAGCGACGACGAGAACCGAGTGTTGCCTGTCTTCACCACATAGCGTGCGGCGGTGGCAAAATAGGGGTCGGGGTCTTGGGGCATGATAAGCCTTGCCGCCAAGTTGTCGTGGCCTCTATTGGGGGTGTCGGGCAGTATTTTGTCCTTTTTCCTGTTTTCGGCTTTCGTATCCATGGCAATATCGTTTTGGAGTTGGAAACAACACGTCGGACGGTATGGTTTTCAGGCTTTCGACAGCAGATAACGTTCGGCATCGATTGCGGCACGGCATCCCGAAGCGGCAGCCGTGATGGCCTGACGGTAACGCGGGTCGGCTACATCGCCGGCGGCGAAAACGCCCGGCAGATTGGTTTCCGAGGTGTACGGAGCTGTCTTGATGTAACCCTGTTCGTCGAGTTCTACTTTTCCGCCGAGAAAATCAGTGTTGGGTTTATGTCCTATGGCAAGGAAGAACCCGTCGATGGGCAGGTCGTAGTGCTCCTCTTGTTGCGTCCCTCTCTTCTTTACGAGGTGTACCCCCTCAACTCCATTCTCTCCATAGAGACCTTCGGCTTGTGTCTCGAAGAGGACTGTGATGTTGGGCGATGACATGACGCGCTCTTTCATGATGTTCGAGGCGCGCAGGTAATCTTTCCGCACCAGCATATACACCTTTTGGGCAAGGTGCGATAGATATACGGCTTCTTCGCAAGCCGTGTCGCCGCCGCCCACAACAGCAACAACCTTTTTACGGTAGAAAAATCCGTCGCATGTGGCACATGCCGATACGCCCATGCCAGCATATTTCGTTTCGTCGGCAAGTCCCAAATATTTTGCCGAAGCTCCTGTGGCGATGATGATGGTGTCGGCAGCGATGTCGGTGCCGTCGTCTGTTTTGGCTACCATGGGGCGGGCGTCGGTGTCGACCGATAAGATTTCGCCGGTGCGGATGTCGGCACCGAATCGGGCGGCCTGTTTACGCAAATCTTCCATCATTTCACTTCCCGAGATGCCGTCGGGGTATCCCGGAAAGTTCTCTATATCGGTGGTCGTGGTAAGTTGTCCCCCTGGAGTGAGCCCTTCATAGAGGATAGGAGCAAGGTTGGCACGCGAGGCATAGATGGCTGCGGTATATCCGGCAGGACCCGAGCCGATGATTAAGCATTTGGTTTTTTCCATATCGTGAGTCATTTATACGTCTGTTATTGGTCTTGTTGAGCTGTGTGCCTCAGCGCAGGTCTACAATGGTAGCCTGTGGATATAGTGAGGCGTTGTAAGTAAAAGTATTGTCGGGCAAAGCTGCATCGGTGCGGTAGTTTGTCACCGATATGCGCATTGTGGAATTGTTGAGGTCGGTAATCTCGAACGAGACCGGTTGCAAAGAGTTTGTCGCAATGGTCACCACGATACGTGTTACCGACGTGTTATGTCCGGTAGGTGTCAGGCAGACGCGGCGTTCGCCTCCTCTTGCCGCTTGCAACTCGGTCACGGCAAAAGACTTTTTATATTTGTCTATCGTATAGTAGGGATTGATACTCATAAGCTCTTGCGTGGTAGGTTCGGTGATATTCACTTCGCCGGTAGCTTGTGCATAAGACCACATAGTCTTCCCGTTGTACCATGTAGCCATACCGTTTGTTTGCAGGAAAAACTTTTTCCCTTTCATTTTCAGCTCGCCTTGCATATACAGGGCATTGCGTTCGTCGCCTTGCAGCGTAAAGTCGGCAGTGATGCCGCGCGCTTTCTGCATCTGTTCTATTACCTTGTCTAACAGACCTTCTGCCGATGTTTGTGCCGATGCTTGCAAGCAAACGGCGATGCACGCCGCAAAAAGTAAGGCAGTTTTTCGTATCATGGAGTAAAGGTATTGAATTTATTTCATCGAGTCAAGTTTGTTTTCGAGCTGCATGAGGTCTATGATGAGAACCTCGCGCGGTTTGCCGCCTACCGACGGGCCTACGATACCGGCAGCTTCGATTTGGTCCATAAGGCGGCCGGCGCGGTTGTATCCGATAGAGTAACGGCGTTGCAGCGACGAGGTCGAGGCTTGTTGGTTCGATACGATAAATCGTGCTGCCTCTTCGAAGAGCGGGTCACGCTCTTTGGCTTCGATGGCGTTGCCGCTGTTGTTGTCACTATTGCTTTCGGGGATATATTCGGGTAGGGGCATTGCCTCCGGATAACCCTGTTGTTCGCTGATGAATTTGCACACATTCTCTACCTCGGGAGTATCTATGAAAGCACACTGCACGCGCACCATTTCGCCGCCTTGCGAGATGAGCATGTCGCCCCGTCCGATGAGCTGGTTGGCGCCCGGGCTGTCCAAGATAGTGCGGGAGTCTACCATTGCCTGTACTCTGAAAGCGATACGCGCCGGGAAGTTGGCTTTGATGATACCCGTGATGACATTCGTCGAGGGGCGTTGCGTCGAGATAATCATGTGTATGCCCACGGCGCGAGCCAGTTGCGCAATGCGGATGATGGGCGACTCCACCTCTTTGCCGGCTGTTATGATTAGGTCGCTGAATTCGTCGATGATAACCACGATGTAAGGCAAGAAACGATGCCCCTTGCTGGGCAACAGGTGGCGGGCTTTGAATTTGGCGTTATACTCCTTGATAGTCCTTACATGAGCTTCTTTGAGCAAATCATAACGTAAATCCATTTCGCGCGTTACCGATTGCAGTGTCTGTACGACCTGTGTCACGTCGGTGATGATGGCATCTTCCGTATCGGGAAGTTTGGCGAAGAAGTGACGCTCTATGTCAGCATAAATTCCGAATTCTACCTTCTTCGGATCTATTAGTATCAGTTTCAGTTCGGCCGGGTGCTTTTTGTAGAGTAACGATGTGATTATAACGTTCAGTCCCACCGACTTACCTTGCCCGGTAGCGCCAGCCACCAGCACGTGCGGCATCTTTGTCAAGTCGGCAATAAACACATCGTTGGTGATAGTCTTACCCAAAGCGATGGGAAGTTCATACTTGCACTCTTGGAATTTGCGGGAGGCGATAATCGAGCGTATCGACACCGTTTGCGGGTCGTTGTTGGGCACCTCTATACCCACGGTGCCTTTACCCGGTATAGGTGCGATGATGCGGATACCCAAAGCTGCAAGGCTCAGAGCTATATCGTCTTCGAGATTCTTTATTTTAGAGATACGCACACCCGGTGCCGGAATTATTTCGTAGAGCGTTACCGTAGGTCCTACGGTCGCCTGTATCGAGCTTATCTCGATGCCAAAGGTTTGCAATGTATCGGTGATGCGTTGTTTGTTGCTCTCCAATTCGGTCATATCTACCACGTTTTGTTTGGCAGTGACATCGTTCAGTAAGTCGAGCGTAGGTTTGCGATAGCGGGGCAGGTCGAGTGTAGGGTCATATTCTTCGCTGAGAACCTCATCGACAAGCTCCTCTTTCGTGCCGGTCGATACGGTGAAGAGCGGTTCGCCTTCGCCCGAAAGTATGGCAGGGACGTCGATGGTTATTTCATTCTTCTCTTCGGGTTTTTGCGGTCTTCCTGTCTTATTTTCTGACAATGCTGCTGCATCGTTATCGTTGTTATTGTTATTCGGGGTACTGTTTGCATCGCTGTCCGAATTGTCGTTGACGAAAGTAAACAACCCCGGCTCGGGTTCTGTATAGGGAATTTCTATCTCTTCGTCCGACGGTTC
This sequence comes from uncultured Barnesiella sp., assembly GCA_944321085.1. GTDB lineage: Bacteria > Bacteroidota > Bacteroidia > Bacteroidales > Barnesiellaceae_A > Barnesiella_A. Next base: position 106,495 of record CALUJY010000004.1, read on the forward strand.
GTTCTCTTCCTCAGAGCTTTCCGAGGCATCGGGCGCATCGGCTGTTTGCTGAGCCGGTTGTGCAGGTTTCTTGAAAGGATTGTTGAAGGGATTGGTTTTCAACGCCATGCGGATAAAGTCGATAGTACTGCGGCTTATCATGACGAGCAATGTTACTACCAATATGATGATAATCATTGCCGTACCCCATGATCCTATAATACTTTGCAGGTATAGTGCTATTATGTAACCATGGTTACCTCCCCACGAAAGGAACGAGTCGATACCCATATTGACGTAGAGAAATCCGAAGAATACCGATATAATGATACCTGCCAACATGCAATAGACCGATGTGCGCCACATGTTGGCATTATTGACACGCATCAGCCGCAACCCTGCGATGCAAAGCCATGCCGTGAAGATAAAGGCCGATAAACCTATCCAACGATTGATGAGCAGATTCGATGTGATGGCGCCCAAGGTACCTGTCCAGTTCTCTATCTCGTTGTTTATCTTGAAAAGTTGTCCTATCGATAGATTCTCCACACTGCTTTGGTCTGCATCGCCGGTGAAGAAAAATGAGACGAGAGATATAAAGATGAATATGCCGGCAAATGTCAGTATCAATCCGGTGATAAATTGCACGCTCTCATGTTTGTAGAATGGTGTGGAGCTTTTTTCCCCCTTGTCAGTCTCTTTTGGGGAATTGTTATTGTTTTTTTTCTTTTTATTGTTGGTTGCCTTCATCTTTTTATATTTCTAAAACGTTCGATTTGTTTTGCGGCATATCCGGTCTTTCGTATATGCAGGTTTTGCAATGCAAATATAGTGGCAGAGTATGCCAAATTATGGTATGGATTTTATGAAATTCTTCTTGCAATTAAGAATTTCGCCAAAACATAGGTGTAAAGATAATAAGAGCAGTAAATATTTCCAAACGTCCTATCAGCATCATGGCCGACAAAATCCACTTGGCAATGTCGGGCAGAGGAGCGAATGTGCCGGAGGGGCCTGCCACGCCTAATCCTGGGCCTACATTACTTAAACATGTCAAAGCGCATCCTACCGCTTCGCCCAGCGTTACGCCGGTAATAGATAGCAAAACAGCTCCGCATACCCATGTCAAAACATAGAAAACGGTGAAGGAGAGAACTTTCGATACGATTTCTTGGGGCAGTACTTTCCCGTTGTAGATGACGGGGCGTATGGCATTGGGATGTAATACGCGATACAATTCGTTGCGGGCATGTTTGGCAAGTATCACCATGCGGTCTATCTTGGCGCCACCGCTGGTAGAACCACCGCATCCGCCGAAGAACATTAGTAATAAAAGTAGCAGTGTGAAAAACGTTCCCCATTCTATATAGTCAGCTGTGCTATATCCTGTCGTTGTCATGATGGTGGTCACTTGGAAAAGAGCCTTTCTGAAACACTCTTCTATCGTGGCATATTCACCCCTGATGAAAAGTCCTGCGGTTATGACTAGGCTTGTCATCAACGTAATACCGGCATACCAGCGTATCTGTTCGGCTTTGAAAAGACGGGTGTGGTTGTGAAAAATGGTATTGTAGAGGATGGCAAAATTCAGTCCGCCTACAAAAGAAAATAGGGTGACTACATACTCTATATAGGGCGAGTTATAGTACGCGATGCTGGCTTGTCGGGTAGAGAATCCGCCCGTAGAGATGGTAGAGAATGCGTGGTTGACAGCGTCGAACAAGTCCATAGGACCTGCATACAACAACAAGGTGATAATGATGGTAAGCACAAAGTAGCATAGCCACAGGCGCAGTGCCGTTTGGTTGATGCGCGGCGTGAGCTTCTCTTGTCCCATACCCGATACCTCGTTGCTAAACAACAGCATGCCGCCTCGATGGTTGAGCATGGGTAGCAATGCCACGGTAAAAACAATGATTCCTATACCGCCTATCCAATGCAACAGGCTGCGCCACAGCAAAATGCCGTGCGGAAGAGAATCGATGTCTTCGTATATCGTAGCCCCCGTGGTAGTAAGTCCCGAGATGGTTTCGAACACGGCATCGGATACCGAGGTGCCTATACCGAGGAAAGGTAACAATCCGACAAGTGCAAAGGTTAGCCACGCACCTACTCCGATGAGTATTCCTTCGCGGCGGTCGTTGATGGCGCGGTGGTGACGCAGCGTGATGGCAAGTGTAGCTCCGATAGCCAATGTCGCGCTTGCCGAGAGGAGAAACATCCATTGCTCGGGCTCATCGTAGTAGAACGACATCGCAGTGGGGAGAAACAAGAAAGCCGCGCCTATGCACAACAGGATGCCGAGGATGCGGAATATGATGCCGAAATTGATTCTTTTCATCGTCCGCTATCGTTTAGTTAAACCATCTGTCTATTTTGTGTATGGCAGTTTCGAGGCAGAATACCAAAACGTGGTCTCCCGGTCTTATCTGCGTATTTCCCGATACGATAGAGCCTATACCGTTGTGTATAACGCCGCCCAAAGTCATATCGGCAGGTAGATTCAGGTCTTTAACGGCCTGTCGTGTAATCTTCGACCCGGGTTTTGCCGTCATCTCTATTACTTCGGCATCGGCAAGGGCAAGGCATTTGGCATTCGACGAGTCGGAGTCGAGCAATATTTGGAAGATGTGGCTGGCTGCCAGCAACTTCTTATTGAGAATAGTGCCTATGTTTAGTCCCTCGGCAATGGGAATATATTGCAGATTTTCCACCTCGGCTACCGTGCGGGGCACACCCAGCCGTTTTGCCGTGAGGCAGCCCAATATGTTGGCCTCGGAACTTCCTGTGAGGGCGATAAACATATCCATGTTGCTTATACCCTCCTCTTTGAGAAGCTCTTCGTCGCGAGCGTCGCCCTGTATGATGGCGGTATGCTTCATCTGTTCGGTCAGTTTGTACGCCTTTTCACGGTCTGTCTCTATGAGTTTTATGCGTACCTCGTCGCCTATCGAGGTCGAGATGCGTATGGCGATGCGGCTGCCGCCCATTATCATGACGTTTTTGACGGTAATGGTGCGTTTACCACATATCTCGCGTATCTGTTCGATGTATTGCGACGTGGTCGTAAAGTACACTATATCGCCCAACAACACTTCGTCATTACCTCGCGGGATGATGGTTCGGTTTTCGCGTTTGATGGCCGCGATGTGGAAGATGTTGCTTTGGCTGGTCAGTTCGTAGAGCTTTTTGTTGATAATGCTGGCCGTGTCGCGCAGCTTTACGCCGATGAGGATGAGAGCACCGTTGTAGAGTTCAAACCAATTGCGTGCCCACGTATGCTTCATAGACATTATAACCTCTTCCACGGCAAGCATTTCGGGGAAGATGAGGTGGTGCACGCCCATGCGCTTGAAGAATTCGCGGTTCTCGGGTTTGAGATATTCATAGTTGTCGATGCGAGCCACGGTTTGTTCCGCTCCCATTTGCGATGCTATGGTACACGCCACGATGTTGCGCGTTTCATAAGGCATTACAGCCACAAAGAGCCCTGCGTTTGATACGCCTGCCTCTTTGAGCACCGAGAAGGATGTGGGGTTACCCACTACCGTCATGAGGTTGTAGTTAGAGTCTAACATGGCCAGCTTGCTGCTGTCGTTGTCGATGAGCACGACGTCGAGCTCTTCGCGTGAGAGCAATTTGGCCAAGTGGGTGCCTACTTCACCGGCACCGGCTATCACGATTTTCATTTTACTTTTCGATAAAAATTTTTACCATTCAGTCGTAAGGATCTCGTATATGTTGTCGACATCCATCCCGCACAATTTATGCAACTGAGCGACAGTGCCTTGTGCTATAAAGCGGTCGGGGATGCCTACTCGTTTTACTCTGATGTTATGGCCGTGGTCGTTGAGCCATTCTATGATAGCCGAGCCCAATCCTCCCACGATGGTGCCATTCTCTACGGTGATGATACGTCGGTAGCACGATGCAACCTCTTGCAGAATATCTTCGTCGAGCGGTTTTAAGAATATCATATCGTAGTGAGCGGCTTCTATACCCTTGTGACGTGCCTTCTCTATGGCGTGCATGGCTGCCGTACCTATATTACCGAGACTCAGCACTGCTATATCACCTTTGCCGTCGCAGAGCTTGCGACCTTTGCCCAAAGGTATTTGGTGCATCGGGCAGTGCCATTGCGTTATTTCACCTCCGCCGCGCGGATATCGTATCGCCAACGGTCCGTGTTCTATGGCTTGTGCCGTATAGAGTAGGTGGCGCAAAGTATGTTCGTCCATAGGAGCGGCGATGGTCATACCCGGTATGCAGCGTAGGAAACTCAAATCGAAACTGCCGTGGTGCGTCACGCCATCTTCGCCCACGATGCCGGCGCGGTCTATGCAGAAAGTCACAGGCAACCCCAGAATCGACACATCGTGTATGATTTCGTCGTAGGCGCGTTGCAAGAACGATGAGTATATGCAGCAGAACGGTAGCAGCCCCTCTTTGGCAAGACCCGCCGAGAATGTGACGGCATGTTCCTCCGAGATACCTACGTCGAACGACCTTTCGGGGAAACGTTGCATCATGTAGGTCATAGAACTGCCCGTCGGCATGGCAGGAGTGATGGCTACGATACGGTCGTTTTGCTCGGCAAGCTCTACCAACGTTTTGCCAAACACTTCTTGGAATTTGCACGGTTTGTTGGGGTCGTTATCTATGAGCACTTCTCCGGTCTCTTTGTCGAATTTGCCCGGTGCGTGCCACAGCGTCGGCGATGTCTCGGCAGGTTCGTAACCTTTGCCTTTCTTGGTGCAGAGGTGCAACAGCTTGGGACCTTTCATCTCCTTGATGTCCTGCAAGATGCGCACGATATTCTCTACGTCGTGGCCGTCGGTCGGCCCGAAATATCTTATGTTGAGTCCTTCGAAAATGTTTTGTTGCTTGGTCAGCAGCGATTTCAGGCTGTTGTTGAAACGCAGTATCGAGCCTCGATGCTCTTCGCCGATGAGATTGAGCCGTTTGAGCAGTTGATACAAGTTGTTTCGCACACGGTTGTAGCGGCGAGAGGTGGTGATGTCAACGAGATAGTTATTAAGTCCTCCTACGTTATGGTCTATTGCCATATCGTTGTCGTTGAGGATGATAAGGAGATTATTCGGATTTATTGAGGCGTTGTTAAGACCCTCGAATGCCAATCCGCCTGCAATCGAGGCATCGCCTATAACGGCGATAACTTTGCGCTCTGGTTCGTCTTTTTTCAGCTCGGTGGCAATGGCCATACCCAATGCAGCCGAGATGGAATTAGAAGCATGTCCTCCGATAAAAGCGTCGTATATGCTTTCGTTCGGATTGGGGAAGCCGCTGATACCGTCTAACTTACGGTTTGTGTCGAATTTGTCGCGACGTCCTGTGAGTATTTTGTGGCTGTATGCTTGGTGCCCCACATCCCATACGATGCGGTCGTATGGCGTGTCGAATACATAGTGCAAGGCCACCACGATTTCTACCGCACCCATGCTCGAACCGAAGTGTCCCGGGTTTTTCGAACAGGCATCTATGATGAAGTCGCGCAGCTCGCGGCACACTTGCGGCAACGCCGTCACAGGCAGACGTCGCAAATCTTCGGGGCTGTTTATCTCTGACAACAAATTATGTTGGGTTGTTTCCTCCATGCTTCTGTTGTTCTCCTATTTTTTTTTCTTGTTGGTTTCTCTTTCCTTTTTCTTGCTCTTATATACCGGTACAAAGACGATGATGCCCGATGCTATGATTGAGAAGATAGTTGTAAAGTTAAGTTCGGCTTTTGCAATGACAAAGCCGCACAAAGCTATCCACAGCAACACAAGGCATACGATATTGAATGTAGAAAATCTGCGCATTCTTTTTCGGTTTTCGTTGAGTCTCAGTCAGAGGTGCCCATTACTCTCGGGCAGCATCCTCCATACGTCATTGTTTCGCCTTCATTTGGGCTCTCCCGCTTTATGCCGGAAAGGCTCGCAAATGTAAGCATTCTTTGTCATATAACAAATATCATGCAGCCTGTTCCGCATCGCTATGGCGGGCGTTTCGTCCCGTTTTATACGCTCATCATGCCGCCGGTATCGGCGACGGTGGTAAAGAATGCGGAGATGGCCGCCCCGAAGAGCAGCATCACCGGAATAGCCAAGATGAGCAATAACAGCATGACCACAAGAGGCCAAAGGCATCCCCAACGTGTCTGGTCGTTAGGCAACTTGTCTGAGAGCAATACTGCCACGAGGCTTACGATGGGTGTAAACAATAGACCTAATAGAAACGGCCATCCGAAGCCGATGGTACGTCGTCGGCCTGCGAATGCGATAATGAGCACAAGTACTATATAGGCTGTTCCCGATAGTCCGAGCATCTTTTTTCTTTTTTAGTGTAGTTATCTGTTGTTATTTTATTTATTCTCTGTAATATACGCGTTTCACACGGGTCGATATCGAAGTGAGTATCTCGTAGGGTATGGTATCGAGCTTGCCGGCAATTTCTTCTACCGGGATATGCTCGCCGAATATCTCCACGTGGTCGCCCTCGTTGCAGGGAATGTCGGTTACATCTACCATGCAAATATCCATGCAAATATTGCCTATGATGGCCCCTCTTGCACCGTTGATGTAAACTTCGCCGCACCCGTTGCCTAACCTGCGGTCTATGCCGTCGGCATAGCCTATGGGGATGGCAGCAATACGCGAACGGCGTTTCAGTACGCCATGTCGGCCGTAACCTATTGTCTCGCCGGCATCATATTCGTGTATTTGCAGGATGGTGGTTTTCAGTGTGCTTACAGGTTGCAATCCCCGGTTCTGCCCTGTGGGCGATATGCCGTAGAGTCCCAACCCCAAACGCACCATCTCCATTTGGGCTTCGCTGAAACGCTCGATACCTGCCGTATTGAGAAGGTGTCGCATGATTTTGTGTTTCGAGGTGGCTTGCAACTTGTCGGCGCATCGGGTGAATATATCTATCTGTCGTCGTGTATATTCGTCGTGGATGCTCTCGTCGCTACCCGCAAAGTGCGAGAATACCGAACGTGCCAGCAGCACGATTTGCGACTGCAATACCACGGCAAGGTCGTCTATCTCTTCTTCGGTAAATCCCAACCGGTGCATTCCCGAGTCTATCTTGATGTGTACGGGATAGCTCGATACGCCCAACTTCTCGCCCTCGGCAAGCAAGGCGCTCAGGAGCTGGAAGCTGTAAATCTCGGGTTCCAACCGGTAGCTGAAAAGGGTGCGGAAACTGCTTATTTCGGGGTTCATCACAATGATAGGCATGGTAATGCCCGCCTTGCGCAGTTCGGCGCCTTCGTCGGCAACAGCTACGGCCAAGTAATCGGCGCCGCGCTCTTGCAATGTTTTGGCTATTTCGTACGACCCGGCTCCATAACCGAATGCCTTGACCATACAGACGACTTTGGTCGACGGCAAGAGCTTCTCTTTGTAATGGTTCAGGTTGTTTACCAGTGCGTCGAGGTTGACTTCGAGAATGGTTTCATGCTGTTTCAGTTCGAGGGCTTCCGAGATGAGTTCGAAGTGGAAGTTCCGGGCTCCCTTGATAAGGATAAGTTCATTGCGGAACATCTCCACAGGAGTGAGCTTCTCTACAAACTCGCGAGTGCCGGGATAGAAACTCTTCTCTATGTCGAACAGATAGGCGTTGTCCGATATCTCCGGTCCTATGCCTATGAGCCGTTCTATACCTTTGGCTTTGAGCAACTCCGATACCTTGCGGTAAAGCGTTGCCGGCGGCAAGCCCGTTTGGAAAATATCCGAGAGGATAAGTGTCCTTTTCATCTTGCCCGAGGCAGCGCGACGTGCCTGAAAGTCGAGTGCAATCGTGAGCGAGTCTATATCCGAGTTGTAGCTGTCGTTGATGATGAGGCATCCGTTGTTGCCCTCTTTCACCTCCATACGCATGGCCACGGGCGAGAGCCGTTGCATGCGTCCCGCAATGACATCGGGCATGCGGTTGAGGTATAGCATGATGGCAAGGCAGTGTATGGCATTTTGTATCGAGGCATCGTCGGTAAACGGGATGGTCATACTCAGCATGTACTGCAAGTAGGTGTAGTCTATGCGGGTAGAATTTTCTCCCTTTACGATGGCCGATATATAGAGCGGTTTGTCGCGGTCTTTGCGCGACCATGCAATTTCGTAAGCCCCTAAACAGAGCTTCTCCACGCATTCCCGTATGAGTTCGTTATCGCCGTCGTAAATGATGCAATCGCAGCCTTTCAGGAGCGTGAGTTTCTCCATACACTTCTGTTGCATCGACGAGAATCCCTCTTGGTGTGCTTCACCGATATTGGTGATGAGGCCTATCGTAGGTTGTATTATCTCTTCGAGACGTTGCATTTCGTCGGGACGCGATATACCTGCTTCGAAGAGAGCGAGTTCGGTCTTTTCGTTCAGCTGCCATACCGAGAGCGGCACGCCGGTCTGCGAGTTGTAGCTGCGGGGCGAGCGCACGATGTTGTAGTCCTCTTGCAAGAGCTGGTGCAACCACTCTTTGACCGATGTCTTGCCGTTGCTGCCGGTGATGCCTATGACCGGAATTTCGAACAGACGGCGGTGATAGGCTGCCAGCATTTGCAGGGCGGTGAGCGTGTCGTTTACGACAAGGAAATTCGCTTCGGGCATGGCGTCGGATTCGGCCGGTATGTTTCGAACGACGAAATTGCGTACGCCTTTGTCGTATAACTCCTTGATGTAACGATGCCCGTCGTTGCGTTCGGTGACAAGAGCAAAGAAGATGCTCTCCTCGGGAAACGTGAGCGAACGGCTGTCGGTGAGAAGTACCGACAATTTATAGTCGGCATGCACATTGCATTGCGCCTTTATGATGGTGGCTATTTGTGTCGTATTATAGTTCATTGCCGTTATGTTGTAAAAGTTGTTCTATTTCTTTTTTCTCTTTTGTGTAGTCTATTGTGTCGCAGCACTTTGTCAGCTCGTCCATCTGTTGTAGCAGCGAGGCAGCAAAGTGGCGGTAGGCCGGGGTGTCGCACCCTTTGAGAGGCTGGTGTCGCAGTCCTGTCGCTATTTTTTCACAGGCAGCCGCAAGGCCGGCGGTTTGCGGTGAGAAATATGCCTCGGCAAAACGCTCCCTGATGTATGTGACGGCAGCGGTCGAGGGGTGCGTCATGTCGTCGGCATAGAAACGATAGTCGCGCAATTCGTCCATGACGATTTCGTATGCCGGAAAGTAACTGTACGTCTTCGGGTATCGTTGGCACAAGGCATCTGCAGCGAGCAGCAAGGCGGCTTTGCTCAGCTGGTTGGGATGTGCTCCGTCGCGCAGGTGTCGTATCGGGCTTACCGTGAGCAGTACGCGGCATTGTGGGGCATAGCTGTGCAGCAGCTTTGTGACAGCCTCCCAGCGGGCTATAATCTCGCTCGTTGCCATGCGGGTGCGCTCAAAGAGTTTCTCGGGTTGTTTATGGCAGTTAGCTACCGTCTCGCCGGTCTCTTTTAGCTTGTAGACGTAGGCCGTGCCCCATGTCACAATGAGCCTTTGGCAGCATGGCAACAGTCGGGCAGCTCTTTCGTAACTGCGGTTGATGGCTTGCAGGGTAGCGTCGGCATCGCCGGCCGAGAAGCTGCCGTGGTGCATATAGCTATACCACAAATTACCGTCGTGGCGCAGTTCGCTCTTGACAAAAGGTCGGTTCTCGGCGAGTCGTTCTATGGCGCAGGCTATCGACTCGGGGTTATATAGCGTGCCGTAAGGGTTCAGGCATACATCGAATTTGCTCTCTTGCAAGTAGATGCCTATGTTGTCGGCAAAGCACGACCCCAACATCAGTATGGGCATGCCGTGCCGTACAAATCCTTTGTCTGTCGCCACTGTTACAGGCGTAGTCCATTTCATGTCTTCGCGCGAGTTGATTGTTCAAAAGTAGCGAAATTTTTTTTATCCGAGTGTGCCGTGTGGCTCTTTTTAATCTACTATAAGATTATGCGAAAACGCTATGGTAAAATAATATGGTAAAATTACCCGTTATTACATGTAAAAATACCATTTTGAATATTATCTTTGCCCTGTCGGAACATCCGAAACAGATGTATAACATGAAAAACGGATAATTTATGAAATTGTATTTCAAAAGCGACCGCGACCGTGACTTTCTCGCGGCTTATCACAAAGTGTTGCGCGATTTGGGCGATAAGGCTCCATACGTTTCGCGCGAAGAGATTATAGAACGTACCATTGCCGGGGGGGCACCTAAGTTCTATGTAACTTACGAGTTGGCAAGGCGCAACATTTGCAGCATCTTGCAAGGGAAACCTTATCCCTGTAACAACTCGCTCAAACGCGAGATGTACCAAGAGTTGACTCGCCGCACCCTCGATTGCATGGAGCGTTACAAAAATCGTAAGAGTTTCAACGAGGCTTTGATGACGGTCTTGTCGGAGCATTCGGCGCCGCGTTTCTACATGACGATAAAGAGTGCGCGCAACTTGCTTTCTCAGTTGCAACGTAAGGAACGGAACATGCAGCGCAGCCATCATTGAAGCTCCGCATGGTGGGGTGTAAGGAGGGGTATTACGGCAAGTTTTCGCAGTAACCTTTTATTTCCCTTTATTAGTCAATCTGTTTTTTTGAAGAAATATAATTTATGGCAATATGAAAAAGATAAAACACGAAATAGTTTTGATAGCCGTCTGCTTCGAGGATGTTATGCACGAGGCTTTGGTTGAGAGTTCCTATTTGGCAGCTTCCATGACTGCCCTGACACAACCTGCACCGCAGATGTCGTCGTTGATTGTGACAGCCGACGAGGCGCCTTTGGTACGCCGTGCTTGTGAGGAGGCTTATGCTGCTATCTTGCCGCAGTTGTCGGCCTATGCCGCCGATGGCAGTAAAGTGAGCGATGAAGGATTATTATTTGCATTGTGTTTGCCCGTAAAACGTCATGAGGACATCGACGCCTTGTTGTTGCACGAGTTGCGCCGTGCCGTTGTCTCGTATGTATTGAGCCGGTGGTATGAGGGGAAAGCCGTTGCGCTTGCTGCCGACGCTCTGCATCGTTACGAAGCATCCGTATCGATGGTTTTGCATGACATCCGTTTGTCGAATGAGACTGCGCGGCGCCCTGTAAGTTATTTCTGACGAAGGCGCACCTTGCGATGCAGCAGGTGGTAGACAAAATTGGGCATGATACCTACCAAGATGGGGCGGAGCAGAGCGATGCGCGAGTAGAACGGCAGTCGCAGCAACTTGTGGGCAGCCCTGAAAGTGTACACTTCGTTCATGCGGTTTTGCCACGTACGGCGTTTGTATGAGGCGGCATTGTCGCAAATACGGTAGAGTACCTCTTGCAGGTTATATCCCCTGTATCCGGCGGTATAGAGGCGTGCCAGCATATAGTAATCTTCCACCCTTTTCATTCGTGGATGGCTGCCATAGCCGCCTATTGCCGTGAGCGCGTCGCGGCGTATCATACATGTGGCATGCAGGTGAGGAATGCTGTATGCAAAATCTTTCGGGCGGGGAACCTCCTTTTTGCGCAGAATGCCGAAGTCGCCCTGTTCGTCGAAGAAAGAGGCCGCACAACCCACAAGGGCATACTGCGGGTGCTCATCGAGAAATGCCGCCTCGCGTGCGAGGCGGTGGGACAGCGACACATCGTCGCTGTCCATAATGGCGATGTATGTGCCTCTCGCCGCTGCAATGCAGCGGTTCAGCACAATATTGTATCCCATATTTTCGGTATTGCGCAAGAGTTTGATGCGGGAATCTTTCCACGCAAATTCTTGCGCAATGCTATATGTATCGTCGGTAGAGCAATCGTCGCACAAAAGCAGTTCCCAATCGTCGTAGCTCTGTTGGAGAATCGACTCTATCGCTTCGGGTAAAGTCGTGGCACAGTTGTATATGCCCATGACTACTGATACGCGGGGAGCAGTTTGTGTCGATGCGTTTCCTACTTTCGTAAGCATAATGTCCTTAGTTTCTCTCTTTCTTCGCGGGTCAAAGCGACTGAATATATCGCAACAGCATATATAAGCGCATAAGCCACACAGCCGGCAGCAAGGAGTGCCCAATTACGAGGCAGTGCAATCATTTCCCATGCCATATGTCCTATGGCCGCCGTCGATATCGTGACGATGGTGATACGCATATATACCGCTTTGAAATATCGGCCGGTTTCGAGTCCCAGTTTCTTACGGTAATATATATTATCGGCGATGGTGGCGAGTATGGTGCCGCAGCATAAGGCTGAGGCCATCCCTTCGATCCCCCAATGCCGAGAAGCATAATATGATGTTATAGCGGCGGCAAAGATACATATAAAATTGATAACCGATAGTGTTTTCACCTTCCCTCGTGCTTCAAGCAGCGAATTTCCGTAGTCTCCCGTAAGTTGTACCGTCCACGAAGCCATGATACCGAGCGCAATAGGGTAGGCTTGTCCGTATGTGTCTCCTGCCCATAACCGTACGAACGTGTCGCCGAATACGGCGAATCCTCCTAAGATGAAAGCTTGTGGTAATAATACCATCCTGCTTATTCGTATCATTTCGTCTGTCACTTCCCGCGGGTTGGCACGGACGTGTATCGTATGGGTCGCTTGGGGCATAAGCATGCGGTTGATGGTTTCGGCAAAATAGCCGTACATGCTCCCCAGCAATATACCTATTCCTGCTATGCCAACGGCTCCCGTGCCGTGAGTCATACCGGCGACGATTTGCCCCGAATTCCACTGAAAAGCTGCTGTGGCTTGGTATATGGCTATCCAGAAGGCGTACGATAAAATTTGTTTCATGGGAGCGTTTGTCGCTTGTCGCAACGATGGCAGCGAGATGCGGCGGCGCACGTAAAATCCCGTAGCTATCGCCACGCCTATGTTGAGTGCGGCATCGACGCATATCAGAGCCAGAGCTTTCTCGCCTTGCCACAGCAATACGCCTATGCACACGGCTCGCAGTATATACTTCACCGGTTGTATGCCACGCGGAAAAGCAAAGTAGCCGCATCCGTTACAAATGGCCGTGAATACGTTGCCCGGGATGATGATGGCTTGTGTTAGGGTAATGACAACTATCATCAGGCGTATCGAAGCCAGCTCATCGGGACGGAAGTGCATCCCCCACAATTCCGGTGCGAAAAGGTATAGCAGGGCACCGGCGGCGAGCAAGGCGGCGGCAAGCAGCACGTAGAGCCGCAAGACGGCAGCGAGATATGCCCGTAATCCCTCTTTATCGTCGCATTCGCGGTAATAAGCCACGTAGCGGGTAGTCGTTTTGCCTAAGCCGAAGTCGAGCAATGTCAGGTAAGGAATGATGGCTCCCGCAAGAAGATACAAACCGTATTGCGAGGGACCCAGACAGCGTATGATAAAGGGCGTAAGCACCAATCCTATTGCATTTACCAGCAATAGGTTCAGGTAGTTATAGGTTGCACCTTTACGCATTTCGTTTCCCATGGTTCTCTCTGCGTATGCCTAAGTGTCCGCACCTGTGGTAGTCATTCTGTTGCCTGCATAGAATGTATGAGGCGTAGCATCTTTACCCTCTCAGGGTGCTGTTCGCACGAGCGTTTATTCCCGACAGATTCGGGTTAAATAAAATAAGGTGTGCCACATCGGAAAATCAGGTGACACACCCCTTTGTTATAATGTGATGAAGTAATGAATTCCTTGGGGCTTTACGCCCGTATCAGCATTCGTGGCTGCCGCAACCTCCGCAACAACCGTCGTCGCAACCTCCGTGGTCATGACCGCCGCAGCCGCTGCAACATCCGCAGGTGTGGGGCGGATTCAATTCCTCTTCCGTAGCGTCGCGCACCAACAGCACTTCACCTTTGTAGTGCAGGTTCTCTCCTGCCAGCGGGTGGTTGAAGTCTATGGTCACGCCATCTTGCGCCACCATCAGAACCAAACCATACACCAAAGCTCCGTCGGTAGTGCGCATGGGGAGTGTGGCGCCCGATTTCACATGGCTGTCGAGTTCTCCTTCGGGGGTGAGGAAGAGACTGCGGTCGAGTTTCATGATATGGTTTTCGTTGCGCATCCCGAAGGCTTGCTCAGCGGGTATCGTAAAGTCGAATTTATCGCCGGGCTGCAAGCCTTCTATCTTCTCCATAAATATGGGGAGTACGGCCTCGTCTACACCAAACACAAATCTTTCGGGCTCGCCTTCGGGAGTACTCATCATCAACTCTTCGGGGTTGCCGTCGGTATAGGCATACAATTCATATTGCAGCTCGACCCATTTACCTGTTTCTATTTTCATATCGTTATTTTTGATTGGTTTATAAATATATTGCTTACTCTTCGTAGCGGTATTTCCGGTCGAAGGTATCGAGGATATAGTGTACATTGAAGTAATAGCCCTCTATTTTCAAGGGATTCTTGTCAACCTCTACATAGTCGTAGTATGGTTCTACGAAGACAAAATCTTTACCCGTAAGCCCCAGCCTGTTCAGTATGTTATATTCGTGTACTGGCGATATGACATACCACGCCGTCTCGGGTGCTTTCCCGTCGCCGGTAGAGAGAATGGCCTGTATGAGGTGGTTCATGCGAAATTCCCATACGGCAGCATCCTTATACTTGTTTTGTTCTTTCAGGGCATAAATGAGGAAATTCATCTGCCGTAGGTCGAAAGGGTCGTCGGCAAGCGTGAGCAGGGCAAACTTTACGATGTTCTCGCATTCGCCTACGCTATGTTTGGTTTGCTTGTAGAGGCGGTCTAATTGGTGGGAATATTCCGATTTGCGGTAAGGATTATAATCCTCTTGGAAGACATATCCCAAATAGTAGTAGCGAAACTCTTCGTGCGTCATCGTGGTATCTTTCGAGTTGTACTTTCGCACTAAATTGGGGTAGTAGAACGGTGACGCCGGGTCGTTCACGGCCTTTTTTATCTTGGCGAAGTCGGGTATTTGCATCTCGGGCAGTTTCTGCGCCTCTACGCAATTCCACGCAACGAGTGCGAGGCATACGGCAAGTACGCGGCTTGGCAAAACTCTTATAATATGATCGATATATTGTTTTATTACATTAGTCATGGTTGTATAAGTATATAGATAGACGGCTTTTCAGCCAACGTACAATCTGTTGCGCATTGTGTCGCAACAAGTGATTGGGGCGGAAACGGAGCTTTGGTAGCCCATTGTTTCGCTATATCTATGCAAAGATACAAAACTTATCTGTTTTGGCAGGTAATTTATAGGTTAATTCGTCGTATAAGTTATGGTCGTGTGTGGTTGTTGCATTATAGGCTGCATAGTGTGACACCCAGCATGCCGCCGCATACCAGCAGTTTGATGCCTGTCCCGGCAAAGAAAGAGAGAAACGAGCCCCATGCCGCATGGGTTGCCCGCTTGAAGTCGTTGGCTCCCATGATGAGTTCTCCTATCAAAGCCCCTATAAACGGACACAACAGCGGGCCTGCCGGCCAAGGCAGGAACATACCTACGATAAGGCCTACTACCGCACCCCAACTGCCGCCGTTGCTGCCGCCGAATCGGCGTGTCATCCACGGTGTAAGGAAAAAGTCTATGACACATACCACGACGGTTACTATTCCCCACACGATGAGCGACGTCGTGCTCAGGTGCGCATAACCGCTCCATTGCATCAACAACATGCCTGCATAGCTGAGTGGCGGCCCCGGCAGCATAGGCAGAATGCACCCTGCAAAGCCGGCCACGAAACATATCACCGAGAGAATAAGCAACGCTATTTCCATTGTCTCATATCAGTTTTCTCTATTGCAAAAATATATTTTTCTTTCTTTTTTCGGCCGCTCTATTGCAGATTATAACTTTTGTTTTCCTTCGTTTTAGTGTGTATATATGCCCGTTCTCTTTGCGTAATACAGGAAAGTCGCTTTGAAGGCATCTGTCTCCCGGCATCTCTATGCCGTGTAAGCAAGTTGCGGGCTTGCCTTGTCTTTCCGATTTCACGCTCCTTTCATTAGCGGGGATTATTCTTTACGGCTCTGCGTGATACGCTGGTTTACAATACGGTATAATCCTATTATATTGTATAGTGTGCTTTCCGCATCTCTCCATCCGTAACCGAAATATAACTTTTTTGATACCATGCAGTAACTCGTTTGATACGGCGATGTAACATGCCCCCCATAATTTTGCGGCGTGAAAAGATGATTATGAAACCAAGATTTTTATCACTGTTTTTGCTCGCCGCGGCTTCTTCAAACGCTCTTTATGCCGCCTCCCTTTCGGGTATTGTCAAAGACGCCCATTCGCACGAAGAGCTCATCGGGGCGCATATCTATGTCAAAGAGAACCCTCGCATTGGTACGACTTCCGGTTTGGACGGCTCTTTTGTTCTCAATGATATTCCCGAGCATCAGCCTGTAACGTTGGTATGTACCTATGTGGGTTACAAAAACAGGGAACATGTAGTGAAAGAGCCGGCCTCCGAAAAATTGCTTATCGATGTTTTTCCCGCCGACCATGAGTTGGGCGAGGTGACGATTTTGGCCTCTGCCGACCGCGGCTCCGACGCAAGTGCTCGTCTCAGCGAGAAGCAGTCGCTTCTTGTCAGCAATATCGTGAGTGCACGCAGCATAGAGATTTCGCCCGACCTCAATGTGTCGAACATATTGGCGCGGGTCTCGGGCGTTACGCTCGAACGCAACGGCTCGGGCGACGGGCAGTATGCCGTGCTGCGAGGTATGGACAAACGGTATAATTATACGTTGGTAAACGGTGTGAAGATTTCGAGCCCCGATAACAAAAATAGATATGTACCTCTCGATATTTTCCCCGGCGAGCTACTCGACCGCTTGGAGGTAAGCAAGTCGCTCACCCCCGATATGGAGGGCGATGCTACCGGCGGCGTGGTGAATATGGTGATGAAAAATGCCCCCGATAAATGGGTGGTGCAAGCCTATCTCTCGGCCGGCTACGGCACTTCGTTGATGGGGCATCCGTTCACGACCTACAACCGCAGCGGCATCACATGGGATGCTCCTCGTACGTTGTATGGCAGCGACTACAATGCCACTGTTTCCGATTTCGGTCGCGGTACGGCACAACTCTCGTCACAGACCGCACTGCCCGATATGGTAGCCGGCCTCACCGTAGGCAATCGTTTCATCGACAAGCGGTTGGGCGTGCTGTTGGCTGTCAGCTTCCAAAATTACTATCAGGGCAAAGAGTCGATTTTCTTTACCGACGATGTCACACAAAGCACCAACGAAGCGCACCTCACGGATATGAAGGAGCGTTTCTATTCCGAGCATCGTATGCAGTACGGTGCGCATCTCAAAGTCGATTGGCGTTTTAGCCAAGACCACATTGTCGAGTGGTACAATGCCCTCATAGGCAGCGACCGTCAGCAAGTGCGCGAGTCTACGGTTACCGACCTGTCGCTCAATTATGCTCCCGACGAAGGTAATGTGTTGCAGCAGTTGGAGACCCGCTCGCGACTTACCCGGCAACTGATTTTCGCTTCTACGCTGAAAGGTACGCACCGCCTCTCTGCGCTTTTCTCTGCCGATTGGACGCTGGCCGGAGGCTATGCTTCGAACTGTCGACCCGACAATACCTACATTACTCTCGAAAATAACCGCCGGAGTTACGTCGACTGTATTACGGCCGATAACAGCGAGCGTCGTTGGGAGCAGAACAACGACCGCGATTGGGCGGCATACGTCAACTTGAAGTACCGGCAGGCGTTGGGCGACAACATCCTGTCGGCCAAGGTCGGGGGTATGTATCGCGACAAAGCGCGTCGCAGCGACTACGTCTCATATCGCTTTGTTCCTGCCGCCACATCGCGTCCCGTGCAAGGTGTCGACTTTAACAACCTTGACGAAATAGAGTGGCGTATTGTTGCGCCGCAGGGAGGCGTAGGCCCTCTTACCTACGATGCCGGCGAGCGCATTGGCGCAGCTTACCTCATGGCTACTTATGGCAACGAGTATTGGGAAGTTGTAGCAGGAGCACGTGCCGAACATACCGACCAGTTCTATCACATGTATTTCCCGCCCGCAGGCAGCGACCCCGATGGCGGTCAGCAATACTGGGACATTCTCCCCTCGGCGGCTGTTAAGTACATGCCTCGCAGCGACATGAATTTGAGAGCTTCCTATTATCGCTCTATCAACCGCCCCGGTTTTTTCGAGATTGTGCCTTACTCCATCATCGAGGAGGAATACACCGAGTATGGCAACCCCGACCTTCGACGAGCCGTCATCGACAACGTTGACCTTCGTTGGGAGTGGTTTATGGGTACTGCCAACCAACTGATGGCGGGTGTTTTCTACAAATACATACAAGACCCCATCGAGTATGCCTATTACTCCGTCAACAATCGGCAGTTCGGCTATGGTTTTACCAACCTCGGCAATGCAACCAACGTGGGTGTCGAGCTCGACTTCATCTACTACTTCCGTTACTTTGGTGTCAAGGCCAACTACACCTACACCTATTCGCAAATAGAGTCGCCCAAGACGCTCTACGGTCGTGACGAAAGCGGGAAACTCGTCCGCAACACCGTGATGCAGCGTCGGCCGCTCGTAGAACAAGCTCCGCACGTGGCCAACTTGTCGCTGCTCTATAAAAATACCCGCTACGGATGGGATGTGCAACTCGCGGCCAACTATACCGGCGAGCGCATGGTGGTGGTGTCGCACTACTACAACAACGACCATTGGATGGCCGGCTCGTTCGGCCTCGACCTCTCTGTCGAGAAGAAGTTTGCCAATGGCATATCGCTCTTCTTTAAAGGGAATAACCTTTTGAATACCCCTTCGCGTATCTATATAAAAAATCTCAGCACCTACAACGACAATTTCCCTCACCAAGACCCCTCTAAGGGATATACCCTTATCGAAGAGGAGCGCGAAGGCGCAAGTTTCCTTGTGGGCGTGCGCTATAAGCTCTGATTATTTTATTCAACAACCATTATAATTAACCAACAACAGTCTGAAATGAAAACATTGAAATGTATGCTCGCATGTGCCGCATTGGCTATGCTTTTCTCTTGCAACGATGAACCCGGAAATGGTGGTGACACCGGCAATGGCGGTCAGAAATATCCCGAAGACGCCATCGTATGGAGTGCCGATACCACGGTGATACTCACCGACCATTTTATCGTGCCCGAGGGCAAGTCGCTCTACATCTATGAGGGTGCCCGTATCGTGGCTTCCAACGCTGCCGTAAAGCCCGAAATAGTAGTGTTGGGTAA
Organism: uncultured Barnesiella sp.; assembly: GCA_944321085.1. Taxonomy (GTDB): domain Bacteria; phylum Bacteroidota; class Bacteroidia; order Bacteroidales; family Barnesiellaceae_A; genus Barnesiella_A. Next base: position 125,615 of record CALUJY010000004.1, read on the forward strand.
TATGTACGTGCTGGGTACCGAGGAAAAACCCGTTACTTTCACCGTAGAGGCTTCCTCGCAAACCGACCGCTTCTCACGGAATTGGGGCGGCATCATTTGCGGATACGATTGCAAAGAAGTGGTTATGCTTCATGCCATTGTCGAATACGGCGGTGCACTTACGACCGAAAATTCTGCTTCGTTCCAGCATCAGCTCTTCAAAACCGAGACAGGCGAGGGCGTCCCGGCATTCCATTTCTGCAACCCCGATGGCAAGTTTGTCATTATGAATTGCACCTTCCGCAACAATGCCGAAGACCAAATCTATATCACCGGCGGCCGCTCTATCGTAGCTAACAACCGTTTCATCTGTAACGGGTACGACGGAGGCGAAGCCATCAACTACAAGTCGGAGTGCTTGGCCGACATCTGCTATAACCTCATTTACGATGCCAATACCAACGGTTTCAAACTCTCCAACTCGGGCTTTACCAACATTCAATCCGACTTATACGTTTATAACAATACGATAGTCAACAGCGGTTGGCGTCGTCCCGGCGTCAAAGGCGGCAGTATATGGCTCGAAGAGAGTATTGCAGCCAAGCTCTACAACAACCTCGTTTACGACTGCCGTTGGGGATTGAAGAGCGATACCGAAGAACCTTACGACGCCGTCAACTCGGCCATTACGCCCAACTATTATTTCGCCTCGACCGATGCCGGTGTCGCCCAAATGCAGCCCGATGCGTTGGAAGGTATTTTGCATGGCGATAACGATATAAACAGTACCTTTGCCGGCGACAAAGACCCCTTGTTCGTCAACTTCACCCAGCAAAGCGATATCGACATCAACTGTGGAGGTAATAACGAGCATGCTCCGGTGGTCTACAACGAAAATTGGGACTTCTCGCTCGCTGCTGGTTCGTTGGCGCTTACGGGAGGCAAGACCGATTTCAACCGTCATTATGCTTCGGCGCTCACATTCGACGGGCTTTCCGACGGCATGTATTCTACAAATTCGTTTGTATCGCCCGCTCCGTCGGTATGGTTTGGAGCCTTTGGCATGAAGTAATACCCTTTGTAATATGACAATTTCATGATACGTATGAAAAGATTATTTGCAACCCTTTGTTTCGCATGGCTGCTGGTAGCATCTCTTGCGGCACAAAAAACGCTCCCTCTCTTTGGCGAAGACAGCCATTCGTTTATCATTGCCAACGATTTGGGACGCAACGGATATTATGAGCAGAAACCCATAGCCGAGCGCATGGGTATGGTGGCCGAACAAAACGATATCGAGTTTGTCGCAGCCGTAGGCGATGTACATCATTTCGAGGGCGTGGCAAGCACCTCCGACCCCCTGTGGATGACCAACTACGAGTTGATATATGCTCATCCTGAACTCATGATTGACTGGTATGCCGTATGCGGCAACCATGAGTATCGCGGCAACACGCAAGCCGTACTCGATTACAGCCAAGTGAGCCGCCGGTGGAATGCTCCGGCCAAATACTATAAGGTATCTATGGAGGCCGGCGACAATGAGACGGTCGACCTCTTCTTCATCGACACCACGCCGCTTATCGATAAGTATCGCGAAGATACCGAGAAGTATCCCGATGCTGGTAAACAATCGGTCGAGGAGCAACTCGCATGGCTCGAAGATGCCCTTCGCAACAGCACTGCCAAGTGGAAAATCGTGCTCGGACATCATCCCGTCTACGCCCAAACGTACAAGTCAAACAGCGAGCGTGACGACATGCAGGCTCGCGTGAAACCCTTGCTCGAAAAATATGGCGTTGACCTCTATGTGTGCGGGCATATCCACAACTTCCAGCACATCAAGCAGGATAATGAAAAGGTCAATTATCTCGTAAACTCATCCGGTTCTTTGGCTCGCGACGTGCAGCCTGTTACCGGTACTCGTTTTTGTAGCAGCGAAGCCGGTTTTACCGTCGTTAACGCTTCCGATAAAGCCCTCTCCTTCTATCTGCTCGATGCCGACGGGAATGTGCTTTACGACTATGTGATAGAGAAAAAATAATTTCCATAACACTCTTATCGTTTCTTTCCCGGGAGTGCGGCGAATATCCTGTATCGCCGCACTCCCGTATTGTTTGCCGACGGCTGCGAGTTACGAGGCCATGTGCCGTTTCGCGAATGGCGGCCGTTAGTTAGTTTATATGCAATAAAAAGTATCGCGGCAACAAGCCGCCCCACCGGGTTGCCTGTTGCCGTGACAAATGATTGTTGTAGAAGTTGGCCGACTATTGCTTCACCGCTTTTAGCGTGGTTGCACCTTGACTTGTGCATAAGTGCACAATGTATAGTCCTTTTATCCAGCGGCTACCGTCGATAGTCGATTGCGTCTGTTTCTCATGGGGTGCCGTGGTATAAACCTGTCGTCCCATGCTGTCGTATATCTCTATTCGCGTACTCCCTTCGGGATATGTCACTGTAAAGTTGTGGGTGAAAACCGACGGGTAGAGTTTGCATCCGTTTTGGACAGTCAATCTCTCTACACTCGAAAACGATTTCTGTTGTACGACCTTGAACGTATATGTCGATACGCTGTCGGTGAGGGTCACTGTGGTCTCGCGCATATCCATACCTTCGGGCAAGGTGTCGTATTCTATTTGCAGCGTATCTACGGTAAGTCCGTTGGGTATGTTGGTGATACGGCACCAGTCGGCACCGGTCTCTACGGGCGTGCGGTAGCCCATAAGCGAGAACATAGGTACATGGGCTATGCCGCTCTCTTTGCCTATCTCTACCGAGTCGCGTCCGGCGGGCAGCAACGATATGACAGAGTGGGTGATAGAGGGCTGTATCAGGTACGATGTGTGGTTTTCGCCGGCAGGGAAGTAGGTGCTAACATCTACCCACTCACCCTCTTTCAGCATATAGGCCGTGTTGCCGTGGTCGCGGAAACGAGCCATGGCAAAAGCCACGTCGAGGCTGTCGTTTTTCTCAGGTATGCCGTCTACAACGATGAAAAATTCATCGTCTACTACTTGCGGGGTGAAGGGGAAGGCTGTGCCCACCAGCGTGCTGCTCCCTGCTGAGGGAAGGTCGAGCTCAAAGACGCTCCACCACCACGATTCTATCCTTTTATCGGGCAGTCCGTCTTTGCTGCTATACAGGTGAACTCCCACATTGGCTATCTGGTCGGCTACCGAGGTGGCTGTCGCTTGCGTGAAGTAAACATATACGCCATCGATGAGTATAGGACGTGAAGGCTTGGAAAATTTCTCGGCGTATGCCGTAATATCCATGCTGTTGGCTCCCGGAAATACTCCCCGCTCTTCGAGGCTGAATGTGGCAGCGACATCTTCCGGCTCGAAGTTGCTTATTGTACCGTAATATTCCACCGATACATCGGTCGTCGCGCTCGATGTGCCATGTACGTTGGCTACCGTGAGGCTCGCCTGTTGTTGGTGCAGGTAGTTGTATCCTACGGTCGGGTTCTCATCGCTTGACTCGAATACCACACTCGGGTCGGCATCGATACCCGTGAAGTTCCATTGCCATTCGGTGGGGTAGCCTGTCGAACCGTCGCGATACTCCACACCTACGAGAGGAGCTATCATGGGCAGGCGGGTTGCCGTGTATCTGAAAGTGGCCGGCGGGATGATGACGGCTGTCGGTTCCGTGCCGGTGACACGCACAAATCCCGTTATCGTCTTGCTGTCTTGCGATGTGCCGTCGCTCACCGTCAGCGTTACGTCGTATGCACCGTCGCGGGTATAGTAGACTTGCGGGTTGCGTTCGGTAGAGCTGGCAGGTGTTCCGCCGGGAAATATCCATTGGTACGATGTCGGTTCACCCTCCGAGAGATTGATAAACGACACAACCTCGCCTGTCATTACCGAAACCTGCTCTATGGGTGCTACGCCTGTTATTTGCAGGCCGTCTATGTAGAAGCTGCCCATGTAGCCTCCCGTGTCGAAAATATCCTCTCCTCCCGGGCCGTAGGTAAAGCGCAGTTTCACCTTTTGTCCGGCATATTCGGCCAGCGATACCTCTATGGGATGCCATCGCCACGGCAATTCGCCTGTTTCGTTACCGCTGTTCCACAGCTCCTCACTTGTAGCAAAGTCGTCGGTCGATACGTACAAGTACAAGCGGCATTCGTCGTCGAAGTTTTGCGAGAATCCTATATAGGCTTTCAGGCTGCCGTTGGCAGGAATATCCAAGGCCGGACTGGTAACCGACGATTTGGCACGCTTGAATACTTGGTACGGGCCGTCGACAAATAACGAATTTACATTGTTCGGGTCGATGTCGGTGAAGGGGTTCGACGCATAGTTGGCAAGGCTCCACGTAATATCTTCTGTTTCGTCGGCAATCCATCCGCCCATGCCGTTATCGAAGCCTTCGCTCCACATTACCACATCGCTGTCGTCGGCGCGACAACTGAAATTGGCAACCAATGTTCCTTCTTGGGCAGTCAATCTGTGACGGGTAGTCATTATGCCTTCATATGTTACGGCAGTTGCGTCGTGCATTGTTCTGCCTTCTGCAATCGGTATGGCTGCCGATTGCAAAATTGTGCTATGGCAGTATGTGATAGCAACTGCCATAGCTGTGCAAATAGAAAGAAATCTTTTCATAGATACTTGGTTATATGTGTGTTATCTGACGAATTTTACTCTCTGCGCATATCCGTTTTCATTCTTCACGACGGCTATATATGCGCCATCGGGCAATCCGGCGAGGTTTACCGTTCCCTGAGCCTTCTCGGCTGTATATACGATGCAACCTGTTGTGTTTACGACCGTCACTGAGGCGTCGCCGGTAAAGTGCAGCCGCTCGTCGGTACGGTTGTAGTAAGCCTTCGATATGCTTGTAACATCGTCGATACCGCTACCTATGGTGCTTTCTACCGAGGCGCCGGTGAGCATGACGCCCCATGAGTCGTCGGTTATGTTATGGAACCCTATATACCATCGCCCGGTCGTAGGTATCTCTACCTCCAACGTCTGTTTTTCTGAAATCCGTGTCTCTATGTCGTACGTATTTATCACGGTATAATCGGCCTGCGGCGTATTGTTGCTGCACAGAGCCACTTCTATCGTTTGGGGATAGAACGAGCTCTTGCTGTAAGCCGAGAAACTTACGCTATGCGTTCCGGCGAAAGAGACCTCGAAGGGTGGGGTGTAGAGCCAGTCATCGGCTGCCGAGTAAGAATCATATACCCATTCTCCTTGTGAAGAGTCATATTCCCATTTATTACCGTCGTTATTGGCATCGTATGAGCTCCATAGCGCCATCTCTTCGCTGTTGTAAAAGTCGGCGATGTAGGGTAGGGGCAGTGCGCCACCGGCAATGACGCTGTTCGAGTTTGTTCCACCGCTTTCGAACCCTTCATACAGGGCAAATACCGTATATATGTAGTTTCCCAGCGGCAGTTCGTCATGGTCGACGTAAGTAGTGGCTTGCAACTCTTCGGCAACGATTGTTTCGTCTGTCGCACCGCAATTACGTACGATTTTATAACGGATTGCGTCGGGGTCGACATATCCTTCGTTTGCGCCTCGGGTCACAGGTGTAAAGGTTATTTCGGGCTCTCCGTCTTCGTTGAGTTGAGCTGTCACACTCTCTACGTTGGCAGGCATGTCATGTCCTATCCATGCTGTTGCATCCTCCGACTCTGCGCCGGCTTTATCATCCAAGTAGGCTATGATGGTGTAGTTGTACATGCCGTCGGTGGGCACTTCGTCGTCGTAGTACATAGAGCCGCCCGGCTCGGCATCGTTGCTCGTGAATACCGGTTCCCCGTTACGGAGAAGCTCTACTTTATCGAGGCGGGTCAATGTCGCTCCCGTATTTGTTGTCGTCGGGTTGTTCCATGATATGTGAGCTTTCAGTGCGCCGTTAGCATCGGCTGTAACCGTAATATCGGTGGCGGCCGCAGGGAGCAGCTGGCTCTCTTGCAATGTCACGTTATCTAAGTACAGCGGTATGTTGTTGGCTGTCCCGCCGCAGTAGAAGCCTATGTTGTATTTCCCCGTCTGTTCCACCGAGAAGTATAAGGTATGGGTGCTATCGGCCGATTGGGCTACGACTGTTTGCAGCAGTTCGCGAGTCATCGCTTCGGCCGTTGCGGCAGTACCTATATATACGGCAAGTTGTTTTTCATTGCCGCTGCCTTCGCTGGTTATCCGGGCGTCGAATGTCAGGCAATATACGGCTTCTGCTTCGAGATTGAATAAAGGCGTTACCAGCCAATCGTCGCTCTCTGTGCCGTAGTACGACCCGGCATATTTCACGCATTGTGGCGACCAGCTGCTGTCGAGTTGCCATTTGTAGCTATCGTTGTTGGCATTGATGACGGTATAGAAGTCCAGCGACGATGAAGAGTTGAACGATTCGCTGTAAGGCAATACCGTGCTACCCAAAAGTGTCGATGCCGATGAGGCTGCGTTACCCGTACGTCCATCGAACGTGGGAGTTATGCGATAGATGTAGTTATTCAACCCCGGCAAAGTGTTGTCGGTATAGGGCAGTTCGCCGGCATAAGCCTCTTCAAGAACCGTATAGCTATATGCGTTTCCGTCGCGGCGTTCTATCTTGTAGGTCGTGGCCGAGGCGTCGACATAACCGCCGTTCTGTCCCTCGGCGGGGAGTGTAAAGTCGATGTATGCACCTGTATCGCCGGCTCCGGTTACGACGATGTCGGTTACGGCTTGCGGGGTGTCATGACCTATCCACGGGGTAGAGAGTGTTTGAGCCGTAGCGGTAGAGTTCCCGTTGCTGTTGAAAGGTACTATCATATAGTAGTACTCGTCGGGTGTTGTCAAGCCTGTGTCTTTCCACTCCATTGCAGCGCCGGCCGTGTTGTAGCCGTCTGTCAAAGTGGCTATAAGGTAGTAGTCGCTGGCACTCATATAGACCGATGTGCTGCGGTATATCTTCACGCCGCTCAATTCTTGTAATGCACCGCCGTCGGTATTGGTAGTAGGATTAGTCCATTGCAATGTAGCCTCCATAGCTCCGTTGAGGCCGGCTGTGACCGAGGCGGCCGTTACGCCGGCCGGTATCTCGGGTTTCACGGCAATTTCGATGTTTTGTATGCAGAATGTGCCGTTGTCAAAGTTGTAACTATTTTCGACATGGATGCCTATGTAATACGTGCCGTCGGCCGTGGGTGTAAATGTTCCCCGTTCGTGTTTTTCAAAAGATATATTGTTGATGCTCGATGCTTGGCTCTCCACCTGTTGGGTTAAGTCCTCCTTCGCGGGCGAGGTGCCGAAGAGAGTATAGAAGGTTTGTGTGTTCCATCTGTTATCGGTCTTGCAGGTAACAGATACGACATAGGTTTCGCCGCCGTTCAACTCCATGCCTTGTGTGGCGATAAGCCAATCGGACGCATCTCCCCCTACGTTGCATACGACAGCGCTTTCGGTCGAGTTGTATTGCCAGCTTTCGCCGTCGCCGTCTTCGTCGGCAGTGGTAAACTGTGTGTTGAATACTGTTTCATCCGACAAGTCGAATGTGTGTGGAGGCGCAATTTGGGCTTGTGCCATGCTTAATGCAAGCGACAGTAGTGTCATCGTGAGTAACCGTTTTTTCATAAGCATACTCCTTTCCTGAATTTATTAGTCTGTATTTATATAGCACTTTCTTTTTGTCGTTCAAAATGTCGATGTGTAAATCAAATTGTTTATTCACATCATCATAAACATATAATCATGTAATTTACTGCTTGCGGCCGTGATGTCATTGGTAACCGGTGCTTTTGCGGCATTTTTACCTCGACGATTTTTCTATTCCTTTTTCGTCCTAAATATAAAGTTATTAATCGTGTAAAATATTTATATTATCAAAAATTAACATCATATTGTCCGAAACTGCTTTTTTGTGAATACCGTTAATACTGCTTGAAATTTGTAAACAAAAATACGTCGCAGTACCATAAAATGACAAAAATATGGCTTTGTTCAAGCATTTGCCAATCTGTAATCGTATTAGACAAGACTGCATGGCTGTCGTATCCCGCTGCTGCAAAAAATACGGCTGTTTTGTATCCTTTTTGATGATTCGTGTTTGTCGGACAAAGCGATGATTCGTACCTCACTGAAATCGCTTTCTGGCAATTTCGGCAAGGCATGTTAGAGCGTTTCGGAGAATGTTATGCTTTGTAACACGCCCCAAAGTAGCAAAAAAGCAGGTTACAGGTCAAACAATCGGCGGGCATTCTCTGTGGTGACGGCGTCTATCGCCTCTATGCTTTCGCCCATTATATCGGCCACCCGTGCTGCCGTATAGGCTGTATAGGCCGGTTCGTTGCGTTTGCCGCGCCGCGGTACCGGGGCAAGATAAGGCGCATCGGTCTCCAATATCATCCGTTCGCGTCCTATGGCATGTAGAGTCTCTTCCATGTGGGCATTCTTGAAGGTAACGATACCGTTTATTCCGAAATAGAAGTCTCCCGCCCGTCGGCGTATCTCCTCCACCTCGGCGACACTCCCCGTGAAGCTGTGGAATACGCCCTTCACCGAGTTGTGCGGGAATGTTTCCAGCACCTCCAACACCTCATTCAGTGCCTCCCGGCAATGTATGATGATAGGCATCGACATTTCCGCAGCCCATTCTGTTTGTCGGGCAAAAGCATCTTTTTGCTCTTTGAGGCGGCTTTTGTCCCAGTATAGGTCTATCCCTATTTCGCCTATGGCGCAGTAGCGGTGTGTCTTCAAGAGAGTCTTTATCTGTGACAGTTGCTCCTGATAGTCATCTTCCACCGAGGTCGGATGCAGTCCCATGGCAGCGCGACATTTGCCCCGATAGCGGTCGACCGTATCGTGTAGAGCCTCTACGGTAGTGAGGTCTATGTTGGGTAGTATCAGGGTATGAATGCCGGCTTCTACGGCACGTGTCACTACGGCGTCGCGGTCATCGTCGAATTCGGGCAGGTATATATGCGTGTGCGTGTCTATCATTCGGCGCTTTTCTCGTTCTTACGGTAGTAATATATCACGCCGTATTCCGAGCAACGGGCTATACGTTCTTCGGGTTTGCGGTCTTCGTAGTATGCCTCCACTTGGTTCCATATCTCGGCGATAAGGGCGTCGGCCTCGGTGCGCAGCTCATTGAGCTGTTGCAGCGAGCGTTGCATCTGTTCTCTGAACCGGTCGCGGCTGTATTGTGCCTCGGTGAAGCAGTCATAGTGTACCTTCACTTTGGCAATGGTGGGGTTGTAGATGGGCGAACCGCCACGTAATGCCATGCGGCGGTTTTCTCCCTCTATAATGCGTTTGCCCCATAGCGAGACAGCCTCTTCGCTCATCAGGTCGGGTACGGCATAGTCGTCGGGGTCGAGTCCGTAGAGCTTCTTGTGTTCGGCCTTTATCTCGTGGCGGGTTACCGACATGTTGAGCACCTGTATGAAGTGCGATATGTACATGCGTGCGCTTTTGACAAGCGGCTGGCACTGTTTGTTGCTTTTGCCGAGTTGCTCATAATTGTAGCGAAATTGCGTGATGGCGGCTTTCAGACGCGGCAATAACACCCTTGCTTCGTTAAGTACTTTGAACGAAGCAGGTTGCTCGCCGGCCGATTGCCGCAGCTCCATGCTTACGGCTTTTTCAAGTGCCGTTACGCGAGCGGCGTCGGTATTGGGAAGTCGTCGGTATGGCATCTCAATGGTCTCGTTTCATCATTTCGCTTGCAAGGGCAAGCAAGGGTAATTTACGGTCTTCGGGTACAAGTATTTCATCCATGCAAGAGAGGGCGGCGCGGTAGTAGGTCTCCATCTTTTCCATGCAGCGTTTGTCTGTGCCGGTGCGGTTATATACTCCGGTTATTGCTTCTATTTTCTCTTCGGGGGCGACGTCGCTGTTACCCACATAACGGTTCAGCAACGCGAGGTCGTCGCCCTGAGCCTGTTGCAACGCCTCTATCAGGAGGTAGGTTTTCTTGTCGTTGAGAATGTCGCCGCCTATCTTTTTCCCGAATACAGCCGGGTCGCCATATACATCGAGATAGTCGTCTTGCAGTTGGAATGCCATTCCCAAATTCTCGCCGAAACGATATAACGAGGCAGCTTGCGCTACGGGTGCGCCGGCTATGATGGCGCCCGTTTTCAAGGCGCAACCCAGCAGTACGGCGGTTTTCAGCCGTATCATGTTCAGGTATTCGTTGGCGGTAACATCGTTGCGAGTTTCGAAGTCCATGTCTAATTGTTGTCCCTCGCATATCTCTATGGCTGTTTTCAGGAACGTTTCCAATACCTGCGGCAACAAGCGCGGTGCTACCTGTGCCACATATTGTGTGGCAAGTATCTGCATGGCGTCGCCCGAGAGAATGGCATGATTTTCATCCCACACCTTGTGTACGGTCGGTTTGTTGCGACGCATGTCGGCATGGTCCATCACATCGTCATGCAGCAATGTGAAGTTGTGGAATATCTCTATGCCCATAGCCGGTTTCAATGCCTGTTGCAAGTCGCCGCCGAAGAGCTCGCATGCCATCAGGGTGAGTACGGGACGGATGCGTTTGCCCCCCAACGAGAGTTCGTAACTCACGGGAGCATATAGCGATTCGGGGGTTTGCGGATATTTTATTCCGGCAAGAGCCTCATTTATCATCTCTAAGTATTGTGTCGATTGCTTTTCCATAGACCTATGTTATACTCTGATAATTTTTCTGTTTCTTTTCCTGCGATTTACCACAGACTCATTTGCGACGAGTTGTCGGCGTTTCGGCGTGCCTCTTTTTCGGCAGCCCGTGCTTTCTCCTCTTCCTCTTCGCGACGTTTCTCCTCCTCTTTGCGACGCGCCTCTTCTTCGAGACTGTCGGGTAAGATAGGTACCATCCAGTTGATACATTCATCTATCTCGATAGGAGCACGCCGTGAGGTCTTGCCCGGGGTATTGTCGTTGCCGAAAGTGATTTTTATATCCTCTCGATTCTCTTTTTCTTTTTCTTTTTCTTTTTCTTTTTCTTCTTTTCTCTCTACCTTTTCAACTTTTTCGGTCTTTTCTACATCTTTATTTGTTTTCTCCTCTTTTTCCTTCTCTGTTTTTGTTTCAGCCTTTGCCTCCCATGCGGCAATCTGGTTTTCATACGCTTTGTTTTGTGTGCGCAGCGTAGCCGTTTGCGAGATGAGCTCTTGACGTTGTTTTTTCAGAGCGGCAATCATTTCGTTAGCTTTGCGTAGCTCCTCGGTATCGGCAGGCAGTGACTTCCCTTCGGCTTGTTCTCTCCATCGCTCGGCCTCTTGCTGCAATTTTTCCATGCGGATATGCAACTCGGCAAGCTCCTTTTCGGCGCGATTTTTGGCCGACTCTACCTCTTCATACTTGCTTACCTTTTCTTCCACTTTGCTTACCAGCTCAACGACTTTGTTCAGCTCGTTGTTTTCTTCGGTCAGTTCGGCAATGCGTTTGTCGCGTTCGGCAATCTCTTTGCGGGCTGCTTCGGCATCGCTTTCCTGTTTTCGCAATTCGGCAATCAACGCATCGGCATCGGCCAGTCGGGCAGTGGCAGCCTCTGTTTCGGCACGCTCTTTTTCAACTTCGTCGCTTTTTCTTTCTATTTGGCGTTTATACTCCTCGTTTTGAGCGGCAAGTACATTGCGTTCTTGTTGCAACGCATCATATTTGTTTTTCAGTTCGTTTAGTTGGACAGTATTGTCTTCCCTTGCAATCTGTATGGACTGTTCGTCCTCTTGCAGCTTTTGGAGCGATGTTTCCAGTTCGTTGCAGCGTTGCAGGCTCTTGTCGAGCTCGCCTTGCAATTCACCGGTTTTCTCTTCGAGGCTGTTGCGTACGTTTCCCGCCTCGGCGAGTTGACTCTCCAAGAGAGCAATCTGTTCTTGTGCCTCTTGCAATGCGCTTTGTGCTTGTGTCAGTTCGCCTTGCGCCTGTTCCAGCAGTTGCACATTCGTATCCTCTGTTTCGTTTGCTGCTTTCAGCTCTTCGTGAGCCGTTTGCAAAGCCACGAGTTCTTGTTTCAGTTGCTCTATGGTTTGCTCTTTTTCGCTTATTGCCAGCGTATGCTCTTCTGCGGCATGTTGCAGAGCCTCTTTCTCGCCCGACAACTCTTCGTTCTTTCTCCTTGCTTCGTCGAGGGCAGCAGCCGTTTCTTCCGTTTTTTGGCGCAACTCCTCTAACTCGGCATCCTTTTCTGTCGTATTGTCGTCGGCCGGTTTATTTTTCAGTTCTTGTATTATCCCTAAGAGCCGTGTGTTTTCGCTTATGGCGTCGTCGAGTTCCTGTTGCTTCACTCCCGCCACCTTCAATTTGTTTACGAGGCTTTTGTTTTCCAGTTCATACTGTTCCTTTTCGGCCTCCAACGTAGCCACTCGGTTATCCAAGTCGTGTACTTTGTCGTGCAGGGCGCGTTTCTGTCGCTCGGCACTCAGTTGAGCATTTTTTATTTCGTTTTTCTGCTCTTCGAGCTCGGCTGTTTTCCGTTTCTGTGCTGCCAACTCCTCCTCCAATTTCTGTCGGGTAGCTGCCACCTCCTGTTCTACGACCGAGCGAGCCTGCCCGTTGAGTTCGGTAATGTAATTTTTGAACGAGTCGCCCAAGTGTTCGTAGATGTAGCGTTTCTCGCTCTCGCGGTCGATGCACGTACGTACGAAATCGGGCAGCGAAGCGTTGATCAGTTCCACAATGTGTTCCAACAGGCTGTCGGGAAGAGTCTCCCCGTCGCTGTTTATCGGAGCTGTCGGAGCTGTCGGGGCTGCCGGTTCAGCTGCCCCGGTGTTTGCCGTGGTACGAGGTGTGGCTGCAACATCCCGTTCCGTATGATGTTGTGTGTATTCTTCTTCCTCCTCTTCGGAGAACCCGAGTGCTTTCAGAGATTTTTTCAGGAATGACATCTTTTTTCTATCGTTAGTATGGTAATATTATTATTGAGGTTTTATGACCGAGCCTTTGCGTTTCCGACCGTTGATAAGAATCGATACCGGTTTGTCGAAGCATGCCATTCTCAGGCGTTCCGATTCATATACGGCCGGTTGGGCGTCTAAGTACTCCTCGTCATAAATATCCGAGCCGTCGAAAGCATTTACCGTGAAGTATCCTACGCCAAACGAGGTGAGATTTTGGAAAAAGTGCGTGCCTTGGCTCGGCTCTATGCGGTAGTTTTCCAATGCTACCTCCACGATGAGGCGGGCTCCCGATATTTGAGGCCACTTCACGGGTATGCCCAACGCGCTGTCCGACGAGCCCCACCGTCCCGGGCCTATCAGGATGTAAGGCTCCTCGCGCTCGGTAAAGGTACGATTTATTTTTTCTATCTCCTCGGCTATCGCCGCATTATTTGTGTGGTCGTAGTGTTTCGTCTTCACATACAGCACATGGCGTATGTTGTTCATTCGTCCGTGACCCAATGCCATGTTACTGCGCAAGAACAGCTCTTTGTCGTCGATACGCGAAAGGTCGTCATGCAGCATCTCTTTCGTGTCTACGATGGGTCGCATCTGCAACCAATATATTTGTCCTTTTGTGCCTCTATCCGGCAAGTTGCCGGTAAATTCTATCTCTACCGGGCGTCCCATCTCGCGGCTGCCTATCGACAACATGGTGTCTATCACCTTAGCCAACGGATACGAATTGTTTTTCAGTATGTTGGAGAAAGTAACCACTTTGCGGCCGCCTTCGTAGTAGCCGTCGTACAATATATTGTCGTTATAGTCGTAGGTCGATACTACGCGTCGCACTGCACCGTCTTTGTCGGCTATCCTGATGGGGAGGTCTAAGAGGTTGAAGCCGTCGTTTACCTCAAACTGCTGGTAAGCCGTCTCGGTGTCCAAGGCGTAGAAACTCGTTTGCGTGTCGCGCAAGGCAAGGTCTATCGTGCTCGTTTGCAGTACCTTGCCCGGGTGCTTGGGCGAGAAACGTAGACTGCGCCCTCCGTCGACGATATATTTACCCAATCCTACGGCGAGGCTCACTACGCCGTCTTCCGTCTTCTCCTCGTTGAGCGGATAGTAATTGAGCGAGCGTCCTACACCAGAGAAGGTCGGGTAATAACGTGTTCCGTACTGCCGGCCTACCACCTCCTGCAAGATGACAGCCATCTTCTCTTGGTCTATCAGGTTCGACGTCGCTGTCATGTAAGCCTTGCTGTCAGCGTAGAAGACCGAGGCATACACGCCCTTCACCGCCTTGCACATCAGTTGCAGCATTATATCCTTGTCCTTGACGTTGGGTATCATGTACGTCGAGTATATCCCGGCAAAAGGTTGGTAATGCGAGTCTTCCAGCAAGCTCGACGACCGTATGGCCAATGGGTTTTCCAGCAGGTCGGCCAGCGAGCGCAAGTCTCTTTTCACCCGGTCGGGTAATTTTGATTCTTGGAAACGTCGCAGAATCTCCTCATCGGGCGCGTCCGATAGAGCGATTTGGTACAACCGGTTGTTTTCCATAAACTCGTCGAAGACGTCGGTACACAAAGCCACCGTTCGCGGCACCTCTACGCTTACCCCGTCGATATTGTCCAATACCGGGTTGCGTATGATAAGCTGGTCGATAAAAGCCAAACCGCGCCCTTTACCGCCCAAAGAGCCCTCGCCGATACGGGCAAAGTTAGAGTAACGGTCAAATCGGTCGCGCAAGAAGATGGCAACCACGCCGCGGTTCTTCATTTTGCGGTAACGCACTATCGTGTCGGTGATGATTTGTCGCACTTTGGGAGCATCCTCCTGCTTGTCGAAGTGTAGGCGTGCCAACACCTCGGCTATCGAGAAGAGTGCGCGAGAGTAGAGCCATCGCGATATGTCGTTGCGCGACGAGTGATAGAGCAGCGAGTAGTCGGGTATATCGCGCAACCCGTATTGCAACTCCCGCAAATTGGCTATTCTGGCAATGATTTCGCCTGTATAAGGGTCGGTAAACTCAAAATCGCCGAAGCCGAAGTTCTTCTTTATCGTCTCGCCCAAGTCGATGGGCAGTTTGGGCGAGTTCTTGTCGAGGAACGAAGCGCCGAGGCGTGCTACATCATGCTCAAACCCTTTTTCCGACGATTGTATGATGATAGGCAGGTAAGGGTCGTGCTGACGCACATACTCGCAAAACTCCACTCCTGCACGGGCATCTTTCACACCCTCGCGCGGGAACCTTACATCCGAGATGACACCTAGTATCTTGTCGCCGTAGCGGTTATACATTTCCGTAGCCTCTTCATAGTTGCGGGCAAGCAGCACTTTGGGGCGACCTCGCATGCGCAACATACGTTCGTGGTCATTCAGAGCCTCGGTCGAGAAAATACGCGACTGCGTAACGAGAAATTTATACAAATGCGGGAGAATCGACGAGTAGAAACGCGTAGAATCTTCTACCAGCAATATACCCTGTACGCCCACTTCGCCTATGTCGTACGCCACATTCATCTTATCCTCTATCAGCTTGATGATGGCAAGCAATACATCGGCGTTACCCAACCAGCTGAATACGAAGTCTACGCCGCGCAAATCTTCGTTCTCTATGCGCAACGAAAGCTCCCGTGAAAACGGAGCCAAAACTACTATATATATGTATGGATACTTTTCCCTGATTTCGCGTGCATGCATGAATGTCTCGGAGCAATCTACTCCCGGCATCATGATGACTAAGTCGAAGTGGCGGGCGGATAAAAATTCTATCGCTTCTTCGGCAGTTTCTACCTGCGTCACACGTGGGGGAGAGCTTAGGCTTAGTGATACGTACTCTAAAAAAATATGCTCCTCTACGCGCCCGTCCTCCTCCAAAGTGAAGGCGTCATAGCGGCTTGCTACAAGCAAAACCTCATGCACGCGCCGTTGCATCAGGCTCCCAAAAGAGACATCTCTCAACCTGAATTCTGTCGTGGGGGAAGTGTTCTCTGCCATTTCTATTAATCGATGTTGGCTTTTTGCCAAATAATACTTTTTTAACGCTCAAATTTACGAAGAAAAATTTGTTTATTCGACAATCTCCACCTACATTTGTACAACCTATTTTGCGTCATATTTTATGGAGACGCTACAATATTAATCTTTAAAACTAATACAATGGACATTAAAAACATCATGGCTTCTTTGCAAGCCAAGCATCCCGGCGAGCCTGAGTTCTTACAGGCTGTACACGAGGTTCTTCTCTCCATCGAGGAGGTCTACAATCAACATCCCGAATTCGAAAAAGCAAAAATCATAGAACGCCTTGTTGAGCCCGATCGCATCTTCACTTTCAAAGTGCCTTGGGTCGACGATAACGGTGAGGTACAAGTAAACATAGGTTACCGCGTACAATTCAACAACGCCATTGGCCCGTACAAAGGCGGTGTACGTTTCCACGCTTCGGTTAACCTCTCTATCTTGAAATTCCTCGGTTTCGAGCAAACTTTCAAAAACGCTCTTACAACGCTGCCGATGGGCGGTGCAAAAGGCGGTTCCGATTTCAGCCCCCGCGGTAAATCCGATGCCGAAATCATGCGTTTCTGCCAAGCCTTCATGTTGGAGTTGTGGCGCCATGTAGGTCCCGATATGGATGTTCCTGCCGGCGATATAGGCGTTGGCGGCCGTGAGGTAGGTTACATGTTCGGTATGTACAAGAAACTCACCCGCGAGCACACCGGTACATTCACAGGCAAAGGCCTCGAATTTGGCGGTTCGCTCATCCGTCCCGAAGCTACCGGTTTCGGCGGTCTCTATTTCGTAAACCAAATGCTCCAAACCAAGGGTATCGACATCAAGGGCAAACGCATCGCCATCAGCGGTTTCGGTAACGTAGCTTGGGGTGCTGCAACCAAGGCTACCGAGCTCGGTGCCAAGGTTATCACCATATCGGGTCCCGATGGTTATATCTATGACGAAAACGGTGTTAGTGGCGAGAAGATTGACTACATGCTCGAGCTCCGCGCTTCCGGCAACGATATAGTAGAACCCTATGCAAAGAAATACGGTGTGCCTTTCTTCGCAGGCCGTCGTCCTTGGGAGCAACCTTGCGACATCGCTCTGCCTTGTGCTACCCAAAACGAGCTCGCCGAAGAAGACGCTCGCAAGCTCATCGACAACGGTTGCATCTGCGTTGGTGAAATCTCCAACATGGGATGCCGTCCCGAGGCTATCGACCTCTTCATCGCCAACCGTATCATGTACGGCCCCGGTAAGGCTGTCAACGCCGGTGGTGTAGCAACATCAGGTCTCGAAATGACGCAAAACGCTATGCACATTGCATGGACAGCTCGCGAAGTTGACGAGAAGCTCCACCAAATCATGAGCGACATCCACGACCAATGCGTTAAATATGGTACCGAGCCCGATGGTTACATCAACTATATGAAGGGCGCCAACATTGCCGGTTTCATGAAAGTGGCCCGCGCAATGCTCGGTCAAGGCATCATTTGATATCCATCTTCTCTTAGCCGATATGCCGGAATTATCCGGCATATCGGCTAAATTAACCTTAACCTTAATTTTTTGTTTCGACAAACTCCATCCCTGTTGTACGACTTCTTAAACAACAATTATCATCTTCAAAAAAAATAATATGAAAAAGCACAACTTTTATGCTGGCCCCTCTATTTTGAGCCAGTACACCATTGAAAAAACAGCCGAAGCCATTCACGATTTTGCCGGTATGGGACTCTCCATCCTCGAAGTTTCTCACCGTAGCAAACAATTCCAAGCCGTAATGGATGAGGCTCAGGCTCTTGTAAAAGAACTCCTCGAAATACCCGAAGGCTACGAAGTCGTATTCCTCGGCGGTGGCGCAAGCCTCCAATTCTGCATGGTTCCTTTCAACCTGCTTGCTACCAAAGCTGCTTACCTCGACACAGGTACATGGGCTAATAAAGCCATCAAAGAAGCCAAACTGTTTGGTGAAGTCGACGTAGTAGCCTCTTCAAAAGCCGACAACTACACCTACATACCCAAAAACTACCAAGTACCCGACGACGTCGACTACTTCCACATCACTACCAACAATACAATCTACGGTACCGAAATGCGTTATGACCCCGATGTAAAAGTACGTTTGGTAGCCGATATGTCGAGCGATATATTCTCTCGTCCCATCGATGTTTCCAAGTACGACCTCATCTACGCCGGCGCACAAAAGAACTTGGCTCCTGCCGGTGTAACTCTTGTTATCGTTCGTACCGATGCACTCGGTAAAGTAGAGCGTACCATACCTACCATGCTCAACTATCGCACCCACATCGAGAAAGGTTCTATGTTCAATACGCCTCCCGTATTGCCCATCTTCTCGGCACTCCAAACATTGCGCTATTACAAAGAGATGGGCGGTGTGAAAGCCATGGAGAAACTCGACCTCGAAAAAGCTGCCATTCTCTACGATGCCATCGACAACAGCCGCATGTTCGTAGGTACGACAGCCGTTGAAGACCGTTCTATCATGAACGTATGCTTCGTTATGAAACCCGAGTACAAAGAGCTCGAAGCCGAATTCATCTCCTTCGCCGACGCCCGCGGCATCGTAGGCATCAAAGGCCACCGTTCGGTAGGCGGATTCCGCGCATCGCTCTACAACGCCCTTCCCAAAGAGAGCGTCGAAGTACTCGTACAAGCAATGAAAGATTTCGAAGCACAACACTAAAACCAAAGCCATGAAGATACTTGTTGCTACCGAGAAACCCTTTGCTGCCGTTGCAGTAAAAGGCATACGCGAAGTCATAGAAGGCGCAGGCGCCGAGCTTGTGCTCCTCGAAAAATACACCGATAAGGCTCAGCTGCTCGCCGCCGTAGCCGATGTCGATGGCATCATCGTACGCAGCGACATCATCGACGCCGAGGTAATGGACGCCGCTCCCAACCTCAAAATAGTAGTACGCGCCGGAGCCGGATACGACAACATCGACCTCCAAGCCGCCACAGCACACGGTATATGTGTCATGAACACACCCGGGCAAAACTCCAACGCCGTAGCCGAGCTGGCATTCGGCATGATGGTAATGATGGCGCGCAACCTCTATAACGGCACCTCCGGAACCGAGCTCAAAGGCAAAACACTCGGCATACACGCCTTCGGGCAAGTAGGCCGCAATGTAGCCCGCATAGCCAAAGGCTTCGGCATGGACGTATATGCCTACGACCCCTATTGCCCCGCCGAGGCCATCGAAGCAGCCGGCGTAAAAGCCCTCGCAACCGTCGAGGAGCTCTATCGCACCTGCCAGTACATATCATTGCACATACCCGCAACCGACGAGACGAAAAAATCCATCAACCACAACCTCACCTCGCTCATGCCCAAAGGCGCCATGCTGGTCAACACAGCCCGCAAAGAGGTCATCGACGAAGAAGATTTGGTACGCATCATGGAAGAACGTCCCGATTTCCGTTACGTCACCGACATTGCCCCCGCCAACGCATCCCTGTTAGCCGAGAAATTCCCCGGCCGCACATTTGCAACCCCCAAGAAAATGGGTGCACAGACAGCCGAGGCCAATATCAATGCCGGAATAGCCGCCGCACACCAAAGCATAGGCTACCTGCGCGACGGTATCGACAAATTCCGGGTAAATAAATAAGGATATTTATAAGTTTATTTTATATGGTAATATGAGCCGCCTCTTTTGTGAAAAAGAGAGCGGCTTTTCCATTTCATAGAGACACACAACCATACAACCCCATCCTCCGGCTATCCCCCCATACAGCATTCCACATCGGGCCATTATCACAAGAACCATCCCGCCAACCCCATTCCCCGGCGCACCCCCGCCACCCGCCCGCAGGCCGTCAAATCCCGCCGATGGTAAAAAACTCTATCCTCCCACAGGAAAATACCTCCATAATAGCTATCTTTGCACCCAATATTCATACAATTATTACAGATGAAAATAGAACAACTCATAGCATCGGCCACCGCAAAGGCCGTAAAGGCACTCTACGATGCCGACGTAGATGAAACCCTCTGCACACCCCAGAAAACCCGGAAAGAGTTCCAGGGCAACCTCACCGTAGTAGTATTCCCCTTTCTCAAAGCCTCGCACCGTTCTCCCGAAGAGACCGCACAAGCCATAGGTACCTATCTGGTCGACAACGAGCCGGCCGTAGCCGATTTCAATGTCATCAAAGGCTTTCTCAACCTTACCATAGCTCCTGCATATTGGTCGCAATTACTCCATGAGATAGAGGCCGACGACAACTTCGGCAGGGTAGAGGCTACGGCCGATGCCCCCCTGATAATGATAGAATACTCCTCGCCCAATACCAACAAACCTCTTCACTTGGGGCACGTACGTAACAACCTCTTGGGATATAGTCTCGCCTGCATTCTGCAAGCCAACGGCTACCGGGTAGTGAAGACCAATATCGTCAACGACCGCGGTATACACATTTGCAAGTCGATGCTTGCATGGCAAAAATGGGGTAACGGCGTTACACCTCAATCTGCCGGTAAAAAAGGCGACCACCTTATCGGCGACTTCTATGTTCTCTTCGACAAGCACTATAAGGCCGAGGTTGCCGCTCTTATGGAGGAGGGTAAAACCAAAGAAGAGGCCGAGGCCGCTTCGCCCCTTATGGCCGAGGCTCGCGAAATGTTGCGTCGTTGGGAAGCCGGCGACGAGCAGGTACGCAGCGTTTGGCGCATGATGAACGATTGGGTATATGCCGGGTTCGACGAAACATACCGTCGGTTGGGTGTTGACTTCGACAAAATATACTACGAGAGCGAGACCTATCTCGAAGGCAAAGAAAAAGTCCTCGAAGGCCTCGCCAAAGGCATCATGTATCGTAAAGACGATGGCTCGGTATGGGCTGACCTTACAGCTGAGGGACTCGATGAGAAACTCCTCCTCCGCAGCGACGGCACATCGGTCTACATGACGCAAGACATAGGTACGGCCAAGCTCCGCTATCAGGATTACCCCATCGATAAGATGATATACGTCGTAGGTAACGAGCAAAACTATCACTTTCAGGTACTCTCCATCCTCCTTGACAAACTTGGCTTCAAGTGGGGAAAAGACCTTGTGCACTTCTCTTACGGAATGGTGGAACTTCCCGAGGGCAAGATGAAAAGCCGTGAAGGTACCGTCGTCGATGCCGACGACCTCATGGACGAGATGGAAACGACAGCCCGTGAAACCTCTGCCGAATTGGGCAAGCTCGATAGCTGCACTCCCGAGGAGGCTCGCGAAATATCGCGTATTGTAGGTATGGGTGCGCTCAAATACTTTATTCTCAAAGTCGACCCGCGTAAGAACATGACTTTCAACCCCAAAGAGAGCATCGACTTCAATGGCAATACAGGGCCTTTCATCCAATACACCTACGCCCGTATTTGCTCTCTCTTGCGTAAAGCCGCCGAGGCTGCAATCGACTACCGTCACATCGACACTTCGGCCGTCAGCCCCGTAGAGAAAGAGACCGACCTCATACAACGTTTGGCTGCCTATCCCGCAACTGTGGCCGAGGCAGGTCGTTCGTATAGCCCCGCTCTCATCGCCAATTACGTTTACGACCTTGTCAAAGAGTACAACCAATACTACCACGACTATTCTATATTGCGCGAGGAAGACGAGGCTGTGCGCGCATTCCGCATCATGCTCTCGGCCAACGTAGCCAAAGTTGTGAAATCCGGTATGGCATTGTTGGGTATCGAGGTGCCCACACGTATGTAATACGTAACGTCGAAACTCGATATATGACGGGAGCAGCACCATAAGGCGCTGCTCCCGTCGTCGTTTGGCGTTTTTGAGGCTGTTATCAAAAAATCATAAAACAAGGTGAGAAACTTATAATTAAGCACCTTATTACACAGCCTCTCGTGAGTTTTCATTAACTTTGCAGCCGAATGTACATTGGCTGATTCTGTTTTTTTAAGACAAGTACCTATAAATTATTTTATAACGATATGCAAGGACGTTCTTTTTTCAATTCCATTCCTCCGGTCACACTCAACCTCATCATTATAAATTTTGTCGTATGGGTTGCCACTCTCGTTATTGGGACTGACCCCATTACCGGGCAATACAGGCTCGTTGAGTGGCTCGGTATGCACTATTGGCAAGCCGAGAACTTCAATGTGGCGCAACTCATCACCTACATGTTCATGCACGACCCGTACAGCATTTCGCACGTATTCTTCAATATGTTCTCGGTCTTCATGTTCGGTCGTCTCTTGGAGCAAGTGTGGGGAGGCAAACGTTTCCTTTTCTATTACATTACCACCGGTATCGTGGCAGGATTGGTACAACAAGCAGCGTGGTACTTCGAGTTTGGCGGGCAGATAGCCGAAATGTCCCTCTATTACAACGAAAGGGAAGTCGCCCAAATGCTCAATGGTTTGGTTACCATCGGAGCTTCGGGAGCCGTCTTCGGTATCCTTTTGGCATTCGGTATGCTCTTCCCCAATATGCCGCTCTTCATCTTCTTCATTCCCATCCCCATCAAAGCCAAGTGGTTCGTTATCTTCTACGGACTTCTCGAATTATGGCTTGGCATCAGCGGCAGCATGGACAGCGTGGCGCACTTCGCACATTTAGGTGGTATGTTGGGAGGCATTATTCTCATTCTCTATTGGAAAAAGAAAGGCATAGGCAATGGCTTCTATTATTGACAATATCAAGGGCGGCTTCGCACGAGGTTCGCTTTTGATACGCCTCATATATATCAATGTGGCGCTCTTTTTGCTGGTGCATATAGTCGCCATTATACTAACGCTGTGGAATATCAATCCTACGGCATGGATGGCCTACATAGACCTGCCATCCGACCTCGGCCTGTTGTTGCGGCGTCCGTGGACGCTTATTACCTACATGTTTGTCCATTACGATGTATGGCATATTCTCTTCAACATGCTGTGGTTCTATTGGTTCGGCGGAATATTCCTGCAATATTTCACGCCCAAGCACCTCAGCGGCCTTTATCTTCTCGGCGGTTTGGCAGGAGCCCTTTTTTATGTTGCGGCATACAACATTTTCCCCTATTTTGCCGATAAGCAAAGTATGATGTGCGGCGCATCGGCAGCCATTATGGCTGTGGTATTGGCCATCACTGTGCGAATACCCGATTATAAGGTAAATTTGCTTTTCCTCGGATCCGTGTCGCTCAAATATATAGCTGCCGTCACAGTGTTCATAGACCTTTTCAGCATGACATCGGCCAACGCCGGTGGGCATATAGCCCATATCGGAGGGGCTGTCATGGGCATTTTGTTTGCCATCTTTTGGAAAAGGGGCAAAGACCTTACGCGTCCTATCAATGCTTTCGTCGATATTATTTTTACATTCTTTTCACGCCCTCGTTTCAAGGTACGTCGTCCTCGGTACACAAAATCATCCGGCAGTACAACATCCGGTGGCCGTCGCCGTCCCGAAAGCGATTACGAGTACAATGCCCGTAAAAAACGCGAAATGGACGAGATAGATGCCATCCTCGATAAAATCAAGAAATCGGGATATTCTGCGCTGACCGAAGCCGAGAAAAAACGTCTCTTCGATGCCGGCAAGCCTAACTGAATACCCTCATGAAGATTCTCCGCAACATACTTGCCGCCCTGATACTCCCGCTCAATATCATTACGGCACTGTTTGCCCTCCTTGCGGCTTATGGCGAATACATTTCGCCTCAGACGATACCCTATCCGGCATTGCTGGGTTTGGCATTCCCCATTGTTGCCATAGTTAATGCGCTTTTCATCTTTGTGTGGCCTTTTGTCAAGCCCCTCTTCGTCCTTTTGCCGCTCCTCTCTACCCTTGCTTGTGCGCCTGCTATTTGGAAATATTCACCTGTTCATTTCGGCGACTACATCGACGACAACCATCCCGGGTTTACGTTGCTTAGTTACAACGTCTATTATTTCAGCGATATCGAGCAGGAGATGAGCCCCGATGCCACCAGTCCCGATTATAACCGTACCCTCCAAAATATTCTCGATGCCGATGCCGACATTGTCATGGCACAAGAAGCCCCATTGCCGCAGAAGATGAAGTGGCGTAAAGTCACCGACGGACAGTTGCGACAACTGCAACGCCGTTACCCCTATTGCGTCAGTGGCAATAACAGTTTTGTCATGTCTAAATATCCTGTCGAGACGATACTCGATACCGTCTATTCTACTTCGGCATCTACACATGTGAGCCGTGTCGATATCGACGGACGCAAAGTGACGCTGTTCAATAACCACCTCGAATCGATAGGTCTCGACCAGAACGACAAGAATACCTATCGCGAGATAACGGCGCAACCCGATAGTATTCGCAGTAATTGGCGAAATATCAAACAGATAACGCGAAAGTTCATCAATGCCTTCGAGATGCGGGCTTCCCAAGTGCAGTTTGTCGATTCGTTGGCGAAACATACCCCCGGAAATATCATTATATGCGGTGATATCAACGATACCCCCAACTCCTATGCCTATCGTACGCTTGCCTCTCAACGCAACGATGCCTATTTGGAACACGGCTGCGGTCCCGGTTTTACTTACCGTTCCAATCGCATGTGGGTACGTATCGACCATGTCATCTACGAAGGCAGTTTCACCGCACGTTATATTCGTTTGGGCAATCGTCGCAGTTCCGACCACTACCCCCTCTTTGTCCGCTTCGATTGGCAATAGTACCTTTTGATGCACCATAGTGGCCTGTGGGGAGAGTCTGATGAGGCATCGTTCTTTCTCTGCAAGAGAAGGATACGTCCCCTCTTGTTCATCGATGAGGTTTGTTGTCTTATTTCACAAGAAAGGGGTAGCTGCTTCTTTCCCGGCTCTTCTCTCTTTTTCAAAAGGCACTCTGCAAGCGAGGCGAACTCTTTAACGGCTCACAAGTGGCAAGACAACTGATATCTATAATATCCTGCGTAATAATATCATAAAAAATGCCCGATGTATCATCGGGCATTAGAGAGTGTATAGCAATTATTAAGGCTTTCTACAACAATTCATAATTGTTTTCTTGCCTTAGAAACCGAGTGATTCCGAAGTGCCACTCGGTTAGTTTTTAATTATCAGTGTCTTACTACAACCTTATGAGTTTTGACGTTGTCCCCACAGCGCACTTGCAGCAAGTATATACCTTGTTTGCAGTTTGCTACACCGATGCTACTTTCTCCGTTTGCTTCTTGTATCAACATACCGTCGGTAGAGAAAAGAGCGGCTTGGTCATATTGGCCAACAATGGTTATATATTTGTCTGCTAATGTATATACTTTATAAGATGATATCTCTACACCATCAACAGCTGCATTTTCATTGTTGAGAACGAAAGTAAGGTTCGGATAAATACGAGATTCCATGCCTTGTATCGTAACATCGAAAATATTTTCATTGTCAGACCAGCTCATCGAATAGAAATTTTCATCAGTATAATATTGAGTCGATGAGTAGAAGCAGTTGTAATAATAGTCATCGCAACCGCCTTCCGTTTTGGTCATGATAGCCAGCTCGTTACCTTCATAGTTGAAAGGAGTATCAAGCGTTAGCATTTGTGCGTTATTATTTTCATCCAATGATATTTCGCCATCATATACAAGAGTAAAGAGTGCGGGGTCAAGCCAGCCTGAGAGCGAACCTATATCTTCTATATTGGCCATATAGATTTTCACTTTTATATTTTGGGCATAGGTATTACCCCATGTTACTGCATAATTATATCCCATTCGTTCGATAGTAGTAGAAGAGAAGCCCAATATCGTAGGATTGTATAATAATTGTGCTACACTGTAATACTCGTGGAGGTCGAAGGGAACAAATCCCGAGAGCCTTGTTTCATGGCCTACTTTTACCATATCATATTTCTCGTTATCTTGTAGTACCTCTACATCCATCGGAGCAGTCGTATTGTTGTCACTTACGTCATCGCCTTCGGCAATAACCTGACCTACCAATTGTACATTAGTATTGGATGTAATGTTACATGTTACCGGTACGACAAGGGTAGAATTGACATTGAGGAGGGTATCGACATTGACTGTGCCGTAAACTGTACCATTATTGTCGGCAACGTTAACTGTGAAAAACTCTATTGCATCAGAGCCATTATTAGTTACTGTCACCTCGTAGGAGGTTTCCACTCCGTTTACAGCTACGTTCATACCCTGTATGGCATTACATATCATATCTACTGTATTGACCTCTTTGACAAGGATATTAGTGATATGAACAAAATATTGGTTAGGGTCGGAATAAACTTGGAATCCTAAACTAAATTCTCCCGTTGTTTCCGGTACGAAAGTCACCGAAGCATTTTCAAATAAGAAATTGCTTTGGAAGTCGGTGTGGTTATCAATTTCTTGTACAACATTCTCAGAACTTGTTCCGTTGCACAAGGCTACGCGGAATTTTTCTTGTCCCAATGTCCCTCCTAAACGTACATCGTAGCTGAGCAAATAGCTTTTACCTGCTTCAAAGCGGATTGGTGCAGAGAAGAACCAGTCATTAGCGGCAGTTACACAATCTTCATTGTAATAATAATGCATGAAATATGTTTCTACACCACCCCAATTGTGGTCGTAATACCATGTGCAACCGTCTCCGTTTGCATCCTCTATTATCCACATGTCGCGTTCGGCTTCTGTGTTGAAAGA
This sequence comes from uncultured Barnesiella sp., assembly GCA_944321085.1. Classification (GTDB taxonomy): domain Bacteria; phylum Bacteroidota; class Bacteroidia; order Bacteroidales; family Barnesiellaceae_A; genus Barnesiella_A. Next base: position 152,052 of record CALUJY010000004.1, read on the forward strand.
GCAGGCATAAGGAACTTCCAATGCAGGTCCTACGATAACAACATTGCTTCGCAACGTGTCGCCTGCACCGTCGTCGTTGATAGCTACTACACCATAGCTATACCCGCTGGTTTCTGTAATGGTCTCGTCTGTATAGGTGCATTCTGTGAGGTTTTCTGCAACAACTGTGGCTCCCGGATATTTTACTACGTTATAACGAAGTGTCGAGTCATCGAACCATCCGTTGTGTTTGCCGGTTAGCGGAGCACTCCATGTGAGGTTTAGTTTGTAACCCTCTCCTGTCTTTGCCAACACAAGGTCATTTACTGTTGAGGGAACATCACGACCGATAAATACCGGAGTGCTTTCAGCGGCCGAACCGTTACCGTATTCGTTTATAGCTATGATGCTGTACGTTGTAAGTCCTTGGGGAACGTCAGTATCAGACCATGTTTCGTACCCCCCTATGGTAGGATTGGTTATCTCGTAGACAACAATTCCATTACGTTGTATCTCTATGCGGTCGAGCGAGGTAAGAGGATTTCCATCGAGTGAAGTAGTCGGATTCATCCAAGAAATGGATGCTTCACGTTCTCCGTTATTGCCTACTACGACATTCAGTTCGGTCGGAGCCGAAGGTACGAGCATTTGTTCCGGGTCAGTACGGAAATACAGAGCTCCTACTTCTGCATTGAACCCAATCGATTCGCTTATCGTCTCAGTTATGGCATATTCGGTCTCCACAGTCAGCAGTGAACTGGTACCCTCTTCTGTGTAAAGACCCCAATAAAGCAATCCGTCATTGGGGTTGTAAGTCATACTTTGTGCATACATCGGAAAATACCCCGTCCATTCTACCAAGTCGCAAGATTGGTCGGCAATAGAGAGGCGGTATAAGTATCCAGTATCGTCAATACCATACAATACACCTTCTAGTGTAATGGCCAAAGTGCAGAAGTAGTAGTCGATAGGAAAAAGTTTTTCATATTCGCCCGTAGTGGGTGCTATGCTGTAAATATACATTACTTCGTCGCTTGAGGAAGCACCAACGGCATATATCATATTGGCGTTTTCGTCGTAAGTCATATCGTAGAACAGCGGGTCAGAGTTGCTGAAACTCCTTATATGACGTTCTTCTCCGGTTTCTATATTCTTTGCATACAATTCTTTGGGAAAGTAACCTATGTTGGTTTGCAAATATAATTCGTTTAGAACACAGGTTCCAGACAAGACGTTCAGCATGCTTTCTTGCAAAAGAGTTGTAGAGCCGGTACCGTCCAGTGAAATAGAAATGATACCCGGTAAGAAATCTTCTGTTTCGTCAAACATCAAGAATCCGTATAAAACTTCATCCTCTGCTGCACGGTATTGTTGCATAGATGTGGTTTGGGAAGCGTTCTTTTTTACAGCAGTACGCTTTTTGTCTCTTGTGCCCAACATTCTTTCTGCAATAGAGTTTGTTCCGGCATAACGTTGTTCGAGATACATTTTCCGCTTCTGTATAAGCGATTCTTTTGAGCCGGCATAAGCAAAAGGATTGGCTGCCGACAGCAAAGTCACTACTGCGAGAAGTCGACATAGCGTCGAGACAGATACAGATAGAAATGTTTTCATATTCCTAAAAGTTAAAGTTTATAAGATAAATTAAGTAGCCCGATAAGTATCGGATAAGGCAAAAATAGAGTATTCTTATTTTATAATGAAATTATTTGCGTCACAAATTGGAAATATAAGTATTTGATTATCAGTAATAAATAGAATGCCGCGTAACAAGATGCCTCATAGCGAAGTCATAGTAATATGCTGTTCAAATCTATATCGCTCGAAAAAAAAGATTTTATTTTATTATTCATGCGCATCCTTTGCATTCTTATTGCCGACACAGACACGCCCCGGCAAGCAGCACATTCTTTGGTAGAGAAACCTGCCGACGAGAGGCAATAAAGGATAAACTCTTCTTCCGATATGTCGAAATAAGTCGCCAGTGAACGGTGTAATAACATGAAATCTTTGTTGATGGCATCTTGCATCTCTTTGCGTTTATCTACATGCAGAATAGCATCGCCATTGTCTATGAGTGCCGGCAGCTTTTTGCAAAAAGAACTACGCTTAAAAGTATGTATGCACTTGCTGCGGTCTTCTACAAGCTGTTCCACTAATGCATTCTCGATATTCTTTTGTCTTATCAGTAACTCTTCATACAGTTCTGAGTATTGCTTATATTTATCGGCATTCTTTTTGCTCTCTGCTAAATGTATATTAAGTTCCGAGAGTTGTTGTTTCAATACCTCTGCTTCGTGGTTCATCATGCTGTTTCTTCGTCTTATTCTTGTTAGCACAACTCCTATTCCGCATACAAGAAGTAACAAGGCCAATGCTAATATCGCTGTTGCTGCGCGATTGCGTTGCGCAGTGTCTTGTATGGCAGACAGTTGTTTGCGATATAAAATAACATTGATAGAATCGGCACTCTTGATGTTGTGAATTGAATCAAGAAGTTCGTTGTAGTATTTCAAGTAAAAGACCGAAGAGTCGTTGTGCTTCTTTTCGGCAATTTGGATTAAACGGTAGACCGAAGAAGCTTTTGTATAAATATCGAGGCTATGGCTTGCCATAGACGCATAATGCCACGCCGAGTCGTAATTCTCGGCATTGATAAACAATGCTCCTCTGATGCTGTAATTGCGATAAAGCGTGGCAGAATCAGAGCTTTTTTCTATGGCAATACGATTATAGATAAATGCCGAGTCGTACATACCATTATACATGAAATACCCCGTGATATTGTTATATAGCGACGCTATCTCTTTTTCAGAACGGATATATGGCAACAGGCTTAATGAATGAGCTATTGCAGTGTCTTTCTCCGGTAAGTCGAGCCCATGGCTGCAACGCCATATTCCTCGGCGTGCCCTCGACTCCTCAGTCTTATCATCAAGTAGGCTGCCATAATAAAGTGAACGCTTGTACATTTGCATTGCGCGGTCAAAGATGCTTGCCTTATAGAAAATTTCACCAAGGTCGTTATAAGTTGATGCTATGATGTCGAAATTATTGCTACAAGTTGTGTCGATATTTTCTAATATCTTGAAGTTGAGTAGTACTGCCGAATCAAACCTGTTGCGGAGAATGTAGTCGTGACTCTCTTGCGACCAACGTGAGGCAAGAGTGCGGTCATCCTCTTTCCGACACGATAAAAACGGAAGGAGAAATAAAATCAATATTATCACAGGCATTCGTTGCATGACAAGCGGTATCGCAGTATTTGGTAGCACAAAGATAGGGTGCGGAAAGTGGAGAGACAAACGAAAAGGTTGTTTTCAGTTTGGCTGTTCTGAACCGTAACTTTATCTTATCTAAAATAGTAAATGTCGGGAACCGGAGCAAGATGTTCATATCATTGACAAGGCCAAGACATCTCCTATTTTCTACAAAAGTAGTCAAAGAATTTCAATCGGGCAACAACAATCGTCCCTTGCTACTCATGCGAAGCGAAACATTTGATATTTTTGATAATTCTTTGTATTTTCGCCGCAATATGAAAATAATATAAATTCAACGGATTATGTCGCGAAAAATAACACTTCTCATCCTTGTGCTGTGTGCTGTAATGTCGCAAGCCGCCGATAACAGAATCGTATTGCCCGACGGAGTAGATAACATAACTTTTTATGGTGTAGATTTCAGTCAAGTCAGCATCGTGGGCGACGATGCCACCGACCAACAATACCTCCAAGCCTTCCGGCGGATAAACGACCTTTTTGTCACTGAACCTCAGAAATATGACATCGGAAAGAAGCTCCCGGTCACTATATCTGATTACGATTTCAAGGTCGTTACCGACATCAATGCTGCTATCGACCTTTCCGATGCACGCTCTTTCCAAACCACGCTGCTCAACGATGAGACGCTGGTCGACCACATCGCGCAACTACCTGTAACGGGCAGTGGGGTAGGGCTCATCATTGTAGCCGATTGTCTCGATAAAATACAGGAGACAGGATATTTCCATTTCGTCTTTTTCGACCAATCTACTCGTGCTATCGTGGCCAAAACCTGTCTGAGCGGAAAAGCGCGAGGCTTCGGGTTGCGCAACCACTGGGCGCGAGCCATACTTAACTGTATGAGAGAGTTGCGCGTTGTCTGTCAATAAAGCGTAAAGGCATAAGAAATACTCTGTTCTCCCGAACTCTCCGGCAAGAGCCAAAGCCGTACTCGCACGAACGGTGCGACCCATTTCTGTTTTGTGAGATAATTTGCATTTTTACAGAGGGGAACGGTGCATATCTCGGCAGAAAATATTACCTTTGCACCCTCGAAAAAGTTTTTCATCAACAATATAAAAACAATATTGGCAATGGCTAAAGAATTGAAAGAAATGACCAAGCGTGCCGATAATTACTCGCAGTGGTACAACGACTTGGTCGTAAAAGCAGATCTTGCCGAGCAGTCGGCAGTACGCGGCTGTATGGTCATAAAGCCCTACGGTTACGCTATATGGGAAAAAATGCAACGCATATTGGACGATAAGTTCAAGGCTACCGGACACGTCAACGCATATTTCCCGTTATTGATACCCAAGTCATTTCTTTCTCGTGAAGCCGAGCACGTCGAGGGTTTTGCCAAAGAATGCGCCGTGGTAACGCACTATCGTCTCAAAAACGACCCCTACGGCGGCGGTGTAGTGGTAGACCCCGCAGCCAAGCTCGAGGAAGAGCTCATCATACGTCCTACGTCGGAAACCATTATTTGGAACACGTATAAAAATTGGATACAATCATATCGCGACCTCCCCATCCTTTGCAACCAATGGGCTAATGTATTCCGTTGGGAAATGCGTACACGCCTTTTCCTGCGTACTGCCGAATTCCTTTGGCAAGAGGGTCATACGGCACACGCTACCCGCGAGGAGGCCGAGGCCGAGGCTCGTCATATGCTCGAAGTCTATGCCGATTTTGCACAAGAATATATGGCAGTGCCTGTCATCAAGGGTGTGAAAACCGAGAGCGAACGCTTTGCCGGAGCCATAGACACCTACACGATTGAGGCCATGATGCAAGACGGCAAGGCTCTTCAAGCCGGTACTTCGCACTTCTTGGGACAAAACTTCGCCAAGGCCTTCGATGTACAATTCCTCAATAAAAACAATGAGCTCGAGTATGTGTGGGCTACTTCGTGGGGTGTATCTACCCGTCTGATGGGTGCTCTCATCATGACCCACAGCGACGACAACGGTTTGGTACTGCCGCCGCACCTTGCACCCATACAAGTAGTGATAATCCCCATATACAAAGGCACTGAGCAACTCGCCCACATCGATGCGAAAGTCGAGAGCATCGTCAACCGTCTGCGCGAGATGGGTATTTCGGTCAAGTACGACAATGCCGACAACCGTCGTCCCGGTTTCAAATTTGCCGACTACGAGCTCAAAGGTGTTCCCGTACGTCTCGTATTGGGTGCACGCGACCTCGAAAACGGCACTATCGAAGTGATGCGTCGTGACACACTCGAAAAAGAGACCCTGCCGCTCGAAGGTATCGAAGAAAACGTACGCAAGATGCTCGAAGATATACAGGCCAACCTCTACAAGAAGGCTCTTGCCAACCGCACGGCACGCACTATCACAGTCGATACTTACGACGAGTTCAAGGAGCGTATCGAGGAGGGTGGTTTCATATTAGCCCATTGGGACGGCACGCCAGAGACCGAGGCTCGCATCAAAGAGGAGACCAAGGCTACCATACGATGCCTGCCTTTCGATGGCGACCTTACTCCCGGCGTATGTATGGTTACCGGTAAGCCTTCGGCACGCCGTGTCCTTTTTGCACGTTCATATTAAACCGCAACATCTCTCTGTATAGGAGAGTCAACCGTATAAAATGAAGAGGCTGTGTCCGTCGGGACATGGCCTCTTCGTTTATGCTGCCTTGGGTTTTGGGTAGCTATTAGTCTTCGTTTATGCTGCTTTGTTTTTGGGGTTGCTATTATTCAAAATAAAGGGGCTGCATCGTGTTTTTTATGCAGCCCCTTGCACTTTTCGATAGAACAAGTTATTCGTCAGTCGGTTCAAAATCATCTTTTCCGACACCGCACAGTGGGCACACCCAGTCTTCGGGTATATCTTCGAATGCTGTTCCGGGTGCTACTCCATTATCAGGGTCTCCTACCGCGGGGTCGTAAATCCATCCGCAAACAGTGCAAACATACTTTTTCATCTTTTCAATTTTTTGGTTCGACAAAACTCATGCCCTCGTGGCATAAAGTAAATATATAACAAATATCGAGGGCAATGCAAGGACATTGGCATCTTTGCATTGCATCCTCTTTATTCTATATTATAACAACCCGCGCCCTCATTATATTGTTATAAGAGCCGTTTTATTTTCAGCGATTTACAACTTTCCATGCCGAAGCGCCCTCGTTCCATACAACCTGCACGACGTAGATGCCCTTGCCCGGCAATACTATGCGAGCCGATTCCGTATGAGCGTCACAAGTAGCGCACAGCACTCCTTGTATGTTGTACAGTCTGATGCGGCAGTTCTGAGGCAGATTGTCGAGCCACAGCATGTTCTCAGTCACCCGATAGGAGCAGGGCGTCGTGTGACGGTATAGCGGTTCGCTTCCCGGTACATCGGGGTCGGTCACAGCCATACCCGTCAGCGACCATGCCGAACGGTAGTCGCCTCTGATGGCGCGTACTTTGTAATAGTAGGTAACAGGAGCTTCCAGTCCCGTGAAGAGAGTCTCGGTCGTTGTCACCTCGCGTTGCTCGTCGACAAAAACCGTGTCGTTCTTGCCGTAAGTAACCACAACATCGTCTAAGGCCAAGTTGCCTTTCTCTTTATGGTAAGTAAAGCGGAATGCTTCTACATTGTCGGCATCGGCAAAATCATACGAGAGCGTATGTTTCGACGTGTTTTCGTAGGCTATTGTAGCCAACACGCTCCACTCCTCGTCGCTCAGTTTTTCTACTACGAAATACGACCCTGTGGCCGACGATGCAAAGCGATACATAAATGACAGGGCTGTGATATTCGCGTCATAGCGGGGCGTCTCTATATACTCACAGTCGTTTTTCAGTCCTACCGAGGGAGGCGCCTCCCCCGAGCTGGCTTCCGTTGTGTAGTTACCCGAAGCTGTACCCGTCCAACCTTCCGGCAGCGGTTTGCCCGACGAACCTACCTCGTCGAACCCTTCGGCTACGGTTGTCGAACCATTGCCTTCGAGGGTAAAGCACTGCACTTCATATTTCTCGGCACCCTCTACGGCATCCCAACGTGCTACAAAACTTTCGCATGTAATATCGTCGGGCTGACGCAACGTGGGAGCTTGCAGTTCGGTCGTGGTAAAGAGTCCTTTGAAGAGTGACGGATATTCCGTCCCCGATACCGTTGCCGTGACTGCATAGGTATATGAGGTCGAAGGCGACAATTCCTCGACGCGGCAGGATGAGCCTGTTTCGTTGAGGTTATATACGAGAGTAGGTTCCGGGACAAGCCCCGTCATGGTATGGTTTTGCAAGTCGGAGAAGTCATCTATGGCAGCCTGTCGCCACTCTTGCATATCGAAGACGACAGACGGTCCCCATACGGTAGGTTGGCGATACAGTGTCATATCTTGTCCCCAATACGTTACTTCGTCACGGTATCCTACCACATCGGTTATCACGCCCGAATGATATAAGGCAACGGCGTCGTTACCGTTGAAGTTGAGGGGCGAGTCCTCGCCGGAGGGAACCAGCTGGTCGGCGCAAGCCAGCAGCTCTTCATTGCTGCATTGGCTGTTCACCATGATGTAAGTCTCTTGGGGTTGCAACCATACATCGGGCAGGGTATAGTAATCCTTGAAGTCGCCATATCCGTTCTGTTGTCGCGCAATGCTGTAATCAGACAAACCTACGGCCGAATTTGTGCCATTGTAGAGGACGATAGCCTTGTTGTAGCTGCTTCCTTCGACGTATGCCGATATGAAGAGGTCGGTTGCCTCGCTGGCGCCTTGGTACAACTTCACATTGTAGCTGTCGGCTGCGGGATATTCCACCCAATGCAGTGTGGCAGCTACCGCATTCACGTCGGTAGCAGACAGTGCCACGAAACTCGTTGTCCCGCTCACCTGTACTATCACGGATACCGGAGCATACAAGCCGCCGCCCGAGATAACCAGCGTGTCACGCAATGTACCCGATAGCGAATTGTTGTAGTATGTCAGGCATACGTCTACGCCTTGCGCTGCCTCTGTTTCGCTGATAGAAGTGCGGTCGGCTACTATACCTTTGTTGCTCTTCCATGTAAGTGACAGCGGCGATTGCAGGTTTTGTGCCACAATCGGCAGTTCGTACGTAAGCGAGCCACCTTGCATTACCGTCCCCATCTCTATGACTGTTCCCGACAAGGGAGTTGTCATATACGGGTCGTCGGAAGCTCCCGAGTAGAATTCAAAACCGATGCTGTCGCCCCACAAATATTCTGCGATGGCAGGATAGTCGATAAACGGGTTGCGGTTGTGTTGCGCCTCATAGACAGCTTCATTGCGAGCTATCTCTTTTTCGCTCACTGGGTCTTCCCGGTGCCAGCGCATGAGCAGCTCTATGGAGTAATCGGTCAACGTGGGATACTCTTCCGACTCGAACATATATACTCCATCTGCCATCCAAGTATAGTCTTGGTAACAGGTCGCTACATACATATACATACGGGCAAAGTCCCCCTTGTATTCGTCGGCAGGTTCAAAGACCGTGAGGGTACGGTTGCCTACGGTAGCTTTTCCCACGCGCGAAACGCCGTTGTCGAAGGTAGCCTCTTCGCCAACTTCACCGAGGATGTTGTTGCTTTTGGCCAGGTTGGCCGAGGCGTCGGCCGGCACAAGGTGATGCAAGTCGTACGACGCGTCGTAAATAAACGGCGACAACTCTCCCCACCAGCTCTTGGGGGCACTATGCTCGATGTTCATTTCCGGGTGCGAGCCCTCGGCAGGGAAGTAGCGCACCACATCCGAATACATGTCCCAGATAGAGCCGTCGGGGCGGACGTCGGAGGTGCGAAACACCCCCCACGTCCCCGTACTGCCATACTCAATCCTCCTGTGGCGGCTTATGATGTCATGCAGCGAATTTTTCAGCTCCTCGTCTTGTTTGCCATCTGCTGTCGCATAGTAGCCGGGAGGAATCTCTCCCCACGAGGAAAATGTCATGGCTGCAAAAAGCAGCGCGCATGTCAGGCGGATTGTCGGCATGGTCATCAAGTTCTTTTAGTGTACCATTACACGTGTGGCAAAGCTGCCGCTCGATGTAACGATTTGTACAATATAAATTCCTTCTTTGGCAGGCATTACACTCTCGCGTTGAGCGTGTAAGGTGCGCGTTCCGCACAATCTGCCGTCGATACTATAATAATAGAGACGGGCGTCTGCCGGTGCTCCATCTACATATATCTTGCCACCGTAGGCATATACATACAAGCCGTCGGGCATGGTGAGTTTCTCTGTCGTGGCTAACGAGGTGCTTACCTCTACGATGTTCGATTCATCGAGCAGCGTTTCGCCGTTATAAGCCTTTACACTATAACGGTACTCTTGTTGTTCGCTCAGCCCTGTTACCTTGTATTGCAATACGTTACCTACATGGCAGGGATAACCATCGACAAGCTCCAATGTTGCGTCGCCACCTTTCTTGATGACTACATGTTTCAGATATACGCGAGCGCCTTCCTTTGCAAGGAATGTTACAGTCGACGTAGTTGTAGCTATGGGTAATGTGATGGTTTCGGTTACTTCACCGGCCGAACAGTTTACATCGGCTACTTGCGTGCCGTCTACCGATATATAGAGGTGCGAGTTGTCGCTGCTTCTGTACGGCGAGCATGTCACTACAAGCGTTGCAGGCGTACCTGACAAATCGAGTGGAGGAGTCGTTATCGAGCCGTTATCGCTACCCGAAGCCAATCGTAGGCCTTCGTTTTCTATGTTCGTATAACCCGATGTCTCCCAATCTGGAGCGGCTGTAAATGTCTCGTCTATCAATATTTGTTCTTCAACAGAAGTACCGCTTTCGACATGCCATACCGACAACTCATAATCGGTCGCTTGCGAGTGTGCCGACCACTGTGCCATGAATGAATTTTCATTAATCTCCGTAGCGGACAAAGCGGCAAATCCTTCACGTGCCGTACCCGACAGGGGTACATTGTGCGAAACGGTCAAGCCGCCTCCCGACAAGACAAGTGTCGCCGTATGTGTACCGACAACCGTCGGTGTATAGGTTACATCTATCGATACGCCGTTATTGATAGCCTCTCCATCGACTGTGTTTTGCGACAGAGAGAAGTATGCTGCGTTTGTACCCGAGAGCGACAGGGTGATGTTGCCCGAAAGATTATACCCTCGCAAAGCAACTGTCTTCGTAGCCGACGATTGCGCTGTGCCCAATACTACTGTACCTACCTCTATGGTAGTGTTTGTTGCAGGCGATTCGATATAAGCTGTCGCACCCGGGATGAAGGGCGTCGATGTCTGTTCACCGAAAATCAAATTGACCAGCTCGGGATAGTCTATAAAGGGGTTACGGTTGCCTTGTAATTGGTACACGGCATCGTTACGGTCTATCTCTTTCTCACTCACAGGGTCTTCTTGGTGCCAACGCAACATCATTTCGCGCGTCCAATCTTTCAGGTAAGGGAAAGAACCGCTGAATACCGAAGAACCTTCGCCGCTCCAACCTCCGCAAGCCGTGGTATAACGTGTCGCCATATAAAAATAGATGCGTGCAAAATCGCCTTTATACTCGTCGGCAGGTTCAAAAACTGTACCCGAGTAGCCCGCCACAGAACATGTGCCTACTCGTGAAAAACCGCCGTTCGATACATAGCTCGTAGAGCCAACTTCGCCAAAAGGCATATTGCTCCGACGGTTGTTGACATATCCGTCAGTAGGAACTACCACGTGTGCATCGGAGTATTTGTTTCCGCCTAACCAGCTTTTCGGTACCGAGTGCTCGCGATTGTAACAATCGCCCTCGCGAGAATAACTGCCACATTGGTCAGAGCCAAAAACAAAGTCGGTGGTCGACGAATACATATCCCATACTTTTCCGTCGTCGCGGCGGTCGGTTGTGCGGTATGCTTCCCATAGATTATCATATCCCAGCTCCCTATCTCCAATAAGGTTTGAGAGAGCCTTTTGCAAGGCGTTGCCGCTTTTGCCAACAGCAGAGTCGTAGTATCCTGCGGGCTCTTCGGCAATCGAAAGGAATGCGCTTGATACGAGCGCAATGCCTATTAAATAGAACCTCTTTCTGTCCATCATAAATACAGTTTTTGATAAATGAAAAGACTACAAATATAATGAAAGTTGAGAACTCTGCAAAGATGTTTACATATTTTGTACAATCAAGATGTCGCTTGCTTGTAAATATTGAAACAAAAAGCAAAGTTTATGCTTTTGTATATGAAAATTATATATAATCATTTTACACTTCGTCGTGCAAAGCATCCATGATGCCTTTGTTTCCGAGCTGCATGTCGCGCGAAATCCAGTGGCGGTAAGTAGCGTATGCCGTGACAGAGTAGATGGCCGTCAATATCCACAGTGCCACATAAGGCCGTGTCATCTGTTGTAAAGAGGCCCCGGTAGTGTTCATCTGTACAAAGCCCTCTACACCCCATGTCGATGGTACCAATGCTCCCAGCCATTGCCATGCAGCAGGCATGGCATACCGCGGCCACACGATACCCGAGAGGAAGATGAAAATAACCGATGTGAAGACAAAGAGTAAAAACGAGGCTTCTCGTTCGCGCACCAACCCTGAGAGCGTCATACCTAAGAATATGGATGAGAGCAACAACGGTAATGCAAAGGTGTATATCTCCCATTGATTTCCCAACTGCGGGTAGCCGAATAGCCATGGTATGAAATGGAAAAGGTAGACGATGTTAAAAATATACAAGCTGCAATAACATAATGCCTTGCCCACGATGAGGTGCAGCACGCTATTGTGCACATGTTCGCGGCCATCGTAATAGAGATGTAGTGTATTGTCCTCTCTGATACCTCCTGCCAACATTCCCAGACCGAGTATGATACTCTGTTGTAATACGAGAACCAACACCGCCGGGATGAGAAACGAGGCAAATCCCGATTCGGGATTGTACATCGTTATCGAAGCATAGGGAATAGGGTTGCTCGCAATATCGGTCAGCGATTGCGACACTCCTATGGGCAAGGCAGCGCTTCGCAACTCTCCTCCCAAGTCCATGGTAACGTCGGTAAGCGCCATGAGAAAATTCTTGTAGTTGATGAGGAGGCTCATATCCGAATAGAATTCTACCACTCCTTGGGAGCCTCGAACGATGTCCGTGTTGAAGTCTTGTGGTATATGCAGGATGCCGTAGCACTCTGTTTTCATCATCATTTGCCTTGCTTCGGCAATATTGGCGCAATATGATATTACCTTTACGTTGGGTGAAGCGTCGAGGTTGCGCACCAGCTGACGGCTCAATGCGCTGCGATTGTCATCGACGACTACGATGGGAACATCACGTACCACTTCGGGGTTGTATATTGCTGCATACAGGAGCGGGTATGCCAAAGTAAGCAAAAAGAAAAATACCAACACACCGGCGTCGCTGAATACCATTTTATACTCTTTGCGCCAGATATAATAAATATCGGCACACGTGCGTCGCAGTATAGGCCATATCTTTTTCGTTATTTTCATGATTGCAGGTTTTCAAGGTTCATACCGTGGGTGAAGCAGGGCTTGTTTCAGTCGAGACAGCAATACAATCGATGCTACGGCAAAACAGATAAATGCTACATAGTGCCAGCGACAATAGTAGAGCGGATACCCGTTAAGTGCTTGTGAGGCATATATGAGGAAATAGTGTCGTACGGGTATCAAGTTGGAGAGCATTTTGAATGGTGCATACATCGATGATACGGGAAAGGAAAAACCTCCCAATGAAAAAGAAAGTATGCCTATGACTGCGGCGGCGCTGAATCCTACGCGCAACGAGGGCGCAAAACTGAGTAGTATGACCGCCAGCCCTTGTGAGGCGATGATGAGCAGTATCATGGCAAAAATCATGTGCCATGCCGGACAATGCAACGGGAAGTGCAAAAATCCGTAGAGAATACTTTGCCCCAGCACTCCCACGGCGGCAAATATACATGTTTGCGGCAGAAGTTTCCCCGTCATGGCTATTACGATGGAGTCGCCTGCTGTACGCATCCAACGACGCGAAGTACCGCGTTTTATCTCTATGCCTATGCTGTATATCGTGACCATCAGCACCATGAGTTGTATGGTAGCGGGTATGAACGAATTATTGAGGTATATGGAGTAATTGAGCCATGGATTGCCTATCGGGTGCATCTCTGGGGCAATAGGTTGCAACAACGGTTTGATATTCGTTTCCGGCACACCTGTCGAAGTAAGTACATGGCTCACTACGGCGCCCGATGCAAGCACCGACATTGTCTTGAAGCTCTTGTACAGCAACGAGCCCGGGATGAAATAGGCATTATTCGTATAAAATGATATTTCGGGCTGGTGTGCTGCCATGGCCAACTCTTCGAATCGTGGCGGGATGACAAGAAATCCGAAAATCTCATTGCGTTGCATGGCTTCGCGTGCCGCAGTGAAACTTTGGGGTTCGCTGACTATGTTCACCTGTTGCTGTGAGGCAAGTTGTCTGACGAAGTTGCGCGATGAGACGCTGTTGTCCATGTCTACAATAGCCACAGGCAATTTCTCTGGCAATCCCTTGTTCATCATGGAAAGAAAAAAGAGGAAGGCGAAAAGCGGCATACCTATCATGCAGATAAGGCATACCGGTGAACCGACAATGTGGTACACTTCCCTACGCATGGTACACCACAATGCACTACTTTGCGAACGTATGGTTTTCATCGCTCTTTTTCCTCCATCAAAACCGACATACCCGGGTATAACCCCTCTATGGACGATAACGGCCGCGCTTTTACGTTGAAGGTCTTGGCATCGTACTCTCCCGTCACCTTGGTGGCACGCCATACCGCATAGGAGCCCATATCTTTTACATGAAAGACCTGTAAAACGACTTTCTTGTTTCCAAGGGCTGGTATGCTGGCTTGTAGCTGCGCTCCCACGGGAAAATCTTGTAATAAATCTTCACGGACGTTGAATGTGACCCACATGTCGTCAATCTTCGTTAAGTTCATGACCGGAGCCCCGATGCTTACCAATTCGCCCACGCAAGGAAATATTTCACTCACGATACCGGCGCTCGGGGCTGTAAGGTACGAGTCTTCGAGTAAAGCCTCAACCTCCGCCACGCTGCCATCGGCAGCTTCGAGCATGGCGGCAGCCGCTTTGCGGTCTTCTTCGCGAGCCCCTTTCATAGCCATCTCGTATTGTGAGCGCGCTGCACTTTCAGAGGCCTGAGCCATAAGGTATGCCGCCTGCGCTTCATCACGTTTTTGTTCCGAAACTACGCCCTTGTCGTAGAGCGATTGCATGCGCATATAAGTCTTATGGGCTATCTCAAGAGCTGCCTGCGATTGCAATAACATGTCGTGAGCCATACGTATCATTTCAGAGCGTGTACCGGCATCTACCTTGTTGTTTTCAGCACTGGCCGCAGCCCGCAAGGCATTCGCAGAGAATAGTTGGGCTTCTGCCATAGGTGAATATATATGTACCAGCGTATCGCCGGCCTCGACATACTGACCCTCCTCGACCATAAATTCGGCTACTCTGCCCGGGAGTTTTCCCGATATGCGTATTTGTGTGGCTTCTACCTGTCCTTGCAATATTTGGGGCGCAGGACGCAACAGGAAAAGCCCTGCCAATGATACTATAATAAAAAGTGAAACAAGAGCTATCAGACCGATAGCCATACCGTTTTTCTGTCTTTTGGTTTTCATCTCTATTGTTTATTCGGTTTTACTCTGTTTTCGCCATATTGTGTTTCTCCCAATGCCCTTTCCATGGCGGCGTGGCTTATTTGTACCGATATATAGGCGTCTATTTTTTCGGTTTGGGCTTTTTCCCACGCAACTTGTGCGGCAAGCACATCGCTTGTGGTATAAACTCCCTCACTAAACGAAAGCTGTGCATTGTGCAGGTTGTCGCTTGCATTGTCGGTATTGCGGCAGGTCATGTGGTAGGTTTTTATTGCTTCGCTAAGGCGGTAGGCGGCTTGGTTGACCTGTAACTCTATCCTCTCTTTGGCAGCTTCGGTCTCGATACGGGTAATTACCGTTGCGCTATGCGAGGCTTTGTAACGGTAAAAGTCCGTTCCCCAGTGAAAAATGGGTACACGCAAGACTACCCCTACACGGAACATGCCGTCGAAGTCGGTCTTGAAACCGTTATAGAGATTGGGCTTGTTGAAGGTATATGCTCCCACAACCGCTACCGATGGCAGCATGGTTGATAGAGCCATGCGTTGCTGTGCCTCGGCCATGTGTGTGAGATAACCAAGACTTTTCAGTTCTTCACGGTTCTCATAAACGTTCTCCATATCTATCAGTGGTATAGGTGTATTCTCTGTTGTTGCGGTATCTGTCTGTACGACGTCTTGCAGTACAAAATCGCTATCCAAAGGCATGCCGCACAGTTGTGCCAGCAACATGCGTGATAGTGACAAACCGTTCTCGACCTTGACAAGTGCTATTTCGGCTTCATTGAGGGCGACGCTGACCGTAAGCTCGTCGCTGCGTGTGGCAACGCCATCGGCTACCATTGCGACTACATTGCGATGGAGGGTGTCTACAAGAGCAACGAAATTCTTTGCTAATCGTTTTTTCTGTTCTAACGAAACGACCAACCAGTAAGCGTCGTCGACCGATGTTATCACGCTTTCTTCTGTAAGACGGCGTTGTGAACCGGCCAATTTCTCGGCTTGGCTTGCTATGTCGTTGAGAGCTTTTATTTTGCCGCCGAGAAATACAGGTTGCGTGACCGTTACTGCTCCCACGCCGACGTGGTGTGTGTCGAATTCCAGCAAGTCGTCGGGTACGATTGCCGAAGCCCACGATGACGGAATACCCAGTCCTCCGATGGCCGAGCGTAGCGCATCGACATCTACCAGCTGTATATCTTTTTGATTATAAATGTAGGCTCCTGTGAAGTCTATCGATGGCAAGTAAGCTCCACGAGCCGCTTTGCGGGTGTAAGCCGCTTGTGTAATAACTTCGTCGGCAATTTGCAACGATTTATTGTTGCGTAAGGCCATGTTCCGGCAAGAGTCGAGCGAAAGCGGTTCTTGGGCTGAAAGAGTGCAATGCCATCCTGTCAGGCCGAAAATAACAACAAAACTCCATGCCTTGAATAATTGTTTTTTTGTCATATCCACATAACCATTAATTAGAAATACAATAGTTTACTATTTAACGAATATTGCTTTTTTGTGTGCGACACGAGTTGTAACATATTTATTCAGATGTTGCAGCGTATTGTGACCCTGTAATGCTTGAATGGAGCTATAAGATGTGTCCATAAAAGAATTTATATGTATCTTTTAGATAGTTGTATCGCTGTTTTCCCTTTAATACTATATATCTGTAATGTCTTGTTGGAACAAATGTCCGATGCAAAAAGTTTTTATTTGTCATACGTCATCTGTTAGAGGGCACAAAGATATTATTTTATTATATATGCAACTATTTATTATGCAATTATAAAAAGAAAATTTTTGTGAATCTCTTTTAAGTGATGAACTCGTCATATGAATAAAAAGCGTAAACCATTGCGTAAAATATTGTAGGATGGGTTTTAGATGTATGAATTGAGGTCGGAAAGTGAATAATAGTAAGTAGTCCGAGGCAATTTTGTGTGATGATATAAACTTTGCAGAAGCTGTGATATGGTACTGCGTTTGTGTGTATATCGCTAAATATCACCTATATAATTGTATATATAATTATTGTACATGCAACTTAACGGATAAGTGGCCAAAAAGATTTTTCGGTCAATGTGTAATGAACCGTAGAAAACTCGTACGAGGCAACACCTCTTGGCAAAAATCGGAAGTGCTTATTATTTCATCCTGTTTCCTACTCTCTTCGGTAACTGCATTTTCGAAAAGTTGAGTTTTGTCTTGGCATAATTCAAGGCTCAAACTTGTTTCTGCCCCCGGCTTGTCGTATCTTTGTAAAGTAATTGCATGATGAAATTGAGATGAACCGATTTGCCGACGTAATACTGCCTCTGCCATTGTATAAATATTTTACCTACCGTATCCCCGGCAACATGCAGGGCATACTGCGGCAAGGGCATCGCGTCGTGGTGCCTTTCGGGCGTTCCAAATACTATACGGCCATCGTAGCCGTTTTGCACGATACCGAGCCCGAGGGCTATGAGGTAAAAGAGATAAGCACCTTGCTCGACGAGCAGCCTATTCTGTTATATCCCCAAATCAGGTTTTGGGAGTGGATTGCCGAGTATTACCTCTGTTCGGTGGGCGATGTCTACAAGGCGGCACTTCCTGCCGGGTTGAAGTTGGAGAGTGAGACTTCATTGACAGCCAATCCCGATTATGAAGGCGATGCCGACGAGCGTTATACCGAGCGCGAAGCTCTTTTGGTGGCAGCCCTCGCCTCGCAAGGCCGCCTTACGATACACGAGATAGAGAAATATACCGGTTTGCGCAATACGCTTCCTGTACTGCGACGGTTGGTAGAGCGCGGGGCTATCTTTGTTTCGGAACGGATGCGTGCCTCCTATAAGCCCAAGACCGAGACCTGTGTACGCTTTACTTTCAAACAAGGCGATAACGAAGCCTTGCACGCTGCTTTCGATGCCATAGGACGAGCCAAACAACAAGAAACGTTGATGCTTGCCTATATCGACCTTTCGCATTTTATGCAGCGGGGCAAGTGTGTCGAGGTGTCACGGGCTGAGTTGCTGAAACGTGCCGACGTGTCGTCTGCCGTATTGGCCGGATTGGTCAATAAAGGGATTATGGAAACCTACAAACGCGAGGTGAGCCGTTTTGCCGTTTTACAGAATACGCTCTCTCCGTTACCCACCCTCAGTGCCGAGCAGAACCGTGCCATAGGCGAGATATATGCCTCTTTCCGTGAAAAATCGGTCACCTTGTTACATGGTGTCACGTCGAGCGGAAAGACCGAGATATACATTCATCTTATAAGCAATCTGTTGCAACAGAAGAGGCAAGTACTCTATCTTGTCCCCGAGATTGCGCTCACAACCCAGTTGACCGAGCGGCTGCAACGTGTCTTTGGCGAACAGCTGGTCATATACCACTCTCGCTTTTCCGATAATGAACGGGTAGAGATATGGCAGAAACTTTTGGCAAGTCGCGAGCCTTGCGTCGTCTTAGGCGTCCGTTCGTCTATCTTTCTGCCTTTCCGCGACCTCGCTTTGGTTATTGTCGATGAGGAACACGAGACAAGTTACAAGCAGTACGACCCTGCGCCGCGCTACCATGCCCGCAATGCTGCCATCGTGTTGGCAAGCCTGCATGGAGCCAAGGTACTTTTAGGCTCGGCGACACCCTCCATAGAGAGCTATCACAATGCGCTGAGCGGCAAGTATGGTTTGGTAGAGCTGTTTACCCGTTACTCCGACAATCCGTTGCCCCTTGTCGAAACTGTCGACCTGCGCGAGCAACGGAAGAAAAAACAGTTGTCAGGCAGTTTCTCCTTGCCCCTTTTGGACAAGATAAAGGCTGCTTTGCAAAACGACGAGCAAGTCATTCTCTTCCAGAACCGACGCGGATTTGCCCCATTGGTAGAGTGTCACGATTGTGCGTGGATACCCAAATGTGTCAACTGCGACGTAAGTCTTACCTATCATAAACGCGACAACAAGCTGGTATGCCACTATTGCGGCTACACTTGCGATATTCCCCGTGTTTGTCCCGTTTGCGGCGGTACGGCCATCGAGATATACGGTTACGGTACCGAGCGCATCGAAGAAGATGTAGAACGCCTCTTCCCCGATACCAAAATAGCCCGCATGGATACCGACACCACTCGTTCGCGCACGGCATATCAGGATATTATCGATGACTTCGCCGCCGGGCGCAGCAAAATACTTATCGGTACGCAAATGGTGACCAAAGGGCTCGACTTCGACCGCGTGAGTGTCGTGGGCATACTGAATGCCGACGGGATGCTCTCATTCCCCGATTTTCGGGCTCATGAACGGGCTTTTCAGCTGATGGCGCAAGTAGCCGGTCGTTCGGGTAGGGGGAAGAGTCCCGGTGCGGTTGTGGTACAAACTTCGCAACCGGCTCATCCCGTTATCGGGCAAGTCATACGCCACGATTACAAAGGTATGTACGACACACAGTGTACCGAACGCGAAACTTTCGGCTATCCGCCTTATACACGGCTCATATATATATATATGAAACATAAAGACGAAGCCCTCCTCGACACATTGGCACAACGCTATGCGGTAACATTGAGGCAGGTATTCGAGCATCGAGTGGTGGGGCCTGACAATCCTCCCGTAGCCCGCATACAGTCGTTATACATACGCAAAATCATGCTCAAAATCGAAGTCACAGCCTCTATGGCGCAAGTGAAATCGCTGTTGAGACGCATCTACGAAAAATGCCTCGCCGATACGCGTTTCAAAACCCTGACACTATACTACGATGTAGACCCATTATAAAACACAACTATCATGAAAACGAAACTGACACTCCTTATTACCGCCTTGCTATTGATATGCGGGGCACAGCGAACCGCCGCCGACCCCTTGCGTTACATTGCCGCCGACACGCTCACGTTGGTAGGCAAGGCCATGCCCGGCGGCAGCCATTGGCATCGTATCGACACGGCTCGGTATGCCGCTCTGCCGCAAAAAGTCAAGAACCTTTTCCGAACCCCTGCCGGGCTCGCCGTATGTTTCACTACCGACAGCAAGACCATCGCAGCCCGTTGGGAGTTGAAAAAGAAAAAATACAACGACAACTTTTCTCCCATAGCCCAAAAAGGGCTCGACCTCTATCGCCTCAACGAAGACGGAACGTGGCAATGGACAGGTGTAGGACGCCCATCCATGACCAATCTCAAAGAAAATAAAGCCGTCGTAGCGAAAAACATGCCCGGTAAGTCCACGACCTATCTGCTTTACCTACCGCTCTATACCGAATTGGTATCGTTGGAGATAGGAGTCGATTCGGCAGCTACGCTCCAAGCCGCGCCCGACCCCTTCCGTCACAAAATAGTTATTTACGGGTCGAGCATTCTTCACGGCGTCGGATGCAGCCGTCCCGGTATCGCCTTTGCTTCGCAGATGAGTCGTCGCACAGGCATCAACTTCATCAACCTTGGCCTAAGCGGTCGGGGTAAGATGGAAGGCAGTGTTGCCGATATGCTCGCCGAGATTGATGCAGATGCCTTTGTGCTCGATTGTATGCCCAACCCCACCGGCGACGAAATAAACGAGCGTGCCGAGTACTTGGTACGTACCATCCGCGAGGCACACCCGCAAGCCCCTATTATCATGATAGAAAGCTATCGCTGGGAAAACAACTATACCGACAGCGTGGCGCGTGCCGCCGGTGACGATCGTGCCCGTGCTTTCGTCTCGCAAGCTGAACGCCTTATCCGGGCAGGTATCCCGCACCTCTATCTCATACGCGACCACAACGCCATAGGTGACGACCACGAAGGTTCTGCCGATGGTATCCACCCCAACGACCTCGGTTTTGCCCGCATCATTGCCGCCTACGAACCCGAACTGTTGCGCATCCTCCGGGAAAACGGCATAGAGTAGGGCGTTACCCATGCTTGGCATTTTTATCATATTTCTTACCCGGCAGTCTTCTTGTTTCCCAACTGTCGGGTAAGTTGTGTTTTATGATTTCTTCATGTGCTCGCGGCACAAAATCCTTTGTTTAGGCAATATTTTCCGATTATGCGTAAACTCTTCCCACTTTAACATTTACATCTGTTGAGGCTTTTTTGTATCTTCTCTACTTCTTTAACCCCTCATCGGTAAGACCTTCGCCCCTTCCGTTTGTTCTATATGCGTACGGCGATAGTCGCCGCGCGCAACAAAAATAAAAACGGAGGTATTATTATGACAACACCTGCTAAGCGTATGCAAAATTGGCTCCCCGGCATTTTCAACGACTTTTTCGGTAACGAATGGCTTGCCAAGAGCAACGCTGCCGCACCGGCATTGAACATTGTCGAGACAGACAAAGAGTATATCGTTGAAATCGCCGCTCCCGGTATGACCAAAGACGACTTCTGCGTTACGGTCGACAAGAACGACCAGCTCATCGTTACGGTAGAAAACCGCAATGAAGATGCCGAGAAAGAGCGTAAGGGGAAGTTCCTGCGCCGCGAGTTTACTTATTCTCAGTTCCAACAAACTCTCATCTTGCCTGAGAACGTCAATAAGGAGAAAATCGAAGCGCGGCAAGCCAACGGCGTGCTTACCATCATCATTCCCAAAGACCATGAGACAATGGCAGAAGCGCCGCAACGCATAGCCATAAAGTAGAGGTAAAAGAGAAACTTCATTCCGCGACATCGCGGCGGAATGACTTTTAGCCCGGCGGATTCTTGTAACCCCGGGCTTTTTCTATCCCGAGGTCGTCCGCTATCGGTCGCTGCATGCCATCAGTGCAATGCCAATCCACAGCGATTTGATAATGTCAAGGCTCAAATTTCATGAAGTAATACTTATAATTCGCAACTCCGCTATCCGTATCTACCTAAAAAGAGCCCTGTCGTACTCCATTTTCGGGTAACGACAGGACTCTTTTGTGTTTGCCTCTTTCAATCTGTAACTCTTCTGCATGCAAGGTTCGGTCTTGCCTCACCCGCGCTTTTTATTGAGTACCCTGCTCAGGCAAGTTGCCGTTCGGTTATCGAGTGTATACAAGCCCTTGTTTCGCGAGGGGCAGTATCGGACGTACCGGGTAAACAGCCCTTGCGCTGTTGTTAGCACACAGGATATACGAGGTTTTTCTCTTCTATCACATCCAACACCTCGCGCAGGTATTTGTCGGCCTCCCATCGTGCCATAGGCAGGTCATGCAAGAGGTAATTGCCGCAGTCGC
The DNA here is from genome assembly GCA_944321085.1 of uncultured Barnesiella sp. GTDB lineage: Bacteria > Bacteroidota > Bacteroidia > Bacteroidales > Barnesiellaceae_A > Barnesiella_A. The sequence goes on from CALUJY010000004.1 coordinate 174,062, forward strand.
GGGGAGCCTGTCCCGGCACTTCGCCCTCGAAGTCGCGGATGAAGCGGAAAGTTTCGCGCATCAGCTCCACAATGTCGCGGCTCTCCAAGTCGCCTTGCATCAAGAAGTAGTTACCCGTGCAGCATCCCATAGGGCCCCAAAAAACAATTTTATCGCCCCATACCGGGTGATTGCGCAAGAAGGTGGCGGCAAGATGCTCTATCGTGTGCAACGCTCCGTAGCCGATAGCCGGTTCGCGGTTGGGCTCTTTCATGCGAATGTCGAAAGTAGTCACCACATGGTCGCCCAAATAATCTTTGCGTGACACATATATCCCCCGCAGCAGATGCAGGTGGTCGATGGTAAAACTCGGAATCTTTTTCATATCATCTATACATTATAAGTTTTCTATTGTTCTGCGTAAAATGGTAAACGATTGTTCCGGGGCAGCCTCCCAGAAGTTCGTATATTGTTTCCAGTGCTCCTCTATTCCCGGCGTGTCGCTGATGATGCGCATCGATACGAATGCCACGCCGCACATGTAACATGTCTGTGCTATGGCGCCGCTCTCCATATCTACGGCAAGGCCCTCGGGAAAACGTGCCTTGATAGCATCCAGTTCGGCGCGTGCGGTGATAAACTTATCGCCGCTGCATATCAGTCCGCCATACACCCGTTCATTGGCATTTGCAGTTAAAATCTTCTCCACAAGGCTGCTGTCGGTTGCAAAACGCGGCGGCAATCCCTGTACCTGTCCGTACTCGTTTCCATCGCCACACCACACATCGTGGTAAACTACCTCGGTAGCTACTACCATATCCATGACACGAGTGCAAGGGTCTATACCTCCGGCAACACCGGTGTTGATGACACAATCGGGAGCAAAACGACTTATCAATTCATAAGCTCTTACGGCAGCGCATACTTTCCCTATGCCGCTCTGTACCAATACAATTTCGTGATTGCCGGCCTTTCCCGTGATAAATCGCGCGCCGCCCGTTCCTTCCGTTTCGTGGCGGTCGGCAAGCATGCCTTCGACGCAAGCCAATTCGGCTTGCATGGCAACAATGATACCTATCTTCATAACATCTTTTTTTCTATGGGCAAAGATAGTGCAAACGAGAGCAAAATGAAATAAAGCGTAGCTTTAATTTCTTTGGCCGAGCCGATGGGATAGAGGTCGGACGGCTGCAAAAACTTGTATAACGGTTTGCCGCAATGTTGAGAAAACATTGGATTATCCCGCCGGGACGGCAATAATTGTGAGCCTTTGTAATTCCGGTGGGGGCGAACGCTCGGAATGCAGCGAACAAAGAGACCGACACCCTGTTGCGACACGATAAAAAGAGGTGTATTTTATTCCTTTTTGCCCTCGATTATCTATATTTGCACAAAGGAAAGCGGCGCGAGGTGCATACCATTTCGGCGCCGCAAAATAAGTTGCAAGCATTATGGACAAATATATCGTTATCGTAGCCGGAGGCCGCGGCACTCGCATGGGAGGCGGCATTCCCAAGCAATTCCTTCCGTTGTGCCATAAGCCCATACTCATGCACACCATAGAGCGTTTGGCCGCAGCCGAGCCGCAAGCCCGCCTCATAGTGGTGTTGCCCGGCGACCAATGCGACGAGTGGCACAGGCTTTGCCAAGAGCATGGCTATTGCCGCAGTCATACTGTCGTCGAGGGGGGCAGCGACCGCTTCCACTCGGTACTCAATGCTTTGCGTCTCGTGCCCGACGGCGTGCTGGTGGCAATACACGACGGCGTGCGTCCGTTGGTAGGCGAGAGTGTTGTGCGCGAAGCCTTTGCAACGGCCGAACGTTGCGGTGCCGCCATTCCTGTCATGCCCGTTACCGAAAGTTTGCGCGAGGTAGGAGCTGACGACCGTTCGCATGCTGTGGAACGAAGCCGTTATCGCAATGTGCAAACCCCGCAAACTTTTGTCTCCACGCTGTTGAAACGAGCCTACGAAGCCCCTTGCCGTCCCGAATTTACCGACGACGCCTCGGTTTACGAAGCTGCCGGCCACGAAGTGACGCTCATAGAAGGTAACCGCGAAAACATAAAAATAACCTTTCGGCAAGACCTGATGCTTGCCGAGATTTTGCTCTCCGACACCGCCCCGCAAGATGCCATCGCTCAATGAAATGGACATAAAGTATCTGCCCGGCGTTGGTCCGAAACGAGCCGAGCTGCTGGCACGCGAGTTGAACATTCGTTCCTATCGCGACATGCTCTATTACTTCCCTTACAAATACATCGACCGCAGCAAGACTTATCACATCGCCGAGATAACAGGCTCTATGCCTTATATACAACTCAAAGGACGCATCACGGCATATACTACGCAGGGCGAAGGCGCCCGCCGCAGGCTCATCGCCACTTTCAGCGACGGCACTGGGACAATAGAGTTGGTATGGTTCAAAGGTATCAAATACATCACCGAGCGTTACAAAACAGGCGTCGAATATACTCTCTTCGGGAAGCCCACGCTTTTCAACGGTCGTTACAACATCGCCCATCCCGAGATTGACCTTGCCGACGATATTATCGACCGTTCCATAGGGTTGCAGGCCTATTACAGTACCACCGAGCGCATGCGTAACGCATTTCTCAACTCACGGACGCTGCACAAGATGATATATACGCTTTGGCATTCCATCCCCGGACAATTAGAAGAGACGCTCACCCCTGCCATTATAGAGCGTTGCCACCTCATGGGTATCAACGATGCTCTCTATTACATACACTTCCCGCGTCATGTCGAAGACCTGCGTCGGGCGCAGATGCGCCTTAAATTCGAAGAGCTTTTCTATTTGCAACTGCACCTGTTGCGCTATGCACGTTTGCGCAACCGTCACATCGGGGGGCATGTCTTTGCGCACATAGGGCAATATTTCAATCGTTTCTATCACGAAATTTTGCCTTTCGACCTCACCGAGGCGCAAAAAAAAGTGCTTCGTGAAATTCGTGCCGACGTAGGCAGCGGCCGACAGATGAATCGTCTCCTCCAAGGCGACGTAGGTAGCGGTAAAACCATGGTAGCGCTGATGACAGCCCTCATGGCCATCGACAACGGTTACCAAGCCTGTATCATGGCACCCACCGAGATACTTGCCACCCAGCACTACGAGAGCATTGCACAGTGGCTCGCTCCTCTCGGCCTGCGCACCGAGTTGCTTACCGGTTCACGTCGTCGCAGCGAACGTAAACCCATCTTAGGGGGATTGGAGACGGGCGAAGTCAATTTACTTATCGGGACACATGCGCTGCTCGAAGAGGAGGTGGTTTTCGAGAATTTGGGTATGGTCATCATCGACGAACAGCACCGTTTCGGCGTAGCGCAGCGTGCCAAACTTTGGAAGAAGAACACCGTTCCGCCCCATGTGCTGGTTATGACTGCAACCCCCATCCCCCGAACTCTTGCCATGACCGTATATGGCGACCTCGACGTCTCGATTATCGACGAGTTGCCACCCGGACGGAAGCCCGTGCACACGCTGTTGCAATACGACAACCGTCGTGCCAACCTCTACGCTTCATTGCGGCGACAGTTGCAACAAGGCCGACAAGTCTATATCGTCTATCCGCTTATCGAAGAGAGCGAGAAGAGTGATATGAAAAATCTTGTAGCGGGTTACGATACTGTGTGTGCCAACTTTCCCGAATACAACGTCTGTATGGTACACGGCAAAATGAAACCGGCCGAGAAAGAGGAGCAGATGCAACGTTTCGTCAAGGGCGAGGCGCACATCATGGTAGCTACAACAGTCATAGAGGTAGGCGTAAATGTACCCAATGCCACGGTGATGGTTATCGAGAACGCCGAGCGTTTCGGCCTCGCACAGCTCCATCAGCTCCGGGGACGCGTAGGACGTGGTGCCGACCAGTCATATTGCATCCTCATGTCGCGTTACGACCTCACGCAAGAGACCCGCAAGCGGCTCGAAATCATGGTCGAGACCAACGACGGATTTCGCATTGCCGAGGCCGATATGCGCATGCGCGGTCCCGGCGATATGGAAGGTACGCAACAGAGCGGCATTGCCTTCGACCTGCGCATAGCCAACCTTGCCCGAGATGGACAGATATTGCAATTAGCTCGCGATGTGGCCTCGGCTATCGTACAGGAAGACGAGCTCTTGGAACGTCCCGCCAACTACGTATTGCGCCGCGAGCTTGCCCGCAATTATGCCAAAACCGTTAATTGGGGACAGATAAGCTGATTGCTGCGACGTCTTGCCGCAAGCCGGTTGAGTACGAACCGGTGCCGACAAATCGCCGGGTGGCGTCCTATCCTTTTTACATCTCTATGTAAGTCCGGCAGCGATACGGCTTGCCGTTTTGACGTTGCAAAAAACACCTCGCAAATGCTTCGAAAAGTTAATTTAATCTATAAAATGCGCACTATAAAACAAAATATATTAACGAAGGTGACAAGTTATCGGATTATTATCTAACTTTAACCCTCGGAGTTAAAAGCGGGTAATATGCTCCCGTAGATTACCCTATGCATACTCGCACAATCAACCATCGATTAACGCAACCAGCCTTAAAACGGAACCGATAATGCCCACAGGAAAATTACCTTTTGCATTTATATTTGCCTGTACGTTTTCGTGCTTTGCATTCACGGCTACGGCAGGAGAGGAAAACGAAACTGTAAACATACACGCACAACACCATCAAGAGTTGCTCGAAGCTCAATCTAATTTGGGCGAAGAGATAAACCTCATAGACTCCGTTGCTCTGCAACATTTGGAGGAGGTGAAAGAGATGCTATTTCCTGCGGCTGACATCTACGGTAACATTTGGAATAAAGAACGTGTCAACCCTTATAATATCAAGGGTATGGAGTTGCCCGACTCGGCCAGCATCGACGTATCTGACTATTGCATCCCTGCTCCTGGATATATCACATCGAATTATGGCTGGCGTCGCCGCCGCATGCACCGTGGAGTTGACCTCAAAGTGCAGATTGGCGATACCATACGGGCAGCATTCGATGGCAAGGTACGCCTTACAAAGTACGAGCGTCGCGGATATGGTTACTATGTAATCATTCGTCACGACAACGGTTTGGAAACCATATACGGTCACCTTTCGAAATTCCTTGTTAAGCCCGATCAGCTCGTCAAAGCCGGCGAGCCCATCGCTTTGGGTGGTAATACGGGGCGTTCTACCGGTTCGCACCTCCACTTCGAAACCCGTTATTTGGGCATGGATATCAATCCCAACGCCATATTCGATTTCCATGCACAGAAGATACGCAAAGACATATTTGCTTTCAGTCCCAACCTGTTGGCAAAGAACGGCCCTTCGTCGATACACGTTGACGGTACCAAGTATGGGCCTAATCGAGGCCGTACTTATGCACAAAGCAGTAGCAAGGGTGGTTCTACCTATCGTGTGCGCAAGGGCGACACTCTCTCGCATATCTCTATGCGAAGCGGCGTTTCCATCAACCGTATCTGCCGCCTCAACGGCATCAAGCGTACTTCGACTTTAAGACCTGGACAAGTGTTAAGATTGAGATAAAACAAGCAGTAGAGTATTGAAAACAAACAGCCCGCGAGGTTCTGTGAGAAACCTCGCGGGCTGTTCTTATGTATGGCTTTATGTCATAAGTGAGGGGCTCTGCAATGTTTTTTGCCTATTACGTGAGGGTATGCAATAGGATTGGGGGCTGTTCTTATCTCTGCGATATTTTTGTTTTTCGGGTCTTGCGTCTTGCTGCCTCCGAACTAAACCTTGTTTGTCGTTTTATGCGAATGGATTTTTATGGTTGTGTCGCACCGGCTGTCGTGGGTCGTACGTTGCTATGCGGCGTCTCTTGGGCATGCCATGCCCCACTTGTGCCTATATTATGGCATGGAATACACAGTCGGCGGCATTCCTCTTGCAACAGGGTAGCGCGGTCGGGATAGATAGCGGCAGCCAATACCACATGTTGCACATCGAAGCTGCGACATAAGTCACTTATTTTTCCGCGGTATCCTTCGGTAATGATGGCATGGTCTATCGTCATTTTCGTCTCTCTTTGCTGGTAACGAAGGGCATCGTCGCTCACCCATAAGAGGCGTAAACCGTAGTATGAAATGAAGGGTAAATCTGCATAGAGCCGACGTGTTGCAAGAGTGTCGCCGGGAACAATTCTGCGGGCGCATATATCATAACGCATCCGCATTTCTGTCCCGATGCGAGGTATCCCCGGTGTGGTATCGGTCGAGATGATGAGGCAGTTGCGTTCGCTGTCGTTCATCAATAATGTCGTGCTGCGGCTTGTCGTAGGTACGATGCAGTGAGAAGGTATGCAGCGCATACTCTCGTAGAGATACAATCCTTGCAATGCAATCGCAATGCCCAGCGCAACAGGCAGCCATCGCAATCGGCGTTCTTGCAACATCCGCCACACGACGTAGAGTAGTGACATATAGCATACAACCGCGGGCAGTGTTATCCACACGTCGGTTATCACCGCGCCCGGCAGTGACGCTACCGTATCGGCTCCGTTTGTCAGCAGCGTAGTCAGCCATTCGGCGACGGCTGCAAGTACGCCATGGGGCAGGTGCATGGCTGCGACAGCTTGTGTAAGTAGTGATACAACGATAGGAAGGGGCAGTAACGGTGTCAACACAATATTGGCAAGCAAGCCCCACACCGGAATATAGTGGAAATAGAAGGCTGCAAGTATTGTCGTGGCTGCTTGTGCGGCTATCGAAACGGCCAAGAGCCCCGATACCCATGTGAGCAGTGCATGTCGGCACTCTATACGCCTTGCCACATCTATATGCGGTGCCAGCAACACGATACCTGTCACGGCAGCATAGCTGAGCTGGAACCCTATATCGAAAAGCTGTTGCGGAGCTATGGCGAGTATGAAAGTTGCCGACCCGCATAGCGCATTGAGCGTGCTGTTGCGACGGTTCAGTATCTGCGCTACACCTATAAAGGTAGCCATGATGCACGCTCGCGTCACCGATGGCGATAGCCCTGTCACAAAAGCATATACCCATAGCAGTATAATGGTGGCGATGCCGCGTAACCAGCGCAGTGGAGTGGCGCGGAGCGGATAGAACAACAGCCACAGCACAAAAGCGATGATGCCCGTATGTAGTCCGCTCACGGCAAGCATGTGCGACAAACCCGCTGCCGAGAAACATTCGCGTGCCGTCTCGGGAATATCGTTCTTGTACCCCCATATCACGGCGGCGAGTAAGGCGGCATTTTCGTCGCTCAGTCCTATGTCGTAGAGCGACTGTACGCAAGCGTGTTGCAAGCGTTGGGCATAGTCGTATATTCCCGGTCTGTCGGTACGGGTCGATAACTGCCACTCGTCGTCGCGCAGGTATTGGCTCTGCGTGATACCTTCGAGTTGCATATATCGGGCAAAATCGAAGGCATACGGCAGTTCGGGCGGCTCTATGCGTCGCAATGCCGGCCGAAACAGGATAAGGTCGCCCCGTTGCAACTGTGAGGCGGTATAAGAGGGCTTGAAGTAGAGCAGTACCGGCAAGGCAGCTGTGTGCATTGCCGTGTCGTCGTCGGTTGCCACGATAAGGGCGCGAGCCTGCAATGTATGGCTGTGTGCGGCGGGTTGCTCCTCGATACGAGCCACGGCAATGGTCGAATCACCCATAGGAGGCAGCTCCGTCGGGCAGCGCGATGCTTCCATGGCAACCATGCCCGTACACAACATAGCCGCCGTGATGGCTATCCCGAGACTGTAACGACGTATCGTCGAGAGCGGCGCCTTGCCGCTCGCAACGTATATAGCGGTCGCCACGAGAGCTATTCCGCCGCATAGATAGGCGGCAAAATCCGAGGGAAAGGCATTTTGCAAGGCAATGCCTGCCGTAAGCGGCAGTACGAGCCGAGCAAAAGGGGCGTGCGCTATGGTGAGGCGAGGTACAGGTTGCATGATTCTCTTCTCTCTGCTGTACGGGCTGTCGCATCCTATCGTGTCGGTGTGCAGCTCTGCAAGCTCTTTCGTGTCGTAATGGCGAAGATAATGCAAATATATGGTATTTCGCTTTTCTTCTTTTGCCATATTGCCGGTTGTCTCATTATTGCATCTCTCTTCTCCGGCAGTGCATCATCTTTGCACCATGACCTGTAACATGACAATACGCAATTTATGAAACAAAAACAGTATCGACTCGAAGCCCCTTGGGGCGATTTGTTTTCGGCCTCTGTCGGATGCGTCGGCAAGCTCCTTCCCGGTTGCGACCGATTAGACCGTCTTGTACATACAGTCAATGGTATAGCCCGAGCTGCCGAGTCGCTCGATGCCGGGTGCGCCTCTCTCCTCGACGATTGTCGCGAAACCTTTTTATGGCTCATTCCCCGTTGCGGCAAGATAGGGCATTTGGTCAATGCTGCCCGTTGCATAGCCCGTGTGATGCGTCGTTTCGGGCTCGATTGGGCGTCGTTGCTCGACGAGTGCCGTCGCCGGCTTTTGCAACTCTTGCCCGAGTGTGAAGACCTTGCGGCAGCCGTGCGCGTCATGGACTGTATTGTATCCATAGCTCCGCTTGTCGCCGTTGCCGACGACGAAGCCGCTCCTTGTCCCGACGAAGCCGACAACATCGGTAAGTCGCGTCGTGTGACGTCGGCCTCTGTTGCGTCACGTATCATAGAGCTGCCTTGCAACCCCCTGCAAGCTCCGGCTATGGCAAGGGAGCGCAGCGGTACGCCTTGTTTGATGTGTGGTGACCGACCATAAAAAACGCCGCAGACCCTTTGGACGGCTGCGGCGTTTATGACGGAGGGATATTCCTCTCTTAGTTAACAGGTTTTTCAAGTCCCGGGATACCGCGAAACTTAATATCGAATACCAATGTCGTGTAGGGTAACAATATATCCGATTTAACCTCTGCCCCGTAGCCGCAGTCTTGCGGAATGATTACCTCGCAATGGTCGCCCACGCGCATGTTGGTAAGGGCAATGACCCATCCCTTCACATTATCCGACAGTTTGCTGCGGTAGATGCTGTCGGCCGGTTCGGTATTGTCGAAAGAGTCGTCGAACACGACGCCTTCGTATGTCTTACCTTCATATATCACATCGACGTAGCTCGTAGAGAAAGGGCTCATCGAGTCGGCGGTGAGGGCACGGTCGTTATACCAGCGCATAAGTATCGTCGACATCGGATCCCATGTAGGAGTTACGCGTGTATATACAAGGTTTCCTTGGGCATCGGTCTCGGCATATTTTTCTTCAAAAAATGCAGTATTTTTCTCGCGCCAATCTTGATAGATAACCCAGTAGTTCTTGGCTTCTTCTTCGTCTTTGTCATCTTTGCACGATACAAATACGGGTACTGCAACAAGTAGGGCAACGAGGGGCACCAAATATTTGCTTATCTTCATATCTTTATGCTTCGGTTTCACGGTTTTATTTAATCTCACACGGCGCCGCTGTTCAGAATTTCACTTCGGGAGCCTTTTCGCTGCCCTCTTCGGCGGTAAATTGCGGCTTGGCTTCGAAGCCGAAAATCTTAGCCGTGATGATACCCGGGAACTTGCGCAGCATGGCGTTGTATTTTGCCACCATGTCGCTGTAACGGGTACGTTCGGTTGAGATGCGGTTTTCTGTCCCTTCGAGTTGGGCTTGCAGCTCTATGAATTGCTGGCTGGCTTTCAGGTCGGGATAGTTTTCTGTGATAGAGAGCAGGCGTCCCAGAGCTTGTGAAAGCTCGCCTTGCGCCTCTTGGAAACGTTGCATGCTCTCGGCATCGAGCGACGTTGCGTCCACGGTCATTTGCGTGGCTTTGGCGCGGGCTGCCGTTACAGCTTCGAGAGTCTCCGACTCGTGGGTGGTATAACCTTTCACCGTATTCACGAGGTTGGGTATGAGGTCGGCGCGGCGTTGGTATTGGTTTTCAACCTTAGCCCATTGGGCATTGACATTCTCTTCTGCCTCTACCATGCTGTTATAGCTGCACGACGAGAATGCGAGCGCCATGCCTATGGCGGCGATGGCAAGAGCGGCAATCTTGGGTAACTTCATGTTGTCTTAGTGGTTATAGGGTTACAAGTTTAGTCTTCGGCGATTTTTTGCAACAGTTTGCTGAAACTTACTTTCTCGCCTATCAACGATTTCAGGTCGGCAATGGCCACGCGTGTCTGCTCCATGCTGTCGCGGTCGCGCAGTGTTACGGTGTTGTCTTCGAGTGTCTGGTGGTCTACCGTGATGCAATAGGGAGTACCTATGGCATCTTGGCGGCGATAACGCTTGCCTATCGAGTCTTTCTCGTCATATTGGCAGCGATAGTCGTAGCGCAGCATACGGATAATTTCTTCGGCCTTTTCGGGCAGTCCGTCTTTGCGTACAAGGGGCAGTACAGCCGCTTTTACGGGCGCAAGGGCTGCCGGCAGACGTAGTACTACACGGGTCTCGCCGCCGTCGAGATTCTCTTCGGCATAAGCCGCGGCCATTACGCTCAGGAACATGCGGTCTACACCTATCGAGGTCTCTATGACATAGGGCGTGTACGACTCTTTCAGCTCGGGGTCGAAATATTGTATCTTCTTGCCAGAATATTTTTCGTGGTTGCCGAGGTCGAAGTTGGTGCGTGAGTGTATGCCCTCGACCTCTTTGAAGCCGAAAGGCATCTCGAACTCTATGTCGGTAGCTGCATTGGCATAGTGTGCCAGCTTCTCGTGGTCGTGGAAACGATATTTTTCGTCGCCCAACCCGAGTGCTTTATGCCAGCGCAAGCGTATCTCTTTCCATTTGGCAAACCATTGCAGCTCTTCGCCCGGACGTACGAAGAATTGCATTTCCATCTGCTCGAATTCGCGCATGCGGAAGATGAATTGTCGTGCCACTATCTCGTTGCGGAACGCTTTGCCTATCTGTGCGATACCGAAAGGAATGCGCATACGTCCCGTTTTCTGTACATTGAGGAAATTGACGAAAATGCCTTGTGCCGTCTCGGGACGCAGGTACACTTTCATTGCTCCGTCGGCGGTAGAACCCATTTCGGTAGAGAACATCAGGTTGAATTGCCGTACGTCAGTCCAGTTTTTGGTACCGCTTATCGGGCATACGATTTCGTTGTCTATGATGATTTGGCGTAGTTCATCGAGGTCCATATCGTTCATCGCCTTGGCATAGCGGGCGTGCAGGGCGTCGCGTTTGGCTATGTGCTCTTGTACGCGCGGATTGGTGGCGCGGAACATCGCCTCGTCGAACTGCTCGCCGAAACGCTTGCGTGCTTTCTCCACCTCTTTGTCTATCTTCTCGTCCATCTTGGCGATGCAATCCTCTATCAGCACATCGGCGCGGTAACGTTTCTTCGAGTCGCGGTTGTCTATAAGAGGGTCGTTGAAGGCATCGACGTGCCCCGAGGCCTTCCATATCGTCGGATGCATGAAGATGGCCGAGTCGATGCCCACGATGTTTTCGTGCAGCAGCGTCATACTGTCCCACCAATAACGCTTGATGTTGTTTTTCAGCTCCACGCCCATCTGACCGTAGTCGTAAACAGCGGCGAGGCCGTCGTATATTTCACTCGAAGGGAATACGAACCCATATTCTTTGCAATGAGAAACGATTTTCTTGAAAACGTCTTCCTGTGCCATGTCTTTTTGGTTTTATTTTTTTCTTGTCTTAAAGAGTGTTCGGGCGGAGTTCCCGCTCAAATTAAAGCGCAAAGTAAGTGATTTTTTTCGATTTAATTTGTATTTTTGCAGTGGCATGTTTGCCGGGAGGTACAAAAAAAGCTAAAATGCCTCTTGCTGCCCGCCCTTTCCCGAGGACGGCGTTATTTCTCCCGGTTCTTGCTCCACTCCAATACCTGATACCATCAATGAGCGACGAAGAAGAAAAAGAGAAAGATAATATCCCCGGCGATGAGGAATTGCCCCGCAATGAGGCCGGTGGCGATGTTACACGCCGCGTGCCGGTGCCCGAGCGCGGCGACGTGAAGTACCAACTATCGGGCATGTACCGTAACTGGTTTCTCGAATATGCCTCGTATGTCATACTCGAACGTGCCGTGCCGCACATCGCCGACGGCTTGAAGCCTGTGCAGCGGCGCATTTTGCATGCCATGAAGCTGCTCGACGACGGACGTTACAACAAGGTGGCGAACATCATAGGTTCTACCATGCAGTTCCACCCGCACGGCGATGCCTCGATAGGCGACGCGCTGGTGCAGATGGGGCAGAAAGAGTTGCTCATAGATTGTCAGGGAAACTGGGGTAACATACTTACCGGCGACAGCGCGGCTGCCCCGCGTTACATCGAGGCGCGCCTCTCGAAGTTTGCCGTCGAGGTCGTGTTCAGTCCTAAAATCACCGAGTGGCAACTCTCTTACGACGGCAGGAAAAACGAGCCGGTGACACTGCCCGTGAAATTCCCGTTGCTTTTGGCGCAAGGTGCCGAAGGCATTGCCGTAGGTCTTTCATCGAAGATACTCCCGCACAACTTCAACGAGATACTCGACGCCGCCATCGCTTACTTGCGGGGCGAGCCCTTTGAATTGTATCCCGACTTCAAAACGGGCGGCTACATAGATGTGTCGCGCTATAACGACGGCGAACGGGGCGGACGTGTGAAAGTGCGCGCCAAGATTGAGAAGATAGACAATCGTACGCTTGCCATCACCGAAATACCCTACGGGAAGACCACACAGACGCTCATAGAGTCGATTCTGAAAGCACAAGAGAAAAACAAGATAAAGATACGCAAGGTCGACGACAATACGGCGGCTCATGCCGAGATACTGATACACCTGCAACCGGGCGTTTCGTCCGACAAGTCGATAGATGCCCTCTATGCCTTTACCGACTGCGAGGTGAGCCTGTCGCCCAACTGCTGCGTCATCGACGACGAGAAGCCCCACTTCCTCTCGGTGAGCGATGTGTTGCGCCGCAGCGTAGAGCACACGCGCGAGCTGCTGCGACAAGAGTTGGAGATAAAGTTGGGCGAGTTGCAAGAGACGTTGCTCTTCGCTTCGTTGGAGAAAATATTTATAGAAGAACGCATCTATAAAGACCGCGAGTTCGAGGAAAGCCGTTCTATGGACGAGGCTGTGACGCACATAGACCGTCGGCTCGAACCCTTCAAGCCCCAGTTTATCCGCGAGGTGACCACCGACGATATACTCCGCCTCATGGAGATAAAGATGGCGCGCATTTTGCGTTTCAATTCGGTCAAAGCCGACAACTTCATCGCTGCGCAACGCGAACGCATTGCCGAGACCGAGCATCATCTGGAAACACTTACCGACTATACCATAGCGTGGTATGCACACCTGAAAGAGACCTACGGGCAGCATTTCCCGCGGCTCACCGAGATACGCAATTTCGATACCATCGAGGCCACAAAAGTGGTAGAGGCTACCGAGAAACTCTACCTCAACCGCGAAGAGGGCTTTATGGGTACTGGGTTGCAACGCGACGAGAAGGCCGAGTATGTGAGCAACTGCTCCGATATCGACGATATTATCATCTTCTATAAAGACGGCCGCTATACGGTGGTGAAGGTGAGCGAGAAACAGTTTGTGGGAAAGAACATACTGCACCTTGCCGTATTCAAGAAAAACGATGTCCGTACTATTTATAACGTGATATATCGCGATGGTAAGGAGGGTATGTTGTTCATGAAGCGTTTTGCCGTAACGGGTGTGACGCGCGACAAGGTATATGACCTTACGCAAGGGAAACCGGGGTCGAAAATCGTGTGGTTTACAGCCAACCCCAACGGCGAGGCCGAGATACTGAAAGTGGTATTCAAGCCCAAACCACGCATGAAATCGCTATATACCGAGATAGATTTCGGCAAGCTGGCTATCAAGGGGCGTGCGTCGATGGGTAATATCGTCACGCGCAACGAGGTACAGAAAATTTCGCTCAAAGAACGCGGAGGTTCTACCCTCGGCGGCCGCATGGTATGGTTCGACCGCGATGTGCTGCGCCTCAACTACGACGGACGCGGCGAATGCCTCGGAGAGTTTCATAATGGCGACGCGGTGTTGGTGGTGCTCGACAATGGCGACTTCTACACTACCAATTTCGACCTTACCAATCACTACGAACCCAACATACTGTTGATAGAGAAATTCGATGCCGATCTCGTATGGACGGTTGCCCTCTACGATGCCGACCAGCAAGGGTATCCCTATCTGAAACGCTTCAAGATGGAACCATCGGCACGCAAACAGAACTTCCTCGGCGAGAATCCCGCCTCGACGCTTATTCTGTATAGTCGTGAATCGTATCCCCGCATAGAGGTGCGCTTCGGCGGCAATGATGCCTTCCGTGAGCCTTTGGCCATAGAGGCGGCCGACTTTATCGGCGTGAAGAGCTTCCGCGCCAAAGGAAAGCGGCTCACCACCTATACCGTGGAGGCGATTGCCGAATTGGAGCCGTTGCGGCATGATGAGCCTGCCGAGGAGTCGCCTGTTTTGCCCGATGAGGAATCTGCCGACGGGCAAATGTCGCTCTTCCTTCCCGATGCCGAATAGCGGTATCGAGTGCGACAACAATAGAATTGCAGTACGTAAGTAAAAATATATGCGCCGATACGTAACAACATTGCTCTTGCTGGCTGCTTTGCTGCCGACGGCGGTGCGCGCCGATGAACCGGCCGACGCCAAACCGTTGTGCCCGCTTTTTACGGCGGTAGAGTTTGAGGTTGGCGGGTCGGAGCTGATAGATACTTACCTTGCCCCGTGGTCGTACAAAGGGTGGAGCCTTGCTGTGGGTGCCGAGTGGATGCGTGCCATGCCGATAGAGGAGTACCGCTGGGTGTGGCAGCAGCAGTTGCGGGTAAATTTTGCGCGGACACGCTTGCGCATATCGGGCAGCGGACTTACCGATGCAGGCAGCCTGCACTACGCTTTTGCAATGATGCGATATAGTGAGTTGCCGGTGAAAGGGTTGCGTCTCTATTACGGCGCCGACATGACGTTGACGGCCGGTGCGCTCTATAACTACCACGGCGGCAACAATCCGGTGTCGGTCAAGGCTGACCTCTCGTGGGGGCTGACTGCGATGGCCGTCTATGATTTTAAGTTGGGACACCTTCCGGTGACGGCGCGTTACCAACTGTCGCTGCCGGTTGTGGGCGTTTTTGTACAACCCGAGTATGCCGAGTCGTACTACGAGGTGTCGTTGGGCAATTATGAGAATTTCTTGCATGCGGGCACGTGGGCTACACGTTTCGATATGACCAACCGCCTGACCATAGACTTCCGTTTTGCCTCATGGGCGTTGCGCGTGGGTTATGGCAACACGATATACACCACCTATACAGCCGGTAACCGTTACCAATGGGTGTCGCATCACTTCGTGGTGGGTTTTGCCGGTGACTTGTTGCGGTGGAGTGCAGGTAACAAGGATAGGCGTGTGTGCAGGGCTTTATATACACTGTAATGATGGGAAAAGAATGCGTAAAATCTCTCTTTTTGCTTTGTGCGGCTATGCTATTGCACTCGTGCTTCGTCGATGACGACAAGGATATGACCGACGATGCCGTGGGCAACTTCGATGCGCTGTGGAGCATTGTCGATGAGCATTATTGTTTCTTCGGCTACAAAGAGGTCGATTGGGACTCGGTGCGTACCGTTTTCCGTCCCAAGGTGCGCAACAACATGGGCAGCTATGCCTTCTTCGACTTGTGCGGCGATATGCTCGACGAGTTGCAAGACGGGCATGTCAACCTCTCCTCTTCGTTTGCCACGTCGTATTATTGGGCATGGTTTCAAGATTACCCCGTCAACTACGACGAGCGGGTGGTGCATCAGAACTATTTGGACTTCGACTTCTATCAGACGGATGGTTTCGTATATAAAAAGCTGCGCCAGAATATAGGGTATATCTATTACGGCAGTTTTTCGAGCGGTATCAGCGACAACAGTTTAGACCATATATTGGTGCGCCTTGCTTCGTGCGACGGGCTTATCATTGATGTGCGCGGCAATGGCGGCGGCAGTCTTGCCAATGTAGAGACGTTTGCGTCGCGTTTCATGACCGAACGCACGTTGGCCGGATATATCTGTCACAAGACCGGTGCCGGACACGACGATTTTTCGGAACCGTATGCCTACTATTACGACCCGCCTGCGGGGCACTATATCTATACCAAGCCGGTGGCAGTGCTGACGAATCGTTACACATTCAGTGCGGCCAACAATTTCGTACAGGTGATGAAGTCGTTGCCCCAAGTGACGGTGATAGGTGACCGCACGGGCGGTGGCAGCGGGTTGCCTTTTACTTATAACCTGCCTAACGGCTGGAACATACGCCTCTCTTCGTCGCCCATCCTCGATGCGGAAGGGAATGACACGGAGTTCGGCATAGACCCTACACCCGGGTTCAAGATAGACATGGATACCGTTGCCGCGTTGCAAGGACATGATACCATCCTCGACCGTGCCATAGAGTGGTTGGTAACGGGAAAGTAAGTTCTATAATTATACGGCTTTGCTATGCTGCGATTGCTCTGTATGGCATCCCGGCCTTGTATTGTTGGAGAAACCGCTCTATTCAGGAGGCGGGAATGCTGTCGTCATGAGGCAAGTTCCTTTGCATATATTGTGCTATGCGTGAATAGGTGGATGGGCGGAGGGGCAAAGGTGTTTCCGAACGGTAGGTCATATAGGCTGGTTGCCGCGTGTGCTGGTGTAAGAGTTTAATAATGCCGAGTGAAGATGAATAAATTCATGAAGTACGGGAAATACGTTGCAGCGATTGTTGCTGTTGTTATTGTAGCGGCCGGTATGGCCACGTGGCAATATTATGTCAATCCCGGAGGATTACCCGAGACGGCCGAGGCCGACAGCCTTGTAGCTCATGCAAGGGATGCACTTTCGTATAACCGCTATCAGGCAGCGTGTGACGATCTTGCTGCGGCGAAGGTTATCTATGAATATTGCGGCGACAAGCAGGGTGCGGTGCAATGCGACTTGCTGCTGGCGGTCGTCTATTTCGGTATAGGGCAGATGGAGACGTGTCAAAGCCAATTACAGGCCGTGCGTGAGAACCTGAATGAGCTTCCTGTAAAGGACAGGCATGCTTATCACCGACTCGAAGCGTTTCTTGCCGTGGAACTTGGTAATGAATACGACTATGCCGAGAAGCACATGCGCGAAGCGATAGCCATAGTGCATTCGGTCGGTAACGAAAGTGTGCTGAATTCCGATATGGGAAATCTGGCCGAGGTGTATATACGCAGTGGCGACTATGCGAAAGCCGAAGCTGCGCTCGATAGTATCGACTTTCGGATTGCCGGTACCTATCAACCTCAGTATTATTATTGTAAAGGGATGATGGCGTTTCGTCAATGCGATTATGATACTGCCTACGCGATATTGCGCGAGGCCGTTCGTTGCTGTTATGAGAGCGGTGTGCATGACGTACATGTCGCCAGCATGGAGATGATGTTGTATGTAGATAGCCTGCGCGGTGACGACAAAGCATATATAGCCCACTATAAGGAAATGGTAGCACAGCGTGACAAAATGCGCGGGGCGCAGGTCACCTATGAGATAGTGCGCGATGTGGAGGAGTACCAAGTGGAGATAATTAAGATGGAGGAGAAGAACCGCCGTTTGTCGATGGCTATGGGCATTGTTGTGCTGTCGGTGGCTGTATTGTTGTTGGCAGCGGTGGGAGGTATCATGTATCTTCTGTATCGCCGACAGGCTCAGTTGAAGCGTATCTCTGACCTCGAACTGCAACAGAAAGAGGCCGAGGTCGAACGGCATCGGTTGGAGCGCGAATTGCTCGACTTGCGTCATCGGAAAGACAGCGAGGAGATACAGCAGAGCCGTCAGGATAATTTGGCGATGAGTTTGCATCTTGCCCGCTATGACAAAGAGGCTGCCGAGAGTGTCGATCATAGCCTGTTGTTGATGGATTCGCATTTTTGTCACAGTATAGAAGTCCTTTATCCGCGGATAACGAAGACCGAGAAACGGTTGGCATGCTTTATCAAGATGCAGATGAATAGCGATGAGATTATCAAGGCGATGAATATATCGGCAGCAGGGTTCTATAAATTGCGTTATCGTTTGCGAAAGCGGATGGGACTTACCAAAGAACAAGATTTGGAAAAAGTCATTCAGCAAATAGATTGACAAGGGTGTTTTGCCTCTCATTTTTTATACCGCCAGTAGAACCTTTTACTGTAAGCTACTGGTAGTCACTTTGTTTGACTATATATCGTTATGGACGGTTTGTAAATAAACGATAAGGTGATAAGAAATTTCCGGTAAATAGCTTATAATTAATTACTTACGAATGGTGCGAGGCGGCTTGTTCGCAAAAGCGGCCTGTTGTGAGACTGGGTGTGTATTACAAATTGTTATAAACCAGATTATTACGTGTTGTTGTTGCGCGATGCGATGTATGCATCATATGTAAACAGCTTGTATATGAGTATGTTGTGATACTCACTGGCTGCAAAGAATAGCCTCATCGAAAAAGGAATATGATGATGGATGAATAATTTTAGGTTACACGGTTGTATGGCAACCTTTGTCCCTTTTTATTGTCCGCTAAGAGATATTATCCGATTTTGCCTTGACATTGTTTAGGTGCAACCTCCTTTCTTATATCACGCCAAACATGCTTGACACAATCGTGTGTGTTGATTTGTATTTATTAATAACTTTGTCCATATCTTGTCTATATGCTTTGCGATGAGGAAAATGTCTTTCATCATAAACTTGTGCTCAGAACTTAAATCTAATTGTTATGACGAAAAAACTATTTTTCTTGTTTATTGCTGCGCAACTTTCCGTTGGATTGTGTGCGCAATCTGTAACGGTATATAATCCTGCCATTCAGAACAAGGTGCCGGAGCAACAGTCCGGAGCGGTTTCGGAGGTGGAGACCGATACAGTTCCCGCCGATTTCTCGGCGATAGTAACGGAAGGCGACGCCACCCTTATCAGCTGGGAAACGAGCGACCCGTATCCGTTTGTCATAGAAGGGACGAAAGCCGTATCGTCTAACCAAGGAGTAGGCAACTCTATCTCGTTTATGCAGGGTGAATTTACTGTGGATGCGCCCTACACGTTCAGTTTCGACTATTCGATATCGACCATGATGAATAGAGTAAATACCGATGATGGCGGTTACACGTATAACATAGACAGAATGAACCTGTATATCGACGGTGAGACTTACATGTGGGCTCAGGGTAGGGAGTATGAGGCGTCGGCGGCGGTGAATGTCGATAAAGGACACCATACGTTCAGAATAGAGTACGTAAAAGATGCCTACGGCGACGCGCTGGACGATGAAGTAACGATGAGCAACATAAGCCTCTTGCCCCGTGAGAGCGACTTTACACAGTTGTCGCCCGACGGGTCGGTTACTGATTTCACTGTAGGTGAAGGCAGTAACGGCTGGGGTTGCTACGAAGGAGTGGCTCAAAACCTGAATAGTGGCGACGATAACAGCGAGGCTTATTTTTATATCAATATAGATATAGACCGTTCGCGAGGAATTGTGTTGGATTATAGCGTTTCGTCGCAAGAGAATAGCGACTTCTTGTCGTTTTATATAGACGATGCTACGGAGGCAGAGCTGAGTGTAAGCGGCGAGCAAAGCGGCAAGTTCTACCATAATTTCGCTGCCGGCAGTCACAGTGTGAAAGTCGTGTATAAGAAAGACGGTAGCGGTTCCGAGGGACGCGACATTGCTAATGTAAGCCGTGTACGCTTGCTTGAAGGCGAGTATGTGGAGACGGTAAAAGAGATGACCGCCATCGTGCATGCGTCGCATGACGAAGAGCTGAATTTTGTAGGCGCAAACCTGTCGACACAGAACTTCACGACGCGGTTTACTTTCAGCAGCGATGGCGAAGTGTTGATAGAAAATCTGATGAATCTGCCTGCCGATATGTATGCTCCTGCTGCCCCGATGCGTGCTACCGTGACCGATGGTAATAAAATAGTGATGGAGACACCGCGCAGCAAAGAAAACAAATGGGTGTTGGGCGAGCGTATAGACGATTTTTATGGTTCGGATATGCCGATCTGGGCAGTTTTGGTAACGGGTGATTTCGATGCCGCCAACGGATGGTTGTACGATACGAACAGCGACAAGGTGGTATTTACCATCAACGAAGATACGACGATGATAACACCCGACCGCGGTTTCGGAGCTATGGATGTATATGAGTTCGGTACCCAATATCTGATGCTCTACTATGTAGATGCAGCGTATGTAATACCCGTAGAGAAAGGCGTATTTGTATGTGCCGACACCGTAGCCGTACCGAGACGTCATGTAGGCGAAAAGGCGCAATTAGAGTTGCTTATCACGAATAACGGCGGGGTGAAGAGTACGGTATATGCCGAGACCGACTTACCCGATGAGTTCGCTTTTGAAACGGCCGCGTTGGAGATAGAGGCGTTGGGCGGACGTGATACGTTGCGCGTGACGTTTACAGCTGCCGAAGCCGGCGAATTTGTAAAGAGTATCAGACTGTACGATGATACAGGATGGGAAAAGAGGGTCTATTTTGCTGGTGAAGTGCTCCCCCCGATAGATTACAGCGATATTGTAACGGAAGGTAAAGAGTATATAACGTGGAGTACGTCGGAAGAGTATCCGTGGGATGTAGTTCTCGGTGAAGCCTTTTCGACGAATGTAGGTGTCGGCAACAGTAATTCATGGTTGGCAGCAACGTTTACGGTACCCGAAAATAACATAGCCATGCTGGCTTATGAGGGTATGGTATCGTGCGGAACGGACGATAAGTTGACGGTAACTTTCAACGACGAAACTCCTAAGACGTACCAAGGTTCGTTCTTCTCGGCGGTCTGCGAATACAAAGAGGAGCGTAATTTGGAGGCCGGTGAGTACAACATTGTATTCGACTATGTGAAAGATGCCATGAATAACAGCGGCGATGACCGCGCCATGCTGAAAAACGTGAAACTGAAAGTGATAGAGTTGAAAGACGACAATGTATTGATGGATGTCGATACGGTCGATTTCGGGCTTGTGCAATCGAAACAAGAGGCTCGCGCACAAGTGACCATCACCAATGTGGGAAGAAATGATTTCAGTATTACGGAGGTTGTGAGCAACGATACTATTTTTGGCGGAGTAGCTCCCGAAACAAGTATTGCCACGCTCGAAAGCATGACGGTAGAGCTTACTGTCGTAGCTCCGCGCGATGGCTCGTATGAAGGGGTAGTGACATTGCGCACGACGGCCGGCGACCTGCCTATCGTTGTGAAGGCCGAAGCCGAGAATGCCGTGTATATAGGCAGCCAAAGCCAAGTCGGAATGTCGATACCTATGGACCCGTCGGCTTATGGCGAAGATAAAATACAGGAGAGCGCCATGCTCTATATCGATGACCAGCTGACGCAATTAAAGGATTGCAATATAAAACAGATAACATATTATATGTTGCCCGATTTCTATCTGTCGGAAACCAACTGGGCTGAAATGGATGTGAAGTGGGAAGTAGGAGCTACCGACCTGACCGAACTTGTAGCAGACGGCTTTGCTGAGCTACCCACATTGACCGAAGTGTATAACGGTGGCGTACTGCAATTTAAGGATAAAGAGATGACTATCGTCTTCGATGAGCCGTTGTTGTGGGAAGGCGGAGATAAACTTCTTGTTAAATATACGGGTGCAGGTGGTGTGAGAGACGTTCCTATCTACTTCAAGGCGAGCATGACCAGCTATCAGTCTGCCATATCGTCGAGCGGATATACATCGACATTCCTGCCCAATATAAAGATTACGTATGACCTGCCTAACGGTACGGATGGCGTGGTAAGTGTTGCCAATGACTCGGACGAAGTGGTTGGAGTGTACTACGTAGACCTGACCGGTATTGTGTATGATGAGCCTTGCAACGGGGTGAATATCGTAGTGACAAAATATCGTGACGGCAGTATTGCGACAAGAAAGATGATAGTGAGAAAATGAATGTTTTATAAGTAAGTAGTATCCAAGTATTCGGGCGTAGAACGGCGTATAGAGCTGCCGTTTTACGCCCGAGTTATTTTGTGCCGTTGTCGTCGAGGGGATTTGCGGTGTGGCCGGTTGTGCGATGAGATGATATTTGTTGTGGGGGAGCTGTCGCGGTGAGTGAAGGGCTGGCGCTGTAATGAGGTGCAGTTGAAGTGAGTGAAGGGATGATTTTGTTGTAAGGGTGGCGCAGGTGCGGTGTGCGCAAGGGTAGCCGGTGTATAAAAGTGTTTTATATTAGGGTAGTTGCCGCTTGGTTTTGCGAATGATTGCGGTGTCGTTTGGGCGGGAAATGGTCGTGCGAGGAGTAGACCATCGGTGAAATGGATGGAACGAGGAGCTGATGAGAACGTTGCGGGCGATTTGTGAGGGGATAAAAAGACAGCCTCGCGTTGGCGGGGCTGTCTAGCATTTTGGATATTTGGATATAGTGTGTAGTCGCTTATCGGCGTATTTTGAGCGTTTGAGTGCGACCGTCAGCGTAAACGGCTTTTACGATGTAAATGCCACGCGATACGCGGTTGAGGTCTAATTCAGAAGCGTTGGCTGTTGCAACGAGTTTGCCTACGATGTCGTAAACATAGAGGCGTGCAGCGCCGTCGGCTATTACTACGTTACCACTCATGAAGAGCTTGCCGAGGTCAAGAACTTGTTGTACACCACCTTGTCCGTTTGTGAAGGAGATGAAGTAGTAGTTGAGGTTACCGGTAGGCATTGTAATGGTTACTTCGCCGGCAGCGGGAACAGCTACTTCGTGTGTGAGGTATGCTTTGGGAGCACCTTCGCCATGCTCAACTGTGTCTGATTCGAGTACCAGTTTGTTGTAGATTTCAGTTCCGTTTTGGGTAGCTACCAATGTGCGGGTTACGTCGCTGTTGCTACCTGTGCGAACGCCGAATGTGAGGGTACCTACATCGGGGCAAGCTATGCTGATGGTGTTGCTTTTGCTCTTTGCTTTGATGCGTTGTGTGTATTGAATGGTAGAGTCGTTGGAGAAGCGTGCTGTGTTGGCGTCTACTACCCAAGTTTTGCCATTACAGAGGAATGTGTAGATACCGCTTACGATGTCTTCGCTATATGTTTGTGCAGCGAGCGATGCAGCATCGAATACCCAGTCACCAGCAGGCTCGACGGGGGTGTCAGGAGTGTCGGGAGTTTCGCCGCCACCTTCACCTGCGGTATAGCTAACCATGTACATGTTGATACCGCCTGTGAAGAAAATTTGCATGTTGGTAGCTTCGCCGGTGTATTCGAATGAATATTTCTCAACTGTTCCGGCGGGAGCTTCTTGTTTAGCAATGGTATCGCCATTTGCAACGAATTTGATGAAACGGCCTGTACCGCTGCTTGAAGAAGATGTCATAACGTACTCAACTGTACCAGCACCTGTAACGGGAAATTCATATACGCGAGCGAGGGGCTCATTGGTAAGAGAATCGAGTTGCGACATACCACCCGATTTGATACGTTGTGTGTAGCTTACGCCATCGACTGTTTTGTTGTTGGCATCGATGGTTACGCCAAACTCAGAGTTTGCATAAATTTTGAAGTTGTTAACTTCGGTAGTTTCATTGAATGTAGTAGCTGTAAATTCGCTGAAATTCCATGTCTGTGCCACTGCGCCGGTAGTGAGGGCTGCGAGGGCTGCAAAAAGTAATGTTTTTTTCATGTGATATAAAATTTAAGTTTGTAACTTTAATTTGTTCTGTTGTTACGGTTATGGCGTTTTTTGAGATTCTACCTTTACCGATGCAAATATCGGACGAAAGTTGCAAAAGTTTGTGTATTTTTTATCCATATAGGTGTAATTTTTAGACTTATGTTGTAAAACATATATTTGTTTTTCGCTGTGTCGGGCTGTGTTGGGATAAGTTATGAGGTTGCCGAAAAGGGGATTTTTTTTCATAGGGATATTTATGGAAAAGAGGGCAGGTCGGTAATTGTCCGGCTGATGAGATGGGGCAGTGGTGTTATGACAGGTAGTTGCCGGTTTGTTAAAAATGTAAAACATGTGCTTATTGTACATTCTTTTGTAAAGTGAAGTTAGCAAAAATGACAGTGATATGCGTATCTTTGCATAAGATATGTGATGTGAGTGTTGCCCTCACCCGAGGGCTTCGGTGTGCGTAGGTTAACGCATGGTATCTTGCAGAGCAGGTAACTGATTGTAAACAGAGAAGTGAATTTGGAACCGTTTTACAGAACTCATAGCTATTTGGTGGAGCACTTGGGGATGCTGGTGCGCCGCGAGCTGATGCGCGAGATAAACGCCGATGACCGCTTGATAGGTATCAAAGGTAGTCGGGGCGTGGGTAAGACGACGTTTTTGTTGCAGTATGCTCGTGAGCATTTCGGATCGCGTGACAGGAGTTGCCTGTATGTCAACTTGAATAATTTGTATTTTACCGACCATACGTTGGAGGATTTTGCGGCTCGCTTTTATGAGCAGGGCGGTCGTACATTGCTGATAGACCAGATATTCAAGTATCCGGGATGGAGCGAGGCGTTGCGCCGTTGTTATGATACGATGTCCGAGCTGCAAATTATTTTTACGGGTTCGACGGTGATGCGTCTGAAAGAGGAGAATCCGGTGCTCGACGGTGTAGCGGCCTCGTATAACTTGCGCGGCTTTTCGTTCAGAGAGTATCTGAATATGATGTCGGGGCTTTCGTTCCGTTCTTACACGCTCGATGAGATTCTTTCTGACCACGGGTTGATAGCCCGCGGCATAACGGGGCGTGTCAATCCGTTGGAGTATTTCGATGCATATTTGCACCACGGCTATTATCCGTTTTTCTTGGAGAAGAATAATTTCTCGGAGAATCTTATAAAGACCATCAATCTGATGTTGGAGATAGATATTTTGCTGATAAAGCAGATAGAGCTGTCATATCTACCCAAGATGCGGCGGTTGTTGTATCTTATCTCGACACAGGTGCCCGGAGCGGTGAATGTGAGCAAACTGAGCCAAGAGACGCAAATATCGCGTGCTACGGTGATGAATTACATAAAGTGTTTCAAGGACGCGCGTCTTATCAATACATTATATAAAGAGGGCGAGTATCATCCGCAGAAACCGGGTATGGTGTATATGCACAATACGAATCTGATATACAGTAACCGTACGGTGGCTGCCGACCGGCAGGCGGTGTGCGAAACATTTTTCTATAATATGTTGCACCAGTCGCACCGGCTGAATTTGGGTGCGAACAGTGTGCGCTTTATCATTGACGGGAAGTATCCGTTCAGAGTGATTTCGAATCGCGGGAAGTCGCGCATGGGCGGCGACAACTACTATGCGATGGACAATTTGCGCATGGGCAGTGATAATGTTATTCCGCTTTGGTTGTTCGGATTTTTGTATTAATTTTGTCGATGTGTGATAGAATGAATAAAAATCATTTGAAACCTAATATATATACTTTGGAAAATGAGTAAACAAAAGAAATTTTTAACATGTGATGGTAACCAAGCTGCGGCTCATATCTCGTATATGTTCTCGGAGGTAGCCGCTATTTATCCCATCACGCCGTCTTCGACGATGGCTGAGTATGTCGATGAATGGGCTGCCGCAGGGCGCAAGAACATCTTCGGCGAGACAGTATTGGTACAGGAAATGCAGTCGGAGGCTGGTGCCGCCGGTGCTGTGCATGGCTCGTTGCAAGCCGGTGCGTTGACGACGACATACACCGCATCGCAAGGCTTGTTGCTGATGATTCCCAACATGTATAAGATTGCGGGCGAATTGCTGCCTTGCGTGTTCCACGTATCGGCTCGTACATTGGCTTCGCATGCGTTGTGTATCTTCGGTGACCATCAGGATGTGATGTCAACCCGCCAAACGGGCTTCGCTATGCTTGCCGAGGGTTCGGTACAAGAGGTGATGGACCTTGCCGGTGTGGCTCACTTGTCAACGATAAAATCGCGCGTTCCGTTTGTAAACTTCTTCGACGGTTTCCGTACATCGCACGAGATACAGAAAATCGAGATGCTCGAAAACGAAGATTTGGCTCCGCTTATCGACCAAGAGGCTCTTGCCGACTTCCGTCGTCGCGCTCTTACTCCTGAGGCTCCGGTAGCTCGCGGTATGGCAGAGAATCCCGACCATTTCTTCCAACACCGTGAGTCGTCGAATCGTTACTATGATGCCGTTCCGGCTATCGTAGAAGACTACATGAACAAGATTTCTGAGATAACCGGTCGCAAATACGGTTTGTTCGACTATTATGGCGCACCCGACGCAGAGCGTGTCATCATCGCTATGGGTTCGGTAACGGAGGCTATCCGCGAAACAATAGATTACCTGACGGCCAAAGGCGAGAAGGTAGGTCTTGTTGCAGTACACCTGTATCGTCCGTTCTCGGCTAAACATTTCCTCGCTGCTGTTCCTGCTACGGCTAAACGTATTGCTGTTATGGACCGCACGAAAGAGCCGGGCGCTAACGGCGAGCCGTTGTATCTCGATGTAGTTGACTGCTTCTATGGCAAGGAGAATGCTCCGCTTATCATAGGCGGCCGCTACGGATTGGGTTCGAAAGACACGACTCCTGCTCAAATTCTCTCGGTATATGAGAATCTTGCTTTGCCCGAGCCGAAAGACCACTTCACGCTGGGTATCGTAGATGATATTACGTTTACGTCGCTGCCTTTGAAAGAGGAGATTGCTTTGGGTGGCGAAGGTATGTTTGAGGCCAAGTTCTATGGTCTGGGTGCCGACGGTACGGTGGGTGCCAACAAGAACTCGGTGAAAATCATCGGTGACAATACCAACAAATATTGCCAAGCATACTTTGCTTACGACTCGAAGAAGTCGGGCGGCTTTACCTGCTCGCACCTCCGTTTCGGCGATAGCCCTATCCGTTCGACCTATTTGGTAAATACGCCTAACTTCGTGGCTTGCCACGTACAGGCTTACTTGCACATGTATGACGTTACCCGTGGTTTGCGTGAGAACGGTACGTTCTTGCTGAATACGGTATGGGAGGGTGAAGAGCTTGCCAAACACCTGCCCAACAACGTAAAACGTTATTTCGCAGAGAAACACATCACCGTATATTATATCAACGCTACGCAGATTGCACAAGAGATAGGTTTGGGTAACCGTACGAATACGATTCTGCAATCGGCATTCTTCCGTATCACGGGCGTTATTCCCGTAGATTTGGCCATAGAGCAGATGAAGAAATTCATCGTGAAGTCTTACGGCAAGAAGGGCGAGGATGTTGTGAACAAGAACTATGCAGCCGTAGACCGCGGCGGCGAATACAAACAGTTGACCGTCGACCCGGCTTGGGCATCGCTTCCCGCCGACGAGGTTGCTGCTAATGACGACCCCGCATTCATCAACGAGGTGGTACGTCCTATCAATGCTCAAAACGGCGACCTGTTGAAGGTATCGGCTTTCAAGGGTATTGAGGATGGTACATGGCATCAAGGTACGGCCAAGTACGAGAAACGTGGTGTGGCTGCTTTTGTCCCCACATGGAATGCCGCCAACTGTATACAATGTAACAAGTGTGCTTATGTATGTCCTCACGCTTGCATCCGTCCGTTCGTACTCGACGAGAACGAGATGAAGGGTGTAACGTTCGATACGTTGGAAATGAAAGTTCCTTCGACCATGAAGGGTATGCATTTCAGAATGCAAGTAGGCGTAATGGACTGCTTGGGTTGCGGAAACTGCGCCGATGTATGTCCGGGCAACAAAGAGGGCAAGGCCCTGACGATGGTCGCTTTGGAAGGCGAACTCGACGAGGCTGCCAACTGGGACTACTGCGTGAAGAACGTGAAGAGCAAACAATCGTTGGTAGATATCAAGAGCAATCCCAAAAACTCGCAATTCGCTACGCCGTTGTTTGAGTTCTCGGGTGCTTGCTCGGGTTGCGGCGAAACGCCTTATGTGAAACTTATCTCGCAACTCTATGGCGACCGCGAAATGGTGGCTAACGCTACGGGTTGTTCGTCGATATACTCCGGTTCGGTACCTTCGACACCTTACACGACCAATGAGAAGGGTCAGGGTCCTGCTTGGGCTAACTCGTTGTTTGAAGACTTCTGCGAGTTCGGCTTGGGTATGGTTATCGCCAACGAGAAGATGCGCGCACGCCTCGTATTGCTGATGCAAGAGGCTCAATCGTGCAGCTGTTGCAGCGACGAACTGAAAGCTCTCTTTGCCGAGTGGGTAGAGAAGAAAGAGGATGCCGAGGCTACCAAGGCTCTTGCCGAGAAGATTTTGCCCGCTGTGAAGGCTTGCGACTGCGACTTGTGCAAACGTATTGCCGAGCTGGGTCACTACCTTGTAAAACGCAGCCAATGGATTATCGGCGGCGACGGTGCATCGTATGATATAGGTTACGGCGGCTTAGACCACGTAATAGCATCGGGCAAGGATGTGAATATCCTCGTACTCGATACCGAGGTTTATTCTAACACGGGCGGTCAGTCGTCGAAGGCTACCCCGCTGGGTGCTATCGCCAAATTTGCCGCTGCCGGTAAACGCGTTCGCAAGAAAGATTTGGGCTTGATGGCAACGACTTATGGCTATGTATATGTAGCACAAGTTGCTATGGGTGCCGACCAAGCACAAACGCTGAAAGCTATCCGCGAGGCTGAGGCTTATCCCGGTCCGTCGTTGATTATCGCTTATGCTCCTTGTATCAACCACGGTTTGAAGAAGGGTATGGGCAAATCGCAAGCCGAGGAAGCTGCTGCCGTAGCTTGTGGTTACTGGCACTTGTGGCGTTATAATCCTGCTCTCGAAGCCGAAGGCAAGAATCCGTTTACGCTCGACTCGAAAGAGCCCGATTGGAGCTTGTTCCAAGACTTCTTGAAGGGTGAAGTACGCTACGCTTCGGTTATGAAACAGTATCCTGCCGAGGCCGGTGAGTTGTTTGCCGCTGCTGAGAAGAATGCTCAATGGCGTTATAACAACTACAAACGTCTTGCCAACCAAAAATGGGACGAAGAATAACGTGTTTTTTCAAAATAGTTATTTTTAATTGATGTGGAGGCTTGCCCCGTCGGGGCAAGCCTCTTTTTTGTGCCTTATGCAGGGGTTGAATGCGTTGAAAGGCAGGAGGCCGATGCGCCCTTTCGTGCGGATTGTAGTTTATGGGATTTTGGGCAATAGTGTGGCGATGCTTTTGGGGGTAGAGTTGTAACGCGGCGACAGCATTGTTTGTATCGCGGTGCGGAGAGAACGAGACAGCCTGCTCGGGTGCGTATGGCGGTTCGGAGGTGTGCCGAAGAGTAATGAATGGATGGGAGGTGAAAAGGGGGAAAGGGAAAGGAAGCGAGAGGTGAAAAGAATGAGGATGCGTGAAAGGGTGGAGGGGAAGAAGAAAAAAGAAAAGTAGAAGAATGAAAAGCAGTCTTGTTTATGTGTGGGATGGCGAGCTGTTTTTGTTTATACGGGGTGTAGCCTGCTGTGTTTTCGCGAGATGGCGCGGTACAGTCTTGTTTATGGGATGGCTGGGTTGTTTAAGCGAGACGGGGGCGAAGCTGTCGATTATCGATAGGTATGCGGGAGCTTTCGTGGCCGGGGTGCATGTACAATGGCTGCCGGACTTTCGCGGCGTGTGCTGTCGATGGCCGTGACGGCCAGAGTGCGGTAGCGGCCGGCCGGGAGGGTGACGGTGGTATCGGTCACCCAAGTGTGGATGAGGAAGGCGGGGTCGTCGAGAGAGATAGTGTCGGTGACCGAGGCGTAGATGGCGTAGCGTGCTGCATGCGTAGCAGGCTGCCATGAGAGGGTGTCGCAGAGTATTCCTTGCCGGAGGCGGAGCGATGCGAGCGGTTGCTCTGAGTGGCCGATTGGAACTTGCTCACTTTCGACGGTGCGGGACATGGGCGGTACGAGGGCGGGATAACGGTAGTAGTTGCCTGCCAGCAGGAGCGAGAGTGCGGGGAAGCGTAATAAATGACGTGCCCGGAAGAAGGCTTGCCCGGCAGCCCCGTAGTGTCGTGAGGCGTCGATTTGACGTTGTATCTCGGTGATGTCCCAGTTGCCTTCGGTGCGTTCGAGACGGTAGGCGCCTAATCCGGCTACGATGTAGCCTTGTGTGGCGCGAGCTACCCAATCGGCAAGATAGGGGAAGTAGTTTTCGCCGGTGTAGTACATCATGGGCGCTACGAAGTCGTTGTTGCCTTGTTGCAACCATGCCACGGCATCTTGTGCCGCTCCTTCGGTGCAAGACCAGCGGGCGGGCGGCAATCCGGGCAGGGAGGTGTATCGGCCGAGCGGAGCGGTGCTGACCATGACGTGGGGGTTGAGAGCGACGACGGTGTCGCTTACGGCGGTTACAATGCGCGAGATGTTGGCAACGTGCCATTGGTGGCGCGACATGCCTGCCGGAGCGTAGCGGCGATAGGTATCGGCATCGGGAAAGTTACCCTCTTCGTCGGGGTAGCGGATGTAGTCGAGATGTATGCCGTCGATGTCGTATCGGGAGACTATCTCGGCGACCAATGCAGCTATGTAGTGAGGCGTAGCCGGATTGCCGGGGTCGAGATACCAATTACCTTTCAGTTTCTTGCATAGCTCGGGATGTTTGGCGGGAAGGGCTTTTGAACCCATCTTGGCAGCTTGCCGTACGTTGCCGGCGGGGATGGTAACCATCCATGCGTGGCATTCCATGCCTCGGTTGTGGCATTCGTCGATGACGAAGGCAAGCGGGTCATATCCGGGCGACTTGCCGGCCGTGCCGCTGATGATACGGCTCCAAGGCTCGTATGCCGAGGGATAGAATACTTCACCTCGGATACGAGCTTGGAAGAAGACAGTGTTGATTCCCATGTATGCGAGAGCGTCGAGCATCTCGCGCAGCTCTTGTTGCTGACGGGCTGCCTCACGAGCGTTGCGGGCGGGCGCCGACGGCCAGTCGAGCCCCCAATTGGTTGTGAGCCACACGGCACGCATTTCGTATTTGGGCAGCGTGTCGGCATGGGCAACAACGAGAGTAGCGCACAGCAACAGTATGGCAAGGCGGGTTCGCAGCATGGGACGTCGATAATCAGAGTACTATTTTGGTGCTGCCGCTGTTGTGGCGTACGATGTAGATACCGGTCGGCAGGGTGGCGAGGTTGAGCGTGTGGCTGCCCTCGGCGAGTTGTCCAGCCCATACAGTAGCGCCGGCGATGTTGCATACGGTGATGTGTTGAGCCTTTTGCAGTTGCATGAACAGCTGTTTGCCTGCGGCAAATACGCGGTCGGCATCGCGTTGTATAGTGTGCGTTGCGGCAGTGCAATCGGCTTGCAGGCCATCGATGCAGACGTATGCAGCCGTATTCATGCCATATTCGCCTACGTCGGTCGACTCCATGGAGATGGAGATGACTTCTACTTCGCCGAGCTCCGAGAGGTCGCACCATGCCCATTGCGAGAGGGTGAAGTTGTCTTCGCTGTCGAGAATGCCGTCGCCGTTGATGTCGACAGCCTGACGCGATGCAAGGTAGCAGTTGACCGTGTTGGTCTCTACACCGCCGCGGTAGCCGTGGAAGGTGATTTTGCAGTAGCCGCCTTCTTGCAAGGGCGATGCGGTACCTTCGCCTACGGTGCAGTCGTAATAAGTCCACGGGTGGTTGCAGACGTAGCAGCCTTCGGGAGTGAAAGAGCTGTTGTCGCTGCGAGCGATGAAGCTGCTGCCGTATTGGTTGGCAGAGTAGGAGCTGTAATAGTTGATGAGGTAAGGTTTGCCGGCGACGCTGTTGCCGTTTTCATCGGCTCCGCCTTGTGCCATGCAGCCCCATTGGTTGGCCGTCCACTCGGGGGTGTGGTTGGCGTTGTCGCTACTGCGGCTTACGATGAAACCCTCGTAGTATTCTACGCCTTCATAGGGAACATCGTGCGAGAATACGAATCCTTGTGAGGTGATGTCGCCATCGGTGTAAACGCCTGTCCATACGTCGTTATCGTTGTATTCGATAGGAGTAGTGGGTTGAGAGAGGTCGAGAACGACGTTTTCGGCCTGAGCGAGAGAGAAGCACCCTGCGAGTGCAATAAGAGGTAGAATTTTGTTCATCATATATTTGGTTTTATAAATAACGGGGCAAAGGTAGTGAATTTAATGAGAAAGGAGCTCTTCACGGGAGTGAAATAGGACAAGAGGCGATGCGCTATTGGTATGCGGATTGTGAAATCTTACATTTTGTATTCTTGTGTAACGGATATGAGTTATTGCGATTTGCGCGTCAAAGTGAAGCGGTATGGCAGAAGAAACGGTGTGTGGGAGGTTAAATAAGTGAAAAGGATTGATAGAGTGGACAAATCGCAAAAAATATCGTATTTTTGCAAATTGTTTCGCGGCCCTGCCGATGGCATGTGCCAAGATTGTGAATATATGGAAGATACAGAGAAACAACGATTGCTGGATGAGCGGTATATCCGCATGGCGCGTATATGGGGCGAGAACTCGTATTGCAAGCGTCGGCGTGTGGGCGCGCTTATCGTGAAGGAGAAGATGATTATCTCGGACGGATACAACGGTACGCCGTCGGGCTTTGAGAATGTGTGCGAGGACGAGAGCGGTCGCACGAAGCCTTATGTACTTCATGCCGAGGCGAATGCCATCACAAAGGTTGCGCGGAGCAATAACAGCAGTGACGGTGCTACGTTGTATGTGACGTGTTCGCCTTGTATAGAGTGTGCCAAGCTCATCATACAATCGGGTATCAAACGGGTGGTGTTCTCGGAGTTGTACCATAATTCCGACGGTATAGATTTGTTGAGCCGCAACGGGATAGAGACAGTACTCGTGGAGCCGAAAGAGTGTAACGAAAAGTAATTTGACGCCGATGGAAAGCAAAAACAAAAATAACTATGCGTGGTTGCCTTTTTGGGTAGCAGTGGCTATTGCTGCCGGTATGTGTATAGGTAACTGGAACAATATACGCAGCGAGTATGAACAGTATGACACGTATGACTATGAGTATCCTCGTCGTAACAGCAAGGTGGATATGTTGTTGCGTGTGGTGGAGAGCCAATATGTGGATACGGTGGAGAGCAAGCAGTTGATAGACCATGCGATGTCGAGTATTCTCGGGGAGCTTGACCCTCACTCGTCGTATATCCCTGCCGAAGACTTGCAGAGCGTGAACGAGGAGCTTGATGGCACGTTTACGGGTATAGGCATACAGTTTAATTTGTTGAATGACACAATCAATGTGGTGAGTGTCATCTCGGGCGGCCCTTCGGAACGGAACGGACTGATGGCCGGTGACCGCATTATCATGGTCGACGACTCGCTCTTTGTGGGCAAGGACGTGAATGAGGAGCGCGTACTGAAAACGTTGCGTGGCCCCAAGGGCTCGGTGGTGAAACTGGGCGTGAAACGTCGCGGTGTGTCTGAGTTGCTTACGTATGAGATAGAGCGCGGCGACATACCTGTGAATAGCGTGGATGTGGCTTATATGGTGACACCCCGTATAGGGTATGTAAAGGTGGGCAAGTTCGGCCGTACGACATTCGAGGAGTTTATCGTAGCTTTGACGCGACTCGATAATGAGGGCGCCGAGAGCTATATCATAGATTTGCGTGGGAATACAGGCGGCTATATGGATGCTGCCGTGAATATGGTGAATGAATTTCTGCCCAAAGATTGCGATATCGTGTATGCCGAGGGACGGAGTTTCCCGCGTGAGGAGGCTACCTCGAACGGGATGGGTTCTTTCCAAGAGCAGCCTGTCGTGGTGCTTACGGATGAATGGTCGGCCTCATCGAGTGAGATTTTTGCGGGGGCTATCCAAGATAACGACCGCGGACTGATAGTGGGACGTCGCACTTTCGGTAAGGGATTGGTGCAGACGCAGTTCCCCTTCCCCGACGGTTCGGCGGTTCGGCTTACGGTGGCGCGTTATTATACTCCCTCGGGGCGTTGCATACAGAAAGAATATACCTTGGGCGATGGCGATGATTACAATCTCGATATAATCAACCGTTATAACCGGGGCGAGTTTTTCAATGCCGATAGCATACACCAACATACCGAGCTGGTATATACTACGGTGGGCGGCCGCACGGTTTACGGCGGTGGCGGCATTATGCCCGATGTATTTGTGCCGGGCGATACGACGGGTATTACCGATTATTATAATGCGGTTATCAACAAAGGGCTGTTGTATAAATATGCCTTCGACTATGTGGATAAGCACCGCGAAAAGCTCTCGCAGGCACGCAATTACAAGGAGTTGCTGAAAAGCCTCAACGGCAGGCGTTTGCTGAATGATTTTGTGAAATATGCCGGTGATAATGGCGTGAAGCCTCATTATGGGCAGATAGCTACCTCGCGTGAGTTGCTTACCAATCTTTTGCAGGCTTATATAGCGCGTGATATTTTGGGCGACGATGCTTTCTATCCGATATTTATGAGCGACGATGTGGTGTTGCACAAGGCGTGTGAGCTGCTCGAAGCCGGTAAAGGTCGTCCAGAGCTGCCCGAGTCTGCCGAAGCGGAAGAACAATTATAGGGTATGGTTATGGATGTAATGCCTGATAAGACGAGCTTGCGCGCCCATGTCCGTATGCAAAAGAAGTTGTTGCCGGCACATGTACGGCAGGAGGAGGAGCGCGAGGTGTGGCGTGCGGTAGAGGCACTGCCGGTGTTTGCCGAGGCTCATCGCGTATTGCTCTATCACTCGTTGCCCGACGAGCTGTCGACGCGAATGCTCTTTGAGCGTTGGCATTCGATGGGCAAATCGTTGTACCTGCCTGTGGTGGTGGGCGATGACTTGGTGGTGCGACCGTATGACCCTGACTCTATGCGACAAGGTGCGTATGGTATTTATGAGCCGCAGGGCGATGATGCCAATGTGAGCGAAATAGAGCTTGTAGTGGTGCCCGGGGTGGCATTCGATGCTGCGGGTAACCGCTTGGGTAGGGGTAAGGGTTATTATGACCGTCTGTTATCGCGTACGCATGCCGTGAAAGTGGGAGTGTGCTATCGTTGCCAATTGTTGCCGCGCATACCGGCTTTTCCCCACGACTGCCGCATGGATTATGTGGTGACGCCGCAAGGAGTATATCGGTGAGAGTGTGAACGGGGACGGCAGTCTATGAGGCGCTGCGCGATGCCTTGATTTTTTGTTTCTCTTCTTTGATAAGGCGCGGCAGTATTTTCAGGAAGTTTGCGTAACGGGGAACGTTCTTTTGCGGCTCGTTGAAGGCGCGGTAGAGCCATTCCAAACGTAGTTTCAGCATCCATTGCGGAGCACGTTTCACATTGCCTACGCCGGCATTGAAGTTGAAGATGGCACCAAAGCCGAACATGATGCCGCGGTTGAGGTAGGGCTGCAAGCGACTCATGAACATTTCTTGCTTGGGTGCGCCTAATGATACCCAGATGATGTCGGGGTTGTCGGCATTGATTTTGGCGGCAATGGCGGGGTAATCGAACTCGTCGACTTTTCTGAACGGCAGCGTTTCGAACTGCATAGAGGCGATGGCGGGGTCGATGAGAGAGAGATTCTTTTTCAGCCCGTCGAGTACTTCGGGGGTGTTGCCCAAAAAGTATTGGCGGAAACGTTTCATGCGGATGTATTTGATGAAGATGTCGGCGCCGATGTAGGAGTCGAACGGGCGGTGGTGTATGTGCGACAGTATTTTTGCAAGTACCGAGCCGTCGCAGTTGTTGACTAAGGCTCCGTTGACGACGGCAAGGAACTGCGGGTTTGTATTGGCTACGGTGAGGTTGTTGCTCTCGACCGAGCATACATAACCTTTGCGGTTGTCGGCGATGGCGTCGAATATGGTTTTGTCGAATAGTTCTTTGTCGAATTGCAGTCGTATGTTGAAGTATGTTTCGTCGCTCATATAGCTACTCCTATGGTTATGAATTCTACGTTTTCTATGGCAGTAACGGCATGCGGCGTACCGGCAGGGACGAGGATGTAGACGCCTTTGCCGCACGGGATGTCGTTGCCACCGATGGTGAGAATGGCGTTCCCCTCCTGTATGATGAAGTGTTCGTCCATAGAGGGGTGTGCGTGAGCCTCGACTTTCTCGCCTGCGCGCAATGTCGCAACGGCAATTTGAGTGATGGCCGAGTCGGTCTCGCTGTTTTGGAGGAGCTGCCGTTTGGTACCTGCTTGATGAGAAGTGGGTATGGCGGTTATGTTGTCGAGATGCCTGATGATGGGTTTCGAGGTCATTTCTTCTCGATTTGTTGTTTAACCCACCGGTATTGTTCTTTCAGTCCGTCGAGGAGCGAGACGCGGGGTTCCCAGCCGAGGATTTGCTTGGCTTTTGAGTAGTCGGCGCTGCGTGCTTTGTCGCCTTCGGGCTTGGTTGTGTCGTATGTTATATTTATCTCTTTTCCCGATATGGCGACGATTGTCTCGGCAATCTCTTTGATAGAGGTGCATACCGAGGGCCCTATCTGTATGTGGCCGTGTCCCCAGCCTTTTTCGAGGGCGAGGCAGATGGCATCGACGATGTCGTTGACGTGTATGAAGGCACGTCCTTGCAGGCCACTGCCCCAAACGATGAAGGGCTCGTTGGGGTAGTTGATGGCTTTCCGGATGAGGGCGGGGATGACTTGGCTGCGTTCGCCATAGTCGCAGGGTGAGCCATAGACGTTGTGGAACATCAGCGTGCAGCAGGGTATGCCGGTCTCTTTCTCCATGAAGCTGACTTCTATTTGTCCCATCAGTTTGCTCCATCCGTAGGCCGACTCGGGCAGTGCGGGGAAGAGCTCTTCTTCTTTGAGGGGCACTACGTCTAACGAGTTTTGGCGCGTGAGGGGGAACGAGCATGCCGTGCCGACGTAGAGGAAGCCTTTGATTTGAGACTTTCCGGCTTGACGGCAGGAGTGTATGACGTTGGAGTTGATGAGGTTGTTTTGGCGGAAGAGGTCGCCTTGGTTGTTGAATACGTAGTCTATTCCGGCAACGATGTCGGCCAAGTGAATGACGTAGTCGACTTTGGGAAGGATGTCGTCGCATACGCCGGGGATGGCGAGGTCGCGGTTGAAAAAGTGTGTGTCGAGGTCGATGACGGGTCGTCCGTTTTCGTCGTTGAGATATTCGAGTTTGCCTCGCCAAAGGTTGTCTATGATGTATATTTCGTTTCCTTCTTTTACAAGACGTTTGGTAAGATTGGAGCCAATCATACCGCAGCCGCCTGTTATGAGGTATCTTTTCATGATGTAGGAGAATTTATTTTTTTAACACTTCAAGGTATAAACGTTCTATCTCATCGGATATTGTATCGATGTTGAATTTCGTCTCGGCTAAATGGTGCGATTCTCGGGCTATTTGTTGTCGGAGTGCCGGGTTTTCGATGAGGAGTTCGAGCTCTTCGGCCATTTTCCGGCAGTCTCCGGGGTTGAATACCAAGGCGTTTTCGCCATCGACCAGTACGTCGGGAAGCCCGCCTACGGGAGTGGTGACGACCGGCAGATTGTAGCTCCATGCGTCGAGTACGGCCATTGGAAAGCCTTCGGCGTAACTCGGCAGGCAGAATATGGAGGCTTCTTGAAAACAGCGGTCTTTTGCTTCGCCGGCAATCCAGCCCGGGAAAACTATGCGGTCGGCGATACCCAGCTCTTGTGCGAGTTGGCGCGCTGTCTCTATTTCGCCGCTTCCGGCCATGACGATTTGCCAGTCGGGATGTTTGTCGGCAATGAGGCTGAATGCTCGTATGAGGTCTTTGTATCCTTTCCTGTCGTTGATGACTCCCGCAAAAAGGATTGTGTTTCGGGACGTGTATGTTTGCGGATAGTATTCGCGAACGCAGGGGTTGTATATAACTGTTGTCTTTTCGGGCGAGACAATGCTCTGGCAGAATTCGGCTTTGATGGATTGGGAGAGTACGACAACTTTGTCGGCACAGCGAATCAGTATTTTGTAAAGGGGTCTGAACCTACTGTTGATAGTGGTTTGTGTTGAGAATGAGTGCGAGTGTACGATGATTTTGCGCCGCCATAGCTTGGCGTATAGGGCGAAACATACCTTTCTAAGCGCCGATGGCGGCTCGCTGGTGTGAATGTGTACGAGGTCGTATGAGGGGAGTATGAAGAGGTAGGTAACGAATGACTTCAAGAAATATCCCATTTTGATGAGGATGTTCCCGTCGCGATGAGTTTCCAACCAGCGGCATCGGAAGTCTTTCCAATATCGGCTTCGCTCGTGCTCTTTCAATACGGACGTGATGCCCCCCCGGGTTTTACGTGATGTGGCTAAAATGAGTACCCTTGCAGCGTTTCGCATGATTTTTTGTGAGGTCTTAAATGTGTGTGTTCTTAATGAAGTCGATGTAGCGGTCTGACAGGTCTTGCAGGGTTTTATCTAATTTTTGCCGGTTTTTATTGTGGGCTTCTAAGGCAATGGGTATCTGCGATAATATGCGTTCGGCGTCGATGGTGCCTGAGTCTAAGATATTGGTCGGATATAGGCCGAAAAGTTTCATCAGGTCGGAGTATTTGGAGTCTCCGTTGGAGGTTTTCAGGTCGGTGTTCTCGCTTACGTAGAGGAGTACGGGGACTTTGTTTTTTATGGAGAATATGCCTTCGTGAAAGCGGTGTGTGATGACGAAGTGAAAGTATCGGAATACACCGACTTGTTCTAAGGGCGAGAGGTCGTTCAGAACAAGGTCGGCCCATGGCATGGGTCTGAATGATGCTATGGTGTATCCTTGTGTTTTGAGCCGGGCGGCTAC
This sequence comes from uncultured Barnesiella sp., assembly GCA_944321085.1. Taxonomy (GTDB): domain Bacteria; phylum Bacteroidota; class Bacteroidia; order Bacteroidales; family Barnesiellaceae_A; genus Barnesiella_A. The sequence goes on from CALUJY010000004.1 coordinate 212,649, forward strand.
GCTGCCTGCCCATTTGTCGGTGCGGTAGCAGTGGATGCAGATACATTTGTCGGGTATCAGCATTTGTTTCTTTTGGAGGTAAGATTGTATAGGATGGTAGTCTATCTCCAAAGAGAAGGTGGGGTCGGGGATGCTGACGATTTTATCGCCGGGGATGAAGTGGCTTATCAGTTGCCGGGTCATATCGTCTCTGACGCCGAAGGCCGAGAAGTCGAGAAGCGTTGCTTCCATATCGGCTTTCTGTTTGTGCGACAGCTTGTCGTATTCGATGTTTTTGGCAGAGGCTGCAAGCAGTATCTTGCGGGCTTTTATTTCGGGCGAAAGCCAGTAGGCCGAGAGTCCGTCGTAGTGTTGGGGCAGCCTGTTGAGTTCGAGCAGGGTGTCGGCTCCGATGAATATGGTGTCGTAGCGGCGGGCTTTGATGTAGGCTAATGCTTCTTGGGGCGATTGTATGATGCGGTCGTTTTTTACTTCGAGTTGTTGCTGTTTGAATTGACGGTATTTCCTGATGCGACTCCAATCGCGAAGAAGTGATCGGATGGTGCAGTTGGATAGATAGGGGCGTATATCGGGGTTGAATCCGTGAAAAGGAATAATCTCGACGCAATCATTCGGATATATGCTTTTTACGGCTCTCAATGTCGAAAAGGCTTGAAGGTTGGTGCCGCAATTAAGGTCTCCGTAATATGTCAGAATGCCTATTTTCATCGAATGGTGATGGCTAAAAGCTATACGTGGTGGGTTGTGATGTAAACTAATATTTTGCAAAGGTAGATAATAATTTATAATCGCACAACCTGTTTTGATAAAAAATGAGATTTTGAAATTATCCGCTCCTCGGGAGACTTTCGTATTTGTATTTGTTGAGGGATATTACGAAAAATGCCAGCATCCATATATTGCTGAGGGGGCGTGACAAGGGTGCCCAGTCGGCCATTCCGTGGACGATGAGGCAGGTGATGAGGCCTATGGAGAAGAGGTACATGACCTTGTAGTTGTCGCTTGCATTGCTGCGCAATACGGGCTTGATTTTATAGAAACAGCGGCCGAAAAAGAATAGGATGGGGAGTGTAAGTATGATGCCAAACTCGGACAACCATATCAGCAGTACGTTGTGTATGGGGTTGGTTGACATGAATTCTTCGGCCTTCCATATAATGCGGCTTACATCGCCGAATATGCGGAAACTGATGTTGGCACGGATATATTCGAGGTGTGAGTTGAGGCCTACGCCTACCCAGGGGTGGTCTGTTATGATTTCGTAGCCGCAGTAGTAGTGCATGAGGCGGGCGAGCATCATCTCGTCCATGTCGCTATTGATGAAGCTGTCTTTAAGGGGGGTGAAGAGTACGGCGGCGGCGATTATGAGGATGAACGGCAGTATCTTGGTGAGGATGTTTTTAAGGGAGAAGATGGAGCTGTTCTGGGTGGTGTACAGGGTGATGAGCAGTATGAGGGATGTGCTTACGGCCAGCATGGAGGTGCGGGAGAATGACATGATGAGGACGAAGAGTGCTGTGATGCCTATCCACAGGCTTTTTTTCTTTTGGTAGCCTATGAGGTAGCAGGCGGTGAAGAAGCTTACGATGTATGCCATGTAACCGCCTAAACTGTTGGGGTGTGTGAAGGTTCCGGGGGCTCCGGGACGTTCTTCGGCTCGTATCGATGTCGCTTCGCGGAACAGGTGTACAACTTGGTCGATACCCAAGATGGGGTAGCAGATGGCGAGCACGGCTTGTAGGATGGTGGTGTAGAGAAATCCTTCGTAGATGCCTTTCAGTATGACGTCGAGAGAGACACAGCTGCATAGCAGGTAGAGGAAGAGTGCGTAGCTGAGCAGCTGGGCTATTGCTATGGCGGTGGAGGGGACTGCCAGATTGTTGGGGTTGAGCAGGTTGACGGCGCAGTATAGGACGATGACGGCTACGGCATACCAGGGTATGGGGAGGAATTGCCATTTCATGCGACGTGCCATGACGATGAGGAATATAGGGGCTATAATCATGAAGACTTCGAGGCGGAACTTGTAGCCGAATGCGCCGTCGTTGTAGGGGAGGTTGAGGTCTATCAGGGGCAGTCCGAAGCTGACGCAGTTGGTAAAGATGAAGAATGATATGAATATCTCGCACCATTTGTCGAAGGTGAGGTTGCGTGCATTCGCGATTATCTTGAATGTGTATAGCAGGACTGCAAATATGATGAATAGTATGGCTCCCATGTGTCAGACTTTTTTTGTAATGATATGGCTTATGGCATAGTAGCTTGTTGCCGCAATTCCTATGAGGAGCAAGGCAAGGATGATTGCCGGGTGTATGTGGGCGTAGGAGAGGACTCCTCCTATGATGAGTAGTATGAGTGAGAGGACGAACATGCGGTCGGGGGTGATGCGGAAGGCGAATCGCGAGTCGAAGAGGCGGTATATCATGAGGTACCCGTAGGATATGATGAGTGATACGGATATGCCGGTGAGCCCCCAGCGGTCTATGGTGAGGTAGTATAGCAGGATGGCCAGTATGGCGGTGGAGATGATGGAGGGGAGCCCCCGGTAGGTTTTTCGGGAGCATTGGTATGCAAGGTCGAGAAATGAGCCCATGGCATGGAACAGGACGGCTACAAAGAGTGGGTAGATGTATATGTAACTGTCTTGATAGCCTTCGGCCACAATGTAGGGATAGAGCAGTTTGAGTGCAAGCGTGGCAAGGATAACAGTCATGCTCATCAGGAAGAAATAGTTGTTGAAGATGCGGGAGAAGAAGCGATTGTGGTCGGCGGCGTGCATCTCTTTGATGGCTGTCTCCTGCCATGTTTGGTAGAATATGCCGGCTGCAACTTGCAGGATATTGGAGAATTTGATTGCTACGGCGAAGATACCGTTGTATTCGAGACCGAGGTAGTGGTTGATGAATAGTTTACTGGTGCTTTCGATAGCCCACCATGCGAGTACGTTGGGTAGTAATGGGAGCGTATAGTGGAGTAAGTCGTGTCCTACCTGTCGGTTGTATTCTTTGCGGTGGTTCAGATATATGGGTATGAGCCGTAGTTTATATTCGATGATGCCAAGCGAGATGATGCGGCTGATGAGGTTGGCCAAAAATATGGACAGCACTCCCCAGCGCGGTACGATGAGGAAGAAGAGGCTGAGTGCCAAAACGAGAAGGGCATTGATGACGCCGATGGCTACGAACAGCTTGGTGTGCCCCAATCCGCGCACGACTTGTATCATCACTTCGTAGCATCCGAAAGCGATGAGGAGTAGTACGAGTATAGGGTAGTATGCGAGGTGTGAGAGGTAGAAGTAGCCTATGACCGATAGGATTGCTACGATGACGCTATTGCGCGTAAGAGTGCGTATGATGTATGACAGCACGTCTTTGTGCGATAGGTCGCTGTGCTTGTCGATGAGGAAGCGGAATGCTCCGTCGCGAAGGTCGAAGGTGATGAAAGGTACTAAAAGCATGATAAGGGTTATCGATAAATCGAAGTAACCCATATCATCTTTTGCCAAGAAGAAGGTATAAAGGGGTACTAACGCGAATGCTACGAGTTTTGCCCCAATCGTACCTATCGCATATATCGAGAAAGTGTTGAGAAATGCTTTAACCCGATTGTCAGCCATGCTTTCATCTGTTTGCCTTGGGTTGGGTTATTAGTGCAATTTTACTTTGATGCGCTCTCCGTTAGGCCCTACTCCGTAGCCGTAGCCTTGACTGCTGTTGGTGGCGTTGACTACGAGAGAAACGTTGCGCAGACGACCGTCTGTCACAAGTGTATTGCAATAGCGGATGTATTCGCGTTGGGTGTAGTTGGCGCGGCATACATATACTACGGCGTCGGCGATGCGCATCAACGAGAATGTATCGGATACCATGGCAACGGGAGCCGAGTCGACGATGATGTAGTCGTAGCGTTTGCGCAGCTCGTCGAAGAGGGCATCCAGACGGTTGCTGAGGATGAGCTCTGCCGGGTTGGGCGGCACAGGCCCGGCCGTGATAACGTCGAGTAGGGGATTGACTTGGCTGGGTACGATGATTTGGTCTATCTCGATGTCTTCGGATGCCAAGTAGTTGGTGATGCCGAAGCGTGATGTGATGTTGAAGTATTCCGACAGGCGCGGGTTGCGTATGTCGAGCCCGATGATGAGGACGCGCTTTTTCAATAGAGCCAATGCTATTGCCAAATTGACGCTGACGAATGACTTGCCTTCGCTGCTAACAGAAGAGGTGAGCAACACGACTTTGTCTTTCTTGCCTGTCAGCATGAATTGCAGGTTGGTGCGCAGGAGCCTGAACAGTTCGCTGATGGAGCTGTTGTCGCCCTCGTGTACCACGATGTTGCTGTTGCTGTGGTGTGTGCAAAGCTCGCCGAGGATGGGAATGCGTGTCATGCGTTCTACTTCCTCCTTGGTACTGAATTTTGTTCTGAAAAGCGCTTTCAGGTATAGGTAGATGGCCGGCAGGATAATACCGAGCAAGAAACCGATGGCTAACTTCATTGTGGTGGAGAGGCTCACGGGTTCTACGAAGTTGTATGCTTCGTCGACAATCTGTCCTTTGGGCGATGCCATAGCAAGAGTGAGGGCGTTTTCTTCTTGTTTTTGCAGTAAGAAGATGTACAGCTCTTCCTTAATGGCTTTTTGCCTGAATATGGAGATGAACTCGCGTTCTTGCGTGGGCATTGTGCGTATGCGGTCGTAGAATTTGGCTTCTTTGTCGCGCAAGTCTTTGAGTGAAATGTTCGTACTTTCGAGTGCCGTTTTGACGGTTGTGATTACGTTCTGACGAGATGCGTCGATTTGCTCTTCGAGCATTTTCAGCGCGGGGCTTCCCGCCTTGGCTGTATTGGCGAGGTTGAGGCGTTTCAGTGCTAACTCGTTGTAGGCTGTAACGGCATCGGCAGCACCTTTGTCGAGCCCGTTCGAGAATGGTATCAGCGAGTATCTGTTTTCGGGTTGTGAGATGAATTCGAGGGTGTATTCCAGTATTTTCGATTGGGTTTCGGTTTCGAGCAGTGTTGCTTGGAATTCACCATCTTGTTCGAGAATAATTTTGGCTTCGGTTTCGAGGTCCGAGAGTTTGTTGTCTTGTTTGTATTTCTCTACTTTTCGTTCGGCCGAGTCGAGTTCGTTGGCAATTAACGACAGCCGTTCGTTGATGAATTGGGCTGTGTTGATGGCTTCGATGTTTTTCTCTTTGATACCACGTTTATTGTAGAGGCTTGTGAGAGTGTTCAGCAGGTCTTTGCCATAATCTATGTAGGCGGTTTGCATGCTGAGGGTGATAAGATTCGAGAGTTTGTCGGGGATGTATATGTCGACGTTTTTGCCGATGTTTTCGGCGGCGGCATCGAAGCTGCATACGCGGATGGTGTAGTTGTATTTTTCACCGGCTACGTAGTCGGGGGTAGTAGTTACAATGTAGGTGCCGTATGGAGTTTCCACTTTTGCGGGAAGAGTTGTTTTCCGCATGTCGGCTATTGTGAAAAATCGGCGTTTTACTTTGATGTCGGCGAGGTTGTCTTCATTGACTTTGATTTTGAATATCAGCGTCGAGCTGAGTGTATCGCATTGCATAGTGGGGTCTATCACATCTATGGCGAAGTCTTTGTATTGTGTCTCGCGGTTGAAGAAGTTTTCTTTGTAGATGCGTGTTCTGTTGAGCCCCATCTTTACGGCAGTTTCACGCATGAGCGAATGCGATGAGATAACGTGCAGCTCATCGTCGACACTCGCGCCTTGTCCCATGATGTTGCCTAATCCGAATTGCTGCATGAATGCGCCTGCCATATTGCTTGCCGATGACATATCGGTACGTATCATAACGTTGGTGCATACGGTGTATTGGTCTTTGGTTATTTTAGAGTAAACAAAGGCAATGGCCATGCAACAAACGATACAGATAACGAAGAGATACCAATTTTTCACAACGGTTTTGGCTATCTCGGGAAGGCTTATGAGTTCGTTGGGATTATTTTGTGCTGATGAATCCATGGGTGTTTTGTGTTGGACTGTTTGCTATATTTTTATTTGACGAAGAGGGCTATGCAGAGTGATACAATGACCGATACGGCCGATGTTACTGCGCTGACGACGGATACGAGGTATTGTTTGTCTTGGCTGTAATTGGCGTATCCTTGACGTGCCTTGTTGGGTTCTACGAATACGACGTCGTTGCGTTGCAGGTAGTAGTAGGGCGATGTAAAGACGTCGGGTTTGGTGAGGTCTAAGCGATGGAACGAGCGAGTTCCGTTTTCCTCACGTACCAGCAGAACATTGCTGTGGTTACCGTATATAGTGATGTCGTTGGCTAAACCGAGAGCTTCGAGTATAGTGATGCGTTCGCTGCTCACATCGTATGTCCCGGGCTTGGTTACCTCGCCCAATACGCTGACCTTGAAGTTAGTGCATTGTATATTGACGATGGGGTCTTCGACGTATTTGCCGATTTCTGTTTTCAGGTATTCGGCTACTTCGTTGCGTTGCATGCCGCCAACCTTGATGCGTCCTAATACGGGGTAGTCGATGTATCCCTCGTTGTCGACAAGATATGTTTGCAAGGACGGTGTGGTCATAATCATTTGTTCGCCGGGAGCCATGAAGTTTTGAGTAGGTAGGTTGAACATGGCGACGGCGTTGGGGTCGATGCTCGTGACTGTTATGGCCAACATGTCGTCTGGAGCTATGGGTGATTCATAGTTTTTTATGGAGTCGGGGATGGCTTGTACAATGTCGCCCTCTGATGCTAATTCGTGGAAGTATAGCATCTCTTTGGGTGTGTTGCAAGCTGATAAAAGAACTGCCGATGCAGCGACTATAAGTAGTATATGCTTTTTCATGTACTTGTTTTTTGCGTGGCAAAGATAATACTTTTTCTTCTTCATGTAGTTTATTTTTAACGCCCGATAAGCCTGTTTATTGTCTGAATGGGCTTAAAAATATTCGTAATCGTTTGCATGTGATGCGGCGATTGCTTGTAAATAATTGTAAGTCAAATGCCTGCGTGTCGCTTGTGAAGACTGTTTTTTTAAGATTCGGATGCGTGTGGAGGGTGATGGGGTGTTATGGGTTTGTCGGGCGTTTGGGGGACGATAAGTGAAAAACTATTGTTATTTTTGCAGTCGAAAAATTGTATTCTGTTATGACTTTATATTTCGATTGGAATGTCACGTTATGGCAAGAGATTGCTTTGCTCTCTTTGTTGCTGTTGGTGGCTTGCGAATTTATATATCTCTATTGTATTTATGACCGTGTGTGGCGTTATGGCAAACGGGTGAAAGCCGGCGGGGTAAAGTATGCCGGGGAGTTGCCGGGCGTGTCGGTTATCGTGTATGCCGATGCCGATAATGCAGCGCATGTAGGGGATACGTTGAAGGCTCTTTTGGCGCAAGATTATCCCGATTATGAGATTATTGTCGTGAATGACGATGCGAGTGACGATGTGCGTCATGTCGTGTCGTTTTATGAATGTGAGTATAAGAATGTGTACCAAACGTTTGTGCCCGAGGCGGTGTGCAATGTGAGCCGCAAGAAGCTGGGTATGACGTTGGGTGTGAAGGCTGCCCGCAATGAGATTGTGGTGGCTACGGAAGCTAATTGTATCCCGGTAAGTGACAAATGGTTGCGTAAGATAGGACGCAATTTTGTGCCCGGTGTCGATGTGGTGCTTGGATATACTCGTATGGCGACGAAGCAGGGCTCGGAAGATGGCCGGTATGCTGTCTTCGACCGGGTAGTGTTTGCGTTGCGATATTTGTCTTATGCTGTCATGAAACGGGCTTATATGGGTGTAAGCGGTAATTTGGCGTATCGTAAAGAGTGTTTTTTCGCTCATAACGGTTTCTCCTCGACACTCAACCTGCATTATGGCGACGATGACCTGTTTGTCAATGAGATAGCTCATGGAAGTAATGTGCGTGTCGAATTGTCGTCGCGCAGTGTGATAGAGAGTTTCTTTACCGATAACAGCAGGGCTTGGGCGGCACAGCGCATGAAGTATGGCTTTACGGCGAAGTATCTGCATACGTCGGCCAAGGTTGTTTTTGCCATCGAATCGGCATTGCATTATTTGACGTTGGCGGCAGCCGTCGCTGCGATATGGGTGGGTTTCCAAGGTTTGTTGTGTATGATTATTGCATTGTTGCTCGTGGGTGCATATTGGATAGCTGCATGGCGGGTGTATCGTCGTGCCGGGCGCATGTTGGGAGAGCGTTTGGGAAGCGGTCTTGTGCCGTTGTTTCTTTTGTTGCGCCCGTGGACGACATGGCGGTATACCATGATGGGGAAAAAAGAGAATAAAAGTTATTTTACATGGCAATATTTGCGGTAAAATGTAGTTTTCAAATATAGGAAGGGCAGGCTGTGCCGTGTTTTGCGGGTGTGGCTTGTACGCTTCTTGATGGATTGAACTTTTATTATAACTAAAATATATGTGTATGAAAAAATTGTTCCTTTTTGCAACTGTTGTTGCGTTGTTGCACAGCTGTGCTACGCAGGATGTAAAGGTGGAGGTGTATAACCCTGCCGAGGAGGCCCGTGTGAATGAGATGGTTGAGGTGGATTTCCCGACCATAGCCCAGCGTTTGTCGCTGGCCGATGATGCCAAGGTGGTTGTCCTTGACGCTGCGGGTGAGCAGGTGCCTTACCAAATAACCTATGACGGTAAACTGATATTCCAGACAACTGTCGAGCCCGGCAGCCGTATGGAATATACGGTGAAGGCGGGTGAGCCCGACTCTTTTGCCGTAAAGGCTGTGGGTGACTACTATCCCGAGCGGGTGGATGATATTGCCTGGGAGAACGATTGCATTGCATTCCGCACATACGGCCCGGCTTTGCAGGCTACGGGCGAAAAAGCCTATGGCTATGATGTGTGGGTGAAGAGGGTGGACTTCCCGGTGGTTGAAGCCCGCTACGATGGCGAACTCAATCCTGAAACGGTGGCCGAGATAAACCGTCTGAAAGAGACGAACCCCGATTCGGCTCAGGCCTTGTATAATAGTGTGTCGTATCATATAGACCATGGCAACGGCCTCGATTATTATAAGGTAGGTCCCACGCTGGGTGCCGGTACCTCGGCTCTGCTGGATGCCGATGGCAAGATTGTGTATCCTTATTGCTATGCAAAATATGAGATTCTCGACAACGGTCCGCTGCGTTTTACGGTGAGCCTTGAATATCTGCCTTTCGCTTATGGCAACGATACTGTTACGGAGAGCCGTCTTGTGTCGTTGGATGCCGGCAGCCAGCTGAACCGCATAGAGGTGTCGTATGCCGGATTGTCGCAGCCTGCCACAATGGTTACGGGTATTGTATTGCATGATACCGATAGCGTGATGGCGTATGATGCCGAGGCCGGTTATGCAGCCTATGCCGACCCCGCCGACGCTGTAAACGGCAGAACATTCCTCGGTATGGCTTATCCCGTTGCCGTAGAGATGGCAGCACCGGTCTATTTTGAAGCCGCCGAGCGTGCCGAGCGTGGTGCAGAAGGCCACTTGCTTATGCAGCAGACGTATGCTCCCGGCTCTACGGCAACCTATTATGCAGGTGCCGGTTGGGACAAATGGGGCTTCGATACGCCCGAGGACTGGTTTGAGTATATGAATTATTTTGCCGCTGCGTTGCGCACGCCGCTCGAAGTGGTTATAAAATAGGATATGATGAAAAAGTTGCTTTCTCTCCCGCTTAACTTGGTGCAGCGGTTTCATGAGCTGGAAAATCTTCCTGAGAATGAATGGTTCTGTACGGCGGACCCGCCCGGTTGTAAGTTGGGCTCGGGGGGAGGAACAACTTGGTTGTTGGAAGAGTGTTTCCGTTCCGAAAGGGGCGGAAACAATTTCTTTGAATGGCTCTCGCAGGAGAAGCGTATCTTGCTGCATGCGGGAGGGCAGAGCCGTCGGTTGCCTGCTTATGCTCCCTCGGGGAAGGTGCTTACGCCGGTACCTGTGTTCCGTTGGGCTCGCGGGCAGCGGCTGAGCCAGAATCTTCTCTCGCTGCAAATGCCTCTCTATGAGCGTATCATGGGAGAGGCTCCCGAGTCGTTGCATACGCTTGTGGCGAGTGGCGATGTGCTAATTCGTTGCGACGCCTCATTGCCTCAGATACCGGAGGCGGATGTGGTGTGCTTCGGCTTGTGGGTTGACCCGATGCTGGCCAAAAACCACGGGGTTTTCCTGTCGTCGCGGGAGGTGCCGGGCTCGCTCGATTTTATGTTGCAGAAGCCTTCGGTAGAGGTGTTGGCCGGTTGGGCGGCTACGCATTATTCGCTGATGGACATAGGTATATGGCTGCTGAGCGACAGGGCTGTGGAGCTGTTGTCGCGGCGCTCTTATCGGGAGGGACGACTCTCGTTTTATGATTTGTATAGTGACTTCGGGTGTGCCTTGGGGTTGCATCCGGGTATAGAGGATGCCGAACTGAATGCGTTGAGTGTGGCTATATTGCCTTTGCCGGGCGGTGAATTTTACCATTACGGTACGAGTCGCGAGCTTATCTCATCGACACTCTCCATACAGAACCTTGTGAATGACCAGCGCGATATTATGCACCGGCGCGTGAAGCCTCATGCTGCCATGTTTGTGCAGAATGCCGTCGTGGATGTGCCTTTGCTCCCCGAGAATGGCGAGTTGTGGATAGAGAACAGTCATGTGTCGCAGGGATGGAAGCTGAGTGAACGACACCTTATCACGGGTGTGCCGCGCAACGATTGGTCGCTTGCATTGCCTGCCGGTGTGTGCATAGATGTGGTGCCCTATGGCGAGACGGCCTATGTGGCGCGTCCGTATGGTATGAACGACGCCTTCAAAGGCAATATGCAGCAGGCTGTTTTTTGCGGTATGCCGTTGACCGAATGGCTTGCATTGCGAGGAATAGAGAGTTCGCTTTTGGAGCCGTATAACGATATGCAGGCTATGCCTCTTTTCCCGGTGTGTAGCGATGTAAATGAGCTGGGTAAGATGTTGCATTTCATGATAGATGCTCCCGACGTTGAGGAATATCGCTCGTTGTGGCTTGCCTTACCGCGCCTTTCGGCCGATGAGATTTCGGCTTCGGCACGGTTAGACCGCCTGTATGCGCAGCGCGAAGCGTTCCGCGACGAGAGTTGGATGGCTTTATCGCGAAATTACAAGAATAGTGTCTTTTACCAATGCGACTTGAAAGATGCGGCACAATGTTTTGCCGCCCGTTCTCTGCCGTTGCCGCCGCCTCTTCCGGCCGATGTACCGGTGATGACGCGTATGCACGATGCCATGTTCAGGGCTGAGGTGTCGCGCTTGAAGGGCGATGCTGCATGCGGGGCGTATGAGCGTGAGGCTTTCGGTCTGTTGCGCGACGCTGTGGTGGCTTCGTTGCCCGAAGCGCGGGTTTATCCCCGTTGCGGCGTTTATCCCGACCAGATTGTGTGGGGGCGTTCGCCGGTGCGCATAGACCTCGCGGGCGGATGGACAGATACGCCTCCGTATTGTATGCTGGCGGGCGGCAGTGTGTTGAATATGGCAGTGGACTTGAACGGGCAGCCGCCTATACAGGTGTATGTGAAGCGTTGCAAGGAACTGCGTATCGTGATGCGCTCGATAGACTTGGGCGCCGAAGAGCATGTGACGGACTATGCCGCACTGGAAGACTTCGCCCGCGTGGGTTCGCCATTCTCTATACCGAAAGCGGCGTTGGCATTGGTCGGTTTCGTACCGCGTTTTTCGGCCGAGAAGTATGCGAGCTTGCAGCAGCAGTTGCAGGCGTTTGGGTCGGGTATCGAGGTCACGTTGCTGGCAGCCATTCCGGCTGGTTCGGGCATGGGAACGAGTTCTATATTGGCAGCGACGGTGTTGGGTGCGTTGGCCGATTTCTGCTCGTTGGCATGGGACAAGGTGGAGATTGCGCGCCGTACGATGGTGCTGGAACAGTTGTTGACGACCGGTGGCGGATGGCAAGACCAATATGGCGGAGTGCTGCACGGGATAAAGTTGCTGCAAACCGTGCGGGGAGCAGGTCAGTTGCCTGTGGTGCGCTGGTTGCCCGATACGCTCTTTACCGATGCCGAGTACCGTCAGTGCCATTTGCTTTACTATACGGGTATAACACGGGTAGCGAAGAGTATTCTATCTGAGATAGTGCGCGGCATGTTCCTCAATTCGGCGGGACATTTGTCGCTTTTGGAGGCTATGAAGGTGCATGCTTCGGAGCTGTATGAAGCTGTGCTGCGGAACGATTTCGACCGTATGGGACGTTTGATAGGACGTACATGGGAACAGAACAAGCTGCTTGATAGCGGAACCAACCCGCCCGAGGTGGAGGCTATCATCGAACAGATTGCACCTTATACGTTGGGGTATAAGCTGCCCGGTGCTGGTGGCGGCGGTTATCTGTATATGGTGGCGCGTGACCCGTCGGCGGCAGCCCGCATACGTTCTATTCTCGAAAGCAACAAGCCTAATGACAAGGCTCGTTTTGTGGAGATGTCGCTCAGCCGCAATGGCTTGCAAGTGAGCCGGAGTTGAATGACAGGGCGGTCGTATCGTGGACAGTCGTAGTGCTGCGAGACGGATAATAGGAAGAGAAACATGAAAAACAGTTTGATACAGAGATAAATATAAAATTCTATGACACACGAAAGGAAAAATTCTATTGTAGGTATGCGCGATGGCGGCAGCTATCTGATTCCTTTTATCCTTGTGACGTCGCTCTTTTTCTTGTGGGGCTTTGCTCATAGCATCTTGGATGTTCTCAACAAGCATTTTCAAGATGTTTTGGTGATTTCGAAGGGGCGTTCGGGGCTTGTACAGGCGGTAGTCTATGGCGGCTATTTCCTGATGGCTTTGCCGGCCGGAAAAATCATGGAGCGATTCGGATACCGTGTAGGCGTGGTTATAGGATTGTTATTGTACGGCATAGGAGCCTTGATGTTTATTCCCGGCGGACGGTTGATGTCGTTTGAGTTTTTCTTGCTCTCGCTTTTTGTGATAGGGTGCGGGCTTACGTGTCTCGAAACGGCGGCTAATCCCTATGTGACGGTGTTGGGCGAGAAGGAGTCGGCTGCCCGACGTCTTAACTTGGCACAGTCGTTCAACGGATTCGGGTGGATATGCGGTCCTTTGGTGGGCAGCTTATTGGTGCTCGGCGAGGAGGGTAGCAGTGTGTCGTTGCCTTATGCCGTGATAGGTGTCGTGGTGCTGTGTGTGGCTGTGCTATTCTCGCGGGTGCGGCTGCCGGAGATAGAATCTTGTGCCGATGAGACGACCGATGTCGCAGAACGGCCTTTGTTTTCGTATAAGCATTTTGTATTCGGAGTGGTGGCGCTATTCTTTTATGTTGCGGCACAGACGGGTATCAACAGCTTTTTCATCAATTATGCTGTTGAGGAGGTTTCGGGTTTGTCGGCCAAGAGTGCCGGTCTGATGCTCTCTTTCGGCGGTATGGGTTTGTTTGTCGTAGGTAGGATGCTCGGCAGCTGGGTGATGCAGTATATCTCGGCGGTGCGCTTGCTTACGGTGTGTGCCGTGGGTGCCGTATTGACGATGGCGCTTGTGGTGTGCCGACTGAATGAAGTTTCGATGGCTGCTTTGTTCTTGTGCTATTTGTTTGAGTCAGTGATGTTTCCGACGATATTTGCCATTGCCATCAAAGGAGTGGGGCGGCATACCAAGAGGGCGTCGTCGTATCTTATCATGAGTATCGTGGGTGGTGCAGTTGCGCCGGTGGTGATGGGAGTAATAGGCGACCGTTATGATATGGCAACCGGATTTGTCGTACCGTTGTTTTGCTTTGTCGTTATATTGGCTTATTGCTTATTTATGCGTGGCAGGCGCAGTATAGCTTGAAATAGAGATACTGCTAAACGACGTTTGTGACATTTTTGTATCAGATTTGTGTGTATAAATCCTTTCCCGACCTTATCAGTGGGAGGCATTTCTGTTTTTAATGTATCACGGATTTATGGTCGCGGAGAAGAATTGTTGTGGCTTTCCTTTTTTGAAAGCGGGAGTTCTATGATAGTGTATAGGAATATTATGTCCGATATATGCGGATAGTTTATGTGTTATGGTCTGATATGGATTTTTACTTCACCGTTTTCTTTACACAGCAGATAGATGCTCGAATGTAATACAATGTATATATAGTCGGGGTCGTCTACGATAGCGTGTATGTGGTCGAGGAGAAGAGTGTTGAGCTGGTCGTTCCCGTTGCCGATTTTTATATATCTGTCGGTGAATGCAATGTTGAATTGTTCGAGGTAGGGAGCCAATCTCTCTCGGGCATGCAAGTCTTCGAAATTTTCTGGCTTGGAAGGATAAAGTGAGAAAAGTTGCAGGAAAGAGCGCATCGTGATTTCTATATTATTGTTGATTATCTGTTTTTTGATATAACAGAGATAGGGAGTTTTTGTTTACTCCCTATCTCTTGTAGATTAGTGTAATATTAAATGAGGAAGCCCAATAGAACACCGGCAGCTACGGCCGAACCGATAACACCGGCAACGTTGGGACCCATGGCGTGCATCAGCAGATAGTTGGTAGAGTCGTATTCCAAACCTATGATTTGTGAAATACGCGCAGAGTCAGGCACCGCCGATACACCGGCATTACCGATGAGAGGATTAATCTTGTTGTCTTTCTTCAAGAAGAGGTTGAAGAACTTAACAAAGAGAACTCCCGATGCCGTTGCCACGAAGAACGAGAAAGCTCCGAGGATAAAGATAAGTATCGAATTGAGTGTCAAGAACTCGGAAGCCTGCGTGGAAGCACCTACGGTGAGACCCAGCAGGATGGTAATCGTATCGATGAGCGGACCGCTTGCCGTGTTAGCCAAACGACGCGTAACACCACTCTCCTTGAGCAGGTTGCCAAAGAACAACATACCCAACAGAGGCAGACCCGATGGCACGAGGAAGCAAGTGAGCAACAGACCTACGATGGGGAACATTACTTTCTCGGTGTGCGATACGACGCGCGGCGGTTTCATGCGGATGACACGCTCTTTCTTGGTCGTGAGCAGTCGCATGATAGGCGGTTGTATCACAGGTACCAATGCCATGTAGGAGTAGGCCGACACAGCGATTGCGCCCATAAGGTTGGGAGCCAGCTTCGACGAGAGGAAGATGGCTGTAGGACCGTCGGCACCGCCGATGATACCAATGGCACCGGCTTGCATGGGGTCGAACCCTAAGGCAAGCGCCAGCATGTATGCGCCGAAGATACCAAATTGTGCAGCTGCGCCGATGAGCATCAGTTTAGGGTTGGATATCAAGGCGGAGAAGTCGGTCATGGCTCCGATACCCAAGAAGATGAGGGGAGGATACCATCCGGAAGTAACGCCTTGATACAGGATGTTGAGTACCGAGCCTTGCTCGTAAATACCCACTTGCAATCCGGCATCCATGTTGAAAGGGATATTTCCGACAAGCATACCGAAACCGATAGGAATGAGGAGCATGGGCTCGAACTCTTTCGCCACGGCGAGATATATGAAGAATATACCCACAAGAATCATAACGAAATGCCCTACCGTGGCATTGGCTATACCGGTGTATCCCCAGAAGTCTGCCAAATTGTTTTGCAGGAAATCAAGAAATTCGCCCATATTATTCTATTGTTACGAGTACGGCTCCTTCGAGTACCGATTCTCCTTGTTTTACATTGATTTCTGTGATTTTGCCATCACGGTCGGCTTTGATGCTGTTTTCCATCTTCATGGCTTCGAGGATGATTATCGTGTCGCCTTTCTTTACAGTGTCGCCGACGTTGACATTAATGTTGAGGATAACGCCGGGCAGGGGCGATTTGATGCCGCTCTTGCCGGTGTTTGCAGCGGGACGGTTCAGCGTTGCTGTGGGAGCAGCGGGGCGAGCCTTCACGAGCGGCTTGATGGCAGGTTTCACTACTTTTTCCATCTCTACGAGGTAGTTGGTGCCGTTCACTTCTACGTGCGCGATGTTTTCTTCTATTTCACCAATTCTTACCTTATAAATATTGCCGTTGATGGTATATTTATATTCTTTCATTTTTTTGTTATTTATTAGCAGGTGTTACAATGGTTACTTGTGCGGAGTTTCCCGCAAGGTGTATATCTTGGAGTTCCACGGAGAGTATCGACGTTGTACTTGTTGTATGGTGAGTACCGTCTCTTCTACGTCGTGTACGTCCTCTTGCATCTCGTGCATAGCGAGGGCAATGGCAGCAAATACTTCACCCGGAGTGTCTCCTTTGCGCATTTCGGCGCGTACTTCCTCGGGGCTGAGGCCTTTTGTCTTACCTGCTTTGCTGTGGGCATGGTATGTGCCGGCAAAGTTGATGAGCTTAAAGACTAAGTATAGCAGGATGAGGCCGACAAACACAACCATCATAGCAGTAATGGACATGCCGATACCGCTTTTGTCGTGTTTCTCGAACTTCTCCATTTTCTCGTTTTTGTCGAGAGTCTTGTTGTTCGTGCTGGGGGTGACGTATTTATCGTCGCTTCCGCCTTTGATTTCCCAATCGTTTCCGCCATCGATGATGCGGGCGTATGACTCATCGGTTTTGAGCGTGCCGGCGGGTATCCGTACTTCGTCGAGCAGGTGTTTGCCCGAATCATAAAGTCCTATCCATGTATCTTTGTCGGCGTTGAAAGAGAAATTGACGTGGAACGTACCGCGGTTAGGTTTGCCATCAACCCAAAAGAGCAGGTGCTGGCGAGGCGGCATCTGAGTGAGAACGTCACCTTTGGGTATGAAGTAGGTTGCTGTATCGCCCGGGGTGTCGCTACACCGCAGCAGGTTGGCTGCAACGTTTACTGTGCTGTATGATTTGTTGAAGAGTTCTAACCATGCGCTGTGAACGCCGTAGTCGTCTTGGAAATTGGTCTCGTTCGTCATGAGTATTTCGTTGATGACTACTTTGGATTTGTTTTCTTCTACCCCACACGAGCTGAAAGCTACAAGGGCAAGCAGCAAACTACTCCATATTCCTAAACTTTTTATATTCATACGATTCAGGTTTAATGGTTTAGAGAGGAATATTGCCGTGCTTTTTGGCCGGGTTGGTGAGTTTTTTGGTTTGCAGTTGTTGCAGGGCGCGGATGATGCGGAAGCGCGTGTTGCGGGGCTCTATCACATCGTCGATATAACCATACTTGGCTGCGTTGTAGGGGTTGGCAAAAAGTTTGGTGTATTCTTCTTTCTTTTCTTCGAGGAATTGAGCGGGGTTTTCGTGCTCTTTGGCCTCTTTGGCATAGAGTACGGCAACAGCACCGTCGGCACCCATTACGGCAATCTCGGCAGTAGGCCAAGCGTAGTTCATGTCGCCGCGCAGTTGCTTACAGCTCATCACGATATGCGAACCTCCGTATGACTTGCGCAGCGTTACCGTTACCTTGGGAACGGTTGCTTCGCCGTATGCGTAGAGGAGTTTGGCACCGTGCGAGATGACGGCGTTGTATTCTTGTCCTGTTCCGGGGAGGAATCCGGGAACATCTACGAGGCTGACGATAGGAATATTGAATGCGTCGCAGAAGCGTACGAAACGGGCTGCTTTGCGCGAAGCGTTGCAGTCGAGCACACCGGCGAGGTATTGAGGTTGGTTGGCTACGATACCTACCGACTGTCCGTTGAAGCGTGCGAAGCCTATGATGATGTTACGTGCGAAGTCGCGTTGTACTTCGAGGAACTCGCCGTTGTCTATGATGGCTCCTATGACTTGGTACATGTCGTAGGGCTTGTTGGGGCTGTCGGGGATGATTTCGTTGAGCGAATCTTCCAGACGGTCGATGGGGTCGGTGCAAGGAACGACGGGAGCCTCTTCCAAATTGTTTTGGGGTATGTAGCTGAGGAGCTTGCGGATGATGTTGAGGCCTTCATCGCCGGTCTCGGCCGCAAAGTGGCATACGCCCGATGTTTTGGCGTGCATCTCGGCACCACCGAGTTGTTCTTGCGTTACGTCTTCGCCGGTAACTTGTTTTACGACGGCGGGACCGGTGAGGAACATGTATGATATGTTTTTCACCATGATGATGAAGTCGGTCAATGCCGGAGAGTAAACGGCGCCACCGGCGCAGGGACCGAAGATACCCGATATTTGGGGTACTACGCCCGATGCCATGATGTTGCGTTGGAATATCTCGGAGTATCCGGCGAGTGCGTTGATGCCTTCTTGGATGCGGGCACCACCCGAGTCGCCTATGCCTATGATGGGAGCTCCCATCTTCATGGCCATATCCATGATTTTGCAAATCTTCATGGCCATGGTTTCTGACAATGAGCCGCCAAAAACGGTGAAGTCTTGGGCATAAACGTATACTAAGCGGTGGTCGATGGTACCGTATCCGGTGACAACGCCGTCGCCGAGGAACGATTTCTTTTCTTGTCCGAAGTTGTGGCAGCGGTGGCGCACAAACATGTCTATCTCTTCGAAACTGCCTTCGTCGAGGAGTTGGTTGATGCGTTCGCGGGCTGTATATTTGCCGCGTTCGTGTTGTTTGGCAATGGCCTTTTCACCACCGCCCAAGCGTGCTTCTGCACGGAGCGCAATAAGCTCTTTTACTTTTTCGAGTTGACTGCTCATGGGTTTATTTGTTAGGATTTTCACATAATTCGGTAAGTACGCTGCATGTCGATTTGGGGTGCAGGAAGGCTATGTTGAGGCCTTCGGCGCCTTTGCGGGGGGCTTTGTCGATGAGTCTTACTCCTTTGCCCTCTACTTCGGCGAGTGCGTTTGCTACTCCGTCGGCAACTGCAAATGCGAGGTGATGTATACCTTCGCCTCGTTTTTCTATGAATTTGGCTATGGTGCTGTCTTCGCTGGTGGGTTCGAGCAACTCTATTTTGGTTTGCCCTACTTTGAAGAATGCTGTTTTTACTTTTTGGTCGGCTACTTCTTCAACGGCGTAGCATTTGAGACCTAAGATGTTTTCATAGTACGGAATGGCCTCTTCGAGACTTTTTACGGCTATTCCCAAATGTTCAATGTGAGAAATTTCCATTGTGATATAATATTAAGTTAAACAGTCCTTTGTGAATGTTTTGCCGCAGCATTGCATTCTAACGGGCAAAGATAAGTTTTTCCGCCGAATTACGTAAAAATTTCCGTAAAAAACCGACCTGCTTTTCTTAATATTCCCCCTCTTGCAATGTGGTTTTGCGGGCGTCCTTCTGCCCGGATTTGATGATGCCCGAAAGGATGTGTTCGAACAGGCTTTTGTCGGATGTCATTATGGTAGCCTGCGCATGCATTCCTCCTTGCAGTATCTCGTTGTTACATAGTATTATATGGCAGGCGAATGTGCGCATGCCGGCATTGTCGATGACGTGGCGATCTATTACAGAGATTTTTCCCGTAAATGGGTGCTGCGATGGGCGTGTTTATATTTTTATAGTATGGAAATATTTCTATTACTGACGGCTGTTTCGCTTATCTCTGCAACAGACAATGATACCGACGACTGACGGTAATAGATGGTAGTGTCGAGGTGGTGCGTTCTGCTATCTTTCGGTTTGCGACATACTGAATGCAACGATACGATTTATTTTATTTATTTTATTGTCGTATCGTTATTCGGTTGGTTTTTATGTGTTTGTGTTTTATGGTGTGTCGGTTGTTTTTCCCTTTAATTTAGTGTGGAATATGTTCTCGTTGGTGTAGTACCGTATTTTGCGCCGACGAAGGGAACGAATCTGAAATCTTTTCCCTCTTCGGTGTACATCGCTGCGTGATTGTAATGGCTTCACCAGATGACGTGCAGGCCAAGGTCGCGACCGCAAGAGCAGCGATGAGAAGGCAGTGAGCTTCATTACGGCATAGGACGAGGATGAGTTATGATTGGTTTTTTGCGATGCGTCGTCTTGTTATTGAGTTCTTTCAATGGCCAATCCGTCGGTTTTTACTTCGCGTATCTTGACGTTTTTCTTGCCTATATCGAATGAGTAATAGACTGAAATGCCGGCAAACATTCGGTAGCTGTTACTTTGGTTGATGAGATAATACTCGTTATAATCGGAGCGGGTGGTTATATCCATGGCGGGTATGTTGCAGACATCGAGCCGAAGAGTGAGCTTGTCGTCCAGAAGCGATTTCTGTAGATAAAAGTTTATGCTTACGTGTGGATAGGTAATGACGTTGTATTGACGCTCTTCGCCGCTGAAACCGCTGCCTATGTATATTTGCCAATCTTTGGGTAACATGGCTGTGGCACTGAGGTTTACACTACCGCTCCAATAGGTGTGCTTGCCATATTGGCGGGAGTTTTCGTAGTTGCACCATGTAGAACCGTTGGCGTTGATGTGCAGCCATTTTGTAATCATTTTAGAGAAACTGACATTGAGTCTGTATGTGTCGTAATTACCGAAGTTTTCGAGTGTTTCGTAAATGGTTTGCCTATCTTCGCCTATTGTATAGAGTGATGCAACTGGATTGACTATCCATGTACCGCTGAGGGTGAATGACAAACAGTTCCACAACGATTGTTGTAGTTGCAGCCGGTGATTATACGGGGCTTTCAAATTGGGGTTGCCTTGCCAATAGCTGTAAGTTCCGGTCCTGTAAGGTGTGGAATTTAGGTTGTATCCGGTGGGATAATTGGTGTATGGCGAGTATGTAACGGATGTGTAGTTGTTTTTATGGGTGTATTGCAGGGTTACCGATGGAAATACACCGGTGGAGCGGAAGAGTGTGGCAGGGTCGTTGTAAGAGAATCTGTGCCGTGTATCGACATGTTGTACCGTGAGCCCCAGTAGGTATGAAAGTTTCTTGTTGAAGAGAGAACCTGCAAATTGGGCGTATGCCGAATACAGGTCCTCGTCGAAAGTATAAGGTTTGTATTCGTTTATTGTTATGGCATCTTGATGTGATGTGGTGGTAGTTGTCTCTTCACGTGACATATCGCCATCGGTGTGCAGGTAGCGGAATCCGATTTGTAAGCCCATGCCGTTGGCAAATTGTTTTACAAATTGTATAGACGGATAATAGACGGCATAAGAGGTGGGGTATGGGCTCCGTATCGTTTCGGTGGAATCGTTCTCGAAGAAACTTGTATAGGTGCTGAGGTTCCCTTGATTGGCTCGGTAGTATTGGAATGTGGCGCTTAGAGCTGAGCCGCGGTCGTCGAGCAACCACGTGTAGTAGGCGTATCCCTGTATGTAGCGGTAGAATGTCTCGTATTTGCTTTCGCTTTTTTGAGGGAATATCAAGGATGTGGTATTTTTTGTATAGAGAATGTCGCTCGTGGCATAGGCTTTGGGATGCCATGAAAGGTGGAACCTGCCTCCAATCATGTGATGTTTGTTGATATTGTAGCGCAGGGTTTGTTGTACGTATAGTTTGTTATAACGGTTCCCGGACAATCGCTCGGATTGTGCTTCGACTATTGTGTTGTCGTTATATACACGAGTATTGTAACTGTGCGTAGGCCATGTATGCTCGTTGTCGAACCCGACGAAGGTGAAAGATTCTACTTTCCCGATTTTTGCCATAGAGGTGACACCATAGGAAGAATCGACGGTTTTTCCTTCGTAGGGATATTTCCCTTGGGCATATACAAATATGTTGGCTCCGTCTTCGCGTTTTTTCTTCAGTTTTATACGCAGTACGCTACCTTCGGTGGTGGCACTGTATTCGGCATTGGCAATAGGAATGAGCTCGAAACTCTCTACGTCTTCGGCTTGCAAACTTTTCAGCATTGCTGTGGCGGCGTTCATATCTGTTTCCTGGTCGTCGATGTATATTTTAGAGACAGCGCGGCCGTAGATGGTCAGCCCGTACATGCCGGGCAGTTTATAGAGCATATTGTAGGCCGTCGAGTTGCGGGCGATGGGATTACCCTGCATGGAGATGGTGATGCTGTTGGGCTCGTGTTTCACGAAGTGAGCCGTTACGGTAACTTCTTGGGTGAGCAGGGTGTCGGTTTGCATCACGATGGTATCTAAGCGGGTGTCTTGTGAGAGTGTTACGTCGCGCCACGCCGTTTTCATTCCTATGAAAGAAGCGCGCAGACGGTAAGTGCCTCCGTCGGCTTGCAGCAGATACGCTCCCTGTTCGTTGCAGCTTGTCCCGGCTACGGGTACGCTGTCGTTGCCGGCAGCAAAGAGTACTACCGAAGCTCCCGGCATAGGGCTTTGGTCGGCCGTAACGACGGTGCCTTGCAGGGTGTAGGCCGAGGCTGAGAGTGCTATTGCAAGAGTGGAGAAGAGTAGGATGCTGAGATGTTTCATAGGATATATGTTGGGGTGTTTATAATCGATTTTTGCGATGAATCAACTTTGTTTATTGAGTTCTTTCAACAGCCAATCCGTCGGTTTTTACTTCGCGTATCTTGATTTCTTTTTTACCTATATTGAAAGTATAGCGGATGTTGAGTGAAACATTGAATACATGTACATCACTTGCCGTTGTTGCAAAATAATTGTCATAATAAGAACGAGATGTTTGTTCCATCCTGAGAAGGTTATTGAGTTGAATATGTATATACAGGCTGTTATTGAACAGACCCTTGCCTGCGGCAAAAGTCGCGCCTGCGTAAGAATAACTTACGTAATTATACCGATGCTCTTCGCCAGAAAAGAATGCGCCCATGCTTATTTGCCAATTCTTTGGGAACATCAATGTAAACCAGGCATTGGCATAGCCGTTCCAATAGATATGTCGCCCATATTGCCGGGAGTTCTCGTAGTTACATACGACACCACTTTGAGCGTTCACGTGTAGCCATTTTAAGAGCATTTTATTATAGGTGGGTTCTATCAATTCCATTTTTTATTTCTTGCATAAGACAGCAGAACCCTTTAACTGTCTTGAGCAAG
>CALUJY010000005.1 GCA_944321085.1 uncultured Barnesiella sp.
TTCGAGGAAGGCATCGAGAAGACCGTACGGTGGTACCTCGACAACCAGGAGTGGATGGACAACATCACCTCGGGCGATTACGAAAAGTACTACGAGGAAATGTATGCAAAGAGATGATGCTACTGTATTTTTTATAATAGTTAGAATATCGTCCAGTTGTGTATTCAAATAAAAAACGCAGGTAAGCTAATATAATGAGCGAGGCAGATGCTGAAAATAAGAGAATAGCAAAAAATACAGCAGTGCTCTACGTGCGTATGCTGATATCGATGTTTATCGGTTTCTTCACGTCACGCATATTATTAAATCAATTAGGGGTGATTGATTATGGCATTTACAATGTTGTAGGTAGCATTGTTGTTATGCTCGGATTTCTGAACTCGACTCTTTCGTTAAGCACCCAACGCTTTATTAATTATGAATTAGGAAGTGGAAATTACGATAGGCTGAGCAAAGTATACTCTTCATCTATCGTAATTCACGCAGCACTTGCCTTTTTGGTGCTTATCATTGCAGAGACAGTGGGATTATGGTTTCTCAATACGCATATGAATATCCCGACAGAGCGTATGGTTGCTGCCAATTATGTATATCAGTTCTCCATATTTTCTGCCATGTTTTCAATCATAATGATACCACACTCTGCAACTATCATAGCACATGAGCACATGAAACAATATGCCACCATAGGTATAATAGATGTGCTTCTGCGACTTTGTGTTGCCTGTATGTTATACATAATTCAAACTGACAAACTCATTGTCTATGCATTGGCCATGTTCCTTGTCGTTTTGGCCAACTATTTGACATACTATATATATTGTAAAAAGAAGTTTCCCGAATGTTCTTTCATCTTCTCGAAAGACAAACAATTGTATCGGGAAATGCTTTCATTTTCCGGATGGAACATATTCAGTAGCATTTCTATGATTCTTAATGGTCAAGTTGTCAGCATTATTATGAATATATTCTTTGGCCCTATAGTAAATGCCGCTAGAGGAATTTCTTCTCAAGTAAATGGAGCAATTGGGGGATTTGTTCAAAATTTCCAAATTGCAGTAAATCCGAGAATCATTCAAACATTTGCTGCTGATGAAATTCAAACATTTTACCGATTAATCAATCAGAGTGCAAAGTTTTCATTCTTTCTATTACTGATATTCGTCGTACCAGTTTGGATTAACATTGACGATATTTTACAACTTTGGTTGGGAACTGTTCCAGAACATACAGCTGATTTCTGCAGAATAATATTTATTTCATCCCTTATAAATACTTTTTCATTACCCTTAGCTACAGCAGCAAATGCAACTGGAAACATAAAAATTTTCCAACTAGCATGTGGAGTTTTTGAGATTCTAAACATCCCGTTTTCTTATTTGTTGCTAAAACTTGGCAATCCTCCGGTTTCTGTTTATTTGGTTCAATTAACAATAACAATTTCTACATTATTGATCAGATTGATTGTTTTAAGAAAATTGGTAAATTTAAACATATATCTATTTTTTACTAAAATAGTATTCCGTTGTTTGTTTGTCGCCGTATTGTCATTTTCAACAATGATGATAGTAACGTACATCAATGTAGAATCCATACTGGGACTTTTAAGTTCAATTTTCATATCGTTAAGCTTGACAGTATTATCCATTATACTTTTGGGTTTGAATAGAGAAGAAAAAGCTATTGCAATGAATCTGATAAAAAATAAACTGCATATTAAATGAAAACCTCAGTTGTCCTATCTGCCTATAATGGTGAAAGATTCATATTGGAGCAACTTGAATCCATTCGAATTCAAACCGTTCCTGTCGACGAAGTTATCATATTAGATGATTGCTCAACCGACAATACTGCCAAAATCTGTCAAGATTTTATTATTCGGCACAATCTATCGCATTGGCATTTTGAAGTAAATGTCCAAAATAAAGGATTCAGTCAAAATTTTTATGATGGTTTTCAAAAAGCAACTGGTGATATTATTTTCATTTGCGACCAAGACGACATCTGGCAGCCCAACAAAGTTGAGCAAATAAAATATTATTTCAAGAATCATCCGGATGCAATGTCTATTTGTTCTGCGTTCACTAGATTCTATGAAAACACGATTTTTGATCAACATATAAAAACTCCGAACAGGAAAAAAAGCGGTATTAAGAAAATTAATTTCAATGAATTTTGCCAATTTCACTGGTATCTTGGAATGACCACAGCATTTAAAATAGAAATTCTACAGCACCATTATAAAGAATGTATTTCTATAATTCCTTATGATATTTCTGTCAATCTTATAGCAGTATTACAAAATGGCTTGTATTACGTTGATGAAGTATTAGTCAATCGGAGAAGCTACCCTGATAGTACAAGTAACAAGATTGCTACAGAATGGAAAAACAGGCAATTCAATGGAAATCAATTATTATACAGTATCCACAGACACAATTTAAATCTGCAAGCTTTCAAAGACTTCATTTTAAGATATTATGAAAATGCAGACTACACAGAAACGACAGACAAATATCTATCAATCAATAACGACCGATTTAAATACATCCAGAATAAGTCACTCCTACAATGGCTATTTTGTTTAAACAAATTCATTAAAACATACCCAATTAGAAAATACATAGCAGATGGGTTATTTCTGCTTAAATAAATTTAATTATGAGAAAATACTTGTTAATTCTAAAACATCTTATAGACATTATTCGCATATCGATTAAAGATGGTTTTGAATTTATTAAATTTACCGAATTATTATACACTAAAGAAGATAAAATCAATCGATTGCAGTTCGAACTAACAGTTGGGGTACATTCTTTAGAAAAAGGCTTATCGTATAGAAACAAGAAAAAAGGATTTGGAGAGGCTAAAGCAATAAAACAGCTTAGTACACTTCTTAATTATATTATTTAAAGAAAGGATATCCTCACAATAATTATGCCGTGTTTGAAACGATTGCTATTGTCAAAGCTTATTTAACATACAAACAATCGGTTGGAGAAACAAATTGTATAATCGAACAACTATACCAACAATGCCTTCATTATATTGCCAATATTTCTAACAATTATTGCGTTGCAGGAGTAGATAATATTAAAAAAGAGGTACTTACCTGCCAAAATAAAGAAGCTATTCAATCATTGTTTGAAAACACGCGAAGCATTCGGAATTATGATAAATCAATAGCTGTAACAGAAGATGAAATAAAATCGGCAATTTCTCTTTCCAGAATGGCACCATCTGCGTGTAATCGACAACCTGTGAAGGTATATTATACGATGGATCCAATAAAAAATGTGGGAATCAGCAAATTGATACCGGGCAATCGTGGATTTGAAAATGAAATTCCCAATTTCCTCGTTGTCACTTCTGCAAAAAACTTCTTTGGTCTATTTGAATATAATCAATGGTTTGTGAATGGTGGTATTTTTTTAGGATATCTGAGATTGGCTTTACAAACCGTAAATCTTGGTTCTTGCATATTTCAATGGTCTTTGCGTTCCGATGAAAAATCATTGCGAACACTTTGTGGCATTCCTGAAAATGAAGCCATCGTTGCTATTGTTGGAATCGGCCATTACGCAAACGAATCATATTGTATTAAAGCACAACGCAAATCGGTAGACGAATATATTTCCAAATTTTAATTATGAGCACAAATAAAACAATTGGATTTTGGGGACTTAGCTTTAATAGTGGAAATATGGGATGTAATGCTCTCTCATATTCCTTTTTGAGTATTTTAAATAAAATTACGACGGAGCACACTCGAGTCTTTGTTTTTTTTCAAGGCAATGATTTTGACACATCATCCTTATCAACAGAAAAGGTATCTGTCATTTCTGCTGGATATAACCCACGTTCCATCGATTCAATTAAGACATTGGTCAAACGTTTAAAAGAATGCGATATTTCTATTGATTTTACTGCTGGCGACAGCTTCTCCGATATTTATGGACTGAAAGGTTTTCTTAAATCCTGTGCTTTTAAGAAATTGGCAATGATTTATTCCAAGAAATTTATTCTTGGTCCACAAACGTATGGCCCATACACTCATTGGATGGCTAAATCGGTTGCAAAACACATCATTCGTAACGCAGATTATGCATGCTCTCGCGATGCTGCGTCAGCGGAATATGTTAAGTCCCTATGCGGCACTGACATGGACATCTTCACTGATGTAGCTTTTGCACTTCCCTACAAAAATCATAACACGATAACAACCACAAAAAAGAAAATAGGCATTAATGTGTCCGGACTTCTTTGGAACGGTGGATATACGAGCGACAACCAATTCAGCCTTACAGTAGACTATCGCACTTATATAACCTCACTTATCGAAAACCTGCTGCAGCAGAACGATATTAAAATTTACATAATTCCTCATGTCATTTCTGCGGGTATAAACCCAGAAAGCGATTATCCGATTTCCGAACAATTGGCGACACGATATCCATCCATTCATTTAGCCCCACGTTTTACGACCCCAATTGAAGCAAAAAATTTTATTGCAGAAATGGATGTATTCACCGGAGCTCGCATGCATGCCACGATTGGAGCCTTTTCAGCCGGTGTTGTGACTATCCCATTTTCATACAGCCGAAAGTTCGAAGGCTTATATAACAACTTAAACTATCCTTATACTATCAATGCTCGAGAACTTGATACATCTACAGCTATTCAGCAAACCCTTGAATATATCAGTAATTCTCAACTGTTGAGAATATCACAAGCAAGAGCTTATAACATAATAGCAGAGAAAATAAGTGCTTTAGAAAAATCAATAATAAAGCAATTATTGTTAAAATGACAATTAAGACTTTCGATTCTAAAATATCTGTAACAAAAGCTCTTTGTATAATTCTTATGGTCATTGGACATAGTGGATGCCCAACTTTTTTGAGTGAATATATCTATCTATTCCATATGCCCTGTTTTTTCTTTGTTTCAGGCTTTTTACTAAAAGACAAATATTTAAATGATATGTCAATATTTGTAAAACGTCGATTCAAAGGTTTATGGTGGCCATTTGTAAAATGGTCTGTAATATTTATGCTTTTACACAATGTTCTAACCTCATTGCATATCTATAATAGTAGTTATACACTGATGGATATGGCATATAAACTCTTACACATTGTTACAATGACAGGTAGTGAACAACTGCTCGGAGGATATTGGTTTTTGAAAGAATTGTTATATGCTTCAGTTATATCAATTATTGCACTTAAACTATCACATTCCATACCCAACAGAAAAGAGGGAAAAGAATTTCAAAATGGCGTTATATTGACATTGACATTTCTTGTTCTTGCATACATCTTAAGCATTGTTCCTTTCAAGATTCCAACAATTGGAAGTAAAACGATGTTGGCAACCAGTTTTTATTTGGCGGGATATTCTTACCATCACTCCTCTGACAACCATAGTAATATGCTGTACGGAATACTTTCCTTATTAACCGTATTTACAGTAACCTTCTTTTTTACAGGAACCATGGATTCGACCAATATTTCAATCTTTTTATATTTTATAGTAGCGATGATTGGAACTATTGGCATCATAAATTTCGCCGGACACATTACAGGAAATGCTTTAAAAGTACTAAATTACGTTGGTGATAAAACATTATACATTCTTACGTTCCATTTCATTTCCTTTAAATTGATCAGTTTAATTCTCATTGCATATTTACAATTTACCAATAATCCGACTATCGGATTTTCCTGTAATTTCAGGATTAAATTCATTTAGTTGGGTTATTTACTCCATTGTAGGTGTTACTATCCCATTATTATTATGGGAATTCTCTCAATTCGTACAATCTAAATTCGGAAAATGAAAGTAGCAGTAATCATACTTAACTATAATTCTTCCGACGATTGTCGGAAATGCGTGTCGTTCTTGAAGCGGCAGGAAGGAGTGGAACTGGAATTGGTGTTGGTCGACAATTGTTCGCCTGACGGCGAAAAGGTGGCAACTCTCTGCCAAGAGCAAGGCTGCACTTTTATTGCCAGTCTTGAAAATAGGGGCTACAACGCGGGTAACAATATAGGTCTGCGCTATGCGGCTGAGAAAGGATATAAATACGCCCTCATAGCCAATCCTGATATGGAATTTCCACAAACAGACTACGTAAAACGGCTTGTCGAAGTAATGGAGCAAGACGAGGAAATTGTTGTAGCGGGTTCCGACATCGTGGGAGCTGACGGAATCCATCAAAATCCATTGGTTAGAGACGGCAACTGGACAACAAGCTTCAATTGGATAAAGGGCTTATTTCGCAAAAAGGACATTGATGCATACGAATTCATTGACAATTACAAAGATAGCCATTACTGTTCAAAAGTAAGTGGCTGCTGCCTGATGGTCAGAATGGATTTTATTCGAGAAATTGGATTTTTTGATGAATATCCTTTCCTCTACTGCGAAGAGCCAATTCTTTCCCGTCAGGTAGAAATGGCAGAAAAATGCATGTATTTCACAGCAAAAGCACAAGCCACCCACCGCCATATTGCTTCTACAAAAGGAGATCCCGTAAAACGTTTTCAACATTGGAAACGCTCACGCATATATTTTATAGACCGATATAGCGGGGATGTGTGGATAGGGAAAAAATTGGCAATACTTTCTATGATACTCTATGTGAGATTGTTTACCTTTGTAAAAAAGATAGGAAAATAAGATGATGGCACGAGAACGTTATATAGACATTGTAAAAGGATTATCAATTCTCTGTATCACATTTTTGCACTACGAGCAGGGTATTCTACCTTCAACAATTAATGTTTTTATCGGGTCATTTATGATAACGGCTTTTTATGTAACATCCGGATGGGTATCTGCTATGCATCCTTCGCAGCGGACACTAAAAGAGCTCATTAAAAGACGATGGAAACAACTGGGTATTCCTTATTTGTGGTGGACAGCTATAATTCTTGTTTTTGACTTTATCTTACTCGGATTTGGGTATTATGATATTAAATTTATTGGAACAGAAATATATAAATCTATTACTCTTCGTGGTATAGGGACTTTATGGTTCTTACCTGCCTTATTTGGTGGGGAGATTATATGGTATTGGTTAAAAAAACAAAATAAAGTATGGGTTATTGTTTTGGCTCTTGTCATTACTATTATTTATAAACATTATTATATTCAAATATTTGGAAGTGAAACAGAAACCATATATCGAATTATTGATACACCGTTTCGTACTATTAGCAATATATTAAGAGCTTGGATTGGTATAGCGTTTGGTTATTATGCATACTCAATCCTAAAAAATAATATTCTAAAAGGTTCAAAATTATTGTTGACTGTTATAGGATTAGCTTTCTGCATATTTGCTTTTATTACGGCAAACTATCTTCCTCCGATTTTATCGCCATTATGGAGTTTCTTAGCTCCATTATTTGGCCCATTGGGATTGTTGTTATTAGCCAAACCAATGCAACAATCATCTGTTTTAAATTATTTCAATTATTGGGGATTGAATTCATTAAACTTAATGGTGACTCATTATTCTATAATAATGGTATTGTTTATTATAGTTGTAGAGAATGGTTTCAATCAACCTTTTTATGGATGGATTACTATTATTTGTTTTATCCTTTCATTACCTATACAACATCTTTTAGTCTCTGTCATCAACAAATATGCAAAGTTTACGATAGGTAAATAATAATGAAACCGTTGTTGTCACATTTCACTACTAAGAACATTGCTTGTTTTATATTAGTGCTATTTTGCATCCAATATATTCCAATAGAAAGCAGAGCCAGTATTAGCTATTTAAAACTAGCAGTTTCTGCATTATGCCCCTTCATTTTCATCACTCTTACGCCCAAAATTACAAAAGCCCTATTTTGGTGTGTACTATATTATTGTTTGGTAGTTTTTGCAGCAATTATGCACCCGGCATCACTTAGATGGAGTACCGTTCTATTTCTGTGTTCATTCCTTCTTACTTACATCACTTATTATAATCTTATTGTAGCAGAAAAGGCTTTCGATTCTGATTTTTTTATACGAATTCTCAAGGGCTTAATTCTCGCCTATTTTGCAACACTTGTCATACAACAAATATTTATCATTATAGGAATCACAACTTTTGCTCCCATTAATCTTGTCCAAGTTCTTGACAGAGGAATTGGAGCTAATTCCCTATCATATGAGCCATCTACTGCCGCTCGAATTTTAACTGTATTATTTTTGGCTTTACTACGGATGTATGAATTAAAATATGCACGTTCTCTTTCATTTCAAGAAATATACAAAGAAGCTAAATGGCCTACAATCAGTTTTCTTTGGTGTATGCTGACAATGGGTAGTGGAACTGCATTTATTGCGTTAGGTATTATATCATTATATTTCATTCGACGCCAATATGCATTTATTGTCATCCCATTATTAGTTGTTTTTTATGCGCTAATCCCTTACATCGATTTTGAGCCATTACAACGAGCATACAAAACATTCAATGCGTTCCTCACTTTGGATGCTGATATTGTTCGGAAAGCAGACGGAAGTGCTGCCTCCCGCGTCGTTCCGTTAGTTAATACTATTACTTCATTAGATTTAATGAAATGGGATACTTGGTTCGGGCATGGTGTTGACTATTCTTTGAAAGATGGAATGTTTAGTGACACTGTTCTAATCGGTGGAATTGGTGATTATGGATTATTAAGTTTCATTACAATGCAAATACTTGTATTTAAATGTGCTATAACAAAGTTCTTCTCCCTTGAAACTTTGATTTGGATAGCACTTTTCAACATGTCTTTAACTAATGTTCCTTATACTTGGGGGGCTATCATGATATTTACAACATCATTTTTTTTAAAAGAAAAATCCTATGGTAAAATATCAATGGAATAATCTTCATTCGGCGTTTTTTTCAACATTAGTTGGGCAGTTAAATCATAATAACGTTAAATATTTTATTTTGCGGAATTATGAACAATTGCCTGAGCACAACATCGGTAAAGATGTGGATATTGTAATCGAACCCGGGAAATATCAGACTGCTGCAAATTCACTAAAAGCAACAATGATGTTCTTAAATATTACATACTATACTGTAACACAATTTGATAGAATGCGTTGCTGGTACATTATGGATATAAAAAAAAATTTTGGTATACATATCGACATCATTGAAAATGAAAATTATAAAGGCTTTGAGTTCTTTAAATTTAAAGAACTCTATACACACGTCATAAAATATAAATCTTTTTATGTATTAGGCCCTGCAATGGATTGTGCAATGCTATTGATTCAAAATATTGTTGCCTACAAATCGTTAAAGGAAAAATACCAAGTAAAAATTTCAGAAACATATTCTTCAAACAAAAAAGAAATTGACTCTATTTTGTTTAACTTTTTTGGGCATGAAATTGGGAAAGAGATTACAGACCTACTCAATCAAAATAATTACGTAAAAATTATTGCACATGCAAAAAAGTATGAGGCAACTGCGATGAAACAAATTTTAAAAAAACGTCCATTTTATACATCAAGAAATATCATCAGATTCCTTGTCGGAAAATTTTATCGCCTCATTATTTGTCCCCAAAAGTTTTGGCGATTTTTCGCAGTCGAGGCTCCTGACGGAACTGGCAAAACAACATTTATAAACAATCTCATTTCTCGTTTGCAATATTTTTATAATGCACCCGAAACAAGATTTAATGTACACCATTTTAGACCTTCATTATTACCTAATTTGGGAGCAGTAGGAGAAAAAGCAAAAGTAATGAAACAAGATAAGGATTTCACAAATCCACATAGAGCAAAACCTGCAGGAAAAATTAGCTCATTAATTCGAATGGTTTATTATTGGATGGACTATCTTATCGGTGTGCCTTTTTTATTGCGCAAAGAGGTTCAATATGAACAATACACGATTTTTGACCGCTATATTTATGACTTTTTAGTAGACCCCAAGCGTTCAAGAATCAGTTTACCACTTTGGCTTCGTAAACAATTCGTTAAATGTACTATTCAACCCAAAGTCGTTTTTGTACTTGATGCTGATGCTGATACGATCTATCAGAGAAAACAAGAACTAACTCTTAACGAAATCAATCGACAATTGATTGTATTTCGTAATTTAACAAATTCAAACAAACGATTTCACAAAATTGATGCAAATAAATCACCTGAAGGAGTGGTAGATCAAGCAATCGAAGTTGTATTTAATCAATTTTTAAATAGATTATGAAAATATATATTGATCCAAGATGCGACATTCGATATGCATCATTTTATATCAAAGGTCTTTATGACAATTTTGGAAAAAGTTGTATCACTTTTTCTGCAAAATATTCAAAACAAGTATCATTTAATCAATTTAATTCAATAGTTGACAGGACTTTATTAATTACAATTTTTGACAATGATAAAATAATACGAATTGTTATTGATAGTAGAGATCCTAGATCGATTCTAACTGATGCATATAATTGGTGTGACTATTACTTTAAGTCAAATTACAAATATAATGAACCACCTGAGTTAGAAAAGGTAATTATAATTCCCCCATCGTTTGCGATCAATATATGGAATCCAACCATCACTCTTTTAAAAGGTTTCTATCATACTTTTTTGTCATACAGAACGAATAACTATGGAAACAAACGAATATTATTTGATACATTCAAATCATATATCTATCAAATAACCAGACGGAAGACATTAAAAGCTTACGATAAACGCTATAGTAAAAAATCGTCAAATTACATTTTTATAGCATGCTCTTTATGGAATTATAAAGAATGTATTGAATATACAAATACACTCAGATTTAATTTCATGAAGCTTTGTAAAACAAATCCACATATCGATTTTGAGGGAGGATTTATTATGAATAAACTATCGGCAAATATCCCAGTTGGATGGGAACGATATTGTAAAACCAAAAGAATATCTCCTGCAGAATATATAAATAAAACACAACACTCATTTTGTGTATTCAACACACCAGCTGTAAGAGAGTGTCATGGGTGGAAGCTTCCAGAATTTCTCTGCATGGGTAAAGCCATAATATCGACACCTCCTAAAAACGACTTAACAGAGCCGCTAAAACATGGCCATGAAATATACCTAATAAATAATGAATCAGAATTATCAACAGCTATTAATATACTCCTAACA
The DNA here is from genome assembly GCA_944321085.1 of uncultured Barnesiella sp. Classification (GTDB taxonomy): domain Bacteria; phylum Bacteroidota; class Bacteroidia; order Bacteroidales; family Barnesiellaceae_A; genus Barnesiella_A. The sequence goes on from CALUJY010000005.1 coordinate 11,158, forward strand.
GACACAAACTATCGAAACAAACTTGAAATCAACGCCCGTTTATATTGGGAAAAATATTGTGCACCACAAATTGTTATAAAAAATATATTTGCACACTTTAGACGTTAATTTATGAGAATTCTTCACTTTATTTTAGGAAAAGCAAATCCTAATAGAGCCAATGGGGTTAATCAAGTGGTTTATGGATTAGCAAAACACCAAACTCAAAACAATGATAATGTAACAGTCGTTGGAGTAAGTAAGTCAATGACGACAGATTACGAACTAGTTGATAGAACTTTTTTCAAAGTTCATGCATTTAAGAATTTTAATAAAGCTTTCCAATATATAAAAAATAACATTAATAATGTTGATATTGTACACCTCCATGGGGTATGGCATATTATGAATATAAAATTAGGGAAATATTTAGAATCAATTAACAAACCTTATATAATAACTGCTCACTGTGGCTATTCTGTAGACAGGCTTAAACAATCTAATTATTGGATTAAATTATTATATCATAAACTTTGGCAAAAACATCTATTCGAAAATTCTGCAGGTATTCATGCTATAACCAGAGAGGAAGCTACTGACATTGCTAAATATTGCAATCACCCAAACATATTTGTTATTCCAAATGGAATGGATCAGGCTTTTTATTCAAACAAAATATACAAAGTAAAGAAACATTCAAAAATAAAATTGGGATATGTGGGACGATTATCAGTTGAAAAAAACATAGATAATCTAATTAAAGCAATAGCATTATTACCCAACAACATTCAACAAAAAATTGAACTATACCTTATTGGACCAATAAATTCAAAAACTTATAAATTACAAAGACTTGTAGCTTCTTTAAATTTAGAAAATATTGTTCATTTTACAAATGGAATCTATGGAGAAGAAAAAATACATACTCTCTTAGATTTGGATATATATATACATCCAGCATATTCTGATGTTGTTGGAATATCTGTAATTGAAGCATTATCACTTGGGATACCAACAATTGTAACAAGAACATCCCATATGTCTTATTATTTTAATTCTAATGCATTCATCATGGTAGAGCCAACAAGTTTTGATTTATGCCGTGGAATTATAGAGCTATATAAAAGACAAGAGGATTGGGCTGAATTGTCAGTCAAAGCTAGACAATTAGCTCAAGAGCAGTTTAATTGGGAAAAAATTGTCAAACATTTTGCCAATCAATTTAACAATATTGTGAAATGAAAAATCTATTAGTATCAGCATATGCATGCGAACCGTTGAAGGGTTCTGAACAAGCTGTCGGCTGGAATTTTGTGATACAACTTGCAAAACATAATCAAGTCCATGTAATTACAAGGGCGAACAACCAAGAACCTATTTCTAAAAATATTCCCAAAGAAATAGCTTCCAATATTCATTTTCATTATTACGATACTCATAGTTTTTTTAGACGTTTCAAAAATAAATCCAAAGGAATCTATTTATACTACATACTATGGCAAATTGGAATAATTAAGGTTGTATTAAAACTAAAACGACAATATAACTTCAATGCAAGTATTCATTTAACTTTTGGAAATGTCTGGTTACCAACCTTCTTGCCATTCATTAATATTCCTTTTATATATGGTCCCTTAGGTGGAGGAGAAAGTATACCGAATTCTTTTATTTCGGGATTAAATTTTCAACAAAGATTAATGCAAATTTTACGCATTATTTTAAGATATACAATTTACATCAATCCATTATTTCTTTATACTGCTTATAAAGCGAAATTTATTATTTGCAGAACAAACGATACAAAAAATTTATTTCCTATTTTTTTTCAGAAAAAAACAAGGACACTTTCTGATGGAGCAATCGAAAAAGAAATTTTTAAATATCATGCATCAAATTTAGAATCTAACAATCTGACCATTATATCGACCTCGAGACTAATTGGTTTTAAAAATGTCATCACACTTGTAAAAGCTCTCCAATATATAAATAAAGACATTAATTATAAGTGTGTTATTATTGGGAGTGGACCCGAAAGAAAAAAAATCAAAGAAGAATCAAAATCATTACAATTAGACAGGCACATAATTTATAAAGAGGACTTAACACGAAATGAGGTTTTAAAGGACCTTGAAGGAGCATCAATTTTTGTCAGTTCAAGTCTTAGGGATGCATGCAATCTTTCTTTATTGGAAGCGATGGCTATTGGATTACCTGTTATATGTCTAAATTGGTCTGGAATGGCAATTTCGACCGACGACAATTGTGCTATTCGTTTACCAGTTACCAACCCTGAACAAATGCCGAAAGACATGGCTGAAGCTATCATGAAATTAGCGAAGGACCCAGAATTACGCAAACGGATGGGTGAAAACGGCCGAAAACGAATTCAAACCGTTTTTAATTGGGATGCGAAGGGGAAGTTTCTGGAAGATTTGCTAGTTGAATTAGATAAAAAATGAATATCGATGAGCAACTGAAATTGATATTAAAATTCGGAGAAGGAGCTTCGTTTCTCAGTTTTGCGAATGCCGACGGAAAGCGATGGTTGATGCCGGCGCGTAACATGCGTACGGCGATGAATCTTTATCAGCCGAGCGGCCCCAAAGGGAAACTTGTAAAGGCAGGATTGCCGTGGTTGTACTGGAATCCGGTAGTATGTCGGGTTCTTCATGCCAAACGGATGCGCTTGGCACTCTCCGACGAGTTGCGTATCTTGTTGGAGCGCATATTGGGTGAAAAGAATCTCGAGTTTTCGGTATTTTGTGGGACGCCTTGTGTGCATCAGAAGATTACGATGCAGATAAATCGTGGCTCCCGAATATTGGGGTATGTAAAGGTGACAACAAGCGAGGATATCTTCGCTGTGTTTAAGCATGAGAATCGTATCCTTTCTACTCTTCGAGCACAAGGCATTGAACATATTCCGGAACCTCTCTATTGTGGTACGTTGGAATGTGGCATACACGTCTTTGTCCAAACTACAATAAAAACGGCAAAATCAAAAGTTGTACATGAGTGGACGCTTTTGCATAGTCGTTTCTTGGATAAGCTCGCCGAGTGCAGTCGGCAGACGTTAGATTTCGAGCAGACAGATTTCTGTCAAGACCTTAGCATCTTGGAAAATCGGTTGAGCCAGCTTGATGAGGCTGCCCCTGTCGCCCAAACTATGGCCGAAGTCCGGTCTTGCTATATGGGTCGGGAAGTGCAATTTTCAGCTTTCCAGGCCGACTTTACGCCTTGGAATATGTTTGTTGAGAAGGGAAACCTTTTCGTATTCGATTGGGAGTATGCCCGCCTCTCATATCCACCCCGATTGGATTATTTTCATTATAAGATTCAAACCGCGATTTTTGAGAGACACCTTACCGTAGATGAAATATTGAGGGATATAGAGGCGGAACGCAGTGTATCGAACTTTACTCATGATGATTGGACACTCTCATTGAAATGTTACTTGCTGGCTATCATCTCATTATATATTAACCGGGAGAAAGGTCCTATTAGCAGTGATACTCGCGAACGTATTGCTCTATGGGTAAAAATGTTGAAATTATTGGAGAATTAACTATTTGGAAGAATGAACAAGCTTGTTTGTTTTCATCTTTTCAACGATTACAGTGGTAGTCCGAAAGTATTGCGGATGCTGCTGGGTGAGTTGGCAGAGAAAGGGATGCAGATAGATGTGGTAACATCGAGAGGTGAAGGTGCATTGAGCGATTTACAGAAGTACGAGAACGTGAGGATGCATACGTATGCTTATCGTTTCTCTGATAACCCATTGGTAACGATGGCGCGTTATTTCGGTGTGCAGATATATACATTCTTCTTTGCCTTGCGCTATCTGTTTAATAGAAATACGACCTTCTATATCAATACAATATTACCTGTGGGCGCTGCGCTTGCCGGTCGACTGACAGGAAAGCAGGTCATATATCATTATCACGAGAATGCTTTTGCCAAAGGTGCGTTTTATAAACTGCTTGCCCGTGCTATGCAGGCATTGGCTTCGGAAATCGTATGTGTATCTGCTTATCAGTGTTCGTTTTTGAACCGTAAAGAGAATGTGATTGTCGTGCCTAATGCTGTGTCGGAGGCGTTTGTAATGCGCCTGTCTCCAAATCCGTCCGAGGCTTTCGCGCGTCGTTGTATTTTGATGCTCGGTTCGCTGAAACGATATAAAGGGGCGTTGGAATTTATTGAGCTGGCGCGACGGATGAAAGAGTATCAATTTGAATTGGTATTGAATGAAACTCCTGAAAATATAGCTGTTTTTTGGAAAGAAAACGGTATAGAACAGTTGGAAAATCTTGCTGTGTATCCGCGACAAAATGATGTAGCGCCGTTCTATAATAGGGCTTCCATGGTACTGAATTTAACTGATAAAAATCAAGCTATCGAAACATTCGGCTTAACGGCGTTAGAGGCTATGTCGGCCGCTCTTCCGGTAATAGTTCCCACTGTCGGTGGAATTGCCGAGATGGTGGAGGACGGTTATAATGGCTATAAAATCGATGTGCAGGAGTTGAGCAAGGTAGAGGAGTGCATAAAGAAAATTCTGTCCGATAAAGGCTTATATATACAACTGTCTGAAAATGCTTTGATGTGTTCTAAGCGTTACGATCTCCAAGCGATGACAGAGCGAATAGTTGCGTGTATATAATCGGTCGGGGCATAAGATAAAACTATTCTGATAATTTTTGTGATTGCCACCCGGTTGAGGTAGCATAAATTCTTCTCTTTTTTATATGAAACAAATAGCAATCGTAGGCACACAAGGTGTTCCTGCGAGTTATGGTGGTTTTGAAACGTTGGTAGAGAATATCATCGGCGATAATTGCCCTTCTGATGTTCAATATACCATTTTTTGCAGCAGCAAGGATATTCCTGTGCGCCGCTCCTCATATAAAGGGTGCATACTGAAATATGTACCTTTACATGCCAATGGAATACAAAGTATTCCATATGATATATGGTCGTTATGCAAGGTTATGAGAGGTTATGACGCTATTCTTGTATTGGGTACGTCGGGGTGCAGCTTTCTGCCTATATTCCGCATGTTCTGCCGCAAACGTTTGATTATCAATATCGATGGCTTGGAGTTCCGACGTGCCAAATGGGGACGTTTAGCCCGATGGATTCTTCGATATTCGACCGATATGGCAGTTCGTCATGCCGATGTGGTTGTTGCCGATAACAAAGGCATACAAGATTATGTATATGAGACCTATCATAAAGAGTCGGTTTTAATAGCTTATGGCGGCGATCATGTGCGACGAACTGTAAGTGAAGAGTCGCAAGAAAAATATCTTGCGAATTACGGGTTGCAAAAAGGTCGGTATGCCATTACGGTTTGTCGGATAGAGCCCGAGAATAATTGCCATGTTACCTTAGAGGCGTTTGCTCAAAGTGGCCGGAAGTTGGTCTTTATCGGTAATTGGGAGCACAGCGAGTATGCCAGAAATCTGAAAGAGAAATATAGCAGATATTCCAATATTGTCATACTCAATGGAATATATGATTTGGATATTTTGTATGCGTTGCGTGCCAATACCGAAATGTATATTCATGGACACAGTGCAGGCGGAACGAATCCGTCTTTGGTAGAGGCCATGTTCTTCGGTCGCCCGATTATCGCTTATGATGTAGTCTATAACAGAGAGACGACAAAGAACGAGGCATACTATTTTACCGATGTCGAAAGTCTGAAAACGCTTATTTCGAGACCCGACCTCAATGGCGATAAGATGAAGAGTTTGGCAGAGTCGCTTTATACTTGGGAGCATATCTCGCAACAATATTACTCGCTTTATTAGCCACTGTGGAGGTGTATAGCGCCTTATATGATATATCCAAATAATTGTGTGAAAAATGGCTTAGATTATAATAGCGTCTGTGAGGCAATGCCGTGTCGCTTTTTGTGTGGCGGTTAGGTTTTTTTGCCTTATCATAAGGCTATCATTGCGATACGACAGCATATCTACCGATAACTATGTGAGGGAACAAGCATAGTTATCGGTAGTTTTTTATGGATTATCAGATGTTTGTTTTGTTCCCGTTGGGAAAGAATAGAAAAAATGTTCCGGTACGATTTATCACGGATAAAATTCCTATCTTTACTTTTGTGATAGAAAGTGCGCAGTTATGAAAGAAGTCGATATTGAAAAGGCACTGACATATATCGAGCCGGGACCGTTGGTGTTGGTGACCACGTTCGACGGACAACGAAACAATGTAATGACTATTTCGTGGACAATGGCCATCGATTTTGCACAACATATCGTGCTGACTACCGGGCGGTGGAACCATTCGTTTACCGCCTTGTTGGAAAGACGCGAATGTGTGGTCTGTATTCCTCCGGTATCGATGTTGGAAACGGTGGTGCGCATCGGGATGGTCAGCGGTGCTGAGGTTGACAAGTTCGAAAAGTTCGGATTGAAGGCACTCCCAGCCCAAACGGTCGAGGCTCCGTTGGTTGACGGTTGCATCGCCTGTTTGGAGTGTAGGGTAGTTGATTACATCGACCGTTACGGATTTATTATCCTTGAAGTGACAAGGGTCGTGGAGAATCCCGATTGTACCGACAGGCGGATTATCCATGCCAAAGGCGATGGTACTTTTACGGCCGACGGCGAATCATTCAATTTCAGAGAGTTGATGTTGGAGAAACTCCCTCCCGGTTTGTAAATAGAAATGAGATGAAAAAAGATTGGAAAAGATTGCTTCGGGAACAGCTTGTCGGCCGAATCGGTAAAGCGGATATTTATAAAGTGGCATATTTGACGCAAGGAGAAGAGGATAACTCGGTGAGGGAGGCTCTTTATGCGTTGCTGTTCGATTCCGATAATCAGGTGGCGGAAAATGCCGCATGGGTATTTATGCATTCTGACTTGGCAAATAGCGAGTGGTTGTGCGACAAGCATGACGCCCTGAAAGACGAAGTCATGCGTACGTCTCGTGCTCCGAAGCGGAGGATGCTGCTGAATTTGTTGCTCCGGCAGCCCTTCTACGCAGCGACAGTCCGCACCGATTTTCTGGACTTCTGCATCGACCGGATGATGGCCGCCTCTGAGCCGGTCGGTATCCGTGCCTACTGCATGAAACTGGCTTATTTGCAATGTCGTTTCTTCCCCGAATTGCGCTCCGAGTTGAGAGCGGTTTTGGAGATTATGGAGCCGGGATACCTCTCGTAGGGGTTGAGGACGGTCAGACGAAATCTGTTGAAAAAGTTATAGATATTTTTTGGATGATTGATTTCACGCCTTTACGTTAGTGCAATCAGTTGATACATAGACACTACTTGTGAAAGAGGTTGTTTCTCGGTTGAATTACGCCTGTTTGGAATAGTTCTATATCCCAAGTCGGGTAATCAATCGGTTTTATAGCATGGCCCGAAAACGAATATGTGCCTTGTGTAGGTTATATTTCTATTAATGCTTACGTAAGATGCAAGAATACCGTTGAAGAGAGGGTTGGGCTCTTTGTCGAATCGGTTTTGGCGGTTTGTAAATAAAAACCGCAGATTACCTATTTATGGGCAACCTGCGGCATGAGTTTTTTGCAGCTATGTTACTCTTCGGCCAGCGAGTTCCACCCTTGGGCGCGCAACTCTATTTCGTTGCCGTCACGGGTGACAAGGCAGCACCCTAATGAGGGGGCAGTGATGTGGCCTATTACTTTCACGCCCGGTATGGCACTTACGGTTTCGTGAAGTGACAGCGGTACGGTGAAGAGCAGTTCATAATCTTCGCCTCCGTTCAATGCTGCGGTTACGAGGTTCATGTTAAACTCCTCGGCCATCAAGGCTGTTTGGTAGTCGATGGGAATACGTTCTTCGTAGACCCGGCATCCTGTGTGGCTCTGCTTGCAGATGTGAAGTAGCTCCGACGATAGCCCGTCCGATATGTCCATCATGGCGGTAGGCACGATGCCGGCCTTGTCGAGAGCCTCCACAACATCGCGGCGGGCTTCGGGTTTCAGTTGGCGTTCGAGCAGATACTCCCGGTTATCGAAGGCCGGTTTGAAGTCTTTTTCGCCGGCAAATACGCGCTTTTCCCTTTCGAGAAGTTGCAACCCCATGTAGGCAGCACCTAAGTCGCCGCTTACGCATATCAGGTCGTTTTCGCGTGCTCCGTTGCGATAGGCTATTTTACCGGCAATGCCTTCGCCTATACAGGTAATGCTGATGGTGAGCCCGGTCATAGAAGCCGATGTATCGCCTCCTACAAGGTCAACGCCGTATGTTTGGCATGCCAAGCGGATACCGGCGTAGAGCTCTTCGAGGTCTTCGACCGAAAATCGTTTCGATACCCCCAGCGATACGGTGATTTGCCGCGGCGTTCCGTTCATGGCATATATATCGGAGAAGTTTACCACCGCCGATTTGTACCCCAAGTGTTTCAGCGGCACATAGGTGAGGTCGAAGTGTACGCCTTCGAGCAGCAAATCGGTCGTTACCAAAGTTTCGCGCCCTTCGTAGTGGAGCACTGCTGCATCGTCGCCCACGCCTTTGCGGGTAGATTCGTTGGTAGGCGTTATGTCGGCGGTAAGTTTCTCTATCAGCCCGAACTCGCCCAGTGTGGCTATCTCGGTTCTGTTCCGATTTTCCATTTCGTCAACACTCGGTTACAAGTTCTTTCATGATTTGTGTCATCAGCGGTTGGGCAGCGTTGGCAGCCTTTTGTACCTCTTCGTGTGAGCATTTCTCTACGACACCCTCTACACCGAGGTCGGTGATGACCGATACAGCAAAAACTTCCATGCCGGCATGGCGTGCTACTATCACTTCGGGTACTGTACTCATACCTACGGCATCGCCACCTATACGTGCAAAGTAACGATACTCTGACGGAGTCTCAAACGTAGGCCCTTGTGTACCTACATACACGCCATGTTGCACCTTGATGTTGTTGCGGGCAGCTATCTCGTCGGCTTTGGCGATGAGGCGTTTCGAGTAGGCTTCGCTCATGTCGGGGAAACGTGCGCCCAGCTCTTCGTAGTTTTTGCCGCGCAGCGGGTGCTCGGGGAAGAGATTGATGTGGTCGGTGATAATCATGATGTCACCTACTTTGAAAGCGGGGTTCATGCCACCGGCTGCATTCGAAACAAACAGCGTCTTGATGCCCATTGCTTTCATGACGCGAACGGGGAACGTTACTTGTTTCATGTCATACCCTTCGTAGAAGTGGAAACGGCCTTGCATGGCCAATACTTCTTTGTCGCCCAAGTGGCCGAAGATGAGCTTACCGCTATGACCCTCTACTGTCGATACGGGAAAGTGCGGTATCTGTTCGTAGGGAATTTCCACTTTGTCGGTAATATGGTCGGCGAGATGTCCCAGACCTGTACCTAAAATAATACCTGTTTCGGGACGATAGTCCACAAGAGCCTTCAAGTAGGCTGCCGTTTGGTTTATTTTGTTTATCATAACACTAAATGTTTATTGATTGGTTCTTGCTAATATATTCCCCTTCTTGCATACGGGTTCAAGGAGTCCTGCAAGAGATGGGAAAGACAAATATACGAAAAGTATAACGCCTTGCAAAATAAGTGTGCATTATTTTGCCGGGCAATGACTTTGTATTACCATGTATTTTTGTACATACAGGATTAGTGTCTAGTTTTATCAAAATATGATTGTTTTGCTATTTTCTTAATTATTGAATAGAATGTAGGTGAATAATAGCAACATTGCGTGTATTTGTTTTTTAGAATATGCTGTTTCTCGCGAGAGACAACATGAACATTGATAAAATTATAATATTTATTTGAGTTTCATAATGTATATCAAGAAGTAAAAAATAGTGATATTTTATGTATTTGTATAAATTTATGCTAACTTTCGGAGATTAAAGGTATAATCAAATTTTGAATATCATGAAGAAAATAAAAGTGTTCATAGCATCGTCAGAAGAGTTAAGGTTGGAACGATTGGAGTTCGTCGACATGATTCAATATCTTAATCGAATCATCAAGCCTCACGACTTAGAAATAGATCCTATCAAGTGGGAATATCTAGATGCTTCGATGGGACCTATTCACAAGCAAGAAGAGTATCAAAAAGAACTTAAAACCTGCGAGATGTGTTTGGTACTCTATTGGACACAATTTGGGGATTACACGAAAAGCGAATTAGATGTTGCATATACAGAACTTTGTGCGGGACGGAATCCGAAGAAACTCTATGTTTATTTTAAAGATTCAGAAGAGATAACTCCTGAATTGAAGACATTCAAGGATAGTTTTCCTACGAACTATGGCCATTTCTACTGTCGATTTGAGAATGTAGATACTTTGAAGATAAATTTTCTGTTGCAGTTTATGGATTATCAGAACAAGAAGATAGGAACATTAATAAAAGTACGTAATTCGCAGGTTGAAGTTGATGGACATCCATTTGTTACTTTGCAGAATGTGCCTTTTGTTGGAAATAATCCCGAATATCAGGAACTTTTGAGGCAGATAGAGTTAACACAGTCGCGAGTTTTGAGGTATCCAGATGATCTAGAGTTACGACAAGAGTTACATAACTTACAGGAACGACGCGAGACTATGGAGAACAATCTTTTAGATACCGCCAAACTCATCACACGGATGTCAACAACTGTTACGACAGCCAGGATAGCAGAAGCGATACGTCTTTTCGAGGCCGGAGATAACAAAGGAGCTAATGCCGTGCTCAATTTTGAAGAAATATCTAAAGATGCAGATAGCAATGTGGTTCGTTTACATGCAGTGCAAGAAATGGAGAAAGAAATGCTTCGTGCGATAGAGCAGAATATAGAAGAATATAGGTTGAAAATCAGGACACTGTATAATATGATGGAAGTAGGATGGGTTGCCGATGTAATAAAAGTTTATGACAAGGCTGTTTCAGTGGCTCGTGGTAATATATCTAATGAGAAATTAGCCGAATTGATACGGGAATATGCAGATTTTCTTGGAGAAAACAAACAATACTATCTAATAGGGAGTCTTTATGAAGAGACTTTGTCTATATATAGGCGTCTATCAGTAGAGAATTCACCAAAATTTGAATGTGAAGTAGCTATTACGTTAAACAATCTTGCAATGTTGCATTATGAAAAACATAGCTATGATGTAGCAGAAAGAGAATTCAGAGAGGTTTTAGAAATATATCGTCTGTTGAGTGCAAAGAATCCGGGTAAGTATGAAATAACTTTGGCTGTTACATTGATGAATCTTGCAAGTTTGCATAGTGTTACTAATCATTATGACATAGCGGAAAAGGAATGTCAAGAGTCTTTGGAGATTTATCGTCAATTGTGTGCAAAGATTTCAAAAAAATTTGAAAGTGAAGTGGCTAAAATTTTGAACAACCTTGCAAATATACATTTTAATACTAAAAACCTTATTAAGGCAGAAAAAGAGTATAATGAGGCGATGAATATCTATCGTCGGTTGAGTGTAGAAGCTCCTATGATGTTTGATAAATTTTTGGCTATGACTTTAAGTAATATGGCAAACTTGCATCGAGATATGGGGTGTTATGATAAAGCGGAAATAGAATATCAAGAATCATTGGAGGTATATCGAAGGTTGTGTAAAAGAAATCCAGAAGCGTTTGAAAGTGATGTGGCTAATATATTGAATAAGATAGCTGTTTTGCATAGTGATAAGTGCAGTTATAAAGAGGCAGAAAGTGAGTATAGAGAGTCTTTGGAGATACTTCGTCGGTTGAGTGAAAAAAATCCGGAAGTGTATGAGGGTGAAGTGGCTAAGTCTTTGTATAATTTTGCAATTTTACATAGCAAAACTAGTAGTTATAGTATAGTTGAGAGTGAATACCAAGAGTCTTTGGATATTTATCGTAGGTTGTGTAGTAAGAACCCAAAAGCGTATGGGAGAGATATGGCCATGGTTTTGTATAATCTTGCGTTGTTGCATCATGACATAGAGCCTAATAAGGCTGCAAGCGAATATCAAGAGGCTTTAGAAATATATCGTAAGCTGTGTGAAGGTAATCTGGATGTGTACGAGGAAGATAAGGCTAGAATCTTGTGTAATTTAGCGATCTTGCAATATGATGCCTGTTGTTATGATAAAGCAGAGATGAATTTTCAAAAGTCTTTGGATATATATAGTCGGTTGAATAAAAAGGAACCAGAGACCTATGATAATAATATGGCAAAGATTTTAAAGAATCTTGCAATTTTGTATCGTATAATGAAAGACAATGATAAAGCTGTTGCGAAATACAACGAAGCATTGAAAATATACCGTTGGTTGAGTACAAAAGCTCCTGAAAAGTTTGACAGTGAAGTAGCCAAAATCTTGCATGATCTTGCAATGTCGCATTGTGAACAACATCTGTATAATTTAGCTGAGCGTGAATTTCAAGAATCATTGGAAATATGTCGTCGGTTGAGTGCAAAGAATCCCGAAAAGTTTGAAAGTGATGAGGCTATAACGTTGTATAACCTTGCGACACTGCATGGTCGTAATTTGGGTTGCTATGATATGGCAGAGCGTGAATTTCAAGAGTCATTGGAAATACGTCGTCGGTTGAGTGTAAAGAATCCCGAAAAATTTAATAGCGATGTGGCTACAACTTTGTATAATTTTGCAGTTTTGCATCGTAATTTGGGTCGCTATGATATGGCAGAGCGTGAATTTCAAGAATCATTGGAAATACGGCGCCGATTGTATGCAAAAAATCCCAAAGGATTAGAAAGAGAAGTGGCTATATCCTTATATAATCTTGGATTTTTACATTATTTAGTTCAACGCTATGATTTGGTAAAACAGGAACTAGATGAAGCGCGTGATATTTATAGTTGTATAAAGTCTTATACAAAGGAGGATGAGACTATATTACAAACAATAACGTTTGTGTTGAACAGTTTAGAAAGAAGATAGATTGTCTCGTTTTGCGAAAGGTATTTGTGCTACTGATTTTTAGAGAGTTATATAGACCGTGATAGTAATATTAATTTTTACTATCACGGTCTATTTTAGACTTACGATGATTTGATATAATAATGAAAGAATTTTTTAGTGGAATATTTAAGGAATAAAGGTAACAATCTGTCTCCTTGGAGTTCCTATGAGGGCCGATGGCCGGGGGCGATGTCGTTGTGCATCAGATACCCACCTCTATTTGGATGCGAGCCTGCCAGCGGTCGTATTGGAATACGGCGGGGATGGCTTCGGTGGCGTAGTTGTAGGATATGTCGGCCTGTACTTTCAGCGTATGCCCTATGATATATTTGGTAACGCCGAGGGTGGCTTGGTTGTAGGTCTTGTAGCCTACGTATGGGCGTACTTGGGCTTCGGGCATGAGGGTCGAGTGGCGGGCGGCAATCTCCCAATTCTTGGGGAAGATGTAGCTTGCCTGCACATTGAGTCCCATGCCGGTATATACGTTCTGTTCCACGACATCGTCTTGGTATATGAGGGGATTGTCGCAGAGCCTGCCCATGAAGTCGGTGTAGAAGGCGAAGCCGTTATATTTGAAGATGAAGTCTACGAAATACGATTGCAGCGAACGGCGGTTGCCGTCGATAAACTCGGCGCCGTTTTCGCCCTGTACACGTACGGCACGGTCGTTGTAGCTGTATGTGCCGGCTATCATCAGTTTGGGAGTCTCTTCGCGCTCGAAGTCGCCTTCGGTAACGTCGCCCAAGGCCTTGAAACGTCCCAACGGGAAGAGTTCCACGCGAGCCGTGTAGGCAAGGCCGCTATTGGTAGATATGCGGAAGTTGCGTCCGTCGCCCGTTGTGACGGATGCTTTCACGGCATATTGGAATGTTTTGCCGATGTGATTGTAATATTCGCCGAAGAGACCGAAGTCGCGGTCGAGATTAAATTCTGAGTTGACTATGCTGCGGTCGACGAATTGCAGGGCGCTCGACGAATTCATGCGTGCGCGGTTGCCGCGTATTTTGGTTTGTCCGAAGCCGATGTTCCAGTTGGCCGACGGCACGTAATAGACCATGGCGTCGCGGACGATGTTCATGTTGCCATTGCTAAGCATCTTGGCGTCGTAGGGCGAGAAGCCGAGTTGGATGGAGTAGGTGAGTTTGGGGCTGAATACGTGTCCGTCGAAACGCAGCCTGATGCGCTTGATGCACGCTTCGGTTTGTGTTACCGAGAATTGGTCGTTGAGCGTTATACCGGCAAGGCTTTGCATGCGAAGCCTCAACGTGAGTTTGTATTTGTTGTCTTTTGTTTTGAAAGTCAATCCTTTGCCAACTTCTATATTGGGCATGTTGCGCAGCATTTCGCTTATTTGTTCGTCGCTATACACGCCTTGCGGCAAGGTGTCGTTCTCGCTGATTATCTGACTTTTTGCGGGGAGCGTCCATGCTGCTGCAAGTCCGATGAGTATGATGGCGAATTTCTTCATAAAACAGATATTTTGGTGGTGTCTCTATTTTTTCAAGCCCTGTTGCGCTTTGGGGTAGGGCAATGATACATCTCTTTTCAATTATAACGCAAATTTAAGACAATATACGTTACATGGGTATTACAAATGTATGTCTTTTGAGTGACTTCTCTGTTTGTGCTTCTGTTTTTTACCCTCTTTTTATGAAGTAATTTGATAACGATATTATCGTAATAGCTCTATTCTGAGGCGAAAGCCTTGCGGGTATGGCGGTAGTATATAGACATTTGTCACCTTTTCTCTATTCTCACCATATTATTTTTGCTGCGGAGATATTTGGCGGTATCTTATACTTGTGCTACCTTTGCAAGTACAGTAGGCCGGTCTGTCGCGCACGCAAGTCGTGTGAGGAAAGTCCGGGCAACACAGGGCACCATACTTCTTAACGAGAAGCTATCCGCGAGGGTAGAGTAGCGTAACAGAAAATAACCGCCGCCGCTGCAAAGGGGCGGTAAGGGTGAAAAAGTGGGGTAAGAGCCCACGGGTGGGGGTGGTGACACGTTCCGCCGTACGTCTTATGGGTTGTAAGGTTATGTATATCGGCGTTTGAGGGCTGCCCGTCCGAGCCGAGGGGTAAACCGCAAAGAGCTGCATGGCGACATGTAGCCAAGATAAATGGCAGACACCGTGTGAAATATCGCGGCACAGAACCCGGCTTATAGGCTTGCTGTTTTTTATATGAAAAACTGTCGCGTTGCGGCAATAGATATAGTGCGGCGTATGCCTTCTTCGTTATGGAATAGAATGTCTGATACCTTGCATCGTGCATGGCTCTTTGTGAGCGAAGATGTGTGGAAAAGCAAAAGCGACAGCGTGTGGGTGCACATCGTAAAGACGCTCAATCTCTCGGTGCGCTGTTTCCTCGACGAACGTTTGCAGCAGAAAGCTGCCGCGCTTACCTACCAAACCCTGCTGGCCATAGTGCCGGCCTTGGCATTGCTCTTTGCCATAGGTAAGGGGTTCGGTTTCCAATCTATCATTTACAGCCAGCTTTTCGATGCCTTTCCTGCGCAGCGCGAGGCGTTGTCGCATGCCTATACTTTTGTTGAGGCTTACATGACGCACATGAAAGACGGTGTGTTTGTAGGCGTTGGCATTATCTTGTTGTTGTGGACGATGATAAGCCTGCTGGGTACTATCGAGAAGACCTTCAACGACTTGTGGAATGTGCCCAACCGTAAGCTCTCGCGGCAGGTGACCGACTACATGGCCATGTTTATCCTCTTACCCGTGTTGCTCGTTGCCGCCAATGGTATGTCTATCTTCGTAGCTGCCATTCTCGAGGAGTTGCCGTGGGTGTCGCCGTGGTTACATCATATCATGCAGGCGTCGTCTTATGTGCTTTCGTGGCTCTTCTTCATGGCGTTGTATATCTTCTTGCCCAATACGAAGGTGCAGTTTAAGCATGCGGCAGTATCGGCCGTAATATGCGGTACGGCCTTCAATCTCTTCCAGGCACTATACATTGCCGGGCAGATATGGGTGTCGCGTTACAATGCCATATATGGTAGTTTCGCTTTCTTGCCGTTGTTGATGTTGTGGGTACAGCTATCGTGGTTGATATGCCTTTTCGGCGTGGTGCTGTCGTACTCGTCGCAGAATGTGTTTAATTTTGAGTTTGAGAAAGAGATAAAGAATATATCGCGTCGCTACTATGAGTATGTGGTGCTTATCATCATGACTATTATAGAGAGCCGCCGTCGCGACGGGCTTCCGCCGCTTACCAAGTTCCGTCTATCGCAACAGTACGACCTACCCATACAATTGGTGGCGCGTGCCATAGACGAGCTTGTCGACATCGGGCTGTTGTTACCTACGCCTACCAATGACGATTATGCATATATTGCTACTGTCGACAGTGCCGAGCTTACCGTAGGCTGCCTTTTGCGACGGCTCAATGAGCATGGATGTTCGGGCTTTGTGGCTTCTATCGGCGACGAGGCGGTTGACCACAGTCTCTTCGACGAGATGGATGCGCTGTATTACCGTCAGGCCGACAAGGTGCTCGTTGCCGACATGCCATTGCCTGCGCTTATTGCCGATAAACACGTTATTAACCATTAAATATTAACGACTATGAAAAAAGTGATTGCTACAACCAACGCTCCGGCTGCCATAGGTCCTTACAGCCAAGCTATCGAAACAGGAAATATGCTCTTCATTTCGGGACAGATTCCCGTTGTTCCCGCTACCGGCGAAGTGCCCGAGGGTATTGCCGCCCAAACAGCTCAATCGTTTGCCAACATCAAGGCTATCCTTGCCGAGGCCGGTTATACGATGGACAATGTTGTGAAGACTACGGTTCTCCTTGCTGACATAGCTCATTTTGCTCCTATGAACGAGGTGTATGCACAACAATTCGAGGGTTGCAAGGCATTTCCCGCTCGCGCTGCCTTTGCTGTGCGCGACCTCCCCAAAGGCGTATTGGTAGAGATAGAGGTTATCGCTGCGAAGTAAGCAGGTGCTGACCGGTAAATAACGAGGCGATGTGCTGCCATATAATGGACGGCACATCGCCTCGTTTTTCTGTCGTATGTCGCTGTCGGCGGTTAGCTCCGTAGTATAATCGGTCGGACGCTTGCAAATTGCTGTCGGTCAGCGGAATGCGTGGCTACTTTTCATCGGATTGTTGCAGATCCTCCAACTTTAACAACTGTGAGTCGGCAAGTTCGAGTTGCTTGATGCCGTATTCGCGGCGTTTGGAGAGCGAGTCGACCATCGAGAGGGCTTGTGCCAACCGGTAGGTCTCGGCAATGGCGAGCCGTGTGTTTTTGTCGAGCGGCATGGAGTAGTTGCTGCCACCGGTAAATTGTACCGATAGCTCTTTGTTATTCGACAGTACAATCAGCTCGGCCACTTCGTAACACTGCGTTTTGTTGTAGGTTACCATTTCGGTCGTCTTTCCGTCATCGGTGAAGCGGTAGTTGCGTGCACCGTCGTAGGCTACCGATGCCGTTTCGCAGTATGTGCCGTCGGGCTTTTTCACCCGTATGCCGGTGTGGTTTATGCCTTTGCTTCCGTTATAGATGCTTATGAGCCTGAACTCGCCGCTCTCGGTAACCTGAGCTCGCAACCCGCTGCCGGTAACGGCCTGTCCTGGACGGCTTTTCTTGTAGACGTAGTTGCGTTCGGTCTGGTATTCGCTCTCGCGCGAGAGTTCGAAGAGCGGTTTCAACTCGTCCAATTCTTTTTGAGCTATGTTGTAGAGGCTGTCGGTAGTGACCAAGTCGCGCTCATACACCTTTTGGTTGATGCGGCATTGCAGCACCATGCCTTCTCTGATGACGTCGAAAGCCTTTGGATAGCTTGCCTCGATACTGTCTATCCATATTTTGGCGGCGTAGTAGTTGCCGTCGTTGTAGTAACTTTCGGCTTGTGCATAGAGTTGTGCCGCTTTTTTCTCGTCGCTTGTGCAGGCTGTGACAAGCAGTGCTGCGAGTATCAGTAAAAATCCGTTTCTCATACGATAAGAGGTTATGTGTTTTTCTTATATGTTGCCTCGTTCAACGCCTTTGACGCCTTTGACGGTTTTCAGCTTTTTAATGAGGCCGTTAAGTGTCGATATTTCGTCGATAAGCACCGATATATGCCCTTGGAACAGGCCGTCGTCAGAGTCTATGGCGATGCTCCGCAACGACACGTTCTTCTCTTTGTTGATAATCGACGATATGTTGGTGACGATGCCTATATCGTCTTGCCCCACCACATGCAGCGTGGCGACATATTGCGTACCTGTTTTTCCCGCCCATCGTGCATTGATGACGCGGTATCCGTATCGCTCTTTGATGTGTGCCGCATTGGGGCAGTCGTTGCGGTGTATCTTGATAGAGCCTTCGGTAGAGATGAAACCGAATATTTCGTCGCCGAAAACAGGCGTACAGCACTTGGCGAGCTTATAGTTCACGCCTTTGACGTTACCGCCTATCACTAGTTCGTCGTCAACGCTTTTTTTGTCGGCAGGAGCCAAGGCATACTCTTCGGCGGTACGCGTCTCGGTATTCTCTTGGTTGTCTTGCTCATACAGGTTGACATACAGTCCTATGACGTCGTTGATATTGATTTTCTCCTCGCCGAGTTTTACATAAAAGTCGGTGACGGTCTTGTAGCCCATCTTTTTGATGAGGCGCATGAGCAGGGCATCGTCAATCTCAATTTTGCGGTTCTTGAAGCGTCTCAGAAGCAATTCCTTGCCTATCTCGGCGCTTTTGTTGGCAATTTCGTTGAGAGCCTGTTTTATCTTGGTACGGGTCTTGGCCGAAAAAGCGATATTGAGCCAGTCTTGTTTGGGTTTTTGGTTGGCCGACGTGATGATCTCTATGGTGTCGCCGCTTCTCAGGACGTACCTGATGGTTTTGTTTTTCCCGTTGACACGTCCGCCGGTACAGGTACAGCCTATTTTAGAGTGGATGAGAAAGGCAAAGTCGAGCAACGTAGAGCCGTAGGGGAGCTTGTAGAGGTCGCCCTTGGGCGAGAATACGAAGACCTCCTTGTCGTAAATATCCATACGGAAGTCTTTGATTTGCTCTAACGAATCGTCGCTCTCCGACTCTAATATCTCGCGTACGCTGTTCATCATCTCGTCGAGGTTGTTCTCGCTTTTGATGCCTTTGTATTTCCAGTGGGCGGCGATACCGCGTTCAGCCACCTCGTCCATTCGGCGGGTTCGTATCTGTACCTCTACCCACTTTTTGTCAGGCCCGAGAACCGTGGTGTGCAACGATTCGTAGCCGTTGCTTTTGGGTATCGAGAGCCAGTCTTTCATACGGGCGGGGTTGGGCAAGTACATATTGGTGATGATAGAGAATGCACGCCAACAATCGCCTATCTCCTGCTTACCCTCGCTGTCGAGGATGACACGGATGGCAAATAGGTCGTATATGCCTTTTACATCTATCTGTTGCTTCTTCATTTTGTTCCAAATGGAGTAGATAGATTTGGTGCGACCCTTTATCTCGAAGCGGAGGCCTTCCTCTTCCAATCGCTCTTTTACCGGCTTTATAAAGGCGGCGATGTATTCGTCACGGTATTTCTTTTTGGAGTTCAACGCGTGTGCGATGAGGTCGTATGTGGGGCGGTCGGTGTATTTGAGCGACAGGTCTTCCAGCTCCGATTTTATCTTATACAGTCCCAAACGGTGCGACAGCGGCGCGTACAGGTACGATACCTCGGTAGCCACTTCGCGCCGGAACTCTTCGTCGGGGTGGTGGTTAATCATGCGCATCAAGCACAGGCGGTCGGCTATCATGATGAAAATCACGCGAATATCCTCGGCAAAAGAGAGCAGCAGCTTTTTGAAGTTCTCGTTGCTTATGGCAGCATGTTTCTCGTATAGACTGTTCGCTTTGATAAGGCCGCGAATGATTTTGGCCGTGTCTGTCCCGTATTGTTTCTCTATTTCTTCTATGGTAGCGAACTGTTGATTTATGAGCGGGTAGATGAGTACGGCAAGGAGCATGCTGCGTTCGTGTCCTATTTTTTCGCACAAGATGAGTGCCGTATTCATGCTGCGCAGCAATAGGTTGATATTCTTTTCGTCACGGGGGTATGCGCCGGCAGTTGCAGCCTCTTTTATCAGCGAGCCCACCTGTTTGCGGTCGTTATTGGCAAAAGTATCGCGTGTCGTATCTACCAATTCGCGGTAGCATGTGCGGAACTCTGCCCATTCAGTTTCTGTAAAAAAATTGCCCTCTTTCATATCAATTGGCTTTAAGCGATTTCAAAAGTAAAACTTTCGGGCGAGAAAAAGAACCAAATTCAGGATTTTTTGTTTACATTTATGTCCTAAATGCTTTTTTGTATGAAACAAACAATTTTTTTATTTTCGGCACTTCTTGTGGTGTTATCAGGTAATATCGATGCCCGTGCTTGCACCGGTATCACATTGCATGCGGCCGATGGCAGTCATGTGGTAGGACGCACGATAGAGTGGGGCGAGAGCGCTCTCAAAAGCGATTACGTCGTGATGCCGCGCGGCTATCGTTGGCAATCGTTTACCCCGTCGGGGCACAACGGGGCGCAGGTCGTTGCCCGTTACGGCTTGGTGGGGCTTAGTGTGGTAGAGCCGGCTTTCATTGCCGAAGGTATCAACGAGAAAGGTCTCTCGGCAGGTCTTTTCTACTTCCCCGGCTATGGCGAATACCAAACTTACGACTCGTTGAGCAACGATGTCACCATTGCCGACTTGCAGTTGGTTGCATGGATGTTGTCGCAGTTTTCTACCGTCGATGAGGTAATGGCGGCTATACCCACAGTCAGGGTTGTAGGGCTATATCCCAACGCATCGACCGTACATTGGCGTATTGCCGATGCAAGCGGGAAACAATATGTACTTGAAATTATCGGCGGAAAGCCGCATTTCTATGAAAACAAAATAGGTGTACTGACCAACTCGCCCGGCTTCGAGTGGCAGGTGACCAATCTCAATAATTACGTCAACCTCTTCCCCGGTTCGGCCAATCCCCAGCATTTAGGAGGTGTAGGGCTTGCACCCTTTGGTGCCGGTTCGGGATTTCTCGGCATTCCCGGCGATGTGACACCCCCGTCGCGTTTTGTTCGGGCTGCCTTTTATACCAATACTGCGCCGCAGCCCAAGACGGCATTCGATGCCATGACCGAGGCTTTCCATATACTTAATAACTTCGATGTGCCCATAGGCATAGAATTTCCCGTAGGGAAAGCTCCCGATATACCCGCTGCCACACAGTGGACTACGGTGACCGATATGACAAACCGCCGCATCTATTACCGCACGGCCTACAACTTCAACATCCGTTGTATAGATTGTTCTACGATAGATTTTGCCCGCGTAGCCTATACTTGCAAGCCGCTCGACGAAGTGCAGCGTCAGCCTGTGGAAATGCTTACTATAAAATAGACCTGCTGTAATTTTTGCAGCCGTCTTTGTATCTTCATATATCGCCCCATGCAGCAACAGGAGTATTGCCGTATGGGGCGAATTGTATGTCACGGGTTTGTCGAGGGATGGTTATATTGTAGAGGAGGCAACGATAATGGTATAGAGGGTACTTAGGTAAAAACAAGGAATATTATCTCGGAATAAATAATAACGAGTATTATATGGCTTCGAAATATAGAGGGCGCGGCAAAATTAAACCTTGCCATCAAAGCAAGTTCCGGGATGGCGTAAATATAACCCTGTCATTGTCTCGAAGGGAAATATGATAGGGTAGGTATTTTTATTGTAGATGGGACGGTCGGGAATCGGATTATAAACTCTTTTATATGAGGCTGTGGCTTTTCCCTCTTGTTTTCTAAGTATGAAATAATTGCTTCTATGCCACGAGAAAAAGGTGTTATTGTTGTTCACCCTCAGATGCGGCTTTCTTGCGCATTGCCTCGCGTCGCACCGCCTCTAACTTCTCGTGACACTCGTTGAATGCCTTTTCCAACGACGAGAGTGCCTCGCCTATCTCTTCGATTATTTCATCCAAAGGTCGGTCGGAAATATTGTAATTTTTAGATTTTTTATAATTAAACTCATCCTCCGAGACACATTCGGTACTCTCTTTTATCAGCGTAGAACTAATATAATAGTTTCTTGCCATACCGTCTTTGTCCGTTATTATGCAGTTGAAAAAGTCGGTCACACTCATCTGAAAGATGTTGCATATATGCAGCAGGATGTCTATGTTGAGGTTGCCTCCCCTAACGGCTTTCCCTACTGTGTTCTTGTCTATGCTTAATATTTTGGCAGCTTCCTTGTAGGAGATGCCGTTGTGTTGTAAATATTGACGTAATTTGTCGCCTGTATAATGAAATTCTTTCGATGAGTTGTTTCCTTTTGTATCCATATTAAGACCGTTTATTCGACTTAAAATATTAGTTTGTCTTATACTAATATACTCATTTTCTGACAATTTCGGGAAGGGAAATAGGGCGGGACGATAGGTCGCATCACCACGATGCGACCTATCGTATCTTTGCCAATGAGGTCGTAATAGTAAGTGCGGGAGTTGCGGCATCTGTTGCAGCCTTGTTGTTGGTGGGATGGCCGCCTTGTTGTTGGTGGAATGGTTTGCAGAAATGGACTCCCTGTATCGGGGCGTTTTTGTTATACAGGGTTGTTTAGGAGTACAAGCCGTTAGCGAAGGCTGTCGTTCGGGGAGGCTTTCGCTGTTCTGTCGTCTTTTGTGAGAACCTTTTTTATCCTTTCAGTTTCTGCTCTATGGCATTTGTTATGAGCTGTTGCAACATAATACCGTCGTGGCGGGGCTGTACAGTAATAACAAGAGGTATGACGTATAGTCGGTCGGTTATGGCTGCCGGCAGATTCATGCCGTAAAGACGGGCGGCATCCTTCTCGGTGGTAATGATAGCGGAAGGTTGCGGTGCTTTGTTGATGCGGCGGACAAGGTCGTCAATCTCGCTCGGGGTGAAGTCGTGGTGGTCGGGATAGGCGAGTAGGGTAGCGTCGGGGTAGTACTGCCCGATGTGCCGTTGCAGGTGCGAGGGGTCGGCTATGCCTGTGAATATAAATACATGGCCGTTGCGTGCTATGTAGGGCAGCGGCTTGGAATGCTTGTCGGTAAAGCGTTGCGGTGAGCCGTAGATGATAGACGAGACGAATATGCGTGTCGGGTCGTATTGCAGCAGTGCTGCCTCTTCGGCATATTGTTCGGGTGAGAACTTGCAGGGGCATTTGCTGATGATGACGGCATCGGCGCGTCGCACGCCTTGCATGGGCTCGCGCAGCCGCCCGGCAGGCAATGGGTAGTCGGCATATATGGGACGGTTGTAGTCGCTCAGTACAATAGAGAAGGTAGGGCGCACGTAGCGGTGTTGGTGGGCATCGTCGAGCAATATTACTTGTAGGGTGGGGTCTAAGGCAAGCAGGCGTTTGATGCCTTCCCGGCGGTTGGCATCGACGGCGATGGTCACGTGAGGAAATTTGCGGTGCATCTGGTAAGGTTCGTCACCGATGAGAGCGGCGGTGCTGTTTTCGTCGGCCAAATGAAACCCCTTGCTTTTACGGCGGTAGCCGCGGCTGAGTATGGCTATGCGATAGCGTTGCGAGAGCCAAGCCGTAAGCCACTCGATATGGGGTGTTTTGCCTGTGCCTCCCACCGTAAGGTTGCCTACCGAGATGACGGGAATGGGAAACTCTTCGACCGGCAATATCTTGCGGTCGAAGAGTTTGTTTCTGACTGTTACCACTGCCGAGTAGAGCGCGGCAAGGGGTATCAGGGCACGATGCAGATGAGGTATGTCGGTATCGCGCGGCATTATTTTATGGCGATGTTCTCCATACGGCATTGTATGGGGTCCCAACTTTGTATTTCGCGCAAGGCTTTCAGGTAGGGTACATCTTCTCCGAGTATCATAGATACTATCGAGAGGCGCGCCTGACTGCCCAACTGCTCCATGATGCGGTCAAACGAACTTTTTTGTTTGGGATAGACGGCTATTTTGTAGTCTTGCAAACCACTCTCTTCCACAGCGTAGGCGATGGCATCGTCTATGCCGCCCATTTCATCGACAAGACCCAGCTCGACGGCTGTTTTGCCTATCCACACACGGCCTTCGGCAATTTTCTTTATGTCGTCTTGCGACATGCCGCGACCCTCGGCACAACGACGTGTGAAGAGGTCGTAGAACTCTTCTACACTGCGCTGCATGGCAAGAGCCTCGCCCGGGCTGAACTTCTTGTAGATAAACGAGCCGTCCAATACGTTGCCGTATTTATGGGTACGAACTTCGTCGAAAGAGAGACCGAGTTTGTCGGTCATCAGCTCTTCGGCTGTGGGTACGGCGCCAAATACGCCTATCGAACCTGTGAGTGTAGTGCTCTCGGCAAAGATATGGTCGGCATTGCACGAAATGTAGTAACCACCCGAGGCAGCCAAGTCGCCCATTGAGACGATGACTTTCTTACCGGCAGCTTTGATGGCTTCTATCTCAGCCCATATTTGTTCCGAGGCGTATCCGCTGCCGCCGGGCGAGTTGACGCGCAGTACGACGGCTTTTACATTCTCGTCTTTGCGTATCTTGGTAAGTTCGGGAACAAGTTCCTCGCTGTTGATGCCGTCGCCTCCTGCTTCGGTAATATCACCTACGGCATATACGAGGGCTACTGTATTTTTCGATTTATTCTTTTGGGCAGGTACCGACGCGAGTTGTTCTACTGTGGCGAAGTTTATCTCTTTATCTTTCTTGATGCCGACTTTCGTTTTGAGCCATTCGTCAAATTGAGGACGGTACATGAGCGTATCTACGAGATTCATTGCCAGCATTTCGTCGCCGCTGCGCAGTGAGGTGATAGAGTCGGCTATGGCGTTGAGATATTCGGGTGTAAATCCGCGCGAAGCTGTGATGGCCTCGGTGTAGTAGTCCCATATAGAGTTGAGGTAAGCCATGGTTTGCTCGCGGTTGGCGTCGCTCATTTTCTCGCAGATATAAGGCTCGACGGCCGATTTGTAAGTGCCGACGCGGAAAATCTGGAATTCCACTCCTATTTTATCGAGCAGCCCCGGGAAGAACATCTGCAAGCCGCCCAGTCCGTGTATGTCTACTGTACCTATGTTGTTGAGTACTACGGTATCGGCTACCGACGCAATGAGATAGTCGCCTTGGGTGTAGTTGTCGGCGTAGGCGTATATCCATTTACCAGTCTCTTCTTTGAAGTTGGCAAGCAGGCGGCGTATCTCTTCGCTCGAAGCGGGCATTGCAGCCATGCCGCGGGCGTCGATGAATATACCGGTTACGTTGTCATTCTCGGCTGCCACTTTGATGGCGCGACGTATCTGGTCGAGTCCGGTTGACGACTCGCTCTGCGATAAAATGTTTTGCAGCGGGTCGTCGCTATACCGTTCGTCGAGAGCTCCCGAGAGGGTAAGTTTCAGTACGGTATTTTTTTGTGGCGTATAGGTCGTATCGCTCGATGCCGATGAGGCTACGATGCCTGTCAGTGAAAATACGCCTACCAATATGATTATCATACCTGCGATGAGCGTTCCCAATACGCAGGCAAATGTGGTGGTGAAAAATTTTTTCATAAGGCTTGTTTTATTAATTGTGTCATTGTCTATTCTTTGTCTTTGTTTTTAGGGATGCAGCAAATTATTGCCACGGAACAAAGATAAAGAATGATTCTGAACATGCCAAGAAAATCAATAAAAAAATATTGTTTTTCGATAAATTATCCCCTCTTATGCCGTAGTAGCGTCGGGCAATGCCGTGTCGTGGTTACTTAAACATGGCTTCGCCCGGGATGAGGTATATCTCTAAACGGCGGTTACGATAGCGATTGCTGGTCGAGTTGTTGGGTGCCAACGGTTCGAGACTGCCGGCAGCGTAGGGTATCAGGTAGTCGGTCGCTGCGCCGTTGCGTTCAAACCAGTCGAAGATGTCGAGTACCCGTTGGGTTGTAAGCGAGTAGTTGTAGGCTGCATTGCCGGTATCGTCGCTGTGCATTACGAGCAGCATGTGGTAGTAGTCGGGGGTACGCAGGCATTGCAACAGCGGACGTAATACATCGTCGGCCGTCGGTGCGAGCGTGGTGTCGTTGGGGGCAAAGAGTTTGGCTGCCGGTATGGTGATGCGTATCACCTCGTTGTATCGCAAGGTCTCTACTTTGTATGAGTCGATGCCTTTGAGACGTTGGCTCTCTTGGCGTTGTATATCGAGCACCTGCTCGCGTTTCTTTTTAGGAATCTCGGGAATTTCCAGATTCTCATCTACGGTGAGTGCGGCGAGGTCGGGGTGAGATGTGTCGGTTGTTTCGGTATTACGGCCGAAAAGCCCCTTGAACCACCCTTTTATGCCTCCCTCGGCCATCGTGTATGGGGAGGAGAGGCATAAGAAAGCAGTTGTGAGTATAAGGATGAGTGTGCGGCGATTTTTCATAGGCATTATACTTCCCACATGCCTAACGATTCTTCATAATCGAGCTCGCCGCGTACAAGAAATTCTACGTCGTCGTCGTCAAACTCGGCGTCGCCGTCCTTTTTAAGGCTCGTGCGCACGAATCTTATAAGTTCGTCAACGTCCAACTCGGGAGCTTCCTCGTCCGATTCGTCGAAAAATCCTTTCTTCTCGTAAAAATCATATATGATGTCGCCGATATATATTATATCGTTGTCGCTGTATTTGTCTTGGATGTCTTGCGGCAATCGCGGGCGTATGTATGCCACTGCTGCGTCGTCGTCATAGTCGAACACGTCGTTTGTTTCGCTCATTTTCAAGTGTTTTTGTTGGGTTGATAATGTATAAATAGGTTTTTCATTATGGTAATTGTGTCGTTACAATTACGGGGTAAAAGTAGTAATTGGTTGTGAAAATAACAAATTGGCGAAAAAAAATATCGTTTTTTTTTGGTGGTTCAAAAAGAATATATACCTTTGCAGTGTACTATTAGACTATAACACTGATATATAAAACCGTAAAGCAATGGTAATAAGGAGTATAATTGCATTAATAGCCGCCATAGGTTCGTTGTTTGCAGCCTTGACGAGCGACGGAGCAGAGCACCATGCGTCAGCCGAAACATTTATAGCGAGCGAAATGTGCCGTATGTCTGGTTGTTGTTGCAACAGCGAGTCGTATTCGCTCTTTGTCGTATCGGGGCATGACTACTCCGTTGCCGCCGATGTCGAATATTATTATAATAATTAAAGTATATAAACCCTCAAAAACGATAGATATGCTGAAAGTAGAAGAGATGACCTTTTCGTATAAACGAAATGAGTATTTATTAAATAGGTTGAATTTTGATATTACGCCGGGCGGCGTGTATGGGTTGTTGGGCAAGAACGGCAGCGGCAAGTCGACCTTATTGTATCTTATGACCGGGCTGATGTTCCCTAAAATAGGGCACATCTACATCGACGGCATAGAGCCGCGCAAACGGTTACCCGATATGCTCTCGCAACTATACCTGTTGCCCGAAGAGTATGACTTGCCGGCAACGTCGGTCGACGAGTTTGTCAAGCGCAACGCCGCGTTTTATCCCCGTTTCAGCCGTGAAGATTTCGACCGTTACATGGATATCTTCGACCTCGAATCGGTCAAGAACATGCAACGCGTCTCTATGGGGCAGAAAAAGAAATACCTTGTAAGTTTTGCCCTCGCCACCAATACCGCATTGCTCTTTATGGACGAGCCTACCAACGGTATGGATATTCCCTCGAAGAGCCAATTTCGTAAGGCCATTGCCTTGGGTATGAACGACGAGCGCAGTATTGTTATCTCAACGCATCAAGTGCGCGATTTGGAGAGCATGATAGACCGCGTGCTTATCTTGCACAACCACTCGATGCTGCTCAATGAGAGCACACTGCGTATCGCCGAGAAACTCGAATTTGTCAATACCACCGATAAAGAAGAGCTCGACGGCTGCATCTATTCGGCCTTTACGCCTGCCGGTTTCGTAGGCGTGCGGCCTAATACAACGGGTGCAGAGACTCCGGTCGACCTTGAAGTGCTCTTCAATGCCATTATCACCAATCCCGAGACCATAACCAACCGATTTGTATAACCATATAATAATGAATAAGATGAACCAGATATTTTCTCCCGCTCGATTTGGCGCGTATGCTATGCGATTTGTATCGCAGAAAAGTAAAAATTGCTTGTTGATGTATGTCGTTGTAACCGGTGTGTTGGCCATCCTCATGGCATTAGGGGGGCAGTCGATAGATTTTTTCCCTATGACAGCCATTTTGTTTATTGTGGCGGTGGTTGAAGCAAGCCGCTTCTCTAACAATATAGAGCCGCGTTCAATGAAGATAGGATTCTTGCTTGTGCCTGCGTCGCAGTTCGAGAAGATGCTCGCATCGGTGCTCTACCTCTTCATAGCCGTACCGTTGTTGTATATTGTAGCCTTGTTGGTAGCGCAATATGTAGCCATGTTTCTTGTAGCGTTGTTTACGCTCACGCCGCCTCAATGGGCTGCCCCATTCCATGCTGTCACAATCAACAGCGACATGTTGCCGTGGTTCTGCTTGTCGTATTATAGTTCCGTATCGTTCTACCTGATGGGAGCTACCATTTGGACACGCAATACCTTCCTGAAAACCACAGTAGTAAATCTGCTCTTGGGCTTTGTTATATTGATAATTATTTCGATAAGCGCAATGGCTTTTACGCTGCAAAGCGATATATTTACTGCCCTTGGCAGTATCAGCTACACAAATGACAATATTTCCCGATTGTCGCAGAATGTAAGATACGACATAGAGAGTGTATTTGTTACTTTTGGGTATATTGTTTCCATCTTGTTTACTATCGGATATTTGGTGATAGCCTATCTGCGTATTACAGAACTTGAAGTAAATGAAACCAAACGATAAAAACTATGAAATTCCGTGATAGTCAAAGTATATATTTGCAAATAGCCGAACGTATCTGCGACGAGATATTGGGCAATAAATTTCCACCCGGCGAGCGCATCCCATCGATACGTGAGTATGCTGCCATGGTGGAAGTGAATGCCAACACCGTTGTACGCTCTTACGATTGGTTGCAGCAGCACGAAATCATCTTCAACAAGCGCGGTATAGGATATTACGTCTCGCCCGACGGGAAAAACCGCATTCGCGAGATACGCCGTGTAAGATTTTTCGAGGATGAGCTGCCTCTGTTTTTCAATCGCCTATATACGTTGGGTATCTCTATCGATGAGATAGACCGGCGTTACAACGAGTATAAGAAAGCATCGTTGCACGTCGATGACGATGCTGTCGATATCAAATAGTATAAATCGTTATAAATAAAAAATACAATGAAACGTTCTACCATATTTATTATTATAGTACTTGTTCTTGCCGTACTTGTACCTGTGATTTTTGTTTGTATCATGACAACCAACTTTGTGTCTGACGTGAAAGAGATTAGCACAATAGACGGGCGTGTTCCCTGTGATTATGTGGTCGTTGTCGATGACCCGGCGCAAACACATGCCGTGAACCTGTCTTTCTCGACCGAGAGGGAGGATAGCGGAATTTTCTCGTCGGTCAACATACAATCGCGCTGCGGCGGTATATCTACGGTGATAAGCAGCGACACGATATATATCAACATCGATACGCTCCACACCAACGAAACTACGCCTTGTCCCATAGAGGTGGTGTTGCCCAATAAATCGTCGATAGAGTTGCATAACCCTTCGTCGGCAGTGAGTGTAAAGGTGAAAGATGCCAATCTCGACAATATGCAAGTGGCAGCGGCCGGTGATTTGTGTATAGAGGATAGCAACGTGGGCGTGTTGCAGAGTATCGACAGTGTGGCTCATAGTACCATCAAGATGGACGACAGCAATATAGGTGCCGCCAAAATAAACGGAAAAAACAAAACCATCGACATCGATTCGTCGAACTTGGGCGCTTTGGCTGTGTCGGGCGATTGCGAAAGTATCAATGCCGCCGATTGCAACATAGGTGTAGCTACATGGAATAACAAGACACAAAGTAATTTCTATGCCAGAGACTGTGTGTTTCTGAGTAATATCAACGAGGATGTAGAGGCCGTTGACTTCGACCGATCCTTCCTTTCGGATTCGGTAGGCGACTGTGTCGTCAAAGGCGGAAACGGTGAGATGGTAAATATTTCGAAAGACGGGGTACATGTAGAGAGCGGCAGCGATAAAGTGAACATCACACCGTCGAAGGTATTCGTCTCGTCGGGAACCGATACCGTGAAAGTATCGCCTGCCGGAGTACAGGTAACTTCCGGTGGTGACAAGGTCTCAATCGGAGTAGGAGGTATAAAAGTAAACTAACAAATACATTGTGAAAAAAGGCTTTGCTCCGTTGTATTTTTGTCTTATGGAGTGTGCTGCATGAGGCTATTAGAAAGGGGCAGGACAAAATCAATCGATGAAAGAGTATGAAACGTTTTTTTATCATCCTATTGCTCGGCATAAGTTGCATGGCGTATGCCGGAGCGCAACAAGTATGTAAAGTAAAAGGCGTAGTCGCAGACGTAGCGGGCGAAACAATTCCCTATGCTACTGTGAGTGCATCGCAGGGCGACAAAGTGGTGCGTCGCGTAGCTGCTAATGCCGATGGTGCATTTACGATAGAACTCGACCGAGGCCGGAAGTATCTCCTTACGGTGACTTCTATCGGTTACACTCCGTTCAATCAGGAGATTACAGTGCCTGCTGCCGCAACCTACGACTTGGGCGGACTGACACTTACCGCCGATACCGAGTTGGCCGAGGTGGTGGTAGAGGCGCAAAAACCTATCATAAAAAGCGACGCCGAGAAGATAACCTACGACGTAAGTGCCGACCCCGAAGCCGACAACAAAATGCTCATAGATATGATGCGCAAGGTGCCTATGGTGACGGTCGATGCCGAGGATAATGTACAGCTCAACGGGTCGAGCGACTTCAAGGTGCTGGTCAACGGCAAAGAGTCGGTCATGATGAAAAACAACCTCAAAGAGGTGATGAAGAGTATGCCGGCCAACAGTGTGAAAGATATACAGGTGATTACCAACCCGTCGAGCCGCTACGATGCCGAGGGTGTAGGTGGCATTATCAACATTGTCACCACGCGCGAAAAGTTGGAAGGCCTTACCGGTTCGGTGACAGGCTATGGCGACATCATGGGCTCGTTTGGCGGTAATCTTTATCTGGCGACACAGTACAAGCGGTTTACGGCTTCGCTCAATTACAGCGGCGGGCGCTTTGTATCGAAGCAATATTTGAATGCCGAGAGCTATAATTATAACAATCCCGATATGTATCTCACGAAAATGTATACCGGCGATGATCTTAATATTGATGGACAATACCATTTCCTGAGTTTCGAGAGTAGTTTCGAGCTCGATTCGCTCAATCTCTTTACCTTGGGCGTGACGGGCAATATAGGGAACTTCGGTGCAAACGGCAATCTCATGAACGACTCGTATGCGTCGGATGGTAGGGTAGTTTCGCGCTATATCGACCGCCTGTATCAAGGTAGCATGTTCGGCGGTGTGGCTGCCAACCTCGACTATCAGCACACCTTCGGAAAACCCGGGCATACGCTTGTGGCATCGTATCGCTACGAGTACAATCCCAACGGCGGGGCATATAGCGACTCTATCATGCTCGACGATGACTCTTTCAATGCTCCTTATGGTGGACAGCGCAACGATAACAACTCGTATGCACAGGAACACACGGTGCAGATAGACTATGTGAACCCTATCAACGAGAAACATTCGATAGAAGCGGGCGTGAAATATATAGGACGTCTCAATCACAGTAACGACGACTATATGATGCTCGATGGCGGAGCGTGGCAGTCGATGAACCAACAACAGACGCTCGACTATACGCAACAAATCTTGGCCATATATACCGGTTATGCTTTCAATGCAGGTAATTGGGGTGCGCGCGCCGGAGGTCGCTACGAGGAGACGTGGACCGATGCCATGCTCGAAAAAGCCGGTACACGGGTCGACTTTGGCAAGCCTTATGGCAACTTTGTGCCCTACGTATCGTTGAATTACAATCTCGACCCCATGCAGAGCCTGCGTTTGTCGTACACACAGCGTATCAACCGCCCCGGCATCAGTTACCTGTCGCCCTATGAGCGGTGGGTGGGTACGATACAGGTAGAGTATGGTAACCCCGACTTGCGTCCCGAGGTGTCGCACTCTATATCGGCGGCCTACTCGCTCTTCAAAGGGGTGTTCAATCTCAACATGGAGTGGAACAGCCGTATTACCAACAACAGTATCGAGTCATACGATTTTGTCGAAGCCTCTACCGGTACGATACACAGCACTTACGACAATATAGGTAGGACGCAATCGCATGGTATGTCGCTGTACATATCGGGGCAGCTCTCGCCGAAGTTTACCTATTATAGCAATATGAGTGCCTGGTATGTCATATATAAAGCACCCGCGTTGCAACTCGAAAACGACGGTTGGCAGGCTCATGCCAACCTCGGTATACAGTGGACGGCATGGAAATGCGGTACGATAAGCGTCAACGGCGGCATAGGCAGCCCGTGGGTAGGCTTGCAAAACAAAGGAACATTGCCGTGGTATTACTACGGATTGGGCATTACGCAACGCTTCTTCGATGATAAATTGAAGATTACCCTCTCGGGTAACAACCTTTTCAACCGCTACAATCGCTTTTCCAACATAACGTATGGCGACGGGTTTAAGACCATATCGGAGGGTGGTAATGTGTCTCGCAATGTGCAGCTCAGCGTTACCTTTACGTTCGGTAAACTTGATGCGCAAGTGAAGAAGACCAACCGCAGTATCGTCAACAACGACGTCATAGAGGGCGGTTCGCAAGGCGGTATGACCGGCGGTTCACAACAAGGCGGCATGACCGGCGGACGATAACTTGTCGGATGCGCATCTCCTTGCGATGGCATCGTGCTCTGCAACACAGCTTGTCATTGTGCCATCGTCAGGCGATGAGATATAGCGAATATTTGATTCTCATACAGTTGCATATTAGTAAACAAAGAATATGGCGCGCCCGTGAGGGTGCGCCATATTGTCATATCGGGTGATGCGATGGGTCGGTATTCTTCTCTCCGGTAGTAGGTTATAAATTCGGCCTTTGACTTTGAGCGGAAGAGGGTATCCGATAGTGGCTGTTATGCCTCAGCATTGTTTTTCTCACTGGCTTGGTATAGCACTTGGTCGTAGAGGATGGGAATTTCATCGGCCGGGACACCAACATGCAAGAGGTCGGGGATGTCTTGCTCGAAACTTTGGGCGAAGCGTTTGGTGTTGCCCTCGTCGTTCTTGATGCTTGCGAGATAGAGTTCGAGAGCTTTTTTGATGTTACCCATCGAGAACGCTACATGTCCGGCATTGAGAAAGTCTTGCGCATTGGGATTGCTGTCGAGTATTTGGGTGTAATATTGCCATGCCTGCTCTTTTTTGTTGGCAAGGAACGAGCACCAAGCGATAGGCCTTCGGGCTTTGCTACCTTTGGGGTCGAGGTAGTTTACCTTGAAGTAGTATTGTAGGGCTTTGTCGTACTGCTTCGATTCCAAGTAACAGTGTCCTATGTTGAGGCTGACCGACAAGTTATCGGGGGCAACTTTGTCGGCACGCAAGAAGTATTCGAGTGCCTTATCGGTCTTTTTCATGTAGCGGTAACAAGTAGCGATGTGCCGTAAAGTCCACAAATGGTCAGGCCTTATGAGGTCGGCTTTCAGGTAGTATTCGAGTGCCACCTCATAGTTGTCGGTCGATTGGAAACAATATCCTGTTTTCTGGTACAGTTCGCTGTCGGTGAAGTTGCTGCCGGTGAGCATGACGAAGATATATGCTGCATCGGTATAGTACTCGTGATTGAAGAAGTATTCGCCCAACAGGCGCATCAGTTGCTCGTTGGCGGTGATGGGAGCAAGTACCTCGACTTGCATGACTTCTTCGATAGAGATGGAGAAGATGTCGCGAAATTCGCTACGGCGGGGGAAGAGCTTTGTAAAGCGGTATAAGTCTTGTATGTAGCGGTTCGATATGTTCTCGCGCTCTTTATTCCGCGGGTAGAGTTCGTCCATGGTCATCTCTTGCATGGCAAGAGTCTCTTCGTTGAGTTGCGATGTCAGCATTTGGCGTTGTGCCTCGGGTACCTGCATCAACGACAGACAGAAAGAGTATTTGTCGGAGTTGCACAGGAACTCCGAAGAGTTTATCACTTGGGCGAGGTATTTGTTTTGCTCATTGTCTCCGAAGAGCGAAGCCAAAGCCGAGTGTTGCTGTATGAAAGGCAGGAACCAGTTGGCTATTTCGTTGAAGAATTGGAACCCTTTCAGATGGGCGAATGTGCCCATAAAGACGTCGGCGCCCTCCATTTGCAGGTCGTTTATTTCGCGCAGGCTGTCGGCAATGCCCGAGTTGTCGATGATTTCCTGCCACTCGGGGTTGCGTTCGAGCGATTCGAGGTCGTTCAAGGCATCGTCTTCTTTTATCTTTTTATAAAGCGCAGGGCTTATTTTCATCATTTGCGGCAATACCTCTTCATTGATTTTGCGGGCTATCTTTTCGGTGTCGCGGCTGCGAATGAATTG
The DNA here is from genome assembly GCA_944321085.1 of uncultured Barnesiella sp. Taxonomy (GTDB): domain Bacteria; phylum Bacteroidota; class Bacteroidia; order Bacteroidales; family Barnesiellaceae_A; genus Barnesiella_A. The sequence goes on from CALUJY010000005.1 coordinate 45,541, forward strand.
CAGCAGTATGTTGCGCATGTCGGTGATGAAGCGGTTGTCGTCGAGCAAGAGGCTGAGGCGGATGTGCAGTTTCTCGTAGAGCGGCAGCCGGTGGTGGTATTGTTGCAAGACAAAGAAAAGTCCGCACAAAGCTCTCATCTGTACCTCGACGCTGTTGTGGTGCAGGTATGCGTCGATGAGAATGTTGGTTTTCTCTTCGTCGAAAGCATGTAACAGGTTCAGGGTCAGCGCCGATACCGTGAGAGCCGCTACGGGTGATGAGATGCGTTGCGGTTGCAGTGCGGCCGATAGCGTGGCGCAATCTTCGGCCGACGCCGGAAAGTTGGTCCATACGCGGTCGAAAAAGTCACATACTGCACGTTCGGCATTTATGCGCATTTTGTCTTTTTCCTTGTCGATATATAAATCGGACATAGACAAAGCGGACAGAGCCGTTTCGAGTTCTGCGAAAATCTTTGCGAGACTTTTCCCGTCGTTTTGTGCCACTCTCTTCTTGCCGTAATAGAGTGTCATGGAGTCGCGGGTGAGCAACTTTTCGCACACGGTGTCGGTGAGCCTATATACCGATACGATGAGGTGGTTATATACCTGTATGCGCTCGGGGTCTTTTACGCCGTCGAGCATATACTGTATCATGTAACGGTAGGATGTTTCTATTGTGGCGAGTTCCTCGTCGATATTCCACTCTTGCAACCGGTCGGTGAGTCTTTTCAACTCGATAAATGCTTTCTGCAAGTGCTTTCGGTGAAGAGATTCGTATATTTTGTGTTGCCTGTTGGCGATGTCGTGAGATAGCATAATCGTATGGTTTAGACTGTATAACAATATTCAGCCCCGATAGTGCGGCCGTATGGGATAAATCTTTTAGCCGGTGTTCCCGAGCCGCTTCGGATGTAACAGTCGTATCTGTTGCAATGGCTTTGCTTCTTCACCGTAAAGGTAGTAAAATTTTTTTAATTGCGATACTCTCCGCTTCGGCTATTGGGAGGCAGCAAGGTAAAAAAGTATCTTTGACACAGATATGTGGTGTGTGGACAACTAAAAAAGCGTATCTTTGTGCCGCTAAATTATAACTATCATGAAAAACTTATTCGCATCATTCCTATTGCTTTTGTTGTGCATTCATGCACCTTTCTATGCCCAGACACCGGCATTCCCCGGAGCCGAGGGTTTTGGCCGTTATACGATGGGAGGTCGTGGAGGCGATGTATATCGGGTGACGACACTCGAAGATAATAACATGCCCGGTTCGTTGCGGTATGCCGTGAAACAGAAAGGGGCAAGAACAATCGTTTTCGATGTTTCGGGTACTATTTTCCTTACCGAAGAGCTGAAAATACAGAACGATTATATAACCATTGCCGGGCAGACAGCTCCCGGTGACGGGGTGTGCATCGCCGGTTATCCCGTAGTGATTGCTGCTAACGATGTGATAATACGTTATTTGCGATTTCGTATGGGCGACGACCATGCTGTCGAAGCCGATGCCCTTGGCGGTATGGACCGTAGGAATATTATCGTAGACCACTGTTCCATCAGTTGGAGTACCGACGAGTGTTGTTCGGTGTACGGTAACGAGAATATGACGTTGCAATGGTGTATTATCTCGGAGAGCCTTCGTCTCTCGGTGCATGGCAAGGGCGCACATGGTTACGGTGGTAACTGGGGCGGAAACAAAGCATCGTACCATCACAACCTCATGGCTCATCACGACAGCCGCACGCCTCGCTTAGGCCCGCGTGCCAGCACACAACTGGATGAGTGGATGGACTTCCGCAATAACGTCATATATAATTGGGGTGCCAACAACGGTTGCTATGGCGGTGAGGCGATGAAAGTGAATATTATAAACAATTATTATAAGCCCGGGCCGGCTACGGCCTTGGCACGTAGCAACGTCCGTTATCGTATTGCCAAAGTGGGCATACGCACTACGGAGTATGTAGAACGAAATCCCGCTTTTGCTCCGGCACTTCATATATGGGGAAAGTTTTATGTGGCTGGCAACATTATGGATGGGTATGACGATGTGACTGCCGACAACTGGTCGAAAGGCATATACGAGCAGATTTCAAACAGCGAGTGCGACAACCTCTTTACCGATGTTACGCGCGATACCATACGCTTATACGAACCGTTGGATGCGGGATATATACACACGCATTCGGCGTCCGATGCCTATGAGAAGGTGTTGGCGTATGCCGGATGTTCGCTTTCGCGCGACGAAGTGGATGCCCGCATTGTCGATGATACCCGCAACGGCCGTGCTACCTATGGCAATAGCGATGGTTACCCCGGTTTGATAGACACGCCCTACGATTTGCGTCCTTCGGATGCCGGCGCCGACTGGTCGCCGTGGCCTGAGTTGCAACAAGTCGCTCCGTCGGCCGATAGCGATGGCGACGGTATCCCCGATGAGTGGGAGACGGCTCACGGCCTCGACCCCGCCGATGCTGCCGATGGCAACCGTGTCGATGCCGAGGGCTATACGGCTTTGGAAGAATATCTCAATTCGCTGGTCGCCGATATTACCGAGGCACAGTATGAAGGGGCAACGCTGGAATATATTCCCGAAGTGAAATTAGCCGATGCTGTGGCTCGTGCCGAAGATGGCGATGTGATAGAGTTAACGGACGACGAGGCGGTCAATACCACGATTACGATAGACAAGTCGTTGACGATACGGGCACGCGACGGTTATCGTCCGGTGTTGGAGAAGGTAAAGTTTGTGATGGGCGATGGCGGCAGCCTCGTCTTGGATGGCATTGTGGCTTATTATGACGAAGCCGGCACGTCGGAGCCTACGCGCAATACTTTTATTACGGCCAACGACATCGTGACTTTTAAGCGGCTCGAAATACGCAACTGCGAGATATACGGATATGGCGAATCTTTCGTACAGTCGAACAACAAAGCTCGCTATGCCGTCATAGATACGCTATTGGTTGACAATTCTATTTTGCATGATTTTTGCAAGGCGCGAGCCAACGAACCCGTTTTCGGATTGAAATACGGGCGTGTGTCGCAGGCGTTTCTATCCAATACATCGATATATAACTGTGCGGGAGGCGTCTTTGTCAACGAAGACCCCGATGAGGTGACACCCTGTCCGCTTCTGTTCGATATGAAGCGGGTGACGATACTCGATTGCGGTAATGCTGCCGGTTCCGACCCCGAGAGCAAAGATATTATAGATCTTGCCCGCAAGAAAGCTGTCGTGACGGCAACGATTGAAGATTGTGTCATATCGGGACATCCCGACAAGGCGTTGAAGTTTACCGATGCTTCCGCTTCGATACTCCACTCGTTGGTGACAAACAATGTGGTAGGCTCATTGGTGGACGATACACGCATCGAAGGGGTAATAACCCGCTGCGACTATGACTCGTACAGCCTTACGACCGACCCTGCCGAGATTATCGGGATAGGTGACCCCCGATGGACGCTCAACGGAGTAGGGGCTGTCTCGGCAGCACAACGCGAGACGTGTCGGTTTTATACCGCCGGTGGCCGGCTCGTCATTGCCGGCATAGCTCCTTGTTATACAAAAGCTGCTCTTTATGACGTACAAGGCCGAATGGTGCAACAGGATGCAACGGTAAGTGGCGGCGAGGTGTCGTTTGCCATACCGTCGCGTGGTATTTATGTGGCACGTTTGGGAGGGGATAGTGCCTGCACTTCGATAAAGGTGAAGATATAATAAGCCGGTAATACTTATCTTACCGGTAGGCGTTATATATAAGAAGGTATGCAGGCATACCCTCGGGTGGATTTGTGTCGTTTTATGTCATATTTTTGTGCTATATTTGCATTCGAATATTTTTAATCCGAAATTTTTTGAAAAATATGATTAACAGATTCATCTTGAACGAAGTATCATACTTCGGAGCCGGTGCTCGCAGGCAGTTGCCGGAAGTTATGGAACGTCTTAATATGAAAAAAGCCTTGGTTGTAACAGATAAGGGGCTTTTGAAAGTGGGTACTGCAAAGATGGTTACTGACATTCTCGATGAGGTGGGTTTTGCCTATGAGATGTATAGTGAGATAAAGCCTAATCCTACTGTTACCAATGTAAAACAGGGTGTCGAGGCATTCAAGGCATCCGGCGCCGATTGTCTGATTGCCATAGGCGGCGGTTCAGCCATGGATACGGCAAAGGGTATCGGTATAGTAGTTGCCAATCCCGAGTTTGCCGATGTGGTTTCATTGGAAGGTTGTGCACCTACCAAAAATAAGTCTGTGCCTCTGATAGCACTGCCCACCACCGCGGGAACGGGAGCCGAGGTAACGATTAACTATGTGATAATCGACGAGGAGAATCACAAGAAGATGGTTTGTGTAGACCCGAACGATATTCCGGCTGTTGCCATAATCGACCCGGAGCTGATGTATTCTTTGCCTAAGTCGCTCACTGCTGCCACGGGTATGGACGCGTTGACTCATGCCATTGAGGGATATATAACTAAGGGTGCATGGGTAATGTCCGACATGTATGAGTTGCAAGCTATAAAGATGATAACGGAGTATCTGCCTGTCGCTGTGGAAGAACCTTCTAATGAGGCAGCCCGTGAGGGGATGGCTTTGGCTCAATATATAGCTGCTCAGGCATTCTCCAATGTAGGTCTAGGTCTTGTTCACGGTATGGCTCATCCTATGGGATCGCTTTTCGACGTGCCTCATGGTGTAGCAAATGCGTTGCTTTTGCCTACGATTATGGAATACAATATGCCCTGCTGTATAGAAAAATATGGCGTGATAGCACGTACAATGGGTGTAGATACTACCGCTATGAGTGCCGAGGAAGCTGCAAAGGCTGCTTGCGATGCTGTAAAAGCGCTTGCCATACGTGTAGGAATACCGCAGCACCTGTCGGAACTTGGTATAAAAGAGAGCGATATTCCGGCTCTTGCCGCACAGGCTATTACGGATGTATGCACACCCGGAAATCCGCGCGATGTTACAGAAGAGCAGATTGTCGCACTTTATAAGAAGGTGCTTTAAGGCAAGTTGCAGCGCGTCTGTTTTGATATATAAAAAAGAGCTGCGTCGAGTATTACGACGCAGCTCTTTTTTCGATACTTGTGACGGCAGCCGGCACTGGTTAATATTTGTCGGTAGTATGTTCTATTTCGTCGGCCGTGATGCGTTTGGCATTCATCTGTCGCCATGTGTAGATGATGTAAGCCGCCACAAAAGGAATAAGCAGCGATACTACGCTCATCACTTGCAGTGTGAAGAGGCTCGACGAGCTGTTGCTTATCGTGAGCGAGCTTTCGGGCGAGGTGAGCGACGGATAATAAGGGGTGTTGTTGTATCCGGCGAGCAGCAACAGACACAATACGGTAAATACCGTGCCTATGCCTGTCCACCAAATACCATAGCGGTACTTGCGCGACACAAGGGTGCGTATGATGCCGTATAGTACGCCTGCCACACCTAAGATGAAGCCTGTGGCAATGATCGGTTGCTCCAAAAGGTTGTACAGATACTTGTAAGGACGTTCCATGACACTCCCGCCCTCTGTTTCGTATCCTGCGGCGGTGAGCAGAAATGCCACATAGGCAAGAAACAGAACGACAAATATAATGCTGTTATAGAGTACCGATTGGCGCGAACGGGTATAGACGGTGGCGTCGTCGATGTTATTGATGAAGTAGAGTGCTCCCAGCACGCGTGACAGAAACAACACGGCAAATCCTAACAGCAGGTTGGGTAACGAAGCGATGGCTTCGAGACCGTGCAACGGGTTGTCCCATGTAGAGATGACCGGTTCGCCCACGCTCAGCAGGTTGCCTTTGTCGATGCTAAACTCCGCGCCGGTAAAGAAAGTGCTTACGGCGACACCCAAAAGTACCGAGCCGACAACACCGTTGATAAGCAGGAAGGCATCGTAGGTTTTGCGCCCCAAAATATTGTTGGGCTTCGAACGGAACTCATACGATACGGCCTGTATGATGAAACTGAACAAGATAGCCATCCACAGCCAGTAGGCTCCTCCGAAACTGGTGGAGTAGAAGAGCGGGAAAGAGGCAAAAAATGCGCCGCCGAATACTACGAGGGTAGTGAACGTAAGTTCCCACTTGCGACCCAATGAATTGACGAGCATGCTTTTGCGAGGCTCATCCTTGCCAATGGTTACGAGCAATGTCTGTCCACCTTGTACAAAGAGCAGGAATACCAAAACAGCTCCTAACAACGATATGAGAAACCACCAATAGTGTTGGTAGAAAGAGAAATCGAGAGTCATATTATTTGTTTTTTACGGGTTGGGGGTTGAATCCTTTCTTGATTTGTTTGACGAGGATGCTCACCTCGGCTACCAGCAATACCGTGAAGATGATGGCGAAGAGCCAGAAGGTGGTTTGCACCGCCGAGACCTCTATGGCCGAGATAGAGGCATAGGTGGGCAATATGTCTTGTATAGTCCACGGTTGCCGGCCTACCTCGGCGACAATCCATCCCGATTGCAGGCAGATGTAGCCCAACGGAATAGACCACAGGCATATCCACAGCACCCAACGAAGTTTCTCTAAGAGCTGCTTGCGTTCGAGAATGAGGATAGCAATGAAGAAAAGGATGAAATATCCGCCGAGAGTAATCATGATGTGGAACGAGTAGAATACCATGGGTACGCTGGGGATGAGTTGCGCCTCGTCCTCGATATATCCGTAGCCGAAGTATTCGTAATTGTCGCGCAAGGTTTGCAGAGCCGAGTCGGCAGCCATGCTGTCGTTCCGTTCCCGGGCATTCCGATAGTCGCCCAGCGCGGCTATGGCGGCGCGTCCTTGTTGCATCTTCTCTTGTGCCGAAGGGGCTATGATGCTGTCGCCGGCAAAATTGGTTGTGGGATAACCTCCTTGTAAAATATCATTGATGCCGGGAACAAAACCGTTGGCATCGCGGGTGGCAAGAAATGAGAGTATGCCGGGAACTCCTATCTTGAAGCAGAACGGGTCTTGGTTGTCGTCGTATTCTTTCTGCGGATTGAGTATGCCCACTGCTATAAACTCCTGCCCTTTGTTGCCGTGGTAGATGCCCTCCATGGCGGCCAGTTTCATGGGTTGTTTCTGAGCCACTTCGTATGCCGACCCGTCGCCTGTGTAAGCTACCAGCAGAATGCCGGCAAGCCCTACCCACGAGGCGATGCGGATGCTCTTCAAAGCATAGCTGACATGCCGTTTTTTCAGTAAGAACCATGCCGAAACGCCTACAACGAATACAGCTCCCAATACCCATCCGGCGGTGACGGAGTGGAAAAATTTGTTCAGCGCTACGGGCGACAAGGCTACGGCGGCAAAGTCGGTCATTTCGTTGCGTACGGTGTCGGGATTGAATGTCATGCCGACAGGATATTGCATCCATGCGTTGGCTACCAATATCCATAATGCCGAAATGGTTGCACCGAGGCATGTAAGCCATGTAGAGGCGAGATGGAACCCCTTGCTCACTTTGTCCCATCCGAAGAACATGACGGCGAGGAATGTGGCCTCCATAAAAAAGGCCATGATACCTTCTATGGCAAGCGGGGCACCGAAAATATCGCCCACAAACCAACTGTAATTCGACCAGTTGGTGCCGAACTGAAATTCGAGGATGATACCTGTGGCAACGCCGACGGCGAAATTGATGCCGAAGAGTTTCATCCAAAATTTGGTGATGTGTTTCCACTCGGCTTTCCCCGTACGGTAATAGATGGTTTCCATAATGCCTACGATAACGGCAAGACCGAGCGTCAGCGGTACGAAGAGCCAGTGATACATGGCAGTGAGAGCAAACTGCGCTCTTGACCAATCGACCAGTGATAATAAATCGTTCATAGTATATAAGATTTCGTGTTATATGATTTGCTTTTATTGCACGCCGCGTTCCACAAGCTCAGTGCCCACGTAGCGTGCCCGACTTTCGTCGTCGGTATTTCCTTTTGTCGATAGGAAATCGGGAAAGAAAAAGAGTTTCAATATGAAGAACAGAATGAATAATTTGATGAGTATCAATGCCCATAACGTTTTGCCGACGGTCATTTCACGAAATCCGTCGCGGTAGAAATACCATATACGTTTGGCATAGCCCGGAGGTCGTTTCGTAGATATATTATCCATCTGTTCGGGGTTTATAATTATATGGCGCCATGTGCGGCATGTGTCCGATCCGAGGCTTTATCGTCCTATGCGATTATTGAGTATGTTGCCGGCTTTCTGTTTGAGTTTCTCATACTCTTTGCTGCCGATAAACTTGGTGATGTGTGCCGCGTGTTGCATGTGGTGCATATCGCTGCCTATCAGGTCAACCATGCCGTTGTCTAAGAGTTTCCATGCCATCTCTTTTACCTCAGAATTGTAATACCCTGCCAGCGATAGCAGATTGACTTGGAAGAGCAATCCTTGGTCGTGCAACTCTTTATAGATTTGAGGTGTTTTGTGGTAATACACATATCGTTCGGGATGTGCCAGAACAGGGGTGTAACCTTTCAGTTGCAGGTCGAAAACTAATTCGCGCAGTTCCCAAAACGGTTGGAAAAACGAGTTTTCTATCAAGAGGTAGTTGTCAGGAAAAGATATGATGGTTCCTGCTTGGAGTTGCTTTAAGAAATATTCGTCCATCCGGTATTCGGCAGAGGTCTTTATTTCTATTTCTATGTCTCTGTCATCCAGTGCCTTGCGAAGCATTTTGTATGCCTGTTGGATGCTTTCGGGCGTATTTTCGAAAGTGCTTTCGGTGACGTGTGACGTAGTGATGATACGTTGTATGCCCCAATTTTTCAGTTGTTGTACCAATGCAACCGAAGTCTCTACGTCGGGTGAACCGTCGTCGATGCCCGGTAAAATATGACAATGCACCTCGGTGTCGTAAAACAAAGTAGTATCGGTGTTGTGTTTTTTGCCGAGGAAATTGAATATCTTCATTTCGGTGATAATTGTTTTCGTCGTGCAAATATAATATAAATAACATCTATATGGAATATCCGGTTCTTTTTTATGGCAGAAATGGTGGCAGTGTGATGGGTTGTAGGTGGATAGAGTATAAAAAAATGAAATTTCGTTTTACATTGCGGCTCTATTGTGTTATCTTTGCAGTTGCTAAGGATATAGCCCATCGCGATGATGTGTTGCCACCGCGGCAGGTAGTTCGCAAGATGGTGCGCTTACGCCCGAGGCAGAAAATAAGATTTGATATTATGCCAGATACAGTAGCACAGTTTGAACAGGTAATAAGTGTGTGCCGGGATGTGTTTGTCAAAAAACTGAAAGATTACGGAGCTTCGTGGCGCATCATGCGGGCAACGTCGTTGACCGACCAGATATACATCAAGGCAAACCGCATAAGAACATTGGAAATGAAAGGTGTGCATCGCGTGGCGGAAGGTGTCCGTCCCGAGTTGATTGCTATCGTGAATTATGGTATCATAGGTCTTATACAGTTGGAATTAGGTCCGTCGCAAGGCGAAGATATGACCGCGGAAGAGGCTCTCGCATTGTATGACAAATACATGACAGCGACCAAAGAGCTGATGTATGCCAAGAACCACGACTATGACGAGGCATGGCGGCTGATGCGCATGACATCGTACACCGATATGATACTCACCAAGATACATCGTACGAAGCAGATAGAAGACAATGCCGGTCGTACGTTGGTTTCGGAGGGCATCGATGCCAATTATATGGACATGATAAACTATGCCTTGTTTGGCTTGATAAAGACCGATTATGGCGAATGAGACGATAGCGACAGAGCAAGAATGCGTGCGTGATACCGCACAATGCCGCGAAAGGTGGCTTTGTGCGGGGGTAATTGCCGTACGTGTGATTGTAGGCGTTACGTTTATCGTGTCGGGAGGGGTGAAGCTGATAGACCCCGAGGGCACGATGTATAAGATAGAGGAGTATCTGACTGTCGTCGGGCTGACGTCTCTTGTCCCCCTGTCGTTGGTTGCGTCGGTCGTCTTGTCGATGGTAGAGTTTGTCATAGGCGTGAATACGTTATTGGGTTCATACCGTCGTGTTACGCCCGTGCTGCTGGCTGTTTTTATGGGCGTGATGACGCCGTTGACGCTATACCTTGCAATAGCCAATCCGATACACGATTGCGGCTGTTTCGGCGATGCCATCGTGCTGACGAATTGGCAAACGTTTTGGAAAAACGTGGTTCTCGTTGCATTGGTGTGTGTGTTGTTGCGTTACAATAAACGTGTACGGTCGCTGTTTCATCCCGATGTGCAATCGTTGACGGTACTGTTTGCGCTTTTGTATGCCTTTATAGTGGCATGGATGGGATATACCTACCAGCCGTTGATAGACTTCCGTCCCTATAAGCCGGGCGTAGACCTGCGTGCGGCTCTCGACGGTAACGGCGTGGCTGACCGTGAGTACGATTTCATTTACGAGCGCGAGGGAGAGCAACGCGTCTTCTCGCTCGACAATTTGCCGTCGGCCGACGACGGATGGCGTTTCGTGGAACGTCGCGAGCGGGCTGTGCCGCAAGCCGATGCGAATGAAGAGTTAGGACATTTTGCCATTTATGATGGCGATGAAAATGTGACTGACCGCATAGTGGGGCATGACGGATATGTATTCATCATGTTTTCGCCCGATATAAGAAAGGCGAGTGACGATGAGGTAAATAAGATAAACGAGCTGTATGATTATTGTTGCGAGTATGGCTATCCTTTCTATGCCGTGTCGCCGTCCTCTCCGCGAGCTACCGAACGCTGGCTCGAAGATACGGGGGGCGAATATAGCTTCTATTTTATGGACAAAATCACTATACGCACCATAGCCCGCAACAATCCCTATGTACTGGTGCTGAAAGATGGTGTGATATGTCGTAAGGGCACACCCTCCATGCTTCCCGACGAAAGCAAGCTGAACGACTGCGTCGAGAATACCGACTGGCCGGGCACGGTGAAACCTTATGAAGTAGCTCCGCGCGTATGGTGGCTTGTAGGCGTGTTGCTAGTACCGTTATTGCTGTTGCTTGCCACAGAACGAGCCGCTCTGTTTGTGGTGCGTCGGATGCGTAACTTCTATCGTGACCGCAAGGCTAAGTATGAGAAAAACAGAGGAAAACAAAAATAAAAACGAACAACATATATTTGTATAATAAAATTTTAAGGTTATGAGAAAAAACATTGTTGCAGGAAACTGGAAAATGAACACAACTCTGCAAGAGGGTGTTGATTTGGCTAAAAAAATCGATGAAGCCTTGAAAGGCGTAGAGACAAAATGCGATGTTATCATAGCAACTCCGTTTACCCACCTTGTATCGGTAGTAAATACTGTCGACGGCTCGCGTGTAGGTGTCGGTGCCGAGAATTGTGCCGATAAGACCGAAGGCGCTTTCACCGGTGAGGTATCGGCCAAGATGGTTGCCTCGACAGGTGCACGCTATGTGATATTGGGACACTCCGAGCGTCGTGCCTATTATCATGAAACCCCCGAAATGCTGAAAGAGAAAGTAATGCTGGCTTTGGAGGCCGGGCTTACGCCGATATTCTGCGTAGGCGAGGTACTCTCTGAGCGCGAGGCCGGCAAGCACTTCGAGGTGGTAGCTTCGCAAATCAAAGAGTCGCTTTTCAACCTTACAGCCGAAGAATTCGGTAAGCTGATAGTAGCTTATGAGCCTGTATGGGCGATAGGAACCGGTAAGACAGCCACTGCCGAGCAGGCCGAGGAGATGCACGCCTTCATTCGCAAGACAGTATGCGAGAAATACGGCAAGACCATTGCCGACGATTTGTCGATATTGTACGGCGGTAGCTGCAAGCCCTCGAACGCTGCCGAACTCTTTGCCAAACCCGATGTCGATGGCGGCTTGATAGGTGGCGCAGCCCTCAAAGCCGACTCGTTTATGGGTATTGTGACTGCTTTTTGATAAATAGCCGGGTATATAAGGCTGCAAGAATAAGAAAAAATGCTTATTTTTGCAGCCTTATCTTATATATGGGAAAGCGTATGAAGACAGCATATCGTTTGCTCTTGTGTATCTTTGCAGGTTTTGCAACTAATGCAGCGATGGCACAGACTGCTGCCGTTGCCGACGGTGACACATCGATAGTGCAGTATCTCGAACGCCGCGACACCGGTGGCGAGGTGAAAATTGTGCAACCTGTGGCTTTGGCGCAGCGTTTGTCGCGTACCGCGGTGACACAGGCCGGACAACGTTCGCTTACGGTTTATAGAGTGCAATTATTTTCGGATAACCGCTCTACAACGGCCAAGGCCGAGGCCGATCGACGTGCAGCTCGTGTGCGTGAGGCTTTTGCCGACGTCGACGTATATGTTACTTTCACTTCGCCGTTTTGGAGGCTTAGGGTAGGTAATTTCCGCAGCTACGAAGATGCCAACAAAATCTTGCATGAACTGAAAGCCGCTTTCCCCGATATGGCATCAGAGATGCGTATCGTACGCGACCGCGCCAATGTAGAGGTGCTGGATTATATCAATGATTGAGAAAAAAGATGATGAAACAAGGTGATCTGCTCGACGAGGAGCGATTGAAGCAGATAGAGTACCATTATCGCAGCATATTGTCGCTGCTTGGAGAAGACCCTAACCGCGAGGGGTTGTTGAATACACCCCGACGCATAGCGAAAGCCATGTCGTATCTCACGCAAGGATACAGACTAAGTGCCGAAGAGGTAATAAAGTCGGCGGTGTTCGACTATGCCGGGTCGCAAATGATAGTAGTGCGCGACATTGAGTTCTACTCTATGTGCGAGCATCATATACTGCCTTTCTTCGGGAAAGTACATATCGGTTATGTGCCCGATGGCAAAATGGTGGGATTGAGTAAAATAGCCCGTCTTGTAGAGGTCTATGCCCGCAGATTGCAAGTACAAGAGCGTCTCACACGCGAGTTGTGCGAGAGCCTTTACGAAATACTTCCCTCTCGTGGTGTGATAGTAATGGTAGAGGCGCAGCACCTGTGTATACAAATGCGCGGAATAGAGAAACAAGGTTCGCAAACGGTGACCATAGAGTATGCCGGTTGTTTTACCGACGATGCCAATCGAGCCGAGTTTATGCGTATGATAGGGCGTTGAGCGGTAGGCAAAAATCCCGACGCTGCGGTTTTGAGACGGTAGGGTTATGGTTTTGCCGGTGGTGCCGAAAAACGCTATCGTGATTGTACGAACAAAGTTTTTTTGAATGATATAGAGGCATGGGATAGTAGCCGAGAAGGTGTTCCCGTGCCTCTTTTTTATATCGGTCGGTTGGCGGGTGCTGTGTTGCAGCCGTGACCGATAGAACGATGTTGTCTTGCCGGCTCCGAAAAATGGCGGAAAATTTTGCTTGTTGGTGTCTCATACATTATCTTTGCAATATATCTGTCATGAAACCTTAACATGAATGTAATAATATGATGAGAAAAATTTTATGGGCTGTCATGGCCTCAATGACACTACCGCTGTGTGCGGTGGCGCAGAGTGAAGATACTACGGCTGTTGCAAAGCCCGAGGGTTACCAATTCACCGATACCAAGGTGTTGCCGACGACGCCAATCAAGAATCAGGCGCAATCGGGTACGTGTTGGAGTTTTGCCGGTATAGCATTGCTCGAAAATGAGTTGTTGCGTATGGGTAAACCCGAGTATGATTTGTCGGAAATGTGGATTGTGCGTCATTGCTACCTCGATAAGTTGGCACGTTTTGTGCGTTATCACGGTACGGTCGAGTTTGCCGGCGGCGGTGGCGTGATAGATGTGCCGTATGTTGTCACAAAATACGGTCTTGTTCCCGAGGAGGTGTATACTGGGTTGAATTACGGAACTGAGAAACACAACCATAATGAACTCGATGCCGTGATGCGGGCTTATGCCGAGGCCGTAGTGAAGGGTGATAAACTTACGACTGCATGGCTCAATGGTGCAGCCGGTATCATAGATGCTTATCTGGGCGATGTCCCCGAGACTTTTACCTATAACGGCAAGCAATATACACCCGAGTCGTTTGCCGCTTCGTTGGGGTTGAATATGGACGATTATGTTTGCATCACTTCATTCACGCACCATCCTTTCTATACGACTTTCCCGGTAGAGGTTCCCGATAACTGGTTGCAAGGCTACTCGTATAATGTACCGCTCGACGAGATGGTACAGATTGTAGATGCTGCCATCGACAACGGTTACAGTGTGTTGTGGTCTGCCGATGTGAGCGAGAAGGGATTCAACCGTAAAGGCGGTTTTATGGTATGTCCGGCCGAGAAACTGCGCGAAGATATGTCGGAGGGCGAATGGCTTAATTGGTCGAAGATGACCGAGAAAGAGCGCGAAGAGCAGCAGTATAAATTGGAGACTCCGGGCAAGGAACTCGACGTGACGCAAGAGATGCGTCAGTTGGCTTATGACAACTATGAGACGACCGACGACCACGGCATGTTGCTCATGGGTAAGGCTGTCGACCAAATAGGCAATCGTTACTATAAAGTGAAAAACTCGTGGAGCACCGAGAACGGTTTCGACGGATTTTACTATGTGTCGATACCTTATTTCCGTTACAAGACGCTGAATATTGTCGTAAACAAGAATGCAATCCCCTCCGCTTTGCGAGCCAAGATGGGGATAAAATAAGCACTTGCAACCTCTTGTTACCGAACCCCTTTGATATGAAAGGTGTGTAATACGCGAAGAGTCCTGTCACCGTCGGCGTGTGGCAGGGCTCTCGCTGTGTAACAGGGGCGTATGCAAGGGGTGCCGAACATAAACGATGCCGAGTGACGAGTTGCAGTTTCATCCGGTGTAGTGCGATAAGGTGTGATATATCGGGTGCCGGATGTGTCCCGAACGGCTTGTCAAGGTAAATCGGTGCGATATATGATGCTGTTTTATTGTTATTAATAGAGAAAAATTACTGTTATGTTGAGTTTCCAGCCTGTAACGCTTGCTTCCATGCAAGAGATATATCGTTATTTGAAATTGTCGCATAGCCGAACCTGCGATTTCACCGTAGGCGGCATTTTCATGTGGATAGAGTATTTCGATTATCGCTATTGTGTACAAGACGATACGCTCTTCATCATGGGACGGCTCGAAGATGACAGGCGCGAGATAGCCTTTTCCTTGCCGCGGGGCGCTCTGCCGCTGAACCGGTCGGTAGGTATGATAGAGGAGTATTGTCGGGCACACGGCCTGACGCCCAACATGTCGGCGGTGCCCGAAGATGCTTTGCCTGCGCTGCAAGCAGCTTTCCCTGCGTGTAGGGTCGACGAGCTTGTCGATTGGGGCGACTACCTCTATGACAGCCGTTCGCTTGCCACACTCACGGGGCATAAGTATAACAGGAAACGCAATCGGGTAAACAAGTTTGCCCGCGAATATCCCAGGTATGAATATCGTCGCCTTATGCCCGACGATGTCCCTGCCGTGCGTGCTTTTTTCGTGGAGCGTTATTGTCGTCAAACCGATTTCAGTGAGATGGCGCGGTATGAGAATGGCGCCGTGTTGCAGGTGCTCGACAATTATGCCCGACTTGTGGCGTTGGGATTTTCGGGCGGATACATCGTGGTCGATGACCGTATTGTGGCTTTTACGATAGGCGAGGTGTTGGGCGACACGCTCTATGTGCATATCGAGAAGGCTCTTTACGACTATGCTGGGTCGTATGAGGCGATAAATTACCGCTATGCCGCCGATTGTGGTAGCGAACATCCCGAGGTGTTGTATATCAATCGCGAGGACGATGCCGGTGATGCCGGATTGCGCGAGGCGAAGCGCTCATACAATCCGTTGGGCATCCTCAAAAAATACGATGTCTTTCTCTGATGTCGGCCGGAGGCCTTTCTCCGGGCAACCGGTAATCTTGTTATGATGTCATTTATAGCGTTCGCCCCATAGACGGCGCATGTTCTCGGCCAATTTCTCTTCGGCCGGGCTGTTCTGGGCTATCCAAAATCGTTGTGCCGTTGCCTCGTCGGGCAGGTATTGCTGATTGACGAAATGCCCCGGGAAGTCGTGTGCATAACGATACTCTTTGCCGTAGTTGAGTTCTTTCATCAGTTGGGTAGGGGCGTTGCGCAGGTGCAGCGGTACGGGCAGGTTGCCACTCTCGCGGACGTATGCGAGAGCCTGGTCTATACCAAGGTATGCCGAGTTGCTTTTGGGGCTGGTTGCCAAGTAGATGGTCGTTTCGGCAAGGGGGATGCGTCCCTCAGGCCATCCTATTTTTTGCAGGGTGTCGAAACAGGCATTAGCCAGCAGCAAGGCGTTGGGGTTGGCCAACCCTATGTCTTCTGATGCCGATATGACCAACCGGCGGGCAATGAAAGCGGGGTCTTCGCCGCCGTCGATCATGCGGGCAAGCCAATATAGCGCGGCATCGGGGTCGCTGCCCCGTATGCTCTTGATAAATGCCGATATGATGTCGTAGTGCATTTCGCCGTTTTTATCGTAAGCGGCGGGGTTTTGTTGCAGGCGTTCTGTGACAATGCGGTCGTTGATGACGAGCGGTTCGCCCTCGGGGGTAGCCTGCTCTATGAGGTCTAAGATGTTGAGCAGCTTGCGGGCATCGCCGCCCGAGTATCGGAAGAGGGCGGTAGTCTCCTCGATTTTCGTCTGTCGTTGTTGCAACACTTTGTCGTAGGTAATGGCACGTTGCAGCAGTTTGTCGAGGTGCTCTTTGTCTAAGGGTTGCAGCACATATACTTGGCATCGCGAGAGCAGCGGGCGTATCACCTCGAATGAGGGATTTTCGGTCGTGGCGCCTATGAGCGTCACAGTGCCGCGTTCTACGGCAGCGAGCAGCGAGTCTTGCTGCGACTTGTTGAAACGGTGTATTTCGTCGATAAACAAAATGGGGCGTGCCTGCGTAAAAAGATTCGTACGGCAGCGTTCCAATACCTCGCGCACCTCTTTTACACCGGCCTGCACGGCGCTGAGAGTGTAGAAAGGAGCTTTCAACTGTACCGATATGATGTGTGCCAGTGTGGTCTTGCCTACGCCGGGAGGGCCCCATAAGATAAACGAGGAGATATTGCCGCTCTCTATCATGCGGCGCAGTACGGCACCCTCGCCCACGAGGTGTTCTTGCCCTATATATTCGTCGAGGCTTTTGGGTCTTAGTCTCTCTGCCAAAGGTTGTAGCATCGCTTTTGCCTTGAAAGGTGAATGTATTATATCGTGTTGTCGGCACTCTTTTCAGACGACAATATTCATACAAAAATAAAGGCTTTTTGTTTTATATGCAACAAGGCATTCCGGCTATTTCACCATAAATGGTTATTGCGCGATATACGGCAGAAATCCTATCTTTGCGCGAAGAATGTCGTAATATGTAATCTAAAACATGACAGATATGAATGTATTGTATCCTTTTTTGCTCACCATGGGTGCCGGCCTTGCTACTGGCATAGGCAGTGCAATAGCCTTTGTGTCGCGACGCACGTCGCGTCGGTTTTTCTCGTTCACCTTGGGATTGTCGGCCGGTGTTATGCTGTACGTATCGTTTGTAGAGCTGTTTGCACAGTCGCGTGACCTTTTTGCTGCGGCGTGGGGCAGTCGTGGCGGCAGTATGGGAGTAGCCGTCTTTTTCTTCATAGGCATGGCGTTTATAGGTATCATAGACAACCTGGTACCGTCGTTCGAGAATCCGCACGAGATGCGCTCGATAGAGACGATGGATGCGGCACACCGTCGCAAAGAGTCACATCTGCATCACTTGGGCATCATGACAGCCCTTGCCATAGCCATACACAACTTTCCCGAGGGCATTGCCACATTTATGGCCGCCGAGAGCAATCCTGCCGTGGGTGTCGCCATAGCCGTGGCTATTGCATTGCACAATATTCCTGAGGGTATCGCCGTGTCGGTACCGGTCTATTACGCTACGGGCAGTCGTAAGAAAGCCTTTCTCTACTCGTTGTTATCGGGGCTTGCCGAACCGTTGGGAGCATTGCTCGCCTTTGCAGTATTGATGCCTTTCATCAACGATGTAGTGCTTGGTGCCGTTCTGGCAGCTGTCGCCGGTATCATGGTATATATTTCGATAGACGAGCTGTTACCCGCTGCCCGTGAGTATGGTGAGCCGCATATCTCTATCTATGGTATGGTTGTAGGTATGATGATAATGGCCACAAGCCTTATCATGATAGCATAATTGTTAATCATTAACGTGTAATATAGTTAAAATTTGAAATTTTCATTCTTTCGGTTAAACCCTTTTGCCTCTCGGGCGTCTTAATAGCAAAAGTAATCCGTTAAGGGTTGCAAGTGTAGAAAACTAAAAGAATAAATTAGTAAAAAAGGAGAAACAATTATGAAAACGACCGTGTTATCTATGTTGACACTATGCGCGATTGCAATGGCTCCGGCCGCAATGGCACAAACGCCCCAGCAAAAAAAAGATGGTAACGGTGCTAAACCCGAGAGACGTTATGAAAGACTTACCAAAACGCTTGGCCTTTCTGAGGCACAGGTAAAAGAGCTGAAAGAGGTCGATGCCAAATTCGAGGCTGTGAAGGTAGAGACTCGCCAGAAAATGCAGCAGGCTACCGCTGAGCGCGATTCGTTGGTAAAGAAAGTACTTACTCCTGAGCAATATACTAAGATGCTCGAAATGCGCTTAGACGGCCGCAAAGTACGTCGCGCCGAGATGAGGGCTCCCAGAGGCGAACGCATGGCACCTCCTTGCTGCCCGGCCGATTCAGTCGATTGCCCGCAGCATGACAGACTTATGCATCGTCACAGAAAATAGAGCAATAGTTTCATAGGATAGATTGATTTTAAGTAAATCGGATTGTAGAGAAAAAAGTCCTCTTGGCAGTGATGCCCGGAGGATTTTTTCTATTATATTGTGTGACAGAATATTAACAGATACGGAATAAAAGAGTTATCCAATATGACAATTATAGAATAGCTGTTTTGGTTTTGAAGAGTGGAATGTTTATAAAATAAAAGGAGTAATTAGAATGGATTGATGCATCTTGATTACCGCCCGGCCAATTGGCCGGGCGGTATAATCAGAATGATTGAAATCGATTAAAATCTATTCATCATTTTTTTGCAAGCAAATTTGGGAGCGGTTGCAGGATTGAAGGCCTTAATCTGCTCACGAATCTTAGCAGACGAAACCATTGCATCTTCTTCGGCATACGAAACAGTTGCATTGTTAATGTAAGCAACCAGACTTACATAACCGGCCTCATCAGACACTGTAATCAAAACCAAGTTGGGTGTTAAAGAGGAGGGTTGGAGAGTTCCATTTTCATATTCGAATATAACATCCGGTCCTACTTGATTACCTTCGAGATATGCCAACCAAATAGGACGTATGCTTCCATCAGTAAACTTAGCCGTACCTACTTGTGTGAAAGCTTGAAGAGATTCGTCTATGATAACGAAGAAATCAGTTCCCGAGTATTCAAACGAGAAACCGTTGAATGTCATAGACGTTGCAGAGTCGAAGAAACCTACATCAACAAGGAAGCTGCTGATATCCCACTTATAAGCATCCATTCCATCGTATGTCGTTGCACCGGCGCAAGTAAATTGCGTAGCACTTGTCATGCTGCCACTTGTCATGCCAGTATAAGAACCTGGCGAATCTTCCCAATCGAACGACCATACATACGTACCTTCCGAGAGGAAGCCATAAACGCCACCAGGGGTATCGGTTATTTGTGGTTTTACTTTCAGTTCAGCTTTGTTGCTTCCGTCTTTCGATGCTACCGTAACAGTTGCTTCGCGAGGGGTTTCACCGTTGTTATCCGATGATGCGCTTACCGAAAGGGTATAGGAGCTTGTGCCGTAGTTGCTCTTATCGGTTACCCGTTCTTTGCCTTTGAAGCGGACTTGTTCGTTCATGCGGGCAAGCATTTCTCCACCATAAGGTTCGAGTGTTGCTTGGCACCACTCGGCAGAGGACGTAACTGACAAATCGTCGAAATGATAATTTGTCATGACACCTATGAACATTACCCCGAACGGGTATGGCAATAAAAGTGTGTCTTGCGAAAGGGAGAGGTAGGGTTCTGCTCCGGCTTGGATGATAGAGATTTCTTGTATATTATTGTTGCCGTCCAATATAGATACGGTCGCTTCGCGTTGGGCTCCTTCGTTGGGTGTTACTTCTACAAAGATGCCGTCGATCAGGAAGCTATAGTTGAGAGTCGATGACGTATATACCTGACACCAATCGGCAGAGGACGAGACATTGAACGGTATAATGTTTTCGTTGCCGAACACGATATTCTGGGCACCGCCATCTTGTCCGAACTCCAACACTTGCAACGGCAGTTTTATCGTCTCTGTGGGATAGAACGGAGTTTGGTATTTTACATCTGCACCGATAATTTCGTTCATCGAGTTGACGGTGTAGCTGGTGACAAAGAGACGGTAGAAGTGGCCATAACTGTTGCATGCCACATAACCGGTGCTGGGAACTACTGCGGCTTTATTTCCCCATCCATGCTTGGGGATTCGTGTTACATTGTCCAAACCCTTCATTTCGCCCAACGATGTAAAATAACCGCCACTGAAATTGTTGGCGTTGTCGATGTAGAAATTATTGTCCAAATAGGTGTCTCCGTTATTACGCATGGATATTAAGATAGTCCCCTCGGGGTCGGGTACTTCTACTGTGGGGTCGTTTCCCGGGTTTGTACTCGGTGAGTCAATCTCCTCTTTGGAACAGCTCGTGGCAGCCACGGCCATTGCGGCGATGGCAAGCAAAGAGAAATAGAAATAATGTTTTTTCATAACAAAAAAGATGTGTGTGCCACGCAGTCCCCTAACGTAGGCGATAAACGAAAAGCGTGAGGACTTTTAGTTTATCTGTTATTAAAAATACTACTGACACAAAGTTTAAATAAATTTTGAATTAGATAGGATATTTTCAATATGAAATAAAGCTAAACGCTTATAATATAAAATGTCGCGACCGCAGTCGGTACACTGCAAAAATAAGAATTTTTATAATAACAAGTCGTTTGTCGGACTCTTTTATATAAATGATATGAATCTATCAATGAAGTGTTGGTTACACTCTAAGGTGTATTATTGTTTGACTTTCTCGATGATATTTTCAAAATAGATGTATTAACAGTGTGTTTATAGCGATGGTATTGGGGGTGTACATTCATTTTTATGATGTGTGTGAATGATATAACTTATTGATAATCATGACAAAATGTCGTGTTTGGAGGTCTTTTTGTCTTATCTGACCGTATGTTTCTGCCGTTTTGTCGTGCTTGGGGGATCGGCATCGCTTTTGCATAGTATGAAGTGAATATCCTGTAAAAGCAGCGTGTTGAATATGAGAGTGGTAACACCTGAAATAATAACAGCAGAAAGGAGAAAATAAAGATATGAATTTCAACAATTTTACAATCAAATCGCAAGAGGCAGTACAGAAAGCCGTCGATTACGTGACGCGTAACGGTGGTCAAAGTATCGAGGCGGTGCATCTGTTACGAGGTGTGATAGATGTAGGCGACAGCCTGATAGATTTTGTATTCCAGAAATTGGGTGTCAACAAGACGATGTTGATACAATGGCTCGACCGTTCTATTGCCGGTCAGCCGAAGGTAAGCGGCGGCGAACCCTATCTGAGCCGTGAGGCAAACGAGGTTTTGCAGCGTGCCACGGATTACTCGTCGAAGCTGGGCGACCAGTTTGTGGCTTTGGAATCGGTGCTGATGGCATTGTTCCTTGTGAAGAGCGAGGCTTCAACTTATCTGAAAGATGCCGGTGTTACCGAGAAAGAGTTGGGTGCTGCCATCGAAGAGTTACGTCGTGGTAAAAAGGTGACCGACCAAGGTGCCGAAGGCACGTATAACGCTTTGTCGAAATATGCCATCAACCTGAACGAACGTGCCCGTACGGGCAAGCTCGACCCTGTGATTGGCCGTGACGACGAGATAAGGCGTGTATTGCAGATATTGAGCCGCCGTACCAAGAATAACCCTATCTTGATAGGTGAACCGGGTACGGGTAAAACGGCCATTGCCGAGGGGCTTGCCCATCGTATCGTGCGGGGCGATGTACCCGAGAACTTGAAGTCGAAACAGATTTTCTCTCTCGATATGGGGGCATTGGTAGCCGGTGCAAAATACAAAGGCGAGTTCGAGGAACGACTCAAAGCCGTCGTCAACGAGGTGATAGAGTCGGACGGAGACATTATCCTCTTTATAGATGAGATACATACCTTGGTGGGTGCCGGTAAGAGCGAGGGCGCAATGGATGCTGCCAACATATTGAAACCTGCCTTGGCGCGCGGTGAGTTGCGTGCCATAGGTGCTACGACCCTCGACGAATATCAAAAGTATTTCGAGAAGGATAAAGCACTCGAACGGAGGTTCCAAATCGTTATGGTCGACGAGCCCGACGAGATGAGTACCATCTCTATCTTGCGTGGCTTGAAGGAGCGTTACGAGAACCACCACAAGGTGCGTATCAAAGACGATGCCATCATTGCTGCCGTACAACTCTCGGAGCGTTACATTACAGACCGTTTCTTGCCCGATAAGGCGATAGACCTTATGGATGAGGCTGCTGCCAAATTGCGGCTCGAAGTCGATTCGGAGCCCGAGGCTTTGGACGAGATTGTGCGCCGGTTGAAACAGCTCGAAATAGAGCGTGAGGCCATCAAGCGCGAGAACGACAAGGAAAAGCTGGATACGTTGGGTCGCGAGATTGCCGATTTGCGCGAGGAAGAGACGCGTATGCGTGCCAAATGGACTGCCGAAAAGGAGTGCATGAACCGCATACAGCAAAACAAGATAGATATAGAGAACTTGCGCTTTGAGGCCGACCGTGCCGAACGTGAGGGCGACTATGGCAAGGTAGCTGAGATACGGTATGCACGTATCAAGCAAAAAGAGGACGAGATTGCCGAGGAGCAGAAGAAGCTGCACGAGTTGCAGGGCGACAAGGCGATGATAAAGGAGGAAGTCGATGCCGAAGATATTGCCGATGTCGTATCGCGCTGGACGGGCATACCCGTGAGCAAAATGTTGCAAAGCGAGCGTGAGAAACTGCTCCATCTCGAAGAGGAGTTACACAAACGTGTGGTAGGGCAGGACGAGGCCATCAGCGCTATTGCCGATGCCGTGCGTCGCAGCCGTGCCGGACTGAACGACCCGCGCCGTCCTATCGGTTCGTTTATCTTCTTGGGTACGACCGGTGTAGGTAAAACGGAGCTTGCCAAGGCTTTGGCCGAGTATCTGTTCGACGATGAGAACATGCTGACGCGTATAGATATGAGCGAATACCAAGAGAAGTTCAGCGCGACGCGTCTGATAGGTTCACCACCCGGATACGTAGGTTACGAAGAGGGCGGCCAGCTTACCGAGGCGATACGTCGGAAACCCTACTCGGTAGTGCTTTTCGATGAGATAGAGAAGGCTCACCCCGATATTTTCAACGTGCTGTTGCAGGTACTCGATGATGGTCGTCTTACCGATAACAAAGGTAGGTTGGTCAACTTCAAGAACACGATTATCATCATGACCTCTAACATGGGTTCGCAACTCATCCGTGAGAATTTCTCGCATATCACGCCCGAAAATCGCAGCGAGGTGATAGAGAAAACCAAGGAAGAGGTGCTCTCGATGCTGAAACAGACGATTCGTCCCGAGTTCCTCAACCGTATCGACGAGACTATCATGTTTACGCCGTTGAGCGAGAGCGAAATCCGCGACATCGTGCGGTTGCAGATAGAGAGCGTACAGAAATTGCTGGCGAAAAACGGTGTGACGCTCGATGTTACGCCGGCTGCCCTCGGCCTGATAGCCAAAGAGGGTTACGACCCCGAGTTCGGTGCGCGTCCTGTAAAGAGGGTGATACATCGCCATGTACTCAATCCGCTGTCGAAGGAGTTGCTTGCCGGTACGGTCAACAACGAGCGACCTATCGTAGTAGATGCCGATGGCGACAAGTTGGTATTCCGTAATTGATGCCGTCATAAACGGCAACGGGTTCTGCCGGATAATGATATAACCGGTATATAGAGTGCGCCGAGGCGAAAATTGTGAATATCCGATACTGTTTGCCGAACGGTAATAAAGAGCCAAGGGGCTGCATCGTATAGAGATTTGCGATGCAGCCCCTTTCTTTTTGCGATTTGTAGCAAAAAATGTGCCGACTGTTATTTTTTATAGGAAATTCGATTTCTGTTAGCGTTATTATTTTATAGTAAAGTGGTCATTTAGTACATAAATGTAAGCAAAAAGCGGCGTTTCTGTTAAATAATTAAAATTTCGTGATTTTTTTGGTCATTAGCTATGCTTTATAACATAAATGGCTATATCTTTGCAGTGTGTTTTTCATAGTATTAGATTAAGATTAAGGTTAACGAGGATTGGTTGTCGTGAGACAATCAATTTTTTTTTGTCCCTACTCGTAGGTTACGCTCTCTTTTTATTTCCCATTGCCGCTATTATTTCATATTGCTGTTCTTGGTATCGCAAGAGATGGCGACAGTTCCCGTCATTGAAAGCTGTCAGCCTCCTGAAAATGTATGGGCTTTCTTATACGTTATTCGGTAGCCCGCGTAAAAATCAACAGATTCCCGAATTGGCGGAAGGCAAAGCGGTCTTTGTCGCGAAAGGCAATACCGACGCCTGTGGGTGTGTTGACAAAGATGTTGGGCGACTTCGACTCTAACCATATCGGCGGCTGCCCCGATATATGTAACGAGAGGTTTTTGCCGTCGCAGGTAATGGTAAATGGCAGAGGGAAACTCTCGGAACGGAATGTTCCGGCGTACATCGGGAGCGAATCGGTCGGTGTTGTATATTGCTGCAACTGAGAGAAGTCGGGGTATTCGTATTCCCTGCCATATATGGCGCTGGCAATACCTGTGAGCAATGTGTTGCGTGGCGTAGAGCATCCGTTCAGGCATAGAGCAATGGCGATGCCATCGGTAGGATTGTACATCACCACCGAGTGTGTGCCGAAGGTGTCGCCAGCATGACCGTAGAACGTATGTTCGTAGAAAGGCATTCGCATCATTCCGTAGCCGAAAATATCGTCGCCTTGCGGCAGCATGGCGGTTGCAAGCGTATCGCCCAAAATGCTCTTCGAGAAAAGCGCCTCTATCAGTTTTAATAAGTCGCAGGGTGTAGAGATGATGTCGCCTACGCCTATGACGTTGGGAAAATAGAAGTCGGTGACCTCTTGCCAGCAGTTGGCCGTGTTGATTTGATAGGGAGGGGCAGCGGCCTCGCGGTCGGCAACGGCAGCTTCGGTGTCGTACATTTTCAGCGGAGCCGTGATGTAGCGAGTTACTATGTCGCGGTAAGGTAGTCCGTAACGGCGTTCCACGATGCGGCGCAGCAGGTAATAGGCCGTGTTGGAGTAGCGCATATCTTCGCCGGGCGCAAAGAGCACATCTTGTCGCACTATTTCGGCAAGGATTTCGGCCTCGTCGACAGGTTGCGTGAGCCACAGCGGCAAGGTATCCTCTTTCAGTGCATAATCGGCCAACCCGCTGCGATGCGACAGCATGTGAGCGATGGTGATGCTGTCGGCCGTAGCGAAGAGCGGGAAATCGTTCTCTAATACGGTTCCCGGTGTTAACTTTTTTTCTTCACACAGGCGATGCACTAAAATGGCGGTGAATAGCTTGCTCACAGAGCCTACGCGATATTTCCCGTTGTCGGGCGGTACGGCCTGTTTGCCGAATGCCCGGTCATATATCGTCTTACCGTTTTGTGAGATAGCCACCTCACCTATGCCTTGGTTGTGTTGTTCTATGTAGGAAATGAACGAATCGACAGCCGCCACGTCGATATTTTGTGCCGAGGCATGAGAGTGAGAAGCGGCGAGGAGGACGACGAGTAAGAGCTTGTGTGTTATGCGCATGATGTTGCCCGTTACTTACTGTTTTGTGGCAACAGGAAAGTATCTATGATTTTAACAAGCTCTTCTTTGGACATTGCGCCCATGGAACCTTGTGGGTTGCCTTGCATGGGGCAGAAGAGGAAGGCCGGTATGGAGTTTACGCCGAAAGCGGCAGCGAGCTCTTCCTCTTTATCTACGTCGATTTTGTAAATATCTATTTTACCGGCATATTGTGCTGCAAGTTCATCCAAGATAGGAGCCATTTGACGGCAAGGACCACACCACGAAGCCGTGAAATCGACGATGCAGGGACGCTGGCCGAGATATTGCCAAGAGTCGGGATTCTTTTCGTAATTGACTACGAGTTGCAAGAACTCCTGTTTTGTTATGTACCTTGCCTGCGTCTGTTTGTTGTTGTTGTTGTTGTTGTTGTTTTGCGCACATGCCGTTATGAAAAATGCGCCGATGGCGAAAAGTGCGATAGTGATAATTTTTCTCATAGTTTCTTTTTTAATATAACGTTTGATATATAAAATCAGTCGAGCATAAGGGTCACATAAGGGAGGGTAGGAGCTATATGGCAAGAACCTTCATTCGTCTGTCCGAAGATAAATTCGGCAAGGCCGTTTACCGATAGTCTTACTACATCGGCCTCGCTGTGTGTCGGTTGCGATACTCTTCCGTTGGCAATATGCCATATCCCGTTGTTACGAGGTATCAGCTCGTCGTCGACGGTCACGTTTACGACTGCTTCGGGGTGAGTCGCAGCCCATTGTTCCAGTATGGTAGGCACATGGGTGATGCGTATCATGGCACGTGGCGTACCTGTCAGTGCAGGCCGGTTGCAGACGATGCGACGGCTGCCGTAGCGCTCTTTGAGGCAGAAAGTCAATGCTGCTGTCGCTGTTGCCGACATTGTCACATACTCTTTGACAACAACCCGGTCGGGTTCTGTAATGACAAACGCGAGTGCACAAAGTAATCCGTCGGGGGCTGCTATGGCATGTACGTGTCCGCCCGACAGTCTGAGGTCGGCCAATATGATGTAATAGTCGGGGCGCATGTGCAATACGGTAGCATCGCGTTTGCGGCAGAGCTTGTCGTATAGTTTATGTTGCTTGTCGGCCGGAATTTTGCATTCGCGGTAGCCGTGCGGCATGGTATCGGGCGGTTCGAGCGATGTTTCTAAGGTGTGGCATACTGTGGCAAAGCCGCTATGGGCGTAGTAGTCGAACAGCCAAGGCTCGGCAGGAATAAGCAGGCTCAATGCGGTGCCTTTGTCGCCCAGCTCCTGCAATGTGCGATTGAGTAACTTGCGCATGTGCCCTTTGTTGCGTTCTTGTGGGGCTGTTGCTACACCGGCGATGTAGGAGCAGTCGAACTCAGAGCCCCATGCCATAAATGTATAGGGTAGAATTTGCAACATGGAGAGCAATCTCCCTTCGCGCTCGTATGAACGCAGGTAAGCCGGATTGTAAACGTGGTCGAAAAAGAGCCTCACAAAAGACTCATTGTCATGGAAGCACGTTTGCCAAAGCCCTATAACTTGTTCGCGAGTTGCCATATAATTGTTATTTGTTTAGTACAAATATAACCGTGGGCGAAAGCCGAGGCAAACGAAAACGGAGTTTCCCGATTTGACTTAGCCGAGCCACTTTTTATATTTTACAAATATATGGAAAGTTGGGAGCAATGCAAAATATATGTACTGTTTTGCATTGTCGTCGGAGTCGATGTATGCCGTTAAATGGAAAGGGCATCGGTATAATAAAATTATTGTTTTATTTTCGTGGTCGTTCGATACAAGTGAGTATTGGGGTAGAGCTGTATTGTGAGATAAGCCGACGGTGTTTTTGTACAGAATCAGCGCTTCTTTACTTTTTGTTGCTTCTTTTCCGTTCACACTCTGTTGTTCTTTTTTTTAGTTTTTCCTTCAACCACTCGCGTATCACTTTTTCTCGGTTGCCTCTTTTCTGTTTCTTCCTTGGTCACTTGTGTACCCCCCTTTTCTCGTCTTCTCTCAATTACTCGCGTATCACTTTTTTGTGTTGTTCCCATTTTCCGTTTCCCTTCAACTATTCGCGTAACCCTTTTCCCATTGCCTCTCTCACAATTACCCGTGAGCACTTTTCGCTTATCGTTATATGACAAAAACGCCGCGCATCGGTGCGATACGCGGCGTTTTGCGGAAAGAGGGGGATTCGAACCCCCGGTACCCATTCGAGTACGTCAGTTTAGCAAACTGGTGGTTTCAGCCACTCACCCATCTTTCCTTTGGGTAGGAATAACTCCTTTTGCCAAATGCGATGCAAAGATAGTGTTCTATATCTGTTTATGCAAGTTTTTAGGATGTTTTCTGCAAATAAAAAATAAGCTGGCAGATAACTCTCTTGTTATCAACAGCGAATGGGTCGGCTGCTTGTGTGGTGTTTTGCCTTTTCATTCGGCCTATCGTATTTTGTCGGGTTTCGGGCTGTTTATCATCGGGCGACATGTTGCACGTTTCTTGTCGATGCGAGAACCACAATAGGCGTGAGCCCCCCTGTGGCGGCAGGTAAAAGTCTTTTGACATGATGGCTTGTATTGTCTGAGGCGGGCTTCATACTCGACGAAGATTTCGATGAAATTAAGCCGGTTTGTCGCCTGAAAGATGACTTTACGCAGAGTAATTTTTTTGAAAAAATTGAAACGATACGCGA
Source organism: uncultured Barnesiella sp. (assembly GCA_944321085.1). Taxonomy (GTDB): domain Bacteria; phylum Bacteroidota; class Bacteroidia; order Bacteroidales; family Barnesiellaceae_A; genus Barnesiella_A. The sequence continues at coordinate 74,013 of CALUJY010000005.1, forward strand.
CGTATGCGCATAAATTTGTATTTTTGAAATTCATTGTGCGTTGCACACAATACCTACACAAACGTAATCATGGGAAAAAGAAACAAACCGGGATTTTGGAAACGCATGCAGGCACGCTATAAGCTGTCGTTTTTCAATGAAAATACACTCGAAGAGGTGTGGACGTTGCATCTGTCGCGTGTGGGGGCTGTGATTGTGGCTGTTATCGTGGTGGCCTTCATTGTCGTTTTGGTTCTTTCGTTTGTTTTGGGCACGCCCGCACGGACTTTATTGCCCGGTTATTTGCGCACCGAAGACCGTTTGCAGATGGTCGATAATACTTTGCGGATAGATTCGCTTATGGACGAGATGCAGATACGCGATTATTATCTTGCAAATATCCGTGCCATTCTTTCGGGAGAAATTACCGTTGACAGTTTGCTGCCACAAAATGATACGACGCGTGTATGGCAGCCCGACATTCTTACCAAATCATCGCAGGCAAGCGAGGCTTTTGCCGATGCTTATGAGCAGGAAGAGCGGTTTATGCTTAATACGCTGCCCAAACCCGATGAAGGGTTGGTTTTCTATCCTCCTGTCAAAGGAATAATAACTCAACATTACGATGCGGGTAAAACAAGTTATGGCGTCGGGATACAGGCTGCAAGACGGGCGGCTGCTTCGGCGGTACTCGATGGTACGGTGGTATCGGTGACTTATACCATAGAAAATGGGTATGTGATTATCATCCAGCATAATAATAACTATATGAGTATATACCGGAATAATATGGAAGCATTGCGTAAGGTGGGTGATGTTGTCGCGGCCGGTGAGAAAATTGCCATCATAGGGTTACCGGGAGATAACAGTAACGATATAGTTGCGGAATTTGAGTTGTGGCATGCCGGTGTTTCTCTCGACCCTGAAATGCATATCGTATTTTGATTGAAACGAAAAAGCCCTTGTCCCGTGAACTTTCGGAGCAAGGGTTTGTTTTATTGACAAATGGCAGTATTACCCGTAGAGACGGGAATAATGTCATTGTTATCATTGTTACCGGCGGCATGGAGGCATGTTATGTTCTCATGGCATATGCAAGCTCATTTGCCGGTTTTTCAGCAACGATATTCTTGTTTTTGTGTGTTTCATTGGTACTATTATTTCCTTATCATGCCCGTCTGGCAATCGATAAGATTCCTCTTTCTTGTTTTTGATAGTGTAGAAGCTGCATCGTGATGATGCGGCTTTTATTTTTATTTGATGTTGCGTTTATTGAGGGCTGCGTGATATTTTGCCGCGTTGCGGTTGTGCTCCGACAAGGTGCAGGCAAAGGCGTGGTAGCCCGATAAGTCATCTTTGGCACACATATACAGGTAGTTGTGATGTGTGTAGTGTAATACTGCCTCTGATGCCGTTTTCGAGGGGATGCGTATGGGCGATGGCGGTAGCCCGGCATAGAGGTATGTGTTGTAGGGCGAGTCGGTAGCAAGATGTTTGTTGAGAATGCGGCGTAGCGAGAAGTCCCCCACGGCATACTTTACAGTGGGGTCGGCTTGCAACAGCATGCCTCGGCGCAAACGGTTGATGTATAGTCCTGCTACGATGGGCATCTCATCGGCTTTGGCCGTCTCTTCTTCTACAATCGATGCTAATATCGATACTTCTAAGGGCGACAAACCGGCTTCGTTTGCAAGGCGTTTGCGGTCATCGTTCCAATATAGTTTGTAATAGTAGTGCATGCGGTCTAAAAAGCGGCGGGGCGATACCGTCCAGTAAAATTCGTACGTGTCGGGGATAAACATGGCAATGATTGTTGTGGTATCGAATCCGTATGAAGCGCACACCGACGGGTCGGAAAGAAGGGCGGATATGGTATCGGTATCCATATAAAATACGTCGCCGATGCGTTCGATGAGTTGCTCTTTTGTGCGTAGGTTGTTGAAAGTAAACCGTATGGGCGTTTCGCTGCCAGCCGTCAGTTTACGGGCGGCCTTATATATCGAGAGTTGCGGCGACAGTTCGTAATATCCACATCGTTCATGCCCGGTGGTGCCATATCCCATATATTCCATGAGCGTTGCCACGCGTTTGGCCGTAACCTCGGGGATGTATTGCGATAACTGCATGCTTACCGAGTCGGCCGGTAAATCCGGTGTAAGGTATATACATGCTTTTTCTTTGCCTATGGGGTCGTACATGTACACCTTGCATATCCATCCCGCCATAGCTAGAATTATTATGAGAAAAGCCGCTACGATGGTTATCCAAATCGTTTTGTTGCCTGTTGTATTCTTCATTATTTCCGATTTTTTATTACTTGTTATTGTCCTTGTATCCAAGCTCTTGCAATAGTTGCCTATTCCATAACGACCGCTCTTTGTCGCGGAACCAACCCCATTTGTTGAAATATTTTATCATGTTTACGATGTGTATTCTCAGCATCTTCAAGCTCTTGTACGATTCGGCCTTATGGGCATGTACAATAGTTACCTCAGGCCAAAACATGGTGCGGTAGTAGCGGTGCATGCGGCGTGTGATGTCGATATCTTCGGGGTACATGAAAAAACGCTCGTCGAAGAGCCCTACCTTCTCGAAACATGCTACTCTGAAAAACATGAAGCTGCCCTGATGGTAGGGTACGTTCATCTCATGCTTGTGATTATCGAAGGCAAGACAATATCTGCGATTCATCTTTCTTGTCATGCCTGCGGGCAGAAATCGCCTGAATAACAGATTGGCGGGCGTCGGTAGGAGCCTCACCGCATATTGCAGCTGCCCGTCGGGATAGACGACATTGGGTATCAGCTGGGCTACATCGCGATGGGTCTCCATGTAATGGACGATTTTTTCTATGACACCCTCGTCGAAATAGACATCGGGATTTATCACCAAGTGATAATCGGCGTGCATGTTTATGGCCCTTCTTATAGCAATATTGTGCCCGGCGCCATACCCCAGATTTTTGTCGTTGAAGATATATTCTACCTCGCTCCACTTCGAGCAGAACTCTTGCAATTCGTTGCTCGGCGAGTTGTCGCTTATATAGATAGGAGCAATACCATTTTTGCGCATCGAGTCTATGCACCTCGATAATTCATCGAGGCGGGTTTTGTAGGTTACAATCGACGCGGAAACAATCATATTTATACTATCCTTTGCAGTGTGGCTGACGTAGTGTGCAAAGATAGCACAAACGAGGGGCAAAACGAAGAAAGCATGGCCTTAATTTCTTATGCCGGGTGCAGATTGATCTTGTGCGGGCAAATGTAAAAAGAGCCGTTGAACATTCTTTTTTGTATCTTCTATTAGTTTAATGATTATTGGATGTTGAACAGAATGAGCGGAGAGTTGTTCTATTACCAAAGCGCGTGTAGCGGGGCGCATCAGCTCTGCGGCATGTGTCAGAGAAAATGATTTATCAATTAAATTTATCAAGACATGAGAATGAAACTAATCCCTTATCGGGTGGCAGCAGTCGCTGTTGTGGCGTTGCTGGCGTCGCAGCCTGCCGCAGAAGCGCAGGTAATGGTTCAAGAGGAGGTCGTGGAATGGTTGCCGGGTAAACCGCGTTATTATGCCGAGAGCGCTCTCGACAATTGGTATATATCGGCGGGTGCAGGTACGCAGACATTTTTTACCGAGCACGAAGGCGACCCCAAGTTTACGTTGGCAATGAATCTTGCTGTGGGTAAGTGGTTTACACCGAACTTGGGCTTCCGTATGAGTGCAATGGCCGGTGAGTTGCATTATAACCAGCCCGGACATGTAGCGTCGATGAAATATACGGCAGCATATATGGATGTGTTATGGAATATGACTGCTGCTTGTTGCGGATACAATGAAAATCGAGTCTTTTCGTTTATTCCTTTCATCGGTTTGGGAGCCGCATACGGCTGGGACCATAGTAACGGTTTGAAACACTCCTATGCTCTGCCGGTAACGGGTGGTTTCAAGATAAATTTCAGATTGGCACATTACGTCGATCTCTTTATGGAGGCTCGTGCAACAGGCTTTACCGACCAATTTAACGGTATTGTACGTGGCCGCCAGATAGAAATGGTGGCATCGGCCGTGGCCGGTATCACAGTCAAGTTCAGGCACGACCGCTTCAAAGCCTACGATGCTTATGCCGATCGTCTGGCTATTGCCGAGTTGAATCGTCGTACCAACCAATTGCGAGCCGAACTGGATGCTTGCCGTTCGCGTAAGATAGAATGTCCGCCTTGTCCCGAGGCATCGGTCGAGGAAGTTGTAGTAGTGCAACCGGCACCTTGCCAAGGAACCATTACGGCATCGGTAGCATTCGACATCAACAGCTCAACCGTATCGCAACGCGAGATGGTGAATGTATATAACGTGGCACAATGGCTCAAAGATAATCCCGAGTGCAACGTGACCATCACCGGCTATGCCGACAAAGGTACCGGAACAGCAGCATACAACATGCAGCTCAGTAAGAAACGTGCCGAAAGCGTAGCAAAATTGCTCACCGAGAAATATGGCATTTCGTCGAACCGTATCCATGTCGTAGGAGAGGGCAGCAACAGCCAGCCGTTCCCGCAAGACAACAACTGGAACCGCATCGTGATTTTCACCGGTGGTGAGTAATAATAACTTCATACTCATATAAGTCCCGGCAGCCCGATAGCCTGTCGAGGTGCGAATCGAGTATCGAGGCACTGAGCTTTGTACAGATACTAAGCCGATGTGCCGCACCGAAACGCAGCCATTGTCAACGGAATCGTACTCCGTCAAGCTATCGATTTTGCTTCTATTTGTGAGGGTGCGCCTGATTGAAAAATCGGAGCGCACCTTTATGTGTATAGATAATGTCTTATTTGAGAGATGTAACATGTAAAATAATATGGAATATTTAGTATGGCCAATGCTTCGGCCTAGTTTGAGTTGAAAAATTCGTTCCCGTTTGCCTGCGCACTTACTTTTACGTATATTTGTATGAAAAAGATCTAAGTGATTGAATATGAGTTGCAGCTACCAATTCATAGTAGTAATAGGTTGTGAATTAGTTATCCGCTGTTTTATTCTTCTGCACGTTGCGTAACCTTCAAAGAACTTTTCGTATGCAAAGTAGATTTAAATGTCTATGTTGAAGTAAAAATCCAGCTTTTTAAGCTTCGCAGGCAAGTTTTTCAGTAAAAGCTAATACCATATTTTTAAGCTTAGTGTTCTCTTTTTTGTGATTTTCTTGCCAGATAGCCATATATTTACAGATGAAGCTGAAAGTGAAAATAAATCAATATCTTTGAGCATTATAAGTTGGTGATATGAAAGAACTAAACCGATTGAACGTTGTATTGTGTGAAAAAAAAGCGTACAAGCAAGAGGCTGGCAGGACAAATGAATCTCAATCTGTCTACTGTGTCAAAGTGGTGTACCCATACATCTCAGCCGGATTTGGGCAGCCATTAACTATCGCAAACCTAAAATCCAACTGTGCGACCATTGTGTTCGCAACCGATGGCTACTTTTGAAAAAAATATTAAGATATGCCTACAAATAAGAATGCTTTAACGAGATACAAATATCTGGATGAAATGTTGTCTGACAGACATCATTTCTATGACATTCATGACCTGACAGAGAAATGCAATGAGAAACTTATTGATGCAGGATTTCCCGAAGTATCTCAACGTTGTATTGAAAAAGATATAAACTATTTGGAATATGATCCATTCTATGCCGAAATAGAACGTTATAGGGTAAATAGTCGTCGGTGTATTAGGTATAAAGACCCCTCATTTACAATCTTTCGTAAAGAACTGAGTGAAGAGGAGCGTAATTTGATATTGGAGGTTCTTAATACAATAGGACAATTTGACGGCCTGCCCCATTTTGAGTGGCTCGATAGTTTCAAAACCGGACTTGGTCTGAAGAAACGTCCTCGAATCATTAGCTTTAGCAATAACCCATATTTGCAGAATTCCAACTTGTTAGGTGTATTGTTCGACAATATATCAAACCAAGTTGTCGTAGGGTTGGAGTATCATACTTTTGCGGATAAGGGAAATAGAAGAATCATTATTCATCCCTATTTGCTTAAACAATATAATAATAGATGGTACTTGATTGGTGCAGCGGATAATGATGCCAAAATCCTCAATTTCGCTCTCGACAGAATTGATGCCGTGACAGCCCTTCCTGAAATGAAATACAAACCATGTAATGAAGACTTGGCAGAGCGATTCGAAGATATTATAGGAGTAACCCTGTATGAGGACAGGAATATTGAACATATTTTGTTTTGGGTGAGTAATCAATCAAAGGACTACATGGAAACCAAGCCTATTCATGGTTCACAATGTCAATATAAAGGTGAAAAAGAAGAAGAATTCCGTAGACAATACCCATCTCTTTATGAGGGTGCGTTTTTCTCAATAGATTGCATCCCTAACTATGAGTTGATCCGTGAACTTTCTTCCTTTGGCAAAGAACTTATAGTGTTGTCGCCGTCATACATACAAGACGATATTTTTAACCGTATTAAATCAATGCTCGATATTTATTCTATAGTGCGAATATAGAGTTCGTAATCATAAACTAACTTTGTATCAATAAAAAATGATTATATGAGATTAGAAAAATGGTTTATATCAAACTTGGATGACTCGCAACGTCAAATTATCATCCGGGATCCAAATGAAAACCTTATTGTTCAAGGTTCTGCAGGTAGTGGAAAAACTAACTTAGCTATACATCGGGCAGTACAAGCAAGTGCATTCAGCGATTCATACGCTATTGTTGTTTATACAATGGCGTTGAAACGTATGGTTGCATATGGATTAGAGGCATTAGATCTTGATAAAGAAAAAATTGTATATGATTGGGCTTGGGAACATCGTGGTTTTGACTTAATTGGTGATGTCTATTGTCGTGGAAATATTAAGTCTGTAAATTCACATCCAGTCTATTTCCTAATTCAAGATGAAAAAGTTTACAAATTCGAAAGTTCAAGATTAGGCAGTTATACTGTTAATGCTAATGGTGTAAAAATTGATAGTAAATTCAAACGATTAGAGACAAGCATCGATCCTTCGTTTATAAGGGATATGGGATCATATTCTATTTCTACCAATGTGGAAATTATTGATGGAAATAATTTTATACAACAAGGTGAAATTTATTATTTCATTGAAATATCAAACAAAAATGTCTTTATTGTCCAAAATGGTGAAATTCGCCAATTTGAAAAAGTACAATCGTACGATCAGGGCAAAAAAGATTACCCTAATGGCTTATTGGTAAGTATTGATTTCGCAGATTGGGTAGCTGAAACCTATTACCGAAACTTTGGAAGACGTATTTCCTGGTTTAGAGAAATTCCAGTTGAATTTGGGATCGATATTACGAATCCAGAAATGGTACTCATTCCAAGTGGTACACTATTTAGAAAAGCCGAGAGCAAAATTGATTATCTTATCGTTGATGAAGCACAGGATTTTGATGTTTCAGACTACCAGTATCGTTTTCTTCCGAAGGTTAATAAAAGTATATCTCTTTTTGGAGACTCTGCTCAAAAAATCTATAATAGAGGTGCCAGTATTGATGATATAACTGCTGCTCTACGCTATAGAAGATTGTTCCTCAAATACAATTATCGCTTGCCCAAATCAATAGCTAAGGTTGCGCAAGATATCGTATATCCATCAATAGACCTTTTATCTGATAATATGAAAGATGGCGGAAATAGTGACTATCCGCAGTACCCCAAACCCGTTATTCAAAAATTTGAGTCTAAAGATAAGGAATTAGAGGCAATTCTTAACAAAATTCGTTTGGAAGATTTGGATGATGTTGCCATCCTCGTACCTTTAGAAAGTGATGTTAAATATGTACATGATTTCTTCTCGAAAAATGGTGTGCAAACTCAAGTCCTTTATAGAACAGGAAAAATTGCACCATACCGCACAATAAACACTCTTGATTTCACTAATAACGATTTGCCTTGTATACTTACATATCATGCGGCCAAAGGTACCGAATTTGACAATGTGTTTGTTCCATTTGCTAATAGTGCAGATATACCCGACAGGAACGCATTTTATGTTGCATGTACTCGTGCTTCACATAGCCTAACAATTTCTTTTTCAGCAAAGAAAATTACAGAATATTTAACAAATGTAAATCCTGATGCCATAGTTGAGCGTAATGTTCCTGACGATGCTTGGATTGGTACAAGACCCATCAAGAAATAATTTTTAAATATGAAATACTGGATAATTATAGACTCATGGAATCTTATGGAGACTTTTACAACAGAAAGTCTTTCACCACATATATTCTATTTGAAAAGAGCTTTCGGTAATGACTTGACTAGATACATAAGTAAAGATGGAGAGCTTTTCAATAATCTTATTCTTTATAAAGAAGAACCTTCATCTCAATTTGCTATTGAATTAGATGATTCTCTATTCGACAAGTCTCTTTTGGCAGCATATAAGAAAGGAGAGACTTTCCTATATCCAAAAACGGTTTATTACCAAAAGGGTAAGGTTAGGTTCCGATTTAAAAATCAAGACTCAATAAAAGCTTTTATCGCAGAATCAAAGATAATTTTTGAGGTTAAGACAATAGATAAATACTCTAGTGATTTCTTTATTGAAACTGATACGCCAAAGAAGGCTCCGTCCATAAATGGAAACGACTCTTTCCCATTTGATATTAATGAATACATTTGGGTTGATAATCTCTTTAATTCAGTTAAAGGAGGTATCGTATCATATTTATGTGGCCTAAAGACATCTACAAGTTTGGAAAATCAGTCTTTAATACTTTCATTGACCTCTCTTAAAAATATGATTGCAGGATTAAATACTGTAGTTATGATGGGGGAAGAAAACGAGATAGACTATTCTCAGTATAAGATGTCATTGCTTAAAACGAAGAACGAATTTTTGCGATCTCCTTTTAAAAGTAAGATAAACTTATTCGAGGTGCTTAAACATATACTAGATGAAATAATATCACTTTCTACCCTTAGATTGGAGAAAGTTGCGGAACAGAAATCGCCTTCGTATAAACTCAAAATTGAACGACTGAAGAAGAAAAAAGCAGAATATGAAGATTTGCTATATAAACTGGAAGATTCAAACATAGGGAAGATAAAAGAAGAATTGAACCGCATCAAAGAGCAAGAGGCAAAAATGGGTGAACTTGAGGGTAAAAAACGTAGATTCTTCCCAAAAGGTTCTCGTGAATATGAAAGGAAGAAGGAACTTAAAAATCAGATTATTAAATATAAGGAAAAAAATAGTGAATATAAAACAGTTTACAGAGAATATAAATCGATAGAAGCTTTATTGTCATATTCTGTTGTTGGAGTTACTCAATACGATGCCACTATCTCTTCTTTGTTTATTAGGTTTAGCGATAACATAAATGACATCCTTAAATTATTCAAATCAAGCCTTGTTAAAGATAACAAAGAAACGGATCTTCTTCCAAATTTAACAGTTTTAAAGAATGACGTAAAAATTGAAATAGAGGATGTTTCTTTAGAGGAAATAGTTCTCTATAATATTATCTTCCATTTAATAGTATTTAATTCTAACGAAAAGTATAATGTCATCTCTGACAGTAAAATTGTTGAGTTAGTAGAACGTGTTGGTAAAGAATTTGGTGAAAAAGAGATTTCAAAGTCTGTAATCGGAAACCAAATAATGAATACATTACGGACATTCTGGATGTATAAGAAACAAAAAACTGATTCTTTTGACATTCCAACTGACCTTCCACTTTTACAGGCTATCATGTCCTTTTTTATAAAGCCAAGGGGGTTTGACCAAATTGATAGATTTATGTTAAACAGAGGATATCAATTGAAAAAATACGCATATATGCTATGGGGAGCTATTGTTGGATATGCTTCCATTCCCAAAACATTAACTAACATAATTAATGATAATATTAAAGAGGATTTGTTGGATAGTTATCTTTCCTCTATTTATAGGTCGTTAGAAAATTGTAACATATAAAAAGAGAGTAGAAAAATTTAATATACGAACATAGAGTACGTATATATGTAGTACTTTTGTAAAAGATAACAAGATAAGGCGGTCTTTGGTAAGTTTGGAGTCTGAAACGAAATTTTGAACGTTGTCCGGCGTATTTGTCCGGATGTCTCCCTGTCCTTCGGAATCTCGGAGATAAACAATGTTAGTACGTTATAAAACAATACAGCACCATGTAAACTGTAATAGGTGAGATGAGTTGTATTTAGATGTTTGGAATATACATAAAGAAAAGAAGTTTCAGCCTAAACCTCAGAGACCGCCTTTAATTTAGAATAAAACAAATGGATAAAACGGAAATAGCACAAATCGCATCACAGATGTCAACAAGAGACGAACTGTTGGCACTGCTCAATCGTATCAAGCAAGATGAGATGCGCGAATTGGGCTTTGATGCAGACAAGTTTTATCCATTTACGATGAAGCAACTTCTGTACTATTGCAACCCCAATCATGTATTCCATCGCTATCGTCAATTCAATATACAGAAGAAGTCTGGCGGTTTTCGCCAGATTACAACACCGCGTAATCGGAGTTTCATGATGCTTTTGCATTCACTGAATGAGATTTTGAAAGCTGTTTACATACCCTCAAAATATACTATGGGGTTTACAGCGAAACGTTCAGTCGTGACAAATGCAGCAATCCATAAAAGTCAGAACTATGTATTCAACATTGACTTGAAAGATTTCTTCCCAAGTATAGAGCAGGGACGAGTGATGAAACGTCTGACTTTGGCCCCCTTTAACTTTCCGCCACAAATAGCATTATTGATTTCGGGTCTTTGTTCTATGAGGGTTAAACGAGACCAACCCATAGAAAGCAAACGACATGATTTGGACAAACAATATATGTACGTGCTGCCACAGGGTGCCCCGACATCACCAATCATTACCAACATGATTTGCGATACGCTAGACCACAAACTGGCAGGATTGGCAAAGCGTTTTGGATTACGTTATACGCGATATGCAGACGACATCACGTTCAGCTCTATGCATTATGTCTATTCTAAAAATGGTGAGTTTATAAAGGAACTTGCCCGTATAATACAGGCTCAGGGTTTTGTGATAAATGAAACCAAAACGAGATTACAGAAACTTGGAAGCCGTCAGGAGGTAACGGGGATTATTGTTAGTGATAAACTGAATGTTAGCAAGAAATATGTTCGTGAAATCAGAAGTTTGCTTTATATATGGGATAGGTATGGGTACTCGGCAGCAATGTCAAGATTTTTCCCAAAGTATAAAGCGGAAAAAGGACATATAAAGAAAGGCAATCCAGATTTGGCTAATGTGCTCGACGGGAAACTTATGTATTTGAAGATGGTAAAAGGTGATGCCGATTCTGTATATGTGAGACTTTATACGAAATTTCAAGAACTTGTCAATAGAGATTCCAGTTCGGATAAGACCAATTCTTATGGTATTACCTACATTGAGTCTGTTCCTTTTCTGAAATTTGAAAAAGAAAAAAATACAGAGATTACTATTTATCATAAAGCCGATAAAGTAACAGTTCTTGATAAACCAATAATTAATATAGATGAGTTAAATAATGACTTAGATATACTATTGAATATACCAAATGGATGAGAAAATACGGGTCACTATTAATAAGATAAGACTTTTAGCAGAACAAAATTCGGAATTTTCTAAGGAAATGCGGAAACTGTTTGGAAAAACAGCTTCTGCATTTGATGTGAGCATAAATTCAAGTCTTTCTTCAGATATTATAGCGATTAGATCTGCCTTAGAAATAAGAGCTAATGCAAGTATCACATATAACTTCGTCAAAGATCAAAGACTACGTGACCAACTTATCATAGATAACCTAAGAATGGAAAACGCAGCATTAAATTTGCAGTGTATAGAAGCCGAGCGTTTTTATGTATTCTGTGTAAATGCTTTTTATCAAGTTGAAAATATTATCAACTATTTTTATCATTCGGCTTTCCCAGAAATTGAAGTTTTATTGAAAGAAATTGAGGGAGCTACACAAGATGAAAGAAATGATTTTAAATTCAGACGTACAGGAAAAGAACAGAATGTTAGCAGTATTCCTGTTGCCCATAAAATTAATGCCTTTTTCAATGCCTATTTGCCAGGAGAAGGTCCTTTGAAATGGTCTATTGGAACTCTCAGACAAGTTAGAAATGAAGGAGAGCATAGATGCGATGTCATTAGAGAAGAAAAAGAGGGAAGCAACAATATGTATAAATTCTTCAAATGCAAGACCTTTGATAATGTAAGGAATGACCTTATCAAGTTTGTCAGTGCTATTGAGTATAATCTTAGCAAAAAAGAAGAATTAGATTCTGTAATAACGTCAAAATTGCCTAGTATTTGTTATGTGTTGTTGAGAGGAAATAGTGTACAACTTCCCAACATACTATTTGAAAAAGTTAAACACCTTAATAAAGGTGATAAGGTTGTTCTAACTGTTATTGGTGATAAAATAATTGATGTGAGCTAACAATAGCATTAAAATTGATAATATATATGAGTAAGATATAGCCATAAAAATACTAGAGAGTTGAACTCAAACGTATCTTGAAAGATGAATACTTGAAGTGGATTGCGTTTTGCGAATACATAGAGTCTAGTAATATATTTCGGTACGGATAACAACAATAAAGTCTGTGCCTTGAAAGATAGCATGGAACCATTAAAAGTTATTCTAAATAAGGAGATAGGCTACATGCGACTGGATGTTAGTGTTTTCTATATTCTTTCAACCTCGTCATAACCTGTTTCAGGCATGGTCACGAATTGGTAACGTTGTGATATTCTAACTTGGCTTTTTCATTGCATTTTCTGTCTTTCATTTTTTAGCTATTTCCCCAAAATGCCTATCTGTCAATAACTTTACTGCATTTTTCTGTTTATCACTTTTTATTCGTATTTTTGCATAGTAAACTCTATAAATTCGACAATATGAAAAAATCGTATGTTTTCTTAGCCGAAGGTTTCGAAGAAATAGAAGCCCTCGCCGTTGTAGATATATTACGCCGTGCCGGTATGCCCGTAGAAACGGTTTCTGTGACTGCCGAAAATGTTGTTGCCGGAGCTCATGGTGTGCCGGTTGTGGCCGACAGTTGCATAGGTGATGAATCGCTCTATGTCGATGCCGAGTGGTTGGTATTGCCCGGCGGAATGCCCGGTATGACCAATTTGGCCGCTTGTCGTACGCTGTGTAATGCCCTGAAAGCTCATGCCGAGGCCGGTAAACATACCGCTGCAATATGCGCTTCACCTTCGGTATTGGGAAAACTCGGGTTGCTCGCCGGTCGCAAAGCAACATGTTATCCCGGATTTGAAGCCAATCTTACCGAAGCTTCCGTTACGGGAGAACGTTGCACGATAGACGGTAATATAACCACGGCAAACGGTCCTTCGTCGGCAGTGATTTTTGCCCTTTCCCTCGTAGAACAATCGATGGGCGAGAAAGTGGCGCAAGAGGTTGCCGCAGGCATGTTGCTGTAATAAAATCGTTGCTCCATGCGCATAGATATACTGACCGTCCTGCCGGAGTTGCTAGATGGACCGCTCAACAACTCTATCCTCAAACGTGCACAAGACAAAGGCCTTGTTGAAATTGCCGTACACAATTTGCGCGACTATACCCTCGATAAGCATCGCCGTGTCGACGATTATCCCTTTGGTGGCGAGGCCGGTATGGTGATGCAGATAGAGCCGGTAGACCGGGCTATAACTTACTTGAAGTCGCAAAGAGACTACGACGAGGTGATATTTACCTCGCCCGACGGAGAGCTTTTTACCCAGCCTATGGCAAACTCGCTCTCGTTGTTACAAAATATGATTATCCTTTGCGGCCATTATAAAGGGATAGATTATCGCATACGCGAGCATCTTGTCACGCGCGAAATATCGGTAGGCGATTACGTGCTGACGGGAGGCGAGCTCCCAGCTGCCATCATTGCCGATGCCGTAGTGCGTCTTTTGCCCGGCGCTATCGGCGATGAGCAGTCGGCATTGAGCGACTCGTTCCAAGACAACCTTTTGGCACCTCCTGTATATACGCGCCCGGCCGATTATAAGGGGTGGCGTGTGCCCGATATATTACTCTCGGGGCACCAGCGTAAAATAGACGAGTGGAAGTATGAACAAGCGTTGGAGCGCACTCGCCGTCTTCGTCCCGGATTGCTCAAAGAGGAGTAGTACGGTAACAAAAACAATGTCGTTTCGCTTTTGCCGATGAGGGCGAGAGATGATTATTAAGGAGTCCGGTATTTTTGCCGGACTCCTTTTTATATGTGATAGCAGTTTCTGCTGTTGGTGTTTGAGGCGGGTAGACAATGAAATCGTTAGATCGGAACAATTTTACCTGTTTGTGTGTGGCAGACTGCAAAAACATGACAATATTTCATATATTTGCATTCGGTATGGATTTTGACTGCAATATTTGCAGATATCATATAAAACAGAATAATATGTGCCTATTTAGAGGGCTTCTCTTGCCTATTATATTTCTTGTATTTATACTTCCCGTGATATTATTTATGTCGTTGGGCAGAAATTTCGTTTCGTGGCGTAATCGTGATAAAAAACCTCGCAATCCGTCGTGTAGTACCGAGGGGGAGCAAACAGCATATCAAGATAATATAGCCGATGAGCCTATCGACCCGGCCAAGATAGAGTATATCGATTTTGAGGAGGTGAAAAACGACGATAAATCGTAAAGGTCTCTTTTGTGAATTGATTTTTACCCCTACGGCGAGGTGCCGGTTGCTGACAAGCTGCCGTATATGATTTCGCAATCAGTGGCGGCATGACGTTTATGACGCTCCTATAACTGAATAGTTATAGGATTGTGCCGAGGTATGTCGTGAGGGATAATCCGTGAATATGTTTTTGTATCGTGACAGCGTATGCAATGGCATGTGCGGTAGAGTTACTCAACCCGAAGTAGTCCCCGATTATAATGCCGTAGCCCCCAAAATAGAAAAATTGAAGAGTCCAAAACGCTATTCAGTGTCGTATGTGGCAGGGCTTTTCCCTTGTTCAGACTGACAGAATTTTATGTCTGAGCATTAAATCCATCGATTTCTTTCATTGCCCCAATCCGGACTAAATTAGCCCTCGTCAGGTCGTTTTTGCCGATTACGAGGATTTTCTACTATTTTCATCCTGAATTTTGTCGACTAGGCCCCCAATTTAGATGATGTATAAAATACAACGAACGCCTTACAGTGTATTGTAAGGCGTTCGTGAAATTAGATAGTGTCTTTTTGTGGAGTATAGCGGACTCGAACCGCTCACCTCAACACTGCCAGTGTTGCGCTCTAGCCAGATGAGCTAATACCCCTTAGCGTTTTTAGTGCTGCAAAGGTAATAGCTTTTTACCGTTTATGCAACAAAAAACGGTATAATTTTTATCGTTATTTTGTATGCATATTGCGCAATGCTGTTTATGTTTGAGTCAAATCATTGTCGTATAGTACATTCCGTTGCCGTTAGGCGGGTGAGAAAGTCGAGAGAACTCTGTGTTATGGCGCGTCGTTTGTGAAAAACGGTCAGTGGTACGCTATTACTCTTGCACAAAAGGTTTCAATCCTTTTACAGCTTCGGCTGCGGTAATACGTTTGCCACCGTTGTCCAAATCGATAAGTACATACCGGTCGTTTCCCATGCCGAGCTCTTTCATGTATGAAAGCTGGCGCAGCCCGTGTCGTGTTTCTATGCGTTCTACCAAGTCGTGATGTTCGGCTTCGGTCATGGCATATACGAGGTCTATGCACGCTTGGTCGATGGCTAAAATATCGGTCGATGAGAGTATGCCCACGTTCGGGGTTACTACGGGTGCAGCATTTATACCCTCGCAATCGCACGAGACCGACATGTTGCGCATGACGTTGATATACGTCACGTGCTTGCCGAAATAGTCTATTACCGATTTTGTCGATTCCGTCATGCGTTCCATAAACTCCTCTTTGGCAATATCCCACTGGTTGTCTTGTCCCGGCGTGGTGTGTATCCAAGCCTTGCCTATACGACCGTCGGCACAGCCGATGCCGATGTTCTTGTTGCTGCCGCCAAATCCGCCTTGTGTGTGGCCTTTGAAGTGGGTGAGGGTCAGCAGCGAGTTGTAACGGGTCAGGTGGCTGCCTACCGACATTTTGTCGAACCATTTACCTCCGTTTACGGGCAGCGTGAGGGTATCTTCTTCATCGATGATATCGACAGGGCAGAAAGTCCAACCGTTTATTTGCAAGGTCTGTCGGTGTTGTTCGGTCGTGTAGCGGTCGCCCGTGTAGTAGGTGTTGGTCTCTATGATATGGGCATCGGGCAGCTCTTTTTCTATCAGAGCTTTCACCCATTCTCGCGGGATGATGTTAGGGCCGTTGGGCTCACCGGTGTGTAGCTTCACGCCTACGCTTCCAGTCATATTGGCGCACACCTGTTCGTAGGCTTTGATAAGACCTTCGGGACTCAGGTCGCGTGTAAAGTAAACAATCGATTCGTTACCTGTACGATTTTCGTAGGGCACATACTTGCTTCCATCTTGTGGAGTGTTGCTTTCTTTTTGTTCGGTCGGTCGGTGCAGGGTCTGTGCAAAGGCTACCGCTCCGGCTACTATCGCACCTGCAATCACAGCATTTGTTACATGTTTCATTGTCAATAGATTGTTATATTTCTGATTACAAAAATAGTGCTATATATTTTTCTCTCGTGTAATACAATAACTGAAAAATATACCACAATTACATTATTTCCATCGGACATAGGTGTAATATGGAGCTCTTCTCAACCCCTGTATTAGGAACGAACTCTTTTAGAAAAAAATGTGGTAGTATCTTCTATTGTTTGTTTCTTCTTATTTATTGAACTAACTTTGTAGCCATTCTTACAATAGTGGGGAAATTGCCAAAATATTGGGCTTATGTTTATTTATAATACGACCTTTCATATCGATAGAGAGTGCTACAACGAATTTGTCGCTTGGTTGCGTGACGTATATATTCCGATAACCGTGCGGCATGGAGCGTTGAGCCAACCGCGGCTTGCCCGTATCATCGTAGATGAAAAAGAGAAGGGCGAGAATGTTGCGTTGCAGTTCTTCGTTGCCCGGCTCGAAGATTTGTCGCGTTGGTACTCGGCGCACGGTGATGCGTTGATTCAAGAGTTACGCGAGAAGTTCGGCCGGCGTGTTGTGGGTTTCTCTACTATTATGGAGCATCTCGAAGTATAATTTCGTATTCATGACAGAGCGGATTTCTGTTCCTAAGCGTACGGCGGCCGAACGTATCATCATCGGTATCGACCCCGGTACTCACATCATGGGATATGGTGTGCTACGTGTTTGTGCAGGAGTGCCGTCGCTTGTGGCTATGGGGGTTATAGAGTTGAACCGTTTCGATAGCCACTACTTGCGCTTGCGTCGCATATACGAGCGCGTGTCGGGGCTTATTGCACAATATTTGCCCGATGAAATGGCGATAGAGGCTCCCTTCTTCGGCAAGAATGTGCAGTCGATGCTCAAATTGGGCAGGGCGCAAGGTGTAGCCATGGCGGCAGCTCTGTCGCGCGATATTCCTATATGCGAATATGCCCCGTTGAAGATAAAAATGACCATTACGGGCAACGGACAGGCGTCGAAAGAACAGGTCGCCGAGATGTTGCGCCGCATATTGCACATACCCGCCGAAAGTATGTTGCCGCAATTAGATGCCACCGATGGTTTGGCGGCGGCATTATGCCATTATTACGAGACGTCGCGTCCGATTGCTTCTCATAACAGAAGTAGTAATTGGAAAGATTTTATAGCCAAAAATCCTGATAAGGTAGTGCAGCGCGCCGTCCCTCGTCACAATACCCTAACCGACGAAAAAGAAGAATGACTATAAAAGAGCAGCTCGATGATATACTGAGCCACCGTGTGCTGATACTCGATGGTGCTATGGGCACAATGATACAACGCCGTGCCCTCGATGAAAAAGACTTTCGCGGTACCCGTTTTGCCGATAGCTCCAAGGAGCTGCGCGGTTGTAACGATGTACTGAATCTTACCGCTCCGCATATAATAGCCGCAATACACGAAGCCTATTTAGCGGCCGGAGCCGATTTGATAGAGACCGATACGTTCAATGCTAATGCCATATCGCTGGCCGAATACGGGTTGGAAAACCATGTGTGCGAAATAAACCGCACGGCTGCTCGGATAGCACGCTGCGCAGCCGACCGTTATGTTACACCCGACAAACCGCGTTTTGTGGCCGGCTCGGTAGGCCCTACGGGAAAAACCTGTTCCATGTCGCCTCGTGTCGATGACCCGGCTTTTCGCGACCTCGATTTCGATACGCTTGTCGCTGCTTATATTGAGCAGATGCGTTCGCTCATAGAGGGCGGGGTCGATGTATTGCTCATAGAAACCGTATTCGATACACTCAATGCCAAGGCTGCTCTTTATGCTGCCGATGAGGCTATGAAGCAGTGCCACCGTTGCCTGCCTATCATGCTGTCGGCTACGTTGACCGAGAGCGGCCGGCTTCTTTCGGGGCAGACGCTCGATGCTTTTATGGCGTCGGTAAGTCATGCCGGATTGTTCTCGATAGGGCTTAACTGTTCGTTCGGCGCACACGAAATGCTCCCTCATTTGCGCGAACTTTCGCGTAAAGCATCGTGCTATGTGAGTGCATATCCCAACGCCGGGCTTCCCAATCGACAAGGCGGTTACGATGAAACGGCGGCCGAAATGGTTGCTGCCGTGCAAAGCTATTTCGATGAGCGGCTTGTCAATATCGTGGGCGGTTGTTGCGGCACTACGCCCGAGCACATAGCCCTTATGGAACAGGCTGCCCGCACAGCGTTGCCGCGCATCCCTGCAAGACCGTCGCATCACTTGCAGCTGGCCGGTCTCGAAATGTTGGAGGTGACACCCGATAGCAACTTCATCAACATCGGTGAGCGGTGCAATGTGGCAGGTTCGCGCAAGTTCCTGCGCCTGATTCGAGAAAAAAATTACGCCGAGGCGCTATCTGTTGCGCGTCAGCAGGTAGAGGCGGGGGCACAGGTCTTGGACATCAATATGGACGATGCCATGCTCGATGCCCGCGCCGAGATGGTAACCTTCCTGCGACTTATCGCTTCGGAGCCCGAGATATGCCGTATCCCGGTTATGATAGATTCGTCGAAGTGGGAGGTGATAACCGCCGGTCTGAAAGCTATTCAGGGCAAGCCCGTGGTAAACTCTATCAGCCTCAAAGAGGGCGAGGAGCTTTTTCTCGCACATGCCCGCGAGATAAAGCGGTTGGGTGCGGCTGTGGTAGTGATGGCTTTCGACGAACAAGGGCAGGCCGACACGTACGAACGTCGCATCGAGGTGTGTTGCCGAGCCTATCGCCTGCTCACGCAAGAAGCGGGTATATCGCCCGAAGATATTATTTTCGACCCCAATATATTGGCCATCGCTACCGGCATAGAAGAGCATCGCAACTATGCCGTAGATTTTATACATGCGGCGCAGTGGATACGTCGCAATCTGCCCGGCGCGCATGTGAGCGGCGGCATCAGCAATTTGTCGTTTGCCCTCAGAGGTAACAACTACATACGCGAAGCCATGCACGCCGTCATGCTTTATCATGCGATAGCTGCCGGCATGGATATGGGCATCGTCAATCCGGCCTCGACGGTCGTCTACGACGATATTCCCGCCGACCTGCTTGTCGTGATAGAGGATGTGGTTTTGAATCGTCGTCCCGATGCTACCGAACGCCTCATAGAGGCTGCTGCCCGGCTCAAAGAGGTGGCTGTTGACCCTGTCGTTGTGACACAGCATCAGCAGCTTATAGCCGACCCGGCCGCCCGTCTGGCCGATGCTGTTGTGAGGGGGCGCGATGAACATCTCGACGCTACTTTGCAAGAATTGCTCTCGCAGCATCGTGCCATAGAGATTATCGACGGTCCCTTGATGCAGGCGATGAGCCGTGTGGGGGCACTCTTCGGCGAAGGGAAAATGTTCCTGCCACAAGTTGTGAAGTCTGCCCGAACGATGAAACAAGCCGTGGCTTTCTTGCAGCCGTATATAGAACAGGAAAACATATCGTTGGGCAGGGTATCGAAGGGGAAGTTCCTCCTCGCTACTGTCAAAGGCGATGTACACGACATAGGCAAGAATATCGCTGCCGTAGTGCTGGCGTGCAATAACTACGAAGTGATAGACTTGGGGGTGATGGTGCCTGCCGATGTTATCGTGCGTCGTGCATGCGAAGAAAAGGTCGATTTTGTAGGATTGAGCGGACTGATAACCCCTTCGCTCGACGAAATGTGCCATGTCGCTGCCGAGATGGAACGTGCCGGGTTGGATGTACCTCTCTTTATAGGAGGGGCAACCACGTCGGAGTTACACACCGCTACGCGCATTACTCCGTGCTACTCAGGTCCTGTTATCCATACGCGCGATGCCTCTCAAAATCCCATTATAGCCGCTCGTTTGGCCGACACAGCCGACCGTGTGCAGTTCCTCGATGAGCTGTACCGCCGTCGGCAGTCGTTGTGTGAGGTGTCGGCCGCTCCGGCATTGCTCTCTTTGTCCGAGGCCGGTAAAGCACGCTTTACGACCGATTGGGCTGCTTATCATCCGGTGACACCCCGACATACGGGTGCAGCATCGTATGATGCGATAACAGTGGGCGAAGCTCGGCAGTATATTAATTGGAAGAGCTTTATGGCCGTGTGGAAGATAGATGCCTCGCTGGCCGAGATAGCCCATACAGCCCCCGACAATGCCTCTCGCGAGGCTTGGGTGGCCTCTCTGTCGCCCGATAAACGCGATAAGGCCGAGGAAGCTGCACGGCTCTACGACGATGCCTGCCGTATGCTCGATGTGTTGCAGCGTGAAGAAAATCACAGTATAGCCATACGCTATGGGCTGTATCGTGCCAACAGCGAGGGTAACAATATATGTATTATGCCCGACGGGGGCGCAGAGGTAACGATACCATGCCTCAGACAGCAAGAGCGCAAGCCTCGTCCCGACGCGGCATATTATGCCCTGAGCGATTTCGTGATGCCGGCCGAAACCTGTCGCACCGATTATATAGGCGTTTTTGCCGTGACTGCCGGTTGTGCCATAGAGCAGCGAGCCGTTACTTTGCGAGAGCAAGGCGACAGCTACCAATCCTTGTTGATGCAAGCCCTTGCCGACCGCCTCGCAGAAGCTGCCGCCGAGTTGTTCCATTACAAGATGAGGACGCAGCTATGGGGATATGCTCCCGACGAAGCGCCGCTCTCCCTGTCGCAGCCTCTCACCGGTAGGGGAATACGTCCCGCTGTGGGTTATCCCTCGTTGCCCGACCAGTCGCTTATCTTCGAGTTGGATGGCCTGATTGATTTATCCAAGGCCGGTATCGCGCTTACCGAAAACGGTGCAATGCAGCCATCGGCATCGATTGCGGGCTTGATGATAGCCCATCCCGACTCTCGCTACTTTGCCGTCAACCGCATCGACGATGAGCAGAAAGAGGTCTATTGCCGGCAGCGAGGTTTTTCGCAAGCCGAAGCCTCGAAATGGCTGTCGGTAGAATGAATTTGTTAGGATTGGCGATGCGGCGGCGCAACCTATCACGGAAGTAAGGCCGAAAAATCGGCGGCGAAAGGGGGACGTTATGACGCTAAACTCTCCGATTTAGATTTTATCAGTATAATATTATACATCGGCGGCTTGTCTACCTCAATAAGGGGTGGATAAGCCGTTTCTGCTATGATTTCACATCGTAATCCCTTGCTTTTGCCACAGGTAGAAGGGTTGATATGTTGTGCTGGAACATATAAACATCGGCCGGGATTGTATAGCAGCAGTGACGCAAATTTATAGAACAGCATAAAAAGGAAATTACCAAAGAAAACTTTCCTGAGATACAACAGTTGGAAGCCTTCGTCGGGGCTCAATTCAAAGTGGGTATATGGCAGCCCAAGGTGAATGCCGGTATCATAAAACAATGGTTGACCATAGACTACGGGGGCGGCAGGATAAATCTCGACAAGCCGTTAGGGCTTATACAGTGGCAAAACGCCATACACTTGCCCGGTGATATATGGCTGAATGTAGATATGCAGTGGATGAGCGCGGGTAACGGCGAGAACGTCTATATGGAATCGACCGCATACCTCAACTGCAAGCTCTACAAGGCATTTTTCAATAACCAATTCAGCATCACCTTCGAGGCTAATGATATACTGAATACCAACAACCGCAACTTTACGTTCTATAACAAAGATGTGACTATCCATAAGGTAAATAGTAACACCAACCGCAGCTTTATGCTTACGTTGCAATATACCTTCAATACCACACGTGACCGCTATCGTGGGCAAGGCGCTGGGCATAGCGAGATAAACCGTTTCTGATACGGACGTAATTCATGCGAGATGCAGCCCCCGGTGTGATGCCGGGGGCTGCGTTGTTATGCGCTATCGGTTCACGAAAACAGCAGGCTGTCAGAATTTCCAGAAATAAAACGTATATTTGCCATGCGATAGAGATACCCTCGGCGGGCATAAAGAAGCCCGGCTACGATAAAAAGAAATTTGGCACTAATGCCGTGCGCACTGATATGTTGCAAGAAATGGAAGTGTGAGGGATAAATGTAAATTCGGAATATGACAGATACCCGTCAAGAAAAAGAGTGTTCCTCCCATAGTCGCGATGTCGACCTCGATATTTATCGCGGTTGCATCATGATATATATCACTTGCTTCATTCATAACATCTATGGCGTGACAAACGCTTATAGCGTTGTGACAAGTTATTTCCTCATAGAGATGCCGCTCATATTCTTCATTGCCGGGGCGGCGCACTCGTTGGCACGACCGCGACCCTATCTGCAATACCTTTGGGGACGGATAAAACGCATTGTCTTTCCCTACTACATATTGGTAGGTTTCGTCACATTATACCACCTCATAGTCGATTGCGGAGTAGGAGGCGAAACACCGGCCGATTTCCTGAGCAGTTTTTTGCAAAATGGTTATTACAACATCTTTACGGGTAGGTTATACGAATTCAACGCCCTGTGGTTTGTCCCCATATATCTTGTTGTGGCGGCATTGTTCCCGGTTATGGATGTCGTGAAGCAATACCTTCGGCCGGCGTATGCCTATCTGTTGTTGGGCTGTGCTATCGTGGCGATGGCCTTCTTTCCCAATGAGGTACTCTGCTATTCGATATTCGCCTTTGCCGGGCTCTATTATCGAAAACAGTCGCCCGTAAACCGTTGGGTTATCGTTGCCATATCGCTTCTTATGATAGTCTATTGCGTAGGCAGTCACCGCTACGCTATGGATATGCAGGTCAATAAGTTCCCGCCCAACCTCTACTTCTTGGCCTATACCGCCTTGGTACTTGTGATATTGGCAAAGCCCCTTGCGTGGATATGTCGCCGGCTCTATCAAAGCGCCATTCTCCGACCCTTTATCGACCTCTATGCCCGTTCGGGGTTCACGATATATCTCTATCACGGCTTCAATATTATATGGTTGCAAGAGTTGTTTCATTATATCGCCATTACTACCCGGCCAACAGTCATAGGCTATGTCGCGCTCTTCGCTTTGGCAAGCCTCGCTCTCTTGCTGAGCAACGCCATCCTCGGTATCATCATGCAATATGTAGAGACTCGTATTATCCGGTGCGGCGAAAATATGTGGCATAAAGGCATAACACGATGGATAAAGCATTAATCGATTTATTTCCGCCGTACTATGAGTTTAGGATAAAATCTCTCTGTGCAGAAATATGGCAAGAACCCCGGCTTAAAATTTGCATATCAGAAAACAATGCCCTATATTTGCATCCGCAAATGCGATGGTGCCATAGCTCAGATGGTAGAGCAAAGGACTGAAAATCCTTGTGTCCCCGGTTCGATTCCTGGTGGCACCACCTGAGAATCAGAGAGTTACAGAGATGTAGCTCTCTTTTTTTATTGCTTTTCCCCTTGTTTTAGCCCCAATATACGCAATCTGTGTAAACCAGCGTGTAAACCGTGGGAATTACAGTAAAAGCAGTTTGTTACAAGTCTAAGGTACTTAGTAACAATGAATCACCTCTAATGTTGAGAGTGACAAAAGACAGAAAACGGAAATATGTCAGTCTTGGCATATCTCTTAATCCTGCACATTGGGACTTTTCCAAAAATGAGCCAAAAGCAGATTGCCCCAATCGTGAGTACATTGAAATGCTCATTGCGGATAAAATCAAAGAATACTCCGCTAAAATCATTGAGCTTAAAGCAACCAACCAAGAGTTTACCTCCACCTCTCTTGTGGAGAAAGTCTGCGTGAAGCACACCAATCGTAAGACAGTGGAGAATGTCTTTCAGGAACACATCACCTCTCTTATAAAGTCAGGTCGTAAAAGCTATGCTTTATCAGTTAAGCAGCTATACAACTCCCTTAAAGAATTTTGCCACAGCCTTGATTTCTATTTCTCTGAAATGGATGTGGCTTGGCTGAAACGCTATGAGCAGTTTTTAAGGGAGAAGCGTTTGGCAGAGAATACCATCGGCATAAGATTTCGTACCCTAAGAGCCATTTATAATGTGGCAATGGAAGAAAATGCTGTTTCAACAGATTGCTATCCATTCAAGAAGTTCAAAGTTGCAAGGCTTCATCAAGACACTATCAAACGAGCCTTGACAAAAGCGGACATAGAACGTGTGTTGCAATTCCAATCATCTAATCGCTACATGAGATTCCCTATTGACATCTTTGCATTCACCTATTATTGTGGTGGCATTAACTTCATAGACATTGCTAACCTATCTGCAAAGGGCTGTGAATGCAACGGAAGTGGCGGTAGGCATCAACAATGCACTGCATGGAGATACGAAATACGCTTGGTTCTTGGGCTAAGTGCTTATTGATTCACTTCTGACAATCGGGCATTCCTCATTATGGGGAGTGTCCGATTTTTATTCCTGACACTCTTATAAATATAACAATAAACAATACAAAAATGGACATACAGAATACACGTGAATACAAGGCTGCAAAAGACTTGGAAAGAGCCTTGAATGATTATGGTTGGAATCCTGAAAGGTTTGCCGAAAGTACAAGGTACTTTCATCGTACATTGCAGCAGAATTTAGTAAGGACTGTTGTTGCCATTATAAGAATGGTGGGCAGTGAGAGCTATGGGACAGACCTTAGAAACAGAGCTTCACATGAGCTTTGTAAAAGGATAGTGGAAAGTGGTGTGTTGGATGATGCACACTTACCTTTCATCTGAATATCGGGCAGGACATCCCTTATGGGTGTCCTTGCCTTATTGATACTCACTTTCTCTATTAGTGAATGTTCCTTTGGTAATCAATGAGTTACAAAATTTACCTCAAAACAAACACTCACTTTTATTCATTTGCCTATAAAACAGAATATTATGTCACTCAAATACTCCACCACAACAGCAGACTATCTTATTTGGTCTGACGCTATGAATCTAATCAGGAAACTGGCTAAGGACGGCAACTATAAAATCTCCCTCCTTATAGCATTGGGCTGTTTCACAGGTCTGCGAATATCTGACATTCTATCTTTAAGGTGGAAGCAGATATTGGATACCTCCGAATTTACCATAACAGAGAAAAAGACAGGGAAGCAGAGGACTATCAGGCTCAACCCTCAATTACAGCAGCATATAAAAGAATGCTACGAACATATCAAGCCGATAGGAATCAACGCCCCAATCTTGGTAAGTCAGAAAGGGACTATCTTCACCGTTCAGAGAATAAACATCATTCTTAAAGAGGTGAAGAAGAAGTACAGGGTGAGAATAGGCAATTTTAGCTGCCATTCCCTTAGAAAGACTTTCGGCAGACAGGTCTATAACATGAATAGTGAAAACTCTGAATTGGCTTTAGTCAAACTTATGGAGCTTTTCAATCATAGTTCTGTCGCCATTACGAAACGCTATCTTGGACTAAGGCAGGAAGAACTTTTGAATACATACGATTGCCTTAGCTTTTGACTTTGGAGAGGTGGAAAATCTTAAAAATTGGCTCTTATAGGGCTTATTGGGATTTTCCACCTCACATAAAGCTGTTTTTCAGCAATAAAGAGCAAATATTTATCGTTTCAGCATTGATATTAAACGCTTTTTCAGTACCTTTGTAACTGACTTCCGAAAGGTTGTCAGACATAAGAGAACGAAGAGCGTTATTGAAACTCGCCTTGTTATCAAATTCTCGCAAAATTTGAATACGCAAAGAGGCCGGGTAGCAACAACGCTCACGCTACGGATATATACTATCCTGAAAGGGAGAACTATATACCTCGCAAGCGTGAGTGGCTGTTGCTTACTCATTTGCGTAGGCAATGCGAGAAGCCTGATAACTGAGTGAGCATAGATACAGTCCTCACGCTTTTCACATTTAATAACTTAGCCGTTCCAACGGAGGATGAGGGACATGGGGTAAGATTATGCTGACAATCTGCATCAAAAAGTACATTGCTACAATTTTCGTAATAATGCTCACTTGTTCATGTGCAAGTGCACAGACTTTTGTTGTTACTGATATTGCTGCTCCTGACAATATACCTGAAAAGCACGTTCAAGAAGCACGAGAAAAGGTTATTGGAACAGAAGTCTATCTCTTATTTTCAGATAATGATGTACGAATGACGGCTAAGCCAAAAGGTGAGAAAGCCGAATCAATGGTATTACAAAAGATTAGTGATGATTTATATCGTGGAGAAGATGGACGTGAAGTGTTTGATTTAGAATTGAATACTCTTTTTAGCTATATTAAGTCATGCAAATTTACCATATATGATAAAAAACACTCTGGCTCGTCAATGGTTTGGGCTGGGACTATAACTCTTAAACGCAAATAATAGCAAAGAACCATGAAAGCAAGTTTCTATTTTGTGCTATGGCATTTGGTAGGGTTGCCTGCTATCTTGTTGGATATACCATTTCTTAATGAATATGGATTCTTTTTCGCTTGCATTATTGTCTTTTTTGCCGACCGTATTATTAGGAAACTTCTCAAAAATCAAATAGAGTATCAACAGATGTGTGAAGTGGCATCTATAATGGAAATGGCTTACAATAATGATTATAAGAAATATAAACAACAAGCACTGCATCAGATGATAATCTATACAGCAATGTTTGCTTATATGCTGCTGTATTTTATCGCTTTGTTCACATCGTTTTCTAATGTTCCGCTTATAGATTATATCCTATGGGGCGCATTTATGATATTAGCTGGCATATCGTCTTTATGGCATATTAGGCTTTATTTACAGGTAAGAAAGGCAGGGTGTGTAATTTTGGATAAAGGACTTCAAGAGATTTACCAATCTTATAAGGATGAAAGAGGCACTTGCACTTATGAAGAAATGTTATTACCACGCCCCAAACATTACAAGGCAATAAATACAGCTAATACCATTTTTGCGATACTTAGCATAGTCATTGGATTACTCACAATTACAATTTTATATACTTATAGGGGTGAGCTTAATTCTAATGCTGAATTAGTAGAAATTTCTTTGATTATTTACGGTGCGCTTGCTTTCTATTGTGGAATAAAAGACTTACTAAACACTTCAAACAGTCAAAAATATCTTCTGCTGTTACTTTCTTGCATTCTTGTAGTTTTATTATATATTCCGTTCACGAGTTATTTGAACAAAACTTTTTTAACGGCTTACATTGGAGATGATTCCAACTTAAGTTATGATGCAAAATCTAATTTAGTACAAGAAATAATAAGAGTAGATGAAATAGCAAGTTTTGAACCTACATATTGTAGAAAGCGTTTCATTCTCGCATTGTCGAGTGAAAGCCAAAGAAAACTACTTGAAAACATTATAAGGGTTAATGCTGAATATCGAGTTGTTTATAAAGATAGTTTAGGAAAGGAACAGGCTATAACCATAGCACCAAGCGAATTAAAAGAGATATATCATCAAACTAAATCGTACTTAGATATATTTCTTGGAATAATAAAGCTCGATTTAGGTGAGAATTCCACAAAGGTTTATGACGATGGAGAATATATCATAGTCGAATTGTGGGAAGGTGAAAATGTGCCTTATCCAATGCAGTCGGAACAAACAAGAATCTCGACATGGCTTGCAAATTTTGCAAAAGAATGGGCAGAAGATTACAATATTGCATCTTTTAATAGAGGACTAAAAATGCGCCTCATTTTTAACAATCATCGATTCATTGAAAACACTTTAAGTCTTGAAGAAATCAAAAAGGCAAAGGAGAATATAGATTTAAAAGAATCCAAAGAGGCTTTTGACGGTCTTATTAATATGCTTTCAGGTAAATCAACTGAAAATCAACATAAATAAAAGAGATGCGGCACATGAAATACGTTAGTCTTTTATATATGTTTCCTTTACTATTCATTGGAGGCTGTGGCAATAAGCAACAATCAACAAAAACTGCCATAGACAATCTTATTGTTGGCAAGTGGGAAATGATAGAATATGCAGGTGGTTATGTAAATGCACTTGACACACTTAGCTTTTACAAGAATGGCAAGGCTGACTGCCCACCTGAAACGGGTGAATTTACCTACCGCTTTATAAAGCCTGATTCGTTGATTATCTATAATAAGGGCTTTGGAGAACAGCATTACAAGATACTCAAACTTTCCAATGACAGCCTTATAAAACAGATAAGGCGGCAAAGAATATATGCTGACAGCATAGACGAACTTGTAAATGGAGATATTGAGAAATACATACGAGTAACAGATAGGCAGTACCTTTTTTGAAAGAAACTCTGTTTTATAGGGAGAATTAGAAAAAAGTACTCAGTGATAAATACTACAATGACATTGCATAAATTTTAAATTATGAAAAAGAATCATTTTTTAGAAGTAATGAGGAAGCATTCGGATGATGGATTGTTGGAAGTTTTGTTTGTTGAAAATGTGCTGTTAAAATTTAAAAGGACAATAGCCATTGTTTTAAAAACAATGCTATTGCTAGAAGGATTTGTCTTGCTTTGCAGTTGCAACTCCAAAAAATCTTCTTCAACTATCTTGTTAAATGACAGTCACTCTCTTACGACATTAAAAAATGCCACAAATACTCAAAAAGGCATAATAGAAACATGGTATGGTGAAGCTATCAGAAAACCAGCAGAAAAAGTTCTTCCATCAAACAGATATGATAAGGAAGCTGTTGAGAAACTAAGAGACAATCTTTGGCTTGATGTTCTGATGCAATATAACAGAAATACAATTATGCAACATTTTAGACAGTATCATAATGCGGTTAATGGTTATCTGAATAATTATATAAATGCTAAGTTTTATACTCAAACTACTCTTAAATCTTTAGAGCTAGAAGAACTTGAATTTTCATTGGACACCTTTAGGATTGATGAAACTTGCAGGTTGATGATGTTAGAAATTCCTATAGACGACAATTCCATTTTGGGCTATTGCTATTTATATAGATTCTATGCGGAAGACTATCTGATATACAAATACTATATTAAAATTAAAGAAATTCTCAAGGATGAAGATAGGAACAAGTTAAGATTAAGCCAAGAACAATGGGAAAGTTCCTTAAATGCTGATTGGGAGCTTGAAAATACCGTTATGAATAGTAAATATACAGGCGGGGGGAGCATTTGGAAAAATCTCACTTATGTAGATAAAAGGTCACGTAGTGAGTTTCTATTTAGAATATATAAACATCTTAAAGCCTGTCTTTGTAAAAATTAGAAGGAATTTTCTTGTTCCTATAGATAAATATTAAATTCAATCAAAACAGATGAAAGCCGTAATTACATTCATTGCCATACTCTTTGCTTTATCCGCTTGCAATGTCAAGCCTGACAAGTTAGCCAATCCCTTTACCAAGGAGGAACAGGAGCAGTATGTAAACACTTTATCTTTATATCTTCAAGCAGGTTCCAGCTTGATTGCAGAAAGGAATCAGTTCTTCCAATTCCTATTGAAACACATAGATGCAGAAGAAAAGGATTCTGCTTATTACATGGAGAACATAGCCCATGTGGATTCAGTCATTCATAAGGCTATCGGATTAGTGGAACAGGGCAATACAGACGATTTGCTTACTTTACTTGAGCAGGAAAGATACAATATCTATGCACACCCGTGCAACAACATAGACAATGAGATTGCATTACACAATATGCTTATCCAACTCTATAACAAGGCTTATAAGGAGAATACGGATGAATACTACTCCAAGATTATAGATTTGGCAGAATACAGCAAACTTCATATTCTTGGATTGCTTGATAATGAGCAATACATACCATATTACATACATAACCTGACTTCTTTAGTAGATTTATATATGTGTGCCAACCGTCATGCAGAAGCCATACGGACAGGCAAGGAGCTGTGCGAGTTTACCAAGGACAAAGACAATAGCATACATATCAGGTGTGTCCTGCTATTGGGAAGCCTTTATAAAGAGTTAAATATGACAGAACAACAGGACAGTTGCATCAACAGCGTCAAGCATCTGCCTGAATTTGAAGCAATATATGATGATTATATGAAGCAATAAAAGTTGTCTGATTTTTCTTCCTGCCACTCTTAAAAGAAGAAATGAGATAAGTTGAATTTTAGACAGTAAAACATCATGAAAATAGTTTATATAGTTACTATGTTTTTAATTGCAATGGCTTTCCTTAACCTTACAGGATGCAACAGGGCAAGTAAGTCAAACGATGAAAGACAAAGAGATATTGCCGTTGAAAAGGAAATTGCCAATTTCTGGGGGCATGGTACACGTACTTTTATTTCAGACAATTTACCAAACGGTTATAAGGTTTCTGTTTTCTACAAAGAAAAGAACAACTTGTGCATTTGGCATTTCCAGCGAGGAGACAGCATTGACAGATGTATTGCTGGACACAGGTTGCCATTGTCACTAATTTTTGAATGCAATGCTGCTCTTTATGATGAGAATTTGGATAAGCATTATGAGCCACTTGATACCACTCTGACACTAACCATTGATATTCCTATTGTCAAACAATTGGATATGGACGCTGCCGATGGCGACATCTGCTTCATGGATGTTAATTTTGACGGTCAAGAAGAGTTTATAATAGCCCATCCGGGATATAACCGTACATATTATGCCTGTTTTGATTTGGTGAATGGAGATGATTCTAATAGTATCTGCCCCGGCTTTTTAACATCTATGGATGGTGAAGTGTACGGTAACTTGGTTGGCGGGTTATGTGGGAAAACAGAATTTGACCATAAAAAGAAAATTATTCATATCACAGAGCAAATAGGTTGCTGTACGAAGGTTGAAACTTGGGCAAAACCCGGACTTGGAGTATTTGGAGAGGCCAAAGTGTTTAAGAAAATAAAAAGTGAACTATGGGCAAATAGAGAAAAACACATCGTGACATATCAATTAGTGAACGATACCTTAAAACAAATATCGCATGAAATTATAAAATGATGAAAAGACCTTTTTAGAAGAAAGTCCATTTTGTAGGGAGAAATAGAAAAAGGTACTCGTTAGAAAATAACAACAGATAAACATTAGATATGAAAGTCTTTTCATTCTTATATAAACACTTTTGGAGAATAAACAGGAATACATCATTAGGTAAGTTGAAAACTGGCTTGCCGCAGACACTTGTAAGTGCCCCATCGGACATCTTCTTGTACATTTTCTTAGACGAGAAGATACACTTGCCATTTCATGTAGAAAGCATCCCAAGTAAAACTTACAACATCACAATTCGTAGGGTTAAAGGCTCTTCTGTAATAGAGGAACATCCTGCAGACCTTTATTATCTGCATCATTTGGATGAATTGCTGGAAAGTGAGGGAGTTATGGTCGAAAATGGCAAATGGACTGTGATTGAATGTGAAAAGAAACCTGCAATATGCCCAAAGAGAAACAGAAAATGACTTTTTCAAGAATAATCCATTTTATAAAAGGATGGTAGAAAAAAGTTCTCATTAAATAGCATTATTATAGCGCAACTTTACTATCTTTGCATTATAGGTAAGTTCATTTATGAAGTTGATAGAAACCAACATACAGAAGATTGCAGCTTTGTGCAAGAAGTACAAGGTAAACAAGTTGTTTGTGTTCGGCTCTATTCTTACCAACCGTTTCAACGACAATAGCGATGTGGACTTGGTAGTTTCTTTCAATAAAGCAGAGGTAAGCGACTATTTCGATAATTACTTTGATTTCAAATACGCTTTGGAGGAATTGTTTGGCAGGGAAGTGGACTTGTTGGAAGAACAGACTATAAAGAATCCATATTTGAAAAAGAATGTGGACACAACAAAAGCATTGATATATGGATGATTTGATAAAGAAGCACTTGCAGGACATTCTGACTGCCATTGAAGAGATAGAAAGTTTCTTTGGTGACAAGCCTAAGCTGTTTGATGATTTTTACAGCAATCTCTGCCTTAGACGTGCCATTGAACGAAACATAGAGATTATAGGTGAAGCCATGAACAGAATCTTAAAGACAGACAGAAACATATCTATCACCAATTCACGCAAAATAGTGGACGCAAGAAACTATATCATTCATGGATATGACAGCTTATCGGCTGATATTCTTTGGAGCATGGTAATCAATCATCTGCCAAGACTAAAAAATGAAGTAGTGGCTTTATTGGATAATGAATGAAATGCCTGTTAATATAGAGAAAGCGATTGAAATTGCGAAAGAATACAAGGATTTGGTCGCAGAACATTTGCCTCTTAAAGCTTTATACCTTTATGGCTCATACAGCAAAGGCAACCATACAGAGGACAGCGACATTGCTGTTGTGGTGGAACGAATGAGCGATGATTACTTTGAAGATACTCCATTACTGTGGAAACTGAAACGTAAGATAAGCAATCTTATAGAGCCTGTTCTACTTACAGAGGACACAAATAATCCTCTCTATGCAGACATTCTCAAAACGGGAATACTGATATAAACAGGAATATAGAGAACCTATCCAATATAGGGCAACTATATCTATATGAGATAAGTAATACAATTATTAACAATTACGGATTGTGTAAACCGAGGTGTAAACTACGGTGAGTAAACAATAAGATTACGAGTGATTTTTACAACTCCACTGATTCATAAGGTGCAATAGCTCAGTTGGTTGCTTCCAAAAGTGAGCGTCAGCGAACTTTCGGAAGCCGAAGAAGAGCAAAGGACTGAAAATCCTTGTGTCCCCGGTTCGATTCCTGGTGGCACCACAAGAAAACCCATATCGTCATCGACGATATGGGTTTTTTGTATTGGCATTTGACTCATTTTGCGATGCTTGTTGTTTTATTTACGTAGTATTCTGCTGTATAGTTATGTAATGGGTATATTTCGGGTAGAAATTTGCGATGATATGAGTTGTGGGTATGCCTCTGTCGGGTAGAACTATTATGATGAGCCGCTCTATTCGGACGCGACTATGTCGTGTATTTGCTCGATAAAGTGGTGAATAGTTGCTTCGATGTCGTACTTTGAGCACCCTGATATTTGTGCGATTTCGTCGGTGGTAAATCCACGAATGTAGCAAGAGACGATTTCCTGTCTTGTGGTGTCGAGTTTCTTGATTTTGTTTTCCAGCTCCGCCATTGAGATGGTGGCGCATTCTTCTTCCTCGCATGGCCGGTTTTGCGCAGGTATAATATGATTTCTCATATACGTAGTGTTTTTATATCGATATAGTCTATCCGATATAAAAACAAAGAAATCGAGTAAATTGTTCCCTCTCTATGCAAAATTTATTATTTGTTTGGTCTCGTTGGGGCATTTCCTTGATGATTAATGAATCTCTGTTTCGTTCAGGGTAAATATGAGATAATGTGGTGGTAATAATGTAAAACGTGTCTCGGATATGGTATAGTCGACCGATGTCATGAAAGAAAACAGGCGATGTGCATGGAACTAAATGCACACCGTCTGTTCACTGATAATGATATGTAAAGTCTGTTTTCTCTGTACGTATTATAACAGGATGACGGCAAGGCTGAGCAGAGCTATGACAATCCAGAGCAAAATGCCTTGTATCATCGGCTTGATTCCTACGCTTCGCAACACGTCTACCGAGAGGCCGCTACCTATAAGGAAGAGTGTTATGGTAAGACCTTTCTTAGCCAGCCATACGATGCTGCCTGTAACTTGTGTGGGCAGGGCTATGTAGGTGTTGGCTACCATGGCGAGGACGAACAAGAAGATAAACCAAGGAATGTATATTTTGCTGTTTTTCTCTTTGAAGATAAGCGTGGTGACGAGAGCCAGCGGTATAATCCAAAGGGCTCGTGTACACTTGATGAGGGTGGCTATCTGCAATGCTTTCCCTTCGGCGTCGGGGAAGTAGCTGCGGTCGAATGCTTCGCCGGCACCTACTACCGAACTGGTGTCGTGAATGGCTATGGCTGCCCACTCGCCGAATTGTTCTTGGGTCATGCCCAACCAATGTCCGATGGGCGGGAAGATGAAGAGT
Organism: uncultured Barnesiella sp.; assembly: GCA_944321085.1. Lineage (GTDB taxonomy): Bacteria > Bacteroidota > Bacteroidia > Bacteroidales > Barnesiellaceae_A > Barnesiella_A. Next base: position 108,480 of record CALUJY010000005.1, read on the forward strand.
GCTATGGCATTGAGTACGAAGATGGTACCTAACGAGACCGACATTTGGTTGTCATCGGCTTTTACCACCGGTGCAACGGCTGCAATGGCGCTACCGCCGCAGATGGCAGTTCCCGACGATATGAGGTAGGCGGTTTTGCGGTCTACGCGCAACCATTTCCCTACGAAAAATCCGATGACCATGACGACTACAACCGATACGATGGTAAATAACATACCTTCTTTGCCCGAGGCCAATGATTCGTGCAGGTTCATGCCGAAACCTAAACCTACGACCGATGCTTGCAGCAGGTATTTCGATGTCTTTTTGGCAAGTTTGGGATATGCTTGTCCGGAAATGAGAGCTAAGGCCAGACCCATAAACAGTGCGATTGCCGGGGTAACCTGTGGGAGGAAGGTGATAAGCAACAGTGCTATAAACAGTATTTTGTTGTAGCGTTTAAGTAGATTGACGAACGACATTGTGTAAAGATTATTGAGTTAATAAATGTTGTTTGTTTTCGACTGCAAAAGTAGTATATCTTTTATAACATTGTTTATCAATAATCTTTATACTCTATAACGGCAGGTTATAACCGTTGTCCGTTTTCTATCATATAACTGATAAAACCTTTGGCTATGCCGCCTGTTTCTCCCATTTTCTGTACGAAAGAGAACTCTCGTTCAAATGAGATTCCTGCAATATCTATAACTTTTAGTTTTCCTGTTGTGATTTCGTTCAATACGGCTTGCACCGATATGATGGCGAGGCAGTCGGCATGGATGATATATTGCTTGATGCTTTCGGTGCTGCCCAACTGCATGACGATGTTTAATGCCGAGAGGCGTATGTGATGGTTGTTGAGGGTGTGTTCTATCACGTCGAGGCTGCCCGAGCCGTTCTCGCGGATGACGAGTGGTAATTGCATCAGCTCTTCGGGTGTCACCTCCTCGGTATAAGCCCACTTGCTGCGGGTGGAGGCTACAAGAACGAGTTCGTCGCGCATAAAAGGGGTGTACCGCAGATGCTGTTGCCGGCTGCGGCCTTCTACCAAACCTATGTCTATGCGTTGTTCGTCTACGGCACGTTCTATATCGACTGTGTTACCGTTGATAAGCGAGAGTTTTATTTGTTTGAATTTGGCCGAGAACGTAGCCAAATAGGCCGGCAGTACATATTGGGCGATGGTGGTACTTGCGCCGAGCCGGAGTTCGCCCACCTGTTCGTGCGAGAGCATGTGCATGTCGAAGTCGAGTTGACGGTAACGTTCCAATATCTCTTCGGCATGTGTCAGCATTATTTCGCCGGCATGCGTCAGTGTGATGCGGTTGTTGTTGCGGTCGAAAAGTCTTACGCCATACTCTTGCTCTATTTCTTGTATGTGCTTGCTGATGGCGGGTTGCGATATGAACAACTCGCGCGATGCTTTGGTGAAGCTAAGGTTGTGGGCTACGCTGCAAAAAACTTTCAGCCTGAAATCTATCATGGTATGTGCGTTGAGTTGTAGGTTATTTGTTCCATATTTCCCATGCAGCGTCGGCCTGCCCGTACAGCATTTGCAGGCCGTTGCTTACCGTAGCGCCTTGTAGGGCGGCACGTCGCATGAAGGTCGTTTCTGTGGGATTGTATATGGCATCGTAGCAGATATGTGCCGGTGTTATCAGTTCGTAGGGGATGGGCGGGCAGGCATCGGTAGCCGGATACATGCCTAATGGTGTAGCGTTGACGATGATGGTGTGGCTTGCCATCACGGTAGTGTCTAATTCATGATAAGCGAGTTGGCCGGCTGCGGGGTGTCGCGACACTTTCGTTACGACAATACCCCTGTCGCGGAGGGCAGCGGCAATGGCTTTCGACGCACCGCCGGTGCCCAATACCAAGGCTTTCTCGTGCGTGCCGTCAGTCAGCAGCGAGGCAAACGAGCGGGCAAATCCTATGTAGTCGCTATTGTAACCTGTGAGGTGTACCTGCCCGTCGTGGCGCATGATGCGTATTACGTTGACGGCGTCTATGGCACGTGCCGTGTCGTCCATCTCGTCCAAGTAAGGTATGACAGCCTCTTTGTAGGGGATGGTGACGTTGAGCCCCTCGATGCTGCTGTCTGAGGCGATGAGTTGCGGCAGTTGTGCAATATCGGGCAGCTCATAGTTGTTATATATGGCATCGATGCCGAGACGCGAAAAGCGTTCGTTGTGGTATTGTCGGGAGAAAGAGTGCCCGAGCGGATAGCCTATCAGTCCGAATTTGCGTGTCATGACAGTAATGATTTTATTTACCTGTGTAGTGCGAAAGTCGTAAAACGTCGGTTGCCGATGTGGTGTCGGCGGCAAGTTGTGCGGGCGATAGCCCCTGCTTGTCGGCATAGCGTTCGATAATGCGCCAACCTACCCAGCGGCCTATGCGTCCCGGTACATCTTGCGAGAGCGGGGCGGTAAACGGGGCAGGGGCGATATACTTGCGCAGGGTCATATTGTCTGAGGCAAAGAGGTGGTTGTTGTTTACTATGGCATCCCAGATACTTTTTTCGTTGCTTGCACACCATTGCGCCTCGTCGGGGGTATAGCTGGTGAGGAGAGCCGCTTCGTTGTTGTCGAGCAATCCGGCCAGCAGGTAGAGAATTTTGCCTTCGTATACCATGGCGTCGAGCAGCGTGGCGATATGTGGCGCCGGCAGTGCGTTGCGTAACAACACTTCGCCCGCATCGGGTACGATGCGGGAACGGTCGTGGCTATCGAGCTCATAGCTGTTGTAACGTTGCCGGTATAGGGGATAATCTTTGCCCAAATAGCAATCGAGCGATATCGATACCAAGCTGTCGACGGTGACAACCGACTGGTTGAGCCCCGACACATGAGTTTGGAAGACCGGGGTGGGACGATGCGGAAAGAGCACGGTATAGCGTGCAGCAAGAGCTGCCATTTGTCGTTCTTCGTCCGAGAGGTCGGTAAACGACTGTTCCGTATCGGTATACAATCGGGCGATGGTCGTGTCTTGGAGGAAACGGTGTATGCCGTCGCGGAAATAGGGGGCATCGCCAAGTCCCAAAATATGTCGCCCGTAGATGTTCCAAAAAGGAGTGAGGCTCTCGGCCATTTGCCGGTACGATGCCGTGTCGGCAAGATTGTCATATTGCAAGAGTAGCGAGTCGAAGCGTATGATGTGGCTTTCTGTCACCGTTCGCGGCTCTATGCGGTAGCCGGGCGACTTGTCGCAACCCGTCCATGCTGTTGCGGCCATAACCAAAAGAACTGTCCCTAACAGGTATCGTTTCATATCGAGCGTGAGTATATGATGACAAAGTTAATCTATTCCTTTCATAAAAACAATTTTGCGTCGTATCGGCCGCTTATCGTTATGTCGTTATGCACTTTTCTTTCGGGCAAATGATGCAGATAATAAAAAAATAATAACTTTGTGATGCATTTGCATGATGGTGCCGGCGGTATTGCAATAACATCGCCGGCAAGATATAACCAAAGAATGAAAAACACTTTAACACATCATATAGCATAGATATGAATCGAATTATCAGTAAGGAATACTTCTCGGAACGAGTGGTGAAGCTCGTTGTAGAAGCTCCGCTTATTGCCAAAGCCCGCAGAGCTGGGCATTTCGTAATTGTGAGAGTTGGAGAGAAAGGCGAGCGTATCCCCTTGACCATTGCCGAAGCCGATACGCAGGCCGGCACTATTACGCTGGTTGTGCAGGCCGTAGGCAAGTCAACACAGAAGTTGTGCGCTCTCAACCCCGGCGAGTATGTCACCGACGTGGTTGGTCCTCTCGGGCAAGCCACCCGCATTGCCAAGGTCGGTACCGTGGTATGTTGCGGCGGTGGTGTAGGAGTGGCTCCGCTTCTGCCCATTGTGCAAGCCATGAAGGCTGCCGGCAACCGTGTAGTGAGTGTCTTGGCAGCTCGCAGTAAAGACCTCATTATTCTTGAAGAGGAGATACGGCGCAGCAGCGACGAGGTAATCATCATGACAGACGACGGTTCGTATGGCGAAAAAGGCCTTGTGACACAAGGTGTAGAGAAAGTCATATTGCGCGAGAAAGTAGATGCGTGCGTGACGATAGGTCCTGCTGTGATGATGAAATTCGTGGCACAACTTACGGCTCGTTACAATATTCCTACCGAGGCATCGCTCAATGCCATCATGGTCGATGGCACAGGCATGTGCGGAGCTTGTCGTGTCACCGTAGGAGGTAAAATGCGCTTTGTGTGCATCGATGGTCCCGAATTCGATGCTCATCAAGTCGATTTCGACGAGCTGATGATGCGCCTCAGGTCATATAAAGGATTGGAGTAACGTTAAGAGAAGAGTATTTATTATGGATAAGCAAGATATAACTGCCCGTCGTGCCGAGGCTTGGCGCGAGGAGTTGCGTAAAAGCAAAAAAGCCAAAGAGCGTACCGATATACCGCGTGTGACGATGCCCGAGCTCGATGCCGCCTACCGCGTGACGTGCAATGAGGAAGTCAACCAAGGCCTTACCGAAGAGCAGGCATTGGTAGAGGCACAACGTTGCCTCGATTGTCCCGAGCCTACCTGTATGACCGGCTGCCCGGTAGAGATAAACATACCTACCTTTATCAAACATATAGAGAAGGGCGAGTTTATGGCTGCCGCTGCCACGTTGAAAGAGACCAGTTCGTTACCTGCCGTTTGCGGTCGCGTGTGTCCGCAAGAAAAGCAATGCGAGTCGCAGTGCTTCTATGTGAAGAAACTGCATAAGCAACCTGTTGCAATAGGCTATCTCGAACGTTTTGCAGCCGACTATTCGCGGCAGCACGATACGGGCGAGCTGCCCGCCGTGAAACCTTCTAACGGTATAAAAGTGGCTGTGGCAGGTTCAGGCCCCGCCGGTCTGTCGTTTGCGGGCGATATGGTGAAGTTGGGTTACGATGTGACGGTCTTCGAGGCGTTGCACGAGATAGGCGGCGTACTCAAATACGGTATTCCTGAGTTCCGTTTGCCCAATGCCGTTGTCGATGTCGAGATAGATACGTTGCGGCGCATGGGAGTAAAGTTCGTTACCGATTGCATCATAGGTAAGACCTTGTCGTATGACGATTTGCATCAAATGGGTTTCAAAGCCATTTTCGTAGGCAGCGGTGCCGGTCTGCCCCGGTTTATGAATATTCCCGGTGAGAACCTTATCGGTATCATGTCGAGCAATGAGTATCTGACACGTGTCAATCTGATGGGAGCTTCGCATGCCGATTGGGATACGCCTGTGTTGAGCGGGAAACGGGTCGCTGTGATAGGCGGCGGCAATACCGCCATGGACTCGGTGCGCACTGCGTTGCGTCTGGGTGCCGAGACGGCTATGATTGTATATCGTCGTAGCGAGGAGGAGATGCCTGCCCGTGTCGAAGAGGTGGCGCATGCCAAGGCCGAAGGCGTACAGTTTATGACTTTGCACAATCCTGTGGAGTATCTTGGCGACGAGAATGGCCGCGTGCGTGCCATGCGTCTGCAAAAAATGGAACTCGGAGAGCCCGACGAGAGCGGCCGTCGTTCGCCTGTGCCTATTGAAGGCGCCATAGAAGAGATAGCCGTCGATACAGTGATAGTGAGCGTGGGCGTTTCACCCAATCCGTTGATACCTAATGCTATATCGGGTCTCGAAATAAGCCGTCGCGGTACTATCGTTGTCGATGAGGCTACGATGCGTTCGTGTCTGCCCGATATTTATGCTGGTGGCGATATTGTGCGGGGCGGTGCGACGGTCATACTTGCCATGGGCGACGGCCGACGTGCGGCGGCTGCCATGCACGCCCGTTTACAAGGTGAAGAGGCATAACAGTATAATTGCCATAGAGTAGGGGCTGCCGTCTTATCGGACGGCAGCCCCTTTCTTTATACTTTGAAATACTTACAGGATGGCAGTTTTTTTTATGCTCTCTAATACGAACAAGACGGCAGCTCCCTTCTCTGTATTTTCCAACACAAACAAGATGGCACCCCTTGCTTCATATTCTCAAATACTCCCTAACGAAAGGTCGTTTTTTTCGGCGTGTGTCGAGCGATTATTTTACCAACGACAGTTGTATGGAAATACCGTAGTTGCTGTTGGTTACGGGGTAGGCTGACGATGACACGAGCGGCGTGTTTACCTGATGGTCGAAATAGACACCCAGCGTGATACGGCGGCTCAGCACATAGTTGGCTGTCGCTTTTATGGCGATGGTACGTGTGCCGGTAGTAGCCTGTGTGTAGTTTTCGTCGATACGGCGTATCAGCGACATGGTGTTGCGGTACGAGAAGTCGGCCGTAATATCCAAGTCGTTATTGATACCCGTTTGTGTGCTTCCTATCTTAATGATTTTGTTGAAGTTGGCAATCTTATAACTCAGTCCTACCGTGATGTCGGTCGTGGTAGCCTCAACGATTTGTCCTGCCGACGAGTTGAGTGTCAGCACACGCGAGTCGTTGTATTCGGCACGGCAGGTAAGGTTATTTTTCATCGTCATGTTGACGCCTATAAGGGGCGAGAACCGCTCGGTGATAGATACCGACGAAATATCGTATGGCGACGACGGTACGGGGTTGCCCGAGAGCTCGTCGAGTGTGTAACCCATTTCGCCGTCTATGCCTATCCAATTGAGGAACGACGAGTAAGAACCCACAGAATAGGTGCATTGGTAGGCATGATTGATGGTGAAATTCTTGAAGTATTTTTTGAATACGGGTATTTGCATCAATCCGTCGTAAGTAATACGCCAGTTGGGCAGTATGCTCGATATGGCGGGGAATGCCGTCAGAGCTACGTTGTTGGCGCTCATTCCCGAATAGGCAGCGATAAAGGCCGGTATCATCACGTCGGGTGACGATTTGTTTACACCTCCGTTGTTGGACGAATAGGGTTGCCCGGCGAGCGAGTGGGTTTGCATGAAACCCGTCGAGGGGTATTTCGTACTGGCATATAGATTCTCATAGCGCGCGGCGATAATATCTCTGTTGCGCAAGAAAGCGTCGAAGGCATCCGATTGGTAGCCGTTGTCAACCGAAGAGGGGCGCAGAGCCGTGAGGATAGCGACATGCGTTTTGGTAAAGCTACCGCCGTATATGGTGGGCGAGCCTTCGTACATAAATTGTATCTGGTTGCTGTTGGTGCGGCTCCAATTGCCTGTCAGTTTTATTTTCAGCCCTGTTATAGGTTCTATATCGGCATCGATATTCAGTTCGCGTGTCATACCGGTGATGGCGGGGTTGGTCATCAGTTCGTCTTGTATGAGCCAGCCGTTGTCGAGAGCGCGTTGCACATAACTGTCGTCGGTAAATCCGAAGGCAAAGTCGAGTCCCGGCGCCATCGGTCCGTAGGCCGTAGTCTGACCGAATCCGTCGCCTATCGTAGGCTTAAAGAGCGGCAATGTCATAGACCGCGTCTCGCGATACCTACCGCTCATGTTGCGTACCATCATGAGGAAGCGGCTGGTGTATTGTGCCGCCTCAGACCAGAAATTGTTCTCCTTTTTGGGCAGTGTCGCCAAAACTTTTATTTGTCGGTTGCCGCGCGTGAGTATCTCTACGCTGTTTTCGTCTATGACACGGGTTTTTATGGGGAACGGTTGCCCGCCCAAGGTGGTGGCCGTAACTTTTACCTTTTTATTTTTCAGGTTATGGCGTATGACTACGCCGGTATCGTTTTTCAGTGTGATAGTGCGTTCGAATTTCTTTGACTTTTCTCTTGCGTCGCGGCTGTTGCTGCTGCGTGCGGCAAAGCGTTTATTTACGTTGCGCAAATAGGGAACCTTGTTATAAAGTTGTTCTATATTGACGCGGCCGTCGAGATTCCATTGCGACTGGTTCGAGATGGAGTTACCCATGTCGACATCTTCCAGCTCGGTACCTTTTTCCCAATTGTAGGTTGCATTGTATTTGACCGATAAAGTGAGGAAGTCGGTAGCCGGTATTTTATTGAACGGAACCGTCCACGATGCGTTGAATACTTGATCGTATTCCCATGGCGTACCCAACCCTTTGATGCTGTTCCATACCGAGTCTTGCCATATTTTATAGGCGTCGGGGTATAGGCTGCGGTTGACCGAGCCGGCGGGTTCATCGACGCGGGCGTTGGTCATCGTTTGCAGCGAGAAGTTGAGTGTTTTGGTAAGATTCCATTGTATCGATAGCTGTCTGTCCCATAGGAAGTTCTTGCTTACCGATGCAGGCAGTTCTATACCTTTCACTCCCGATACGATAGCGTTGAGGTCGCGCACCTGTTCCTCGTAGTAGTAACGCGAGATGTTGGTACTGAACGAGATGTTGGTGGGGAGATAATTTATTTCCCACTCTTTGAAGAATTTGACATTCTTCGATTTGCTCTTAATCCATCCGAAGGGTTTCAGCGGTTTGAAGTAAGGCGTATATGAGTACAGGAGGCTGCCTCGGTGGTCGTAGGTATTTTCGTATTGTGTGGTAGGATTCTCATTGCTTTGGCGGTTGTATGAATAACCGAGGGTGAAGTTTGCCGGGTCGTAAGGCATGGGATTTTTGCTCTTGATGTTGACTTTCACACCGGTGATACTGAGGCTCTCTACCTTTACGCGGTCTAATGCAATATTCGATATAGAATCTTTCTCTTGTTGGGTCTGTGCTGCATCGAGGGCGTCAGACAGCTTCACGTCTTCGTCTATGGGATTGTATTGCGGTGCCGTGATTTGTTCCGAATAGGAGTAGTATAAGGGTGCCGATACCTGTGCTTTTTCGGGCAGGAAGCGACCGAAATCTATTTGCGTGGCGATATTGTATTGGTAGTAATCGTCCATGCGGCGTTGCGTCAGGCTTTGGTCAATGGCACCGAATCCCGCTGTTTCCATGTGTCCGCCGATGTTGATGGTAGCTATATCGGAGATGCCCAAGTTAATGTTGCCTTTGGCCGCCCAACCGCCGCTTTGGTCGAAGTCGGTGAGGCGCAGCTCATTGACCCATATTGTACCGTTTTTCACCGAACCCGAATTGTTGCGGATACCTATGAGCATGGTACGTATGTTCGAGAGCGAGGGGTTACCTACGACCGTCATTTTATTTTGTTCGTTGTCGGGGTCGTAGATAGAGTAGGGCTCGGTAAACGAGACGGTCGAGTTTTCGGTGTTCTTATCGCGGTTGCGTTGCGTTTTCAGCTCGGGCAGTCGTTCCAAGGCGAAATCGAACATGTTTTCCATCGGCCATACGCTATATTGGTCGCTGGCGTTGTAGGTACTGTAATGTCCCTCGGGCGTGAGGGTGAGAGGTATTTCGTATTCGTAATAGTTCGAGCGGCTGTCGCTACCCATGCGGATGAATACCGAGAGGTCGCCGTTTTGCAGGTTGGTATAGTCGTCTATGAGACGTTCGGCGTGTACAAACATCTGTATGCGTTTGTAGTAGCGCAAGTCCATGTTGATGTTTTTATATACGGCACGTGCGTCGCCCGATTGCAGATCGGTCACTTTCAGTGAGAGAGCTTGTTCGTTGAGCTGAGTAGCCTGCGACTGGCTGGGGTCGATGATACGGGTTACTCCCGGCGGCAATACATAGTTGACAGGACGTTGTCCGGCATTCTCTTCGATGTTGACAACACCCATTTCGAGGCTGCCCTGAGCCGGTACTTCGCCGGTAGAGTTGAGGTTATATTGGTAGCTGCGCCACTCGCCGTGCACCAGTTCGAAGGTGGCAAATCGCAAGTGCGTAGGACGCTTGAAGCCCGTCATGAACATACGCATGAAACGGATGGTCTTGAAGTCGTTGATGGAACCCACTTTCTCTTCGTATTCCGAGATGGGTACTTTGAACTGATACCATACAGCGCGTGCCGTCTGTCCGTTGCGCAATGTCACTTCGGTTGATGCCGAGTCGGTGATGAAGTTCTTGCCTACGACAAGGTCTTCGGGACGGATAGAGATACGGTATTGGAAGTAACGCTCATATTCGTTGAGCGTGTTATCTTGGTTGATGTCCTCGACGTCGGGCACGCTGCGTGCCGATTGGTAGTAGGGGTCGTCGACGTCTTCGCTCGATGCCGAGTTGCCCTCTACGCCGTTGTAGTGTTTGTAGCGTTCGAGTACATTGAGTTGTTGGTTGTCGTAGTCGACACCGCGGTAGAAGTGGTAATTGTCGCTTGCCGGGTCGTTGTAGGGCGAGAATTGGTCTTCTCTCATGCGGGCTTGTGCATCGGGAGATAATTTGGTATTGAGTTTCTCCAAGAAGTCGCGGTATGAGTGGAAAGTGTATTCCTCGTCATTTTGCAAGCCGTCTAATCCCACATCCTGTTTCTTGCGTGCTCCCGATGCGTTGTCGAAAGCGTATGTGAGCGATTGGTTGCGCGACACACGTCCCCAATTCGTGGTTGTCAGATGTGTGGTATCGCCGTCGATGGGCATACCGTTTTCGAACGATTTCATACCGTCTTTGAGAATATCTTCCGATATTTCGCCCAGATTGATATAAAGGTCGCCGCCCTCGGTGTTGTCGTTCTCGGGGTCGAGGAAGGGGTCCATGAGCCAAAAGCGTATGGTCTCTATGTTGCCGGTTTCGAAGTCGGTGTTATCCATTTTGCGCATGATACCACCCCAACGTTTTTCGGGATTGAGCAAGTTGCCGTCAGCGTCTATGTTGTCGGCATCGAGGTTGTACGGGCCTCTTTCCTCGGGATAAAACGAGAGGTTGAGTGTCTGTATCGTCGTGCTCTCGCCATAGCTCAGTTCGCGGTTGGGGAACATTTCGTGGATACTTACCTCACGGATGTAGGGGTTTGAAAGCTGGTCAAGGTCGTTTTTGATATGCGACGGTGTGAGCGACGAGTTCTTGTCGGTGAAGAGGCGGTCTATATAGTACCATGCCAGCAAGGCGCGGTTTTTGCCGTAGTCGATGTTATCGTTGAGTTTCGACTCCTCAAACATGGATGGCGTAGAAGCCAAAGTCCATGAGTAGGGCGAACGCAAGTCTATACCCGTTTGTGTCGACTCGAAGTCGTCCAAGTATGACATGCCGTTTTGGCTGCCCTCTTTTGCCTTGTGAGCGACAAGTTGGGCAAACTCGGCCGTGACGGCGAGGGTCGAGGGTGCCGTGGCATTGACCGTCGGGATGGCATTCAACCAATTAGTTAGCCAGTTGAATTGCGTGTTATACGACAGGTTGAGTCCCCATATCGTATTATTGAGTAGTTCATCGCCGGTATTCACCTTGTTGGTAAGGGGTTTCTCCGATAGGTGCATGATGGTACCGCCTATCTTGAAGTCTTTGGTGAAAGCATAGGTAAGGTCGAGCCCGAGCATTGTTTTGCGCTGCATGTTGAAGAGCGACTGGTTTTCGAGCGATACGTTGATGGGGGTACCGGCGTCTATGATGCTTTGGTTGAGGATAGTAACCGTTCCCATCGTATAGTCTACGGTGTAGTCGCTGTTTTCTACCAGCGTAACACCACCGGCCGTGACGACAACCGAGCCTCGCGGCACATTCATGGCGCCGAGGCTTATTTCCGACCCCGATGATGCCTTGTATTCACCTGTGATGACGAACTTATTTTTGTCCGTGACTTGTTGTGCTACGGTCAGTGTCGAGTCATACAGTTCCTTATACACATAACGGTCGGCAATGGCCGGGTCGCCGATGACTTTTTCGAGGTGGCTGCCGAAAGGCTCTACGACGGGGAATATGATGCGTCCGTTGCTCGATTGTACGGTGTAGCCCTCGATGTAGTCGAAGATACCGTCGGGATTGCTTTGCTGGTTGGCATCGAGACGGTCGAGATTCATGGCCTGTAACAAAGTCTTGTTGGCTATGTTGCCGGCCGGGATGTAATTGAGCAATACGCCCGTGGTATCGCTGAGATATTTTATGTCGAGCCTGAACTCGTCTTTCTGTAATTGATAGGCATTGAGAGAATAGACGTTTTTCATCATCAAGTCCCATGTGGGGAGTTGAGGCGATACAGTAGTACCTTTCAGCAGTTTCAGGAAGAGGCATTGGTCGGTAGCCGTTATGTCCGAGGCAAATTCACCCACTTGGTAAACCTGTCCGTTATATGTGTATTCGTAGGCCACAGCCACCATTTCGTCAGAGTTGAGCGCCACCCGCAGCGAAATGTATCCCAGCGAACTGTTGAGTGTATATTCGCTCGTCTCCAATTTACGGGCACTCTCAATCTTCACATAGTCTTGCCCGCCCTCTATGCCATAGACAGCCAAAGGTTCCAACGCTTGCGATACCATACTGATGTTGCGCGCATTGGGGTATTGGGTTTTTATTTCGTTGAGCAACGAGTTCGAGTTGTTGGTCGGCAGGTCGCTGGCCGAGCTGCCCACCCAGTGGCTGTTGTATATGTGGGTATTCTCGCCGAGGTCCATGAAACCTACGATGTTGCGCGACTGGTCGTAGTTACCCTGTTTATTAGTCACCCAAACTTCTATGCGGTTGATGGTGATACCCGATTGTACGTAGGGCAACTTAGAAGCAAATTGGTCGTAATTGTCTCTGAAATAGTGCGCAAGGAAGAAGTGACGGTTTTCGTCGTATTTGTCGGCATTGAATTCAAAGGGAGTAGTTTGTACGCCGCCGCTGGTGCTTACGGTTTTCGATTCCGATTGTTGTTGCGACACGAGGGCTGTGGCGGTGAGCTTGCCGAATTGCATGGTCGTCTTGAAACCGAAGAGCGATGTGCTGCCTCGTATCAGCGACGAACCGGTAGTCATGCTCACGTTACCGGCCTCGATGTTCTTGATGATGTCGTCCTCTTTTCCTTCATATTGCAGTTTGAGGTTTTTCGAGTCGAAGTCGAACGTAGCGTCGGTGTTGTAGGTCATATTGAACGACAGCTTGTCGCCCACTTTGGCATTGACGGTAGCCTGTATTTGCTCGTCGAAGTCGAAGTAGGTTTTCGACCGCGCCTCTACCGAAAGAGCCGGGTTGTCAACCTTGTTGTATTTCACACCCATATTCAGCTCTACCGTACCTTGTGTTTTCAGTTGTACACCGCCGGGACCGAATACTTTTTCCAACGGGCCTAAGCTGAAATTCATGTCGAGGAAGTCGAATGCACTCTTTTCGTCTTTCGACAAGTCTATGCTGTTTTTCTCTTTGTAATACTCCTCCATAGACTTGCGGAAGGCGTAGTTGTTATACTCGTCGGCTGTTAGGATAAAAGGAGTGGTAATATCTATCTCTCCTACGCGGGTGTGTACCACGTAGCAGTTCGTTTTGGGGTCGTATTCTATAACTGTTTTGATGTTACCCGGTGTGCGCAAGTCGACGGCCTCTTTCTCGCCTATCTCATCGTAGTTTTCGGGAACGGTTTTCGATACGGGATAGAGCAGAGTCGTATCGGCGGCTGCCGTTGCGGTAGTCGTCTGGGCTTCGGCCGGCAATGGCATGAAGCCTATGCAAGCACATAATAATAGAATGACGATAAAGACTCTTTCTCTATTCTTCATTGATGCGTCACGCCATATTCAACATGCGGCCGCGAGCGTTACAATAGTTTAAGTGCTTGTTTTATAACCTCTTCGACCTGTATGCCGGGTGTATTTTGCAGCAGCTTCTGTACAACCTTTTGCGAGGCTTGCGGGGGAAATCCGAGCATCGAGAGCGCAGCTACCGCCTCTTCGTAGATTTCCGATACCCTCGGCATACTACTTACTAACGTAGAGGTAGCGGGTTTTATTTTATCTTTGAGGTCAACAATTATTCTTTGGGCAGTCTTTGCGCCTATGCCCTTGACGGCTTTCAGTACGCCTATGTTTTCTGTGGCTACAACCTGCTCTATCTCGTCGGGAGAGAGTGACGATAAAATCATGCGGGCGGTATTAGGCCCTACGCCCGATACCGAGATAAGCAGTTGGAAGATTTCGCGTTCTCGTCGTCCTTTGAACCCGTACAGTACATACGCATCTTCGCGTATGGCCTCGTGTACGTATAGTTTGGTACATTCTCCTTGTTTCAATGCCGAGAAAGTTCCCAATGATATATTTAGGAAATATCCCACACCTCCGGCAGTCTCTATGACGGCCGATGCAGGTGTAAGTTCGGTTACCGTACCGTTGATATATTCTATCATAAAAAGGTGCTATTATATGAATTTGTTGAGCCGCTCATCGTATTGGTAGCCTATGGCTTGCAAAGTCGATGTGAGCGCGTCGCCGTCTATGCCCATACTGAGGCACATTTCATGCAACGAGGGGTATTCGTCGCGCAGTTTCGTATTGACGAAGCTGAGCAGGATGACAGGGTCTTTGGGTAGTTCCATGATGAAACGATTGAATAATATGAAATGACAAAAATACATCTTTTTTCCGGCTTGTGCTATATAAAGATGAATTTTGAGGTGCGTTGTATGATAGTGGGACGATGCAATCATGTTATGACCTTGCAGAAGTTACTTTCCGTTACTTGGCGTACGGCTTTTCATACAAGCAGAATGTATGAATGTGCAAATTGTGTGACAGACTGAATGTTTGTTTTATAGAAACGTTGTTTGTTGCCCCGATAACATCGTTGCAAGGCTGCGTTACGATGGTAGAAAGAGGGCGTAAATTTTTGTTATGCGATGTGTGTAACAGATTTATGCGTTGTAAATGTTTGTACGACAACGGCCTACGAACGTATTGCGTGTAATCGTGCTGCGTTAAGAATTTTTTGTAGAATATTTTTCAATTTGACACTGTTATTATATAGGAAGTCATGAAAGTTTTTGATACATTTGTGAAGTCCTCAAAAACCAAGAAATATGAAAAACACGAAGTTACTTTTAGGCGACGAGGCTATTGCCTTAGGGGCTATCCATGCCGGTCTTTCGGGTGTGTATGCCTATCCGGGAACGCCTTCAACCGAGATTACCGAGTTTATACAGACTTATCCTTTGGCTGCCGAGCGGCACATACATTGTCAATGGTCGTGTAATGAAAAAACAGCTATGGAAGCTGCCCTCGGTATGTCGTATATGGGAAAACGTGCTATGGTGTGCATGAAGCACGTGGGTATGAATGTTGCTGCCGATGCTTTCGTCAATGCTGCGATGACAGGTACAAATGGCGGGTTGGTAGTGATAGCAGCTGATGACCCTTCGATGCACTCATCGCAAAACGAACAGGACTCGCGCTTCTATGGAAAATTTGCCATGATTCCTATTATGGAACCCTCTACCCAACAAGAGGCATACAAAATGATAGGTGAGGCATTCGACCTATCCGAAAAATACAAAGTCCCTGTATTGATACGTCTTGTCACCCGTTTGGCACACTCGCGTGCCGTGGTAACCGTAGGCGATATTCGTGAGCAAAATCCTATGACTTATCCTTCCAATCCGCGTCAGTGGGTATTGATGCCTGCCGTAGCGCGGGTGCGCAACAAAGAGCTTATAGCGCATAACGTCGATTTCCTTGCCGAGGCAGAGCAATCGGCTCATAACTGCTATACCGATGCCGCCGACAAGAAGATGGGTGTTATCGCCTCGGGTATTGCCTATAACTACCTAATGGAATATTTCCCCTCGGGAGCGCCGTTCCCCGTGCTTAAAATTTCGCAATACCCCCTGCCCATAGAGAAGATACGTCGCATGGCAGCCGAGTGCGAGAGCATTTTGGTGCTTGAAGACGGGCAGCCGTTTATCGAGGAGCAGATACGCGGTATCATACCTCCCGAAGGTATCGTTGTAAAAGGACGTCTTACCGGCGAAGTTCCCCGTACGGGAGAGCTTACCCCCGATAACATACGCGAGGCGTTGGGTGTACCTACGGCCGAGGTGTTCGACCCCTCGCCGCTGGTAGTGCCGCGTCCGCCCGCATTGTGTATGGGTTGCGGCCACCGCGATATGTATGCAGCTTTGAACGAGGTCGCCAAAGAGTTTGTCGACTGTCGCGTATTCAGCGACATAGGTTGCTACACGCTCGGCTTCCTGCCTCCTTATAAGGCTATACATTCGGTGGTAGATATGGGAGCCTCCATCACTATGGCAAAAGGTGCAGCCGATGCCGGGCAATATCCTTCGGTGGCTGTCATTGGCGACTCTACTTTTACCCACTCGGGAATGACGGGACTGCTCGATGCCGTCAACGAAAAGAGCGACATTACCATCATTATTTCCGATAACCTTACCACCGGTATGACCGGCGGACAAGACTCGGCCGGAACCGGACGCTTGGAGCAGATATGCCAAGGTATCGGTGTAGAACCCGAGCACATCAGGGTAGTAGTGCCGTTGGCCAAAAATATGGAGGAGATGAAACAAATCATACGCGAAGAGATTGCTTATCACGGCGTATCGGTCATCATCCCGCGCAGAGAGTGCATACAAACAGCAAGACGTCACAATAAAAAATCGTAATACCATGCGTACCGACATTATACTTTCAGGCGTGGGCGGACAAGGTATCCTCTCTATCGCCACCATCATAGGCGCTGCCGCCATTAAAGAAGGTCTTTATATAAAACAAGCCGAGGTACATGGCATGAGCCAGCGGGGAGGTGATGTGCAATCGAATTTGCGTATCAGCTCTTCGCCTATCAGCTCTGACCTTATTCCGTTGGGCGGTGCCGACCTTATCATTTCGTTAGAGCCTATGGAGGCGCTGCGCTATCTGCCATATCTCACCAAAGAGGGTTGGATTATCACCAATACCGTGCCTTTTGTCAACATAGACAACTATCCCGACAAAGAGAAGCTCGACCAAGAGCTTGCCGCTCTGCCGCATGTGATAGCACTCGACGTTGACGGCATGGCTAAGTCGGTGGCTTCGCCTCGTGCTGCCAATATTGTGTTGTTAGGTGCTGCTGCTCCTTTCTTGGGTATCGATGCCGAGAAGCTCGAAGAGGGTATCGCTTCGGTCTTCGCACGAAAGGGTACAGACGTTATTGAGATGAATGTGAAGGCATTCCGTGCCGGATTGGAGTATGCCAAAAGTAATTTGAAGTAGTAGTTATGCAGATACCATTCAAACAAGAGCTTATCGACGGTGTTCTCGCTGATATGCATATACCTCATATAGGACGTGCCACCATACGGCAAACGGTGGCGGTATCGAAACGAATAGAGCGAGAGACAGGCGAGCGTTTCTTGCACTTCGAGTTGGGCTCGCCGGGACTGCCTCCCGAGCAGGTGGGCGTTGAGGCGCAGAAAGCCGCATTAGATCGTGGCGTGGCGTCGTCATACCCCGACATCAACGGCATACCCGAGTTGAAAACCGAGGCTTCGCGTTTTATCAAAGCATTTCTCGATGTTGATGTCAATCCCGAAGGGTGCATTCCCACCGTAGGTTCTATGATGGGTTCGTTTGCTTCGTTTATGTTGTGTACACATCTGGACGAAAAGCGCGATACAGTACTCTTTATCAATCCCGGTTTCTCTGTACAACCCTTGCAATGCAAAATTTTGGGTTATAAGAGGATTGACTTCGATGTATATCAATATCGCGGCGATAAGCTCTACGAGAAACTCGACTCTATCTTATCGCAGGGAAATATTGCAGCCATCATTTACTCGAATCCCAACAATCCTACGTGGGTGTGCCTCACTGAGCAGGAGCTGAAACATATAGGTACGCTTGCGACCCGCTACGATGCCGTGGTTATCGAAGACCTTGCCTATCTCGGCATGGATTTCCGTCGCGACCTCGGTGAACCCTTCCAACCGCCTTTCCAAGCAACGGTAGCCCGTTATACCGGCAATTATATCCTCATGCTGTCGGCCTCTAAGATATTCAGCTACGCAGGCGAGCGTATTGCCGTGGTGGCCATATCCGATGCCTTGTATCATCGCGGTTATCCTTATTTGAAGCAGACGATGGGCATGGATACCGTGGGTAGTGCATTTATATATACGATATTGTATGCCCTTTCGTCGGGAGTGACCCACTCGTCGCAACATGCTTTGGCCGCCATGTATCGGGCAGCCTGCGACGGAAAGCTCAACTTCGTGCAACACACCCATGTGTATGCCGGACGTGCAGCGCGGCTGAAAGAGATATTCCAACGCCACGGTTTCCACATTGTCTATGATAAAGACCTCGACCAAAACATCAGCGACGGTTTCTTCTTTACCATCGGACGAAAAGGCATGACCGGCGACGAGCTGCTGGCCAAGTTGCTCAACTATGGCATATCGGCTATATCGCTCAGCACAACCGGAAGCCGTCAGGAGGGTATCAGAATATGTACGTCGGTAGTGACCGATGCCGATTATCCTGTCCTCGACGAACGCTTGCGCATTTTTGATATGAATTATAAATCGTAATCTTATGACAGAAGCCAAATGGACAACGGCTGAAGAAGCCGTAAAGTTGATAAAATCTTACGACCACATCTATATCCAAGGCAGTACCTCCATTCCCGAGATATTGTGCGATGCGCTTGCCGCACGAGCCGGCGAGTTGCGTGGCGTGGTAGTTTATTCGGGATTTGCCATAGGTAAGCGCGAGGCACCCTATTGTCGCAGCGAATATCGCGAGTCGTTTTTCCCCGTCAGCCTTTTCATCGCCAACAGCGTGCGCGATGCCATAGGCCGGGGTGAAGGTCAGGCGATACCCGGCTTTTTGGGTGAGATACCGTCGCTCTTCCGTGACGGATTGGCACCTGTCGATGTTGCTGTACTCAACGTATCGCCTCCCAACGAAGAGGGATATTGCAGTTATGGCATTTCGGCCGACCTCGCTGTTTCGGCAGTGGAGTGTTCCAAGAAGGTTATTGCACAAGTCAACAAACAGATGCCGTTCTCTTATGGCGATGCCCTTATCCACATATCCAAGATAGATGCTTGTGTAGAAGTGGACGACCCGCTGGTATGCCTGCCTATTGCCGAACCCGACGAGAAAGAGACAATGATAGGCCGGTATATTGCCGAGCAGATACCTGATGGAGCCACCTTGCAGATAGGTGTGGGCGGTATTCCCAACGCCGTATTGTCGGCATTGACTTCTCACAAAGACCTCGGTTTACACACAGAAGCTCTTACCGATGGTGTGGTACCCCTGATACAGAGCGGAGTCATCAACAACAAGCTCAAAAAGGTGATGCCCGGTATAACGGTAGCTGCGCTGGCTTTGGGTTCGCAAAGGCTTTACGATTACATGGATTACAATAAAGATGTGATTGTGAAAGATGTGGCGTGGACCAATTATCCGTTCCGCATCATGCAGAATCCCAAGGTTATGGCTATCAACTCGGCCATAGAGATAGATCTCACGGGGCAGATATGCGCCGACTCGATAGGCGAGCGCATGTTCTCGGGCGTGGGCGGCCAGCATGACTTCATGTATGGCGGTGCCCTCTCGGAGGGTGGCAAGACCTTCATTGCCATTAAGGCAGCCTCGGCAAAAGGGGTTTCCAAGATTGTGCCTACCCTGAAACCCGGTGCCGGTGTGGTAACGACCCGTGCGCAAGTGCAATATATCGTCACTGAGTATGGCATTGCCTATCTGCGTGGCAAAGACCTTGCACAACGTGCCAAGGCGTTGATAGAGATAGCCGATCCCTCGGCACGCGAAGAGTTGGAGCGCGCCGCTTGCAAACGTTTCGGATACAGTTTCTTGCGATTGAGGTAATATTTTCAGACAAGTGCGGCTGTGGCAAAATACATTTTGCCACAGCCGCTTTTTTGTATATCGGTCGTCTGTCGGGGTGTAGTTCCGTAGGCACGAGTGTCCGGTTGTCTTTGTCAGGTCTCGGACGGTTGTATGCCGAGCAGGCTCTCTATGCGCGACTGGAATTGTGCCATGAGCCAGCGGGGCGTCGAGGTAGCACCGCAGATGCCTATATTTTCTTTTCCGGTGAGCCATGCGGGGTCGAGTTCGTCTATGTCCGACACCATGTGCGTGCACGGATTGATGGCGCGACACTCTTCGTAAAGTACTTTGCCATTGGAGCTTTTTTTGCCGCATACAAAGAGTATGAGGTCGTGATGCCGGGCAAACTCGCGTATGTTGGGAATGCGGTTGGCCACTTGTCGGCATATCGTGTCGTACCACTCGAAGTCGCCCTCTTTTGTATGTTCTTTGATGAGCGATACCATCTCAGCAAAGTGTTCTACCGACTTGGTGGTTTGCGAATACAGGGTAATGTGTTTTGTAAAATCAACCTTCGCAAGGTCGTCGGTGTTCTCTATGACAATGGCTTCGCCGTTGGTCTGTCCCACGAGCCCGTTTACCTCGGCATGTCCTGCTTTGCCGTATATGAGTATCTGGTCGTCTTTGTTGAGCCTTGCGTCGTAGCTTTTCTTTATTTTCTTTTGTAATTGCAATACTACGGGGCAGGTTGCATCGATGATGGTGATATTGTTTTCGCGGGCTATGCGGTACGTTTCGGGCGGTTCGCCATGGGCTCGCAACAGCACCTTGACGTTGTGCAAACGGCGCAACTCGTCATGGTCTATCGTGACAAGACCTTTGGCTCTGAGGCGTTCCACTTCGTTGCTGTTGTGTACAATATCGCCTAAACAATATAAGCGGCCGCTTTTGTCCAACTCCTCTTCGGCAGCCCGTATGGCGGTGACTACACCGAAGCAGAATCCCGAATTTTTGTCTATCTCTACCGTTGCCATAAGATTATGCTTTGGAGGTCGCAATGCGGTCGATTGTTTCGCGATAGCGTGCGAGCAACCATTCGTTCTGTTCGTCGATGCTCATGTGCGAGTTGTCGAGTTCTATGGCATCATCGGCTTTGCGCAGCGGACTTATTTCGCGGGTGAGGTCGTTGTGGTCGCGTTGTGCGATGTTTTGTTCTATCTCATCGATGTTTACCGGCGTGCCTGCTGCTTTCATCTCGTCAGCCCGGCGTTGTGCGCGGGTACGGGCTGATGCTGTGACGAATATTTTCAACTCGGCATCGGGAAATACGGTTGTACCTATATCGCGTCCATCCATGACAATGCCTTTCTCTTGGCCGATACGACGTTGGGCATCGACGAGAGCCGTGCGCACAAACGACAGTTTGCTCACCGTACTGACGTGTCGCGACACCTCCATACTGCGTATGGCTTGTTCTACGCATACGCCGTTGAGGTAGGTGCATTGTTTTCCGCTTTCAGCATCGGCGGCGAATGTAATATGCAAGTCGTTTATTTCGGCTTCGAGGCGGCGGGTGTCAACCGAGTCGCCGGTGATGATGCCGTTCTGCAAGCAATACAGTGTGACGGCGCGATACATGGCGCCACTGTCTATGTAGGTGTATCCTATGCGTCGGGCAAGGTCTTTGGCCATGGTACTTTTTCCGCATGAAGAGAAGCCGTCGATGGCTATGATGATGCGAGGTGTTTCCATAATTGTTGAGGTTGATGGTTATCGTCGGTTAAGGAAGTCGCCGATACTTGTCGTCAGGTTCAGCATCAAGGTTGTCCCCGAAACGTGGTGGCTTGCCACCGCTACGTCGAGAGAGAACATTTTTACTTTGATGCCTCCGCCGATACTGAATCCTGAAAGGAAGTAGCGGTTATCGGTGCGCATGTCGCTTGCGGTCTTGTAATTGTATCCTATACCGAGGTAGAAATTGTTGTTGAAAAGGTATTCGACACCGAAGATGAGGTGACGGAAAAAGTGCTCGAAAAACTTGTCGTTTGTCACAATGCCATCGCCGTTGTCGGTCGTCGTGGGATAGGGTATTTTCCATCGCCATAAGTCGTGGGCGGTGATAGAGATGCGTACGGGCGTATTGTTGATGACCTGTGAATAGCCGAAACAGATGTCCCACGGGAGGTTGCCATATACGTTGGCGTAGCGTTTGAGCTGTCCGCCGAGGTTACGTGCCACCAGCGAGAGAGAGTATTCTTTCTCGGCGTTGTAATAGTTGAGACCCAAGTCTACGGCCAAAGCCATAGCCGTGTACTGTTCGTAGTTGGAGTAGACAAATTTGAGCATGGCGCCACCGCGCAGCCCTTCATAAATATCGTGCGAATAGGCACACTGAATCTGTATGTCCTGCGGACTGAAATTGCCCAAGACTTGCCCTGTCTCGTCGGTAAGAGGCATGGAACCGTAGCCATAATATTGGATACCTGCGGCGAGAGCTCCGCGGTCTGAGGTAGCAACGCCGAATGTCGTGCCGGCAAAGTGTATGCCGGCCACGTACATCATGTAGTTGATGCCCCATTTCATGTCCATTTCGGGGCCTAATAGTGCAGGGTTGTTATTGATAAGGGTGATGTCCTCTTCTATGATGGAGATATTGTTACCGCCGAGGGTGTAGGCATGAGCCGAGGGGGTAATGTTGAGAAAGTCGTACGATGTACGGCCTTCTTGGCAATATCCCGTAAAAGGAAGCAGCAATAACAGAGCTGCAACGAGGGTTCGCGTAGCGAGGTTATATCTCATTGTCGTATTCTCGGGCATCGGTTTCCAAATTGCAAAAGTACTCAATTTCACGTTGGCGGTTGCGGTAAAATGAAAAATTTCGTAACCGTCTGTGATGCGTGCTGTTGCAAGAGAAGTGCAAGTCTATGAGAGTCGGGCATGTCGGTATTTTGCAAAAATCCGGTTTTTGCCTCAATAGTAACATTGCAGGTTGCTCATTGCAGCACATTGTCTTTTACCGAATATCATATAAACGGAGTTTTTGTCTCGAAAGTATGTGATTGTTGTTTTATTTTTATTGAAACCCTCTTCGCTTTTGCCCAAGGCGGGCTTGAATAGGGACGATAGGTATATCGCGATTGGAGATGTAAAAAAGCAGTATGGCACAACTTTTATTGTACGCCGTGTGTTGTATATGACGTGCGGCGCCGCGCTGTTGTTCTTTTTATGGCAGGCGCATGAGCCGTAGTGTGTAACTTTTAATTATGTAATACAATGATGAAAAATGTGTCTATCGCGGCCTTGTGTTTTTTGATGCTCTTTACTGCATGTTGCAAGGATAGCAAGGATGAGCCTCAATCTGATTCCTCCGGGGACGAGCCTGCACCTGCCTCTCTTGTTACACCTCAATTGCGTATGTCGGTGGCCGACCCGCTTGCTCCGAGTCTCTTTACAGGTATTCTCGAAATATATCCGTGTAACGAAAACTCGTCGGTATATTTCGGTAATTACATGAATGGAAGCCTTACGATATTCAATGGGTATTATGTTGTTGTCGATGGTTCGGTTTATGGGAAAAACAATCGAGAACTGCATTTGCCTATCGGTACTTATAATATGGTGTATTGGGGAACTCCCAAATATGAAGAGCCTATTTATAATGAGCCTGCTATCGTCTCTCCCGGACTCACGCAGAAAGCTGACCTTTCGGAGCTCTATTTCTCTTTGCGTCCCAACGGCGATGGTACATACAAACCTGTTTATGACCTCGTTCATGCAGTACGGCCTGCAAACATTGGAAGCGAGGACTTGCAAGCCTCGCTTACACGGGTCGGTTCAGGATTAAAGGTCGTAGTGACTCAGTCCGATAATAGCATCTTTTCAGATGCGGTTGTAAGCATGACAGTGGAAATAAATGGTATTGCCGAGAAACTCAATTTCTATACTGCCGAGGCTGTAAATATGACGAAGACAGTGGCATTCGACTTGTCGCGCTCGTCAAACGGTGCGGTGATGAGTAATGCCACGGTAATGCTTTTCCCGTCGGCTCCCAATCCTCAACTTAACCTTATCATCACGTTGGCCGACGGTACGCAACACACTCTTTCAAAGGCGCTTTCATCGACGCTATCGCCTAATACGCGGCTTACCCTCAATATCGTAGTGGGCAAGATTCTTCCCGATGGCAGCCCCGGCGATTTTACGATAGAGGCGTGGAACGAAGAGAGCGAGACCATAGAGTTTCCCGTTATCAATTGATACAGTAAGGGGACAGAAAAGTAACCTCGTGTAAAATTTTATTTCGGTATTGAGCTTATCCCTTTCCGCAGGGCTGCTATATGTTACGATGTCTGTTCGATATGTTTATCGGCTTCGTTACATATGGCAGCCCTACACTATGCTTCGGAGATATTTTGTGTAATGAGGCTTATATGTCGGTTATCGGGGTTGAGAGCCTTCTTGTTGTTGTATGAGGTCGAGAATCAGTTCCGTTTTGTCGTCGGTGGGCAGGGTAGCATCTATCCAATGGATGGGGATACCGCGCCGTTCCATGCCGCGGAACCATGTCATCTGGCGTTTGGCAAATTGGTGTATGGCTATTTCGAGCCGTTCTACCATCTCGTCGTAAGACAATTTTCCGATAAGATATTCGGTCACAAACTTGTATTCGAGACCATAGTATATGAGCGATTCGGGAGGGATGCCGCTCTCTAACAATGACTTTATCTCCTCTACCATCCCTTCGTCTAAGCGTTGCCTGAGGCGGTGGCTTATGCGGGCACGTCTGAGGTCGCGTTCTATCTCGATGCCTACTACCAAGGCATTGCGCATAGGCCGCGGTTGCAGCATCTCGGCGGGTTGTCGGCTGTAATATTCGGCAATCTCTATGGCGCGGATGGCACGTTTACAGGTGTCGGTATCGGTCGTGTTGTGCAGCGTTTTGTATTGTTGCAGTATAGACGTCAGTTCGTCGAGCGATTTGCCTTGCAGGGCGGCACGCAGCGAGGGATTTTCGGGTACTGGAGGTAAGGCATACCCTTTGAGTACGGTCTCGACGTATAGCCCGGTGCCGCCGCATAGCAAGGGCTGTTTGCCGCGCGTCTGCATATCGGCATATACGGCGTTGAAGTCGCGTACATATTCATACAGGTTGTAGCGATACCCTGCCGGGCAGATGTCTATGAGGTGGTAAGGGACAGGTGTGCCGTCGACGGTATATTCGCCGAGGTCTTTGCCGGTACCTATATCCATGTCCCGATATATCTGACGCGAGTCGGCACTGATTATTTCGGTATTTAACCGATGTGCCACGGCGACCGCAAGCGTAGTCTTGCCCGATGCCGTAGGGCCTACGATGGCGATGAGGTCGAGCATAGAGCGGTTATTTCAGCTTGTCGTTGAAGAATTTGCACACGCGTGTGTATATGTGATAGCGCGAGTTCCCGCCGTTGATGCTATGCCCTTGGTTAGGATAGACCATCATGTCGAACTGTTTTTCGGCTTCAATCAGTGCGGCTACAAAAGCCATGGTGTTGCTCATGTGCACGTTGTCGTCGGCCGTACCCGTGATGATGAGCAAGTCGCCTTGCAATCCGGCGGCATGTGTCACGGGTGCTCCGTAACGGTAGCCCTCGGTATTTTCGTTCGGCGTACGCATGTAACGCTCGGCATATATCGTGTCGTAGTAACGCCAATCGGTGACAGGCGCTATGGCTATACCGGCAGCGAAAACGCCACCTCCGGTTGTCATGGCCATAAGCGTCTCATAACCGCCATAGCTCCATCCCCAGATGCCTATCTTGGAGGCATCGACAAAAGGTAGTGTCGCGGCGTAGCGGGCTGCTGCTATTTGGTCTTGCGTCTCGTAACGGCCGAGTTTTTGGTAAACCGTCGTCTCGAAGGCTTTGCCGCGGCCTCCCGTTCCGCGTCCGTCGACGCAGATGATAACATATCCTTGTTCGGCAAGGTAATGATACCAGTCGATTTCCCATTTGTTGAGTACCTGTTGCGAGCCCGGTCCGCTATACTGATTGAGTACGACCGGATATTTGCGTGACGGGTCGAAGTCGGACGGTTTGACGATATAGCCGTTCAGTATAGTCCCGTTGCCGTTGGTCATGGTGAAAAACTCTTTTGAGGGGAGCGTCGTTTGTGCGACTTTCTCCCTGAGAGCGGTATTCTCTACGATAGGACGTATCTCTTTTCCGGCGGCATTGCGCAGGGTGTATGTGGGAGGAGTGGTGACAGAGTTGTATCCGTGTATATAATATGTGCATGAGGGGTTGAATTGTGCCGAGTGTGTACCCTCTTCGGGTGTGAGGTTTACGATGCCGTTTTTGCTGTCATAGCGATATATAGCACGGTTCAGAGCTCCGGCAGTAGCTTGGCAATAAAATGTCTGTGTTGTCGGGTTGCAACCCAAGAAGGCTGTTACCTCTTCGCGTTCGGGCGATAAAGCCTGTTGTACGATGCCGTTGTTGTTGCATTTATATATGCATAAGAATCCGTCGCGGTCGCTGGCAAAGGTGAAGAAATCGGGATAGAAGGCAAACATGTCGAGAACCTTTTGGTCTATCCAAGCATCGTTGCGCTCTTCTATCAGCAGACGTGTTACTCCCGAACGGGCGTTGAGCCTGTATAGACAAAGTTGGTTTTGAGTGCGGTTGAGCGTGACAACGGCCAGACAGTCGGCCTCGGGCATGGCGAATATACGAGGTATATAGCCGTCGGCAGCCATCGGTATGTCGTGCTTTTTGAGGGCGCGGGTCTCTACCGTATAGGTGACTACCGATACTTGCGAGTTGGCTTCACCGGCTACGGGATATTTATATTGCATGCTACCGGGATACAGTTCGTATTGTGGATAGTCGGGACTGTAAGAGCCGTAGAGCGGGAACGAGAATTGTTTGACCTCCGTCTCGTTGAAGCGGATAAACGAGAGCAACTCGCTGTCGCTGCTCCATTGCATGGCCGACGAAAAACCGAATTCTTCTTCATATACCCAGTCGGGAACGCCGTTGATGATTTTGTTCTTTTCACCATCGTTTGTGACGGCAATTTCGGTGCCGTAGTCGAGTTTTTTCAAGTATATGTTGTTGTCGCGTACGAAAGCCACCATACGTCCGTTGGGCGAGTAGACGGCAGCTTGTTGTTTGCCTCCTTCCGAGAGGGGTTTGAGCAGATTACGTTTTATCTCGAATGTGTAATAGTCGGCTTTGAAAGAGCGGCGATATATAGGTTCGCTTTCGGTATAAATGAGCAGGCGTGTTTCGTCGTCGCTCAGAGCGTAACCGTCGAACGATTTCAGGTTACACTCGCGGGCTGTATTCACATCGAAAAGAGTTTCCACGACTTTACCCGTGCGATAGTCGTATTTCTCTATGCGGGTGTTGTCGCTATTGGAGGCTACATAGTGTATGCCATCTTTCAGCGGGGTGATTTGCGATGCTGTTTCGCCTTTGAATACGTTGTCGGTGATGTCGCGCAAGTCGAGTTTGGCGGCTGTTGCGACGGTTAGCGTTGATAGGGCAATGAGAATGCCTGCGATAAGTCGTTTCATGAGGTAATGTTTTATGATGTGGCAAAAATAGTAAATTGCCGTCATATATCTGTTGCGGCGACAGCCTGTTTTCGCAACTTGTCAGCTATTTTCTTTGTTGTTTTTGTGCAGGGGTTTGGCTTTATACGACCGAGCGACGACGTGTCGTGCAGATGGTATGTAACATGTTTGTAATACGATGCTACATATATGTTACATATTGATTATAAAGCTATTAAAAATTGCTGCGTCACTCGGTCGATATGTGTCGATGCCATATCTTTGCGAGCGATATAATGAATAGAATGACGACAAGCAGGATTTTTTTGATGAACAGAGTTTTATTGTCGATACTATGCGGCGTGTGTGGGGCGGCGTTGATGAGTGCCTACGCACAGCGTATCAAGGGCAGCGATACGTTGCTGCCGCTTACGCAAGAGTTGTCGGAATCGTATTTGAAAAGAAACCCGGCATCGGAAATAGTAGTAACAGGGGGCGGCACCGGTGTGGGGCTCGCCTCGTTGTTGGAGAATACTACCGATATAGCAATGGCCTCGCGGAGGGTAAAATTCGGTGAAAAGATGAAGTTTGCCAAGGCCGGTTTCGATATGATTGAGGAAGTGGTGGCTTACGATGCGCTTGCTGTGGTGGTCAATCCCGAGAATCCGGTAAACGAACTTACCCGGGAGCAGTTGGAAGGAATTTTCAGAGGTAAAATTACCAACTGGAAGGAGGTCGGCGGTGAAGACCTTAGAATTGTTGTCTATTCGCGCGAGACTTCTTCGGGAACATACGAGTTTTTCAAAGAGAGTGTTTTACATAACAAAAACTATATGAGCGGAGTTCTTTCGATGCCTGCAACGGGTGCCGTCATACAGTCGGTGCGACAGACGAAAGGTGCAATCGGTTATATCGGGTTGGCTTACCTGAACCCATACGTGAAGGCATTGGCCGTTTCGTACGACGGTGGCCGGCGTTATGTGCTCCCTTCGGTAAAGAATGCCTCCGACGGTACGTATCCCATAGTGCGTCCGTTGTATTACTATTATGATGTAGAGAAAGCGGCGATGGTGCAACCTTTTGTATCGTTTATAAAATCGGCCGATGGGCAGTGCATGGTCGAGAAGCAGGGTTTTGTGCCGGTGAGAAACGAAGATGTAACGATAAAGTGATATGAAAAAGTTTTTTGAAGCGATAGTCCGAGGAGTCCTTACGTGCAGCGGCTTTGTCACAAGTCTGGTCATATTGCTGATTATAGGATTTCTTTTTACCGAAGGCGCAGGACTTTTCAACGAACCTATGGTAGAGGAGGGTTACGTGTTGGCGTTGAATAAAGAGAATGATGTGTCATCGCTCACCGCCGAGCAGATAAAAGCTGTTTTCGATGAAGATATTGTCAATTGGAAAGAGATAGGTGGCAGGGATATGCCTATAACGACATTTCGCCTCGAAGACGTTGAACGCTATTTCACTGTCGAGGAGCTTGGCAGCGAATACGAGCATGTCGGTATGTGCATTGCCTCACTCATAGCCCGGTCGCCCGGCATGATAGCCTTTGTGCCGCAGTCAATGCTACCCGCCGATGCCGAGGTACGTTACATTGACGATAGCACCATATCGTTGAGCGAGGTCTTTGCCGGTACCGAGTGGTTTCCTACGGCAACGCCTGCGCCGTTGTTCGGAATCGTTCCGCTGTTGGCCGGTACGTTGTGGGTAAGTTTGTTTGCCATTTTATTTGCATTGCCTTTCGGGTTGAGCGTGGCGGTGTATATGTCAGAGGTTGCGTCGGAGCGCATGCGTTCGGTGTTGAAACCTGTTATAGAGCTGCTCAACGGAATACCGTCTGTAGTATATGGTTTTTTCGGGCTCATTGTTATCGTACCGCTGTTGCAACAAGGGTTTAATCTTCCTGTGGGAGAGAGCGGTTTGGCCGGCAGTATTGTGCTTGCCATCATGGCTTTGCCTACGATGATAACCGTGGCCGAAGATGCCATGCGCAGTTGTCCCCGTTCGCTGCGGGAGGCAAGTCTCGCATTGGGAGCGACACGCTGGCAGACGATTTGCAAGGTGGTGATACCATCGTCTATGTCGGGTATAACCTCGGGTATTGTATTGGGAATAGGTCGCGCCGTGGGTGAGACTATGGCTGTACTTATGGTGACGGGGAATGCTGCTATCATACCCACCTCTATCGTAGAACCTTTGCGTACGATACCTGCTACGATAGCCGCCGAGTTGGGCGAGGCTCCTGCTGGCGGGGCGCACTATCAGGCGTTGTTCCTGTTGGGTGTCATCCTGTTTTTTATAACGCTCGTTATCAACATGAGCGTAGAGTATATATCGTCAAGAAACAAATATAAACTACGGTAATATGAAAAGTGTGGAGTATCCGTCCCGGTATGCTGTGCGTAAACGGTACGCGCAACGGGTCGCATTTTGGTTATTCAGGTTTTTCAGCCTTTTCATAGCTTTCATCTTGTTTGCCATTCTCGGTTTCATCATATACAAAGGCGCCGGTGTGTTGAGTTGGGACTTTCTGACGAAAGCCCCGTCGGATGGCATGACTTCGGGCGGTATCTTTCCGGCCATTGTAGGTACGCTTTGCCTGATGGCCGGTAGTGCCGTGGTAGCCTTCCCGATAGGTATCATGAGCGGTATATATATGAGTGAATTTGCATCGAAAGGATGGGTGGTGAAATTTATTCGCCTTATGACCAACAACCTGAGCGGAGTGCCTTCGATAGTATTCGGTTTGTTCGGCATGGCATTGTTTGTAAAGTATCTCAACTTTGGCGACAGCATTCTTGCCGGTTCGCTCACCCTTGGGATGCTTTCGCTGCCGTTGGTGATACGCACTACCGAAGAGGCTCTCAAAGATATTCCCGACAGCATGCGCGAGGGTAGTCTTGCCTTGGGCGCAAGTAAGTTGCAGACGATATGGAGAGTGATATTGCCGATGGGTATGCCTCGCATCATCACGGGGCTTATTCTCTCTTTGGGACGTGTCTCGGGCGAGACGGCTCCTATCCTTTTTACCTGTGCGGCCTATTTCTTCCCGCAACTGCCCACGTCGATATTCGACCAGTGCATGGCATTGCCGTATCACCTCTATGTCTTATCGACGAGCGGTACCGATATGGCGGCGCAGCAACCTATCGCTTACGGTACGGCTTTGGTTTTAATAGTGATTATTTTGATTATAAATTTGTTGTCGGGGGCTTTGCGACGTTATTTCGAGAACCGACTGAAATAAAATATGATTATGAAGATAGAGGTAAAGGATATTGATTTTTATTACGGTAGTTTCCATGCCCTGAAAAATATTTCGATGGGCATAGAGCAAAACAAGGTGGTAGCGTTTATAGGCCCGTCGGGATGCGGAAAATCTACGTTTTTGCGGCTCTTTAATCGTATGAACGACCTGATACCCGATACGAGACTTACCGGACAAATACTTATCGATGGTAAAGATGTGTATGCTCCCAAGGTCGAGGTCGATGTGTTGCGCAAAGAGATAGGCATGGTATTTCAGCGTCCCAATCCTTTCCCCATGAGCATATTCGAGAATGTCGCTTATGGTTTGCGTGTAAATGGCGTGAAGGACAAAGTCTTTATAGCGCAGCGTGTCGAGGAAACTTTGCGTGGTGCGGCTTTGTGGGATGAGGTGAAAGATAAGCTCAAAGCATCGGCTTATGCTCTTTCGGGCGGGCAGCAGCAACGCCTGTGCATAGCAAGGGCTATGGCCGTCTCACCCTCGGTTTTGCTGATGGACGAACCGGCATCGGCTCTCGACCCTATTTCTACCGCCAAGGTGGAAGAACTTATACGCGAATTGCGTAAAGAGCTTACTATCATTATTGTCACACATAACATGCAGCAGGCTGCCCGCGTGAGCGACAAAACGGCATTCTTCTATATGGGCGAGATGGTAGAATACGACGACACGAAAGTGATATTTACGCACCCTCGTAAGACAGAAACGCAGAACTATATAACGGGACGTTTCGGATAAAACAAAAATTGGAGACAGAAATATGGTAAGATTTATAGAAAACGAACTCTCTTCCCTGCGCGACGAAGTTGTGCAGATGTGGAATTTGGTTTACAGCCAATTGCAACGTGCCAAGACGGCAGTGATAAACCTCGACCGCAAGGCGGCGCAGCAAATTGCCGTGCGAGAGCGGCGCGTAGATGCTTTCGACCTGAAAATAGATAGCGATGTAGAAGACTATATCGCCCTCTACACCCCTGTTGCGGTAGATTTGCGCTTCGTGTTGGCGATGCTGAAAATAAATACCGACTTGGAGCGTATCGGCGACTACGCCGATGGGATAGCCCGTTTTGTGGGAGATGTGGAGGTCGATGCCATAGATGCCGCATTGCTGAAAGATTTGCAACTCGAAGAGATGTTTGGTATCGTGTTCGATATGATGGAGGGGTTGCAACATGCTTTCGTTACCGAAAATGTCGAGGAGGCTTTTACAGCTCTTGCACAAGATGATATGCTTGATAAGATGAACCGGGCGGCCACGACAGCTCTTGTGGAGTATGCCCGTAAGAATCCCGACGATGTGGCGTTGTGTCTTGCATTGGGCGGTGTCGTACGCAAGCTCGAACGTACGGGCGACCACATGACCAATATTGCCGAGGAGATTATCTTTTATGTAGATGCCAAGGTGTTGAAGCACGCCGAGAAGATGCGTACCCGTGAGCAAGGAGACGATGTGGAGGTGTAACGGCTTGTGAAGAGGCCGCAATGCCTACATGGTTTCTCTATTGCGCAGGCAAAAGGCTGCGTCGACAGGGAAAATGCAGGTACGGCTATGTTTATGCGTCGGCACTCTCTTTATAGAGAAGACGAAATCCGTGGGGCAAAAAGCATAAGTAAACTTTGCTTTTTGCCCTTGCTTGCACTATCTTTGCCATGCAGTAACCGTGGGTGTATGCCCGACTATGCGTTATCGGGCACATGCGACTGCCATAAACTGACGAACGACAGACATATATAGCAATGATACTGGATTATATAACGTGGAGCGTGCATCCTGCCATATACGACGGGTTTGTAGAGATACGCTGGTACGGATTGTTTTTTGTGATAGGTTTTGCCTTCGGATACTATTTGGTAGGCAAGATGTTTAAGCACGAGGGTAAGCCCGAGTCGTGGCTCGATGTGTTGTTGCTCTATCTTTTCATAGCCACGCTGGTAGGCGCGCGCCTCGGACATTGCCTCTTCTATCAGTGGGACTATTACTCGCAACACCCCGTAGAGATACTGAAAGTATGGGAAGGAGGCCTTGCCAGCCACGGCGGTGCCATAGGTATCATTATAGCCATGTGGATATTTTCGCGGCGCGTGACGCACGAAAATATTTTATGGATATTAGACCGCATTGTCGTCCCCATTGCATTTGTGGGTATGCTCATACGTTTGGGCAACCTTATGAATCATGAAATATACGGTCATGCCACCGACGTGCCATGGGCTTTTTGTTTTATTCTCAATCTGCGTGAGTGGGAGCAAGGGGCTGCACCGATATACAGCGCACCGTCGCATCCCACACAACTCTATGAGGCAGGAGCTTACTTACTGCTTTTCGTATTGCTCATGTATATGTATTGGCGGCGACATGCCGAGCAGCGTCCCGGTTTGATGTTGGGTGTATTTTTTATCGGCACATTCCTGTCGCGTTTCTTTATAGAGTTCGTAAAGAACGACCAAGTGGCATTTGAGGCCGGTATGACATTGAACATGGGGCAATGGCTCAGCATACCCTTTGTAATTGCCGGTATTTGGTTGGTGGTGCGAGCCATGCGTCGCCCGCCTGTTCCCATACGATATACCGATGACAAAAGTAAGCTGGTAACTAAAAAACATGATATGCAGTAGCAGATATTGAAGAAGTCGAAGTTCGGATTTCGTGAAGATGGATTTATTATCTTAATTTTGACCATCCTCATCTACAATACCAAGAGCCCTATCATGTTCCCTTTCGGGTGATAGGGCTTTTTTATGTATTCTCTATAATCCGTATTTATAGGATGCAAAGTTTCGTTTGGGCGCACCCTCTGCCCTTTATAAAAATAAATTCGGGTTGTATATTTTGTCGGGTAGCTGTTTTACGGCATAGTATCCGGCGTGCACATCTTTTGTGTTGGCAGCTTCTTGTTGCATGACAGCCCGATGGGAAATTCCTTATATATAGGTCTTCCGGTGTAAGAAGCCTTAGAACGAAGCATGCAAGGCAATGCGTACGCCACCCAGATTGGCGCCCGGGGTATCGCGGTAGGTAACGCGGAAAACGTATTCTATGCGCAATATGGTAAGTATATTGTCGATACCTACACTTACCTCCATATAAGGCATGTTGGTCATGCGTTTCACGTTCCATGAGTCATTGAAAGCGAAGAGGCCGCTCGTTTCGGGATGGAAATTGGCATCGTTGATGGTACCGTACATACCGCGGAAAGAGACGACTTCACGGAAATGAAGAGCATTTAGGAACGGGATGTGGTTGAACAAAAGCCCATTGGCAAAATAGGTGAGGTCCCACGATATGTATTGGTCGAAAAGAAACTCCATCGGTGTGAGCAAAGAATATGACTCGGGCTGTATCGTGTATGACATGTTGGCGTAGGGGATGATAAGCAGGGGATAGGGTACTTCGTCCCATACCTTACCGGCCTTGACGATAATATCTGTATAGCCGAATTTCGAGAGGTGAAATCGTTTGCTGGCAGCTATCTCGGTGTGGTTGTAGTTATAGTCGCTGAGAAATCCTTTGTGAGCGAAAACGTGTCGCAGCGTGAATACCGGGGCATCGTCGGTTACCGAATAGCGTTCGCCATAAGCCGTGTAATACTTCTCGAAAGGCGAGTAGCGAAGGCATATTTCGGCCATAGTTTGGCTGAATGAGTTGAGCGAAGTAATAGAACCGTCTGCATTATAGCGGTTGAAAGGCATGTAAACGGTACTTTCCTGCCGTTCGTTACGCAATCCTAATTCGAAGGAGAAGCCACCGTCGAACTCGTGTTTGTAGGTTACGCCGCAAGAACGCTGGTAGGTGGCATTGAAGTCGGGTGCGCGACGCAGCGAGAGCACGAAATTGTCTTTGCTCGTGTGCAGATATTTTTGCGACAAATAGTTGACGTCGTAGTCGTAGAAAGCCTTTATGGAGCGTATGGGATACTCCATCGGATTTTTTTTCTTTTTGTTGAACGAGTATTCGAGCGAACCTCCGTATTTGAATTTCTCGTCGCCAAAACCGTACCCGAAGTAGCCTTTGGCGAAAATCTGGGGATGAAGTTTTGCGGTAGTAGTACCGGCAATTTTCAGTCGCAGACCTTCTACGCTGTTGCCGCTGATAAATGAGTTTACCGGTCCGAAGTCGAATCGGCTTTCGTCGGCATCGGCGTTGGTATGTATATATCCCGAGAAGAGGATACCGATGATGCGGGTTGTCCACTTGACAAAGGGTTTCTCTTTGAGGCGGTCAACGATTTCCGAAACGGCATCTTCTTGCTGTTTGATGGGGATAGTACGGTGCTGAGCCCAAAACTCATCATTATGTTTTTCTGCCGAGGGCAGTGTTATCTCGCGCGTTTTCATGTCGAAGACGTCGGCATTCAGTGGCGGGTCAAACGAGAAGTTGCTGTAATCGATAGTACGCCGGGCATACAATCCGGCCGTACCCGGATAGAGCCTGAATTCGGCAACGATGTCATCTCTTACCTTGATACGTCTCCCCACAGAGTCTCTCTTGTAGTCCTGTTGCAGGTACATGCGATCAACGTAATTCATGTTGATGTTGCGCGGGATGCTGTATTTGGCGCGTTTGATGAAGTATGACGAGTCTTCATATACTACGTAGAGATGTCCGGCAAAACCGAATGACTCGGAATTATACGGTGCAAAACCAAAGTCGATACATCGTTCGCCTTCTATATCGAGAGTGTCTAAAAGATAATATTTGTAGAAAGAGACACCATAATGCGACAGCGGGCTTACAAAACGTTGCTCGAAGAGTGCAATATCGTTTTTGAAAAGATCTACCTCTTGGAACATTTGGTTGAGGTAGGTCTGCACATTCTCTTGGTCGATAAAGTCGTCGAGTCCGGCGCGGTTGATGGCATAAATGACATCCCGTTCGGTACGTGGCTCTTTACGGTAATAATAGTCTATGATACGCTCTTTGAGCGAGAAATTAAGGATAGGCTTCCCCGTCACGTCCGACGTGTCGGTGTAGTCGAAGAGATATGGAGTGCTTTTGAAGAGGGCATGCGAGCGTTTGTCTTCGGTAAATTCGTCGTAAGCGATGGTAATCTTTTCGTATTTGGTATATGAAAAGAAATCGTTTTGCAGCGGGTCGCCTGTCTCGCGTCGGTCTATCAGTTTACGGGCAAATTCTACGGCAGGGTTGTTTTTCTTGCTGTATTTCTCCTTCTTGGGCTTTACGATAACCTCATTGAGAGTGATGTACGACGGCACCATTTTGATGTCGAGCTTGTTGATGCTGCCGAGTTCTACGGGAATATCTAATGTCTTGTATCCGAGAGTAGAGACTCGCACGTGTGAAAAGTCAACGCGTACAGTAATTGAAAAGTTGCCGTCGAGGTCGGTACGTGTACCACGGTCGGAGCCCATCAGAAAAATCGATGCATAAGGGATGGGCTCGTTTGTAAGCGAGTCGGTTATTGTGCCTCTGACAGTGGTTAGTGGTTGCGCCGACAGCGAGAGGGGTAAAAGAAGCAATATAAAAATTATATATATTCGCGTTCGCTTTACAGCCATGAAATGCGGAAAAACTTGTTATACAATATGTTACCGTATCAACGGGCTTGCGCTCCGGAGTGGAAAACAGCTGCAAAGTTAATTATTTAACCATTTCAAAACGAATAACCGGACTTATGTTTTGTCGTTTTATATTTTTTTGGAAAATCAAAGAAGGAAAAGTGCCTCATAGCATGCCGAAAAATATTATATTGCGAAAAATTTTATAAATTATCAGACATTATGGCAACCGAAATAGAACATAAATATAAGGTGTTGAGTGATAGTTATCTAACGGGATATACGTCGGCACAGTATTTCAGGCAGGGTTATCTGACTGTCGAGAAGGATTGTGTGGTGCGCGTACGTATTGCGGGCAAAAAGGCGTATCTTACCATCAAAGGTAAAAATCGCGGTTGCAGTAGGGTGGAGTATGAGCTACCCATAGACCTTATGACTGCACAATCGATGCTCGATAACTTGTGTCATACACCTATCATCGAGAAAACCCGTTATATCTATTTTTATGCCGGCCATAAATGGGAGATAGACCGTTTTCACGGTGCGAACGAAGGTCTTGTTGTGGCTGAGATAGAGTTGCAGAGTGAGCAGGAACTCTACGAATTGCCTCCCTTTGTGGGTGACAATGTAACGGGAATTCCCCGGTATTACAATTCGTGTCTTGCCGAGCATCCCTATTCCGCTTGGGATGACGCCGATAAATAGCGTGTTGTAGGGTGAAACAGAGGCCGTACCTTGTGAAAAACAGAATATCGAAAAAATTTTTTCGGGAAAATGCTGTTTGAAAAGAAAAAATAGTTACTTTTGCACTCGCAAAGCAAAACTGCGAAGGAAAGATGCCGGAGTGGTCGATCGGGACGGTCTCGAAAACCGTTGTACGGGTAACTGTACCGAGGGTTCGAATCCCTCTCTTTCCGCAAAGACAAAAAGAGAAGCACTGCAATGGCGGTGCTTCTCTTTTTTTATTGACATTCCCGACAAACGGGTGGGGCTTATAATTTCTCTATCCACTCTTTTATGGTGCTGCGGTTGGCATGATTCAGCAATCTGCCTTTTTCCCAATGCAAATCGGGGTACTCTTTCTTCAAGGCAGCCACACTGTTGCCAATGCCGCTGCTTCCCGACGTGGCAAACGGGATGAGAACTTTTCCTGCTAAGTTGTGGCTTTCGATAAATGTATTGACAGCCCTCGGTGCAAGGTCCCACCAAATAGGATAACCGATAAAGATGGTATCATAATCGGCTATATTCTCTTTATCGGCTTTTATGGCCGGGCGGGATTGCGGGTCGCTCATCTCTACCGAGCTGCGCGATTGCGGGTTGTTCCAGTTGAGGTCTGCATCCGAATACGGCGTTTGCGGGTCGATTCTGAAAAGTTTGCCGCCGGTTACATCGGCAATTTCATGCGCAACGCGTGCTGTTGTGCCGGTTGCCGAGAAATAGGCAACCAAAGTTCGTTGAGTATTCATATCGGTTCTTCCTTCTTTTTGTGCGCAGGCCGTGACACATATCGATGCCACAGCCGCAACAGTTAATAGAAAATGTTTCATATAGGTTGTTTTTATGAGAAAATAAGTATTTCGCAAGACACCCCGTTTTGTCGTGTATCTTTGTATGCAAAAATAGTGCTTTTCTTGTGTTGTGACGATAGTGTTATTACGGATGCTTTTACCTCGATTACTTATTTTTACTTTCAGCTCTCTTGCAGCGTTTCTCGATAAGTTATGCCTTCTCGTCGATATGGAAAAGGTCGGCGATGATGCTGTCGGAGATAAAAATGCCGCGTCGTGCAATGCGTAAGTAGGGCGCATCGTACTCCATGCAACCTTGTCGTAGGTAGGGCGTTGCCTGTCGTAGCAGATAACGTGACAGCTTGTCGCCGAAAGAGGTTCTTACCGTGTCGCAATTTATGCCGCGTCGCGTGCGCAGGCGGGTAAGCAGCATGTCATTGAAGCGGTCGTCGGTCGAGAGATGCTCTTCTGCATAGCAGCATCGGTGCGCCTCCATGCTCTTGATATATAGCATAGTGTCTTGTGGATTGTAACGGCGGCATAAACCGTCGTAGCTGTGAGCGGCAGCTCCCAAACCGAGGTACGGGATATTTTGCCAATACGATGAGTTGTGGCGTGAGTGGTATCCCGGTAGTGCGAAGTTCGATATTTCATATTGTTCGAATCCGGCAGCTTGCAGTCGGTCTATCAGCGTTTCGTACATAGCAAGCGACAGTTCATCGTCGCACTCTTTTACTGAACCGTTTTGTCGGAGGGTATATAAGGCAGTCCCCTCTTCGTATGTGAGGGCGTATGCCGATATGTGCTGTATGCCCAAGGCGATAGCGGTGTCGATGTTGCGTTGCCACTGCTCCAAGGTCTGTCCGGGCAATGCGTATATGAGGTCGATGCTGATGTTTCCGAACCCGGCTTTTTGGCATCGTTTTACGGCGTCGATAGCTGCTTGCGAAGTATGTCGGCGTCGTAGAAAACGGAGGTCGGTATCGCTGAAACTTTGTACACCCATGCTGATGCGGTTGATGGGCAGTTGTGTGAGAGCCTCTATATATATAGATGTAAGGTCGTCGGGGTTGCACTCGATGGTCGTTTCGGTGCAGTCTCCTATCTCTATGTGGCGTGCTATGCCCGAGAAGAGCCTGTGCAGCAAGGCCGGCGACAGTTGTGAGGGTGTCCCTCCTCCTAAATAAAGGGTTTCTGTTGCCGAGGGCAGCTCATGGGCGCGCATGGAGGCCTCGATGCACAATGCCTCGACGTATCGTTCTTGCAGCGATGCGTCGGTACCCGAGTGAAAGTCGCAATAGATGCAACGGGTACGACAGAATGGAATATGTAGGTACAGTGCGCTCATATAGGTAGAGGTATTGCAAAGGTAATGTATAACGGCCGAATGTGGAAGAGAGTTATGCCATGGCGGCGAAAAAAGAGAAAAAACAGTCGGCAAGTTTTATATTCTGCTCGTCATGCACTATCTTTGTAATGCCTACCGCGGTAGGATATTTGTTTTACAGAGGCGTTTGCCTTATCCTTGACACCGAAATTCGCCAAATTTTCTATTCCGAGGATGATGCGACACGCCTGCACTTGATGTTTGTTGTATCTCTGCGCCCGCTGTGCGGTTGCAGGGTACAATAAGTATAAGCGTGGGTATTGTGGTCGATTCGGAATACGGTGTTTGGCGATACCGGGTGTCAGATTGGCAACAGTTCCCACGTCTCATGAGTGCATGCGCCCGCACGGGAACAAGGGCAAAAACAAAACAAGATGAAGCAGATAGAGAGTGTCATTGCCTGTGTTTTTTACGCTTTATGTGCTGTCAATGGCAGTTTTGCATGGTGGGTAATATCGGCTACAATATGCTATGAAGCAGTTGTGCGGTTGTGGTTAGGATTGCAAATTGTCGCTTTTTGTATAGGTGGATGACAAAATATGTTTTCTAACATATAGGGTAAGTTTGCACAATACATATAAATTATATAATTTGCTGCCGCTTTCGCAAAAAAGCGACAGCATAAACCAATATATACTTATAACCTTAAAAGCCAATATTATGAAGGTCTATAATTCACAAGAAATCAAAAACATTGCCCTTTTGGGAAGTAAAGGAGCCGGTAAGACCACTCTCGCTGAAGCTATGCTTTACGAGTGTGGCGTGATAAAACGTAGAGGAAGTGTCGATGCCGGTAACACGGTATCGGATTATTTCCCGGTAGAAAAAGAGTATGGCTACTCGGTATTTCCCACGGTATTTTATGCCGAATTCCTCAATAAGAAGCTCAATGTGATAGATTGCCCCGGAGCCGATGATTTTGTGGGAGGAGCCATTACAGCATTGAGTGTTACCGATACGGGCGTGATAGTGATAGACTCGCAATATGGCGTCGAGGTAGGTACCCAGAACATATTCCGTACTGCCGAGCGGTTGGAGAAACCCGTGATATTTGCCATGAATCAGCTCGACGGCGAGAAAGCCGATTACGATAATTCGATAGAGCAGCTGCGCGAGCATTTCGGTAATAAGGTGGTACAAGTACAATATCCCCTCTCTTGTGGCCCTACGTTCAATTCTATGATTGACGTACTGTTGATGAAAAAATACAGCTGGGGTCCCGATGGCGGTGTTCCTACCATATCGGAAATTCCCGAGGAAGAGATGGAAAAGGCCAAAGAACTGAACCAGAAGTTGGTAGAAGCTGCTGCCGAGAACGACGAGACATTGATGGAAAAATTCTTCGACCAAGGCTCTCTTACAGAAGACGAGATGCGCGAAGGCATCCGTAAAGGTCTTGTTACACGTAGTATTTTCCCGGTATTTTGCGTGAGCGCATTACGCGATATGGGCGTACGTCGTATGATGGAGTTCCTCGGCAACGTGGTACCGTTCGTAAACGATATGCCCAACCCTGTAACGACCGACGGCGTAGAGGTAGCACCCAATCCCGAGGCTCCTGCAAGCATCTTCGTCTTCAAGACAAGTGTCGAGCCGCATATTGGCGAGGTATATTATTTCAAAGTAATGTCGGGTGTGCTGAAAGAGGGCGACGACCTTCAAAATATGAATCGCGGCAGCCGTGAGCGCATGGCGCAAATCTTCTGCGTATGCGGGCAGCTGAGAACCAAAGTAGAGCAGCTCGTTGCCGGTGATATAGGTGCCAGCGTGAAGCTGAAAGATGTGCGCACCGGCAATACGCTCAACGAAAAGGGTTGCGACTATGTATTTGATTTCGTACGCTATCCGGCTCCCAAATTCCAGCGTGCCATTAAACCGCTCAATGAGGCCGATGCCGAGAAACTGAGCGAGATATTGACTCGCATGCACGAGGAAGACCCCACATGGGAAGTAGTACAATCGAAAGAGTTGAAACAAACTATCGTGTCGGGACAAGGCGAGTTCCACTTGCGTACTCTCAAATGGCGTATCGAGAATAACGACAAGTTGCCTATCGAGTTCATCGAACCTCGTATCCCTTACCGCGAGACCATTACCAAGCCCGCACGTGCCGACTATCGTCATAAAAAACAATCGGGCGGTGCCGGACAGTTCGGCGAGGTACACCTCATCGTAGAACCTTATTATGAGGGAATGCCTGCCCCCGATACCTATAAATTCGGTAACCAAGAGTATCGCATGAGTGTGCGCGACACACAAACCATCGATTTGGAGTGGGGCGGTAAGTTGGTAGTTGTAAACTGTATCGTAGGTGGTGCGATAGATGCCCGCTTCATACCTGCCATTGTCAAAGGTTTGATGGACCGCATGGAGCAAGGCCCGCTCACAGGGTCGTATGCCCGTGACGTACGTGTATGCGTTTACGATGGTAAGATGCACCCGGTGGACTCTAATGAAATATCGTTCCGTTTGGCTGCACGCAATGCTTTCAGCGAGGCATTCCGCAATGCAGGGCCGAAGATTTTGGAGCCTATCTACGATGTAGAAGTGATGGTTCCCGGTGACAAGATGGGCGATGTTATGAGCGATTTGCAAGGACGTCGTGCTATCATCATGGGTATGACGAGCGAAAAGGGCTTCGAGAAAATTTCGGCCAAAGTTCCTTTGAAAGAGATGTCGTCATACTCTACGTCGCTCAGCTCTATTACAGGCGGACGCTCGTCGTTTACGATGAAATTCGCTTCGTACGAGCTTGTTCCCGGCGACGTACAAGACAAACTGTTGAAGGCTTACCAAGCCGAACAGACCGAAGAATAACCTTCTTGCGTCACTTTGAGTAAAGTATCAAAGTGGCGCATTGAAGTTAAATACAAGGTTAAATAATCAAAAAATGCCGCTTTTTTTTAAGGCGGCATTTTTGTTGTTAAACATTCATTTGTTAATTTTGCAGAGTAATGTTAATGGAGAGCGTGCGCAGCTTTTACCATTTGTAAACATAACTACTAAATAGTTTGTTTATTTCATAAAAATCGGCGTGCATACTCCTATGGCAAAAGGTAAAAAAAGGAAGTGAAAGCATGAAAAAATCAACGATATGGGTTCTGACTATTACAATGGCAGCTACGTTCATAGGGTTGCTCCTTACGCAGGTCATGTATATGGAGAACATGATAAAAATGCGCAAAGAGCAGTTTACCGAGGCTGTCAAGCGTAGTCTTTATGCCGTATCGACTTCGCTCGAACGCGATGAAACACGCGCCTATCTTGCCGAGGCAATAGACGAAGAGTTGCTCTCGACGTACGAAGAAGATGCGACAGGCGAAGTGGTGATACCGCAACTCTCCATTACTGCACCCGACGGCACGACGATAACTTTTCCCTTCAAGACCGTGTCGCCCATGATAAAATCGCCTTCGTTGTCGTCTTCGACAAGTAAGGGTACGCCTATCATGGACAAATACAAGCACATGCAAGAGTTGCTCAAAGGGCAATATCTCTATCAGAGGGGAGTTCTCAACGATGTGATACTTCGCATTCTGTCGCGTGCCGGTACACGCCCTGTCATGGAGCGTATCAATGTTGACAAGTTGGATAGCTACTTGCAGACCGAGCTTGAAAACAACGGATTGAATTTGCCCTTCCGTTTTGCTATCATTAATAATAAAGGAAAGATTGTGTACAACAGTCCGGGATACGACCCGGCTGTATCGGGTAATTTGCTCTTTTCGCAAATTATATTTCCCAACGACCCGCCGGGAAGACGCAATTCGCTGCGCGTTTATTTCCCTACGCAGAACGATTATATTTTCGACTCGGTGCGGTTCATGATACCTTCGTTTATCTTCACCTTCATCATGCTGGTCATCTTTACGTTTACGATTATCGTCGTATTCCGGCAGAAAAAGCTCACGGAGATGAAAAACGATTTTATCAACAACATGACGCACGAGTTTAAGACGCCTATATCTACCATATCATTAGCTGCGCAGATGCTCAATGACCCGGCAGTGGTTAAAAGTCAAGGTATGTTTAAGCACATATCGGGAGTAATCAACGATGAGACCAAGCGTTTGCGTTTGCAGGTAGAGAAGGTCTTGCAAATGTCTATGTTCGATAGGCAGCGCACACAGCTGAAACTGCATGAAGTAGATGTAAATGACCTGATAGCCAATGTTATGAGTACGTTCAAAATCAAGGTCGAGAAGTTCGGAGGTACTATCGATGCCGACCTTTCGGCAGAAGATATGATTGTTTCGGTCGATGAAATGCACTTTACAAACGTTATATTCAATCTGTTGGACAATGCGGTGAAATACCGTCGCGAAGAGGTGCCGTTGGCTCTCTTTATCCGAACTTGTACACATGGCGACAAGGTCGAAATTTCTATTCAAGATAACGGTATAGGTATCAAGAAAGAAGACCTTAAAAAAATATTCGATAAATTCTATCGCGTATCCACAGGTAACAGACACGATGTGAAAGGCTTTGGACTGGGGCTTGCTTATGTGCATAAGATTATAAAAGACCTCAAAGGCGATATACGTGTGGAAAGTGAATTGAATGAAGGATCAACATTTATAATTACATTACCATTAGTTAAAAATTAGAGTTATGGACGAAAAATTGCGTATTCTACTTTGCGAAGATGACGAAAACCTCGGTATGTTGCTTCGCGAATATTTACAAGCAAAGGATTACGATGCCGATTTGTTTTCTGATGGCGAGGCCGGATATAAGGCCTTTTTGAAAGGACAGTACGATTTGTGTGTGCTCGACGTTATGATGCCCAAAAAAGATGGTTTCACGTTGGCGCAAGAGATACGTTCGGTTAATAGCGAAATACCTATTATTTTCCTGACAGCAAAATCGCTGAAAGAAGATATTCTCGAAGGTTTCAAGATTGGAGCCGACGACTATATCACCAAGCCTTTCTCAATGGAAGAGCTGGTGTTCCGTATCGAAGCTATATTGCGTCGTGTTAAAGGCAAGAAAGGTAAAGACGTTACATTCTATCGTATCGGACAATTTACTTTCGATACGCAGAAGCAAGTACTTGCCATCGGTGACAAAACGACAAAACTTACCACTAAGGAGTCGGAGCTGCTCAGCCTGTTGTGTGCTCATGTAAACGAGATTTTGGAGCGTAATTTCGCTTTGAAAACGATATGGATTGACGACAATTACTTTAACGCCCGCAGCATGGATGTCTATATCACCAAGTTGCGTAAGCATTTGAAGGACGACCCGTCGATAGAAATTATCAACATTCATGGCAAAGGCTATAAGTTGATTGCTCCCGAACCTGCCGAGATAAAGGCATAAAATCCTGTTGTGGATATGTAATAGCGTAGCTGTCGAGCCATTGCGGCGGGGCAGCTGCGCTTTTTTAGTGAGTATATGTGAGTGTGTAAGTGTCATAAAAAAAGCCCGGAAACTCCGAGCTTTTTTGTGATAATGTCTCTTTTGCTCACTTATTTGAGAGCGTCGGCAAGAGCAGCGTTTGTTTTGTGAACGGCAGCTGCGCTGGCTGCAAAAGCGGCTTTCTCTTCCTCGTTGAGGTCGAGCTCTACGATTTTTTCGATACCGTTTTTGCCCAATACGCAAGGAACGCCGATGCAGAGGTCGCTTTCGCCATACTCACCTTTGAGCAATGCACTACAAGGAATAATGCGTTTTTCGTTGTGGAGAATAGCCGATACTACCATTGCCGATGCTGCGCCGGGAGCATACCATGCCGATGTGCCGAGGAGTTTTGTAAGGGTTGCACCGCCTACCATTGTGTCGGCAGCCACTTTATTGAAGGTCTCGGCATCGAGTAAGCCCGATACGGGTATGCCTTTGTAGGTAGCAAAACGTTTCAGCGGTATCATGGTGGTATCGCCGTGTCCGCCTATAACCATACCTTCAACTTCGTTGGCATTTGCGCCGAGGGCTTGGCTCATGTAGTATTTGAAGCGTGAGCTATCCAAAGCGCCACCCATACCGATGATGCGGTTTTTGGGAAGTTTGGTTGCTTTATGGATGAGGTAGGTCATAGTATCCATGGGGTTGCTTACGCACAAGATGATA
The DNA here is from genome assembly GCA_944321085.1 of uncultured Barnesiella sp. Lineage (GTDB taxonomy): Bacteria > Bacteroidota > Bacteroidia > Bacteroidales > Barnesiellaceae_A > Barnesiella_A. Next base: position 153,228 of record CALUJY010000005.1, read on the forward strand.
GCATTGGGCGAGTGTTTGAGAACGTTCTCAACTACCGACTTAACAATACCGGCATTTACACCGATAAGCTCCTCACGGGTCATACCCGGTTTGCGAGGAATACCCGAAGTGATGACTACAACATCAGAACCTTCGGTAGCTGCGTAATCGTTGGTTACACCTTTTACTACGGAATTCATGCAGAGCAGAGCTGCTGTTTGCATCATATCCATAGACTTACCTTCCGATACGCCTTCTTTGATGTCGAGCAATACTACTTCATCAGCTACACCTTTGATTGCCAATACATTTGCGCAAGTAGCACCTACGTTACCGGCGCCTACAACTGTTACTTTAGACATAGTGTTTCGTTTTATATAGTTGTTAATACTATCCTTGTTTTTACAAGCAAGGCAAAGGTATAACAATTTTGTATTAAAGAAAAATTTCTTCAATTAAAATTTTACTAAAATTCTGTGTCATGCCTGCAATGACGAGGCGTGTGTGTGCAGCCCCTTGTTATGCCTATGTGCTGCGTTTGTGCAAGTAGTTGATAACGTGTTCGTTGTGAATGTCGAAGAGAAAAAATCGGGTAAGAAATGATTGCACATTATTTCATAGTGTGCAATGCTTTTTTATATCATTAATTTTCAAATAATTGTAAGTCTTAACGGCACGACAATTCATTCGGCATACTGTGTGAGTTACCGTACATATATATTATAATAGGGCAGAGATTTTGTCCCTTACGTCGTCGGTTATTCTTCGATGATGCCTTTTCCTTGGCGAGTTATTTCGGGTTCGTCGCCGGTGCAGTCTATAATAGTGCTGCTTTCTGTATCGCCGTCGCCACCGTCTATGATATAATCGGCTGTCGCACCATAGCGTTCGGCTATGAGGGTGGGGCAGGTGGTATATTCGGGTTCCCCTTCATCGATGTTTATCGAAGTTGATAGCAAGGGATTGCCCAATTCTTCGACAATGGCATGGGCTATGTTATTGTCGGGAATGCGTATGCCTACCGTTTTGCGTTGTTTGTAGAGTTTGGGTAAGTGCGAACCGGCGGGCAATACGAATGTGAATGCACCGGGCAGATTTCTGCGCATGAGCTTGAAGGTGCGGTCGTCTATCTTGGCATAACGGGCAGCATCGGCAAGGTCGTTGCATATTATGGATAGGTTGGCTTTGGCAGGGTCGATACCCTTGATGCGGCAAATGCGTTCTACGGCGCGTACGTTCAGGGCGTCGCATCCGTACGCATAGAGCGTGTCGGTGGGATAGATGATGATTTCGCCTTCGCGTAGCGCCTCTACAATACGGGTTATCTCGCGGCGGTTGGGAGTGTCGGGGTGAATGGTGATGAGTTGTTTCATGGCAGTGTATGATAAGATGAAGGTTAGCCGGCCGATAAGATGCGGGTATTTATTTCGGTGGCAGCTGCGTATCGGTCGAGTAGTTCGGCCGTGAAACCGAAACATTCTTCCATGGGCATCTCTATGGCGTATGCGTTGATACATACGAGCAGCCGTGTGGTAGAGAGGGTGAGTTTGGTACGTTCCTCGTCGCTGGTGGGAGTGCCCACGCCGCCTATGTTGTCGCGATAGACAGGCAGCCCGGCTATGTTGAGCTGTCCCCGTCCTATACCGTTGAATATATCGTCGGATGTACCTACGCCAAGAGTGAGGCTGCCGTTGATGCAATCGGCATCGAATCCTCCTATGGAGTAGCCCGAGCGCATGGATACGATATTGAGTAGGTCTACCAGCGTGTTGATGCGGTATAGTCCGGCACCGCGTATGGCACGACGGCACAGAGCCTCGGACGAAACGCGGTAGCGTGCCGGGTCTTTGCCTAAGGCGCGATAGGCGCGGCGGGTGGCTGCGATGGCAGTGCGTTGTGTGAGTGTCTCTGTCGTATAGATAGAGGCAATGCGGCGGGCTTCTTCTTGTACTTCGTTCCAAAGCATCTCCGTTGTGTCGCTATTGGTGACGCATGCCTCTATGACGCCTATTTGCAGCGCGGGGCATACTTGCGACAGAGCAGGATGGATAGATATTTCAATCATGATGGTTATGCAGGAATTTTCGACGACAAAATTAACGATTCGCGGCGAAAAGTGCTTATGTAGTTATAAAAAGTTTTAGGAGAGAAAATCATCTTATACCTTGTAGCTGTTTATGCTTTTTAGTAACTTTGCGATAGAAATTATAAACTAAAATATAGCTTATGAATACATTTAGTGTGCCCGAGGCCATCTCCAACGGGTGGCAGTTGACAAAAAAGTACTTTATTATTTCCTTGGGATTGATATTGGCATTTGGAGTTGTTTCGTGGTTGCTTTCTTTCCTCGGAGAGTGCGGCGATGCAATAGGCTGGATTGCTCAGTTGGTAAATATAGTTATTTCCATTACCTTCTCTATGGGTATGATACGTATAACCATTGATGCCGTAGGAGGTGAAGAACCAAGGTTCGGTGCATTCAAGGATACATTCTCTCGGTTTTTGCCTTATTTTGGAATGAGTATTCTTGTCAGTATTCTTGCCTTGGTACCGTTTATTATTATTTTCGGCATAGGAGTGGCTATCATAGGAGGCTCGGTTATATTGGGAGACCCCGATGCGATATTCGATTTGTGGTGGCTGTTATTGTTGGCTTTGATTCCGGTTATATACGTCTCTATCCGTATGTTTTTTACCCCTTATTTGGTGATAGATGGTAATAAAGGCGTTATGGAATCGATAAAAATGAGTTGGAATGCTTCTGCCCCGATGCAAGGAAAGATATTCTTATTCTATATCGTTTCATTATTGGTGATGATATTAGGTGTTATCTGCCTCTTTGTAGGTGTATTTGTCTCTGTATTGGTTGTCATGTATGCTCAGGCATACATATATCGTATGGCATTCCCCACTGCTACGCCCGATGTATTGCTGGTCGATGAAGCAAAAATGACAGGGGTGGTTGATTAATAATCGCTTTTCTTTCGTGCCATTACCCGGCCGGCAGGACGAAATACAAAACGCCCGCGCACATCGATAGATGCTGCGCGGGCGTTTTGTGTGAGCTTTGTTTGCTTGTTGAGGCGGTTATTGCTCGGTGGTAAAACCGATTGCCTATGGCGCACTGCGGTATATCGTTTTGGGTCGGGCGTGTCGTGGGGCGTTTCCCTGTACGAGTCCGGTGACAGGTGTGTCGAAATCAGTTGCGGTAATAAACGGTACCTTTCAATACACCTTCTGCCGATATATATCCCTCTTGACGCAGGAGCAACAAATCTTTTTTGATGGTATTTATCGACTCTTTGTGCAGGTATGCCGCTATGTCGCCCACCTTGACAGGTTGGTTCTTCTCTATGTAACCGAGAATACGGCGTTGGCGCATATTCAAGTAGGAACGATGAGCTGCCGATACCTTCGGTAGGACAGGCGCGGTAAGTGCCGATGCCTCGCAGGCTGCACGATATACACTCTCGGTCCACAACACTATCCACTCCGAAATATCCTCTTGCGGAGTGTATCGGTTTTCCATACCGCTCTTTATCGCATGGTGGTATGCAGCGATTTTTTCGGCCAAAATTCTTGCAGGAGCATATTGTGCTATCCACTTCTGCCCGTGGTTGTAGAGGTATTGCATGGCAAGCAGCTGAGCTATGGTGCTCTTGCCTTCGTTAAACGGATGTATGGCCAATAATTCGTATATGAAAATGCCGGTCACTGTGACGGGGTGCAACTCCTGAGCTCCATTGCCCGGAAGCATCCATTCTATCAAGGTACGCAGTTCGCTGTTTACTACGATGCGGGTCGGACGTAGCCGGTTGTTGCTGCTCCACAATCGCTCTATCGTGCGGCGCGGGCGCGGAGTATCGGTGATGTTATCGAAGAGAAATGAATGGAGCGATACCACTCGGGCTTCATCGATGGGATTGCGCTCTTTGTCCGTGAGAATATCGGTTATTGCACTGCGGCAACGATGCAGATATTGGGCTTGGGGCGCATTGGTTGTCGAGGTCGATAACCTTGCAGCCTCGCCGGTGTCGAGTTCGTTCCCTTCCAGCGAGGCAAAGGCGGCAAGCAGGGCGTCGATATTGACGTCGGCGGGAGTTGTCATGTGTGCCAACTGCAAGGATATATGGTCAATGCAGCGCAGTTGTCGTGCCGTTTCTTCACGTTGTGCCCGGGTAAGGTGTATTTTGCTTCCTGTTTTCATAATCGTAGCCCGTGTGGGCAACTCCTTATGCAAAATAAGCGAAACTTAGCGAGATGTGCAACCTCTTTTTCGATGCTCTTTTTGTGAAGTGTCGCGTTATTTTAGGAATAGGTGCCGGCTTCTTCTCCTAATATTTGTCTTAAAGTAGCATTGCAAAGGTGAGTGTTGCCATCGACAAAGCCGCTTTGACGGATGCTGTCGTTGGCATATCCATTCATGGCCGCAGATACTTTTGGTGTGATAGTGCGTCGGAAAATTATTCTATTTTTTCTTTATATAGTTAATTTGTATCTGTGTCGTAGTCTGAGAAATAAAAAAATTCGGACTAAATCAGTCCTCGTTAAGCGGTTTTTACCGGTTTTAGATGGTGCATAAAAATAACAAAAACGCCTTGCAATACTCTGCAAGACGCTTGTAGAAATGGGATAGTGTTTATTGGTGGAGCTGGAGGGAATCGAACCCTCGTCCAAACGAGGAATCAATGTGCTTTCTACATGCTTATCTTCGCCTTTATTGTAGGGAGGCGGCAAGCGCGAAGCTGCCAACCGCAACCTTAGCCTCTTGAACTTCGCATAAGCATCGAGGCAATGCTTGTGCTATTCCCGATTTCCTTGCACCATCGGGTCGGAATGCTTCGGAACAACAGCTTCCGGATGATGTCTCGTTCCGTCACCTTGTGGCGGAATAAAGCTAATCTACTGTACTTCGATTAAGCAGCGAGAGCGTAGTTGTTTTCGCCAATTAAATTTTCGATGCCTGAGATTATAGAGCCGGGACAACAAAGCTCTGCATGCTTACACACCGCTTCTGCCCGCTGTCAAAGCCAGTCAGCCCCGGTGCTTTGCTGCGCCGCATCGCTATGCGGCGGGTATAGGATTGCAAAGATAATTATTTCTGCCGAAACGGCAGCATATATTTTGCCTTTTTTGAGAAAATATTTTCTCTCTTATCGACGTTGCTCGTTTGTGTGTGAAATGACGTACGGCGCTTCATGCTTGGTTCGGTTTTCTATGATATATGATGTTTTTCGGTGATACAAATGATGCGAGCGTCTTTGTATTGCGCACTACTTTCATTACCTTTGTTCGTGCGATATGATTACGAAAGGACAAATAAAATTTTTGCAGTCGTTATCCCGTAAGAAAGGACGCGACGAGAGCGGGTGTTTTCTTGCTGAGGGCAACCGTTTGGTAGAAGATACGCTCGGTTGTTTTGCCTGTCGGCTCTTGGTGGCTACCCTCGAGTGGATGGAGGCCCATCCTCGTGCGCAGGCAGCAGAGCGTGTTGTGGTGTCGCGCGATGAGTTGTCGCGGGCTTCGCAGCAGAAAACGCCCCAAGAGGTGTTGGCAGTCTATGAGATACCGTTGCATACTTATGATATAGAGACTGTGACGGGCGAGTTGTCGTTGGCGCTCGATACTGTGCAAGACCCCGGGAATGTAGGTACCATCATTCGTATTGCCGATTGGATGGGCATACGTCACATTTTCTGTTCGCCCGGTACGGCTGATGTATATGCGCCCAAAGTGGTGCAGGCCACGATGGGGGCATTGGCGCGTGTGGCCGTGCATTATGTACCGCTCGAATCGTTAGTGAAGCGTATAGCTGCTCGTGCCGAGGTATATGGTACGTTCCTCGATGGCGAGAATATATATGATGTACCGCTTACGCGCAACGGCCTGATTGTCATGGGCAACGAAGGCAATGGCATCTCGCCGGCCATAGAACGGGCGGTGACGCGCAAATTGCGCATACCCAATTATCCACCGGGAGAGGTGACATGCGAGAGCCTGAATGTGGCTGTCGCTACGGCTGTGACCTGTGCCGAGTTTCGCAGGCGTGTAATGAAAGGATAGAATTATGGCGAAAGTCAAAAGCATATATTGCTGTAATAATTGCGGGGCTGAAAGTCCCAAATGGATAGGCCGCTGCCCGGTGTGCGGCGAGTGGAATACTTATGTGGAGCAGGTGGTGGCTGCAAAGCCCACCCATACCCGCGATGGCTTGCAGCCGCCGACGGGCGCCAAGTCGAAACCGTTGCGTATCGACGAGATAGCGTCGGCCTCGGAACCCCGTGTAGATATGGGAGATGCCGAGTTGAACCGTGTCTTGGGCGGCGGTTTGGTGCGTGGTTCGTTGGTGCTGATAGGTGGCGAACCGGGTATCGGCAAGTCGACGTTGATATTGCAGACGGTGCTGTCGCTGAACGATTGCAAGACCCTCTATGTAAGCGGCGAGGAGAGTGCGCGGCAACTGAAATTGCGGGCGGCACGCATCGGGGATGACAATCCCGATTGTTATATCGTGTGCGAGACGTCGCTCGAAAACATCATGACCCATGTGCAGAACGTGAAACCCGACTTGCTGGTGGTAGACTCTATACAGACGATAGCTACCGAGACACTCGAATCGTCGGCCGGTTCGGTGGCGCAGGTGCGCGAGTGTGCTGCCGTTCTGTTACGATTTGCCAAAGAGAGCGGTACGCCGGTGTTGTTGGTAGGACACATCAATAAGGAGGGCAGCATAGCCGGTCCTAAGGTGTTGGAGCATATTGTCGACACGGTACTCCAATTCGAGGGCGACCGTCACTATATGTACCGCATCTTGCGTTCTATCAAGAATCGCTTCGGCAGTACGGCCGAGCTGGGTATCTATGAGATGCGTCAAAACGGGCTGCGACAGGTGAGCAATCCGTCGGAGCTGCTCCTCTCGCACGACCATGACGGGTTGAGCGGCGTAGCCATAGCCGTAGCCATAGAGGGCATACGTCCTTTCCTTATAGAGACGCAGGCGTTGGTAAGCAGCGCCGCTTATGGTACACCGCAACGCTCGGCAACGGGATTCGACCTGCGGCGCATGAATATGTTGTTGGCCGTGTTGGAGAAACGCGTAGGTTTCAAGTTGGGTCAGAAAGATGTATTCCTCAATATAGCCGGCGGTATCCGTGTCAACGACCCGGCCATGGACTTGGCCGTTATCAGTGCGGTGCTATCATCCAATATGGATATGAGTATCGAGCAAGGCACCTGTATGACGGGCGAGGTGGGGTTGTCGGGCGAGATACGTTCGGTCACGCGGATAGAACAGCGCATTACCGAGGCCGAGAAGTTGGGATTTTCTCGCATACTTATTCCCTCGCACAATGTGAGCGGTATGAATCTGTCGAAACTCTCGATAGAGGTGATAGAAGTACATAAAGTTGAAGAGGCTTTCCGCCTTCTTTTCGGTTAGATGATATGATACAAGAACAACAACTCCGTTTGCTGCCGTGGCAGGCCGCTTCGGAACAGTCTATTATAGCTTACTTGAAGAGTACCGGGCTGCAAGGCGTGTGCGCTGTCCGTGTGCTGAAACGCTCCATCGATGCCCGTCGCAAGCCTGTGTACGTCAGTCTGTATGTGCGTATCTATATAGGAGAGCAACCCGCCGACGATGAGTATGCCACGATAACGTATGGCGATGTGTCGGCTGCCGCTCCGGTAGTGGTGGTAGGAGCCGGTCCTGCCGGTCTGTTTGCCGCTTTGCGGCTTATAGAAGCCGGCCTTAAACCCATTGTGGTAGAGCGCGGCAAGTCGGTGCATGAGCGCAGGCGCGATATTGCGCTTATCGGTAAAGAACAAAAGGTGAACCCCGAGTCGAACTATGGCTTCGGTGAGGGCGGCGCAGGAGCATTCTCCGATGGCAAGCTCTACACCCGCAGCAAAAAGCGGGGCAATGTCGAGCGCATTCTCGGTATCTTGTGCCAGCATGGTGCGTCGGTCTCTATTTTGTCCGATGCTCACCCCCATATAGGTACCGACAAGTTGCCTAAGGTGATAGAGAATATCCGCAACCGTATCATAGCCTCGGGAGGCGAAGTGCACTTCGGGACACGTATGACGGCCTTTCTGTTGCATGGCGACAGCGTGGCCGGTATCGTCACCGCCGACGGACGCACCTTCGCTGGACCGGTTATCTTGGCCACCGGGCACTCGGCACGCGATGTATATTACTACATGCACGATGCCGGTATAGGGCTCGAAGCGAAAGGTTTCGCCGCAGGCGTGCGCCTTGAACATCCCCAACAACTTATCGACGCTATACAGTATCACGACCCTCGCGGTAGGGGCGAATACCTGCCTGCTGCCGAGTATAGCTTTGTGACACAGGTAAGGGGCAGAGGGGTATATTCTTTCTGCATGTGTCCCGGTGGCTTCGTAGTTCCGGCGGCAACCGGCGAGCGGCAGATTGTAGTGAACGGAATGTCGCCCTCCAACCGCGGGTCGCGTTGGGCAAACTCGGGGATGGTCGTTGAGATACGTCCCGAAGATTTACCCGGCGCCGATAAAAACGACGTTTTGGCGGGCATAAAATTTCAGGAAGAGCTCGAAGCGTTGTGCTATGTCAACGGTAATTGCAAGCAGACCGCTCCGGCACAGCGCATGACAGACTTCCTGTCGCATCATAATTCGGCTACGTTGCCGGCTTCGTCGTATGCTCCCGGATTGATAGCTTCGCCGTTACACTTCTGGATGCCCTCTTTCATAGCTTCGCGTTTGCGCGATGGGTTGGAACACTTCGGTAAAGTATCGCGCGGATTTCTTACTCGCGAAGCGGTACTGATAGGAGTAGAGACACGTACCTCATCGCCGGTACGCATACCGCGCGATGCCGTGCGATTGTCGCACGTATCGCTGCGTGGGCTTTTCCCTTGTGGCGAGGGTGCCGGGTATGCCGGCGGCATCGTGTCGGCAGCTATCGACGGAGAACGTTGTGCCGAGGCCGTTGCTGCACAATGGGAAGAGTTGAAGTCGTTGTAAGCCACAGTCATGCCCGATAAGGGCCGATGTTATGAAGCTCACATTTATATACAACAGCGGTTTTTTGCTCGAAACGGGTACCGCCAACATCCTTTTCGATTACTATCGGAAAGGTCATGACGTCATACGGCAGGTGCTGGCATCGCCGTTGCCCCTCTACGTGTTGGTATCGCACTCACATCCCGACCACTTCAATCCCGATTGCTTGGGCTGGAAGTCGAAGCACAAAGCCATACATTACATTTTTGCCGATGAGTTGCGCAGTGCAGCGGCGGGACGCGACAAAGAGGTCGTCTATTTGCCGATAGGGGGTGTATATAGCGATACGTTGTTGACGGTAGAGGCATTTGGCTCGACCGACATAGGCTGTTCGTTTTATCTTACCATAGGCGATACAACGGTATTTCATGCCGGCGACCTCAATAATTGGCATTGGAGCGACGAATCGACACCCGACGAGACGGAGCAGGCCGAGCGCGATTTCCTGTACCGGTTAGACCAACTTGCAGCCGCTCACAACACCGTGCACCTTGCCGTGTTCCCGGTCGATGCACGTATAGGTAACGATTATGCCCGCGGGGCGCGTCAGTTTCTCGAAGCGATACATACCGATGTGTTTGTACCTATGCACTTTTGGAGCGCAGCCGATGCTGCTGCGGCTTTTGCTCCTGAGGCGCAGAAGACCGGGGCGCGATTTGTGATGTTGAGGCATACCGGCGAGTGGGTCGATGTGTGAGTGGCCGCCCGTCGGGTAGGAGCGTTTAGTGCGGAGAGACAAACTTGTTGTGGCGCACCATCCATATATATACCGCTACACATATTATCACCGATAGCAGCGACCCTGCCGGCGATGCCAGACCCATAGGGAATAGGGTCGTAGGATATAATGCCGACATGAAATACGAGAGCGGAATGCGGGCGCATACAATAGAGATGAAGTTGTGGCAGAAAGATATGATAGAGTAGCCGCATGCGGTAAAGAAGCCGCTGAAACTGAAATGAATGCCTGCAAGAATACAATCCCATACATAGCCTTTAAGGTATTGGCCGCCTAAAACTATCACTTGTGGGTCGTTGGTAAAAAGCCTTACGGCCTGTTCCGGTTCAAACTGTATGATGACGGATGCCACCGTGCCAAACAGCACCGTGATGTATATGGCATATCGTAGTGTAGCCTGTGCTCGCTCTATTTTCTTGGCGCCTATGTTTTGAGCCGAGATGGTAGATACCGTTGACAGCATGGCCGATGGAATGATGAACAGCAATCCTATGAATTTCTCTACAATACCCACAGCTGCGGCGTCGTTCAGTCCGCGGCCGTTGGCAATGATGGTGATGGCGATAAAAGCTACTTGGATAAAACCATCTTGCAATGCCACCGGCACGCCGATGTTGAGGATACCGCGCAATATATTTCGTTGCGGGCGCAAATCGTTACGGGTGATGCGTATCGACGATTGGCGGCGTGTTATCACGATTATGGCTATAACTACGGCACATATTTGCGATACGGTAGTGGCAAGCGCAGCTCCGGTAGGACCCATGCCGAAGTACCCGATGAAAACGAAATCGAGTATGATATTGACCACGCAGGCTATGATTACAAAATACATGGGCATTTTCGAGTCGCCCAGTCCGCGGAATATCGAGGCAATAATGTTATAGGCTACGATAAACGGTACCCCCATAAAACAGATGAACAGGTAATCGCAAGTACCTTCTACGGCTTCGGTCGGAGTGTTTATCCATCGCACAATATCGCTTGTCAGGAGCAGCAACCCTATGGCAAGCACGATTGCAATGGTGAGAAACAACGTTATTGTATTGCCTATGGTACGTGCTGCTCCACGAGAATCGCCTGCGCCCACGGCACGAGCGGTGCGTACCGTAGAACCCATGGCAAGCCCTATGATAATTACGGTGAGCATGTGCATCACCTGTCCTCCGTTAGAGACAGCCGTAGTACTCTCTACGCCGCAATACATGCCTATGACAAAGAGATCGGCAAGCCCGTAGAGTATTTGTAGAAAATAAGATAGCATGTATGGCAGGGCAAAAGAGACGATATTGCCCAATATGCCGCCCCGTGTAAGGTCTTTGCTTTCCATCTTTCTGTTTCTTGTGCAAAGATACGGAAAGGCGAGCGGAGAATAAAATGTCTAAACTCGTTTTCAGATATTTTTTATCCCGAGCCGCATCCTGTCTTATCCAAAGATAGTGAAAGGTGAATGTAGAGACAAACGAAAACGAAGTTTCCAAATTCTACTTGGTAGAACTGCCTCTTATCGCATTATAAATACAAGCTGTGCGCAAAGACCGTTTAGGGTATCATGTCGAGTGTTTCCCCTCTGTTTTATCGTGACATAGTGTCATTAAAACACTATTATGCAAAATATTCGGTCTGTTTTAGGTCTGTATTATCTAATTTGCATTATCTTTGTAAAAGGCATTGTTGCATAGGGCAACCTCTTGGAAGATTTGCATCGGACGATGAGGCGTACCGTATGCCCTTGACCGGGAGAATCGCTGGTATGGCAACGGCATTTTGTGGCAGCCGCTGAGAAAAAATTTGGAGTATTAACTATCATTGTTTATCACGACCATGAGAAAACATCAATTTATCGCATTAGTGAGTGTGGCAGTGCTATGTGTTATGCAGATGCAGGCTCAATCACAATCACAATCTTTCGACGAGTATAAGAAGAGAGCTACCGAGGCTTATAAGAGTTATGTAAAGGAGAAATTAACTGCCTTTGAAAATTATCGTGCCGAGCGTAACAAAGAGTTTGCCTCGTATTTGCAAAAGAAGTGGATGCGTTACGAGCAACAACCCGAGGTGGAGCCGCCCGTACGTCCCAAACCTGTTGTGCCCGAGCCCAAAGACGATGCAACCATACCGTCGCGTCTGCCGGTGCTCACGGTGAAACCTATCAAAAAGCCCGATGCTCCGGTCGATGTTACTGTCAAACCCGTTCCTCGTGACGTGAAACCTTCCGAGGCATTGCAGTTCGATTTTTATGGCACGCGTTGTCGCGTACGTTTTGCCAAGGATAAGGCTTTTGTCCTTAATGACATCAGCGAGCAATACGTAGCGCAGGTGTGGAACCAGCTTATTTCGCCGGACTATTCGACATTGCTCGACGATTGTATCGCTTATCGTTCCGAGTTGCAATTATGCGACTGGGCGTATGTGAAATTTACCGAGCAAGTGGCTAAGGCTCTTTTCGGTACCGGAAAACCCAATGAAGCGGCTTTGTTGCAGGCCTTTTTGTTGATGCAGAGCGGTTATGATGCCAAGGTCGTACGATTCGGCAACGAGCGGTTGATGCCGGCTCTCTCGGCCGACAATCAGATTTACGGCTATACCTTTTTCGTGAACGGCGGCCATCGTTACTATTTGTTGGAGAAGATAAAGGAGAAGCAACCTATTTATACCTACAATGAGATGTTCTACGACAAGGCGCGTCCATGTGCTTTGGGAGTGCCTCATGAGCAGCAACTGCCTATCGTGCAGGCGGCAACCGTTACGCGTGTATCGTCGCACTATCCGGCAGCGCGTGTCGAGACGTGTGCCAATGATAATCTCATGGAATTTTACAACGATTTTCCCCACTGCGAATGGACGGTGTATGCTCGTACGCCTATGACGAGTCGCATGCGTGACGATGTGCTCTCGCCTCTGCGTGCTGCTATCAAAGGGAAAGGCGAAGTAGAGGCTGCCAATATTTTGCTCGATTTCGTGCAGACAGGATTTCAATACAAGACCGACGAGCAACAGTTCGGTTATGAGCGTCCGCTATTTGTCGATGAGGTTTTCTTCTATCCTTATTGCGATTGTGAAGACCGCGCTATTCTCTACGTCTATTTAGTACACGAGTTGCTGGGTCTCGATGTGGCATTGCTCTACTATCCCATGCACCTTGCTGCGGCAGTTGCCTTCAATGAGTCGGTCGATGGCGACAGCATGATGATAAACGGGCGCAAATATATGGTGTGCGACCCCACTATTATCAGCGGTGCTTCGGTAGGCGAGGCCATGAAACAGTATAAGAATACCAAAGCTACCGTATATACCGTAGAGTACTGATTTATAGATGTACTTCGTTGAGGAAGGCTTGCACTTTCTCGAAGAAAAGCGATACGTGTTCTCCATCGACAAAGGCATGGCTTACTGTCAGTGCGATGGGCATGTAGAGCTTTTCGCCTCGTGCGATGGCTTTGCCGGCATTCATCAGGGGGTAGTCCATAGAGTGCCCCGTAGCCATTTGTGTGTACGTTACGCCGGTGAAGTATAGTTTGGGTGTCGCGCTCAACAAGAATACATCGTAGTCGCCTGTTTCGGCAATACCTTTGTCGGTAGCATAGGGGTCGCCGTCGTGCGGAATATGGGTGATGATGTGCCGTGCTTCGCGATAGAACGATGCAAAATCTTCTTTATAAGGGATGCGAACGGTATAGAAAGTACGTCCCGGTACGGCAATAGGCGATATGACGTCGACAGTGTCGTGCCATACGACGTTACCATCTTTGTCCGTACGGTAACGCAACTCTTTTATTTCGTTTACGGCACGTGTCACGGCATATAGGTAATAGAGAAAGAAAGAGCTGTTGCTCTCTTTGGCACGGTGAAAAGCGTCGGTACACTCTACTTCGCTTGTGATGGCTATCCAAGAGTTGGCAAAGTTTTTGAAGTACAGGTAATTGTCGCGTCTTACCCAATTATCTATCTCTACGATGTGTTTCATAACGTTGTTTTTAACGGGTGCAAAAGTAGAAATTTTTATGCGAAAATAGAGGCCTCGTGCCACGATTGTATTTTACCGATGCCGCAAACCTGCGGAAGGCAGGTTTGCATATAATGGGTTACAACCTCTGTTACAGTCTGTTGCTCATGTTGCTAAAAGCTGCCTGTGCAAGGCCTGTTTTTCGTGAATAGTTTTTATCTTTGCATGAAATGCCATGATAGGAGGCGAAAAGTAACGAATTTTAAGCAATTATTTAATAAACAGAGTATTATGAAAAACGGCTATGTGATAGGATGTGCCATACTATTGGCAGGGTTGCAAGGATGCTATAAAGGGCCCGAGCCGGTGATGACCGTAGATAAAATGGGTATTGATGTTACCCCCGATGAGAATCGGGAGTATTCCTATACCGACAAACGCAGCGGGTATTATTACGGACGTACGCATGAATCGCACTTCGAGGCATGGCATGCCGGTTGGAATGTAGCCCAAAGGCGTATCGTGAGCGACTACGACCTCTATGTCGATGATGCTTTGTTGGCTCGCGACAGTGCCGCTGTTACGGTATATCCGCATTATCTCGAACGCCGTTTTCAACAAGCCGTCGAGCAATTCTATATGGTCGACGACCGTGCTCTCTTGGCATTGACCTTGACCGATGTCAAAGGCGACAGCATAGCTATTGCCCTCGATACAGCCTTGTTGACTTCGCCCCGTTACGACGATGGTATTTTGTGGTATGTGCCTCGCGAGAGTCCCGACAGTCTCTTGGCCGTAACCTCCTACAAAGAGGCGCAAGGCAGTTTTGCGGCAGGACGTCTGCAATATCCTGTGGCTGCCAAAGGTTTCTTGTTGGCTTATGGCAGCGAGAAAGAGTGCCGCGACAATATAGCGGCTTTCCGCAAGGAGGGCTCATCGTGGTTGGATGCACGACGTACGCGCATGAATGGTATAGTAGCATATTCCAACCCCATGCAGAGCAATTCCGACTCGCTCGACAAAGCCATAGCATGGCTTCTGCTTACGACCGACGAATTGGTGACTCGTCAGCAAGGGCGCGGCATATATGCCGGTCTGCCGTGGTTCAACGAGTATTGGGGACGCGATATGTTCATCTCTATGCCCGGTGCGACGCTTGTCATCGGCGAATTTGATGTGACGCGCGAAATATTGGCCGACTTTTCACGATTCCAAGATACGGCGAAGGCATCGCCTACACGCGGCCGCATTCCCAACCGCGCCAACATGGACGGAATTCTCTACAATACGGTCGACGGAACGCCTCGTTTCGTTATGCAGGTAGCCGATTACGTGCGCTACTCGGGCGATACGGCATTTATCCGCGAGATATATCCTGCCGTGGCGTTGAGCATACAAGCGTCGATAGACCAATTTATCGACAAAAACGGCTATCTCTGCCATGCCGATGCCGATACATGGATGGATGTGGTAAGAGAGGGTATCCCCGGTTCGCCGCGCGGCAACCGTGCCAACGATATACAAGCCTTGTGGTACAATCAGCTGAAAGATGGCGCATATATGGCACGATATATGGGCGAGACTGACGATGCTGCCGCTTGGGAGAAACGCGCCGACGACCTTCGCCGCAAGTTCGCTTCCGATTTCTGCGATACGACGACATATTTCGTGTATGACCACCTCAATGCCGATGGCTCGAAAGATATGCAGGTGCGTCCCAACCAGCTCTATGCCTTTGAGATGATAGACGACACGGCATTCTGCATGCACGTGACACGTCGCGTGTGGGAAGAGTTGGTATATCCGTGGGGTGTAGGTTCGCTCAGTCAATACGACGACAATTTCCATCCGCAACACGAAAATTGGCACTATTATCACAAAGATGATGCCTATCACAATGGTACAGTATGGTTGTGGAACAACGGCGAGGCTATGCAACGCATGATACAGTTCGGTCAGCCCGATATTGCTTGGCAACTCTTCGATAACATGAACCGTCAGGCCTTGGTACAAGGTGCGATAGGCAGTCTCTCGGAAAATGCCGATGCACATCCTCGTGAAGGTGCCGATTGGGCAGGCCGTTCGGGAACCTTCTTGCAGGCGTGGAGCAATGCCGAGCAGTTGAGGGTGTGGTATCAGTATTTCCTCGGAATACGTCCCGACATGATAAATCGCACGATAACCATCAACCCGCAGATGCCATCGGCCGTCACTACGCTTACTTGGAGCGAACGTATCGGTAAGGGTAGCCTGATAGGCGCTTACGAGCGTACCGACAAGGAGACGGCTTATGCTTATGTGCTGCGCGACGAGGATGCTGTGATACATCTGTGCATTCCGCTTTTTGCTCCCGTCGATGTGGAGTTGAAGCGCGGTGAAATGCTGTTGGCTACCGTAGAGGGCTCGCAGTTGACAGTGAAGGTGAGAGGAACCGATGGTAAAGATGTACTGAATGTAACCACAGAGCAAGATGAAGAGCTGGTACGTCGCCAACAAGAGTACGACCGTTTCTTCGAGGGAACGGCATTCTGCCAACCAGTGCATCGCGACAACCTCAAAGCATTTGACGAGTATCACGAAATACCTCTTACATATTAAAGCGAACGGCACTGATGAAAATAACAGGACATTTCGATCATTTCAACATTAATGTAACCGATTTAGACCGTAGCATCCGTTTCTATCGCGATGCGTTGGGACTGACGGAGTTGAAGCGAAAAGAAGCTGCCGACGGCTCTTTTATATTGGTATATCTGACCGATGGGTCGGGTTTCAGATTGGAGCTTACTTGGTTACGCGACCACTCTCAACCGTATGAATTAGGCGAAAACGAGTCGCATCTGTGCCTGCGTGTCGAGGGCGATTACGACGAAGCACACAGGTATCATCGTGAGATGGGATGCGTCTGTTATGAAAATGAGGCAATGGGGTTGTACTTCATACACGACCCCGATGATTATTGGATAGAGATATTGCCCATGAAACGATAATCAACTGTTGCTAAAAAGTCGTATTGTTCTATCAGCTTGTTATAACGATGTTACAAAGATATCTTTTCTACCAAAAATTTGTTGCAGCCGACCTCTCTGCTACATCCGGTGTGTGGATACATGCCGATATGCCCGATGAGAAAGAAATTGCATTTTTGATGCAAGAGTGCGAAGTCCCCGGCGATTTTATTGCCGATATGACCGATGCCGACGAGCGACCGCGTATCGAGTATGACGATGGCGTTACGCTCATAGTGCTGCGCATCCCGCGGAAAAATGAGTCGGGGAAAATACCCTATTCGACAGTTCCGTTAGGTATCATCGTAAACGGCGACCGTGTCATTACAATGGCTCCTTTTGCCAATGATGTAGTGGCCGACTTTTTGCAGTTTGCTCGTAAAAAGAATGTGCAGGTGGCTACGCCTCACGATTTGGCCTTGCGTCTGATGACTTCGGCTTCGGTGTGGTACTTGAAGTACATGAAACAGATAAATGCCGAGGTAGCCAATGCCGAGAATGTTTTGGAAAAGAGTATTCGCAACGAAGACCTCCTGCGGTTGATGTACCTCGATAAGAGTATGGTCTTTTTCAATGCTGCTATCAGGGGTAACGAGATGACCTTGGCAAAATTCTCCAATATGCTGCGTGCCGAAATTGATTACACCCGCGATATTTTCGAAGATACGCGCGTAGAGCTTCGGCAGGCGCATGCTATGGTAAGCATATACAGCGATATCCTTACAGGTACAATGGATTCGTTTGCTTCTATTATATCGAACAATGTGAATACCATCATGAAACGCATGACGGCCATTTCGCTGATACTGATGTTGCCTACTTTGATAGCGAGTTTCTATGGAATGAACGTTACCACGTTTGTCGAGGATTCGCCGGCCGCTTTTGTTATTATCCTGTTGTTTTCGTTGTTCTTGTCGGCGGTTACCTACGGTATCTTCAAGTGGAAGAATTGGATATAACCCTTCTCGAAGAGTCGTTGTCGGTTATATCGGCGGCGTAGTCTCTGTGGTTACGGGTGTTTTATGCCCATACGTTCGGCTTCGGCAAGCATATATTGCCAAGCAGCCTCTCTCTCATTGGGGATGATACCGTCGAGTATGGCATCTTTGATGCTCTTTTTCAGTTCTCCCACCTCGCGCGAAGGAGGTAAGGAAAAATAGGCCATGATTTCTTCGCCGTTTACCGGAGGTTGGAAGTTGCGGATGCGGTCTTTCTCCTCTATCTCGGCCAGTTTGCGACGCACAAGAGTAAAGTTGTCGAGGAACCGGCGTACTTTCTCGGCGTTGCGCGAGGTAATGTCGGCCTCGCACAAAATCATGAGGTCGTCTATATCGTCGCCGGCGTCGAAGAGCAGACGACGTACGGCCGAGTCGGTCACCACATCCTCTACGAGGGCGATAGGGCGCATGTGTAACTCTACCATCTTTTGCACATATTTCATGCGTTCGTCCATAGGCAGTTTCATGCTACGGAATATGCCCGGTATCATTTTGGCGCCTATAAAGTCGTGGTTGTGGAAGCTCCACCCCGTTTTATCGTCATAACGTTTAGAGCGCGGCTTGCCTATGTCGTGGAAAAGGGCAGCCCATCGCAACCATTCGTTGCGCGAGCGTAAGGCTACGTTGTCGAGTACGGCAAGCGTATGGTAGAAGTTGTCTTTGTGTCCTCGGCCGTTCTTGGTTTCGATACCCTTCAAGGCGGTGAGCTCGGGGCAGATATACGACAACAGACCGCTGTCGTCGAGCATGATAAGCCCGCGGGAGGGGATGTCGGAACGGATTATCTTCGATAACTCGTCAATGATACGTTCGCGCGATATGATAGCAATGCGTTGGCTGTTGCGCTTGATGGCGTCGAAGGTATCGGGGTGTATCGTGAAGTGCAGTTGCGAAGCAAATCGTATGGCTCGCATCATGCGCAGCGGGTCGTCGCTGAATGTGATGTCGGGGTCGAGTGGGGTGCGTATGATGCGTTCTTGCAGGTCTTTCCGGCCGTCGAAAGGGTCTATAAGCATACCGTAGTGCGTCTTGTTGAGGCACAATGCCATGGCATTGATGGTGAAGTCGCGGCGGTTCTGGTCGTCTTGCAAGGTGCCGTCTTCTACGACAGGTTTGCGCGAGTCGTGCGAGTACGACTCGCGGCGTGCCCCTACGAACTCTACTTCCCAAGTCTCGTCGCCGTTGCGATATTTCACTTGTGCAGTCCCGAAATTGCGAAATACGGCAAGGTGCGCCTTACGTCCTATTTTGCGGCAAAGCGCTTCGGCTATCTCTATGCCGCTGCCCAAGGCTACCACGTCTATATCTTTCGAGGGACGGCATAGCATGATGTCGCGCACAAAGCCGCCTATGACGAAACATTCCCTTCCTATCTCGTCGGCTACTGTGCTTATGAGCGAGAAGACAGGATGTGACAAGTATTTGCTCCAATCGGTATTTTGTTCCATACGAATATCACTCTACGCTTTGAGGGCGCAAATTTACGCATTTTATACCTATTTGCCAGCCGCAAAGCCTCATATTTTGTAATATTGCGGCCGTGCCGGGGTCAGTCGAGAGGGATGATTTCCTCCTTGAAATTGGTGAGGCATTCTATCCCGTTCCCGGTGACAAGGTAGGTATTTTCTACGCCGACGGCACCGGTGCCCGGAATGACGAATTTAGGTTCTATGGCAATGATATTGCCTTCTGCAAGTATGTCGCGCGAGCGGGGAGCCAATACCGGCAATTCGTTGATTTCTATGCCTACGCCGTGCCCTATAAATCCGGCATGTTGGGTATGCCCCATGAAATAATCGCTCAGTCCGGCTTTGGCAGCTATGTCGTATGCCGTGTTGTACATTTCAGCTGCTGCTACACCCGGGCGTGCCATAGCCCTCAGCGTTTCGTGAATGTTGCGGGATGTGGCATGTGCGCGGTGGGCGAGTTCAGGTATTTGTCCCACAGAGAAGGTGCGCGACATGTCGGTCATATAGCCGGTGAAGTTACCGCACAAATCGACCATTACGGTAGAGCCCTGTTTGATAAGGGTTCCGTTGCAGCCTATGGGCAGCGACTCGTCGAGCCCCGAGCCGCCCAAAGCGAAGTCGTAGGGTGATGGAACGTCGGCATTATTGCCGCTCAGCAAGCTGCCCATAAATACTTCCATGCTCGGACCTGCCACACGGAAAATACCCAAACAGCCTTCCATGCGCAGACGGCGTTCTATCTCGATTTGCAGCTCAAAGTCGGTCATACCCTCTTCGTACATAGCTTCTATGTGCCCGTATGCCGCTTCGTGCCGAGCTGCCGATATGCGTATTTTCTCTACTTCATAAGGTGTCTTGGTAGCTCGTACGTTACGCATAATGGTCGAACCGTTGGTTATCTCGGCGTCTTTGAAGACATGGGCTATTCTCGTAATGTCGCTGTATGAGGTGTAGTCGAGTTCGAGTGCGATGCGTTTAGGCATAGGTACATCGGCCTCTTGTAAGAGGGCGGGAATCTCCTCGGGCTTGCGTATATATACGACAAGTTCGCCTTGCAGTCCTACCGGGCGCTTGACAAAATAAAACAGGTTGCCCGACTTGTCTAAATAGATATATCCGCTGAAAATCAGTCCTGCGGTGTAGTAGATATTTACGTTTGTATTGATAAGTAATGCGTCGGCGTCTGATGCTTGTAACGCCTTGAATATCTTGTTGTACCTTACAAGAGCTTCCGATTTGAATTGAGAACTGAACATAGGGGTGTGGATTATAAAGTATTATTGGTTTTCAGTGAGATGAAGTGGCGGGCAAGTGCGTCGAATGAGTCGAAGCGCAGGTCGTAATCGTCGGTCTTGCCGAAGCCGTAGCTTACCCATACGAAAGGTATGTCGGCGCGACGACTTTCGCGGCTGTCGCCATCGGTGTCGCCCACATATATCGGGTGGTGCAGGTTGTGACGCTGCGATAGCAGTTGCATGTTTTCGGCCTTTTGCAAGCGGGTGTCGCCATACGATAACACATCGGTTATATAGGGCGTTATGCCGGCATAGCGCACGAAAATGGGCAGCTCGCGTTCGTCGCAGTTGCTGAGTACAAAGAGTTTGTAGTATTGTGCAAGTTTTGCTATACCGTCGGTAACACCGGGGTATAGTGTGCCTCCCCGGCGAGGCAGTTCGCTTACCTCCAATCGGTTGATGGCTTCTATAAATGATTGTGCATAGCCTTCGGGCACGAAGTGAGCGAGTATCTTGTCTATGGGTGTACCCATATATGCCAACAACTCGTTGCGCCCTATGCGAGTGGTGCTGCCTATCTCCTCGAAGGCCATGTTCCAGATGGTGGCATACGTCTCTACGGCATCCCACAGAGTGCCGTCCATGTCGAAAATCAATGCGTCTGTCAGGTTGTCAATAGCCATTGATTTTGTTTTTACCTTTTCATATTGCGTCAAAGGTAGTGAAAACATTGTATGCTCGTGGCATGGCGAGGCTTTTTTTATCATGTTTTTGTGTCTGTGTTACTTTTCTTTGCATTATAATGTGGAGATTATGTTTTCATGGCCGTATATAGCGACGATGTAAAAAAGAGAGAGCCCGGCTCCAGCCGGGCTCTCTCTTTTTTATTCTATAATTGGTGATACTCTCATGGAAAAGAGCATCCAATTGGGTAGAGTTGTGGATTAGCGAACTACAACTTTCGTAGCTTTGTCACCTACTTTTACGATATACAAGCCTTTGGCAGCTACCTTGATGTCGCGACCGGCAACACCCGTAGCAACCAATTTACCTGTGAGGTTATATACGGCTACGCTTTCGCCATTGCCTGTGGTTACAATATGACCATTTACGGCATATACTTTACCGGCTACGGCTTTAACGCTTTCAATGGCACTCCATGTATTTGTGCCATCGAGACTGAAATCTGTTACGTCCTTCACGCCGGGAGCGCTGAAATACGATTCGATAGTACCATATACCCAAACCGTTGTATTTTTAAGTTCAGGATTGTCAACAATATTAAGGTTTGTGCGAACCTCTCCCGAAGGAAGTTGTACCGGAACGTATGGCTCGGCAGTTCCCAATGCGAGATTTGTTGCAACGTCGGTAGTAGCCAAAGCTCCATTGTTCGAAGCACAACCGGCGATAACACCCGATACCCAATATTTGGTGTTACCTGTTTTGTCATTCAAAGCTGTAACGTCGTTTGTGTCAAACGGGTCGCTGAGCGAACCTTCGTGAGCAGCAGTTACACCTACCAAGTTGGCTGTTGCAGAGAGTGAACCCGACTCGATAGTGATGGTACCGTTGGTAGTTCCGGCTGTTGTGCCTGTGAAATCAACGGAAACTGTTCCGCCGGTAGCAGGAAGTGTAGTGTTTGTCGTAACGAAACCTTCGCCGCTTACGGTAACCGTGATGTCGTTAGCAAGACCGTCGGCAACAACCTCTACTTCTTGTGTTTGAGAAGCGTTCAGACCTACACCGAATGCAACATCACCTGCATCGCGGAACGAGAGCGTACCTTCGGCGGGAGCTGCTACCATTTTGATGTATTGGTATTGTGCATTCTTGTTGTTGGCTGTGAGGAGCCTGTATTGAGTACCTGCTGTTTGACCGGTGAGCGTCCAAGTGAATTCGGTTCCTTGCTCGCTGAGCGTTTTTTCTTCGATAACCGTTTCACCGTTGCTCATGTCTATCAATTGTACAGCTACGCTTTTGCTGGCACTTTCGCCGGTCAATACTGTGATAGAACCTACTGCAAAATCAGCTACGGGTAAGTCGATATATCCGTTGCTATATACCATCAGATAAGTCGGAGGATAGCTTGCTGTTGAGATTTTGGCATTGTTGATGGTGAAGGTGTAACCATCCATTGTGCATTCGGTGTCTTCGTTTACAGTTGTTCCGGGAACAGCTGTTTGTGCAGCCTCTGTTCTGAAATCCAGCATGATTTCTTGTGCTTGCATTACCGATGCGATGCACAAGAATGTGGCTAAAAATAGAGTAATTTTTTTCATAAATATAAATTTTTGGTTAGTAATTGATTATCTGTTACATCCGAGGCGATACTTATGCCGCGGTTTAGCTCTGCAAAGTAAACAAAAAAAGTGATGCCGCGTCATGCGAATAGCTATAATTTCATGTGAATGTTGTCTTTATTCTTCTATTTGCTTTCTCTGCTTTACAAATAGTGCGCTAAGCTCATATAGAGCGTAGATGGGGATAAATACGGCCAAAAGGGTAAACGGGTCGCCGCTGGGGGTGATGATAGCTGCAACTATGAGTAGTGCGACGATGGCATGGCGTCGGTAACGGGCAAAAAACGAGCGGTCTATGACTCCCAGAGCCGAGAGTAATTTGCTCAGCAGCGGCAGCTCGAAGACAACACCCATGATGAATATCAGCATCAGAAAGTTGCCGATGTATGAGTCGAGACTTATTTGATTGGGTATAAGAGTGCTTATCTGGTAACTGGCGAGAAACCGCAGGGTAAGAGGGAATACGAGAAAATAGCCTACTGCAATACCTGTGAAAAAGAGTATGTTGCCGGCCATGAATGCAAACCGTACGTTGCGCAATTCGTTTTCATAGAGAGCAGGGCTTATGAAACACCATAATTGGTACAGAATAAAAGGGAATGCCAGTACAACGGCCATCCACAAAGAGGTGCTCATGTGTATGAAAAATTGCGATGCGAGTTGTATATTGATAAGCGACACCGAAAAATCGTCCATGGCAAAATGGGGCAAAAATGTGATGTGTCGGCTTATTGCCCTCAGTGCGCGGTACAGGATAAAATCGTTGGAGCAGGGTGCCAATATGACGTGGTCGAAGAGGTAGGGCATGGCTATAAACAATCCTACCATCAGCACGGCTATGACGACAATGGCGCGCAACAATACCTTGCGCAGCTCGTCGAGATGCTCCCAAAAAGTCATTTGCTGACTCTCCATCGGTCTACGGTCGGCTACTCTCCTGCGTTTTATTTTTGTTCCTTGTCGTTGGGCGTACCGGTGCCGTTTGTGTCGCTCTTTTCGTTTTTGTCGGGGGTGGTAAGTTCTTCTTCCACCTCGTTAAGCCCTTTCTTGAAGCTGCGTACTCCTTTGCCTAATCCTTGCATCAGTTCGGGAATCTTTTTACCGCCGAACAGCAACAATATCACGATAACGATGAGGACTATTTCGCCCCATCCTATATTAAAAAGCAACATTAACCCTAACAGGCTCATAATAGATAGTAGTTTCGTTATTATTTAGAATAATGCAAATGTAGATATTTATATTTGTTCAGGGTAATTATTCTGTCATAAAAATGATTACCTTTGCAGGCGATTAAGAAATATAAATAAAAACGAAAATGAAAGCATTTGTATTTCCCGGTCAGGGAGCACAGTTTGTGGGCATGGGTAAAGACCTTTATGCCAACAGTCCTGTAGCAAAAGAAATGTTTGACAAAGCAAACGAAATCTTAGGTTTTTCCATTACCGACCTTATGTTCGACGGTACCGACGAAGACCTTCGCCAAACGAAGGTGACGCAACCTGCCGTATTCTTGCATTCGGTTATCTTGGCAAAAACGATGGGCGATGAGTTTAAGCCCGATATGGTTGCAGGTCACTCGTTGGGCGAGTTCTCTGCATTGGTTGCCGCTGGCGCGATGTCGTTCGAGGATGGTTTGCGTTTGGTATCGGCTCGTGCTCGTGCCATGCAAAAGGCATGTGAGATGCATCCCTCTACGATGGCTGCCATTATAGGCTTGCCCGATGAGACGATAGAAAAAATTTGCAGTGAGGTGACCGAAGGTGTTGTCGTATGTGCCAACTATAACAACCCCGGACAATTGGTTATCTCCGGCTCGATAGAAGGTATCGACGCTGCTTGCGCCAAATTGACTGCTGCCGGTGCCAAACGTGCCCTGAAGCTCAAAGTTGGTGGTGCATTCCACTCTCCTCTGATGGAGCCTGCCCGTGCCGAGTTGGCAGAGGCAATAGCTCGCACGCCGTTTGCAACACCTTGCTGCCCGGTATATCAGAATGTCGATGCACTGCCTCATACCAATCCCGATGAGATAAAGAGCAACTTGATTGCACAACTCACGGCTGCTGTACGTTGGAGCTACTCGGTCGAGCACATGATTGCCGACGGGGCAACAGAATTTGTCGAGGTAGGTCCCGGTTCTGTACTGCAAGGTATGATAAAGAAAATTAATAAGGACGTGCTTACTTCCGGCCGTCAGTAATAGATAAGAACGATATTGTAAAGAGGCTGTCATGTATTGCATGGCAGCCTCTTTGTATGTAGAGGCTGCCGGCTGCACTGTGAAGTATGGCGTGTGACAGCTTTGCGGAGTACCTTTATCGGGCTGGCCGACATGGACGGTCGTGATGCTGTTGTCTTGCTCAAAAGGAGGGTTGCCCGATTATCTCTTTGAGGCGGTATGTATAACGTTATTGCAATGCAAAACAGCCCGTGCTACCAGAGTAGCACGGGCTGTTTCCATTATCGAAGGTTTCGTTATTAGAACCATTTGACGTATGCAAAATCCTGACGGTGGGGCAGGTCGGGATTTTTGGGATACATTCTGAAAGAGAAGCGGAAAGCACCGGCTTTGGCAATAGTATTTTTCAGTGCATAAGTGATGTAGTCGCCATCGACCTTCACTACTTCCAACTCTTGTGCATTGTAGGTTTGCGGTTCGTTGTTGTTTTCGGTGGGAACGGCAACCAATTCTATACCGAGACAATTACCCAAGCCTTTGCTGTCGATAGTCACTTCTACATCGTAAGTCTTGCCTACTTGTGGAGCGTAGAGCATTTCGTCAGGCATTTTCACCTCTTTGATTTCTATTTGGTCCCACTGTGAAGCAACTTTGGCTTTCCATGCAGCTATTTCGCGGGCTTTGGCAAAGTCGTTTGCTTTCAAGAGTGCGGCACGTTTGCCCTCTTTGTTGTAGAATCTTTCGATGTAATCGTCGAGCATGCGTTTCATAGTGTAGTTGGGCGCAATTTCGGCGATAGATTTCTTGATGTATTGTATCCATTCGGGCGAATAGCCTTTGCTGTTTTTGGCAAAATAGAGCGGAATGATTTGGTTTTCGAGCATCGAATAGATGGTAGCGGCGTCGAGTTGGTCTTGCTGGCCTTGGTCTTGGTAAGTACGTTTGTCTGTCAATGCCCAACCTGCGCCCTCACGGTAACCTTCATACCACCAGCCGTCGAGTACCGAGAAGTTGAGTACACCGTTCATCTCGGCTTTTTCACCCGATGTGCCCGAAGCTTCCAACGGACGTGTGGGGGTATTCAACCATATATCGACACCCGATATAAGGCGTTTCGATACACGCATGTCGTAGTTTTCGAGGAAGATGATTTTACCCAAGAATTCGGGACGGCGTGAGATTTCTACAATGCGTTTGATAAGTCCTTGACCGGCACCGTCGGCAGGGTGAGCCTTACCGGCAAAAATAAATTGTACCGGATAGTTGGGGTTGTTTACAATCTTAGAGAGGCGGTCTAAGTCGGTAAAGAGAAGGTGTGCGCGCTTGTAGGTGGCAAAGCGGCGGGCGAAACCTATCAACAAAGCGTTGGGGTTGATACGTTCGAGGATAGAGACGATACGCGAGGGGTCGCCTTGGTTTTTGAGCCATGTATCACGGAAGTCGTCTTTTACGAAACGGATAAGTTTTTGTTTCAGTTTCTGACGCATGTTCCATATCTCCAAGTCGTCGACATCGTATATGCGCTTCCATATTTCGCCGTTAGACTGGTCGTGCATATACTCTTTGCCCAAATTCTCGGCATAGAAGCCTTTCCACTCCGAGGCAGCCCATGTAGGCATGTGTACACCGTTGGTTACATAACTTACGTGCAACTCGTTGGGAGCGTAGCCTTTCCAAATCGGTTGGAACATCTTTTGCGAAACTTTGCCGTGAAGCCAGCTTACACCGTTCACTTCTTGGCAAGTGTTGCAAGCGAAGATACTCATGCAGAACTTTTCGTTTGTGTCGGGATTTTCGCGACCCATGTTGATGAAGTCGTTCCACGAGATGCCGAGTTTGGCGGGGTATTCGCCCAAGTATTTACCGAACAGCGATTCGTCGAAGTAATCGTGACCTGCGGGCACGGGGGTGTGTACCGTGTAGAGCGACGATGCGCGTACCACTTCGAGAGCTTCTGAGAATGTCAGCCCTTTGTTGACGTAATCGACCAAACGTTGTACGTTGAGCAGGGCGGCATGTCCCTCGTTGCAGTGATATATTTCGTTTTCGATACCGAGTTTGTGCAGCATCATTACGCCTCCGATACCTAACATATACTCTTGTTTCATACGGTTTTCCCAGTCGCCGCCGTAGAGTTGGTAGGTGATGGGGCGGTCAAACTCGCTGTTTTGTTCCAAGTCGGTATCCATCAGATAGAGCGATATGCGGCCTACATTGACACGCCATACGTTCGAGTAAACGATACGTCCCGGGAAGGGTACTTCGAGTATCATAGGACGGCCATCGGCTTCGCAAACCTGCTCTATGGGCAGTTGGTTGAAGTTCTGTGCTTCGTAGTTGGCTATTTGTTGTCCGTCCATCGAGAGCGTCTGCGAGAAATAGCCGAAACGGTATAGAAATCCTACACCGGTCATGTTCACGCGGCTGTCGCTGGCTTCTTTCAAGTAGTCGCCGGCAAGGATACCCAAACCACCCGAGTATATTTTCAGGCAGTTTGCCAAGCCATACTCCATGGAGAAGTACGAAATCGAGGGCACGTCGGTGCGTTTTTCTACTTGCATGTATTTTTGGAACTCGTCATATACATCGGCGATGCGGCGCATCATGGCTTTATCGGCAATGATAGACTCAATCTTTTCGTAGCTCATGCTTTGCAACATGAGTACGGGGTTTTGCCATAAATTGCGGTCTAAATCATGAAACAGGCTCCGTGCCGAAGTGTTCCACACCCACCACAAGTTCTTGGCAAGTGTCTCTAAGTTCGACAGCTCTGCGGGAAGACTTGCTTTTATTGTAACGTCACGCCATACGGGAGCGTTGGTATTACTCGCTTTTACTATCATAATTATTCTATTTTTATTGTGTTTATCTTATTTGTTGCGTTCTTTGCTACGTTCAATGGCCACTTCGTAAGCCTGCTGGTAGTAGGCAATGAAGTTTTTCCATTCAGCTTCGGCAGCTTGTTTCGATGCTGCCTTGTTCAGGGCTGTTTTGGCATTCTTTTTTAATTGTACCAGCGACACGAGGGTCGATGCCAATTGTTCCGAAACGTCTGTAAAGTTGTTGTCGTTGCGTTGCAGTACCTCTACGCCTGTCTCTTGCATCGAGTGGGCTTCGTGACCGATAATCCATTGTCCGAATCCCGATAACTGCGTGGTGATGGTGGGTATCCCGAAAGCGATACTCTCCAAGGGGGTGTATCCCCATGGCTCGTAATAGCTGGGGAATGCCGTGGCATCCATACCCATGAGCAGGTCGTAATAAGGCATGTCGAGTAACCCGTCGTTACCGGTAAGATACGATGGTATGAAAATCAGTTTTACAGGGTTGTTGGGGCGGTTGTCTATGCCGATATAATGTATTTGATTGATAATGTTGTCGCTGTCGTAATTGTGCAGGCGGTGGGTTACGATGGGGTCGGGCAGGGGAGTGAAGAACATGCCGTCGCTCTCCATGCGTTCTTTCAGGTCGGCACGCGGAGCATCTACCCATCCCGGTGTCATGATGAATGCGATTATTTCGCGTTCAATGTCGTTGCGTCGGGCTATACGTCCGATAGCATCTATAAAGAGGTCTATACCTTTATTGCGATATTCATATCGACCAGAGGTGGCTATCAAGAAAGCATCGGCGGCGGGGCGGTAGCCTGTCAGGTTTTGCACGACGCGCAACAGGGTGGTACGGGCTTGTATGCGTTTTTCGGCCATCACCTTTTGTGAGGGGACAAAGTTGCGCTCAAAGCCGTTGGGAGTTACCACGTCGGGGGTGCGTTGCAAGAGCTGGGCGCACTCTTTGGCTGTAATGTCGCTTACGGTGGTGAAGCAGTCGGCTTGTTGTGCAGCATGCTTTTCTACCGAATGTTTCGACTCCATGTTCAGCTCGTGAGCCATTTGGTCGCCGTTGTAGGCTTGCAGATAGTCGTATAATGGTTTATTGTTGCCGGCGATAGAACGGCCTATCGAAGTGGCATGCGTGGTGAATACCGTGGCGATTTGCGGGACAAACTGTTTGATATAGAGTAGTCCCATGCCCGTAGTCCATTCATCGAAATGGGCGACAATGCGTTTGTTATTGTCCCCTATGAAGTTGTGATAATTCTCTATGACCAAAGCCGAAGCCCAAGCAAAGGCCGAAGCCTCGTCGTAGTCGCCGTATGCGTGTAACGAATCTACACCGTATAAATCCCACATGAGTTTGTAGAAATCGTTCTTGTGAGAATATAGCGGGGTAAAATCTACCAAGATAACAAGTGGGTTGCCCGGTACGTTCCAGCGGCCGGTGCGCACTTTCAGCCCGTAGGGTAATTGGGCTTGTGCTGCCCACGTACTCATAACCGTCTCATCTTCAATAAAAAACGGTGAGTTTTTTTCTTTCCATATATCAGGCCCTATAAAAATGATTTTGTCTTTATAAAGGCGTTGCAGTGTCTTTGCTTTTGTCGATAAAACTGTATATATGCCGCCTACGAGGTTACATACTTCCCAACTTACCTCAAAAATGTATTCGGGCATATTTGTATCGTTTCTCATAAAATCGTATTATATCAGTTCCTATAATTGACCGCAAAAGTACAATAAAATTCTTTTTCTCAGAAATATGATGTGTTGTTTTTTCCTGCACTCTCTTATGCAATCGTTGTCGTCATGCCCGACAGCGACATAGAAATGTTTTTTATGGCAGATGTATAGCTTCGTATTCCGATTTTTTTAGTTACATTTGTCCATTACAAACATTCAAATTATGTACCTATGGCAAGTAAGAGACAATTGAAAAAAGAAATCAACATGGTTATTACGGACTTGGCGGGAGAATATCTGTTGATGCGGAATTTGGTGCCCGGTGTCGATACAGAGAAAGCCGATGCCGTGATGTATAAAATCATAGATATTCGTAATGAGTTTATTCGTCGCGTTGGTGCCAATGGCGGCAAAGACCCCAAGCTCGTGGCAGCATATTACAAAAAACTGCGTTCCGATTTCTGTCAGCGTGTCGATGAGGTACTCTCTGATTTCGAGGCATTGACACCAAAAGATTGATACGATGGCGCGGCCTGCGTCGTGGGCGGCATGGATATTGCGCGCCTGCGGATGGACAGTCTCGGCTACTGTCCCCGAGTATAAGAAATATGTCATTTGTGTTGCTCCGCATACGAGTAACTGGGATTTTATTATGGGTGAGTTGGCCTATCTTGCGTTGGGACGCAGAGCAGGTTTCCTGATGAAGAAAGATTGGTTTTTCTTCCCTTTGGGTTGTCTGTTCAAGGCTATCGGCGGTATCCCCGTTGAGCGCAGCAAGCATACCGATATGGTAGAGCAGGTGGCTCGCCGGTTCGACGAAGCCGACTCATTGGCTATTGCCATTACCCCCGAGGCAACTCGCAAGCCCAACAAAGAGTGGAAGCGCGGGTTCTATTACATAGCCCGTCGTGCGTGTGTGCCTATCGTGTTAGCTTATATCGATTATGGTAAGAAACGCATCGGCATAGACCGCGAGTTTACGCCTACCGGCGATGTCGAGGCCGACATGAATGAAATAAAACGTTATTACATGCAGTTCGAGGGCAAAAACAAAGACAATTTTATTACCGGGCTCGAATGACGTAAGTATATGGATAGATTGCAGATTGCGCTGTTGCAGAATGGTATAGCATGGGAAGACAAGATTGCCAACTTGGCGTCGTGTGAAGCCCGCCTTGCTACATTGAGCGGCAAGGTGCAGGTGGCAGTCCTGCCCGAGATGTTTACTACCGGATTTACGATGAGTGCCTCTTCGCTGGCCGAGGAGAACGACGGTACGACCCTGCAAACCCTCCGAAAGTGGGCTGCCGATTACGATATAGCTCTTGTCGGCAGTTATATAGCCCGTGAGGGAGAGGCCTGCTATAACAGGGGCTTTTTCGTTACGCCCGACGGTGAGGCGCGTTTCTACGACAAACGCCATCTTTTCCGTATGGGCGAGGAGGGGCGTTATTTCAAATCCGGCAATCGACGGCTGGTAGTAGAGTATAAAGGGTGGCGTATCGCTTTGTTTGTGTGCTACGATATACGGTTTCCCGTATGGTGTCGTAATGTTGCCAACGAATACGACCTCGCACTCTATGTCGCTTCGTGGCCTCGTGTACGGGCTCATGCGTGGTGCAGCCTTTTGGTGGCACGAGCCATAGAGAATGCTGCCTATGTGTGTGGCGTGAACCGCGTAGGTTGCGATAACATGGGTTTGGTATATAACGGCGATACGATGGCCATAGACTTCAAAGGCAATACGTTGGCGAAAGCTCCCGATGGTGAGGAGGCTGTTGTGGTCGTGGAATTGGACAAACTTGCTCTGCAATCTTTCAGAGAAAAATTCCCGGTATGGCGCGATGCCGATACCTTTACAATCGACTTGTGACGTTTGCCGATTATAACGGTAATATAAATAAAGAAACCGACCTCAGTTATTTTTGAGGTCGGTTTTTGTTTATCGTATCTATGGTTATTTTACTTTTTCACCATCTTCTTGGGGTCTTTGTTTTTCATCAAACGATACCCTTCGGGGTTGGCCGGTTTTTGCATCGAATTGTCGAGCATCACCACAGTCGTATCGGTTTCTACGTATAGAAATACCGAGTCGGTTGACCCGCTATCGGGGGCAAGAGCATATACCTTAGCCTTTTTGTCTCCATGCAATCCCCAACGGGTAAATTTCTTACCGCGGCTTTTCATCGACTTGTTTTGCAAGGTGTCGGCAACGATATAAGTCGTTGTCATGGTGTAAGTACCATTTATACTGTCCATTTGCTCTGTTATTACAACCCAGTAGTGTGCAGCGGGCATTTTGCCGTGGGCTTTCACCCGACCTTCATAGGCATACACTTCGTTCAAACCCGTCGAGTCGGCTTCAATAGCCCATGCTTCTTGCTCTACGGTATTTTTCTTCTCTGAGTTGCAGGCAGTCAGCAGCAAAGCTGCTGCCATGAAAAATGCAGTTTTTTTCATTGTGATTTATTTATTGGTTTTTTGCCAATAAACAAACTGCGGCGTTGTTTGGTTCGAGAAAGAGCTTACAGGTTGTAATATTTGCTTTGGTATTGCGAAAATGTGAGGCGGCTGATGGTTTTGCCTTGGTCGTTCACTATCTTGTAACGTCCCGACTCGTTTTGTACTACAATGGCGTGGATGTCTATCGAGGGACGTATTTCGCCTGTCACGTATTCAAACGGGAGGACGACGTTGCCATCGCCATCGATACAACCCCATTCGTGACGGGGATTCTCGACAGCAAAAAGCCCTCCTTCGCCCAAATAGATGTTGTTATATTGTGCCGGTACAGCTATGTTGCCCTTCTTGTCGAGGAGACCGTAGTATTGTCCGTCGTAGTAGATACAACGTCCCGACTTGAATGTGTAAGGGATATTGGCCGGATTGGCAGGGAAACACATCTTTAACTCTTCGGTAGGCTTTATGGCTATCTTGCCGCGGGTATCGATAAAACCGATATTCTCTGCCGAGTCTATGACAGCCAGCAGTCCGTCGGAGTATTCCCACGACAAAGGACGCAGCCCTTTATCGAAAGTATATATAGTTTTGCCGTTATTGGCGATAACGGAAGTTATCAGTTCATCGTTTTTTTCATACGCGACGAGAGCGACTCCGCATAAGAAGTTGGTCGTTACCACATATTCGGGTTCGATTTTTATATTGCCTTTTTCATCGATGTAGCCCATGCGAGGCCTTATATCGTCAGTTCTGAACGGAGCTAACCCTTCGGCGAAAAAGCCTACGTCGATAATGTTTAGTGGCAACTTCACCACCTCTCCTCCGCTCTTGTTTATGATGGTAATATTGTGTTCGTTCTCTTTTCGTACGGGCGTATAGTCACTATACAAGAACAACTTGGCCGATGTATAGTATCCTTTTCCTATTTTGCGGGGATTGGCTTCGGCCGTGTAGAACGATAGCAGCCCGTTCTCTTCGCGTGCCATGAAAACGCCTCGCGACGACACCGAGGGGCAGTACATAAATCTGCCGTCGAACAATATATTGCCGTCTAAGCCCATCATACCCCAGAAGTCGGTTGTCTCGGTTTTGAAAGGGAAATACTCTACGGGAGTAACTTCTTTGTGTGAGCATGAGGCCAACAAGATGACTGCTGCGATGGATGCTGCTAAGAAAGTTTTCATACGCAAGTAGTATAAGATGTAGTGCAAAATTAGTACAAAATAATTTCCGCCGCGAGAAAAATCGATGGTTTAATTTTTCTGTCCCGAAAATTCATCGTATTTTTGAAGAAACTATTACTGTAATATAACCTATGGAGAAATCGAAAGTTTATTTTACAAACATGCGTACTACGCCCACCAATAATTTACTCGATAAGATGGAGCGGTTGGTACGTCGTGCAGGTATCGCCGACATTGATTTTGAAAACAAGTTCGTTGCCATCAAGATACATTTTGGCGAGCCGGGAAATTTGGCTTATTTGCGCCCGCAATATGCGGCGCGCATGGCTGCTATTCTGCGCTCGTTAGGAGGAAAACCGTTTCTTACAGACTCCAATACACTCTATTCGGGTAAGCGGGCTAATGCCGTAGATCACTTGCAGAGTGCTATGGAAAATGGCTACAATCCCATATCGGCGCAGTGTCCCGTAATTATTGCCGACGGACTGAAAGGAACCGATTATGTTGAGGTGCCTATCGACGGAGAGTATTGCAAAAGTCCCAAAATAGGTACTGCCATTGTCGATGCCGACGTCATTATATCTATGAACCACTTCAAGGGACATGAGCAGGCCGGTTTTGGCGGCGCTCTCAAAAACTTGGGTATGGGAGCTGCCAGCCGGGGCGGAAAATTGGAACTGCATAGCGGCGCACAACCTCGCATAAAAACAGAGAAATGCGTGGGGTGCGGCAGTTGTGTGCGGCATTGTGCCCATGGAGCCTTGTCGTTGCAAGACCGTAAGGCTGTCATCGATTATGCTGTGTGCGTAGGGTGCGGTCAGTGTATTGCCATGTGTCAATATGGTGCGGCATTACCCGGAGCCGACGACACGACCGAACGCCTCAATTATAAGATAGCCGAATATACCTATGCCGTATTGAAAGATAAACCCAATTTCCATGTCAGCTTTATCGTCGATGTATCGCCCGAGTGCGATTGTTGGAACCATAACGATGCTGCCGTTATACCCAATATAGGTATTTTGGCTTCGTTCGACCCGGTCGCTCTCGATCAGGCATGTGCCGATTTGGTGATAAAGTCGCCCGTGTTGCCTTCTGACAACGTACTGCATTGCAAGCACGAGCATGAGTCGCTCGAAGGCGCCGACAAGTTTCACCTTCTTCACCCTGATACCCATTGGGAGGCTGCACAACGTCATGCCGAGAAGATTGGTTTGGGCACGACGCAGTATGAGCTGATAACGGTGAAATAAAAGAATATCGGGGCTGACACCCGAAGAAGAACGTCGTAGAGAATAGTATCTCAACTTATATACATTAGTATGCCTGCGATATTCGACGTCTTTCGATGAAGACTTTGATGTGGCATAAATGAAATGTATAAAATACCGTGGACGGTATGTAATATAAAAGAATGAATTTAAATTTACGGCCACCTGTACAACAGGTGGCCGTTTTTTGTCTTTACTTTTCCCTGAAATTATACCGATGCTGAGGCGTTGCTTTTTATGAGTTTATTTTCCACTCGTAGCAAGGTATATAAACGATAAATTTTCTGCGGTGCATTTGAAGGCGTATGCTGAGGTATTGAAACGAGAGATTGAGTGTGTCAGACCCTCTGCTATTGTATGCCTTGGCAGGCGGGCAGAAAATATGTGTAGGAAATTCGGAATACAAGGTATCTTGCCTTTGCCTCATTGGTCGGGTACGGCTCGCGGGGCAATGATTAATAAATTTCGTCGATTGCGAGAATGTGGAGCGACGGCGGAAAATATTGCAGAGGTATATGCGACGGAGATAATCGGGAATATAAAATAAGCAGAGGGCTGCGGCAAAATATTTATTGCCGCAGCCCTGTTTATGATGCTCTGTTTTTGTCTTTCAGCGGCGGCAGTCGGGGTGTCCGGTGTGCCGTTTATGGAAGCAACAGAGGCGGAGCGTTTGTTATTGATGTTGCTCGCGCAGCAGGTCGTTGACCGTCTTGACGGGGTTGAATGTCTCGATGGGAACTTCTACGAATACGGTGTTCCAGTCGCTCATGGCGCCGTTCCACAATCCCGGCAATTCGAGAGCTTTCAGTTCACGGCCGTTTTTCGATTTGAATGAGATAAAGCCGGTGTTCTTGTCTACGTAGCGAGGCAGGTCGTATTTGTTGCCTTCGCCGTCGCGTACGGCACATACCAAATCTACGGGATTGAAGTGTGTGCCTTGTTCGAACGATGCTTTGGCTTCGGGATTTTTCATATCGATTTGCGAGCTTTCGAGTATTTGCAGCGATACGGTGCCGTCTTGGTTATATGCAAGGAACGGGCCGCCGCCGGGTTCGCCTACATTCTTTACCATTCCGCACACACGCAACGGGCGGCACAGTTTGCGCAAGAGGTATTCGGCGCGTTCGGCTTCTGTAAGCTCGGCTTCGTGTCGATTGATTACACAAATGTCGTGTTGCAAGAAATGCGATATTTCGTCCAAATCGGTTGCGGTATATTTTCCGCTGCGCAGTTTGGCGGCATATTTGTCTATTTTTTCTTTCAGTGTTACAAGAACGCCGCCGATTACTTTTTTATATACGACGGTAGGTTCTTTCAACCGGTCGGGCACTACGTTATCGATGTTTTTCACGAAGATGATGTCGGCATCTATATCATTGAGGTTCTCTATGAGTGCACCGTGGCCGCCAGGGCGGAACAGCAGTTTACCGTTGTTGTCGCGGAAAGGTTTGTTCTCCATATCGGCTGCAATGGTGTCGGTAGAGGGTTTCTGCTCTGAGAAAGAGATATGGTATCGTACGTTGTAACGAGCCTCATAGAGCGGACGTATCTGCTCGACAAGCGATTTGAAGAGCGGCAGGTGTTCGTGCGACACGGTGAAATGTACATTTACCTCGCGGGCTGCATTCCCTGCATATATGGCACCCTCGGCCAAATGTTCTTCCATGGCGGTACGTATGTGGCCTTCATAGCGATGGAATTGCAACAGACCTTTGGGCAGTGCGCCATAGTTCATTCCGTCGGCATTCAACAACGCTGCAACGACTTTTTTATACTCACCGTCTTGTACGAGTGACGCAATATTTTTCCCGTAAAGGCGTGTACAAGTCTCATTTAATTTGCCATAGAATGCGAAGTTTTCGAGAAGGTCGAAGAATTTCTTCTCGAAATCGGTTGTAGGCACATCATATTCGGCATCGAGAAATTCAAAGAGATTTTTGAACATGCGGCTGGCAGCTCCCGATGCGGGAACAAACTTTACGATGCGGTGATTTTCTGCCAAATAGTTGTCCCATGCTTCGAGATATTGTTTTACGGCTTGCTCATCTACCCGCATGATGCCATGCCCTACCGATGCCGAGCCGTCGAGTTTGAGATAGGGAAAACCTGTTGCAAAACAATGTAGTTGTTCGTTTATTACAGCTTCTGAAACACCCCGGGATGCAAAAGTCTGCAAGTCTTCTTGATTAAACATATCGGTTGTATTAGAATTAGAATTAATTCCTCAAAGTTACGCAAAAATCCCGAAATAAAACATTTACCGCCCCAATAATAAACAATTTCTCGTAATAATATGGCCGTGAATATATTATGACGGTACTATGTGAGGTGCATTGCCTATTGGGGTTCGTCGGCAGCAGCCTCTTTGTTTGCTATATCGGTGGTCGGTTCAATGGTGATGTAGCAAGCATCTATATGATTGGTAAGCCATACGCCCGTTGCGGGATTGTGAAATTTATGTCCGTCGCGATACATCGCCTCGGCGTCTATTGTAAGTACTACCGGTGTACCATGGCGTTCGCCTACTTTAATGGCTTTTGCGACTGTTCCCGAGAGGTGGACATAGTGCCTATTCATACGAGTGATGCCTTCGGAGAGTATTTTCCCGACTGCTTTATCCGATGTGCCGTGATAGAGATGTCGAGGGGGAACAACGGCAGGCATCTCGATATATACGTGGTTGGTGTGTCCGTATTTAGTCCTTACCGCCGATTTATCGCTCGAAAATTCATACCGTCCCGACTCGTCTTTATAGACGATATCTTTGAGCATCTCGGTGGTGAATCCGTGACGGGCAATCAAGTCGGAAACTTGTATCCAGCCCTGCGTATCGGGTAGTGGACTGTGCCTCAGAAGATATGCCAAACGTTTCGATTGATGGATAAAGTAACTCATGATAGAACGTATTTATAGGGTTAAAATCAAATCTTTATGCAATATAGGCATTTTGCCGTCAGGTGGCCGACGAGGCTTCTATGATGCGGACAAATTCTTGGGGCAGGATGATATTCTCTATTGCTATGGCATGTGCAAACAACGGGGCAATATCGGTATCTTTGAATCCTGCAATGCCGCATCCTATACGGGTCACATAAAATGTCAACTCGGGATGAGACGTTGCGAAATCGATAAACTCATCGACATAGGGCTTGATAGTTTCCACCCCGCCCTGCATGGTGGGGATGGCATAGCTCTGTCCTTGCAACCCTATGCCTTGACCCCAGATGGCTCCGAATTTGTTGCGGGCAACTCGTGCAGCACCGCCGGCATGGGCTCCTGCCAAATTGCTGCCGAAAACAAAAACTTCGCCGGGAGCCAATGAAACAATTTTTTCGGGAGTAAATCGGGTTCTCATTGTTGTGTAGTTTTTAATAAGGTAACAATGGCAATATCATGTCGGGGTCAAGGCGTAAAGAGTGCAAAATATTGCATGATAAGAATGCTCGAAACGCGGGGCAAATATCTTTACTGCTAACCTTTGGGCTGTCTTGTATGCAACAATTACTATTCTTCGCTTTTACAAAGATAGGTCGTCCGGGAATAAAAAGCAAGCAAATCGGGTAAAAATCTTGTGTTTTTATGTTTTTGCTTGCAAAATATTTGTGTTATATAATTTGTTTGTGCAACCTGCTATCTCATATTAGAGGCTGCGAGACAGCTGGCACATGCTTGTTCCCCGTTTTGTCGTGAGTAGATGGGACAAACTTTTTTAAGAGGGCGGCAATGGGTGATGCGAGTATTGTTTTTGGGGTTCTCCCTATGCTTGCAATTGCATGTCGGTTATACCTTTTTTATTTGCCTTGTTCTACCAAATAGTGTTTTACTTCTTTGAATAGAGGCGTGGCAAAAACAAAATCTTCGAGAGCCACGTTGTCGCACGTTGTGATTTCGTCGCGGGTTCCTACCCATTCTTTGTGCCCTTTGCGTATGAAAATGATATTTTCGCCGATACCCAGCACCGAGTTCATATCGTGAGTATTGATGATTGTTGTCATCTTATACTCATGGGTAATGTCGCTTAGCAACTCGTCTATG
Organism: uncultured Barnesiella sp.; assembly: GCA_944321085.1. Classification (GTDB taxonomy): domain Bacteria; phylum Bacteroidota; class Bacteroidia; order Bacteroidales; family Barnesiellaceae_A; genus Barnesiella_A. The sequence goes on from CALUJY010000005.1 coordinate 191,593, forward strand.
ACGAGCGATGTTTTGGGGTCTAATCCCGAGTTGGGTTCGTCGCAGAACAGATATTTGGGATTGAGGGCAATAGCGCGGGCAATGGCCACGCGTTTTTGCATACCGCCGCTTATTTCAGAAGGATAAAGGTCGTTTACACCATGCAGATTGACGCGGTCTAAGCAAAATTCGGCTCTCTTCTTGCAGGTGGCATAACTGTCGCGGGTGTACATCTTCAAGGGGAAGATTACGTTGCCGAGGACGGTTTCCGAGTCGAACAAAGCCGAGCCTTGGAACAGCATGCCAATCTCTTTGCGTAACGCTTTGATTTGGGACGTTTTCATAACCATGCTGTTGCGTCCGTCGTAGAGTATCTCGCCCGATTCGGGGCGCATCAGTCCTACAATCGATTTCACGAGCACCGTCTTACCCGAACCGCTTTGTCCTATTATCAGGTTGGTTTTTCCTTCGTAGAATTGTGCCGATATGTCATACAGCACTTGTTTCCCCTCGAACGATTTGTTGATATGTTTTATCTCTATCATCCCATCATGATTTGTGTGATTATTACATCTACCAGCAGTATCATTACACTACTTACGACAACCGCATTGGTACTTGCTTTGCCCACTTGCAACGAGCCGCCCTTCACCGTATAGCCGTAGAACGAGGCGATGCTGCTAATGATATATGCAAAGAATAGCGACTTGAATAGGGCGTACCATATATAAAACTCGTTGAAGAAGGCTTGTATGCCGTATGTAAGTATCGATATGGAGATAATACCTGTGAGTACTGCAATGGCATAGCCTCCCAAAATGCCTGTCGCCATGCTGAATATGACAAGCACGGGCATAAATGTCACCATGCCGGCTATTTTGGGCAGTATGATGTAGTTGGCACTGTTGATACCCATTATTTCGAGTGCATCTATTTGTTCCGTGACGCGCATGGCTCCTATTTCCGACGCTATATTCGAGCCTACCTTTCCCGACAGTATCAGAGCCAACATCGTAGATGAAAATTCGAGTAAGATTATCTCGCGGGTGGCTACGCCTACGGTATATTTAGGCAATAGTGGCGATACGATGTTCAGCTGCATTTGTATGGCAATGACTGCTCCGATGAATAGCGATATGATGATAACGATGGGGATAGAATTGACACCCAATTTATATATTTCGTCGATATAGCATTTGAAAAACTCTTTCCATCGGTCGGGGCGACTGAAAGTGCGACCCATCAGATGTGCATAGCTTCCGAATATTTTGAGAGAATTGTGTAACATATATATTTTCGTATAACAAAAATAACCTGCAAATGTAATAAATTTTTGTCGTATTCTATTTGTTCTGTCGTTTTGAGCCGTCAATCGTTTGTTTTTATCGAGTCGATGGCATATCCGTTATATTGTTGAGGCTGGGCGGACGTGGCAAAACGTATGTGTTGTTATGGGCTAAGCTGGCGCCGATTGACGAAATAAAGCACCGTCATTATTTCGTATTGCTTGCGTTTGTATTATCTTTGCACGCGAAAATGTCATATATATGAGTGTGTCGGATAAAACGAATAGCGTGGAACCTGTCGAAGCAATGCGTCGCGAGGGCGGTATGGTATTGCGTACCAGCGATTTGGTAAAAAAATATCGCCAGCGTACGGTTGTCAACCATGTCTCTATCAATGTGACACAAGGCGAAATCGTAGGTTTGTTAGGCCCCAACGGAGCAGGCAAGACTACGACATTCTATATGACCACGGGACTTGTCACGCCCAACGAAGGACACATATATATCAACGACCTCGATATTACCGAGTATCCTGTCTATAAACGCGCCCAGCACGGTATAGGCTATTTGGCACAAGAACCGTCGGTATTTCGCAAGCTCTCGGTTGAAGATAACATCCGGGCTGTCTTGGAGATGACGAAAACGACTCCCGAGTATCAGCGTGAGAAATTGGAAAGTCTCATTGCCGAATTTAGTCTTGGTAAAGTGCGTAAGAACTTAGGCGACCAACTGTCGGGTGGCGAGCGGCGTCGTACCGAGATAGCGCGATGCTTGGCGATAGACCCCCAGTTTATCATGCTCGATGAACCTTTTGCCGGTGTAGACCCTATCGCGGTAGAAGACATACAGAAGATTGTCTATAAGTTGAAAGAGAAGAATATAGGTATTCTTATTACCGACCATAATGCTCCCGAGACATTGAGTATCACCGACCGCGCTTACCTCCTTTTCGAGGGTAAGATTCTTTTTCAAGGTACATCGGAGGAGTTGGCCGATAATCCTATTGTACGGGAAAAATATCTCGGACGCAGTTTCGTTTTCAGACGCAAGAGTTTCGATTGACAGATTTTCCGTCCAATCATGGAAATACGGATGCGAATGGTGGTATATTCAGCACATTTACATACCGTTCGCACAAAAAACAGAAACAAATACAACAAAAACGCTTTGCCGCTACTATTGCAGCAAGGCGTTTTTTGTTAAGGTAAGGCGAAATGTGCAGTTTCAGAACTCAAACTTTTCGAGTTTCATGTTGCTCATTGCTTCAAGTAGTGGAACTAATGATGTGAAGTGTGCCGATTTCTCATGTGCTTCTAATGCTTTGGCATCTTTCCATGTTTCGCATATCATCAGTGTGTTGTGACGGGTTGCGCTTTCATATAGGTCGTATGCTATGCAACCTGCGTCATCCAACGAGAAATTTACCAATTCTTTGGCTATCTCTATGACAGTGGCGCGTTTGTCGGTACTGACTTCGATAAAAACATTCAACCGTATCATCTCGGGTAAATTGGTGGTGTGTATGGTGTGTGAGCGTTATTTCTCTGATTCTTTTTCCGTCGGTTTCTCCTCGGGAGAGGTGTTGTCAGCCTGTTCTTTTTTCTTTATTTCTTCTTGACGGCGGGCTCGCGCACGTTCTTGGGCTCGCAGGGTGTAGTAAAGTCCCACGATACAGAGCAGTGAGACGAGGATGATACCGAAATATTCTAAAATTTCTCCTTCTTTCAGTATATCTCGACCCATAAAAGCCATGACAATGAGGTAAACTAAAAGCATGGCCGGGATAAAGATAGATTTTTTTAATTGTTTCATGACTGTAAATTTTATGTGTGGGAGTTTTTCCCTTTATTCCCGTTAATGGGGGTTAGGGTATTGATATAAAAGGGTTCTTTTTGTAACAGGGCATTGTATATGTGCAGGCATGCCCATGCGTCGAGTGCGGCATAATATTGCTGGGGTACCGAGAGGGTGGGCGCTTCCCAATTAGAGAGCCGTTGAGCCTTCGATATTTTTTTCCCGAAGATGATGGCGTATATCTTTTGCAGGCTCATATCGGCTATGCCGTATTGCTTGACGAGGGTTTGCAATTCGATGTAATTCTGAGGTTTGAAGTCCTCTACGCGGTGCAGTACCGAGAAATCGTCTTTCAATGACAGTCCCACCTTTTGCAAATCGGGGTCGGTAAACAAGTCGCGTAACTCAGGGGTAAATCCTATTTTGTTTATTCTGAAAAGGAAACATTCGCTTTCGGTAGCAATCTGTATCAATGATACTTTGTTGGTTTTGCCTTTGCGAAACGAAGGTTTGGTTTCGGTGTCTATTCCCAGCATCGGGGCATGCCGCAATCTTTCTATGGCGGCATTGGCGGCTTCGGGCGTCTCAATGACGTGTATAGCGCCTCCGAAACTTTCAATGGGCAGTCCGTTGACCGTTTCTTTGTCTATGCTGGCGTTGGGTTGCAATGTTATCATATTCTTATTGCTCACGATGAGTGGTGATGGTGGTGGCAGAGCGGGTCTTCGCAATCGTGACTATGTTGCTCTTGCTCGTAAGCGGCATATTCATCAGAGTCTTCTTTTTCGCTACCAAAGCATAGGCTGTGCAGTGGGCGCATGATATTTACCAATTTCTGACCCCAGTAGGTGGCGAAATTTTCTCTACAACGGCATATTGCCATGCGCGACATCGTTTCGTCGCCATAGCGGTATACTTCGAGTAGGTCGCGTATATCTTGGTATATGTCGGCTATTCCTTCCGAGATAGAGGCGGCGATAGGAGTGTCGCTATATGCCATATCGGCATCGAATACTTCCAGATAGTCGTCGTCCCGGCCTATGAGGTCGCGGATGGTATTGCGCAGGTATTCGTATTGCTCCTCGGTGACATAGCCGGCAAGGTCGTATTCCTCGTCAGGCTCGTCGGCAGGGAGTAACGATGCTTTCAAATAGAGTAGGGGCAATATGCGCGTCAAGGTAAGCAGGAAGTCGTTCCGGTCGGCTTCGGCACTACGTTCTACCCGGCCGCAGAATTCCAATCCTACGGTGACAAATTCTACTATCTCTTTCGAATATACTCTTTCGTCCATTTTCTATTTACGGTATAAATGGTTACGGCATATATAATCATATACACCGGCAGGCAGGAATGTGTTCATGTTGTGCCCTTCGGCGATGCCGTTGCGTATCCATGTCGACGATAGTTCGACAATGGGTGCGTGTGCATAGCTGACGTGTGCAGGCAGTGAGTCGGTATCTATCTCATATCCCATGCGCGGATATACGCATACGCCATATTCGTCGATGATGCGATTGCTCTCTTTCCAGCGGTCGAAGATGAGCCAATTATCGGCGCCGATAATCAACACGAATGTATTTCCCGGGTATTTTTCCCGAAGAGTATCGAGCAGCGTTATGGTGTAAGAGGGTTGCGGCAGCGAAAATTCTATGTCGCAATAGCGTATTTTGCGGTTGGAGCTTATGGCCAACTTCAACATTTCGCATCGGTGACGGTCTCCATCGGGAGTACTTCGTTCTCGCACCGGGTTGTGGGGCGTTACGCTCATCCACACTTCATCGAAGCCTTCGTATTCGGCGAGATATGAAGCCAGCATGAGATGCCCCATGTGTATGGGGTTGAACGAACCCGAGAAGATGCCTATTTTCATATATTATTCGTTTATAAAGTTCGTGACAAGTTCCAAAACTTGTTTTTGAGCATTTTCGAGTGTATCGTTGACCACGACTTTGTCGAAACGCGGTGCGTACGATAGTTCTTGCACGGCTTTGGCTATACGGGTAGTGATTACTTCGGGAGCATCGGTACCCCGTTTTACGAGCCGTTCGTGCAGGACATCGACACTGGGCGGTTTGATGAATATGGAGAGTGCGTCGTTGCCGTAGAAACGTTTTATGTTGAGCCCGCCTACCACATCGACATCGAATATCACGTGGCGGTTGCTTTCGCGCAGGCGTTCTATCTCGCATTTCAGCGTACCGTAATATTTGCCGGGATATACTTCTTCATATTCCAAGAAGTCGCCGTTACCTATGTGTTCGCGGAATTCATCGATACTCATGAAGTAGTAGTCTTTGCCATTTTGCTCGTTGCCTCTCGGTTGTCGGCTGGTGGCCGATACCGAAAACGACAGCGGCAGGCCTTGCTGCATGAGGTATTGTATGAGCGTCGATTTGCCCGAGCCCGATGGCGCTGAAAAAATGATAAGTTTGCCTTTCTTCTCCATGACAGTTGCTACATTATGTTGAGGACTTGTTCTTTTATCTGTTCCAGTTCGTCTTTCATACGCACTACGATGCGTTGCATCTCGGCGTGGTTTGCCTTCGAGCCCAGCGTGTTTATTTCCCGCCCCATTTCTTGGGCTATGAAACCCAGCTTTTTGCCTTGTCCGTGCCCTGTATCCATGGTTTCCATGAAGTAGTGCAGGTGGTTGTCGAGGCGATGCTTTTCTTCGTTGATATCCAATTTCTCTATATAGTATATCATCTCTTGTTCGAGGCGGTTCTTGTCGTAGTCTATTTCTTTTATCTTCGACAACCCCTCTACGATGCGACCCTTTATCTTCTCTATCCGTTCTTGTTCGTAGGTCTCGACTTCTTTGAGCAAGGCGGCTATGTTGGTGATTTTTTGTGTAAAGATATCTTGCAGACATCGGCCTTCTTGTGTGCGGAAGGCGACAAGCTGGTCTATGGCAAGCGTTACCGCTCTGTCGAGTGCAGCGGTCTCTTCGTCGCTCAGTTCGAGAGACTCGGTTTGCAGCGTGTCGGGCAAGCGGAACAAAATCTGGAACCAGTCGGTGGGGGCATTTATGCCCAAGGTCGTGGCGGCATTGTTTATCTGCTCGTAATAGCTTTGCAGTGCGTTCAGGTTGACTTGCGAGGGGGTATCGCCGCCGATACTCTCTGTGCGTATCGTCAAGTCGACTTTGCCGCGTTCGAGCCTTCGGGCTATTTCGCTGCGTATTTCCATCTCCTTCTCTCTGTATAGAGGCGGGATGCGAGTCGACAAGTCGAGTTGTTTGCTATTGAGCGATTTTATTTCGACAATTATCTTTTTGTTGGGCAATTCGGCTATTCCTTTACCGAATCCTGTCATGGATTGTATCATGGTTCAATGTATTATTCCTGCAAAATTAATTTATTTCGCGGTTATTTCTCCTATCCATTGAGAAAAAAGAGCTATTTTTGTGCTCCATAACTGCAAGTGATATATTGTTATGCCCAATATCCTACATATAGAGACCTCTACCGAGGTATGTTCCGTGGCACTGTCGTGCGACGGATACGTACAATTCCATCGTGAGGCATTCGACGGGCCGTCGCATGCGTCGCTTTTGGGCGGCTTTGTGCAAGACGCTGTTACCTATGCCCGCCTCAAAGAGTTGCCGTTGCATGCTGTTGCGGTAAGCGGTGGCCCCGGTTCATATACGGGGTTGCGCATCGGTGTTTCCGAAGCCAAAGGTTTGTGTTTCGGGTTAGGTTTGCCTCTTATTGCTGTCAATACACTCGAATTGCTTTGTACCACGGCCATGTTTCGTGCCGATGCCGAGCCCGAAGCCTTGATATGCCCCATGATAGATGCCCGCCGCATGGAGGTGTATGCTGCCGTGTACGACGAGCGTTTGCAACCTGTAATGCCGGTGGGGGCATACGTGGTAGACGAGCACACGTTCGACGACATTCTCGAACAGCGCAAAGTGGTATTCTGCGGCAACGGCGCGGCCAAATGCAAGAGCGTTATACAACATTGCAATGCGCTTTTTGTCGACGATATTTGTCCGCTTGCCTCGGGTATGGTAGCGCTTGCCGAGCGGGCTTTCGTGCGAGGCGACTTTTGTGACGTAGCCTATTACGAACCGTTCTATCTGAAAGAGTTCGTGGCTACCCGACCTAAAAACAAAATCATATAACGAAGACAATCTGTTCAAATATTATGTTGCAATATAATTCACAACTCAAAAAACTTGTCTTGCCCGAGTATGGGCGCAATGTGCAGCAAATGGTCGATTACTGCCTCTCTATTCCCGACAGGCAGGAGCGTACCCGTTGTGCTTATACCATCATAGATATTATGGGCAACTTGTTCCCTCACTTGCGCGATATCGACGACTTCAAGCACAAGTTGTGGGACCACCTCGCCATTATGTCCGATTTCAAGCTCGATATAGACTATCCCTATCCCGTTGTGAAGCGCGAGAACTTGGTGACGAAGCCCGAACGCATCCCGTATCGCCACTTCCCTATACACTACCGCCATTACGGGAAAATCACCGAAGATATGTTGCAAAAAGCTCGCCTCATGTCGCCCGGTGAAGAACGCGATGCGTTGGCCTATATGCTGGCCAATTTTATGAAGCGTTCCTATATTGCATGGAATAAAGACAACGTCGAGGATGAGAAAATCTGGCAAGACGTTTACGAATATACCCACGGCGCCATCCGTATGGATGCACCCCTCATGCGTGCCAAAGAACTCAAAGAAGATCCCGCACCGCAACAGCAATCGCGCAAGAAGAAAAAGAAAAATAAGTAATCGTAGCCCTTACCTGCATATACACACGTTATGGCATCATTTGTTATCGAAGGCGGTCGCCGGTTGCAGGGCGAGCTTACCCCGCAAGGCGCCAAAAACGAAGCCTTGCAGATTATATGCGCTTCGTTGCTTACCACCGAACCGGTTACCGTGCACAACGTTCCCGATATACTCGACGTCAACAACCTCATACAGTTGTTGCGTGAGATGGGCGTGGAAGTAAGTCGCGACGGGATAGATACCTATACATTCCGTGCGGCACACTTGGATATGGATTACATGCAAAGCGATGCCTTTATTTCGCGCTGCGCATCGCTGCGCGGTTCGGTCATGCTCATGGGTCCGCTGTTGGCTCGTGAGGGATATGTGCGCATGCCCCGTCCCGGCGGCGATAAGATAGGCCGCCGTCGCCTCGACACCCATTTCCTCGGTATGCAGAAGTTGGGCGCTTCCATATCGTGTGCCGCAGGAGCTGCCGTCTATGAAGTGAAAGCCGACAAGTTGCAGGGCGTATACATGCTGCTCGATGAGGCATCGGTTACCGGTACTGCCAATATTCTTATGGCAGCAGTCCTTGCACAAGGCGTCACCACCATATACAACGCCGCATGCGAGCCCTATGTGCAGCAGCTGTCGCGTATGCTATGCCGTATGGGAGCACGTATCGAAGGCATCGGCTCGAACCTTCTCACTGTGTATGGGGTAGGAGCATTGCACGGGTGCGAACATACCATACTGCCCGATATGATAGAAGTGGGCAGTTTTATAGGGCTGGCCGCCATGACAGCTTCGGATATAACCATCAAAAACGCCTCGGTAGAGCATCTCGGTATCATCCCCGACAGTTTTCGCCGACTTGGCGTTACCATAGAACAACAGGGCGACGACCTGCATATTCCTACTCACGAAACCTATGAGATAGAGACCTTTATCGACGGTTCTATCATGACCTTTGCCGATGCCCCGTGGCCCGGGCTTACGCCCGACCTGCTCAGCGTCTTTCTTGTCGTGGCCACACAAGCCAAGGGCAGCGTGCTCATCCATCAGAAAATGTTCGAGAGCCGTCTCTTCTTTGTCGACAAGCTCATCGACATGGGTGCGCAAATCATCCTTTGCGACCCGCACCGTGCCGTAGTCATAGGGCAGGCACATGCTCACGCCCTGCGTGCTGCCGACATGGTGTCGCCCGATATTCGTGCGGGGGTAGCCCTGCTGATAGCCGCCATGAGCGCCGAGGGTACCAGCCGCATACACAATATAGAACAGATTGACCGCGGATACCAAGACATAGACCGCCGCCTCAACGCGATAGGAGCGCGCATAACACGCTTGTAATATGATACGTCGCGACGAACTCGTAAAAATAGGACGCTTCAACAAGCCCCACGGGGTGCATGGCGAAATATCCATGACCTTTACCGACGACGCCTTTGACCGTTGCGACTCGCCCTATATCGTGTGCCTTGTCGAGGGCATCTTCGTCCCCTTCTTTATCGAAGAATACCGCTTCAAAAACGACTCTACCGCACTCATTAAGCTATGCGATGTAGACAATGCAACCGATGCCGCCGCATTTACCCTGCTCGATGTCTACTACCCTAAACGCTACTACGTAGAGTCGGACGACGCGGCCACTCTCGGCGATTACTTCATCGGATTTACTGTTGTCGACAGCGAAAAAGGAACTTTGGGAAGTGTCGTTGCCATCGACGATGCCACCGCCAACATACTCTTTATAGTAGCTTCGCCCGATGGCAGTGAGCTGCTCATTCCTGCCCAAGAAGCCTTTGTAGATTCTATCGACGAGCAGGAGCGCATCATACACATGCACCTCCCCGACGGCTTGCTCGATTTGTGATTGGCGATAAGGAATGTAGGATTCCTCTGATTAATCAGCAATAATATATATGTGTCGCAGGGCTGTGAGATTATTGCAGCATCGATGCGACTGCCATGCGGCAAAAAATTGTAAGCCGACGGCAGAGGCGAAATGGCATATTATTTGTTATATTATAGAATATAGGATGTGGTTCGGCCGTGCCAAAACTGAAAACTGCGTTTTCGTTTGCCTCGGCTCTCACCTTTCACTATATTTGCAATAGAAACGGGTGGTTCTCGCGTGATAGACGATAGCCGGTATCTCGTAATAGTAAATTTTAATTATAACAGTTATGAAACAGAAATTTTTGGCATGGGCGCTCATAGGAGCCATATCGTGCATAGGGGCAGTAGGGGCACAAGCAGCCGCACAGACCGACAAGGAAATTACCAAGCAAGAGAAGGCCGATAAGAAGGCTATGAAAAAGCGTATGCAGGCCATGCGTGATTCCGTAAGTTTTGTGCGTGCGGTAGAGGCTCTCGAAAATCACGACTTCGTATTGGAGGCCGACAGGTTGGAGTTTAAGCGTGGCGAGACGGCTTATGTATCGGCAGGTACCAACTTCGTCTCGCTCAAAGGCGACGAGGCTGTCGTGCAAGTCGCTCCTTATAATGTAGGCGGTCCCAACGGCGTGGGCGGTATCACGGTAGAGGGACGAGCCTCTGACGTGGAGATAAAAACCGATAAGAGGGGTAATGTATCTTTCTCGATGAATGTGTTGGGGTCGGGTATCTCGGCATCGGTCTATTTGAATTTGCCGGTAGGAGGCAATAATGCTTCGGTAACGGTCGACCCCAATTTCAGCTCCAATCGCATTACGCTCAGCGGTACGTTGCTGCCTACGGAGCAGTCGTCGGTATATCAGGGTCGCTCTTTCTAATGTACAAGGCAGTATAGCGGCTCTTGTCGCGATGAGGCTGCCAAGCGACCTGTTTATTTGTCACCTTTTGTCAGCGGGCTGCGGCATAACGAGAAATATGCTGTTGCCCGCTTGGCATATTGTGAGGGGTGACGGGCAAGGCGCTGATGCTGAGGTGGGGGCGAACTTGCACAAGCCGATGTTTCTGCCATTGTCATAGTCGGGTTACTGCCTATTGGGCATATCGGCACCCGGCAGCAGCTCTTTTTTGCTGTCATTTTGTCCGATGTCGTCCCGCTATCTGCTTTTGGCATGAATTTGGTTAAATATTTAGTGCATTCTGCTATATGCAGAGGAAACAAAAAGAGTATGAACATTAAAAATAGTAATACAATGAACATTAAGCCGTTGGCAGACAGAGTGCTGGTATTGCCCGCTCCTGCCGAAGAAAAAACAGTCGGTGGAATTATCATTCCCGATTCAGCAAAAGAGAAACCCCTCAAAGGTACGGTCATTGCCGTTGGTAATGGAACGAAAGACGAGGAGATGGTCGTAAAACCCAATGACAAGGTATTGTATGGCAAATATGCCGGTACTGAAATTGAGCTCGATGGCGAGAAATACCTCATCATGCGTCAGTCTGACATTCTCGCAATTTTGTAATCATTTATACTATTCAGAATAACTCAAAAAAAAGATTGCTACTATGGCTAAAGAAATAAAATTCAATACTCAGGCTCGCGAAGAGCTGCGTGCCGGCGTCGATGCCTTGGCCGATGCTGTGAAAGTTACCCTCGGTCCTAAGGGCCGTAATGTGATTATCGAGAAAAAATTCGGTGCTCCCCAAATCACGAAAGATGGCGTAACCGTTGCCAAAGAGATAGAGCTCGAAGACCCGTTTATGAATATGGGCGCCCAGTTGGTAAAAGAGGTTGCCTCTAAGACGGGCGACGATGCCGGTGACGGTACTACCACGGCTACCGTATTGGCTCAGGCTATCGTCAACGTAGGTTTGAAGAACGTTACGGCCGGTGCCAACCCCATGGACCTGAAACGCGGTATCGACAAAGCTGTTGCCAAAGTGGTTGAGGGTATCAAAGCCCAAGCCCAAGAGGTAGGCGACGACTTCTCGAAGATAGAGTCGGTAGCTCGCATCTCGGCCAACAACGATGAGGAGATAGGTCAACTCATTGCCGAGGCTATGCGCAAAGTGAAAAAAGATGGTGTTATCACCGTTGAAGAGGCCAAGGGTACCGATACGACAGTAGAGGTTGTTGAAGGTATGCAATTCGACCGCGGTTATATCTCGCCCTATTTCGTTACCAACACCGAGAAGATGGAGTGCGAGATGGAGAACCCCTATATCCTCATCTACGACAAGAAGATTTCGGCTTTGAAAGATATGCTTCCCGTATTGGAGGCATCGGCACAAAGCGGCCGTCCGTTGCTCATCATCGCCGAGGATGTCGACAGCGAGGCTTTGGCTACGTTGGTTGTAAACCGTCTGCGTGGCTCGTTGAAGGTATGTGCCGTTAAAGCTCCGGGCTTTGGCGACCGTCGTAAAGAGATGCTCGAAGATATTGCCGTACTTACGGGCGGTGTAGTTATCTCTGAGGAGAAAGGTTTGAAACTCGATGCCGCTACCCTCGATATGCTGGGTCGTGCCGAGAAAGTCACCATCAACAAAGACAATACCGTTATCGTAAACGGTTTGGGTAGCAAAGATGCCATCGCTTCGCGTGTAGCTCAAATCAAAGCCCAAATCGAGACGACAACCAGCGATTACGACCGTGAGAAACTGCAAGAGCGTTTGGCCAAACTTGCCGGCGGTGTAGCAGTTCTCTATATCGGTGCCGTATCGGAGGTTGAGATGAAAGAGAAGAAAGACCGTGTAGACGATGCCCTGAGCGCAACGCGTGCCGCTATTGCCGAAGGTATCGTACCGGGTGGCGGTGTTACCTACATCCGTTGCATAGAGATGCTCGAAAGCCTCAAAGGCGAGAACGAAGACGAAACCACCGGTATCGAAATCGTAAAACGCGCCATAGAAGCTCCTTTGCGTCAGATTGTTGCCAACGCCGGTCTCGAAGGTGCCGTTATCCTGCAAAAAGTTCGCGAGGGCAAAGGCGACTTCGGTTACAATGCTCGCACGGGCGAATATGAAAACTTCTTCGCCGCAGGCGTTATCGACCCTGCCAAGGTTACGCGTGTAGCTCTCGAAAATGCTGCCAGCATCGCCGGTATGTTCCTTACCACCGAGTGCGTGATAGCCGAGAAGAAAGAAGAAAATCCTGCTCCTGCCATGCCGGCCAACGGTATGGGCGGAATGGGCGGCATGATGTAATGCTGACTACATACTCAAAATAGCGAAACGCCGCAACGACAACCGTTGCGGCGTTTTTTTATGCCTTCCTTCCTCTTGCGGCTTGTTCATGCAGCAGAAATAAAACGACTTTATATTCCTTTGCCGACCTCCGCTGTCGTGTACAGGCTGTTGCTATCGGTAGGAATAAAATGACCTTATATCCCCTTTGTTTATGGCCGGATAGCGTGCAGGCATATCACAAAAGGCTGTATGTAACGACATACCGCCATCCGACTGTGAGGCTGCCTGTGGCTGTCAGCAACCGCTGCCGTCGATATTGCACGACGCACCTTCTGCCGTGGGACGTGACTGCAAACCGGCATCTTCTGCCGTAAGCGTAACCGTGCCGTCGTCGAGGACGAAACAAGGTATGCCCACCGCACCGGTTGCTTTGGCCGAGGCAAAAACGGCGTTGTTGTCGCGAAGTTTCAAGAACGCTTTAAGGTGGCGTACATTCTTGCCAATATCTATTATCTCGTATCGGTCGTTGCCGATGACCTGCTTTTCCACATAAGTGCAATCGGGGCAGGTCTCCATACCATATATTTTTATCATTGTTTGTAAGTTTTATTTTTACGGTCGTTGCCATGCTTGCATCGGCCTGCTTATCTGCTGTCCAAAGATACGAAAAATGGTGTGAAATTTACTTTCATAACGATATAACACCCGCGCCCGGTTATTTGATAATGTTGATGCAAGGTTTTTATGGCGCGTCTACTGTAATCACGAAAATTCTTTGTACCTTTGAGCAAATTTTTGCAAGCCCGTTGTTACGCTTGTTTTATGGCCGCTACGGCTTGTATAACGAGGATTAATAATCGTCATAATATGAATATTTCTTATAATTGGCTGAAAGAGTATCTCGATTTCGACCTTTCACCCGAGGAGACTTCGGCTGCGCTTACCTCTATCGGGCTCGAAACCGGTGGTGTAGAGGAAGTGCAATCAATCAAAGGAGGCCTTGAAGGTTTGGTAATAGGTAAAGTGCTTACTTGCGAAGACCATCCCAACAGCGACCATTTGCATGTAACGACAGTAGACTTAGGCAGTGGCGAGCCGGTGCAAATCGTATGTGGTGCGCCCAACGTTGCAGCCGGACAGTATGTGGTGGTAGCCACGATAGGAACGGTACTGTATGACGGCGACCAAAGTTTTACGATTAAGAAATCGAAAATACGTGGTGTAGAATCTTTTGGTATGATATGTGCCGAGGATGAGATAGGCATAGGGTCGTCGCACGACGGCATTATCGTTTTGCCCGAGCCCGTAGCTCCCGGTACGCCTGCCAAGCACTATTACAATATAAAGAGCGACTATGTCATAGAGATGGACATCACCCCCAACCGTATCGATGCCGCCTCGCACTATGGCGTGGCTCGCGATTTGTCGGCCTATTTGGCACATCATGGCAAACCGGCACAGCTGCGACGCCCCTCTGTGGATGCTTTCGGTGTGGATACCCTCGAAGGCGCCATAGAAGTAGAGGTACGCAATACGGAGGCTTGTCCGCGTTATGCCGGATTGACCATCCGCAGCGTAAAGGTGGCCGAGAGCCCCGAGTGGTTGAAGAGACACTTGCAGAACATAGGATTGCATCCTATCAACAACATAGTAGATATTACCAATTATCTGCTGCATGCCATGTGCCAACCCCTGCACTGCTTCGATTTGAACCAGATAAAAGGCGGCAAGGTGGTTGTACGCACAGTCGAGGAAGGTACGAAATTTGTCACTCTCGATGGTGTGGAGCGTACCCTTACCGATAAAGACCTTATGATATGCAATGCCGAGGAGGCCATGTGTATCGCCGGTGTGTTTGGCGGTTTGAAATCGGGCGTAACGGAAGAGACTACCGATATTTTCCTCGAATCGGCCTATTTCAATCCCACATGGGTACGCAAGACGGCACGCCGACAAGGTCTCAATACCGACGCTTCGTTCCGTTATGAGCGTGGCATCGACAACAACAATTTGGTGTACGTTTTGAAATTGGCCGCTTTGATGGTGAAAGAGCTGGCCGGCGGTACGATTTGCGGTGAGATTGTAGACACGCGCCCCGAGGGTTTCCCTCCGTTCCCCGTTACATTGGCTTATGACAAGGTAGACAAACTCATAGGTAAGAAGATACCGGCCGAGACGGTGAAGTCTATTCTGAAAAGTCTCGAAATAGAAATTACCGGCGAAACGCCCGAGGCCTTGCAGTTGCTCGTACCCACATACAGGGTCGATGTGCAACGCGACGTAGATGTCATAGAAGACGTGTTGCGTATCTATGGTTATAACAATGTAGAATTTACCGATGCGCTGCATGCCAATTTGTCATATAAAACCGTTACCGACCAAAGTCACCATTTGCAAAATATCATATCGGAGCAACTGACAGGTTGCGGATTCAACGAGATTATGTGCAACTCGTTTACCGCAGCTTCGCTCTAT
This sequence comes from uncultured Barnesiella sp., assembly GCA_944321085.1. GTDB lineage: Bacteria > Bacteroidota > Bacteroidia > Bacteroidales > Barnesiellaceae_A > Barnesiella_A. The sequence continues at coordinate 206,943 of CALUJY010000005.1, forward strand.
GAAGGGTGTGGCAACTTCTCGTCCGACCGCTTCGTGCGATTGCTTAATCCCCTTAGCAGCGACCTCGGTGTGATGCGTCAGACTTTGCTGTTCGGCGGATTAGAGAGTATAGCCCGTAACATCAATCGCCGTCGTCCTGACTTGCGTTTCTACGAGTTTGGCAGTTGCTATTTCTATGATGCCGATAAGACTAATGAAAATGACCTGACGGCTGCATATTCAGAGGAGAAGCATTTGGCATTGTGGCTTACGGGTAATCGTGTGTCGGGAAGCTGGGCACATCCCGATGAGAAATCGAGTGTCTTCGAGCTGAAAGCCTATGTCGAGAATATCTTTGCACGCATGGGTATATCGCGTAGCGAAATGGTTATGACGCAAATATCTGACGACCTCTACTCGGCAGCCTTGCAGATAACGACCCGTGGAGGCAAGTTGCTGGGACATGTAGGTATAGTAACCCGCAAACTGCTCAAAAAAACCGATATAGATGCCGACGTATTCTATGCCGAACTTTTGTGGGATAATATGTTGCGCCTTGCATTGCGCCATAAGGTGACGTTTACCGAATTGCCCAAGTATCAATCGGTAAAACGCGATTTGGCATTGCTGGTCGACAAGTCAGTGACTTTTGCCGACATAGAGCGTATAGCACGTGCTACCGACCGTAAATTGTTGCGTGATGTATCGTTGTTCGACGTTTACGAAGGCGACAAGTTGCCGGCGGGTAAAAAATCGTATGCCGTTTCGTTCCTTTTGCAAGACGACGACAAGACACTTACCGACAAGCAGATAGAAGCTGTTATGGGTAAGCTGATAGCAGCCTTTGAGCAGCAGGCCGGTGCACAACTGCGATAAATGGAATTATCATTAAAAATATAATTTAGTAAAACAGAGAAATATGGGAAGAGCTTTTGAATACCGCAAAGCCAGAAAACTGAAACGCTGGGGCAACATGTCCCGTACATTTACCAAGATAGGTAAAGAAATAACCATTGCCGTAAAAGCAGGTGGCCCTGACCCTAACGGTAATCCCCGCTTGCGTGCTCTGATGCAAAACGCTAAGGCTGCCAACATGCCCAAGGATAATGTAGAGCGTGCCATAAAGAAAGCTACCGATAAGGATGCCGGTGACTTCAAAGAGATTGTATACGAAGGATACGGACCTTATGGTATTGCTATCGTCATAGAGACAGCCACCGATAACCACACCCGTACAGTAGCCAATATACGCAGCTATTTCAATAAAGCCGGTGGCTCGTTAGGCACAAGCGGTTCGTTGTCGTTCCTCTTTGAGCACAAGAGTGTGTTCCATATCAAACCCAAAGAAGGCGTTTCGCTCGAAGACCTCGAATTCGAATTGATAGATTACGGCGTAGATGAGGTCGATGCCGATGATGAGGAAATCGTACTTTACGGTTCTTTCGAGTCGTATAACGACATACAAAAGTATCTCGAAGACAATGGCTTTGAAATTATCAGCTCAGAGTTTGAGCGTATCCCCAACGATGTGAAAGAACTCGATGCCGAGCAACGTGCGTCTATCGAAAAACTCTTGGAGCGTATCGAAGAAGATGAAGACGTTCAGAACGTATTCCATAATATGAAAGAAGAGGACGACGAAGAATAATTTCTCTCCCTTCCCCGATTTAAGGCAGCACTTCGGTATCCGAGGCGCTGCTTTTTTATATCCTTTTGACTGGTCGGGTTCGACAACGCAAACTCTTGTATGATAACGACTATTTGCGATTGATAAATATATTGATTAATTTTGAGCAACATCATCGCTATAATAGACAAATCGTGTTATGGAATATCGTACATTAGGCAAAACCGGCATTCGCGTCAGTGCGATAGGATTGGGGTGCGAAGGCTTTATCGGAATGTCGTCCGAGGAAACAACTCGTTTGCTCGATTATGCTGTTGCGCAAGGCATTAATTGCATTGACCTTTATTCTCCCAATTCCGATATGTTAGCCCATATAGGCAAGGCTTTGATAGGGCGGTGCGGTAGCTTTGTCATACAAGGCCATATAGGAACGGTTTGGGAGAATGAGCAGTATCTGCGCACGCGTGATATGAGCAAGGTTGTGCTTGCTTTTGAGCGACGTTTAGAGCTTTTGCAGACCGACTATCTGGATATAGGTATGATACACTATGTTGACGACATGGCCGACCTTGACAAGGTGTTGAATGAAGGCATCATGCAACAAGCGTCGAAATGGAGACGTGAGGGGCGTATCAGGGCGATAGGACTGAGCAGTCATAATCCCCAAGTAGCTATGCGAGCCATAGATAGCGGCATGATAGATGTATTGTTGTTTGCTATCAATCCGTGTTACGACCTGCAACCGGCAAGTGAGAACGTCGAAGACCTTTGGGCGGATGAAAGTTATGCTCGCGTTTTGCAAAATATCGACTCCGATAGGGCGGCTCTTTATGAGTTGTGCGAACGCAATGGGGTGGGGATAGATGTAATGAAAGTATTTGGCGGCGGTGATTTGTTGAGCGAGAGCCGTTCTCCTTTCGGACGTGCATTTACACCTGTGCAGTGCCTCGAATATGCTCTTACACGACCTGCTGTGGCGGCTGTTATGGTGGGTTGTCGCAATGAGAACGAAATAAAAGCTGCTGTGGCATGGTGCGATGCGTCGAAAGAGGAAAAAGACTATACGCAGGTAATGCAAGGCATGGAAAATTTTTCGTGGAAAGGGCATTGTATGTATTGCGGTCATTGCGCCCCGTGTACGGTGGGTATAGATATTGCTTCGGTCAATAAGTTTTATAATCTTACCGAGGCAGAAGGATTTGTACCTGAAACGGTACGTGAGCATTATGCTTTGTTGAATCATCATGCGTCGGAGTGTGTACAATGCGGGAAGTGCGAAAAAAATTGTCCTTTCGGCGTGGAAATTCGCGACCGTATGCGTCTCGCTGTTCAGTGTTTCGGCTATTGATACCGATACAACGACTTGCTATAAAGATATTATCTGTGAAACCCATATAATAAGATTACAGACATGAATACCAATTTAGTAAAAGCGACCGGAATGATTGCCGTGTTGGCTATGGCTTTTGCGTCGTGTGCCGGTAAGGGCGATGCCGCTCGGCAAGATGCTGAGGCTTCCGATACGGCTGTCCCGGTAGAAGGTGTAGAGACATTGTAGCTCGGTAATGTAACAGCCGTTTGGCTGCAAGACAACGCACAAGATAAGTTGATGCCGCGTTCCCTTTTTGCCGACGCACCCGATACTCTTATCGAGCGTCTCGCTTTGCAAGACGGCATACCTGCAACAATCAGTGCGTTTTGGGTAGAGGCCGATGGCGAACACATTTTGTTCGATACCGGCATAGGAGCTCCCGAAGGGAGGCTCATGGAGCGATTGCAAGCCATAGGAGTAGCCCCCGATGATGTACGATATCTGTTCCTTACTCATCTGCATGGCGACCACATTGGCGGCATGATGTGCGGCGACAGCATTGTTTTTCCACAAGCCGAGGTCTATATTGCGAAGGCCGAATATGATGCGTGGATGCAGATGCCCGCAGAGCAAAATGCAAAAGTGGTTGCAACGATGGAGGCCTACAAAGAGCGCCTGCACCTCTTTGCTTTTGGCGATACCCTTCCCGGAGGAGTGTTGGCCATCGATGCGGCAGGACACACGCCCGGCCATACGGCATTTAAGGCAGGCAGTCTGCTGGTTGTCGGCGATATCATGCACGGGGCAGCTTTGCAGGTACCTCATCCCGAATATTGTGCCGAGTATGATATGGATAAGGCAAAGGCCGTAGAAGCCCGCCGTCGTCTTATGGAGTATGCCCGCGACAATCGGCTTACGATGGCCGGCATGCACTTGCCGGCTCCGGCCTTTCTCGACATCGAATAAGCCGGTATTCGGTCAGTAGAATGTTGGTATAAAAACATCGGGGGAGCATTTGCAGATGCTCCCCCGATTGCTTTATGATTTCTCGGTTACCTTATTTGCGGCGCAATACAAGCAGGTTGTTTTTATCTGGTATCCGATACAAACCTATATGATTGTTGTCGATAAAGCGGAATGCGTCTACATCGTTCAAGGCATCCAATATGCCGTTTTCAATCTTCATGGCTTCGGGCGAGCACATGCGGCGTGTCGAGGCGATATTTTCAAACGCTATGCCGTTGTTTACACTCGTTGCGTCATATTCTATGCTGCCGTTCAAGAGGTTGCAACCCGAGTTGCCGGTGATTTTTTGTGCGGCAATGTCCAGGACGACCGACGGCATCTCTTCGATATCGATGGCGGTGCCGTCGACCTCGACGATGTCCCAGTGACCGTTGAGCAACTCTCTTAACTGGCGTGAAAGGGTAGCCACAACCGCACCTTCCTCATTGAGCAGGTATATTTTCAACTCGTCTTTCGTCTGTTTGGCCACTGCGTAGTGAGTCGTAGAACCTATGGCCTGCATTACATTGCGGTCGGTAACTTCGGGACGGCAAGCCATCATGGTGGTGATGCATTCGCCAAACGACAGGGCGGTGCTTTCGCCCAGTATCAGCGAGCCGTTGAATACGTTGCAGCCGTTATTGCCGAAAACACGGCTGGTTGCAGTGTCAAACGTAATTTGCACTGTTTTGTCGCCTACAACCGGTTTCCCGCAAGCCTCTGTGAAAAGCCACTCGCCGTTGAGCAGATTATTAGGCAATACGGTCATGTTATATTTGCGGGTGTCGTTGTTTTGTGTCGACGTCGGGGTAGCGGGTTGTTGCACTTTCTGAGTCGTTTTGCACGACGTGGCAACAAGCAACGCGGCAATACAAAGTGTGCCGATGAGAATGTTTCTTTTCATTGTCATGTCAATTTTAAGTTTATGCGAAGATAGTGCAAATAAATGAGAGGTGGCATGAAATTACTTTTTTTATAAATCCGCCGGTCTCCTTTTGCGCTTCTTGCATCATAAAGAAACAACAATCGGCATGGCCTTTTGTTGCCGCGGCATTTGCGAGTTGCCGCAACAAAGAAAAAAAGTGAAAAATACATCGAGGCACTGTGGCAAGTCGTATTATTTACTTACTTTTGTTGCCATATAACTTTCATGGTTGAAATGAGGCCTCTCATATATCGTATTTTCTTGTTTCTCTTTGGGCTGACGGCTATTCCGGCGGTGGCACAAATCAATACCGACAGGGTGATGAATATAGGGCGTAATGCTCTCTATTTCGAAGATTATGTACTCTCGATACAATATTTCAATCAGGTCATAAAGGCAAAGCCATATTGGGCTGACCCCTATTTTTACCGTGCAGTAGCGAAACTCAATCTCGACGATTTCCGGGGTGCCGAGGCCGATGCGACGGCGTGTATCGACCGTAATCCTTATATGGTCGATGCCTATCAGGTGCGAGGTATAGCCCGTCAGAATATGGAAAACTATGCAGGGGCTATCGCCGATTATAAACAGGGACTCGAATATGAGCCGCACGACCGTCCCATGTTGATGAACCTTGCCATTGCGCAGGTGCAAATCGAGAATTATCCTGCTGCCGACTCGGCTTATGTCGCTCTCTTTGCCCAATATCCGTCGTATGCTCCGGCATACCTCTCGCGCAGCCAGTTTAACCTGATGCGAGGCGATACCATAGCAGCCCGTGCCGATGTGGATAAAGCGATAGAGTATGACAAAAACATGGCGCCGGCCTATCAAATACGTGCTCACATACGCATGAAACACGATGCCGACTATACCGGTGCGTTGGAAGATATGAATATGGCCGTGCGGCTCGAACCGCAATCACCCTTGGCATATATCAACCGTGCCTTGGTGCGTTACTATATGGATGATTTGCGCGGTGCTATGGCCGATTACGATTATGTGCTTATCATAGACCCCGGTAACATCATGGCTCATTATAACCGTGGATTGCTGCGTATGCAAGTGGGCGACCGCAACCGATCCATCGAGGACTTCACAGCGGTGCTTACCCGCGAGCCGGACAACTATTTTGCCCGTTACAATCGTGCTATACTATATGATATTTTGGGGCAGTATGCCGATGCCATTGCCGACTATGATGCTGTGCTGGAAGTTTATCCCGACTATATAGGCGGCTTGTATGCTCGTTCCGAGGCCAAACGCAAATTGGGCGATTTACGGGGTGGCGAGGCCGACTTCAACAAGGCATACGCTTTGCAGGAAAAAGTTAAGCAAGACCCGGCTCTTGCCGTAGAGGCTGTTGAAAATGCTGCTACGAAAGCCGAGCGCACCGAGTCGGATAAGAATATCAATAAATTCGACCGTCTCCTTGTTGCCGATAACGATGCAAGCGAAGCCTTCGCGCCTAAATACGAAAGCCAAGTACGGGGGCGTGTCCAAGACCGCAATGTGCGAGTTTCCATGCAACCCATGTTTGTGCTTACTTACTATGAGCGTCCCAACGAGTTGCGTCCGTCGAACTTCTTCTCCGACGAACTCGATTATCTCAACGGGTTGCAGGCTTTCCCTTATCGTCTTGTGCTTACTAACGATGAGGCGATACTCACCACGTCGCAAATCAATGAACGTTTCTTGTCTATCAATCGTTATGACCGGCTTATAGATACCCTCAGCACACCCGACCCTTTGGCATACTTCGGACGAGCTATCGATATGATGCTCATTCAAGACTATGCCGGTGCCATAGCCGACCTTGACCGTGTGATAGAGCAAAGTCCTCAATTTATGTTGGCATACTTTGAGCGGGCTGTGGTGCGTTACAAATACATGGAATATCGTCGGCGTCAGCAGGCCGGTTCGAACGCGCAGCCTTCGACTGCTCCGACAACAGGAATGCCGTTGCAACTCAACCCCGAGGCTGTCGAGTATGACCTCATATATCGCGACCTTGCTCGCGTGTTGGAGCTTTCGCCTCGTTTCTACTATGCTTACTACAATCGGGGTAACCTCTATTTTGCGCAACAGGATGTTGCCTCGGCCATAGCCGACTATACCGACGCATTGCGTTTGCAGCCCGATTTGGCGGCAGCCTATTTCAATCGTGGATTGGCTTATCTTAAAGCCGGTGACGAAGCCAAAGGGCGTGCCGACCTCTCAAAGGCCGGCGAGCTGGGCATCATGGCAGCCTATAATATCTTGAAACGTTTGGGCGATTGATTTTCCGTTCTATTCTTACGGAATCCCTTATTCCTTTCGTTGGCGTAACTCCCAAAAAGCGACGGCCGATGCTGCCGCCACATTGAGCGAATCGACACCGTGAGCCATAGGTATGCGAGCCACATAGTCTGCCTCGGCGATGATGGAGTGGGGCAGACCGTCACCCTCGGTGCCCATGATGATGGCAAGTCGGGGTTCGCTGGCAATGATAGGGGCATCTATGGGCAACGAACGGTCGGTGAGAGCCATTGCTACGGTACGAAATCCGTAGTTGTGCAGGTCGGTGAGGGGTTCGGTTATCCATGTCCACGGTATCAGAAATACCGAACCCATAGAGACGCGTACGGCACGTCGGTTCAACGGGTCGCACGAGTCGGGCGTGAGCAGTACGCCGTCAATTCCCAAAGCCGCTGCCGAGCGGAATATTGCCCCGATGTTGGTAGTATCTACTACCCCTTTTATCACTACCACCCGGCTCGATGGGCGGCATACCTCTTCGACGGTAGGCAAAAGTCGTCGGCGCATGGCGCACAATACGCCACGAGTAAGAGTATAGCCGGTGAGTTGTGCCAATAGTTCGCGGTCGCCTGTATAAACGGGTATATGGGGGCATTGAGCTATAATGTCGGCCGCATCGCCGTCGATGTGACGTTGTTCGCACAGCAAAGCGACAGGTTCATAACCGGCTGTTAATGCCACGCGTATCACTTTGGGGCTTTCGGCTATGAATATCCCTTTGTCGGGTTCTAAACGATTCCGTAATTGAGCCTCAGTCAGTGTCCCGAACAGTTCCACCCCCGGGTGTTGCAGCGATGAAATTTCTATGATTGCCATACAGATATTTTTTGCAAAGATAGTGCAAATGAGGGCATACTCGCCAAACAACGATTGATTCGTCGACGAAAGATGGGTCGTAAGAAAATTATAAAATAGTTTTTGGGAAACGTTATAGAACAATGAAACGACGAAATTAAATGCTATGATGCGCTATTATAAAGATTGCATCGATAGGAAGTGAATAAATAAAGATGCTGTATGAATTAACGATTATTGGAATATCGGCTACACTACTGTCCCGTAAAAGTGGATAAATAGTTCTTTGAAATTATTGAAATATAGCCAATTACACGGTTTTTTGAA